>UCGV01000003.1 GCA_900471925.1 Hyphomicrobiales bacterium
CCTGCCCTCTTGCCCGCATCGATCAGCGCCATGGCGCGGCGGTCGATCTGCCGGCGGCCGCGTTCGAGCAACAGCTTGCCGAGCTTGGAGCCGTCGCGATGCGACTGTCCGATTGCCAGCCGGTTCAGCGCCAGCGACACGTCGCCGGCCAGAACTTCAAGAAGATCGCGGGCGAAGATGACGAGGTGGTCGTGCAGGCTCGTATAGGTCAGCCGCTCGCCGCTGCGCTCGAAGGTACGCACCTTGCTCGCCTGGTATGCGATCATCGCCGAGAGCAGACCGTCACGGTCGCCGAACCATTTGTAGAGGCTTTCCTTGGAGCAGTTGGCGGCACGCGCCACACCCGAGGTCGTCAGCGCCTTCTCGCCGCCATCGACGAGAAGCTGCAGCGCCTGCTCCAGAACGGCGTTCTGGCGTGGCGAAAACTCGCTCGGCTCTGCGACATCGACTGACACGGTTTCAACTCCCCATTTACGTACCGTACGGTACGGTTCGCGGCGTTTATGCGGCAAAGCTTTGCCACCGTCAAGATGGAGCCGGCGAAATTTTACGCCCTCCAGCATCGGCCCGAAAATCGGGATCGATTTTCGGAAAGCCTGATGCGTAGATTCGAAGAGTTAGAGCGTCCTTAGTGCGCCGTTCAGGCGCACGGCGCTCTAAGAAAAAACAAACCACCAGATTTGGGCGGCCTGACGGCGGGGGAATCAATTAGCTTGCCCACAACCTCGCCGCTGGAGACGTCGATGCGCCTTCCATCCATTCTCGCCTTGTCGTTGCTTCTCGCCACGCAATCCCCAGCACTCGCCGATCCGGCAAGCGACGTCTACCAGCGTATCGAGACGCTGCATGGCGATGCTGCCGGCCTGGACGCACCGCTGCGTAACCTTGTCGAGGCCATGCGCAGCGGCGATGCGGAAACGATCGCCTCTCTCGCCGATTATCCCCTGACGGTGCAGGCCAATGGCGAAACCTATGACGTGCTGAACGAGCAGGATTTCATCGACAATTTCGATGATCTCGTAAGCCCGCAAACCCGCCGCGCGGTCGGCCGCCAGCAATATGCCGATCTCTTCGTCAACAGCGATGGCGTGATGCTGGCCGATGGCGCCGTCTGGATGGCGGCGATCTGCGAGGATGATGCCTGCGAAAACAGCCATTGGGCGATCACCGCCATCAACAACAACGAATAAGCCTCACGGGAGCGGCGCAATGAAGACAGTTTCACTCGCCTTTGTCGCAATAGTCCTGTTGGCCTCTTCGACACTCGCCGCTGAAACCCGCTGCGGCTGGCTCCAGAACCCGACACCGGGCAACTGGTGGCTGGCCGATGCGGAAAATACCTGGACGATCATGACCCAGGGCGCCGACGACGAGCCCGAAGGCATGGATCTCATCCCCGATATTTCCGAGCATGACTATGTGAAGACGAACGGCAATTACGGCTATGCCTGTGGCTGTCTGAGCGTCGAGACGGATGGCGAGGAGCACATCACACGCATCCTCTCCTTCCGCCAGCTGAGGCTCGCCCAGTGCCAGAACGACAAGGCTCTCGAAACTCCGGGCTAAGCCTTATTCCGCGGCCCCCTATTCCGCGGCCACTGCGTCACGCGCGCCATCCACATCGCGCGCCGGCGATGCGCCGTAGAGGCGGCTATATTCGCGGCTGAACTGCGACGGGCTCTGGTAGCCGACGCGATGCCCCGCCGTTCCCGCATCCAGCCTTTCCACCAGCATCAGCCGGCGTGCCTCGTGCAGGCGAAGCTGCTTCTGGTACTGCATCGGCGTCATCGCCGTCACCGACTTGAAGTGATGGTGGAAGGACGACGCGCTCATGCTGACATGATCGGCCAGGTCTTCTATACGCAGTGGCCGGGCGAAATTCTCCTTCAGCCAGGCAACGGCGCGCGCGATCCTGTTGCTGTGGCTGTCGGCCGTGGCGATATTGATCAGCCGCTCGCCGTCAGGGCCGGTCAGGATGCGATAGAGGATTTCCTGCTCGATCAGAGGTGCCATCGCCGGAATGTCGTCTGGACGATCGAGCAAACGCAGGAGCCGCACGGCGGCATCCAGAAGTTCCGGCGGGGCGACGTTGACGGTCATGCCACGCTGCCCGTCCGTATGGGCGGCCGGGCGCGGAACGTCGATGCGGCTCAGGAGCTCCAACAGTTTTTCGGAATCGATGGCAAGCCCGAGACAGAGATGCGGCACATCCGGGCTTGCCTCGGCGATCCGCCATGCGACCGGCAGATCGAGCGATGTCAGAAGGTAGTCCCCGGTTCCGTAACTGATGGTCTCCTCGCCAAGGCGCAGGCTCTTGGCACCCTGCAGCACGAAGGCAAAGCAGGGCTTGTAGCTGCTGTGCAAGGGGTCGCTCGGCTTGGAACGGCGGCTGATATGGAGATTGCCGATCGACGTACGGAATTCGCCATCGCCGGGTGCAAAGCGCAGTGCGATATCGACGATTTCCTGGTAGGGATTGAAAGGCAAGGTCATGGGCAACTCTCTCTATCCAGCACTTGTCACACAGCCCATATCTAAAGTGCCTTTTCCATTTCGAAAACAGGCCGTTCGCTCACTTTTGCAGGATCGTGCAAAAAGCTGAGAGTATCGCTCTAACGCTGTCGCGCGGTTCCGGACAATAGTCCATCCACCCTCTCACCCCCCTCCCAAAACAAAAAGGATGGTTCCCATGCCTATCGCTAGAGGCTACGCCGCGACTGACGCTTCCAAGCCGCTGACGCCTTTCACCTTCGAGCGCCGCGAACCGAACGCCGATGACGTCGTCATCGACATCAAGTTCGCCGGCATCTGCCATTCGGACATCCACACCGTCCGCAACGAATGGAAGAATGCCGTCTACCCGATCGTGCCGGGCCATGAGATCGCCGGCATCGTTTCGGCTGTCGGTTCCGCCGTCACCAAGTTCAAGGTCGGCGACCGCGTCGGCGTCGGCTGCTTCGTCGACTCCTGCGTCGGCTGCGCCACCCGCGATGTCGATCGTGAACAGTACATGCCGGGCCTCGTCGGCACCTACAACGAGTTCGAAGCCGACGGCAAGACCCGCACCCAGGGCGGCTATTCCGACTCGATCGTCGTCAAGGAAGGCTATGTCATGTCCATCCCGGACAACCTTCCGCTCGATGCATCCGCCCCGCTGCTTTGCGCCGGCATCACGCTCTATTCGCCGCTGCGCCACTGGAAAGCCGGCCCCGGCATGAAGGTCGCGATCGTCGGCATGGGCGGCCTCGGCCATATGGGCGTCAAGCTCGGCGCAGCCATGGGTGCTGATATCACCGTGCTCTCGCAGACCCTCTCCAAGAAGGAAGACGGCCTGAAGCTCGGCGCCAAGGAATACTACGCCACCAACGACCCCGAGACCTTCAAGAAGCTCGCCGGCGCCTTTGACCTCATCATCTGCACTGTCAGCGCCGAGATCGACTGGAACGCCTATCTCGGCCTCGTCAAGGTCGACGGCGCCTTCGTGGTCGTCGGTGCGCCTGAGAACGCGATCCCGGTTCACGCCTTCGCGATCATTCCAGGCCGCAAGAGCATTTCCGGCTCGATGATCGGCTCGATCAAGGAAACCCAGGAAATGCTCGACTTCTGCGGCGAGCACAACATCGTCTCCGAAATCGAGAAGATCAACATCCAGCAGGTCAACGAAGCCTATGAGCGCGTGCTGAAGAGCGACGTGCGCTACCGCTTCGTCATCGACATCGCCTCGCTGGCAGCCTGATAAGGCAGGCAGCTCTTTCGTCATGCTCGGGCCTGTCCCGGGCATCTGCCACGTTGCAGATCCTCGGGACAAGCCCGAGGATGACGCGGAGGAAAGGCATGACATGCGAATAAACGAAGGGCGGCTCTGAGGCCGCCCTTTTTAGTAACTGGAACAACGGGCGGGCTGTTTACTTGTCCTCGCGCATCGTCTCGCGCTGGGTGATCAGCCGGGCGCTGTGCTGGCCGCTCATATAAATCCAGAACCAGTTCCAGGCGACCGTGAAGCGCGAGCGCGTGCCGATCAGGAAGTAGATATGGGCCAATCCCCAGATCCACCAGGCAAGCCAGCCCTTGAGCTTGAAGCGGCCGAAGTCGATGATCGCGGCACTTTTGCCGATCGTGGCGAGACTGCCCTGATGGAAATATTTGAACGCGGCAGGCGCGGGCTTGCCGGATAGCCGAGCACGGATCACCTTCGCCACATAGCCGCCCTGCTGCTTGGCGGCGGGCGCAATGCCGGGCACCGGTTTGCCGTTCTCCTGGGTCACGGAGGCGGTATCGCCGATCACGAAGACATCGGGCAGACCGGGTGCCGTCAGATCCTTCTCCACGATCGTGCGCCCTGCCCTGTCCTCCGCCACGCCAAGCCAGCGCGCCGCATGTGAGGCCTGCACGCCGGCCGCCCAGACGATTGTGCGGCTCGGAATAAAGCTCTCACCGACAGTGACACCATCGGCCGTGCATTGCGTCACCGGCGTTCCCGTAAGCACCTCGACGCCGAGTTTTTCGAGCGCCCTCTGCGCATAGGCCGAGAGATCCTCGGCAAAGGCAGGCAGCACGCGCGGACCGGCCTCGATCAGCACGACGCGGGTCTTGCGCGTATCGATATTGCGGAATTCCTTGGGCAGCGTGAAATGCGCAAGCTCCGCGATGATGCCGGCAAGCTCACAACCGGTTGGCCCGGCGCCGACAATAGAGAAGGTCAGCAGCGCATCGCGCACGGCCGGATCGCTTTCCACTTCCGCCCGCTCGAAGGCAAGCAGCACGCGCCGGCGGATCGTCGTCGCATCTTCCAGCGTTTTCAGGCCGGGTGCGACCGGCTCCCATTCGTCATGGCCGAAATAGGCATGCGTGGCGCCTGTCGCCAGCACCAGCGTGTCATAGTTCAGCACCATGCCGCTGCGCAGCGAGACTGTCTTGGCCTTGGGATCGACGCCATTGACCTCGCCGAGCAGCGTCGTCACCTCCGGCCGGTCGGCATAGAGATGGCGGATCGGCCAGGCGATCTCGGAAGTGGAAAGGATCGTCGTTGCCACCTGATAGAGGAGCGGCTGGAAGAGATGGTGGTTGCGCCGGTCGATAAGCGTGATCTTCACGCCCGCATTCTTCAGTCCATTGACGAGCTGCAGCCCGCCAAAACCGCCGCCGACAACGACGACGTGATGTTCGCTCATGACCCTACCCTTTCGCGCCATTTCGCTGCAGCAAATGTCGCCTTTTGCAGGAAGGTTTCAACCGCCGTTTCGGCATATCTCCCCACGATTTCAGGCATAGGAGACAGGTATGGACGTGCCGCTCTTCATCAGCTCCATCGAGATCGATGCCGAAACGTCGAAAAGCTCGATCCGGCGCACGATCCGCTTGTAGATGACGTCGTAGTGCTCGACGCGCGGCAGCACGATCTTCAGGATGTAATCGTAATTGCCCGTCAGCCGATGCGCCTCGACGATCTCGGGAATATCGCTGATCGCCCGCCGGAAGCTCTCGGTCCATTCGTCGGAATGATGCGCGGTCTTGACGAGCGCGAACACCGTCGTCGGCACGCCCATCTTCTCGCGGTCGAGCACGACGATGCGCCGTGCTATATGGCCGGTCTCTTCGAGCCGCTGGATGCGCCGCGAGCAGGCAGAGACCGAAAGCGCCACCTGTTCGGCAAGTTCCGTCACGGAGATGCCTGCATCCTGTTGCAGGATATCGAGAATCCGCCTGTCGCGATCGTCGATCATGGATGAGCCTACGCCGAAATTTTGCAAGAAATTGGAAAATGATGCAAAACAATAGCACAGTCAGATGCAAAAGCACAAACAACGCAAACACATCGCGCCCGATCTGCTGCATCATCAACGCATCCAAAAATACTCCAGGGAGCGAGCATCCATGAAAACAATCGGCCTCATCGGCGGCATGAGCTTTGAAAGTTCGGCAGTCTATTATCGTCGCATCAACGAAATGGTGCGCGAGCGTCTGGGCGGTCTCGCCTCTGCCGAAGTAACCATGCATTCGGTGAATTTCGAATCGATCGTTGCCCTGCAGAAGGCCGGCGCCTGGGACAAGGCCGCCGCCCGCCTTGGCGATGTGGCGCTACGCCTGCAGATTGCCGGGGCCGATTGCGTGCTGATCTGCACCAACACCATGCATCTGATCGCACCGGAAGTGGCCGCCAATATTTCCGTTCCGCTGATCCACATCATCGACGAGACCGCGAAGGCGATCCACGAGGCCGGCTGCAAGCGCCCGCTGCTGCTCGCCACCCGCTACACGATGGAACACGGCTTCTATACCGACCGCATGAAGAACCTTGGCCTCGACATCATGGTGCCCGAAGCCAACGACCGCACCACCGTGCATGATATCATCTTCAACGAACTCTGCGCCGGCAAGGTGCTCGACAGTTCGCGCGATAACCTGATGGCGATTATCGAGCGCGCCCGCGCCAAGGGTGCCGACAGCATCATTCTCGGCTGCACCGAAATCTGCCTGATCCTCGATCCGGACCATCTCCCCCTACCCGGTTTCGACACAACGACGATCCACGCCCGCGCCGCCGTCGATTTCGCACTGGAAAGCGAGATGGTTGCCGACGAAAAGGACGCAGCCTAAGTCATCAAATTAGTTGACTCAGTCAAATAAATTCAGCAGGGTCTCCGCTAGAACGCCGCGCGTCCATTCTGACGCGCGGCGTTCTAGCTCTTTGAATCTGCGCATCAGGCTTACCGAAAATCGAAAACGATTTTCCGGCCGATGCTGTAGGAGACCCTGCCATGACCGATATTGCCTTCATCGAAGCCGCCCGCGAATTCAACCGCTTCTACACGAACTTCCTCGGCCTCTTGAACAAGGCCTATCTCGATACACCCTTCACGCTGACCGATGCGCGCGTGCTCTTCGAGATCGGAGCCCGCAGTGGCATCAATAACGGCGTCAATGCCGGTGCGCTCGCCCGCGACCTGCAGCTCGACCCCGCCTATCTGAGCCGCATCCTCAAGCGCTTCCGCGAGGAAGACCTCATCGAGGCAAGGCCCGATCCGGCCGACCAGCGCAGCCAGATCCTCAACGTCACCGACAAGGGACGCGCTCAATTCGAGGAATTCGGCCGCCGCTCCAATGCCCAGATCGCCGCCCGCTTCGACACGCTTGCCGATGGCGAGCCGCAGGCTGCCGTTGCCGCCATGCGCACCATCCGCGCCATCCTCGATCCGCAGGCGCGCCCGGCCGCCGCCATCATCCGCCCGCATCGCGCCGGCGACATCGGCTGGATCGTCCAGAGCCAGGGTCGCTTCTATGCCGAGGAATATGGCTGGGATCTGCGCTTCGAAGGCCTGGTCGCCGAAGTCGCCGGCAAGTTCCTCGCCAATTTCGATCCGGAGATGGAATATTGCTGGATCGCCGAGCGTGGCGGCATCAATCTCGGCTCTGTTCTGATTACCAATGGCGGCGATGGCATCGCCAAGCTGCGCCTGCTCTATATCGACAAGGCCGCCCGTGGCCTCGGCCTCGGCAGGCAGCTTGTCGATGAATGCATCGCCTTCTCGCGCCGCAAGGGCTACCGGCAGATATCGCTCTGGACCAACGACTTCCTCCACACGGCCCGTGCCATCTACCAGAAGGCGGGATTCCGACTTGTCTCCGAGGAGAGACACGCGATGTTCGGTCCTGAGGCCAATGGCCAGACCTGGGTGCTCGATCTCTGATTTCGCGGCATCGCGGAAATTTCACTTGATTTGGAAACGGTCATTCCCTAATTAGGCGCCATGACCGTTGACACCCTCACAGACGATACGAAAACCCGCAGCCGTGGCCGCCCGCGCGAGTTCGATATGGACTCAGCCCTCGATGCGGCCCTGCGCGTCTTTTCCGAGCGCGGCTACCATGCCGCCTCGATCAGCGAATTGACCGAGGCCATGGGCCTGACGTCGGGCAGCGTCTACAAGGCTTTCGGAGACAAGAGCGGCGTTTTCCTTGCTGCCTTCAAGCGCTACCGCAAGATCGGCCGCAACAGGCTGGAAGCCAAGATCGCAGCTGCCGCGACCGGACGCGACAAGGTCCGGCAGATGATCATGTATTATGCCGAGCTTTCCCACGGCGAACCCGGCCTCAAGGGTTGCCTCGTGGTCGGCGGTGCAAACGATCTCTCGCTCCTCGACAAGGATTCCGCAGAGCATGTGGCCGCCGCCTTTCTGGCGGACGAAAAGCTGATGGCCGATCTGATCCGCATCGGCCAGGCCGATGGTACCATTTCCCCCACCCTGGATGCGGATACCACGGCGCTGACCTTTCTCTGCTTCACCAAGGGCTTGCGCGTCATCGGGAGGACGGGACGCAGCGAGCAGGAGATGATGGCCGCCGCCGAAACGGTGATGCGGCTCGTGACGTAATGACCCGATATCGCCGGCCGGTCGGGGATCGGGTGGCGGCAACCGAATAAATTGCATTCAATCCTCCCAAACATTGCCCACTGGAGTTTCTGATGAGCGTTTCAGCCACCACGCCGGATACGGCCGCCTCGCGCGCCCTGTCCCCCTGGCTCACCTTTCTTTTTGCTGCATCCTGCGGCTTCATCGCCGCCAACCTCTATTACGGCCAGCCGCTGGCCGGCCTCATCAGCGCCGATCTCGGCTTCACCCCGGCCGCAACCGGCCTCATCGTCACGCTGACGCAGATCGGCTACGGCTTGGGCTTGCTGCTCCTCGTGCCGCTCGCCGATCTCTTCGAAAACCGCCGCCTCATCCTGACGCTGGTCAGCGCCTCGGCCATCGCACTGATCGGCGCCGCCTTCTCTTCGACGCCATCAATGTTCCTGACCGCTTCGCTCTGTATCGGCCTCTCCTCGGTCGCTGCCCAGGTTCTCGTTCCCTTCGCCGCCAGCATGGCGCCGGATGCGACGCGCGGTCAGGTGGTCGGCAATGTCATGAGCGGCCTGCTCTGCGGCATCATGCTCGCCCGCCCCTTCTCCAGCCTCGTTGCAGAAGCCTCCTCATGGCATATGGTCTATTACATCACCGCCGGCGTCATGATCGCGCTCGGCATCGTGCTGCGGATGAACCTGCCGGTTCGCATTCCCCATACGAAGCTGCGATACGGTGAACTGCTGGCCTCTATGGGCCATCTCGCGCTGAACTCGCGCGTGCTGCAGCGCCGCGCCCTCTATCAGGCCGGCATGTTCGGCGCATTCAGCCTGTTCTGGACGACGTCTCCACTGCTGCTCGCAAGCCCCGCCTTCGGCATCTCCCAGAACGGCATTGCCCTCTTTGCGCTTGCCGGTGCTGCCGGCGCCATCGCCTCGCCGATCGCCGGACGCCTCGCCGACCGTGGCATGACGAAGGTCGCCTCCACGCTCGCCATGCTGCTCGGAATGGGCTCATTCCTCATCAGCCATTTCGCGACGGATGGCTCCACGACGGCGCTTGCCCTGCTCACGGCTTCGGCGATCCTGCTCGATTTCGGCGTCACGACCAATCTCGTCTGCGGCCAGCGCGCCATCTATGGTCTGAGCCCGGAACATCGCGGCCGCCTGAATGGCTTGTTCATGGCGACCTTCTTCACCGGCGGCGCCATCGGCTCGGCACTCGGCGGCTGGGCCTATGCGACCGGCGGCTGGAACATGGCGGCCTGGATCGGCTTCTGCTTCCCGGCCATCGCCTTCCTGTTCTTCCTGACGGAAGGCCGCGGGAAGTAATCGCATCGGGATCAGGCGAGCGACCGCCTGATCCCTCTCTATGCTTCCGCGTCGAAGCGCAGACGCGCGGCACGAACCTCGTCATGGTTCGCCTCGGCCCAGTTCAGAAGCTGCGACAGCACCGTGTAGAGCGAACGGCCGAGAGCGGTCATCCGGTATTCCACGCTTGGCGGCTTCGTCGGAAACACCTCCCGCTCAATATAGCCGTCCCGCTGCAGGTCGCGCAGTGTCTGCGTCAGCATGCGCTGGGAAATATCCGGGATCATCCGCCGCAATTGCCCGAAACGATAGGGCTCCTTGGCGAGCGCCTCCAGAAGCAGCGTCGACCATCTGCCGCCGATCTGCTGCAACACGTCCCGGACAGGGCAATTGGTAAAATCCAGGCTGGCGAGGTCTATCTCGCGCCGTGGCCCACCGGCCGGTGTTTCGGGGTCCTGAGTTTTCGTCTTCAGGCTGACGATGGTTCCGGCCACAGCTGGTTCCCTTTTGGTAACGAACTCCCGAAAAACTGCCTTCTTTACAGACCGAGGTCAATTCCTATTCTAGTGTTACTCTCTTTTTGAGACCACATGCCAACCACTAGAGGATATCATGAGCGAAACCATTCTCGTCACCGGCGCTGCAGGCCAGCTCGGCCAGCTTGTCGTCCATCACCTGATCGAAAGCTACAAGGTCGCCCCGGCGAGCATCATTGCTGCGACCCGCAGCCCGGAAAAGCTCGCAAGCCTCGCCGCCAAGGGGGTGCAGACCCGCAAGGCGGATTTCGATGACGCCGCCGGCCTCGAAACCGCCTTTGCCGGCGTAGACCGCCTGCTGATCATCAGCACCGATGCGCTCGACACGCCCGGCAAGCGCCTGGTTCAGCACACGGCCGCAGTCGCCGCTGCCATCAAGGCAAAGGTAAAGCACATCACCTACACGTCGATGCCGGCTCCGGATGACTCGCTCGTCACCTTCGCGCCGGATCATCTCGGCACCGAAAACGCCATCAAGGACAGCGGCATCCCCTACACGATCGTGCGCGACGCCTGGTATCACGACAACTACCTGCACAGCATGCCGCATAATCTGCAGGCCGGAAAATGGTTCACCTCGGCCGGCGACGGCAAGCTCGCCACCATCTCGCGTGACGATTGCGCACGCGCTATCGCCTCGGTTCTCGCAGCCGGCATCTCCGCCAGCGCCATCTATACGCTGACCGGCAAGCAGTCGCTGACCCCAAAGGAAATTGCCGCCATCGCCACCGAAGCCACGGGCAAGCCGCTGGAAGTCGTAGCAGTGACCGACGAACAGCTCGGCCAGGGCATGCGCGGCGCCGGCCTGCCGGGCTTCGTCGCCGACATGCTGGTTTCGGCCGATGCCAATACCCGCGCCGGCAAGTTCGACATCGTCACCGACGATTTCACCAGGCTGACAGGTAAGCAGCCGCAGTCGCTGAAGGATTATTTCATTGCCAACAAGGCCGCGCTCACCGCCTGAGCTGGCTGAAGGCTCGCCCCTGCATCCACTGGGGGCGAGCCGCTTTCACTAGATCTTCTGACCGCAAGCGCGGCAGAAGCGGCGCACCGTTTCCGCCATGCCATATTCCAGCGCATCCGCCGTCAGCCCGTGGCCAATCGAAACCTCGGCAAGATCGGGAATGCGCTTGATCAGCGCGGGCAGGTTTTCCACCGTCAAATCATGGCCGCCATTGACGGCAAGGCCAAGAGCGAGTGCCGCATCGGCGGTCTTGCCGAGCCCTTCGAGGATCGGCCCTACTCTCTCCGGCGCATCGTAGCAGCCGCCATAGGGACCGGTATAAAGCTCGATTCGATTGGCACCCGTCGCCTTTGCAGCCTTTACCGCTTCGGCGTCGCCATCGCCGTCAGCAAAGAGCGAGACACGGAACCCCATCTTCTTCAGCCGGCCGACGACATCGGTCAGAAACGCCTGATGCTTGCGGAAGTCCCAGCCGTGATCGGACGTCGCCTGCGAGGGATCGTCCGGCACCAGCGTCACCTGCTCGGGCTGTGCCTTGGCGCAGAGCTCGATGAATTCTTCGGTCGGATAGCCCTCGATGTTGAACTCGGCTTCCGGAAACTCATCATCGATCAGGTTGCGGATCACAGGCAGATCGGAAAAGCGGATATGACGCTGGTCCGGTCGCGGATGCACCGTCAGCCCCGAGGCGCCGGCCTGGAGTGCAATGCGCCCGAGCCCTTCCACGCTTGGCCAGGGCAGATCGCGCCGGTTGCGCAGCATGGCAATGGCATTGAGATTCACGGAGAGTTTGGCGGGCATGGCGATATCCGTCTGGGATGAAGACTGGTCCTGCTTTTAAGGCAAGCGGGGCCTGGACGCCAATGAGATTCGCGTATGGCATTCATGCCGGATTCTGATGGCGGCGGCACCTGTCGGCCGCGCACCATGCGTACCGGAAACAGTAATTCCCGTTCTCCTTGAAGACCATTGGTCAGGCATCGCGAACTACATGGTGCTTTTATACCACAGGCCGGAAGCAAGCCTGAACGAGACGGCGCCAAACGTTGCTATCCCATTTAAAAACGGTTATTTTTAGCACTTATAAATGAGACCGTCCGCGCGTAATGTGGGCATTGTGTAAAGAGTTTAGTACGCCGTGTACTGCTTCTTCCGACAATAAGAGTGCTTGAGGAAAACCCCACTCTGCGCGCTCCGGAAGCAATTGGCAAAGCCGCATGAGGTGCAACTCTATGCCCCAGGAGGGTTCATGCCAGACGGTTCCAAACGTTTGTTTGCTGCCGCCGGTTTTGCTTCGGAGGCCCGGTCTAAATACCGGTTCCTGCCTTCGGCCGCGCTGCCGCCGGATATCCCGCAAGGTCAGGTGCCTATCGCCGACATGGCGAACGCTTTCGGCGTAACGCACAGGACATTGCATTTCTACGAGGAAAAAGGCCTGATTTCCGCAAACCGCATCGGCCTGATGCGTGTTTACGATCAGGATGATGTCCTGCGCATGGCGGTCATCACCGTCTGCCGCGAAACGGGCATGCCGATTGCCGTCATCCAGGAACTGATGGATGTGCTGCGCAGCGCCCGCTCCCAGGAAGAAGCCGAGAAAATGTTCCGCGAAGCGCTGTCCCAGCGCAAGCGCGAGCTGACGGCGGAGATGTCGACCCTGCACCGTCAGCTTCAGCAGGTGAGCGACCTGCTCGATTACGACAGCAGCCTCGACCTGCCGCCGATCAATGACAACCGCGACCCGTCAAGCCTGACCGATCAGGAACGCCAGTGCCTGGCGCTGATGGCCGAGGGTTACTCGACACCGCGTATTGCCCGCGCGCTCGACCTCAAGCACGAGGAAGCCCGCGCGCTCGAAGCCGATATCATTCTGAAGTTCCACGCCAACAACCGCTTCCAGGCCATCGCCAAGGCGGTTCTACTCGGCATCGTGCAGGCCTGATTCCCCACCCGGCAGCGGCCGCCCACCGCATTTCTGCACGCCAGCGAACACTGAAACCTAGCCGCTAACGGACACCCGTTCTAGCGGACAATCGTCAGCGTCTCTGCAGCACGGGTAATGGCTGTATAGAGCCAGCGCTCGCGCGTATCGCGGAATGCCCAGCTTTCGTCGAAGAGCACGACATTGTTCCACTGTGAACCCTGCGCCTTATGCACCGTCAGCGCATAGCCGTAGTCGAACTCGTCATAGCGCTTGCGTGTATTCCAGGGGATCTCTTCTTCCACATTCTCGAAGGCCTGCTTGAGCAGCTTGATCTTGGCCGCCCCGCGATCCATGTCGTCGTCTTCGGGACGGACCAGCAGATTGATGCCGGGCTTGGTCGTTTCCTTCGACGAGGTCATCACCTGCCAGAGCGAACCGTTGAGCAGGCCCTTGGCCGGATCGTTGCGCAGGCATACCAGCTTGTCGCCGGTCTGCGGATGATCTGTCGTAAAGCCCTTCAGCTCGCGCAGGCGCTGATTATAGCGCCGCCGCGTCTTGTTGGTGCCGACGAGAACCTGATCGGCCTCCAGCACCAGCGGCTGGGTGACTTCGTTCTTCGAGATCACCCGCGCCTTGCCGTAGTCGCCATACATGATCTCGTTGCCCTCACGCACCTGCATGGCGAGTTTGATGATCGGGTTGTCGCGTGCCTGCCGGTGAATATCGGTCAGCAGGTAATCCGGCTCCTGATTGGTGAAGAAACCACCGCCGGTGACAGGCGGCAGCTGGCCGGGATCGCCAAGCACGAGGATCGGCGTGCCGAAGCTCATCAGATCCTTGCCGAGCGCTTCGTCCACCATCGAGCATTCGTCGACGATGATCAGGGCAGCCTTGGCGACCGGGCTCTGGCGGTTGATGGAAAACATCGGCGCGATCGAGGTCTTGCCGGTTTCCTCGTTCTCCACCTCTTCCTCGCCACGCGGCCGGTAGATCAGCGAATGAATGGTCTTGGCATTCGATGCGCCGCGCGAGCGTAGCACCTGTGCCGCCTTGCCGGTGAAGGCGGCAAACAGCACGTCTCCATCCACATTCTCGGCAAAATGCTTGGCAAGCGTCGTCTTGCCCGTTCCGGCATAGCCGAACAGGCGGAAGAGCGGAGACCTGCCCTCCTTCAGCCAGTTCGAAACGGCCTTCAGGGCTTCATCCTGTTGAGGGGCGAATTGCATGGAAGCGACTTGGCAGGATTCGCCTCGCATAGGCAAGGCGAAATTCCCGCCAGATGCGTGGAGGCGTGCCAGAGCTACGATGCCCGGCACGCCTCTGCTCAGGCGGCTCGCGTGAGCCGCGTGATAGCTTACTTGGCTGCAGCCGCCTCTTCGATCAGGTCCGCGACCTTGTCGGGATGCGATACCATGACGACATGGGAGGCGCCCGGTACGACGACCGTATCCTTCGAATGTGCACGGTCGGCCATCCACTGCAGGGCCTTTGCGGGAATGTTCTTGTCCGCATCGCCATAAACGAAATAGGACGGGATCGTCTTCCAGGCCGCCTTGTCGGTCGCCTCGCCGAGTGCCGCGTCCGTAATCGGGCGCTGCGTTGCCGCCATCAGCTTCGCTTCGTCTTCCGGCACGTCAGCTGCGAACTGATCGTGGAATTTCGCCTGGTCGATATAGAGGTCCTTGACGCCGCCATCGAGCGCGACCGGCTCGGCGAGCGCGGATGCAAGCGTGCCGCCCGGAAATTTACCCGAAAGGCCTGCAGCCGTTTCCCCGCTATCGGGCGCGAATGCGGCGACATAGACCAGCGACTTCACGTTTGCGGCCGAAGACGCGGCTTCAGTGATCACCGAACCGCCATAGGAATGGCCGACCAGCACGACGGGCGTCTTGATGCCCGCAACGATGCGGTTGACATAAGCGCCATCGGGCTTGACGCCACGAAGCGGATTGGCGGCAGCGACGACAGGATAACCATCCTTCTCCAGCTTCGCGATAACGCCGTTCCAGCTCGACGCATCGGCGAAGGCGCCGTGAACCAACACCACGGTCGGCTTCTGATCTGCCGAGAACGAGGGATAAGCCATCGCGGAAACAGCACCGGCAACCAGCATCATCTTCAGAAAATTACGCATGTTGTGTTCCTTTCGAGTACCAACGACCACTCAAATAGCTCACAATTAGATTGTGCACAATTAAATATGCCGCATGGGATACTCACTCTTCCGTGAGGAGATCAAGCGGCCACCCGTCACCCTTTGCGGATGGCAATGCCGAGGACGACATCCCGGCCGGGATGTCGTCGAGACAGGAGATCCGTGTGAATTATTTCGAGATAAGAGCGCGATCGATGTTCCCTACCGGGACGACCTAGCCTCTCGCCGTCTGGCCGATGACCCGCTCGCGCAGGAGCCCGACGAGATAAAGCGATCCCGTCAGGATCACCCACGCACCGGAGGAGGCTGCCCGCTCCAGCGCTTCCTCATAGGCCGCCTGCGGATCTTCGATCACCTCGCTGGCCAAACCGATTTCACCGGCAAGCCTCTGCAATTCGGCGGGCGAACGGAAGCGATCTGAAACCGAGGTGAAGATCGGCGACACGTCGTAGCGCTTCATCACGTCGAGAAGTCCCGCAGCATCCTTGTCCGCCGCAATGGCGACGACCGCGATGCCCTCTCCGGAAAATCCATCCATGCCCGAGAGATCATCGAGCACCGCTTCGAGATTGAAAGGCACATGCGCGCCGTCGAGCATGACGGCCACGGCCTTGCCGCCGGCGGGCACGACGAAGCGCTCCAACCGTCCCGGCAGGTGCGAATCGCGCTCAGTCTGCGCATCGATCAGCCATGCGCCGACCGCCGCCCCCTCGCGCGCCGTCACACCGAGCTCGCCGAGTATATCCAGCGCGGCTCCGGCAACGGCGACATTGCGAGAGGCAATCGTCGATGCATTGGAAAGATCCGGCCGCACAAGCCGCGCCTCGATTTCCGCCGCCCGCGTGGCTATCACCGCACCCGCTTCATCAACCGCTTCCAGCGGCGTCACGACGGTCGAATGCGGCTTGATAATCCCGGCCTTCTCGAAGGCGATCGCCGCCCGCGTCTTGCCGAGAATTTCGGTATGTTCGAGGCCGATATTGGTGATGATGGACACGTCGCTGTCGACGATATTGGTGGAATCCAGCCGTCCGCCGAGACCGGTCTCGACGACAGCCCATTGAATGCCGGCATCGCGGAAGATCAGAAAACCCGCTACCGTCAGCATGTCGAACCATGTCGCGGTCTCGGCCGGCGTTGCCTCGGCCCTCGCCGCCCGCAGCGCATCAAGCGCCAGGAACAGCGCCTCGGCAAGCACGCCCTCCTCCACCGGCTGGCCGTTCACGCTGATGCGTTCGGAAATATGCTCCACATGCGGCGAGGCATAGCGACCGACGGAAATGCCGGCATGGCGCAGCCCGGCTTCGAGCAGAGCACAGGTCGAACTCTTCCCCTTGGTGCCGGCGACATGAATGGAGCGGAAGGCACGATGCGGATTGCCGAGACGGGCGGAGAGATCGAAGATCGGTTCCAGCCCGACGCGCATTTCGCCGCGCGGGCGCTGTTCCCAGTTGGTCAGCTGATCGAGTTGCGAAAGGGCTTCGGTAAGGCGGAGATGTGATTCTGGCATGGGCATGGCACACGGTACAGGGTTATTCTTGTGCCCAGGCGAGCGGCATCGGCAACCTGCGCTCCCCGATGGTTTTCCATCTGTCTCGCCAGTCACACAGGCAGCGCGACATTAGAACCTTTCCATTCCCATGCCTAGCCTCGCAAGCGGCATCGGTAGCGCCCACCTGCGGCAACTGCCAGTTAACGCTGGTGAATTTTAGCTCTTGCGGAGATTTGCAACTACGCCACTTTTATCCTCTGTCTTTGACGAGGAGGCGGAGATTCGAATGGGACAAGCTGTCCGAATTCCGGTCAATGAACCACAGAGATTGCTTGCCGTACGCTCGCTGAGCGCCATCGGCAGCAGCCCGACGCCCGAGCTTGCGGCCCTTGCGGAACTCGCCAAGAGCGCTTTCGCAATGCCCTATGCCGCCGTCAACATCGTCGACGAGGACTGGCTGCGTATTGCCGGCGAAGCGGGCATGAAGCTTTCCGAATGCCCGCGCGACCTTTCCTTCTGCACTCGCGTGGTCTTCGCAAACGATATGGTCGTCGTTCCCGATCTGGAACAGGATGCAGAGCTGAATGCCGCTCCCTACGTGACCGGCCCGCCGCATTTCCGCTTCTATGCCGGTGCGCCGCTGGAGCTGGAAAACGAGCTGGCGATCGGCGCCTTCTGCATCCTCGACCAGAAACCGCGCCTCTTCACGGAAGAAGAAGCTGCAAACCTGCGCCGCTTCGCCCGCGTCGCCAGCGCCCTTCTACGCCTGCAAAAGGCCAACTTCGTCATGGGTCTTGCCGAAAGCAGCCTGCGCACGGCGGCGATGACCGACCCGCTGACCGGCTTCCTCAACCGCGCGGCACTCGATGCCATCGTCGACAGGGCGCTGGAGGCGGCCCTTGCCTCCGGCCAGACCTTCGGTGCGCTCTATCTGGACATGGACGGCTTCAAGTCGATCAACGACACGCTCGGGCACCATATCGGCGACGAGGTGCTGCGCGAGGCGGCAAACCGTATCCGCTCGGTCATCCGCTCCGGCGATATCGTGATACGCATGGGCGGCGATGAATTCGCGATCTTCGTGCCGAACCCGCCGAACACCGAGGCGCTGGTCGCCGTTTCCGAGCGCCTGCTCTCGGCCTTCCGCAGCCCATTCGCCATCGAAGGCAATATCATCCGCGCCCGCCTCAGCATCGGCGCCGCGCTTGCCCCGCAGGGTGGCAAGCGCCGTCTCGAACTGCTGCGCAACGTCGACAGCGCGCTTTACAGCGCCAAGGCCGCCGGGCGGGATTGTTACGTGGTCTTCAGCCCGGATTGAGGATCAGAAAAGAAAGCAGGAATAAAACGGACATCTACCGTGTCTCATCTTCGGTATCGCAAAAAGCGTGCCTAACCCGAGGAGAGAGACCATGAAGTCCGTAAAATTCCTGTCCGTGCTGGCAGTTGTCGCTGCCACCGCCACTGCAGCCTTCGCTGCCCCTGCCGTTACCGAAGTCGATAGCGCCAAGGGCAAGGTTCTGGCCGGTGAAAAGGGCATGACGCTCTACACCTACAAGAAGGACGAAAAGGGTGTCACGAACTGCTACGACAAGTGCGCCACCAACTGGCCGCCCTTCCTCGCCGCTTCCGATGCCAAAGCCGATGGTGCATACTCGCTCGTCGAACGTAAGGATGGAACCAAGCAGTGGGCCAAGGACGGCATGCCGCTCTATTACTGGGTGAAGGACACCAAGTCCGGCGATATCACCGGCGATGGCGTCGGCGGTTCCTGGGACGTTGCAAAGCCCTGATGAGGCCAGCGTGAAGACGCCCCCACCCGATACGTTCGAGGGCCAGATCCTGGCCCTCCTTCCCTCGCTTCGCCGCTATTCCCGCAGCCTCACCCGCTCGGATACCGAAGGCGAGGATCTGCTTCAGGATTGCGTGGAAAAGGTTCTGGCCCGGCGCGGTCAGTGGCGCGGCATAAACCTGCGCGGCTGGGTCCTGACGACGATGACCAACCTTTACCGCAATGCCCGCCGCTCAAGCCCGCGTAACCGGCTGATCGAACTCGACGCCGCCGAGGAGATGGCCAATCCCGATGCGCAGAGCGATCCGCTGGAGCGCCTGCGGCTGGAACAGGCCCTCAACAGCCTCTCGGAGGATTACCGCGCCGTGCTGATGCTCGTCGTCATCGAGGGCTACAGTTACGCCGAAGTCGCCACCATGCTGGAGATCCCGATTGGCACCGTCATGTCGCGCCTGTCGCGCGCGCGCCAGCGCATGAGCGAGCATATGAAAGCCGATAATGTGATTACGCTTCGGAGACCGAAATGAACGAGACCAACCCCGCCGTGACCGAAGCGGACCTGCACGCCTTTGCCGACGGGCAATTGCCGGAGGCCGCCCGCGCCCGCGTGGAAGCCTACCTTGCCGAAAACCCCGAGGAAGCCGCGATGGTCGCCGGCTGGCAGGCGCAGAATGCCGGTATCAAGACCCTGTTTGCAGGCTATGAGAAGAGCCGCGAGACAGATCCCCAGATGGTGACACCAGCCGCGCAGGCCGCCTCCCCGTGGAAGACACGCTCCGCATTCGCCGCTGCCGCCGTGGTGCTCTTTGCGCTCGGCGCCGTTAGCGACCGTTTCCTCCCGCCGCTCTTCGAACGCCCGCCGCTGCAGCTTGCCGAATCCGAGACCCTGCCGAAGCAGGCCGAGACCGCCTTTCTCGTCTATGCCAGCGAAGTGCGCCATCCGGTCGAGGTCTTCGCCAATGAGGAACAGCATCTCGCAACCTGGCTCGGCAAGCGTCTGGCCATTCCCAATCTCAAGGTGCCGGACCTACAGTCCCTCGGCTTCCACCTCGTCGGCGGCCGCCTGCTGCCGGTCGATGGAAGGCCGGGCGCCATGTTCATGTATGAAGATCAGGGCGGCGAGCGACTGACCGTCATCGTTGGCCGCAACAAGGAAAACAGGACGACAAGCTTCCGCTTCGCCTCCGCCAAGGATGTCGAGACCTTCTACTGGATCGACGGCGAACTCGGCTATGCGGTGACGGGCGAAATCTCCCGCGAGATGCTGCGCAAGGTAGCCGAGGAATGTTATCGGCAGTTTCCGTCCTGAAGCAATTCCAGCAAAAGTGTGAAGCGGTTTTGCGTTCGGAATTGCGTAAAAACAAAGAGATAGATCATTTCCGCGTTTCGAAAAAACGGAAATGATCCAGCGCGCCGTGGGCGCCTCAGGACACACGAAGGTCGCTCTACGAAAGCGGCTGCGTTTGAAACCTCAGCGCAGGGGATCGTTGGCAAGCTCGATCGGCCTGCCATGCGGCGTCGCCTCCGCTGCCCGCTGCCAGCTCTTCTGCAAATCCAGAATGACCGAAGCATCGGCAATGCCGCGGCTGACGAGCAGATCGGACAGGGCAGCCACCCAGCAGTCGAAATAGTCGCTGCCATCTTCGGCCCGGCCAGGCTTGTGCAACTCCCTCGACAGGGTTTCAGCCCATTCGCTCCAGGCAAACAGCCCTTTCTCATGCAGATGCACTGTCATGGCGAAGGCTTCCGCCGCCCACGGCTCCGGGAAAACCGGATCGCCCTCCGGCGACTTCGGCAGGCCAGGCGATTGCGCCAGCTTCGTGGGCGTCTCACACACGCTCAAGATAGCTCTCCCACGCATCGATCGAGACCGTCAGCGACGGATCGGCGCCCTCGCCCCAGATCTCGTCACCGTCGAAGACGACGGTATAGAGCCACTGCGGGTTCTCACCCTTGCCATGCGCATTGTCATCGGGGAACACGAAAGAACCCTGCACCGCCTCGACCACACCCACCTTGGCACGCGCGTAACGCGGCAACCGCGTGTGGGTGGTCGGATTGAAATTCCTGGTCTTCACCGTCTCGCCGACGACAAAGAGCGGCGCCGTCTCGACGGGCCGGTCGCAAGGCGCACCCTTGGCAAGCACGCCTGATACCATATCAGCCTTCAGCACCCGCTTCGGCACGGTGCCATCCCGCAGCCTGTGGCCTGACAGCAGCTCCTCGCGGCTCGCAAAGCCATGGCGCTCGAGCAGCATGTCGATGCCGCGGATCCAGACTTCGTAATAGCTTGCCGCGAGATAATCGGCCGGCGGAATGCTTTCACGCGCATGCCGACTTTCATCGATCGTCCAGGCGCCGAAGGCGCCGCAGGAGAGCGTGATGCCGAGCGCCCGCTTTTCCCATTCGGCATGGAAATAGGGTTCGTTCACTTCAGGCGCGACAGGACCAAAACCCATCTGTCCGCCGAGATCGTGCGGGCCGTTCATGCCGGCACCCGTGGGCTGCCTGCAATGGCCGTGCCGATCATCGCGTCGCGGCTGACGAGATCGGCAAGCGCTTCCTCATCCATGCCTTCGCTCCCCTCGGGCCGTTCCGGGATCACCAGATAGCGCAGCTCCGCCGTCGAATCCCAGACACGAACCTTCTTCGTCTCCGGCAATGTCACTCCGAATTCCGCCAGCACGCCGCGCGGATCGATGACCGCGCGCGAGCGATAGGCCGGTGCCTTGTACCAGACCGGCGGTAGCCCAAGCACCGACCACGGATAGCAGGAGCAAAGCGTGCAGACGATGAGGTTATGAGTTTCAGCCGTGTTGAACACGGCGCGCATGTGCTCGCCCTGCCGGCCGGTAAACCCAAGGCTCGCAATCGCCGCCGTCGCATCCCGCTTCAGCCAGTCTGCAAAGTCCGGATCGCTCCAGGCTTTTGCGACGACGCGCGCGCCATTGCGCGGCCCGACCTTCGTCTCATAGGTCTCGACGATCGCATCGATCGCCGCCGGATCGATCAGCCCCTTCTCCGTCAGCAGCGTTTCCAGCGCTTTCACGCGCGCCTGCATGTCCGAATAATGGTTGTCGTGGTCATGATCATGGTGGTCATGGTCATGATCTGCATGGTCGTCTCTATGTTGCATGACGCTCCCCCGAAGTAGAGCACGCGATCTTAGGCGCCGATCACAGGCCCGCCAAGCGCATTTCTCGTCAGAAAGTGCCCCAATCAATGTCATCGGCGCGGATCAGATGGAGATTAATTAAGCAAGTCCTTATCCAAGCCGAGATCCTAACCGAACGTTAACAGCTTCTCCCCAGATTGCCCGCCATGAAAGTTCCATCCGTCGGCCGCAGGACCAGCTCATCAGCGCCTCCGCCCACCCCGGTGCCGGAGGAAAAGGATGGCATTGCGCAAGGCTCGCGCTCCGCCGATCCGCGCCAGAGTGAGACTGGGGATGCGCTGAAGAGCCCGAGCAAGGTTGCATGGGAACTGCTCGATCACCTCGCTCGGGAAATGACGAAGAATGGCAAAATTCGTTCTATCGATATGTTTGCAGCCCTGGGATCGATCGGTGGTTTCTCGTGCGTCGTCGCCGCGTTGGAGATAGCCTCTTCCGGAGAGCTCCGCGACGACGCCGATCTCATCGCCGTGGAAGCCACGGATGGCTCCCGCTACTACACCGGCAATCTGCCGAACACCTTCCTGCTGGAAAGCCACGATTCCCTGCTGAACCGGACATATGGCGCAGCAAGAAAGTCCGGTGCCCTGATCCCGCAGGACACGGTGACGGAAACGCTGCATTACGTGATCTCAACCATCGGACTTCCGGAATTCGGAATACCGCGATTGGCGGACGAGCATCGCCCGGGAGACACACCGCTTGCCTATGTTCAGCACCTGTGGCCGAAGGCGGCCGATGTTCTCGATCGAAATCTCGTCCCGGTCAGGAGGCAAACCCTCGCAATCGGCATGGCCGTGGAACTGGCCTTCGTTTACGCCAGGCCGCAACTCGATCCGGCCCTGGCGGCGCGGATCGTGACCGAATGCGCCATACCGATGGCGAAACTCGATCCCCGCCTTATCGGTTGAACTTACCGAAAGGGAGACAGACCCTTCCGGGCGATACACGCACGTTGCACTTCCCCCTGCTCGATATGCCGTTTTTCGATAGTCTCCCGCTATGAACATCCTGATTCTCGGCGCCACAGGCTTCATCGGTTCGGCCATCGCAGCGCGGCTGCTAGCCGACGGCTATACCGTGACCGGGCTTGCCCGCAATCCCGACCGGGCGCGGATCCGCCAACCCGCTATCCGCTGGATCAGGGCCGACCTGGAGAAGATGACCGATATGGCCGACTGGGACGGCGTGCTGGAAGGCCAGCACGCCGTCGTCAACAGCGCCGGGGCCCTCCAGGACGGTCTTTCAGACAATCTCGCAGCCACCCAGCAACGCGCGATGATCGCGCTGCAGCAAGCGGCGCGGCCGGCTGGCGTGACACTCATCATCCAGATCTCCGCCCGAACCGATGGCGCCGGCAGCAACCTGCCCTTCCTCGCCACCAAGCGCGCCGCCGACACGGCGCTTGCGTCGTCAGGGCTGCCTTACGTGATCCTGCGCCCGTCCCTCGTGCTCGGCCGTAACGCCCATGGCGGTACGGCGCTGGTGCGTGCGCTTGCATCTTTCCCGCTCGTCCTGCCGCTCCTCCATGCCGAAAGCCCGGTCGAAACAGTGGCAGCCGACGATGTCGCCGCGGCCGTCTCGTCCGCCATTTCGGGCACGCTTCCGTCCGGCAGCGATATCGAACTCGCCGCCGAGGAACGGCACACGCTCGCAAGCCTCGTCAAGCTGCACCGTGCCTGGCTCGGCCTGCCGGATGCGCCTGTCATCTCCATGCCGCCTGCAATCGCACGGCCCATCTCATGGCTTGCCGATATTGCCGGAAATCTCGGCTGGCGCTCGCCGCTGCGCTCCACAGCCATGACCGTCATGTCCGAAGGTGTGCGCATGGACCGCCCCACACCCTCCGGCCTGCCGACGCTTTCGGCTGCACAGACGCTCGCCGCCAACCCATCAGGCATCCAGGATCTGTGGTTCGCCCGCCTCTATCTCCTCAAGGCGCCTGTCATTGCCGGCCTGTCGCTCTTCTGGCTGCTCTCGGGCTTGATCCCGCTTTGGGCGCCCGCACAGGCAAGCACCCATTTCCTGCCCTTCATGCCCGCGGGCGCGGCCATGGCACTGACAATCCTCACCTGCCTGATCGATATCGCCCTCGGCGCGGCCGTGCTCGTCCGACCTTTCGCCCGCCGCGCCCTTCTCGGCATGCTCGCCGTCTCGCTCGCCTATCTCGCCGGGGGCACGGTTCTGGAGCCGGCGCTCTGGCTCGATCCGCTCGGGCCGCTCGTCAAGGTGCTGCCGTCGCTGCTCCTGACGCTTGCCGCACTCGCCATACTGGATGAACGCTGATGCTTGCCGAACTGCTGCTTCTTGCCCATGTCGTCGGCGCAACCGTACTTTTCGGCACCGGCGCCGGGATCGCCTTCTTCATGGTGATGGCGCATCGCACCCGCGATCCCAGGCTGATTGCCCATGTCGCGGGCAGCGTCGTCATCGCCGATACGGTCTTCACAGCCACAGCAGCCGTTCTCCAGCCGGTGACAGGTTATCTTCTTGCCCGCATCATCGGCTGGGATCTAACGGAAAGCTGGATTGCGCTGTCGCTGGTGCTCTATGTTGTAACCGGCATCTTCTGGCTGCCGGTCGTCTGGATACAGATCCGCCTGCGCAATCTGGCGCGCGCCGCAGCAAGCGTGGGTACGGCCCTGCCGCCGGCCTATTTCAGCCTCTACCGCATCTGGTTCGCCTTCGGCTTCCCGGCCTTTTTCGCTGTGCTCGGCATCCTCTGGCTGATGCTGGCGAAGCCCACGCTATTTTAGCATCGGCCACAGGCTCAGCACGAGCAGCACCGCCATGGTGATATTAAACCACTTCAGCCGCACCGGATCAGAGAGCCATTCCCGCAGCACTGAGCCGAAGCCTGCCCAGGTCGACACCGAGGGCACATTCACCGCCGCGAAAGCGAGGCCGGCGATCAACACGCTGACGAGATAAAGCTGCTCATTCGTGTAGGTCGCCATCGCCGTGACCGCCATGACCCAGGCCTTGGGATTGACCCACTGAAAGGCCGCAGCCGCGAAAAACGACATCGGCTTCGCACCGGTCTTGCCATCGCTGAGGGAACGCGACGTTGCGATCTTCCACGCGATCCACACGAGATAGGCACCACCGGCAAATTTCAGCGCGAGATAAACCGCCGGCACCGTATGCAGCAGCGCGCCCAGCCCCAGACCGACCGCCAGCAGCAGAGACAGGAACCCGACCCCGATGCCGAACATATGCGGGATCGTGCGGCGGAAGCCGAAATTCACGCCTGAGGCAAACAGCATCATATTGTTCGGCCCCGGTGTGATCGAGGTCGTGAAGGCAAAGAGCAGCAGAGCCAGAAACGTATCCAGCGGCATGAAACCCTCCCATGCCGCGCAGTTTCATCGCAAGGCGGCTTATTGAAATTAGGTCAGCATAACTGCCCTAAACCACTGTCACCATAACATGATTGTCATGGTGACAGGATTACCTGATAGTCTGCCCATCTCTCAAAGGACGAGACCCGCCATGGACGACCCGATCCCGACCATCACCTTCCCCGATGGCACCGAAGTACCGGCCCTCGGCCAGGGCACCTGGGGCATGGGCGAGGATGCCGGCCATGCGAACCAGGAGATTGCCAGCCTCAAGGCCGGTCTCGATCTCGGCATGACGATGATCGATACCGCCGAAATGTACGGAGACGGCGGCGCAGAGGAAATCGTCGGACAGGCGATCAAGGGTCGCCGCGACGAGACCTTCATCGTCAGCAAGGTCTATCCCTGGAATGCCAGCCGCACCGGCACGATCACCGCCTGCGAAAACAGCCTCGAACGCCTCGGTACCGATCGCATAGACCTCTATCTCCTGCACTGGCGCGGCAACTATCCGCTGGCGGAGACCGTCGAAGCCTTCGAGACGCTGAAGGCATCGGGCAAGATCCGCGCCTGGGGCGTTTCCAATTTCGATACCGACGATATGGAAGAGTTGTTCTCGGTCCCCGGCGGGCGGAATGTCGCCGCCAATCAGGTTCTCTATAATCTCGCCCGGCGTGGCATCGAATATGATCTGCTGCCCTGGTGCCAGAGCCGCAACATCCCCATCATGGCCTATTCACCGATCGAACAGGGCCGCATCCTCCACCATCCGGAACTGATCCGCATCGCCAAGGCCAATCAGGCGACACCGGCGCAGCTGGCGCTCGCCTTCCTGCTCGAACGCGACGGCGTCTTCGTTATCCCCAAGACCGCCAATATCGAGCGCGCCCGCGAAAACCGCGACGCCATCTCCCTCGACATCACCGACGAGGACTGGGATGCCCTCGATGCCGCCTTCCCGCCCCCGGCAAAGAAAACGCCGCTGGAGATGCTCTGATCCCCAGCGGCGCGATTGTCGTTCACGATATGGCAGGCTGTCGTCTTACATGCCCTGCGCGCCGCGGTTCATCGCGGCAATGCCGGTACGGCAGACTTCGATGAGGCCGAGCGGCTTCATGATCGCCACGAACTGGTCGATCTTCGAAGACTTGCCGGTAATCTCCAGGATGAAGTGATCCACCGTCGCATCCACCACCTTGGCGTGGAAAGCATCAGCCAGACGCAGCGTCTCTGCGCGTGTCTCGCCATTGCCGATCACCTTCAGGAGCGCCACTTCACGCTCGATCGGCCGGTCCTGGCCGAGTTCGCGAGCGCGCACGGTCAGGTCCACCACGCGGTGAACCGGCACGATACGCTCAAGCTGCGCCTTGATCTGCTCCAGCACCTGCGGCGTACCGCGCGTGACGATGGTGATGCGCGACAGATGCGCCGCATGCTCCGTCTCGGAAACCGTCAGGCTTTCGATATTGTAGCCGCGACCGGAAAACAGGCCGATGACCCGGGCGAGAACGCCCGGCTCGTTATCGACCAGCACCGAAAGCGTGTGGCTCTCGACGGCTGCCGTTTCCGGAGAGATGAAATAGGCAGAGCCGGTGGGTTGAAGGTGTGCGTTCATGATCCTGGGTTCCTACCTATCTGTTTTTATACTAGCTGACGGCCCTTGGCGTCGATCGCATTCGCGACCACTTCGTCCGTGGCTTCGTCCGGCAGCAGCATTTCATTGTGCGCCTTGCCCGAGGGGATCATCGGGAAGCAATTGGCGAGATTCGCAACGCGGCAATCGAAAATGACCGGCTTCTTGACGTCGATCATCTCCTGGATGGTCGCATCGAGATCGTCGGGCTTTTCGCACCGCAGGCCGACGGCACCATAGGCTTCGGCGAGCTTCACGAAGTCAGGCATCGCTTCCGTATAGGAGTTCGACAGGCGATTGCCATGCAGCAGCTGCTGCCACTGGCGCACCATGCCCATGTACTGGTTGTTCATGATGAAGATCTTGATCGGCGCATCATGCTGGATCGCCGCCGACATTTCCTGGATGCACATCTGGATCGAGGCATCGCCGGCAATGTCGATGACCAGGCTCTCCGGATGGGCGATCTGCACGCCGAGTGCCGCCGGCAGGCCGTAGCCCATCGTTCCCAGGCCACCCGAGGTCATCCAGCGGTTCGGCTGTTCGAAGCCGAAGAACTGCGCCGCCCACATCTGGTGCTGGCCGACTTCGGTGGTGATGTAGGTATCGCGGTCCTTGGTCAGCGCGAAGAGACGTTCCAGCGCATATTGCGGCATGATCACGTCCTTGCTCATCGTGTAAGCGAAGGAGTTGCGGGCGCGCCAGCGGGCAATATCGCCCCACCATGCGTCGAGGCGGCCTTTTTCCGGCTTCTTCGGCAGCGCCCGCCACAGGCGGATCATGTCTTCCAGGATATTGCCGACATCGCCACGGATGCCGATATCGACGCGCACGTTCTTGTTGATAGAGGACGGGTCGATATCGATGTGGATCTTCTTGGAATTCGGCGAGAAGGCATTCAGGCGGCCGGTGATACGGTCGTCGAAGCGCGCGCCGATGCAGACCATGACGTCGCAATCATGCATCGCCATGTTGGCCTCGTAGGAGCCGTGCATGCCGAGCATCTTCAGCCAGTTCTTGCCGGAAGCCGGATAGGCGCCGAGACCCATCAGCGTCGACGTGATCGGGAAGTCGGTCAGTTCCACCAGCTCGCGCAGCATGCGGCAGGCTTCCGGGCCGGAATTGATGACGCCGCCGCCGGTATAGAGGACAGGCTTGCGGGCATTGGCCATCAGCTCGATCGCCGCCTGGATCTGGTTCAGGTCGCCCTGGATCTTCGGCTGGTAGCTCTTCTGGATCGCATGGGCGGCCGGCGGCGTGTAGGTGCCGGTCGCGAACTGTACGTCCTTCGGAATATCGACGACGACGGGACCCGGACGGCCGGACTGTGCAATGCGGAAGGCTTCATGGATGACGGCGGCGAGCTCGTTGACATCCTTGACCAGCCAGTTGTGCTTGGTGCAAGGGCGCGTGATGCCGACGGTGTCGCATTCCTGGAAGGCGTCCGAACCGATGAGGCTGGTCGGAACCTGGCCCGTCAGGCAGACGAGCGGAATGGAGTCCATCAAAGCATCCTGCAGCGGCGTAACCGCATTGGTGGCGCCGGGACCGGAGGTTACCAGCATGACGCCGACCTTGCCGGTGGAGCGCGCATAACCTTCGGCCGCATGGCCTGCACCCTGCTCATGGCGCACGAGGATGTGCTTGACGTCGTCCTGCTGGAAGATCTCGTCATAGATCGGCAGAACGGCGCCGCCGGGATAGCCGAAGATATGCTCGACACCATTATCCTTCAGCGCGCGGAGAACGATCTCCGCTCCCGTCATCCTGTTGCTATCAGCCTGATTGTCCGTGCTCGCCATGTGTCTGTTCCGTTTGATGCTGGGATTTGAGTTTGTGGCCGGAAGCCCTGATTTCGGGCATAAAAAAAGGCCCCTGAGGAGCCTTCGTCTTGCGCATGGGTGGCTACCGCCGGATGGTTACACCATCCTGCCCATGCGCTTTCCCACCACGATAAGAACGTTCGAAATTGTCATGGGCGGAAGTGATAGACAGAAAATTTCGTAGCGTCAACGCATTTGGTAATAAAAAATCCACTACCTCAGACCAGATGCCGCACCGTCCAAATCTGGGGCTGAAGGATTTGTTAAAGGATCGGTCATATCCTGCACTTTAATGCAGGGAGTAACCCTTTGCTCAATAGCGACATGAGAACGTCCAGCCGGGCGGGCGAACAGGACCGTCGTGACAGCCTAACACCTGGGAACCGATTTCTTGGGCGCGTCGTTGCGTGCAGCGGTTCGCGCGCCACCATCGCCGCCGTGGCCGAAGCCGGCGGCACCGACCTTACCGAATTATGGTCCGTTGGCCGGTTGATTTCCATCACCGTCGGCCGCAATCGTGTCGTCGCCCTCGTCTTCTCCATGAATACCGGCAGCCAGGGCTGGGGCGAAGGCCAGGACAATGGCTTCCGCATCGAAACCGAATTGCTCGGCGAAGTTCGTGTCGAGGAAGACGGCCGGGAGGAATTCTCGACCGGCATTTCCCAATATCCCTATCTCGGCGCCATCGCCCATCGCATCCGCGCCGCCGACCTGATGCGCATCTATGATGCCGGCAAGGGCGCTACCGCCGTGATCGGCAACCTGACCCAAGACGAAAGCATCGACGCCGCGATCCACGTTCCCTCCATGCTGTCCAAGCACTTCGCCGTGGTCGGCTCCACCGGCGTCGGCAAATCGACCGCCGTCTCGCTGCTTCTGCACAAGGCTATCGAGGCCGATCCGAAGCTGCGCGTGCTGATCCTCGATCCGCACAACGAATTTGCCGCCGCCTTTCCCAAACACGCCGTCACCATCGATACCGATACGCTCGACCTGCCCTTCTGGCTGATGCGTCTCGATGAATTTGCCGAAGTGGTCTTCCGCGGCCGCCCGCCTGTGCCGGAAGAACTCGACATGCTGCGCGACATCCTGCCGGAGGCAAAGCGCGCCTTCCGTGGCAGCGACAGTTCGCTGGTGCGCCGCCAGACCGAGAAGAGCTCGATCACTGCGGATACCCCGGTGCCCTACCGCATCGCCGATCTGCTCGCCCTCATCGACGAGCGTATCGGCCGCTTGGAAGGCCGCGCCGAAAAGCCCTTCCTGCGCTCGCTGAAGATGCGCATCATCGCCGCGATCAACGATCCGCGCTACCACTTCATGTTCTCCAGCAACACGATCAGCGATACGATCACGGAGACGATCGCGCAGATCTTCCGCATTCCCGGCGATAACAGGCCGATCTGCACCTTCCAGCTTGCCGGCATCCCCTCCGAAGTCGTCAATTCGGTCGCCTCGGTGCTCTGCCGCATGGCCTTCGAAATCGCTCTCTGGAGCGAGGGCGCCATTCACATGCTCGTCGTCTGCGAAGAGGCGCACCGCTACATACCCTCGGACCCGAACCTCGGCTTCGTCCCGACACGCCAGGCCATCGCCCGTATCGCCAAGGAAGGGCGCAAATACGGCGTTTCGCTTGGCATCATCACCCAGCGCCCCGGTGAACTCGACCAGACCATCCTGTCACAGTGCTCGACGCTCTTTGCCATGCGCCTTGCAAACGATCGCGACCAGGAAATCATCCGCTCGGCCATTCCTAATTCCTCGATCTCGACGACGAGCTTCATCTCCTCGATCGGTAACGGCGAAGCGATCGCTTTCGGCGAGGCAATCCGGGTGCCTATGCGCATGCGCTTCCTGCGTGTCGACGACAGCCTGCTGCCGAAGGCCCATAGCGCTACCAGCAAACATAACGAGGAAGATCCCGATACCGTCGATCTGCGCCGGATCGTGACCCGCATGCGGGCGATCACCTCAGGCCCCGATATCTCCGCTTTCCAGCAGAGCTACAGCGCAGCGATGACGGATTACGAAGTGGAAGACGACTACGCCGACGAACCCGCCGATCAGCCCTATGGTGCTCCCTCGGCGGCAGAGGCGCCACTCGAGCCCTATCGCCCCTCCCTGCTGCCGCAGAGCCGCGCGCCGCAGCCGGAGCAACCGCTACAGACATCCATCGACGCCCGCCTGGAAGCATTGCGCCGGGAAATGCGCCGCGACGAACAGCCGAAGCCGGCCTTCGGCGAACAGACAGCACCGCGCCGCGAGGAAAGAATGTCGCTGCGCGAAAGCATCCTCAAGAAGCCGCTGAGCAGCCTGTACAACAAGGATTGAGGAAAGTGCCCGGTCAGGGCGCCAGCCGTTCCCAGCTTTCGTCCATCTGGTTGCGGAACCATGTCATCTGCCGCTTGGCATATTGCCGAGTGGCGGCCGCGCCGCGCTCGATCACTTCGTCACGGCTCATCTCGCCGCGCAGTATTGCTGCGATCTGCGAAACGCCGATCGCTTTCATGACGGGCATCTCTGCAGGAAGATTAAGCGCCAGCAGCGCCTTCACCTCTTCTTCCGCCCCCTGCTCCAGCATCTTTTCGAAACGGCCATTGATGCGCTGGTGCAGCACGGCGCGGTCCGGCAGCACGATGATCTTGCGCGCGGTAACGGGATCGACGATGACAGGCCCCGCCTGCCCCTGCAATTCGGCGATCGATTGGCCCGTCGCCTCGAAGACTTCAAGCGCCCGCACGATCCTCTGCCCGTCCTGAACGTTCAGGCTTTCGGCAACGGCGGGATCAGCCTTGGCAAGCTCTGCATGCAACCTATCTGGTCCCTCCTCCAGAAGCCGCGTCCGCAGCCGCTGCCTGATTTCATCTGGAATGACGGGCATTTCGGATAGCCCTCCGGTGAGTGCCTTGAAATAGAGCCCCGTGCCGCCGACGAAGACAGGCAGCTTTCCCGCAGCACGGATAAGCGGCAGCAGCGCCGTCACCTCCCGCAGCCAGGCGCCGGTCGAATAGCCCTGCCCCGCAGGCACGTGGCCGTAGAGATGGTGGGCCACGCCCTCCATCTCCTCCTCCGACGGCCGCGCCGTCAGCACCCGCAACGTATCGTAGACCTGCATGCTGTCAGCATTGATGACGACGCCGTCATGGCGTTTGGCCAAGTTGACGGCGAGCGCGGACTTGCCGCTGGCGGTCGGCCCGGTTATCAGGATCGCATTCATAGCGCTCAGAAGGTTTTCCATCATGGCCCTCGTTGCCACGCTTGTTGCCAATCCGTCAAACCCCGTTCTTTCGCCAGAGATCGCCGAACGCGCCGCCGGCGCCGTCAAGGCATCCGGGCTCTACTGGCTGGCGGATGGCATTGCCTGCGATATCGTGCTGTCAGACGGCACCGACAGGCCGGTAGCCGAGGTCAATCTGCTCGCCGCCATCGCCGGCGCACCGATCGATCTCGTCATCCAGGAACAGGAAAGCCGCCGCAAGAAGCTTCTGATCGCCGACATGGATTCGACCATGATCGGCCAGGAATGCATCGACGAACTCGCAGCCGAAGTCGGCCTCAAGGACAAGGTCGCCGCGATCACCGCGCGTGCCATGAACGGCGAAATCGCCTTCGAACCGGCGCTTCGTGAACGCGTCGCCCTGCTGAAGGGCCTGCCGATCTCCGTCGTCGACGAGGTGATCGCCAAGCGCATCACCCTGACACCGGGCGGCCCGGAACTCATCGCCACGATGAAGTCGAAAGGCTATTACACCGCCCTCGTCTCCGGCGGCTTCACGGTCTTTACCAGCCGCATCGCCGCCACCCTCTGCTTCGACGAAAACCGCGCCAATATCCTGCTCGAAGAGGGTGGCCTCCTTTCCGGCCACGTCGCCGAACCCATCCTCGGCAAGCAGGCGAAGGTCGACGCCCTCGAAGACATTTCCGCCCGTCTCGGCATCACGCCTGATGAGGCCATCGCCGTCGGTGACGGCGCCAACGATCTCGGCATGCTGCATCTCGCCGGCTCCGGCGTCGCCCTCCACGCCAAACCCGCCGTCGCCGCCGAAGCCGACATGCGCATCAACCACGGTGACCTGACGGCGCTGCTTTATATCCAGGGTTATCGCAAGACAGATTTCGTTACGGTTTGAGACTTACAACACACCGCTGAAATTGAGAAAAGGAGCGTCATGACCGCTCTTTTTTGCCTCTGGAGAGCAACCACATCCTCAACCTCCCTGATTCCTGTGCCGGTCACAGGAATCTAGCCACCGCGCCTCCGCGCGGTGAAAGACTCATTCTTGGCAGGGGGAAAAGTCTCTCCTGCCCAAGAACTTGGGCAGGCTGGATCCATGTGACATCCCTTGTGCTTGCACGAGGGCACAGGGATGAGGAGAGATTTGGAGACAGCCTACTCCATCGGCACCGCTACAAACCGCAGATCGCCATTGGAGGACGCGACCATCATCTGCGCGTTGCGCCGGCCCTGCTGCTTCAGCGATTGCACCTTGCTCGCCACCGCATCCGGTGACTTCATGAATTCCTGCGCCACCTCGACGATCACGTCGCCGGCCTTCAGCCCTTTGTCGGCCGCCGCAGAACCAGGCGTGACCTCGGTCACGACAACGCCATCGACACTTTCGGCAATGCCGAAGGTCTTGCGGGTCTCGGGGCTCAGCAGCGAGAGCGAGAGACCGAGCACATGCTTCGGCGCGGTCTGGCCGGGATTTGCCTGATCCTGGCCCTGGGCCTGACCTTGCTGACCCTGGCCCTGCTGATCCTGCCCCTGTTGCTGCGGATCCTGACCATCGGGGGCCGTCTGGTCGTCGCCGCCCTGATCCGGTTCGTCCATATCGTTGTTTTCGCCAGGATCGGGATTGATGACGCCGCCGTCGGTGGAACTGTCAGCGGCAGCCGCCTGGTCGCTGTCTTCGAGACGGCCGAGCGTCACCTTCACGGTCTGCTCCTTGCCGTCACGCAATACCACGACATCCACCTGCTTGCCGACAGGGCTCTCGGCCACTACGCGCGGCAGGTCGCGCATCTCGGAAACCGCCTTGCCGTCGAATTTCAGGATGACGTCGCCCGCCTTGATCGAACCGTCATCGACAGGCCCGCCCTTGATGACGCCGGCGACCAATGCGCCCCTAGCGCTGTCGAGGCCGAGGCTGTCGGCAACGTCGTCGGTGACGGGCTGGATGCGCACGCCCAGCCAGCCGCGGCGCGTCTCGCCATATTCACGAAGCTGGTCCACCACGCCGGAAGCAAGCTCCGAGGGAACCGAGAAACCGATGCCGATCGAGCCGCCCGAGGGAGAGATGATGGCCGTATTGATACCGATGACCTCACCCTTCATGTTGAAGAGCGGACCGCCGGAATTGCCCTTGTTGATCGCCGCATCCGTCTGGATGAAGTTGTCATAGGGGCCGGCATTGATGTTGCGCCCACGCCCGGAAATGATGCCGACCGTTACCGATCCGCCGAAGCCGAACGGGTTGCCGATCGCCATCACCCAGTCGCCGATACGCATCGAGCTGGAATCACCGAACTTGACGAATTTCAGCGGCTGCTTCGGCTCTACCTTGAGCACCGAAAGGTCGGTCTTGGTATCGGTACCGATCAGCTTGGCCTTGAGCTTGGAGCCATTGGCGAAATTGACCTCGATATCGTCGGCGCCTTCGATCACGTGGTTGTTGGTGACGATGTAACCGGCGGGATCGATGACGAAACCGGAGCCGAGCGAACTGACATTGTGGTTCGGCTGGCGGCTGCCCTGGTTCTTGTTGAAGAAGTCGTTGAAGAATTCCTGGAAGGGGGAGCCATCCGGCGCGCGCGGCGCAGGCCCTGCCCCCTCGTCATCCTTCACGTTCTGCGAGGTCGAGATATTGACCACCGCATCGAGCAGGCCTTCGGCAAGATCCGCGACCGAAGCCGGCCCGTTACCCGGCACCGTCATCTGCATCGGCGGAGCGGCGGGTGCCACGGCGGCCGGTGACACAGGTGTAGGTGCCGCCGGTGCTGCCTGTTCAGGCACGGCAGGCGCCGGGGCGGTTTGCGCATACGCAAAACCGCCTGCGCCGACATTTGCCAGGAGGGCAGTGCCGGCCAGGAGCGCGAGCGTTCGTCTGAAGGGCGAGCGAGTCGTGGGGGCCATCAAGCTTCCTCGTCTGGGGATAAAGGCGCACATACACCATCAGCATAAGGCGGAATGATGGAGGGCGAAATCACCTTTTCGCGAAATCCCCGTGCGAATGTGATCTAAAGCATGTCGCGCAAAAGTGTGCAGCGGTTTTGCGAAAACGACATGCGTAAAAACAAAGATTTAAAGCGTGGCGAGCGAATCTGAAAGATCGCGACACGCTTTAGGCTCGTAAAAGCCAGACACCGGCTACACCGAGCGCTACGGCAGCCAGTCCGAAGGCCCTCAATTGGCGTTCCCGAATGGTAGGAAGAAGCTTCGCCATCTCCATAAGAAAACGAGGGGCCAGTGCATAGACCAGCCCCTCGATGATAAGGAAGAATGCAAGCCCGGTGAGGAAATCCTGCATTCAGCCTGTCGTTCAGTTCGCGGCCGGAGCCGCGGGTGCCGGCTGAGCAGCGGCTGGCGGTACAAGACCACCAGTCTGTGCCGGATTACCGTTCGCATTTTCAAAGAAGCGGAAGAACTCCGAGCTCGGCGACAGCACAAGCGTCGTATCCTGCGAAGAAAGTGCTGCGGAATAGGCCGCCATCGAGCGATAGAAATCGAAGAAGGCCGGGTCCTTGCCGAACGAGTCGGCGAAGATACGGTTGCGTTCCGCATCACCCTGACCACGCAGGATTTCCGAGTCACGCTGCGCGTCGGCGGTGATCTCGACGACCTGACGGTCGGCGACAGCCCGGCGGCGCTGGCCCTCTTCGTTACCTTCGGCGCGAATTCGCTCGGCCTCTGCCAGACGCTCGGAGCGCATGGCGTTGTAGGTGTTCGGAGCCACTTCCGGCGACAGGTCGGTCCGACGGATGCGAACGTCATCGATATGCAGACCGAGGTTTTCGGCATCGACGCGCAGATCGTCGCGGATTTCGAGCATCATCGCGACGCGCTCTTCCGAGAGGGCTGCATTATAGTCGCGCAGACCATAGACGCGGCGAAGCGAGGAATCGAGCTGCGCGCGCAGCCGTGCTTCCGCCGCATCGCGGTCACCCGACACCGTTTCGCGGAAACGGCGCACATCCGCGATATTGTAGATCACGAAGGCATCGACATCGAAGGTCTGGCCGTCCTGAACCTGAACGCGGATATTGTCGAGATCGAGCCTGAGAGCGCGCTTTTCGACATATTGTACCCGGTCGGCATCCATGAAGCCGAAGGGCAGTTTGAAGTAGAGGCCCGGCTCGCTCTTCACCGACTGGATCTGACCGAAACGCACGACGATCGCCTGCTCACGCGCATTGACCACGAAGATCGACGAATAGAGGATGGCAAGCAGGATCGCGAATGCGATCAGGATGATGGGAAGTCTGTTCGATACCATGGTTCAACCTCCCTGCCGTGTCGGTGCCGCTGCCGGCCTGGTGATCTCGTTGAGCGGCAGGTAGGGCACGACGCCCTGCTTGTCGTCGATCACGACCTTCTTGGAGTTCTTGAAGACCTGCTCCATCGTTTCCAGGAACAGGCGCTTGCGCGTCACGTCAGGAGCCTTCGAATATTCGTCATTGATGGCGGTAAAGCGCTGCGCTTCACCTTCCGCTTCCTTGACCACGCGGTCCTTGTAGGCGGCCGCGTCTTCGCGGATACGGGCGGCATCGCCTCGTGCCTGGCCGAGCTTCTGGTTGGTGTAGCGGTTCGCGTCTTCGATCGTGCTGTCACGGTCACGGCCGGCACGCTGCACTTCTTCGAAGGAGTCGGCGACTTCACGCGGCGGCGCCACGTTCTGGATCGTCACGCCCGTCACGGTGATGCCGGCATTGTACCGGTTCATCGTGTCCTGAACGATATTGAGAACCTGCGTCTCGATCGGCTGACGGTTGCTGCGGAACGCGTCCAGTGCCGGACGACGGCCGACGACTTCGCGCATGGCGCTGTCGGAGACCTGCTGCAGCGTCTCTGCCGGGTTCTCGACGCCGAAGAGATAAGCCTTCGGATCGCTGATCGTATAGAAGACGGCGAACTGCACGTTGATGACGCTCTTGTCGCTCGACAGCATCAAGCCGCTGGACGAGCCAGCGGTGGTCGCACCGATGTTGAGCTGCTGCACCGTAACCTTGACCGTCTCGACGGTTTCGACCGGCCAGAAATGGAAATGCAGGCCCGGCATGGAAATTTCTTCCTTGGGCTTGCCGAAGCGCAGTTCCACGCCACGCTCGTCCGGCTGGACGACATAGATGCACTGGAAAAGCCAGAAGATAGCGATGATCGCCACGACGATCGCAACGATCCCGCCATTGAACCCGCCGGGCACGATGCCGCGCAGCTGGTCCTGTCCACGCCTGATGATGTCTTCCAGATCAGGCGGACCGCCCTTTCCGCCGCCACCGCCGCGTGGACGGTTCGGCCCTTGCCCCCATGGCCCTTGATTATTGTTACCGCCGCCGCCGCCCCAAGGGCCGCCGCCGCCATTCTGATTGCTCCAGGGCATCAAAACCTCGTTGTTGGTTACACTCCCACACATCCGACCGCCGTGGGGGCTGCCGGCGGATGCGATGGGACCGTTATAGGTATCGCCGCTCCGGCTTTCAACGCGGCGTCAGAAACTTGGTCAATTTAATTGGAAAATAGTTCCTTTTCAGGCATCTCGCCGTTCATAAACGACGAAGCGGGTGGGATAGGTATCCTTCTCACCCGCGGGAACGTCGAGGCTTTCGGTTTCCAGCCAGACGGCGGGATCGATAGCCGGAAAAGCAGCATCGCCTTCCACCTCGGCTTCCACATGCGTGATGCACATGCGGTCGGCGATGGCCATCGCCTGTGCATAGACCTGCCCGCCGCCGAGAATTGAAATCTCGCTCTCGCCCTGCTTGCGGGCAAGCGCCTCGGCCGTCTCGATCGCCTCATCGAGCGAGCGGGCCATATGCACGTCAGGATGATCGATATCGGCGCCGCGCGAGATCACAACGTGCTGACGTCCCGGCAGCGGCTTGCCGCCGAAGCTCTCGAAGGTCTTGCGTCCGACGACGACAGGCTTGCCCACCGTCATCGCCTTGAAGCGCTTGAGATCGGTCGAAAGCCGCCAGGGCATGTCTCCATCACGGCCGATGATGCCGTTGCGCGCAACGGCGACGAATATGGTCTTGCGGATATCGGACATCGACCTTCTGATCTCAAACAGCGATCGGCGCCTTGATGCTGGCATCGGCCTCGTAGCCCACGAGTTCGAAATCCTCGTAGACGAAATCGAAGATGCTCTTCACATCGCGCTTGATCAGCATGCGCGGCAGCGCGTGCGGCTGGCGCGTCAGCTGCAGCTTCGCCTGCTCGAAATGATTGTGGTAGAGATGCGTGTCCCCGAGCGTGTGGACGAACTCGCCATATTTCAGCCCCGTCACCTGCGCCACCATCATCGTCAGGAGCGCATAGGAAGCGATGTTGAAGGGCACGCCGAGGAAGATATCGGCCGACCGCTGGTAGAGCTGGCAGGAGAGCTTGCCGTCAGCCACGTAAAACTGGAACAGGCAGTGACAGGGCGGCAGCGCCATCTCGTCGACTTCGGCCGGATTCCAGGCAGAAACGATGTGGCGGCGGGAATTGGGGTTCTTGATGAGGCCCTTCACCAGATTGTCGATCTGGTCGATATGGCCGCCATCAGGCTTCGGCCAGGAGCGCCACTGTGCGCCGTAAACGGGACCGAGATCGCCGTTTTCGTCAGCCCACTCGTCCCAGATGCTGACGCCGTTTTCCTTGAGATAGCCGATATTGGTCTCGCCCTTGAGGAACCACAGCAGCTCGTGGATGATCGAGCGCAGATGCAGCTTCTTCGTCGTCAGCACCGGGAAGCCGGCATCGAGGTCGAAGCGCATCTGATAGCCGAAGACCGAGCGGGTGCCCGTGCCCGTGCGGTCGCCGCGATCGGTGCCGTTTTCCAGCGCATGGCTCAAGAGGTCGAGATACTGCTTCATGTCCGCCGATTCCTTTTGTCCTCAATTTAAGGGCAAAGCGGCTGAAAACCAATGCGCTCCTCTTGATATCCAAGCAAAACTCCGGGACAGCGCGACGCTTTTATGACGTATCCCCTTCCCTTGCTCTCACAAAAACACTATATCACCCCTGCTGGCTTTCGGGCCAGCTATGGCGATAAACGGGCGGTGGAATAAACCTATTGGACCCGGGGGCGGTACCCGGCGCCTCCACCAAAAACAGACGGATTTCCTTGTTGGGAAAAGGCCTGCTTTTGATGGGGGCGAAATAGGATCGACAAGGGTGTAAAGATCGACTTTTCGCTCGGCATGATACCGCCGTTATCGGGTCACAAGTGTAGTTGCAAACGACAACAACGCTAAGGAATACGCTCTCGCTGCCTAATGGCGGTGTGAGAATTCCGACCTAAGTCCTCTAGGTTAGCCCCTTGAGGCGGGGTCCGAAGGCACCTGGCAACAGAAGCCTTCACCTTCTCCCCTTTTTCGACGAAATCATGTATGCTTGATGAAAGCGTGAATCGGCTTGGCGCTTTCCCAAATCGCCTGGACGTGCCATATAAGTTCGTGAAAAGACTTCCAAACCGACGAAAGACAGGAAAAGCATGGGGCAGGATCATATCCGCTACGACATTCTGGCACAGGACGCACTGCGCGGCGTCATCCGCAAGGTCTTGGCCGAAGTCGCAACGACGGGCCGGCTGCCCGGCGACCATCACTTCTTCATCACGTTTCTGACCGGTGCTCCCGGTGTGCGCATCTCGCAGCACCTGAAGTCGAAATATCCTGAGCAGATGACCATCGTCATCCAGCACCAGTTCTGGGATCTGAAGATCACCGAATCCCTGTTCGAGATCGGCCTGTCCTTCTCCGACGTGCCGGAAAAGCTGGTCATCCCTTTCAACGCCATCAGAGGCTTCTACGATCCCTCGGTCAATTTCGAGCTGGAATTCGACGTGCCGCTGAGCGATGGCGAGGAACTGCCGGCAGCCGAGATCACGGCTTACCCTGTCGATGCGGTCAAGACGGAGGATGCGGCTGCAAAGCCCCCCGTCGAGGGCGAGGAAAAGAAACCGGGCTCGGTCGTCTCCCTCGATTCCTTCCGCAAGAAGCAGTAATGCCGAGGGAGGCGAAAGCCTCCCTTTTTTTATCATGACGGAGGCAACCGCATGAGCGCCGAAATCGTTAACCTGCGTCAGTTCCGCAAGCAGCAGGCCCGCTCCGAAAAAGAGAAACAGGCCGAGCAGAATCGCATCTCCCACGGACGTACCAAGTCGGAGAAGCAATTGACCAAAGCCCTCAACGAGAAAGCCGAAAAGGCGCTTGATCAGGGTAGGATCGACAAGGACAAGAGCTGATCGTTGTCGGCAGAATATGCCTGGTGGATCAGACAGATGCGATTCCTGCTTGAATCGCTTTCTCAATGAAGAATGAATAGGCCGATGATCCGCAAACATTCGGCGACACTGCATGGGCACCGTACCAGCTTCTCGCTGGAGGACGAATTCTGGGTCGAGCTGAAGGCAATCGCCGCAAGCCGCTCCATTCCTCTCGCTGCGCTGATATCGGAAATCGATGACGAACGCTCGCCGGACAGCAACCTGTCCTCGGCGTTACGCCTGCATGTACTCTCCTGGCTGAAGAACGCCATTGCGGCGTTCAAGCCCGAGAACCAGCCAGCCTGAGCAGTTCTTTCACTGGTCTTTCACTGGGCGCGCACACCTGGCAGCTGGTCGAAATTGAGCTGTCCGGGCGGCAGGGGCTGTTCAGAGCGACGTGCGGCCTCAGCTTCGGCGGCGGCTTTTGCCTGCGCATCGGCTTCCGCCTTGGCGCGTGCGGCATCTTCGGCCGCTGCCTGTGCCTCGGCTGCGGCCTTGCGTTGCGCGGCATCCTGCGCCAATGCCCTCAGCCGCGCCTCCTCAGCCTTCCGCTGCTCCTCGATCGCAGCGGCTGCTGCCCGTTCGGCACCGTTGAAGCGATAGAGCGCTACTTCGCGTCGCAGCCGCTGCTTCTCCAATACGTTGGTCTGCAACCGCTCCACGCGGCGTCTCTCGCGCTCGAAGGCGCGCAGCGAGAGAAAGCTGGTGATATCAGTCACATCCATCGTCTTGCCGGGTGAGGCAAGCAGGCCGGAGAAATTCAGCCGAACACCCGGTTCCGCACCCGAAAGCGCCTCTGTACCGGGATTGAACCCGATGCCGAGCGTCGCGCTGATGCGCTCCTGCGGCAGCTCGATCTGCGCGTCGGCGGTCAGATGCGCCAGATCGTTGGCGACGCTGACATTCTGGATCCGCAGCGTGCCATCCGTCACGTTGAAGGGAATATTGAGCGGCGGCAGCTTCGCCTCACCATTGTTGAGCAGCGTCTCGACGATCGGATGCACCTTGCCGGCATTGATCTGGTCCTGCATCGGATCGGTGGCCGCCAGCAACGGCGCCAGTATTGCGAGGTTCAGCCCGCGAACGCTCGTCTCGCCAAGACGGACTTCGCCCGACCCATTCAGCGAGCTGGCAATCTCCGAAACCGTCTTTCCGGAGGCTTCAAGCGTCAGTGACATGCCGAACTTGCCATTAGCGACAGGAGCGCCGTCGCGCGGCCAGATGACGCCGCCGAGATCGGAATCGGCAAGCACCAGCTTCGATTGCAGGAAGCCGGTGCCATTGGCATTGGTGAAGAGCAGGTTGCCGGAGAGCGAGCCGCCATCCCATCCGCCCGCCATATTGTTGAGCTGCAGATCGTCACCCTTGTAGGCGACATCGGCGGTGAAATCGTTGACAGCCGTATTGAAGATACCAGGCCAGAACTGCTTGGCGGTCAGCTTCAGATTGACGTCGAGATCGCGGAAAAGCGGCTGCCCCAGGGCGGCCGTCGTCAGCTGCCCGTTGGTCGGGTCGTTGATCTGGCCGAACACCGCCTCGCCAAGCCAGCCGAGATCGGCCTTCGCAAGCGAAAGCGTACCCGTCGCCGCCGTCTTCGCCGCCTTGCGGTCGAAGGTCAGCGCACCGGAAAACTCATTGTCTGCGGCATGGCCCTTGAGATCGGCGAAGACCACCTTGTCGGCATCGATGGTCGCATTGGTCTGGAGCCCGAAGGGCAGCCCGGTGCCGAGTTGCGGCAGGGCGATACCGTTCATGACGAGATAGGGATCGAGATCGGCACTGTCGAGCGAGATGGCGACATTGCCGTTCATGAACGTATCGGGCCGCACATCGACCTTGCCGTTCGCCGTAAACGAGGTCCGGTCGGTCGCGAATGTCAGGGCGGCATCGGCCGGGTCGTTGCCCGCCGCCGTCACCTTCAGCGTCATGCGGCCATTGGCGCCGGCATCGACCGGCAGCGGATCGAGACCCGCCTGCCCGAACAGGATCGAGGGAACGGCATTGTCGAGCGTCGCTTCCAGCGTCGTCGTACCGTTGCCGGTCAGCGCCAGAAGGTCGGACATGCGATAGTCGAGGTTGAGGCGACTGCCGTTCGTCACGCCCGCCAGCGTCACCGCCAGCGCATTGCCGTCATCGCCGCCGAGTGTGAGCGCGCCGCGCAACGCCGTATTACCGTACCAGCCGGCGTTTCGCACGAGCCGGTCCAAGACCGGGTGATGCGGCAGATGCTCGCGCAGCATGGCGAAGAAGGAGCCGGGATCGGCGGACTTGAAGGTGATTTCGCCCGTGCCCTTGTAGTCGAGCAGCGAGCCCTCCGCCTTGCCCGTCGCCGTCAGTTCGGCGCCGGCGAGGTTCTTGATTGCCAGCCGGTCGACGGAAAGTGCGCCATCGGCAAGCGTGAACGTTGTCTCGACATTGTCGGCCTGCACGCCGAAGGCCGTGAACTTCTCGGCCTTGAGCTGTGCGGCGATCTTGTGATCGAGAACATTGTCGCCGGCATCCTGGCCGGTGAAGAGACCGGTCAGGGCGCGCAGCGCATCGAGATCCAGCGTGTCGCCGCTCAGCGCGACCGATAGCGACGGCGTCTGGCCATTGGTCGTCTGCCGTTCCAGGCGACCCTTCAGCGTTGCGCCGCCGATCGCCACTTCCAGGTTTTCGAAGCGCTGCAGATCATGCGTCAGGCTGACATTGGCCGAAAAGCCTGCCTGCCGCAGCTGGCGGATGGCGGGATCGACCGAGCCGGCGAGCCATGAGGCAAGCCCGGTCGGCTGGTTGGAGGCGACGATGATCTGGCCGTTGAAAGAAGGATCGCCCGTCAGCGTCAGTTTGCCCGAGCCTTCCACCTGCGTGCGGCCGGGCAATGTTCCCACAGCATTGTCGATCGTCCAGCCGTTGCCGGCCGGCTCCAGTTCCAATGCCACGTCGCGGATCGCCGTATCGCCTGCGACGATCGCCGGCAGCCGCAACGTCGCCTTGCCCGGCACCTGCGGGATCGGCACCTGGCCAATGATGTCGAGCAGCGAGTTCAGGCGCTGGCGGGCCGAAACTCCCGGATCGCGGTTGGTCTTGCCGGCGGCCCCCTGGTTGCCGATGCGGTTCACGTCGATCTGCTGGCCATCGGCGGTCAGCAGGAATTCCGGCGCCGTGCCGGTATCCAGCGTCGCCTCGCCTGTTATCACGTAGGGATCGTCGGTCGGGCCGACTTCCATGCGATATTCGGGAATGCGGATGCGGTCGTTGGTCAGTTCGAAACGACCCTTGAGGCGCGGCGGCGGCGCCTCGCCCTTTTCGGTCTTGCCCTCGCGGTTCTCGACCGCTGCAGAGAGCGCACCCTGATAGTTCGGCCGGCTGTCGACGAGCTTCAGCTCGCCGTCGAGATCGACGGTAACAGGATATTTGTCCGGCACGACGCGGGTGCGCATGCGCAACACACCGTTTTCGTCAGGCTGGTTGCTCGCAATCGAGAAGCTGCCGTGTTCGCCGTCGAGCGCACCGTCGCCTTCGATCCGCCAGGGACCGGCGAGCGACTTGGCCGACATTTCGGCATTCAGCCCCGTCACGTGCCGTGAACGGCCGGACTGGTCGTCGACGAATTCGATTTCGCCGCCGTTGACATGCACATTTTCCAGAACGACGGTCTTCGCCGGAATTTCCGGCTGGCTGCCGCGCATCCAGTCCAGCGAACCGTCCTTCAGGAGCCGCAACTGCACCTTGGGATTGACGACGCGCATGTCGAAGATCAGTGCCTCGCCCGAGAGGAAGGGCGCAAGTTCCGCGTCCATGGAGAATTGTTCGACCTGCACGATCGGCTTGCCATCCGCCTCCTGGCCGACGCGCACATCATGCAGCGTCACGGACGGAAACGGCAGCAGCCTCGCATCGACAGTGCCATGCACCGTCACCTTCTTGCCGATGATGCGGCTTGCCTGATCCTCGAAATTCTTGCGAAAATCCGTCCAGTCGATGAATAGCGGCGCCAGCAGTGCCGCAAAAAGCACTACGACGATCACTCCTCCTAGAAAGACGAGGAACCGGCCTATCAAGTCAGGGATTCTCCATTCGGGATTCTGTTGCCGACACTAGCGCTATTCATGCCGGGAGCAAGGGCCAAGATCATGAGATTATTCCATTTTCAGCCCAGATGAAAAATCTTGCCCGGATTGAGGATATTGTCGGGATCGAGCGATCGCTTGATCTGTCGCATCAGATCCACAGTGCCGCCGAGCTCCTGCTCCAGAAATGCCATTTTCCCCTGCCCTATCCCATGTTCGCCGGTGCATGTCCCGTCCATTGCCAGCGCGCGCGCATTCAACCGGGCGACGAATTCCTCAGCCGTGGCGATGCCCGCGGCACTCTTGTCGTCGAACAGAAGCTGCACATGGAAGTTCCCGTCGCCCGCATGGCCGACGATCGGCGCCAGCAAACCGTTTGCCTCGATATCGGCCTGCGTTTCGGCAACGCAATCCGCAAGTCGCGATATCGGAACACAAACATCGGTCGAAAGTACGGCAAGGCCGGGCGCGAGCGCCCGCACCGACCAATAGGCTTCATGGCGCGCTTTCCAGAGCTTGGTGCGCTCTTCCGGGCTTGCCGTCCACTTGAAGTCGCCGCCGCCGCATTCGGCCGCGATCTCTGCAAAGGCGGCCGATTGCAGCGCCACGGTTTCATCCGTGCCGTGGAATTCGAGGAAGAGCGCCGGACTCTCCTCATAGGGAAGATTGGCATAGGCGATGCTGGCGCGCATCTGTAGCGCATCGACAAGCTCGATACGCGCCACCGGAATGCCCATCTGGATCGTCATGATAACAGCGTCGCAGGCAGCTTTTACGCTCGGGAAGGCACAGACGCCGCCGGCGATCTTCTGCGGAATGCCGTGAAGGCGCAGCGTCACCGAGGTGAGAATGCCGAGCGTGCCCTCGGCACCGACGAAAAGCCGCGTGAGGTCGTAGCCGGCCGAAGATTTGCGAGCGCGGCGCGCCGTGCGGATTTCCTCGCCGATCGCCGTCACCGCGGTCACGGCAAGCACATTGTCCTTCATCGTGCCATAGCGCACCGCATTGGTGCCGGACGCCCGCGTCGAGGTCATGCCGCCGATCGAGGCATTGGCGCCGGGATCGATCGGAAAGAACAGGCCGGTATCGCGCAGATGGATGTTCAGCGCCTCGCGGGTGATGCCAGGCTCCACCGTGCAATCAAGATCCTCAGGATTGACTTCAAGCACCCGATTCATCCGGCTGAAATCGATGGAGATACCGCCGTTCGGCGCATTGACTTGCCCCTCCAGCGACGAGCCGGTGCCGAAACCGATCACCGGCACCTTGTGATCGGCGCAGGCCCGAACGACCGTCTTCACATCCTCGGCCGTCTCGGCAAACAGCACGCCATCGGGCAGCTGGGCGGGAATATAGGTGGTGGTATGCGCATGCTGGGCGCGGAAGGCCTGGCCGGTCTGAAAACGTTCGCCGAAGCGCTGTTTCAATATGCCGGTGACGGCTTCGATGCCTGCCTCGTTTCGTACTCCAGCCTTTGCGTCGCGCAGTGCCATGCCCTTGATCTCCCTGCATTCCACAGCCTGCTACAGCATCTGTAGCAGGCCGGGTATGAGGCAAGTCCAGGCGGCTGTCCAGCCGGGATTCCGGGAAGATTTTATCCCATCTTTATTTCAGGGACGGCCGGCGGGTTGAGCCGCGCGAAGCCTTCCTGTCGGTAGTAAGGGAAATAGGGATAGGGCGGCGTCGCGGCGCTGACCGCATCCAGCCGGCCGATCTGCTCCTGCGTCAGGCTCCAGTCGATGGCGCCGAGATTCTGCCTGAGCTGTTCCTCGTTGCGCGCGCCGATGATGACGCTTGACACCGTGGGGCGGCCGATCAGCCAGTTGATGGCGATCTGCGGCACCGTTTTGCCGGTCTCGCCGGCAATCTCGTCCAGCACATCGACGATATCATAGAGCTTCTCATCGTCGACAGGCGGGCCATACTCCGCCGTCTGATGCAGACGGCTTCCCTCGGGAAGAGCCGCGCCACGTCGGATCTTGCCGGTCAGCCGTCCCCAGGCGAGCGGGCTCCAGACCAGCGCTCCGACATTCTGGTCTGCGGCAAGCGGCATCAACTCCCATTCGTAGTCGCGGCCCGCGAGCGAATAATAGACCTGATGGGCAACGTAGCGCGGATAGCCATAGCGTCCGGAGACAGCGAGCGATTTCATCAGCTGCCAGCCGGAAAAGTTGGAAACGCCGACATAGCGAACCTTGCCGGATGTCACGAGCCCGTCGAGTGTCGACAAGACCTCCTCAACCGGCGTGGACGCGTCGAAGGCATGAAGCTGCAACAGGTCGATATAGTCAGTGCCGAGCCGGCGCAACGCATCTTCGGTCGCGCGGATCAGCCGTGCGCGCGACGTGCCCCAATCACCGGGCCCCTCGCCCATCGGCAGCGCCGTCTTTGTCGAGATCAGCACCGCGTCGCGCCGGCCGGAGACCGCCTGCCCCAGCACCTCCTCGGAAGCACCGGCCGAATAGACGTCAGCCGTATCGAACAGCGTGACACCCGCCTCGAGGCAGATATCCACCATGCGCCGCGCTTCTTGCGCATCCGTCGTGCCCCAGGCGCCGAAAAGCGGCCCGCTGCCGCCGAAGGTACCGGCGCCGAAGCTCAAAACCGGCACCCTGAGGCCCGATGCACCGAGATTTCTGTATTCCATGATCGCTCTCCTGTTTTCCGAATGGAGAGATAGACCCGGTTAGTACGATGATATAGATTGCGTAAATGCATTTCATCTGTGATTTGAATTCATCATGAGCCGCCAGGACATCAACCGATCGGGCGAGATGGAAGTCTTCGTCAGCGTTGTCGAGCGCGGCGGCTTCACCGCCGCCGCCGAGGTCAGGCGCATGACGCCATCGGCCGTGAGCAAACTCGTTGCCCGGCTGGAGGCCCGGCTCGGCGCCCGCCTCGTCAACCGCTCCACCCGTAAGCTGCAACTGACGCCGGAAGGCTGCGCCTTCTATGAGCGCAGCGTGGCAATCCTTGCCAACATATCGGAGGCGGAGCGTTTCGCCTCGGCGGGCGAGCAGGCGGCGGGCCGCATCGCAATCAACACCAGCGGCTCCTTCGGCAATCATGTCCTGGCACCGATGGTTCCGGCTTTCATGGCCGAGCATCCTCACGTCACACTCGATATCACCCATACCGACAAGGTAATCGACCTGCTGCAGGAACGCGCCGATGTCGCCATTCGCGCCGGCCCGCTGAAGAATTCGAGCCTGATCGCCCGCAAGCTCGGCGCCGCCAGAAAGATCATCGTTGCCTCGCCTGACTATCTCTCACGGCATGGAAAACCGTGCTCAGTCGCAGACCTGCAAGATCACCGCCGCATAGGCCTGTCCTATGCCCGCGCACTGGAAGGCTGGCCCGTCATCGACAATGGCGAGACGATCGCTGACCCGGTGACGCCGGGCCTGCAGGTCGGCGATGGCGAGGCCATGCGCTATCTGGCGCTGTCGGGCGCCGGCCTTGCCCGCATGACGGAATTCACCGTCCTCGGCGATATCGCCGCCGGCCGGCTCGTTCCGCTGCTGGAAGAGTTCAATCCAGGCGATCGGGAAGAGTTTTATGCCGTCTATATCGGTCAGGGCGGACCGCTGCCGGCGCGCGTTCGCGCCCTGCTTGATTTCCTTGCGAAACACACCCGAATTTAAAAGCCAAAGGCGAGATTCGAGAATTGACCCCTTTGGCCCCCGGCGCCTATACCGGATCTGCGCCTGCCGGCCCTCGCAGCCGGCTCTTCATATACCGGGGCCTCCTCCCACCTTCGCCTTCGGGCTCGCTCCGGTCGAAAAGTTCGGGGACTAAAGTTTTGGACGCACGCAGCTTCCTTGAGAAAGCGAGCCTGCCCAAATGGGCATTGCTGCTCGCCCTGTCGGCAATTCTCGTCCTTTTTCTCGAACTTTTCGCCCTGCCCGCCTCCCTGCTGATCGGCCCGATGGTCGCGGCAATCGTGCTGGCGCTGACTGTCGGCAAGGGCCAACTGCGTGTGCCCTACTGGCCGCTTCAATTCGGCCAGGTGCTGGTCGGCCTCCTGATGGCGCGCAACATCACGCCCGATATTCTCGGCACCATGGCCAAGGACGCGCCGCTCTTCTTCGTCTTCATCGTTTCGGTCATCGCCATTGCCGCCGGCCTCGGCTGGCTGCTCACGCGCTGGCAGGTACTGCCAGGCACGACGGCCGTCTGGGGCTCCACGCCCGGCGGCGCCTCGGCCATGGTCATCATGTCGGAAGCCTATGGCGCAGATTCCCGCCTCGTCGCCTTCATGCAATATCTGCGCGTCGTCTTCGTCGCCGTCGGCGCTTCCGTCATCTCCCGCCTCTGGGTCGCAGCAGACGGCGAAGCGCCGCCGGCTGTCATCTTCTTCCCGCCGGTCGACTGGCCGGCCTTTGGCATGACGATGACCTTCGCCGCTCTCTGCTGCTACGCCGTCTTCCGCTTTCGCATCCAGGGCGGCAATATCGTCGTGCCGCTCTTCGGTGGCGCCATCCTGCAGGGCTTCGGCCTGCTGACGATCGAACTGCCGACCTGGATTCTGGCGCTGAGCTACGCGCTGATCGGCTGGAGCATCGGCCTGCGCTTCACCCGCTCGATCATCAAGCACGCCGCTCGCGCCCTGCCCCGCGTCTCCGCCTCCATCATCACCCTGATGGCGCTCTGCGGCTGCATGGCCGTCGCCCTGCACAAATTCGCCGGCATCGACCCGCTCACCGCCTATCTCGCCACCAGCCCTGGAGGGGCGGATTCCGTCGCCATCATCGCCGCCTCCAGCGATGTCGATGTGCCCTTCGTCATGGCCATGCAGACCGGTCGCTTCCTGATCATATTGCTGGTCGGCCCCGCACTCGCCCGCTTCATCGCCCGCCGCTCCGGACTTGCGGAAAACTCCGCCTGAGGCCCATGCTTCGATATCGCGCGCATGACGACGTTGACCGGAAGGGCCATATCGACTAGCTATCCACCTGCAGCGGTGCCAGCCACCCTGTCGTAGGCGTTACCGTCATCCAACGCGTCCTTTGCCGAGAAGGTCCCAGCAGGGAGAACTCGGGCAATGAAGGCGCGTGGCAGAAATTCAGTTCTTTCTCCAAAGCCATTCTCTTGACCGACCGCTTCGCGTCGGCCCCGAGAATTGTGCCGGGTTTGACGATCGCCCGTAGCCTTTCCTGAAAACGACTTGGAAGGGTTCCAACAATGAAAATGACTGATAACACCATCCTCATATCAGGCGGCACGAGCGGCATCGGGCGCGCGCTCGCAGAAGCATTTCATGACAGGGGAAATCGCGTCATCGTCACCGGACGGCGGCAGGATTTGCTTGCCGACATTGTCGAGAAGCGACCTGGTATGGTTGCCATGCACCTCGATCTGAATGATCACAATTCCCTGGCGCGGGTCGCCGGCGATGTTGCCGATCGCTTCGCCGACCTCAACGTGCTGATCGCAAATGCCGGCATCTCCCGAACCGAGGATATGACGGCGAACGATTGGGATGTGGTGGAAGCCGAAGCGATCGTGGAGACCAACATCCTCAGCGTGCTGCGCACCATCGCGGCCTTTCTCCCGATCGTGAAGCGGCAGCCGAGCGGTACCATCATGGCGACAAGTTCCGCGCTCGCCTTCCTGCCCCGCGCCGATTTTCCCGCCTATTGTGCAAGCAAGGCCTTCCTGCATTCCTGGCTGACATCGCTGCGCCACCAATTGCGCAACCTGCCGGTCGAGGTGCTGGAACTGTCCCCACCCTATGTCCAGACGGAACTGACCGGCAGCGCGCAGGCCGCCGATCCGCGCGCGATGCCGCTCGCCTCTTATATCTCCGAGGTTATGGCAATGCTGGAGCAAGGCCGGCACCCGCGAGGTGAGCTTCTTCTCGAACAGGATCAGCCGCGCCGCTGGGCCGAGCGCGACGGAACCTATGATCGCATATTCGCCGCCATGAACCCCGCCTGAAGACAATGGGGCCACTTGCTCAACCAGGATTCCGTTGAGCAAGTGGCGATGACTTTGCGGCTCAGGCCACCAGACCCTTGGTCAGTTCGAGCGCCTGCCGCTCGAACAACCGGCGATAGATGCCGTTGTTGAGCCGGATGAGCGCCTGATGGTCGCCCTCCTCGGCGATCATCCCCTTGTCGAACACCAGCAGCCGGTCCAGCGCCCGCACCGTCGAAAGGCGGTGGGCGATGACAAGCGTCGTGCGGCCATCCATCAGGCGTTCCATTGCCTGCTGGATTTGCACTTCGCTCTCGCTATCGAGGCTGGAGGTTGCCTCATCCAGGATCAGCACCGGTGCATCGGCCAGAAACGCCCGGGCGATGGCGACACGCTGACGCTCGCCGCCCGAAAGCTTGACACCGCGCTCACCCACCATCGTCTCGTAGCCCTTCGGCAGATCCATGATGAAATGATGCGCGCTCGCCTGTTTCGCAGCGTTCTCGATTTCACGCCTGGAGGCGTTCGGCCGGCCATAGGCGATATTTTCAGCCAGAGTGCGGTGAAACAGGATCGGCTCCTGTTGTACGATGGCGATCTGGCTGCGCAGGCTCGATTGCGTGACCGCAGCAATATCCTGTCCATCGATCCGGATTGCACCCGAGTTGACATCATAGAGGCGCTGGATGAGCTTGACGAAAGTCGTCTTGCCCGAGCCGGAATGCCCCACAAGGCCAACCCGCTCCCCCGGCTTGATGATGACCGAGAAATCCTCGTAGAGCGGTGTTGGATGCGCACCATACTGGAAGGTGACGCGGTCGAAGGCGATCTCGCCCTTGCCGATTGCAATGGGCTTGGCGTTCGGCTTGTCTTCGATGCCGAGCGGCGTCTTGTCGAGCAGAACGAGTTCTTCCATGTCGTTGACGGCGCGCTGCAGGTTTCGGATATCCTGGCCCACCGAGCGCAGATAACCCTGCAGAACAAAGAACATCGCCAGCACGAAGGTGATGTCGCCTGCCGTTGCCAGCCCCTGCTGCCACATGATGAGGCCAGTGCCGAGAATGCCGGCCTGCATGGTGACCATCATGAACCCCTGGATCGTGCCGTTCAGCGTGCCGCGCTTCCACGTCCGTCGCGTGCGGCTGTCCCATTTCGCCAGCACATGGCGCAGGCGTTCCTCCTCGCGTCTTTCGGCACCGAAGGCTTTCACCACCGAGTTGCAGCTGATCGCGTCGGCGAGCGCACCGCCGAGCTTGGTATCCCAGGCATTGGCAAGCTTTGCCGCCGGCGACACGAAGCCCATGGAAAGCAGAACAGTCACGCCGATATAGACAATCGATCCCAAAGCCACGATCAGGCCCATAACAGGCCAATAGGTCCCGAGCACGATACTGGCACCGATCAGCATGACGATCGACGGGAGCAGAGCAACCAGCAACAGGTCATTGAGTGCGTCGAGCGCCCACATGCCGCGAGTGATCTTGCGAACTGTCGAGCCGGCAAAGCTGTTGGCATGCCAGTCGGTCGAGAACCGCTGCACCCTGTGGAAGCCGTTGTTGACGACATCGGCCATGATGCGCAGCGTCAGCCGGATGATCCCCTGGAAGATGAACCAGCGCAAGGAAACACTGGTCAGCCCGAGCGTCACGACGATAACGAAGGCCCTGATGGCACCATCAGCCGCATTGCCGCCAGCAATCGCATCGACGATCTGACCGGAAAATACCGGCACCATGACTTCGGCCAGCGTGCTGATGATAACCAGCAACACGATGCCACCCACCAATGCGGGGCGATGGGTCCACTGACGAAAAACAAAGCCGAGTACGTTGCGATACGCATCGGCACGGAAATCGAGCTTCCTGCGAGCCATTTTAACCAGTCCGACGCCATATTTCGGCGGCCGGCCCCAAATCAAGAGTTGAAGAACACAGTCGGAGCAAGAGACGGACTAGTCTCGGCAGATCGGTCGAGCTGTGAACGAAATTAAAACCGCATCTCGCGTTTCCCTGGCGGGCCGCGAATTGGAATGACCTAGCGTCGAGACATTCCGGACGGGAGGACTTCGATGAATGTTGATGTCATGCAACGCCTCCTTTGATTGATCTGCAGCGGTGAAGTTTATGTATCGGACAAATTGAACTTTGCCAACCGGATCTTTTCTACTTTGCGGAGAATGATGCGCTGAGGACACAACATCCCGCCGGCCGAAAGACCGTCTCCGGCGAACTCACCTGCCCGGTTGCCACTCGGCATGACGCGGCACGTCATCGCCGTCCGTCAGCCACGCAACATCATGACACGTCCAGATATGCATGGCCGGCGACCGGCCGGGATCGTCGTCAAGTGTTCCAACCCGCAGGATCACATAGGGATCACTGGCCCGTTCCGCGAAGACATGCGTACCGCACGTACGGCAGAATTTTCGCAGCTTGCCGGGAGAACTCTCGAATTCCTGCAATTGCTCCTCACCCGCCGTGATACGAAAATGGTCCCGCAAGACACGGCCGGTGCTTGCATATTGGCTGGCCTGAGCCTTTCGGCAGGTTGTGCAATGACAATGGACGATCGGGCCGTCGAGCTGGTCAATCTGATACTGCACCGAGCCACACAGGCAACTTCCCCTGAACGCCAAATCTTCCTCCCGAAAAATCGAATTCGTCGCGGTCAACCGGTCGCGAGCCCGCCGTCCTTGCCCGCATAAAATCGCGAAAGCCCCACCCAGCGCCCCGGCGTCACGCCATAGGCCTTCTTGAAATGCCGGATGAAATGCGCCTGATCGGCAAAGCCGGTCGCCGCTGCCACATCGGCGAAACCCTCGCCCTCGCCCATCAGCGCTTTTGCCTGCGCCAGCCGCCGCATCAGCATGTAGCGATGCGGGCTGGTGGCGAAGGCCGTGCGAAAATGGCGTGATAGGGTGAAACGGTCGAGGCCGGTAATACGCTCCAGCTCACCTGATCGGACCGACTGCAGCGCATGTGCATCGAGATAATCGCGCGCTGTGCGAACCTGTTTCCAGGCAACCGTGCCCAGAGCACGACGACGCACCTGCGAATGCCGCGACAGGCCGCCCGCGACGCGGCTGACGAAATCATCGACGAAGAGTTCGTCCATTTCCCGGTCGAGTTCGGCGAGCGCCGCAAGCAGCACCTGCGCCAGCGCGCCGTCAACGATGACGGGGTGATCGACGAAGGGGACCCCGATCTTTTCCGCCTCCAGGCATTCCATCAGAAGCGCCGGCTCCATGTAGAGCATGCGGTAATGCAGGCCGGCCTCGGTCGCCGCCCCGCCATCATGCTCCTCGTCGGGATGCAGCACGATCACCTGCCCCGGCAGGCTGAAGCGGCGTTCGCCGCGATAGGTGAAGGTCTGCACGCCGTGAAGCGTGACGCCGAGCGCATAGGTATCGTGCCGGTGCGGCTCAAAGACATTGCCGGAGAACTGCGCCTCGATGCGCTCTATGCCCGGAAAGGCAGGCGCAGTGAGAATGCCGCTGCCGCCTGCCTGCGGCTCGCACAAACGTTCAAGACCCTCGAAGATCTGCGGCGTTAGATCCTGGCTCAATGCCTTTTCGATACCCTGATGAAAGAGACTGGAATGTTTGATACCAAAATTGCGATCGTCCTGCGAAACAATCTTGCCGGCTGGCAGAAGCTGAATGTCACAGCCTTCCTTTCGACAGGCATCGCCGCGCAATATCCCCAGATCATCGGCGAACCCTACAAGGACCGCGCCGGCAACCTTTTCAACGCACTCTCCATCCAGCCGATCATCGTGCTGGGCGCCGACGAGGCGACGATGTCGGCGATCCACCGCCGTGCGCTTGAGCGCGAGGTGAGCACCTCCGTCTTCATCGAGGAAATGTTTGCAACCGGCCACGACGCTGCCAATCGCGCCGTCTTTGCCGAATATGCGCCCGACGACGCCAAGGTTGTCGGCATTGCGCTGAGAGCCGACAAGAAGATCGTCGACAAGATCACCAAGGGCGCCAAGATGCAGGCGTGAGGTAAACGGCCGGGTGATGCCCGGCCGTCCTCCTTTCAACGCACCAGCAACGCCTCGGCGATCTGAACCGCGTTCAGTGCCGCACCCTTCAACAACTGATCCCCGACAACGAAGAGCGCGATGCTACGCCCCGAGGGATCGCCGAGATCCCGGCGGATGCGGCCGACCAGCACATCGTCCTCGCCTGACGCTTCCGACGGCATAGGGAAACGATTGGCCGCGCGATCATCCACCAGCTTTAGCCCCGGCGCATCGGTGAGCAGGCTACGCGCCGCTTCCGGCGTCACAGCCTCATCGAAGGTAACAGTGATCGCCATGCCATGCGCCCGCAGCACCGGCACGCGGATACAGGTGATGCCGACAGGAAGTTCGTCCGCACCGAGGATGCGCCGTGTCTCGGCAATCACCTTCAGTTCCTCGCCATTATAGCCGCTCTCCTGATCCACATCGGCATTGTGGCTGAAGAAATTGAAGGCATAGGGATGCGGCAGCACGCGCGGTTGGTAGCTCTCGCCGTTGAGATAGGCGGCGGTCGACTCTCTCAGTTCCTCCATCGCCGCAGCCCCTGCCCCGGATGCAGACTGATAGGTGGCGATGTTCAATCGGCGGATTGGATGCGCGCTGTGGAGCGGCGCCAGTGCCACGGTGGCAATCGCCGCCACGCAGTTCGGATTGGCGATGATGCCGCGATGGGTGGCGAGTGCTGCGCCATTCACCTCCGGTACGATCAGCGGCACGTCGGGATACATACGGAAGGCGGAGGAGTTGTCGACGACGATCGCGCCGGCTTTGACCGCGATATCGGCATAATGCTTGGACGTGCCGCTGCCGGCGGAAAACAATGCGAGGTCGATGCCTTCGAAACTTGCTTCGGTCAGTTCTTCGACGACGATCTGCTCTCCGGCAAAGGTTAGCGTCTTGCCGGCTGAACGCGCGGATGCCAGCAGCCGCAAGCTAGCAAGCGGAAAATTCCGTCGCTCCAGGCATTGCAGCAATTCAGCGCCGACGGCACCCGTGGCACCGACAATGGCAACAGCAGGTCTCGCGGTACGAAACTGGCGGGAAAGAGTTGAGGCAGCGTCTTCGGGCTTGGTCAGCATATGTCTCTCACATCTGGAATGAGAGAACGGGACCTGTCTCGTTTTGCGGCCCCGTCCGTCTCCGGTGGGGCCTTCGGGTGATCCGCGCTATGCCAGTGACCGCGCATGCACCGAGGAACGCCCCGCAAAAGCGGTCGTTTTCGTCGTGCATTTTTTGGTCATCAGCGTACGCATGGCGAATGTCTAGCATGAAGCCGGAACAGCAGCCAGACGCCTTTCGCACCAGAAACGAAACGTCCCCCGCATCGCTGCGGAGGACGTCGAATTTGCTGAAAGCCGCAGAACAGGCCGAGAAATCAGCCCTGCGTGATCGGCGCGATCTGGATTTCGACGCGGCGGTTCTGGGCGCGGCCGGCTTCGGACGCGTTGGAAGCGACCGGCTGCGACGGGCCGAAGCCGACGGCGGAGACGCGGCGCTGGTCGATGCCCTGGCCCTGCAGGTAGCCTGCGACCGAATAGGCGCGGCGCTCGGAGAGCTCCTGGTTATGCTGCAGGCTGCCGGTGGAATCCGTATGGCCGTTGATATCGATCAGCGTGCGGTTGAACTTGCGCAGCACGATCGCCACCGAGTTCAAAGTCGGGTAGAAGCCCGGCTTCACGGCATCCTGGTCGACATCGAAGGTGATGTTCGACGGCATGTTGAGGATGATGTTGTCGCCCTGGCGGGTGACGGAAATGCCGGTGCCTTCGAGCTGGGCGCGAAGCTCGGCTTCCTGCTGGTCCATGTAGTTGCCGATCGCGCCGCCGGCGAGCGCGCCGATGCCGGCGCCGATCAGCGCCGCATTGCGCTTGCCGTGGCCGCCGCCGCCGACGGCGACACCGACGAGAGCGCCGCCGAGAGCGCCAAGGGCGGCACCGCCGGCGGTGTTGGATACCTTCTGCTCACCAGTATAGGGATCGGTCGTCGTGCAGGCTGTAAGGTAGCTCGCAGCGACGGCCAGAAGGATGAATTTCTTGATCATGGACAGGAGGTTCTCCGTTCGAAGCTGGTGCGAGCAGATATTAAGGAATGCGGCAACAAGATGAAGATACCAAGCTGATAAGCCAAATCACGCACGGGAAACATCGCCCTGTTGCAGCCGCACATCGATATCACCAGCTTTATCAACAAGACACCGCCCGTCAGTCGAGCCCGCGGCGCTTGGCATAGGCCGCTCGCGCCTCATCCATGCGCGCCGCGTTGGCCACGACCCACTCGGCGAAGCCTCGCACCGGCTCGAGAAATTCGCGGCCGAGATCCGTCAGCGCATATTCGACCTGCGGCGGCGTGGTATGCGTGACGGTGCGGGTCACGAAGCCGTTCTCCTCCAGCTCCCGCAGCGTCGATGCCAGCACCTTCTGGCTGATCTCCCCCACCTCGCGGCGAAGAGCATTGAAGCGCAGCGGTCCCTGGCCGAGCACGCGCACGACCAGCAGGCTCCACTTGTCGCTGATGCGCGCCAGCATGCGGCTGATGTGATCGCAGGCGTGAACCTGACCGCAATCGTCGGCAGCTTCGCAGGGGGTGGTTTCCTCGTGGTTATCTGGTTTCAATAAAGTGCCTCCTTGTGCGACCGCACGAACCGTCCGTAATCTGGTTTCCGTAAGAAACTAGCATACAGGAGGTTACTTTGAATTCTAAGCCCCGTATCGCCGTCATTATCGGCTCTACCCGCCCCACCCGCTTTGCCGATGCCCCGGCACAATGGATTTTGAAACAGGCCGAGGCCCGTGGTGACATGGACCTGGAACTGGTCGACCTGCGCGATCATCCGCTCCCCTTCTTCGACGAAATGGCATCCAATCTCTGGATGCCCAGCCAGAACCCGGAAGCGGTGCGCTGGCAGGAAACGGTCGGCCGTTTCGACGGCTACATCTTCGTGGTCGCCGAATATAACCACTCGATCACGGCTGCCCTGAAGAACGCGCTCGATCAGGCTTACAAGGAATGGAACCGCAAGCCGTTCACCGCGATCGGCTACGGCGGCACCGGTGCGACACGCGCCGTCGAGCATCTGCGCGGCATCGGCGTCGAGCTGCAGATGGTCTCCACTCATGCCGCCGTGCATATCGGCGGCGGTGACTTCATGGCCGTGCATCCTGCCTTCGGCAACAAGCCGATCAGCGAGATCGAGGCGAGCCTGCTGCAATCGGCAAAAACCGCGCTCGACGAGCTTGTCTGGTGGGCCAAGGCGACAATGGCCGCCAAGGCCGCCGAGGCTTAAAGACTTTCAAATGAAAAACCGGGCGGCGGGCATGGCCCACCGCGCGGTCAGAGAATTGGATCCAGACTTAGAAATTCTGGAAGAGCTGACGGATCTTGTCGTAGGAAGCGTTGGCGATATTGAGCGATTGCAGGCCGAGCTGCTGCTGCGTCTGCAGAGCCTTGAGCTTGCTCGATTCCGTTTCCATATCCGCATCGACGAGGCGGCCGATGCCCTGGGTGATATTGTCGGACAGGCTCTTGGCGAAATCGTCCTGGATGCTGATGCGTTTTTCGAGCGCGCCGAAGGCGGAACCGACGGTCGTTGCCTGCATCAGCGCGGCATCGACGACGCTGATCATCTCGTTGACATCCTGCTTGGTGCTGGTAGCCGTAAGGCCGATTTCCGTCTGGCCCGCGGTATTGCCGTTCTTGCTCTTGATCATCACCCAGGTTTTCGCCGTGCCGAGTTCGCTGGCGAAATAGCTCGATGTCAGCACGCCATACTCACCGGTGCCGCCCGCGCGGTCATCAATGATATAGCGAGCATCCTTGGAGGAGGTCGCGCCGCTCGGCGGGATGTCGATATGGTAGCTCAGCATGCCGACCGACACCGTGCCATCCGAATTGCGGATGAAGGAAGCCGGGATCTGGCGCGGCTGCGTCGGGTTGCTGGTATTGTCGAGGATAATCCAGTTGTCGCTGTTGAAGCCTGCACCGTCTGACACGCTGCGCAGCTGCGCCTTCAGCTGCTCGAGCTCTTCGCCGACCTTGGTCTTGTCGACCCCCTGCTCGGTGGCGGCCACCAGCTTTGCCTTGATCTCCGTCATCACGTCGATGACGCTGTCGACGCCGGCAGAGGCCGTGCCCATGGTTGCCGCCGCCATACCGAGGGCATCCTGAACAGCGGACAGGGCCTTGTTGTCGTGACGGGCAGTCGTCGCGACTGACCAATAGGCGGCATTATCCTGGGCTTTTTCGACGCGCAGACCCGTAGTGATATGGTTCTGCGTCACCGTCATATTCCGGTTGATATCACGCAGCACGTAAAGCGCCGCATCCACGGAGGTGCGCTGATAAATACTCACGGTACGAACTCCAAAACACTACAAAACGCAACAGAACAGGATGTACCGAAATCACGCGGACACTCATGTCCGCCGTCGCTGGAAACTCAGCGCAACGGCCTTCGAAAAACTGAGAAGACCAACCGGTTACTGATCACAATCATTGCCGGTCATGCTTAACAAACGCCTAAGCTTCAGAAGTAATTTATCTTATTTCGCAAGACTTCATATACCATAAAAAAGCCCGCCGGAGCGATCCGGCGGGCTTTTTATCAAGTATTAAGAAGTCTTACTCCGCGGCCTGCAACTGCTCTTCCGCAACAGGTTTCGGACGCGTCGCATGCGTCATTTCCTCGTGCAGACGCGCCTCTTCATGGGCATGCGGCTTGGCGAAGCGGGCAATCAGCAGATAGGCGACGGGCGTGATGAACAGCGTCACCAGCGTTGCGAAACCGAGGCCGCCGACGATGACCCAGCCGAGTGCTACGCGTGCTTCCGCACCTGCGCCATGGGCAAAGACCAGCGGAACGCCCCCAAGAATGGTCGCGATCATGGTCATCATGACCGGCCGCAGGCGCAGCGCACAAGCCTTCTCGATGGACGTGCGCACATCCTCGCCGTGGTCGCGCAGCTGGTTGGCGAATTCCACGATCAGGATACCGTTCTTCGCCATGACGCCGACAAGCAGCACGAGGCCGATCTGGCTGTAGATGTTGAGACTGGACCCGGTGATCACGAGCGCGAAGACGGCGCAGGCAAGACCGAGCGGCACCGTCGACATGATGATCAGCGACGACAGCACGCTTTCGAACTGAGCCGCGAGCACCAGGAAGATGATGACGATCGCAAAGCCGAAGGTGAGCGCCATGCCGCTGGAATTTTCCTCCAGCGTCGCAGCTTCCGCAAGCGGCAGCAGGCGGGCGCCTGGCGGCAGCAGCGGCGTTGCGATCTCGGTAACGTTCTTCACCGCATCGCCGAGCGACATGCCGTCCTTGAGGCCGGCGGTGATCGCGACGGAAGCAAGCTGCTGTTCACGGTTCAGCTGCGGTGCAACGGAACCCTCCTTCAGCGTGGCGATAACCGACATCGGCACGATCTTGCCGTCGCCGGTCTTCAAGAAGACGTTTTCGAGATCGGTCGGATCGTCGATCGGCCGCGTCGTCGAGGTCAGCAGCACCGGATAGGATTCACCGCCGACGAAGACATCGACGACCGAGCGTCCCTCGAGCAGCGACTGGATGGCGGTCGAAAGGCCTGTGATATCGATGCCGAGATCGGAAGCGCGTTCGCGGTCGATGGCGACGGAAACCTGCGCCTGCGACGGTTCGTTGGTGAGGCGCGGCGTATCGTACTGGCCGCTCGCATCGAGCTGCTGCACCAGCTTGGAAGCAGCCGCCGTCAGCGCCTCGTGATCGTTGCCGATCAGCGCCATCTGCAGACCGTTGCCTGCGCCACGAATGCGCAGGCTGTTCGAGGAGATCGCGTTGCCGCGCAGCGCCGGCACCTTGAAGGCCGCCTGGTTGATATCGCGCACGATATCGGCCTGCGTGCGGTGACGCTCGCCCCAGGGCGCCAGCGTCAGCACCATGAAGCCGGTATTGGAAGAGCCGCCCTGGCCGGAGATCGAGAAGATGTTCCTGATATCGCCGCTGTCGACGAGCGGCTGCAGATACTCTTCCACGAGCTGCATCTTGTCGCGCGTATACTCGAGGCTGGAGCCCTGCGGTGTCGTCAGGCGCATCTGCACCATCGCGCGGTCTTCTTCAGGTGTCAGTTCGCTCTTGACCGTGCCGAAGGCGACGACGGCGGCCGCACCGAAGATCAGAGAGAAAACTATGACGATGAAGGGCGCGTTGAGGCAGGCGCCCAGCCCCCATTTGTAGACTCTGGCGAAAGCCTCGCCGAAACGGCCGAGCAGACCGTGATCCTCGATCATCGGCTTTGTCAGCATACGCGAGGCGAGCATCGGACACAGCGTCAACGCCACGATCGACGACAGGCCAACCGAGAAGGCAAGCACGAAGCCGAATTCGCGGAACAGGCCACCCACCTGCCCCGGCAGGAAGGACAGCGGAATGAAGACGGCGGCAAGGGTCGCCGTCGTCGCGATGACGGCGAAGAACACCTCGCGCGTGCCGAGCACGGCTGCCGCGCGCGGCCCCATGCCTTCGGAGCGCCGGCGCACGATATTTTCGAGCACGACGATCGCGTCATCGACCACGAGACCGGTCGCCAGCACGATGGCAAGCAGCGTCAGGATGTTGATCGAGAAGCCGACCATGTAGATCGCGGCCAGCGTGCCGATCAAGGCCACCGGCATGGAAACGGACGGGATCAGCGTCGCGCGCCAGTCGCGCAGGAAGAGATAGATGACGACGGTGACGATGACGGCCGAAAGCAGCAGCGCCAGCACCACTTCATGGATGGCGCCCTGAATGAAGACGGCGTCGTCGCTGGTGATCGCAATCGTCGTGCCCTTCGGCAGCGTCTTCGAAAGCTGCGCGACTGCCGCCTGGATGCCGGTCGAAATATTCAGCGTATTCGACTGCGCCTGACGGATGATGCCGAGGCCGATGCCCGGCTTGCCGTTGGAGCGCAGCGCCGTTTCGCCGTCGCGCGGTCCGAGCGTCACGGTCGCCACGTCACCGAGGCGCACATTGTCCTGGAGGATGACGTTCTGGAAATCTTCAGGCGTCTGCAGGCTCGCCGTGGCACGCACGACGATGTCCTGCGTCATGCTCTTCAGCGAGCCGGCCGGCACGTCGAGGGCAGCATTGGCAAGCGCCTTCGTGAGATCGCCGACGGTCAGCCCGCGGCTCGCCAGCGCCCCCTGATCGACATCGACGCGGAAGACCTTCTCCTGGTCGCCATATTCCTCGACATCGGCAACGCCATCGACGGAAGCGAGACGATCGACCACCTCGTTTTCCACGAGCTGGGTCAGGTCGTCCATGTTGAGCGTATCGGAGGTCACGGCCAGACGCATGATCGCCGAGGAGTCCGAATCCGCCTTGACGATCTGCGGCGCGTCGGCCTCTTCAGGTAGGTTCTGGGTGATGCGGCCGATTGCGTCACGCACGTCGTTTGCGGCGACGGCAAGATCGATGGAATCGGAGAATTCCAGCGTCACGCGGCTCTGGCCGAATGAGGAGCTGGAGGAAATGGACTTCAGACCGCTGACGCGGGCAACGGCGCCTTCGATGACCTTGGTGAGCTCCTGGTCGATCGTCTGCGGTGAAGCGCCGTCGAAGGTCGTGCGCACCGTCACGACCGGGCGGTCGACGTCAGGTAATTCGCGTACTTCCACGCCGACATAGGCGGCAAGACCAGCCACCACCATCAGCGTGTTGAAGACCAGCGCCAGGATCGGGCGGCGCACGAAAAGTGCGGTGAAGGTCGCCTTGTTGGATTCCGGCTTGCCGTGATGGATCTCGGTCACGCTCATTGGGCCGCGACCTTGTCATTGGAGGCGACATCAGTCGCGACACGCACACCGCCGTTCTCGCGTACGCGCTGCAGGCCCTGTGTCACGATCTGATCGCCATCCTTCAGCTCATCGGCCTGGACCAGCACGAAGTCGGGATTGCGCTGCACGACGGTGACCCGCACCTTGTGCGACTTGTCGTCGGTGACGCGCCAGACGAAGGAACCCTGCGAATCCCACTGGACGGAGAGCGGGCTGACCGCTGGATACTTGTCGCCGGCAAATTTCATGCCGACGGCAAAGGACATGCCGGCGCGCAACTCGTCCGAGGCGTTGTCGATGCGTCCGCGCAGGCGCAGCGTGCGGCTTGCGGGATCGATACGGTTATCGACTGCTTCGAGAACACCGGAGAACACCTTGCCCGGCCGCGCCACCGATGTGGCCTCGACCGCCTGGCCGACGGAAACCGTATTGGCGAAACGCTCCGGCACCCAGAAATCGACGAGGATTTCGGAGCGGTCGTCGAGCGTGACAATCGGCGTCGAGGTCGTGACATTGTCGCCGATATTGACCGGCACGATGCCGACGATACCGTCGATCGGCGCCACGATATTGCGGCGCGACAGGTTGAGATCGGCCGCCTGCAGCTGCAGGCGCGCGTTCTGCTCAGCGATTTCGGAATCGAAGACGTCCATGCGCGACACGCTGGACTTGATATTGTGGTAGAGGTTGGACTTTTCGAGCGCGCTGTTGAGCGACACCTGCGCCTGCCCCTGGGCAATAACCTGCTCTTCGCTGTCGAGCTTGGCGAGAACCTGGCCCTGCTTGACCACGTCACCCGATTTGATGAGGATTTCGCGGATCGTTCCGGTTGCCTGCGGCGTCACGGCTACGGAGCGGATGGCATCACCCGTACCGATCGCATTGAGCCGGTCGTTGACGACGCCCTGAACGACGGCTTGCGTGGCAACCAGAACAGCGGAATTGCGCCCGCCGCCACCATTGCCACCGCCACCATTGCGGCGGTTTTGACCTTGCCCTTCACCGCCCTGCCCCTGGCCGCCTCGCGGCTGACCCGCGCCCTGTGCCTGCTCAGAACCGGCATCGGCCGTGTCATCGGCCTTGGGCGCGATCATGGAGACGAGATTGTCCGGGATCCCGGCATTACGCATAGTCTCTCCGGCGGTGGGCACAAAATAGACCCACGCGGCAAAGCCGGCGACAATAACAACGATACAAAGTAAAAATTGCTTCCAAAAGGGCATTCACGTCTCCGGAGGGACTCGAGGTTGTCCAGGGTCGGTCGAAAGAGGCGTGCGGGACAATGAGTCCCGCCTGGTGCGACAATATCGCACCTTTCCCCGGCCGGCAGCAAGCGTAACCACCCGTCATTACAGATTTGTAATATCAGCGAACTTTGAAAATAACCCGTTTGGTCACGTTTGCTTGAGCAAAGCGCTTCGAGCCAAAATTTGCCGCAGTTTTGGACGGGGCGCCGCGCACTGTTCTAGATGCGCCTCTCCCGCCGCCAGGTTCCGGGCGACACCCCGTTGAGTGCGGTAAAGACGCGCGTCAGGTGGCTCTGGTCGGCAAAACCGCAGGCAACAGCGATCTCGGCAATGGAGGCAGTGCCGAGCAGCATCTGCCGTGCTTTCTCCGCCCGGTATTCGAGCAGCCAGCGATGCGGTGTGCGCCCCGTCGATTTCTTGAAGGCGCGGATGAAATAGCTGGTCGAAAGCCCGCATTGCGCGGCAACGTCCGCTATCGTCGCCTCCCGCGCCGTCAGCGAGGCGAGAAACGCCGTCGCCATATTGAGCTGGCGCCCCGAAAGCCCGCCGCTGCGCTCGGCCGGCAGGTTCACCTTGCCGTAGCGGGTCACCAGATGCGCCTGCAGCGCCAAAAGGATGTGATCGATGAACAGTGCACTCGCATAGGCCGGCTGGCTGAGTGCAGGCAAGAGCGCCATGGCAAGCCCCTGGACGACAGGATCGAGCTGCCCCTGCCCGCAATCGAGCCCGCTGAAGCTCGAGCGCCCCGCCTCGTAGCTGAAATCGGAAAGCCCCTGCCGGGATATGTTGAAACGCATATTGTCGAAAGACGAGCGGTGGTGGCAGCGCCATTCCTCGCCAAGATCGGTAATCGCCAGCGCGCCGGCCGGATGTCCGCCATCATGGACGAGCTTGCCGCCACGCCAGAGGCGATGATTGTCGAAGGGTTTCAGCTGAGCGATGACGCTGAAGGCCTCCGCCTGCGGAATAGGCCCGCTCTCGTCGTGGTCGTCGCTGCTGCTGCGCATGCGTACGATCGAGACTGCGCCCGCCTGAAGCAATGAAATCTGCGGCCGAGATGCCAATTCACTCACCCCCGTTTCGAATTGCCTCCCGTTTTTATGATCGCATCATTCGGCCCTGAAATCCACCGAGGGAAATGGAAACGGCAGCCCGTTTGGAGGCTGCCGTCCGCAACTGTCCGCAGATGTGGAAATTTACGCCGCTTCCTGAAACGCCTTTTCCAGCGTGGCGACGTCGATCTTGACCATCTTCATCATGGCATCCGTCATCTTCTTGGCATTGCCCTTGCGGGTGCCACTCATCATCTCGGCCAGCGCCTTGGGCACGATCTGCCAGGAAAGACCCCAGCGATCCCTCAGCCAGCCGCACTGTTCCGCCGTCCCGCCGTTGGCAAGGAAGCCATCCCAGATGCGATCGAGCTCCGCCTGATTGTCGCAGAGCACCTGCACGGAGAAGGCGTGGTTGAACTGTTCATAGGGCCCTGCCTGCATGGCGATGAAATTCTGGTCGCCAAGCGTGAACTCCACGATCTCGACACTGCCGGGAGGTCCGCTTGGCGTATCCGACGGTATGCCGGTTGTCTTGCCCATCGAAGAATTGGGCACGAGAGAAACATAGAATTCGACCGCTTCGCGGGCGCCTTCGGCAAACCAGAGAAAGGAAATGACCTTGACCATGAACTGTCCTCCTTGAGCTGTTGGTCATACTGGCTCTAGGACGCGTGAGCCCCGCCTCTCCCGACAAGGCCATGCGATTTTTTTCATGCGGGCTTTCCGGCACTTCTCGCTTCCCCCTGCAGCCGAGAGCAATTTTCGACAAAAGAGGGCCAGAACCGACAATCGGATTTGGCTTTTGCCAACTAGGTTCGCCGTCGAAACGCAGCCCCGCCTTGCGGGCAAGCGATGCCGGCTGCCGCCTTTCCATACCCGCCCGGGCGCGCAGGTCGGCAATCGGTTTTCGGCTTCAAAGACCCAACAACAAGGGAGACACTCAATGTCCAGATATCTCGAAGTGCTCACACCCCAGAACAGCCAGCTGATCTTCATCGACCAGCAGCCGCAGATGGCCTTCGGCGTGCAGTCGATCGACCGCCAGACCTTGAAGAACAATGTCGTCGGCCTCGCCAAGGCCGCCCGGACCTTCAAGGTGCCGACCACGATCACCACCGTCGAGACCGAAGCCTTCTCCGGCCACACCTATCCCGAACTGCTCGCCGTCTTCCCGGAAAACACCATTCTCGAGCGCTCCTCGATGAATTCCTGGGATGACCAGAACGTGCGCGATGCGCTGGCGAAGAATGCCGCCGACGGCCGCAAGAAGGTCGTGGTCGCGGGCCTGTGGACCGAAGTCTGCAACACCACTTTCGCGCTCTCCTGCATGCACGATACCGATTACGAGATCTATATGGTCGCCGATGCCTCGGGCGGCACCTCGGCCGATGCGCATAAATACGCCATGGACCGCATGGTCCAGGCCGGCTGCGTGCCGGTGACCTGGCAGCAGGTGTTGCTGGAATGGCAGCGCGATTGGGCGCGCCGCGAAACCTATGACGCCGTCACCACCATTGTGAAGGAACATTCCGGCGCCTACGGCATGGGCGTCGACTACGCCTATACCCATGTGCACAAGGCGCCCGAGCGTGTCACGCATGGTGAGCGCATCGGCCCGAACCCGGCCAAGTAAGCGCCTGCACAGGAAGCGGCCTCATCGCCGCTTCCGCTTCCCGCCTGCCGACATGAAGCGAGGCTTCAAATGAAAATCTATCTCCTCTCCCTCGGCGCCGGCCTTCTCGTCGGCATCGTCTACAGCCTGCTCAACGTCCGCTCGCCGGCCCCGCCGGTGATTGCGCTGGTCGGCCTTCTCGGCATCCTCGTCGGCGAGCAGATCATCCCTTTCGCCAAGACGCTGATCAACAAGGAGCCGGCAGCCGTCTCATGGCTGCAGCAGATCAAGCCGCATATGTTCGGCCACATGCCGAAGGGCAACCAGCCCTCCGACGTCAAGCCTTCCGACAAGGTCTGACACCGCTTTCGCTCGAGGACGAAGATTATGGAAAATGCGACCGCCGACCTTATCCTGCACCACGGCCTGATCACCACGCTGGACCGCGCCAACCCGACCGCGAGCGCCGTCGCCGTCAAGGACGGCCGGTTCCTCGCCGTCGGCCATGATGCCGAGATCATGGCGTTCAAGGGACCGGAGACGAAGGTGATCGACCTCAAGGGCAAACGCGTCCTTCCCGGCCTGATCGACAACCATACCCACGTCGTGCGCGGCGGGCTGAACTTCAACATGGAGCTGCGCTGGGATGGCGTGCGCTCGCTGGCCGACGCCATGGATATGCTGAAGCGTCAGGTGGCTATCACACCCGCCCCACAATGGGTGCGCGTCGTCGGCGGCTTCACCGAGCACCAATTTGCCGAAAAGCGCCTGCCGACGATCGAGGAAATCAACGCCGTCGCACCCGACACTCCGGTTTTCCTCCTGCATCTCTATGACCGCGCCCTTTTGAATGGTGCAGCCCTTCGTGCCGTGGGCTACACCAAGGACACGCCGAACCCGCCCGGCGGCGAGATCACCCGCGATGCCAATGGCAACCCGACCGGGCTACTGCTCGCGAGGCCCAATGCCGGCATTCTCTACGCGACGCTCGCCAAGGGGCCGAAACTGCCCTTCGACTATCAGGTCAATTCCACCCGCCACTTCATGCGCGAGTTGAACCGCCTCGGCGTGACAGGCGTCATCGATGCCGGCGGCGGTTTCCAGAATTATCCTGATGATTACGCCGTCATCCAGAAGCTTGCCGATGAAGGACAGATGACGGTCCGCCTCGCCTACAATCTCTTCACCCAGAAGCCCAAGGCCGAGAAGGAGGATTTCCTGAACTGGACGGCTTCGGTGAAATACAAGCAGGGCAACGACTATTTCCGCCACAATGGGGCTGGCGAAATGCTGGTCTTCTCCGCTGCCGATTTCGAGGATTTCCGGCAGCCGCGTCCTGACATGGCACCGGAAATGGAAGGCGAGCTGGAAGGCGTCGTGCGGGTGCTCGCCGAAAACCGCTGGCCCTGGCGCCTGCACGCCACCTATGACGAGACGATCAGCCGAGCGCTCGATGTCTTCGAAAAGGTCAATCAGGATATACCGCTCGAAGGCCTCCACTGGTTCTTCGACCATGCCGAGACGATTTCCGAACAGTCGATCGATCGTATCGCCGCTCTCGGCGGCGGCATCGCCGTGCAGCACCGCATGGCCTACCAGGGCGAATATTTTGTCGAGCGCTATGGCATCGGCGCTGCCGAAGCCACGCCGCCCGTCGCCCGCATGCTGGAAAAGGGTGTGAAGGTTTCCGCCGGCACCGATGCCACCCGCGTCGCCTCCTATAATCCCTGGGTCTCTCTCTCCTGGATGATCACGGGCCGCACCGTCGGCGGTTTGGCGATCTATCCGCGCCGCAATTGCCTGGACCGCGAGACTGCGCTGCGCATGTGGACTGAGAACGTCACCTGGTTTTCCAACGAGGAAGGCAAGAAGGGCCGCATCGAGAAGGGCCAGTTCGCCGATCTCATCGTGCCGGACAAGGATTTCTTCGCCTGCGCCGAAGAGGAAATCTCCTTCCTCACCTCGGAACTGACCATGGTCGGCGGCAAGATCGTCTATGGTGCGGGCTCATTCGCCAGCCTCGACGAAAATCCAGTGCCGCCCGCCATGCCTGATTGGTCGCCTGTGCGCACCTTCGGTGGCTATGCGGCCTGGGGCGAGCCTGAAGGCGCCGGCAGGAACTCGCTGCACCGCCGCCTGATCTCTGCCTGTGGCTGCGCCAACGACTGCAATGTCCACGGCCATGCGCATGCCAATGCCTGGACGTCGAAGCTGCCGATCGCAGACCTCAAAGGCTTCTTCGGTGCGCTCGGTTGCGCCTGCTGGGCCGTCTGAGGATCGATCCGATGCATGCCATTGAAACCCGCCTTGCGTCTTTTGCCCGCCCCATCTTCGGAAGATCCTGGACGCGCTTCATCGCCTATCTCTGCCTCTGCGCCGCCTATCTACAGGGCGGCTTGAACAAGCTCACGGATTTTCCCGGCGCCATCGGCGAGATGATGCATTTCGGCCTGTCGCCGGCGCCGCTCTTTGCCGTCATCGTTATCATCCTGGAGCTTGCGGCGTCGGTGATGATTCTCGCCGGCTTCTTCCGCTGGCTTGGTGCGCTTGCCCTCGGCGGCTTCACGCTGATGGCGACCTTTCTCGCCCTGCGTTTCTGGGAATTACCCGTGGGAATGGAGCGCTTCATGGCCGCCAATTCGTTCTTCGAACATCTGGGCCTCGTCGGCGGTTTCCTGCTCGTCGCCTGGCTCGATCTCAAGGAAAAGTCATAGGGCAACCTAGACCAATGGATCGCTACCGCGGACCGTTCGAAACATGTTTCCTGACGGCGTCATGCACCTCGGTGCAGAAGATTTGCGCCATCAGGCGAAGACCTCCCAACCCCAGAATAGGACAGAGACGATGCCGACGATCACCACCAAGGACGGAACGACGATCTATTACCAGGATTGGGGCAATGGCCAGCCGATCCTCTTCTCCCATGGCTGGCCGCTTTCGGGCGATGCCTGGGAAGTGCAGATGCTCTACTTTGCCCAGCAAGGCTACCGGGTCATCGCCCACGACCGCCGCGGCCATGGCCGATCCTCGCAGCCGTGGAACGGCAACAATATGGATCAGTATGCCGATGACCTCGCCGAGCTCATCGAGAAGCTTGATCTCAAGAACCTCATCATGATCGGCCATTCCACCGGCGGCGGCGAAGTCGCCCACTATATCGGCCGCCACGGCACCAGCCGCGTCGCCAAGGTCGTGCTCGTCGGCGCGGTGCCGCCGCTGATGCTGAAGACGGCTGAAAATCCCGAGGGCCTGCCGATCGAAGTCTTTGATGGCATTCGCAAGGGCACGGCCGGCGACCGCTCGCAGTTCTACCGCGATCTCACCATGCCCTTCTATGGCTTCAACCGCGATGGCGCCAAGGTCAATGAAGGCCTGCGCGAAACCTTCTGGCTGATGGGCATGGCCGGCGGCATCAAGGGCCACTACGATTGCATCCGCGAATTCTCCGAGGTCGATTACAGCGACGACCTGAAGAAGATCGATGTTCCCGCCCTCCTCATCCACGGCGATGCCGACCAGATCGTGCCGATCCAGGCTGCTGCCCAGAAGGGCATCAAGCTGCTGAAGAACGGCACGCTGAAGGTCTATCCGGGCGCTCCGCACGGCCTCGCCCAGACAGAAGCCGACAAGTTCAACGCCGACGTTCATGCCTTCATCAAGGCCTAAACCGGAAGTACGGCCGGCCAGGCCAAAGGAGATCACATATGCTTCGTCTATCGTTAGCCCTTGTTGCCCTTCTTGGCCTGGCCGGCGCCCCCGCCCTTGCCGCGTCTCCGCAGTTCGGCGTCGGCGCGCAATATGATACGACCCATGTCTATGTCGCGCCCGGCGATGTCGACGCCTTCGCCAAGAGCTTCCTTGCCACCTTCGGCGGCACGAGCAGCAAGCAGGTGACGGCAACGGTAACGCCGACGCCGAGCAGCACCACGTCGCAGCTCCTGCAGACACCCGTCGGCACCGTCTCGCTCTTCGGCTTCAAGACCCCGATCCCCTATCCGTTCGGCGCCGAGCGCACCGGCTACCTCGTCACCGATCTCGACAAGGCCATCGCCGCGGCGAAGGCTGCCGGCGCCGATGTCATCGTCTCTGCCTTCCCAGACCCGATCGGACGCGATGCCGTCATCCAGTGGCCGGGCGGTATCAACATGCAGCTCTACTGGCACACGACCGCGCCCAACTATCCGGCCTTCACGACCATCCCGGAAAACCGCGTCTACGTGTCATCGGATCGCGTCGCCGCCTTCACCCACGCCTTTCTCGCCTTCTCGCATGGCAAGGTTGTTTCCGATGATGCGAAGGCTCCCGGCATCGAGATCGGCCTGCCGGATCAGACCTTTCACCGCCTGCGCATCGAATCCATATTCGGCCGTATGGTGGTGCTCGTCACTGACGGTCACCTGCCCTTCCCCTATGGTCGCGAAATGACCGGTTACGAGACCGCAGATCTCGATGCGACGCTTGCCAAGGCAAAGGAGAGCGGCGCCGACATTCTCGTCGAACCCTACCAATCCGCAGACCGCCACGCCGCCATGGTGGAATTCCCCGGCGGCTATATTGCCGAAATCCACGCCGTAGCGGCACATTAAGCAAAGTCATTGATAGAGGGGAAAAGACCGATGCGCCCAGCCTTGCCCGTGCTCCTGAGCCTCACCGGTGGTTATGTCGATACCGCCGGCTTCCTGGCGCTCGGCGGACTCTTCCCCGCCCATGTCACCGGCAATTTCGTGACCCTCGGCGCCGCCCTTACCCACGGCACATCGGGCATCATCGCCAAGCTTCTGGCCCTGCCGGTCTTCTGCCTGACGGTACTCGTGCTGCGGTATCTGACGCACAACGTCCCGCCCGGCGATGAAAAGGGCCTGCGCCTGCTGCTTATCATCAAGCTGCTGTTCCTGATCGCCGGCGGCGCTTGCGCCATCCTGCTTTCGCCTTTCACCAATCCGGATGGCTTTCCGCTGGTAGCGACCGGCATGCTGCTCGTTGTCGCCATGGCAATCCAGAACGCCGCCCATCGCATCCATCTCGGCGCCGCCCCGCCAAGCACGCTGATGACCGGCACGACGACGCAGATCATGATCGATCTCGGCGATCTCGCCCATGGCAGCCTTGGCGATCAGGCAAAGACGGTAAAGGGCCGCCTGTCGCGCATGGCAATTGCGGTAGCAGCCTTCGCACTCGGCTGCGGCCTTGCGGCCCTGCTCTTTGCCACGGTCGGCGTCTGGTGCTTCGCCCTGCCGCCGCTCTTTGCGGTCGTCACGGTCTGCCTCGCCTTTTCTACGCCGAAAGCCGCGTAACAGCAGTCCTTAGCCGCCGATGCTTTTGCCGGCGGTGTTTGCCTCCGCCTCGGCAATACGCTGCCGCAGCGTGGCCTTGCGCGCCTCGATCTCAAGCGAAATCAATTCAAAAATTGGCCCATTGCGTCGCCAGAGGGCTATGGTGCTGAACGCGGGAGCGACAATGGCCGCGATAAGGATTGCCATCGCCTCGCCATTGTCCGGCAAGCCCCGCACCACAATCAGCGCCGCAACGAGGATCAGCAGGATCAGATTGGCAAGAATGGCGATGATATGCATGAGGCTCTCTCTATGGTCGGCGCGAGACCATAGTTGAGGTCCGGCAGGATCACAACTCCTGGGCAGGCCTCCGGACCGCGCAAATAAACCGCCTGAGGATAGCTGAGCACCTGGGAATGAAAGCAGAACATCTTTTCTGGTCTTTCCTTCCCGAATCACTACATTACGCGCCATGAGCAATAGTTTCGACGATATGCCCTTCTTCCAAGAAGAACCGGGCGATGCGCCGCGCAAGCCGCAAGCACCTGCAGCACCCGCTCCAAGGGCACCTGCTGCCGGCGGCGGCATTGCCGCCCGCGCCATGGCAGCCCGTGATGGCGGCCGCCCCGATTATCTTGCCGGACTCAATCCGGAACAGCGTGAAGCGGTCGAGACACTGGAAGGCCCCGTCCTCGTGCTCGCCGGCGCCGGCACCGGCAAGACGCGCGTGCTCACCACCCGCATTGCCCATATCCTCCAGACCGGCCGCGCCTTCCCCTCGCAGATCCTCGCCGTGACCTTCACCAACAAGGCCGCCCGCGAGATGAAGGAGCGTATCGCGCTTCTCGTCGGCGGCGCCGTCGAAGGCATGCCCTGGCTCGGTACCTTTCACTCCATCGGTGTGAAGCTCTTGCGCCGCCATGCCGAACTTGTCGGCCTGCGCTCCGACTTCACCATCCTCGATACCGATGACGTTATCAGGCTCATCAAGCAGATCATCCAGGCCGAAGGCCTCGACGACAAACGCTGGCCGGCCAAGCAGTTCGCCGGCATGATCGATACCTGGAAGAACAAGGGCCTCGGCCCTGCCGACATTCCTGAAGGCGATGCGCGTGCTTTCGCCAATGGCCGCGGCCGCGATCTCTATTTCGCCTATCAGAACCGCCTCTCGACGCTGAACGCCTGCGATTTCGGCGACCTCCTGATGCATCCGATCGCGATCTTCCGCAAGCAGCCGGATCTGCTGAAGGAATATCACCAGAAGTTCCGCTTCATCCTCGTCGACGAGTATCAGGACACCAACACCGCCCAATATATGTGGCTGCGGCTTCTCGCCCAGCGGCCGAAGGGCGAGCCGCAGAATGTCTGCTGCGTCGGCGACGACGACCAGTCGATCTACGGCTGGCGCGGCGCGGAAGTGGACAACATCCTGCGCTTCGAGAAGGATTTCCCGGGCGCCAAGGTGATCAAGCTCGAGCGGAACTACCGCTCGACAGCCCATATCCTCGGTGCCGCCGCCCACCTCATTACCCATAATGAGGGCCGCCTCGGCAAGACGCTCTTCACCGATCGCTCCGACCCTGATGACATCAAGGTCCAGGTGCACGCCTCCTGGGATTCGGAAGAGGAAGCGCGCGCCATCGGCGAGGAAATCGAGCGCCTGCAGCGCGGCGATGCCGACGGCAAGAAGCACCTGCTGAACGACATGGCGATCCTTGTGCGCGCCTCCTTCCAGATGCGCGAGTTCGAAGACCGCTTCGTCACACTCGGCCTGAACTACCGCGTCATCGGCGGCCCGCGCTTCTACGAGCGTCTCGAAATCCGCGACGCCATGGCCTATTTCCGCCTCGTCTCGCAGCCGGCCGACGACCTCGCTTTCGAGCGCATCATCAATACGCCGAAGCGCGGCCTTGGCGACACCACGGTACGCGCGCTGCACGATTACGCCCGCGCCCGCGACATCCCGATGCTGGCCGCCGCCGCCGACATGATCGAGACGGATGAGCTGAAGCCGAAGGCCCGCAAGGCACTCTTCGATGTGATTCAATCTTTCCGCCGCTGGCAGGAACTGCTTGAAAACACACCACATACCGAGCTTGCCGAACAGATACTCGAAGAGTCGGGCTATACCGACATGTGGAAGAACGACAAGAGCGCCGAAGCGCCGGGTCGCCTTGAAAACCTCAAGGAACTCATCCGCTCCATGGATAGCTTCGAATCCATGCGCGGCTTCCTCGAACACGTCTCCCTCGTCATGGATGCCGAGACCAACGAAAATCTCGACGCAGTCTCCATCATGACGCTGCACTCGGCCAAGGGCCTGGAATTCGACACCGTCTTCCTGCCCGGCTGGGAGGAAGGCCTCTTCCCGCACCAGCGCTCGCTCGATGAATCCGGCCGCGCCGGCCTGGAGGAAGAGCGCCGCCTCGCCTATGTCGGCATTACCCGCGCCAAGCACCGCTGCCACATCTGGTTCGTCTCCAATCGCCGCATCCACGGACTCTGGCAGTCGACCATCCCCTCGCGTTTCCTCGAAGAACTGCCGGAAACCCATGTGGAAGTGGCCGAGATGGAACAGAATTACGGCGGTTACGGCCGTGGCGGCGGTTACGGCCAGTCGCGCTTCGACAAGGCCGACCCCTTCGCCAATTCCTATTCCACACCCGGCTGGAAACGCGCCCAGGCCAACAAGACCGACGCTACCCGCGACAACTGGGGCACCCGCTCCGGCCACGCCGTGGAGCGCATCGGCTATGGCGAAAGCGGCCCGCGCGGCCGCACCATCGAGGGCGAACTGGTGGCGAAATCCACTGCGACCGAACCCTCACGCTTCGCCCTCGGCGACCGCGTATTCCACCAGAAATTCGGCAACGGCTCCATTGCAGGCATCGAAGGCAACAAGCTGACAATCGATTTCGATCGTGCCGGCCAGAAACGCGTGCTGGATGGGTTTGTAGAGCGGGCTTGATATAGCCAGCGCGCCGAGCCGATAGCGGCGGCAAGATCAGCCAATGGAACGAGATAAATACGGACACGATGTTGTCCGTATTCGCCGGCGGGCAACCAGCAGATGTCCGGCTTCGGCGGTGACATCAGTGATTCTATCACGCGCGCTTGAATTTCTTAACAAATCACGAAGAACGCGTTCGGTTGTGGCCAAATTTGTCGATCGCGCCGGCACCCGTCAATAGCCGTTTCCCCTGACAAAACGCCGCTTTGACGCTATCGGCAAATCAGCTTAGCCCGGTCACTGCCCGCCCATGAAAGGCAGGCTTCACAAGACCTTCAAAGGAGGTTCAAGTGACCAGTGTTTCAGCCCTGGGCAGCACGCTGACCCAGTATAAAGCCCCCCTCAATCCCCTCGACACGAACGGTGACGGCGTCGTCTCTGCAGATGAGCTTGCTGCCGCTTCCCAGTCTTCGTCCAACGGCGCCTCGTCCAGCAACAGCGCGTCCACCGGCGATGACGGCTCCTCCGCGACCGATGTCGTCCAGAAGATAACAGCCGATATTCTGGCCCTCATGCTCTCGCTCCAGAAGACGGATGGCGACAGCAAGTCCGGCACCGACAACGACAGCGACAATTCCAAGGGTGCGCTCTCTGCCCTTGATGCCAATGGCGACGGCAAGTTGACCACGTCAGAGCTTCTTTCCGCCGACCCGCAGAAGGTTGCTGCCGCCGGCGGTGACGATGAAGACGGCGGCCTGATGGCCAAAGTCCTGACCGACATGCAGACCTCTCTTCGTGCCTACCAGACGACCTACGGTAACTCGCCCGCCGCCAGCGGCGACAGCGACCAGACGGCCTGATCTCATGAGGCTCCGCCGGGGGAGCCTCGATGACAGGCCGCATACCCTACCAGCCGCGTCCCCTGCTACCCTCATGCGCCCATCGCGCGGCAGCACCTGCGCTGATCGAGCGGCACACCTTCAGTTGAAGCCCCTTCCGCCATCCTCCCTCATCGACCTTTCCGATCACACGAATGCCCTGTAAATGACGTCTCCAGGCGTTCATCTTTGGCTTCCCCCGATCCCGCGAGATTTCCGATGACGGTTATACCGACGCTTCACACCGAGCGACTGATCCTGCGGGCTCCCGCCATGGAGGACTGGCCGGACTACCATGCGCTGATGATCTCCGACCGCGCCCTCTATATGGGCGGCCCGCATTCGACCAAGGCAGCCTGGGGCATGTTCTGCCACGACGTCGCGCTCTGGACGCTTGAAGGCCATGGCGCCTTGATGATGGAGGATCGCACCACGGGAGAGTGCCTTGGCCAGGTCGGCATCAATTACGGCCCGCTTTTTCCCGAGCGCGAACTCGGCTGGCTCGTCTATCCCCAGGCCGAGGGCAAGGGTTACGCCTATGAGGCCGCCGCAGCGCTGCGCGACTGGGCCTTCAAGACGCGTCGCCTGAACACGCTGGTGAGCTATATCGCACCGCCCAACCTGCGCTCAATCCGCCTTGCTGAACGGCTGGGCGCCGTTCCGGACGAGACGGCGCAGCGGCAGTTGGGCGACGAAGACGATCTGGTGTTCCGCCACCCCTCCCCATAATCTATCGAATAAGCCCAGATATATCACGCGAGATACTTGGCGCCTTCACGTATAGGACGAGCAGCCATAGAAAAACTGTGGCCATGCTGCCATTTGCCACCCTTCATACGAGAAATAGCACTTGCGCCCCGCCCCCCGGAAATCCACTAGTTGATTGCGCTGACATCGGTTGGCATTTTGCAGTGCGATATGCGTAAGGGATAGCTTGATGAAAGCATTGCTACTGGTCGATATTCAAAATGGCTTCTGTCCCGGAGGCAACCTGCCGGTACTTGATGGTCATGAAGTCGTTCCGGTCGCCAACAGCCTGATCGATAGCGGCAAATACGATCTTATCGTCGCCTCGCAGGATTGGCATCCGGCCGACCACGGCAGCTTCGCCTCCTCCCATCCCGACAAGAACCCTTTCGAAATGGGTGAACTTTCCGGCAAGCCGCAGATGCTTTGGCCGGATCACTGCGTTCAATATACGCGCGACGCCGAACTGCATCCCGAGCTCCACTCGGCCCAGATCGACCTGATCCAGCAGAAGGGCGAAAACAGAAACGTCGACAGCTATTCCGCCTTCCGCGACAACGATCAGCATGCCGTGACCGGCCTTGCCGATTTCCTTGTCGATCAGGACGTGACGGAACTCGACGTCTGCGGGCTTGCGACCGACTATTGCGTCAAGTTCTCCGCGCTCGATGCGCTGGACCTGATCCCCGGCGTCAAGGTTCGCTTCATCGAGGATGCCAGCCGTGGCATCTCGCCGGAGGGTGTCGCCGCGGCGATCGACGAGATGCGCCAACAAGGCATCTCTATCGTCAACAGCGCCGATATTCTGGCCGAATAATCAGCCTTTAGTCCCTTCCTCGCGTTCCAGCAGATAGATCTCCTCGCCGAAATCCTCCATCTTCTTCTGGAGGGCGGCATGGGCATCTCTGAGCCCTTTGTTATAGAAATAAGGGCCTATCTTGTCGGCGAAGAAATCGAGCAGGAATTCGGCCGGAAGCACGCCGATCGGGTCCAATTCCCTGTCAAAATACTGGCGGATGTGCGAAACGATCTCCGCTTTTTCTTCCTTGGAAAATTCGATCTTCTTCATGGTCTCCCTCGCGCCGCTTGTGGCGCAAACCGGCCACGCTTCAGCAAAATCGATTGGTGAATCAAGGAAATTCAATTGCCGCAGCAGGCGAGACACCATAGAGGGAAATTTCAATTCCAACAGGACGTAATCCCATGAATCGCGCCGACTTTGTCGAAGGTTTGCGGGGCGGCTTTCCCGTGGCGCTCGCCTCAGCCCCCTTCGGAGCGCTGTTCGGCGCCCTTGCCGCCGAGCAGGGCATGTCGCTCTCCGAACTCACCTTCATGAGCGCCACCGTCTATGCCGGCGCCAGCCAGCTGGTCGGTATCGAGCTTTTCGGCCATAATGTGCAGGCTTGGGTGATCGTGCTGTCGATCCTCGCCGTCAACTTCCGCCATGTGCTCTATTCAGCGGCGATCGCCCGCTACATCGGCCACTTCACGGCAATCCAGAAGTTCTTCACCTTCTTCCTGCTGGTCGATCCGCAATTTGCCGAAACCGTCAAGCGCGGCGAGGCAGGCCAGCCGGTTACCTTCACCTGGTATCTCGGCTTCGGCATCGTCATCTATATTCCCTGGGTTCTGATCAGCCTCGTCGGCGGCATGCTGGGCACGTTGATCGGCGATCCCAAGACCATCGGCCTCGATATCCTGCTGCCGACCTATTTCCTCGGCATCGTGCTCGGCTTCCGCAAGCGCGACAATTTCCTGCCCGTCGCGCTGACAAGTGCCGTCGCCTCAGTCATCGCTTATCATTTCGTCGGTTCGCCGTGGCATGTCAGCCTGGGCGCGGTCGCCGGCATCATCCTTGCCGCATTTCTGCCCCTGCCCGCTGAGGCGCCGGATCTCGAAGCCGACGCTCTCAACACCGAAAATCACGAGGTCTGAGATGCAATTCGATCTCCACATGGCTCTCGTGATTATCGCCGCCGCAGCCGCGACCTATGCCACGCGCATCGGCGGCTACATTCTCATTACCAAGATGAAGCGCATTCCGCCGCGCATGGAAGCCGCGCTCAATGCCGTGCCGGCGGCCGTGCTGACCACGCTCGTCGCACCTGCCTTTTTCATCGGTGGCTGGGATTCGAAGCTGGCGCTCGCCGTCGCTCTCGTCATCGGCCTACGCTTCTCGCATACCTGGATGCTTGTGGCCGCCTGGATCATCGTCATGACCTGGCGGCACACGATCGGGCTCTAAGTGAATTTCGCAAAAACAAAGAGATAGAGCATTTCCCTGAATCAGTTGAACAGGGAATGCTCCAGTCCTTGCCGTCAATATTCCAGCGGCAGTGTCGCGTTCTCCAGCCACGCCTTGACGTCATGGTCGTGGATCAGCGGCATCAGCGCCTCGCGCGTGCGGTGATGATAGTCGTTGAACCAGTGCAGCTCGTCATGCGTCAGAAGCTCGGGAATGACGAGGCTGCGGTCAATCGGGCAGAAGGTCAGCGTCTCGAAGCTGCGCATCGGCATGTCGCCGCCCTCAACATCCTCGGCCTCGCGCACATAGATCAAGTTCTCGATGCGGATGCCGAAATGGCCGGGCCGGTAATAGCCGGGCTCGTTGGAGAGGATCATGCCTGGCAGCAGTTCCTGCGTCGCCAACCGTGAAATGCGCTGCGGCCCCTCGTGAACAGAGAGATAGGAGCCGACGCCGTGGCCCGTGCCATGGGCGAAATCGGCCCCTGCCCGCCACAGCGCGATACGCGCCAGCGGATCGAGATCGCAGCCGCGCGTGCCCTTCGGGAAGCGCGCCGTGCTGATCTGGATCATGCCCTTCAGCACCAGCGTAAAGAACCGCTTGTGCTCTTCGCTGACGGCGCCGATGCCGACCGTGCGGGTAATATCCGTCGTGCCGTTGATATACTGGGCACCGGAATCGATAAGGAAAAGCTCTCCGGCCTGAATGTGCCGGTCGGTCGCTGTCGTCACCCGGTAATGCATGATGGCGGCATGTTCGCCTGCACCCGAGATCGTGTCGAAGGAAATATCCTTCAGCGGATTCTGCATGCTCTGGCCCAGCTTGGCGCGAGCCGCCTCCAGCCGCTCCGCAGCACCGATTTCGGTTATCGTGCCGGGCTTGCTCTGCGACAGCCAGTAGAGGAATTCCACCATCGCCGCGCCGTCCTGCAGATGGGCTGCGGCCGAGCCATTGATCTCGGTGCTGTTCTTTACCGCCCGCGGCAGCTTGGCCGGATCGCTGCCCTCCACCACTTCGCCGCCCGCCTTGCGGATGATCTCGGCCAGCGCATAGGAAGCTATATCGGGATCGATAAGGATACGGCCGCCGTCCTTGGCCACCGCCGCAAGCTTCTCTTCCAGCAGCGAAGGCGCAAGCTGGGTGGCGATCTGCGCCAGATAGGCTTCCGGCTCGATGCTGGTCTTGCGCTTGTCGAGGAAAAGCTCGGCCTTGCCGTCGGCATGGATGATGGCGCGCGCCAGCGGATGTGGCGTGTGCGGCACGTCGGCGCCACGGATATTGAAGATCCAGGCGATCGAGGACGGATCGGCGATCAGCACCGCCTTCACATTTTTCTTGCCGAGATCGGCCGATATGGTGGCAATCTTGTCGCTCGCGAGAACACCGGCCTGCGCCACATTCTGGATGACGACCGCGCCCAGCGGCTCCGCCGGCCGATCGGCCCAGAGCTTGTCGAGCGGATTGTGGGGCAGGAAGACCAGAGCGCCGTCGATCTCGGAAAGTGCCTTTTCGAGCTTGCGCACCTCCGCACCCGAATGCAGCCACGGATCGATGCCCAGCCTCAACCCCTTCTTGCCATACGCCGGCAGCCAGACATGTGGCGGCTCGTTGACGAGGTCACCACCGGTAAAGACCGCTCCGTCGACCTGTTCCGCCAGCTGCGTCACATAGCGGCCGTCGACATAGACGATCGCTTCCGTCCGGGTGATGAGAGCGATACCTGCCGAGCCGGTGAAGCCCGTCAGCCACGACAGCCGCTCAGCACAGGCCGGCACATATTCGCCGTTGAACTCGTCAGCACGCGGCACGAGGAAGGCATCGATGCCAAGCGCATCGAAACTGGCGCGCAATGCGGAAACCCGGTCCCTGCCGAACTGCGGCGTGGAGGTGACTTCGAAAGACTGGAACATGCTGAAAACCCGAATGAATGAAACGAATCCGGTTACTGGGATAGTCGCCATGTTAGCGAATTTTCAGTCATTGGGGAGAAAAAGCGACGGGAAGCGCCCGGAGCCCATTGGCCGCCCAATAATTTGGCAGAAATGTGTCTCACTGTGGGGAACTGGCATGCTTCATGCATTGCACGCATGGCTGCAATGAAACAAACCCTCTGCCACTGCATGACGGAATAGCTATATAGAGCCCATCGAACGGTTCACGACGAACCACCAACAAAGGATTTTTTGAAATGACCGCCTCTCTCTCGCGCTTCGCATACAGCAGCCCGGTACAGGCTGGCGAACGCCAGACTGTGCGTCACGTCATCGGCGCCCGCCGCCCGCAGAATGAGGACAGCCTCAAGATGCTCGCAGCAGGCCAGCGTTCCACGCGCCACAAGGGCGCCCCGAGCTACGCATTCTGAGCTTAAAGCCCGTCCGATCCTCCTCCCTCCACCGGACTGGCCTATCGGAATGCAGTAGAGTCCGCTTGAGCGTCTCCTCCTCCTAGCTCGCGGACAGACCGGATTTGAATGCCGGTATAAGGCGGTGCCATCGGCACCGCCTTTTTTCTTGCCTTGATAGGATCACGGAAGAGATCAGGGGCGATCGAGATGGATCGTCACCCAGCCATTGCGCCAGATGGTGCGCACATGGCGCAGCTTCGCGCCATTGTAGGCTGACAGCACTTTCCAGCGCTGGCTGGCAAGAATGCCCGAGAGAATGACCGAGCCGCCCGGCGCCAGATGCGCAACGAGCTGCGGCGCCATCTTGATCAGGGGCCGCGCCAGGATATTGGCGATGATGAGATCGAACGGCCCGTTCTCGGAAAAAGCCGTTGAATGAAACCCGGGCGCCGTCACGGTGCGGATACCGCTGGAGATGCCGTTGCGGCGTACATTCTCGGCGGCCACGCGAACGGCGATCGGGTCGATATCGGTTGCCAGCACCGGAATGTTCTTGAGCTTGCGCACGGCAATCGCCAGAACGCCGCTGCCGGTGCCGAGATCGAGCGCATTGCGCACCTTGCGCGACCGGACCACGCTGTCGATCACCTCAAGGCAACCGGCCGTGGTGCCGTGATGGCCGGTGCCGAACGCCTGTCCGGCATCGATCTCGATCGCGATATCGCCCATGCGCACCTTGTCGCGGTCATGCGAGCCATGCACGAGGAAGCGCCCTGCCCTGACGGGCTTCAGCCCCTCCAGCGACTTCACCACCCAATCCACATCCGGGATGACTTCGCGCGACAGTGCGGCATCGGGGAACGATTGCGCCAGCGCCTCTTCGACACGAGAGCGCACATCCGCCTCGTCCTCCGCCATCATGTAGACGGAGGCTTCCCAGACATCTTTCTTTTCGTCGATCTCGGTCGTACCGATCGCGAAATCTTCTTCGCCGAAGACCTCGCTCAGGAGGTCGAGGATTTCCTCGGCCTGCTTTTCAGTCGTCGATACGTAAAGGCGAATTTCACTCACGATAGGCGGTCTTTCCGATTGGGTTGTCCGCCGCCGGTCCCGGCGCCTTCAGCACCGTTCACCCCTTGGCGACGAGATTCTCAAGCTTCTTTATCGCCGTATCCGGGTTTTCGCCATAGGAGATCGTTCCCGCAAAACGCCCGGCCGAATCCAGCAGGAAGACCGATGCCGTATGATCCATCGTGTAATCACCGTTCGGATTGGCCTCATCGACCGGCACCTTCTTGGCATAGACGCGGAAGCCCTTGATGACATCGGCGATCTTGTCCGGCGGACCCGAGATGCCGGTAATGCGCTTGGAAACGTTGGAGACATACTGGTTCATGATCTCGGGCGTGTCGCGCTCGGGATCGACGGTCACGAAATAGGCCTGAAGCTTGTTACCCTGAGGATCGACCTTTGCCATCCAGCCATCGAGCTCGAAAAGCGTCGTCGGGCAGACTTCCGGGCAATGCGTGAAGCCGAAGAACAGCGCCGTGGGCTTGCCGCGCAGCGCCTGTTCCGTGATCGGCTGGCCGCTTTGCGAGACGAGCGTGAACGGCACGCCGAACGGCCCCTCGGCCACGACGGCCTTCGTTCGGCTCTGGTCCAGCGTGAACCAGCCGAGCACCCCGGCAAGCGCCAGCACGGCGATCCAGACGACGATGCGGAAATTCTTCATGCCACGTTCCTCGATACTTGGGTGCCCCCACCCTGTCGCCCGCGTGATTATAGTCGTGGCCGCGGCCGCGCAATTCAAGAATGCGTTTTTTCATCCGTGATTAATTGTCCCAGCTTGACGAATGCCAGACATGACGAAAAGCCGACATTAAAAGTCATACAAATGGAATTATCCCACCATTCTTAAGGGCTTGCCGCGCACGTCTTCAAGCAACGCCAAGAAATATATCGTTAGGAAAGACTTAAGCGCCGATATCTATATTTAGTAATGCATGCGGCGCTTCGGCGTTGTTCTGACATGACGTCAGCCGGGGCATGAACCGGACCAGCATAAAAATCAGGGGAATTGAACCGCCTGGGGCGGAGGGTGGCTTTATGACAAATTCAATGGTTCGCAGAAACCTATCCGTCGGCCAACGTCTCTGGACGCTCGGCGGTGCAGCCTTCATCGGTTTTGGCTCGATGCTCGGCATCGGCTGGTATGAGAACATGCAGGTCGATGCCGGCCTGCGTCGCGCCAACGATATCCAGCAGAGCGTCGATCGCATCAACGACATGCGCCTCGCAAATCTGACACTGGTTCTGGCCGCCATGGATACGATCGTCGACAAGGACGAGAAGACCGTCCAGCCCGATCGTCTCAAGGGCATTGCCGATTCGCTCACTGCGCTGTCCAGCGGCTCGAAGGAAATGGGCCTGCTCGCGGATGAGCTGAAGGCCGGCGACCTCCTGAAAAGCTATGATTCCGATGTCGCAGTCCTTCGCCAGGCCGTGCAGGTGGATCTCAAGGCACTCGTCGAACAGGGCGCGCCGGACGGCGAATTCGACAAGATCGATGACCGCATCGACGCCGCCGGCGAGAAGCTGACGACAACGCTCGACAAGTTCGCCAATGACGGCACCGATGTTGCTCGCCGGCGCGTCGAACACGCCAACGAAATTTCCCACAATTCGCTGATCATACAGATCGCGCTCGGTATCTTCGCCATCCTGTCGATGGCAGCACTTCAATATATTCACGGCGGCTCCATCCGCCGCGGCATCGCCTCGGTGCGCGAAAGCATGCTGCGTATTCTGAACGGCGATCTCGCAAGCGACGTCACCGGCAAGGAACGCGGTGACGAAATCGGCGAAATGGCCCGCGCCGCCGAAAGCTTCCGCCTGGCCGCCATCGAAAAGAACGACCTAGAGTCCCGCGCCGCCACGGACCGCCAGCGCGGCGATGCCGAGCGCCGTGAGCGCGAGGCCGCCAAGCTTGCTGATGCCGAAGCGCTGAGCGCCGCCGTCATGGCGCTTGCACAAGGCCTCACCCGCCTTGCCAATGGCGACCTGACCGCAAGCATCGACCAGCCCTTCCGCGACGAACTGGAACGGCTGCGGCAGGACTTCAACCAGACGGCCGCGCGTCTGCGCCAGGCGATGGGCGATATCTCCCAGAACAGCAGCTCCATCCAGGCCAACAGCCGCCAGATGCGCGCCGCAGCCGACGATCTCGCCAAGCGCACCGAACAGCAGGCGGCCTCGCTGGAAGAGACTTCAGCGGCACTCGACGAGATCACCTCCACCGTGCGCAATGCCACCAGCCGCGCCGAGGAAGTCGGCAACATGGTCGCCCATACCCGCCAGAATACCGAAAAGTCCGATGCCATCGTCGGCGATGCGATGGCGGCCATGGAGCGAATCGAAGGCGCCTCCCGCGAGATCGGCACCATCATCAACGTCATCGACGAGATCGCCTTCCAGACGAATCTCCTGGCGCTGAATGCAGGCGTCGAAGCGGCCCGCGCCGGTGAAGCCGGCAAGGGCTTTGCGGTCGTTGCCCAGGAAGTGCGTGAACTGGCCGGCCGTGCCGCGGGAGCAGCCAAGGATATCAAGGCCTTGATCGGAAAATCCGGCGCCGAAGTCAAAATCGGCGGCGAGCTAGTAACGGCTGCCGGCGAGGCTTTGCGCCAGATCGGAGAAGATGTTCTCAGGATCGACGGTCATGTTAAATCAATCGTAACCTCTGCGCGCGAACAATCGGTTGGACTGAACGAGATCAATACAGCCATCAGCCAGATGGATCAGGTGACGCAGAAGAATGCGGCCATGGTGGAAGAAACGAACGCCGCCAGCCACACGCTCGCAACAGATGCGGAAAACCTGACGCAGCTGGTACGGCAGTTCAATATCGGCGAGGGCATGAACGCCCGTCCAACGCCGCGAGAAGCCTCCGCAGCCTCGCATCCGAAACACTCACCCGCACGGAGCCTCATGGGCAAGGTCGCGGGAGCCTTCACGGGCGGCGCCGCCGCCAAGACACTCGCCTCCTCTCCCGCCGGGGACAACTGGGAAGAATTCTGACCATGAACAACAATGCCATCAAGCAGACGGGCGCTTACCTCGAAATCGTCTCGTTCCACCTGGGTGATCAGGAATTCTGCATCGACATCATGGCCATCCGCGAAATCCGCGGCTGGGCACCGGTGACCCCGATGCCGCACACCCCGCCCTACGTCCTCGGCCTCATCAACCTGCGCGGTGCCGTGATCCCGGTCATCGACATGGCCTGCCGCCTCGGCATGAAGATGACGGAACCATCAGAGCGTTCCGCCATCATCGTCACCGACATCGCCGGCAAGCTGGTCGGCCTGCTGGTCGAACAGGTTTCCGACATGATGACCATCAAGAGCGAAGACCTGCAGCCGCCGCCGGAAATCATCCCGGAAGCCCAGCGCGCCTTCTGCCGCGGCATCGTGGCACTGGAAAAGACCATGGTCTGCTTCCTCAACCTCGACACCGTCATTGCCGACGAGCTGGCACGCGAAGCCGCCTGATCTCTCTTACTATTCGAGATGCGAAGGCCCGGCTCGTCCGGGCCTTTTTCATTGCGGCTTGCCGTTCTTCCACACCACGTCCTGCCCATAGAGCGGGATAGTCGAGATCGACATCTTCGCCGAACCATCCGTCACCTGCCGCGAATGGGCGAGATAGATCAGCGTATTGTTCGTCTTGTCGTAGATGCGGTTGACGGCGAGCGTCTTCCAGATCAGCGACATTCCCTGCCGAAACACCTCGCTGCCATCCTTGGACATGTCGATATTGCCGATCTCGATCGGCCCGGTCTGGCGGCAGGCGATGGAATTGTTCGAGGGGTCCTCGAACCAGTTGCCGTTCTTGAACCGGTCGATCAGGCTGCGGTCGAAATAGGTGACATGGCAGGTGACACCCTTCACCTCGGGGTCGGAAACCGCCTCGACAATAATGTCATTGCCGATCCAATCGACCCCGACCTTGCCGACGACCTCGGCGGAGACGGCACCTGTGGAAGCGGCGAGGAAGATTGAGCCAAGGAAAAGTTTGCGCAGAGCGGACATGGCAACTCCCGTGTTGATCCGGAAGTTAAGATAAGAACGGCCGAAGCCTTTGCAAGAAACCGAGAGTCACGCCTTACGGCAGGTGCAGGGCTCGTAGCCGCGAGCCGTCAGCCGGCCGGGCTTCATGCCGATCGCGGCCGGAATAGCTGCAACCGTCACAGCCTTCACCGCCTTTGCCATCTCGATTGCCGCTGCCGCACAGACGGCGGCGTCCTCGGCTGCATTGTGGTGAACGAAACGCAGTCCGAGATGCTCTGCGATCAGGTTCAGCCGGTGCGAGAGGAAATGCGGCCAGATCCGCTGCGCCATCTTCAGGCTGCAGAGATAGGTAAGCTCCGGATAGGACTGCCGGTAGAGATCGAGGCTTGCCCGCCAGACACTGAAATCGAAAGCCGCATTATGGGCGATCATCGTCGCGCCCCTGAAATCCTCATGGAACTCGTCCATGACCTCAGGAAATTCCGGCGCATCTTCGACATGCTCGGGGCGGATGCCGTGAATGGCGATGTTCATGCCGGAAAAGCGCATGTCTTTCGGACGGATCAGCCGTTCCTCGACCCGCGTCACCCGCCCGTCCTCGATCCAGGCAAGACCAACCGAACAGGCGCTGCCGCGCTGTTCGTTGGCTGTCTCGAAATCGATGGCGATGGTCTTCACGGGCAAATATCCGAATCGTCTGTCCCTACCGGAATAAAGACAGCCGCATCCGAAGGCAAATTCCAGCCTGTTGACATCTGCACGCAAATGGCGAAACTTCCGCGCATGATCAACTCTGCGACCCACACCATGCATCTTATTGCCACGACCCTTGCAGGGTACGCGGGAGAGATGGTGCGTCGCTAGCAGTCCGATCATCCCCGAAAACCCTGCCGAGGCGAGCAGGGTTTCGGAAACTCCGCTCTCCTCTTTCAAACCCGAGGAGAGCATGATGTCAGCCAATCAGGATAACCCACCCGAGAAACCCGTCCTCAAGGGCCTCAGCGTTCGCGCCCTGCGCGTGAGCGACGCCGAAGCAGTCACCGAACTGATGAACCTGCCAGGATACCGCGCCGGCACGCTGCGCCCGCCCTTTCAGAGCCTTGATGCTGTACGCAAGCGCATGGAAAGCCCCTCGCCCGGCGCGCTCAATCTTGTCGTCGAACTCGATGGCAGGATCGTCGCCAATGCCGGCATGAATCGCTTCGAGGGACGGCGCCAGCACGCCGCCAACATCGGCATGGGCGTGCATGACGATTTCACCGGCCGTGGCATCGGCACTTTCCTGATGGCCGCCATGCTCGACGCCGCCGACAACTGGCACGACATCAAGCGGATGGAGCTGACGGTCTATACCGACAATGACGCCGCCATCCGCCTCTACGAGAAATTCGGCTTCGAGAAGGAGGGCCTGTTCAAGTCCTTCGGCTATCGCGACGGGCACTATGTCGATGCCTATACGATGGCGCGGCTGAGGGCGTGAAAAGAACCGCGAACCCTGCCACAGATGGTCCGCCAACCTCTCTTCCGTCATGCTCGGGCTTTTCCCGAGCATCTGCTGCCGTCTCGTATGTCGACGCGTGGCAGATCCTCGGGACAAGCCCGAGGATGACGCCGAGTGAAAGGCAGGGCTGCCAAGAAACGGAGGCCCGACGTATAGCCGCGCGACCTTCCTTACCCGCCGATCAGCGCCAGCCACTCGTCCTCGTCCATCGTCTGGACACCGAGTTCGCGGGCCTTGTCGAGCTTGGAGCCGGCACCGGGGCCGGCGATAAGGATATCCGTCTTCTTGGAGACGGAGCCAGCCACCTTGGCGCCGAGGCTTTCCGCTCTCGCCTTCGCCTCTTCGCGGGTGAATTTCTCCAGCGAGCCGGTGAAGACCACCGTCTTGCCCGCAACCGGGCTGCCGGTCGTAACGGGCTGTTCGGCCTCCTGCGGCTTTACCTCGTCGAGCAGGCGGCCGATCACCTCGACATTGCGCGGCTCCTTGTAGAACTCGACGATGGCGCGCGCCATGACCTCACCGATACCCTCGATGGCATTGAGGTCGTTCCAGGCATCGCCGGAAAGCGTTTCCGCCTCCTTCATCGCCGCTGCAAAGGCCTCGTAGCTGTTGTAGGTGCGTGCCAGAAGCTTCGCGGTCGTTTCGCCCACATGGCGAATGCCGAGCGCATAGATGAAGCGGTGCAGCGCGATGCTGCGCCGCTCGTTGATCGCAGCATAAAGCTTGCCGACGCTGACCTTACCGAAGCCGTCGATATTCTCCAGCTTGGTCAGCGAGGTCTGCTGGCGCCTCTCCAGCGTAAAGATGTCAGGTGCCGTGCGGATCTGCAGAGACGGATCTTCGCTCTCGAAGAAGAAATCGACCTGCTTGGATCCAAGGCCCTCGATATCGAAGGCATTGCGCGAGACGAAATGCTTCAGATGTTCCGTCGCCTGTGCGCGGCAGATGAAGCCGCCGGTGCAACGGGTGACGGAATCGAGCTTGCCGGTCTTCTCATGCCGCTCGCGCACCGCATGCGAACCGCAGACCGGGCACACCTTTGGAAATTCGTAGGCTTTCGCCTCAGCCGGCCGCTTTTCCATCACCACATCGAGCACCTGCGGGATCACGTCGCCTGCGCGCTGCACGATGACGGTGTCGCCGATGCGGATATCGTGCTCCTCCTCGCGGATGCGCTCGCCGTTATTGCCGATACCCCGGATGTAATCCTCGTTATGCAGCGTCGCATTGGTGACGACGACGCCGCCGACGGTGATCGGCGTCAGCCGGGCGACCGGCGTCAACGCGCCGGTGCGGCCGACCTGGATGTCGATATTCTCGACGATGGTGAAGGCCTGCTCGGCCGGGAACTTGTGTGCGGTTGCCCAGCGCGGACTGCGCGAGCGGAAACCGAGGCGCTGCTGCAGCTCGAGACTGTCGACCTTGTAGACGACACCGTCGATATCGTAGTCGAGATCGGGCCGCTCAAGGCCGATTTCGGCATAGTGGGCCAGGATGTCATCGACGGAGCTCAGCCGCTTCATCAGCGGATTGACCGGAAAACCCCAGCTCTTGAAGGTCTCGACCATACCCATCTGCGTATCGGCGGGCATTTCGGACATCTCGCCCCAGGCATAGGCGAAGAAGCGGAGCTTGCGGCTCGCCGTGACCTTCGCGTCGAGCTGACGCAGCGAGCCGGCAGCCGTGTTGCGCGGATTGACATAGGTCTGCTTGCCCTCGGCCTCCATCTGGGCATTCAGCGCCATGAAGTCGCTCTTGGCCATATAGACCTCGCCGCGCACCTCGACGACGGAAGGAACGCCCTTTGGAAGCTCGTTCGGGATTTCCTTGATGGTGCGGATATTGGCCGTGACGTTTTCGCCCGTCGTGCCATCGCCGCGCGTGGCGCCCGTCACCAGCCTGCCGTTCTCGTAGCGGATCGACATGGAAAGACCGTCGATCTTCGGTTCGGCGGTAAAGGCAATCGAATTGTCCGGCAGGCGGCCGAGGAAACGATAGACGCTGGCGACGAAGTCGCGCACGTCCTCCTGTGAGAACGTATTGTCGAGCGACAGCATCGGTCGAGAATGGACAACAGGTGCGAATGTATTGGACGGCTCCGCGCCGACACGGCGCGATGGGCTGTCCTCGCGGATCAGCTCCGGGAACCGCGCCTCGATCGCATCGTTGCGGCGCTTGAGCGCATCGTAATCCGCATCCGAAATTTCCGGCTGATCCTTGCCGTGATAAAGCGCGTCATTGCGCGCAATCTCCTTGGCCAACCGCTCCAGTTCAGCGGCGGCGTCTTCGAGGGTCAGGTCCTCAACAGCGACGGATTCGGTCGACATACAGCTTCACTCCAGAGAATCTGCAATGGTTTTAACGCATGTCGCACAAAAGTGTGCAGCGGTTTTGCGATAACGACATGCGAAAAACAAAGGCTGAAAGCATTGCGCGCTTTCAGCAAATTTTGACGATTGAAATAGTACCGACGTTTGGAATTATGGCCGCGCGTTGCGTATCCTGATGGCGCTGACGTGCAATGTCGTCTCCCGCAAAGCCTTCGCCGGCGTGAGGCTATCGACGACCTTGAGTTCGATACCGCGCGAAGCAAATTCCCTGTCTAGCCGCGACAGAGCCGTGAACGCGAGCGGCACGACGGCGATGCGCGAGACCCACATTCCCGCATCCTGCAAATCCTCGAAACCCTCCAGCGGCATTTCGTAGCGATGGATGGTCGCGGCCTGCAGCCGCTCCAGCCAGGCGCTTTCGATATAGGCGGTACCGCGCCAGTCGCCGAGCAGACGTCGATCTTCCTCAGATGTCTCCGGCGTTGCCCAGACGAGAATACGCGGGCAATCGCGCGGGAAGAGATACATGAAGTCGTGGATATCATCGATCGCCCAGACGAGCGGCCCGTTCAGCCATTCCCGCCCCTGCAGACGTTCGGATGGAACACGCACCGGACGCGGCTCGAAGACGCCAATGGTCGGATCGTCGCTGAAATGGAAAAGCCGCATGCATGAGCTCGCCGGTGGACGACGTCAGATAGCCCAGCCGCTCGCCGCTGTCACCGGCGGCAGAGCCTAGCCGTTACCTGACAGAAGCCGCGCGGCAGCCGCCCTCGCCTCTTCCGTCACGGAGGCGCCCGCGAGCATACGGGCAATCTCTTCCGTGCGGTCCTTCTGGGCCATGGTGGCAACGCGCGTCGCGATCTTGTCGGAGCCGTCGCCGGACGGTCCCTTGGAGATCAGGAGATGCGTGGCCGCACGTGCGGCCACCTGCGGCGCGTGGGTAACTGAGAGAACCTGTACCTTATCGGAAAGCCTCTTCAGCCGCTGGCCGATCGCATCCGCCACCGCCCCGCCGACACCGGTGTCGATTTCGTCAAAAACGAGCGTCGGCGCCGATCCGCGGTCGGCAAGCGCCACCTTGAGCGCCAGCAGAAAGCGCGAGAGTTCGCCGCCCGAGGCAACCTTCATGATGGAGCCCGGCCGTGTGCCAGGATTGGTCTGGACGTGGAATTCGACGACATCGATGCCTTCGGCCGCGGCCTCTTCCGCATCCGTGGTGATCTCCACCATGAAGCGGGCGCGTTCGAGCTTCAGCGCCGGCAGCTCGGCCATGACAGCCTGCGCCAGTGCGTCACCCGCATGATGACGCTTTTCGGAGAGCGAGCGCGCCGCCGCCTCGTAACTTGCCTTGGCGACGCCGACTTCCGCATCAAGCTTCGACAGCCGCTCTTCGCCGGCATCGAGATCGGCAAGATCGTTGATCATGCGCACGGCGAGTGCCGGCAGCTCGGTGACCGGAACGGAATATTTGCGGGAGGCCGCGCGCAGCGCAAACAGCCGCTCCTCGACACGTTCAAGTTCCTTCGGATCGTATTCCGTCTTGCGCAGCGCCGCTTCGACTTCCATCTGCGCGTTGGAGAGCTGATCCAGCGCCGCGTCAAGCAGCGCTACGGTGTCTTCCAGCAATCCGGGCGCCTCATGGCTCTTGCGCTCGAGACGGCGCACCAGCGAGGCGATATGGGGCACGGGAGAGGCATTGCCGTTCAGGAACTCGGAAGCCTCGGCAATATCGCCGGCAATGCGCTCCGCCTTCATCATTTTCTGGCGGCGATCGGCAAGCTCATCTTCTTCGCCATCGCGCGGCGAGAGCTTTTCAAGCTCCTCGACGGAGGAGCGCAGGTAGTCCGCCTCGCGGGCTGCTGCCTCCACCCTCTCGCGATGCTTCTTCAGCGTACGCTCGCTGTCGCGCCACAGGCGGTAAAGTGAGCCGACGCCCTGCACTTCCTCGCTGATGCCCGCAAAGGCATCGAGCAGCGTTCTATGGGCGTTTGTATCGACAAGCGCGCGGTCATCGTGCTGACCGTGGATCTCGACCAGCATCTGGCCCGCCTGGCGCATGAGCTGCACGCTGACGGGCTGGTCGTTGACATAGGCCTTGGTGCGACCATCGGAGGATTGCTGGCGGCGGAAGATCAGATCGCCTTCGTCGTCGATGCCGTTTTCGCGCAAGAGCTTGCGGGCACCATGATCCATGCCGACGTCGAAGACAGCCGTAACCTGGCCCTTGTCCTCGCCGTGGCGTACGAGACCACCATCGCCGCGCCCGCCAAGGGCCAGCGACAGACTGTCGAGCAGGATGGATTTACCAGCACCTGTCTCACCCGTCAGCACGGAGAGGCCGGTCTCGAAGGCGAGATCCAGCCGTTCGATCAGAACGATATCGCGGATCGAAAGCTGGATCAGCATTGGCCTCAGGAACCGAGAAGGAGTTTCTTGCCCGCTGCAGCGATCCACGAACCCTTGTTTTCACGCGGCTCCGCGCCACCCGACTGCAGCAGCTTGTAAGAATCAGCATACCACTGGCTGTCGGGATAATTGTGACCGAGAACGGCAGCAGCGGTCTGCGCCTCCTCGACGACACCCATCGCGTAATAGGCTTCGACGAGACGGGCGAGCGCCTCCTCGACCTGATTCGTATTCGGATATTTCTCCACGACGATGCGGAAGCGCGAGATCGCGGCGAGATATTCCTTCCGCTCCATATAGTAGCGGCCGACCTGCATTTCCTTGCCGGCCAGCTGGTCGCGGGCGAAGCGCATCTTGGCCTGCGCATCGTCGACATATTCGGAGTCAGGATAGTTATCGACGACGGCCTGCATGGCCTCGATCGTCTTCTGGGATGCGCGCTGGTCCTGCGTCACGTCGACGATCTGCTTGGAATAGGTCAGGCCGACGAGATACTGCACATAGGCCGCATCCTTGGACTTCGGATACTGCGCCATATATTTGTTGCCGGATGCGAGCGCGTCGTCGAAGCGGCCTTGGCGATACTTGACGAAGGTGCTCATCACAAGCGCCTTGCGCGCCCATTCCGAGAAGGGATTCTGCGCATCGATCGCATCGAACTTGCGCGCCGCTTCGGCCATGTTGCCGGCCTTCATATTGGCGAGGCCCTGGTCGTAGAGCACGTTCGGCGGATCGGTTTCGAGGCCGAGCTTGGTAATGTCGATATCGGGATCCGACTGGCAACCGGAAATCAAGGCGCCTGCGCTCACCATCATCAAGGATGCGAGCAAAGCGCGCGCTGTCTTCATCATCATGTCAGACCTTGCATAAGCCATTCGAAAGGATCCCACCGCTGCCGTCCACTCCACAGCAGCCACGCCTAGCTGGCGTTTCTAGCCACAAATCTGCATCGAGAGCAACGCAATGATCACGCATTAACGCATTTTTGTGGCAGCACCGCAGAGAATGTCAGGCTTTTCACCGGCAATCGTGCGTGCGGCGGCTAAATATCTGCCGCAAAACATCTATCGGCGCACCGTCGCCGTTCTCCCATAAAAAAACCGCCCCCGTTAGGAGGCGGCCCTGGCCCTAATTTGTGTACTGGAGGTCATGCCGACCAGGGGGCGAATTCCGGAGCGCTGACTGCAATGAATTCGCGAACGGCAACGCGCTGGCGCGGCGTCGAAGTCTCGACCACTTCATAGGCGGTCGGATCGCTCAACAGTGCCTTGAGAGCGTTGGCGTTCATCTTGTGGCCGCCGCGATAGGAACGGTAGCAGCCGATGAACTGTGCGCCGGCAAGCGCCAGATCGCCGACGGCATCGAGCGTCTTGTGACGTACGAACTCGTCCTTGGCGTAGCGCAGGCCTTCGACATTGATGACGGTATTGTCGTCGGAGATGACGACGGAGTTTTCAAGCGAGGAGCCGAGAGCGTGGCCCGAAGCCCACAGACGCTCGACATCGCGCATGAAACCGAAGGTGCGGGCGCGCGACAGCTCGGTCTTGAAGACAGCGGCAGTCATGTCGCCTTCCCACTTCTGGCGACCGATCAGCGGGCATTCGAAATCGATCTCGACTTCGAAACGCGTACCGTCATAGGGACGGAACTCGCTCCAGGAGCCGCCGTGCTCGATACGAACCGGCTTGGTGATGCGGATATAGCGGCGCTTGACGCCGAGGGAGACGAGGCCGACCTGCTCGATGGCTTCGACGAAAGGAACCGAGCTGCCATCCATGATCGGCATTTCGGCGCCGCTGACTTCGATGACGACATTGTCGAGGCCGAGTGCGTAGACGGCGGCCATGACATGCTCGATCGTCGCGACCGAATGTGCCGGCGAGAAGCCGAGGACGGTGCAGAGATCGGTATTGCCAACCTGAGAGGAAACGGCCTTCAGTTCGGTAACATCGCCATTGTTATGCACGCGCTGGAAAATGACGCCGGTGCCAGCTTCGGCCGGATTGAAGGTGATCGAAACGTCAGCACCAGAATGTACGCCGATACCCGAAAGTGTCACCGGACGCGATACTGTCGTCTGAAAGCCCAACAAGCCAATTCCCATAAGTTCTGCCTTTATTCTTCCGCACCCGCTGTTACCATCAGGCCGGATCTGTCTTCTACACTGCCCGAACCACGCAAAGCGGACTCTAAGGGCAGTTCGCTTGCCTCATACTTACGTGGAGCGACGCCGCAATCCAAATCACTGTTCGTTTCGATTTGTTACGAAATCCGCAACCTTAAAAGCATTTAGAATTCAAGCATGTAGAAATGCAAACGCCCGGGATTGCGGTCCCGGGCGTTTTCTGTGGAGAAGTGCGTTTCTCAGTTCGACTGACGGCGCAGGAACGCCGGAATTTCCAGCTGGTCGTCTTCCTGCATCATGCGCGCCTGCGGGACGGCACGACCCTGTTCGTCGAGGTTGCCGCGACGCGGTGCGTAGAGGCTTGCCTCCGGCGACAGCGGACGGCGCTGCTGCGAAGCAGCCGACGGCGCAGACGTCATTTCCGGAGCGACTTCCTCTTCGCGGCGGCCGAGCGAATTGGTGATTCGCTTGAGAAGGCCCATCGGACCGCGCTCTTCCTGAACATGCGCGGCGGCAGGCTGCGTGCGATGGTCGATCTCGGCCTGGACAACAGGCGGGAAGTCTTCGACCTTCGGCATGCGAACCGGCTCGGGAGCCTGACGGATCACCGGCTCATGACGAACCGGCTGCTGCTGGTGAATCGGCTGCTGCTGCATGACCGGCTGCGGAGCCGGCTGATGCATGACGGGAGCCGGCTGAACCGGAGCCTGGCGAACGACCGGAGCGGCTTCCGGTGCAGAAGCGAAGAGCTTGCTCTGCGGACGGAAGGTTTCCTGCATGGCGGGCTGCTGCTGGATCGGAGCAGCGATGCGCTGGGCCGGCATTTCCAGTTCGCGTTCCATCTCGACTTCAGCCTGACGGATGGCCTGTGCGATCTGGTCGGCCTTCGGTGCCTGCATGACCGGAGCAGGCTGAACTGCGGCCGGAGCCGGAGCAACGGCCGCGGAGGGACGGATAACAGGCTTTGCGGCCGGCTGGAACGTGCGGTCGGTGCCCTCGCGCATCGCGCGGTCGATACCGGTGGCGACAACCGAGACCCGGATGATGCCTTCGAGCGATTCGTCGAAGGTCGCACCGAGGATGATGTTGGCGTCCGGATCGACTTCCTCGCGGATGCGGGTCGCAGCTTCGTCGACTTCGAACAGGGTCAGGTCGCGACCACCGGTGATGGAGATCAGCAGGCCCTGTGCGCCCTTCATCGAGGTTTCGTCGAGCAGCGGGTTGGCAATCGCGGCTTCGGCGGCCTGCATGGCGCGGCCCGAACCGGAGGCTTCACCGGTGCCCATCATCGCACGGCCCATTTCGCGCATGACCGAGCGGACGTCGGCGAAGTCGAGGTTGATGAGACCTTCCTTCACCATCAGGTCGGTGATGCAGGCAACGCCGGAGTAGAGAACCTGGTCGGCCATGGCGAAGGCGTCGGCAAAGGTCGTCTTGTCGTTGGCGATACGGAAGAGGTTCTGGTTCGGAATGACGATAAGCGTATCGACAGACTTCTGCAGTTCCTGGATGCCCGCTTCAGCCAGACGCATGCGGCGTCCGCCTTCGAAGTGGAACGGCTTGGTGACGACACCAACCGTGAGGATGCCCTTGTTGCGGGCGGCCTGTGCGACGACAGGAGCAGCACCCGTGCCGGTGCCGCCGCCCATGCCGGCGGTGACGAAGCACATATGCGTGCCGTTCAGGTGATCGACGATCTCATCGATGCACTCTTCGGCGGCCGCACGGCCGACTTCCGGCTGCGAACCGGCGCCGAGGCCTTCGGTGACACTGGCGCCGAGCTGGATGATCCGCTCGGCCTTGGTCATCGTCAGTGCCTGGGCATCCGTATTGGCAACGACGAAATCGACGCCCTGGAGACCGGCGGAAATCATGTTATTGACGGCATTGCCGCCGCCGCCGCCGACGCCGAATACGGTGATGCGCGGCTTCAATTCGGTGATGTCAGGCTTCTGCAGCTTGATAGTCATGGTACCCGTTCCTTCTCTTTATGGCCGCATCGCCACGCCGGCCAATTCACTCAATTTCAAAAGCTTTCCTTCAGCCACTGGCCCATGCGGGCGATGCGGCTGTTATTACCCCCAAGCGACAGGAGCAGGCTGCTCTGTGACGCATGTGTTTCCATGTCCGCGACCTGCGGATAGATCATCAGTCCCACGGCCGTCGAAAAGGCCGGTCCCTTGGCTGCCGTCGGCAAGCCGGACACACCCATCGGACGACCGATGCGGACATTGCGGGCCAGGATGCGCCGTGCCACTTCGGCAAGGCCGGTCAGCTGGCTGGCACCACCCGTCAGCACGACGCGCTTGCCGACGATCGGGCTGAAGCCCGAACGCTGGATCCGGTCGCGGATGAGTTCCATCGTCTCCTCGATGCGCGCTGAAACGATGCGCGAGACCAGAGCCCGCGGCACCTGCGTCGGCTGATCACGATCATCCTCGCCGATCGGCGGAATGGAGATCAGTTCACGCTCGTCGGAAGAGTTGGTCAGCGCCGAAGCGTGGACCACCTTCAAACGTTCAGCATCCTCGATCCGTGTGGAAAGGCCGCGTGCGAGGTCGGTCGTCACATGATGACCGCCGAGGCCGACAGCATCGGTATGGACAAGCTTGCCTTCGGCAAAGACCGAAATCGTCGTCGTGCCGCCGCCCATGTCGATGGCCGCACAGCCAAGTTCGACTTCATCGTCGACGAGTGCGGCAAGACCGGATGCATACGGTGTTGCAACGATTCCTTCCACCGAAAGATGCGCTCTGTTGACGCTGAGCTCGAGATTTTTAAGCGCCGAGCGTTCCGCCGTCACCACATGCATATCGACGCCGAGCGCATCGCCATACATTGCCAGTGGATCGCGGATGCCGCGCTCACCATCGAGCGAGAAGCCGGTTGCCAGCGAATGCAGCACGGCGCGATCCTGCCGCAGCGACTGCTGGCAGGCTGCCGACAGCACCTTCTTCAGGTCGTTCAGCTCGACTTCCTGGCCACCGAGATCGATGGTCGCCGTGTAGATATCGCTACCGAGACGGCCGGCCGTCAGATTGACGATCAGGCTTTCGACGGTCAGGCCTGCCATGCGCTCTGCCGCATCGACGGCGAGACGGATGACGCTTTCCAGCGCATCGAGATCGGCGATGACGCCGGTCTTGATGCCGCGCGAACGCTGATGGCCGATGCCGATAATCTCGATATTGTGCGTGCGGCCCGGCAGGATCTGGCTTTCCTCGCGCGGCGTCAGCCGGCCGATCATGCAGACGACCTTGGTCGAGCCGATATCGAGTACCGAAACGATATGCGACCGCTTCGACGAAAGCGGCTTCAGGCGCGGCAATCCGAAATGGGATGAACCGAACAAGCTCATATACTTTGCCCCGCCTTCTTCAAATCCTTGGTGCGCGCCGTAACCGCCGCCTGACGACGAGCAGCCGCCTCGGGCGTCAACTGGATCGTCGTGCGATCCGGCAGCCTGAGATCGACTGCAGCGATATCGCGCTCCAGAAGCTGTTGTTCCTTGTCAAATTTCGAAAGTGTCGCCAGCGCCTGGTCGAGATCATCTTCCGGCAGCTTGACGACGACGCCATTGTCCATGTGCAGATCCCAGCGACGGCCTGAGACCCAGACATAGGCCTTCACGCGAGCCTTGACGTCAGGCCACTTGGCAAACGCATCCTGGATGGAGGCTGCAGCCGTCTCGGCATCACGGCCGACGACGAGCGGCAGGCTCGAAAACTTGTTGTCGCGAAGCGGTGCGATCACGCTGCCGTTCTTCTCGATCAGCGAAAGCTCCTGGCCGTGCTGCCAGATGGCATAGGCGCTGCGCTCCGAGAGCTTCACTTCGATCGTCTTCGGGTAAACCTTGCGAACCTCGACATTCTCCACCCAGGGAAGACGCGCGATCTTCTGGCGCGCAGAATCGACATCGAGAGCGACCAGAGAGGTCGTGCCGTCGAGGCCGAGAAGCTGCAGGATCTCGATTTCGGAGGTCTGATTGTTGCCGGAGACCTTCACATCCTCGATGGCAAAACCGGCAGCTGTCGTCGTCGCCTGCGCGACGGCTTCGGTGTGACCGCCGAGCGACATGCCGTAGAGACCGGTCGCAACCAGAAAGCCGAGCGCGGAAACCGTGCCGGTATGAGCCGGAATATGAATGCGACCGGTACCGAGACTGACGAGGAAACGCACGACGCGACGCAGCGGACGCGGCAGCACGCGACGCTCATCGGCCTCCACATAAGGAAGCTCGGCATGACGGCTGGGTCGCCCTATTCTTTTGACCGTCAACGCAAACAAGACGCGTCCTCCACCATCCACCGGAGAAATGCACCAAAGGAATATCCGGCATGGCCGGCCATTTCGGGCACGAGGGAGGTTGGAGTCATGCCCGGCTGAGTATTGACCTCCAGCCAGATAAGCTCGCCGTCTTCGGAGAAACGATCATCGTAGCGAAAGTCGGAGCGACTAACCCCACGGCAACCAATTGCTTGATGCGCCCTTAATGCCAATGTTTGTATTTTTTGGTAAATTTTCGGTGAAATTTTAGCCGGCAAGACATGTTTTGAGCCACCAGCCGCATACTTGGAGTCGTAATCATAGAAATTGTGGCCCTGGGGTACCACTTCGATGACATCCATGGGTTGATCACCCATCACACCACAGGTCAGCTCGCGACCATGGATATAGCGCTCCACGATGACTTCCTCGCCATAGCGCCATTCGGCCGAACCGATAACCTGCGGCGGATGCGCCTGATCCTCGCCGACGATGACGACGCCGAAGCTAGAGCCCTCACGCACCGGCTTGACCACATAGGGCGCCTTCATCGGATGTTCCGACGGAAACGAGAAACGGTTCAGAACCTGTGATTCGGCGACAGGAACGCCGGCAGCGGCAGCCACGAGCTTCGCCTTGCCCTTGTCCATGGCAAGCGCGGAAGCAAGCACGCCCGAATGAGTATAGGGGATCCGCAGATATTCGAGGACACCCTGGATGGTTCCATCCTCGCCGAAAGGCCCGTGCAAGGCATTGAAGGCAACATCAGGCTTAAGGGCAGCAAGCTTTTCAGACACATCGCGCTCGACATCAATGCGCGTCACCTTGAAGCCTTCGGCCTCGAGAGCATCGGCACACGCCTTTCCCGAGGAAAGGCTGACAGGCCTCTCCGAGGAAAATCCGCCCATCAGGACAGCTACGTGCTCGCGACTCATCAACACCCCCAAAAATAACTTTCACAATGCCGGACCGAGGCTTGCGCGGAGCTGTTCCTGCGTTTGATGGCCTTTGTCTGACTTGAGTGCATTAGAGCATCATTATGGTTAACGAACCGTTTACTTTCGTTAACTTCGCCTTGCCGCATGCTGCATTTTTCTGCCCTTGCTGGCCGAGAAGATCAGCCGGCGGCAACCCGGGCAACAAAAAACCGCGCGGAAAAACCGCGCGGCTTCAATGGCATAGGCTGCGATCCTGCGATCACTTATCGTCGAGGAACTTCCAGACGAGGCCGCCGAGGGCGCCGCCCACCAGCGGCGCGAGCCAGAACAGCCAAAGCTGCTGCAGCGCCCAACCACCGACGAAAAGCGCCTGTCCCGTGGAGCGCGCAGGGTTGACCGAGGTGTTCGTCACGGGAATCGCCACGAGATGAATGAGCGTCAGTCCAAGGCCGATCGCCAGCGGCGCAAAACCTGATGGTACCCTGTCGCTGGTCGATCCAAGGATGATGATCAGAAAGAACATGGTGAGCAGAATTTCGATCAACAGCGCCGAGAGCAGCGAATAACCGCCGGGAGAATGCTCGCCATATCCATTGGCCGCAAAGCCGCCGAGCTCGAAGCCTGCCTTGCCGCTGGCGATGAGATAGAGAACGGCAGCAGCGGCGATGGCACCGATCACCTGGACGATGATATAGGGAACGAGCCGTCCGGCCGGAAACCGCCCTGCGACCACAAGACCAAGAGAAACGGCGGGATTGAAATGACCGCCGGAAATACCGCCCACCGCATAGGCCATCGTGACGACGGTCAAACCAAACGCCAGCGCCACGCCGGCAAAGCCGATTCCAAGCTCGGGATAAGCTGCCGCAAACACGGCGCTGCCGCACCCGCCGAAGACCAGCCAGAATGTGCCGAAGAACTCGGCAGCAAGACTTTTTTGCATATGTGCCCCTCCGCGCTCTCAACCAGAGCGGTTCTTACGAATCCGCCACAATTTGAGTCGGGTCAAGCTGGTGCCCAGCGAGCAGGCGACGCTCGAAATCTGGCTTGGTAACAGAGACATACCGCCCCAAATCGAAACATTTGCGCCGCCTGATCGCGTGCAGAGATGTCGCCTCTGCCGCAAACGCAAAAAATAATACAATTGCCGTCATATTATTGCGCCTTCGGCCGTTTGCGCATGATGAAAATTGCGTTAAGACCCGTTCAGCCCTCTCTAGGGCCAAATCCGCAAACTGAATGGAATAACAATGTCTGACGCGATATCCGTATCGCCGACTCCCGCTTCGAACAGCACGCAAGTCAATTCCCCGGCTCGCGTTCTGATCGCGAGTCTGATCGGCACCACGATCGAATTCTTTGACTTCTACGTCTATGCGACAGCGGCCGTACTGGTCTTCCCGCACCTTTTCTTCCCGGCAAGCGATCCGACCTCTGCGCTTTTGCAGTCGCTGGTGACCTTCTCCATCGCCTTCTTCGCCCGCCCCTTCGGCGCCGTGGTCTTCGGCCATTTCGGCGACAAGGTCGGCCGCAAGGCGACGCTGGTCGCCGCGCTGATGACGATGGGCCTTTCAACTGTCGTGATCGGCATCCTGCCGGGCTACGAATCGATCGGCATCGCTGCGCCGCTGCTCCTCGCACTGTGCCGCTTCGGCCAGGGCCTTGGCCTGGGTGGTGAATGGGGCGGCGCCGTGTTGCTCGCTACGGAAAACGCCCCTCCCGGCAAGCGTAGCTGGTACGCAATGTTCCCGCAGCTCGGCGCGCCGATCGGCTTCATCCTCTCCTCCGGCTTCTTCCTGATCCTGGCGGAAACGATGAGCAACGAGGACTTCCTCGCCTATGGCTGGCGCATCCCCTTCATCGCCAGTCTCGCGCTCGTAGCAGTCGGCCTCTATGTCCGTCTGAAGATCGCGGAAACGCCGGAATTCCAGAAGGCCGTCGAGAAGCAGGAACGCGTCGCCGTACCGGTCGCAGCCGTCTTCCGCGGCCATCTGCGCAGCCTCATCCTCGGCACCTTCATCGCGGTCGCCACCTTCGTGCTCTTCTACCTGATGACGGTCTTCACGCTCTCCTGGGGCACGACGCCTTTGGAAAAGGGCGGCCTCGGCTATTCGCGCGAACAGTTCCTGGTCGTACAGCTCGTCGGCGTCGTCTTCTTCGGCCTGACGATCCCTCTGTCGGGCTGGCTGTCGGACCGCTATTCGCGTCGTATGATCCTGATCCTGACGACGATCGGCATCGCCATCTTCGGCTTCTTCTATGCAAGCCTGCTGACGGCCGGTCTCACCGGCGCCTTCCTGTGCTCGATCATCGGCCTCGGCCTCATGGGCTTCACCTACGGTCCGATCGGCGCAGCACTCGCGGCCCCCTTCCCGACCATGGTGCGCTACACCGGCGCCTCTATGACCTTCAACCTCGGCGGCATCTTCGGCGCTTCGCTCGCCCCCTATATCGCCACCTGGCTCGCGACCAACTACAGCCTGACCTATGTCGGCTACTACCTCGCCGCATCGGCTGCGATCTCGCTGATCTGCATCCTGTTGTCTGGTCACGAAGAAGTCTGAGCCGCGTAGTATCTGAACAACGAGCCGCGACGTTCGACGTCGCGGCTTTTTTTATTGATGCGGCCAGCACTTCCGGTTAGCCAGAGCCGTCAAGGCGAACAGGGAGAAGATGATGCGATGTCTCGTCACCGGCGCAGCCGGCTTCGTCGGCGCTCCTCTCGTCGAAAGGCTGGCGAGAGAGCGTATTTGCGACGTGACGGTCACGACACGATCTGCGAATTCCGCCTTTCCACCTGACGTCAGACACTTTCCCGCCGAGATCACCGAAACGACCGACTGGAGCGCGGCCCTCGACGGCGTCGACGTCATCGTCCATCTGGCCGCCCGCGTTCACATCATGAACGACAAGTCGGCCGACCCGTTGGCGGATTTCCGCCGTATCAACACCGCCTCCACCCTCAATCTCGCCGAACAGGCAGCCCGTGCCGGCGTGAAGCGCTTCGTCTTCATCAGCACCATCAAGGTCAATGGCGAAGAGAACGACCGGCCATTCCGGCACGATGATGCGCCCAGGCCTGTCGATCCCTATGGAATCTCCAAGATGGAAAGCGAAATCGGTCTGCGTAAGATCGCCGACCGCACGGGCATGGAAGTCGTCATCATCAGGCCGCCGCTAGTCTACGGCCCCGGCGCCCGCGGCAACTTCGCCCTGCTTGTCGGTCTCGTGCGCAAGAAACTGCCGCTGCCATTTGCCTCGTTGAAGAACCGCCGCACACTGGTCTCGGTGCAGAATCTCATCGACCTCATCATCACCTGCATGCGACACCCCGCTGCATCAGGCGAAATTTTCCTGGCGGGCGATGGCGAAGATCTGTCGACGCCGGCATTGATCGAAGGCATCGCCGCCGGCCTCGGCGTCAAGGCGATGCTGCTGCCCTTCCCGCCGTCGCTGATGCATCTGGCAGCCAGGATTGCGGGAAAGGACGCCGTTTATCAGCGCCTCTGCGGCTCGTTGCAGGTCGATATATCCCATGCCCGCGACGTGATGGGCTGGTCACCTGTCATCACGTCGCGCGAAGGGCTCAAGCTCGCAGTGAAGTAAAGCCTATTCCGTCGTAACGCCCTGGAAGGGACGAACCTCGCGGCCGGGCATAAAGAGGCCGAGGCGCTTGATTTCCCATTCGAGCTTGATGCCCGCCGTCTCGAAAACCTTGCGGCGGACTTCCTCGCCGAGATATTCCAGATCGTAGCCCGTCGCCTGCCCCATGTTGATCATGAAGTTGCAGTGAAGCGACGACATCTGTGCGCTGCCGATGACGAGGCCGCGGCAATCCGCTTCATCGATCAGTTTCCAGGCGGAATGCCCCTCGGGATTCTTGAAGGTCGAACCGCCGGTCTTTTCGCGGATCGGCTGCACCGTCTCGCGGTGATTGCGCACGGCGTCCATCTCCGCGCGGATCTTCGCGCGGTCGTCGGGATAGCCCTCGAACAGTACCGAGGTGAAGATCAGATCATCAGCGGCATCCGAATGGCGATACGAATAGCCCATCTCGGCATTCGTCAGCACATGCTTGTTGCCCTTGCGATCGATCGCCCTCACTTCGACGACACGGTCCTTCGTCTCGGAGCCATTGGCCCCCGCATTCATGCGCGCAGCACCGCCGATGCTTCCGGGAATGCCATAATAGAAGGCGAAGCCGCCGATGCCGTTATCCATCGCCATCGCCGCCACATGCTTGTCCGGGCAGATGGCGCCGGCCTCGATGCGGTTTTCGCCGGCAAGTTCGACATAACCGAAGCCCTTGGCCGACAGGCGCAGCACGACGCCCGGGATGCCACCATCGCGCACCAGGATATTCGAGCCGACACCGACCACGGTCAGCGGCACGTCTTCCGGCAGGATCTTCAGGAAGGCGATCAGATCTTCCTCGTCATGCGGCTGGAACATCAGTTCGGCAAGACCGCCGGCGCGGAACCACGTGACGCGGTCCATGGGGGCATCCGGCGTCAGTCGGCCGCGAATGTCCTTTACGCCTTCTCCAAGAGAGGCAAGAAGCTTTTCCCCGTTAACCTGTTTCATGCGGACTTTCCTGAAAGGTCTTGCAACTGCTTCGGCAGCGCCGCTGCCCAATATGTAATGCTACCAGCACCCAAAAGAACCACAAAGTCCCCGGGTTTAGCAATCTCTGCTACCATCTGCGGTAGAATTTCCGGCGAAGGGAGGAAGCGCGCGTCGCGATGACCGCCGGATTTGATGCGCGAAATCAACGATTCCGAATCCGCTCCCTCGATCGCGTCCTCACCCGCTGCATAGACGGGTGCGATGAAAATACTGTCGGCATCGTTGAAGCAGGCCGCGAATTCCTCGAACAGGCTCGACAGGCGCGTATAGCGGTGCGGCTGGTGCACCGCTATGATCCGGCCTTTGCAGGCCTCGCGGGCAGCGCGCAGCACCGCCTTGATCTCGACCGGGTGATGGCCGTAATCGTCGAAGATCTGCACGCCGTTCCATTCGCCCGTCAGCGTGAAACGCCGCTTCACGCCACCGAATGAGGCAAGCCCCTTGGCGATATCTTCGCGGGACATGCCGAGTCGGTTGGCGACGGCAATCGCCGCGGTGGCATTCGAGATATTGTGACGTCCGGGCATCGGCAGGACGAGATCGTCGAGGCGGATAACCTCGCCCGTGCGGCGACGGCGGATTTCAACGTCGAAGATCGAACGCGTGCCCTCGATGCGCACATTCATGAAGCGCACATCGGCCTGCGGGTTTTCGCCATAGGTGACGACCTTGCGGTCCTCGATACGGCCGACCAGCGCCTGCACTTCGGGATGATCAAGACACATGACACCGAAACCGTAGAAAGGCACGTTCTCGACGAACTGCCGGAAGGCGGCGCGCACGGCATCGAAATTGCCGTAATGATCCAGATGCTCAGGATCGATATTGGTAACGACGGCGACATCGGCCGGCAGCTTCAGGAAGGTACCGTCGGATTCGTCGGCCTCCACCACCATCCATTCGCCCTCGCCCATGCGGGCGTTCGTGCCATAGGCATTGATGATGCCGCCATTGATGACGGTCGGGTCGAGCCCGCCGGCTTCGAGCAGCGTCGCGACGAGAGATGTGGTCGTGGTCTTGCCATGCGTGCCGCCGATCGCGATCGCATTGCGGAAGCGCATCAGTTCGGCCAGCATTTCGGCGCGGCGCACCACCGGCAGCAGCTTTTCACGCGCCGCGATGAGTTCCGGATTGCTCTTCTTGATCGCCGTCGATACGACGACGACTTCGGCATCACCCAGGTTTTCCGCCTTGTGGCCGACGAAAACCTCGATACCCTTGTCGCGCAGACGCTGGACATTGGCGCTGTCGGATTGATCCGATCCCTGCACCCTGTGGCCGAGATTGTGCAGCACCTCCGCGATACCGCTCATGCCGATACCGCCGATGCCGATGAAATGGACAAGGCCGATGGCCTTTGGCAGCTTCATGCGCGTGCCCCCTTGAATTCTGTAATTGTCTTGCCGGCGGCAATAGCCTCAACCATGTCGGCAAGCAAGTTCGCCGCATTGGGTTTTCCAGCGAGCCTTGCCGCAGCCGCCATGCCGGCAAGCTTCTCCGGATCGTTCATCACATGCGTCAGGATAGAAGCGATACGCTCGGGCGACAGCTCCGACTGGGCGATCACCTTGGCGCCGCCGGTCGCTTCGAGAGCCGCGGCATTGGCAGCCTGGTCATGGTCGAGAGCATGCGGATAGGGCACCAACACCGCCGGACGGCCGATGACGGAGATTTCCGAAACGGTGGAAGCGCCGGACCGGCAGATCACCAAATGCGCCTTGGCAAGACGTTCCGCCATGTCATTGAAAAACGGCGCGATATCCGCACCCATCTGCAGCTGCACCACGCAGCCGCGCACCATGTCCATATCCTCGGAGCGAACCTGCTGCGTTATCTTCAGCCGCGCGCGCAGCGCATCGTCCAGCAGGCTGATCGCCGTCGGCATCGCCTTGGAGAAATATTGCGCGCCCTGACTGCCGCCGAAGACGACGAGATTGAAATCTTCACCGGGATGCGAAGGCAGATAGGGCTGCTCGGCCGCTGCGAGGATTGCCGGGCGCACCGGATTTCCCGTTGCGACCGTCTTGTCGGAAAAAGGTCCGCCGCTTTCGGGCAGGAATCCACCGGCAATCGCCCTGACGCGCGGCGCCAGCGCCTTGTTGGCGCGGCCCATCACGGCATTCTGTTCATGCAGCATGGAGGGAACGCCAAGCCGCGTGGCGGCGATCAGCGGCGGCACGGTCGGATAACCGCCAAAACCGACGACGATGACAGGTTTCAGCCGCTGGATCAGACGCTTTGCGGCGCGCATGCCGGTCCAGAGCTTCCACAGCGCGCGTGCAACCGCGACCGGGTTCTTCGAACCGATCGTCGCCGAGGGTACGACATGGATTTCGTCAGCCGGAAACTTGCCGGCGTAACGCTCGGCCCGGCTGTCGGTCACGAGATGTACGGAATAGCCGCGCTCCCTCAGCTTGAAGGCAAGCGCCTCTGCCGGAAAGACGTGGCCGCCGGTTCCCCCGGCGGCAAGGAGAACGATGCCCTTGCTCATGATACCTTACTCCGCCGGCATGCCGTGCGGCACGCGGAATAGGCTCCGGTCCTGCGCACGTTTTTCCGGGCGATGACGCGTCAGCGCCAGAATGAAGCCGGCCGTCACGCAGATCGCCACCATCGACGAACCACCGTAGGAAATCAGCGGCAGCGTCATGCCCTTGGCCGGCAACAGTTCGAGATTGACGCCGATATTGATGATCGACTGGATGCCCATTTGCAGCACGAGGCCGGCGACGGCGAAACGGTTGAAGTCGTTGCGCTCGCGATAGGCATGAGACAGGCCGCGCAGCACCAATATCGTGAAGATGGAAACCAGCGCGATGCAGAAGACGATGCCGAACTCCTCGGCCGCGACCGAGAAGATGAAGTCGGTATGGGCATCCGGAATGATCCGCTTGACGATGCCTTCGCCCGGCCCCTGGCCGAACCAGTCACCGCGAATAATCGCTTCACGGGCAGTATCGATCTGGAACGTATCGCCTTCGCCGGTGAGGAACTTGTCTATTCGGCCCGCCACGTGCGGGAAGACGTAATAGGCGGTCACAAGGCCGCCGGCACCGCCGGCGCCGAGCACGATGATCCACAGCCACGGCATGCCCGCCATGAAGAACATGCCACCCCAGACCGCCGTCGTCAGGATCGTCTGGCCAAGGTCAGGCTGGGCGACGAGAAGCGAAGCGACCATGCCGAACAGGATGATGGCAAAGAGATTGCCCGGAATTTCCGGCTGGCGCGCATGCTCGGCAAACAGCCAGGCGCAGACGACGACGAAGGCCGGCTTCATGAATTCGGAAGGCTGAATGGAGATGCCTGCCAGCGTCACCCAACGGCGCGAACCCTTGACCTCGACGCCGAAGAACAACGCGAGCAGCATCATCGCGAGCGCGACGATCAGGAGGATGATTGCCGTGCGTCTTACCTGCCGCGGCGTCAGGAACGACAGACCGAGCATGACGCCGATCGACGGGATCATGAAGGCCGCGTGGCGCTTGACGAAGTGGAAGGGCTCGAGGCCGATGCGCTCGGCAACCGCCGGCGATGCCGCGAAGGACAGCATGAAACCGATGCCCATCAGGAACAGGAACAGGGCGAGGAAAAAACGGTCGATGGTCCAGAACCAATCGGCCAATGCTCCACGTTCCGCGCGGCTCACCATGTCATTTGCCTCCTGTTGCCGAATTGATCAGCATCGTCACGCCGTCAAGGGCAGCCACATGGCTGACAAAGGCATCGCCCCTGACTTCAAAGTTCTTATATTGGTCGAAGCTTGCGCAAGCCGGGGATAACATCACGGCCACAGGGCCGGTCTCATCCTTTTCAGCATCGGCTGCCGCATGAGCGACGGCGCGTTCAAGCGTTCCGGAAATCTCGTAAGGCGCCGCCTCGCCGAGCGTTGCGGCAAATTCCGCCGCCGCCTCGCCGATCAGATAGGCCTTGGCGATGCGCGGGAAGAAGGGCGCAAGCGTCGTGATACCGCCCGCCTTGGGCAAGCCGCCCGCGATCCAGTAGATGCGATCATAGCTCGAAAGCGCGGGGGCTGCGGCATCCGCATTCGTCGCCTTGGAATCGTTGACGAAGACGACATTGCCGCGCCGGCCGACCGGCTGCATGCGGTGCTTGAGGCCGGGAAAGGACGAGAGCCCCGCGCGGATATCATCGGCGGAGACGCCGACGGCAAGGCAGGCGGCGACGGCGGCGGCCGCATTCTGCGCATTATGGCTGCCACGCAGCGTCTGGATTCCGTCGAGGTCGACGAAGGGCAGCATGGCGCCGCTCCTTGCCTGAATGAGCTTCGTGCCCTCGGCATAAATACCGTCGGCCAGCACATTGCGGCGCGATATCCTGGTGACCTTTACCCCTGCCCGCTCGATGCGGTCGGCGATCAGCGCGCAATAGCTGTCATCGACGCCGACGACGGCAATATCGCTGCCGGCCACAAGCCGTTCCTTGACGTCGGCATAGTGCTGCATCGTGCCATGGCGATCGAGGTGATCGGGCGTCAGATTGAGCAGGATACCGGCGGACGGATTGAGCGTTGGCGCAAGATCGATCTGGTAGGAGGAGCATTCGACGACGAAATAGCGCTCGGCCTTCGGCGGATCGAGCGTGAGTATGGCGGTGCCTATATTGCCGCCGAGCTGCGTGTCGCGACCGCTGGACTTGAGGATATGGGCGATCAGCGCCGTCGTGGTCGACTTGCCGTTGGTGCCGGTGATCGCGATGAAGGGGCAGTCGGGCGCATGTGCGCGGCGCTCGCGCACGAAGAGTTCCACGTCGCCGACAATATCGACGCCGGCCGCACGTGCCAGATCAACGGTCCAATGGGGCTTCGGATGGGTGAGCGGCACGCCGGGTGAAAGCACGAAGAGCGCCTGAGCGCTCCAGTCGATCGTGCGAAGATCGGCGGTGGTGATGCCTTCGGCCGAAGCTTTGGCGACGCTGTCAGGATTGTCGTCCCAAGCGGTCACATCAGCGCCACCGGCGACCAGCGCCTTGGCGGTCGCCAGGCCGGAACCACCGAGGCCGAAGAGCGCAACCTTCTTTCCTGCGAGCGTCGTGACCGGGATCATGTCCGCCTCACCGCAGCTTCAGCGTGGAAAGGCCGAGCATGGCAAGGCCAACGGCGACGATCCAGAAGCGGATCACCACCTGGCTTTCCGTCCAGCCCTTCTTTTCGAAGTGATGGTGGATCGGCGCCATCAGGAAGACGCGACGGCCGGTCATCTTGAAGAAGCCGACCTGGATGATGACTGACAGGGTCTCGATGACGAACAGGCCGCCGATGATCGCCATGACGATCTCGTGCTTGGTGGCGACAGCAACTGTCCCGATCGTGCCGCCGAGCGCCAGAGACCCGGTGTCACCCATGAAGATGGCGGCGGGTGGTGCATTGAACCACAGGAAGCCGAGGCCCGCGCCGATGACGGCGCCGAGCACGACGGCAAGCTCGCCAGTGCCGGGTACGAAATTGATCTGCAGATAGTTCGCAAAGACCACGTTACCGGCAAGATAGGCGATGATGCCGAAAGCGGCTGCGGCAATCATCACCGGCACGATGGCAAGACCGTCGAGGCCATCGGTCAGGTTCACGGCATTGCCGGCGGCAACGATGACAAAACCGCCGAAGACGACGAACATGATGCCGATATTGACCATGAAGTCCTTGAAGAAGGGGAATGCGATCGAGGAGCCGAAGGTCGAACCGGCAGGACCAGAGGCAAGCGCCGCGCGCATCATGAAATAGACGGCGATGCCGGCGATGATGAACTCGATGCCGAGGCGCGCCTTGCCGGAAAAGCCCTTGTGGCTCTGCTTGGTGACCTTGAGATAATCGTCATAGAAGCCGATCGCGCCGAAGCCGAGCGTCACCAGCAGCGTTGCCACCACATAGACGTTGGAAAGATCAGCCCAGAGCAGCGACGCACCGACGATACCGGCGAGGATCATCAGCCCGCCCATGGTCGGCGTTCCCGCCTTCTTGAAATGCGTCTGCGGTCCATCGGCGCGGATCGGCTGGCCCTTACCCTGCCGGATGCGCAGCGAATTGATAATGGCCGGCCCGAAGAGGAAGACAATCAAAGCGGAGGTAAAAAGAGCGGCACCAGCCCGGAAGGTAATATATCTGAACAGGTTCAGAAATTTGAAATATTCCGATAGTTCGACTAGCCAAATCAGCATTCAAGGCCCCTTTTACCCGATCACGGTTCGCGTTGCGTGTCTGAAACTGGCGGGTACTTGTCAAGAAGCGCGGCGACAATCTTGCCGAAACCGATGCCCAAAGACGACTTCACCATCAACACGTCGCCAGGCGCGACCGAGTCCAATACGAATTCCTGCAATTCTTCCGTCTTCTCGCGGTGCTCGACCGCGACGCTGTCTGGAAGCGACTCCTGCAGCGCCACCATCTCCGGTCCAGCGAGCCAGACATGTTCCAGACCCGCGGCAAGCAGCGGGCCGGCAAGATCGGCATGGACCTGCGGCGCGAACTCGCCCATTTCCAGCATGTCGCCGAGCACGGCAATACGGCGCCCGCGACCGGTGGGTTCGGCATCCGCAAGCAGCGCGATTGCCGCGCGCATGGACGCCGGATTGGCATTGTAGCTCTCGTCGATCAGCGTGAAACTGCCATTGCCGATAGCAAGCTTGTGGCGCTTGCCCCTGCCCTTTTCAGGCTTCAGCGTCGCCAGCGCGTCGATGGCCTTGTCGAGGCTTGCCCCGACGAGCGTCACCACCCCGAGCGCGGCAAGCGCGTTTTCCGCGATATGGCGGCCGGGCGCGCCGATGCGCACCTCCTTGGTATCGCTGCCGATTGTCATCCACAGCGTTGAGCTCTCGTCCGAGCCGTTGAACTCGGCGAGACGGAACTCGGCCTTGGCATGCTGGCCGAAGGAATGGGTCTTCGTGATGCCGAGCGATAGCGCCGTCTGCTCAAGAAAAGCGAACTGGTCGTTATCGCGGTTGAGAACGACGTCACCGCCGGGCTCCAGCCCTTCGAAGATCTCCGCCTTCGCGGCGGCGATTTCCTGGATATTGCTGAAATTGCCGAGATGGGCCGGCGCCACCGTGGTGATGACGGCGACATGCGGGCGGATCATCTTCACCAGCGGCCGTATCTCGTCCGGATGGTTCATGCCGACTTCGAAGACGCCGAAATAGGTGTCGATCGGCATACGCGCCAGCGTCAGCGGCACGCCCCAGTGATTGTTGAAGGAGGCAACCGAGGCATGCACCTTGCCCGAAGGCGTCAGCACATGGCGCAGCATCTCCTTGGTCGTGGTCTTGCCGACAGAGCCGGTGACAGCGACGATCCTTGCCCGCGAGCGCTCGCGCGATGCCTGCCCGAGCTTGCCGAGAGCCGCGAGCACATCCTCGACGACGATCATCGGTATCGTCAGGCGTCCCATCGCAGGCAGGCGACCCTCGCTGACGACGAGCAGAGCCGCCCCGTTTGCCGCCGCCATCGAGGCAAAGTCATGCCCGTCGACGCGGTCGCCCTTGATCGCGAAGAAGGCCTCGCCCGGAGCGATCGAGCGGCTGTCGATGGAAATGCCGGTAATGCCCTGCGGCAGCGAGCCAAACGGGCGGCCCGCCATCGCGGCAATCATGTCTTCGGTGGTCCAGAGCCAGTTCATGGTACCCGCTCCTCCAAAGCCTTGCGTACTTCGGCATGATCGGAAAATGGCAGCGTGACGCTGCCGACCGTCTGCCCCTCTTCATGTCCCTTGCCGGCAACGATCAGCGTATCGCCGGATTTCAGCTGCAGCACCGCCTCGCGGATCGCCTTTGCACGATCGCCGATCTCGGAGGCACAAGTCGCAGCCGTCATGATCTCCGCCCGGATCGCCGCCGGCTCCTCCGAGCGCGGATTGTCATCGGTGACGATCACCACATCGGCCAGCCGGCAGGCAATCTCGCCCATGATCGGACGCTTGCCGCGATCACGGTCGCCGCCGCAGCCGAAGACGACGATGACGCGGCCCGTCGTGAACGGCCGCACGGAGTTTAGCACGTTTTCCAGCGCATCCGGCTTGTGGGCGTAATCGACATAGGCAAGCGCGCCGTCCTTCGTATGGCCGACAAGTTCGAGGCGTCCCGCAGCACCCTGCAGCTTTTCGAGCGCAGCCATGGCAACCTTCGCCGGTACGCCCGTGGACATGGCAAGCCCAACGGCAACCAGCGCATTGGCGATCTGGAAATCGCCGGCAAGCGGGATATCGACCTCGAAGATCTCGCCCTCGGCATGGATTTCAGCAACCTGCTTGTGGCGGAAATGCTCGACACGCTTCAGCGAGAGATAGTTGCCCTTGCGCCCGACCGTGCGCACATCATGGCCGGCAGCCGTCGCTGCCTTGATCGCCTGCTCCGACCACGGATCGTCGGCGAAGATGATCGCGGGTGCCCCCTTGGGCAGCACGCGATCGAAGAGATGCATCTTGGCCGCCATGTAGTCTTCGACCGTCGGATGATAATCCATATGGTCTCGGCCGAGATTTGTGAAGGCAGCGGCAGCAAGCGTCACACCATCGAGGCGGTACTGGTCGAGCCCGTGGCTCGAAGCCTCCATCGAGGCGTGGGTCACGCCCTCATCGGCAAGTTCGGCTAGCAGTTTGTGCAGCGAGACCGGATCGGGCGTTGTCAGCGAACCATATTCATTGCGCGTCGGCGAAACGACGCCAGTCGTACCGATCATCGCGGCCGGGTGGCCGGCATGCGCCCAGATCTGCCTGACGAAGGAAGCAACTGAAGTCTTGCCCGCCGTGCCCGTCACGGCAACCATCGTCGCCGGCTGGCGGCCATAGAAGCGCGAGGCGGCGACCGAGAGGAAGCGGCGCGGCTCGGAAACGACCAGAACCGGTACGGATGTTTCGGTCGCATGGGCTGATATGATGACGGCGGCGCCCTTGGCGACGGCATCGGCAATGAAGCCCGCGCCATCGGCCTTGGAACCGGCAATCGCCACGAACGCCATTCCGGGTGCGATCTTCCGGCTGTCGGAAGACAATCCTGATATTTCCAGCGCCCCGGCCGGCCCTTCGAGTTCAGCTTTGAGTTCCGGAAACGCAGTTCCGGCAAGATCCCGCAATTTCATCGAATGCACTTCTCTGGTTCAGGTCGATCGCCCCTTACGAATCGACGCCGACATTGATTCACACTCAATAAGACACCAACAAGGCCGAACCGTCTTCGCCAAATTGCGGTTCCACACCGAGGATGGGTGCTGCGCGGCGCACGATGTTCTTGACCATGGGGGCTGCCGTAAAGGCCGCGATACGCTGATGCTGCTCGCCATCAAGCGGTTCGTCGCAGAAGGTCAGCACCACGTAGCGCGGATTGTCGATCGGGAACGCCGCCAGAAAAGCGTTGAAATTCAAATTGCTGGCATAGCGGCCATTGACGACCTTGTCGGCCGTTCCGGTCTTGCCGCCGACATGGAAGCCCGGCACGTCGGCATTGCGGCCCGACCCCTTCTGGCCGTTCAGCTTGAAGAGATAGCGGATATCGTCGCTTGTGCTTTTCTTGACGACCATCTCGGCAACATCGTCGGCCTGGTCACGGCTGCGGGGCAGGAAAGTCGGCTCGATCAGCTTGCCGCCATTAATAAGGGCAGCACCGGCGACCGCCGTCTGCAGCGGAGTCGTAGCGACACCATGGCCGAAGGAAATCGTGATCGAATTGATCTTCTTCCAGACGCGCGGCTGGCTCGGCATCTTCACTTCCGGCAGTTCGGTCTGCATCTTGGTCAGCAGGCCGAAGCGTGTCAGATAGTCTTTCTGCATCTCCATGCCGACGATGTCGATCATGCGTGCCGTGCCAATATTGGAGGAGTATTCGAAAATCTCCGGCACGGTCAGCCAGCGGCGCTGGCCGTGGAAATCGTGAATGGTGAAGCCGCCAATGCGGATCGGGTTGGTGGCGTCGAAACTGTCCTTCAGCGAAACCTTGCCGCTGTCGATCGCCATCGCGGTCGAGAAGGTCTTGAAGGTGGAGCCCATTTCGAACGTGCCGTTCGACATACGGTTCAGCCAGCCGTCCTTGGAGCCTTCCTGCGGATTGTTGGGATCGAAATCCGGCGCGGAGGCCATGCCGAGCACTTCGCCCGTATGCGCGTCGAGAACGACGGCCCCTGCCCCCTTGGCCTTGTAGTTGACCACGGCGCTGGCAACGACGTCGCGCACGATCGCCTGCACGCGTACATCGATGGACAGGCGCACCGGCTCAAGCGGCTGGTTGCTCGTCATGCCGACGGAGGCGAGATCGGCCAGCCCCTGGTCGTCGATATATTTCTCCATGCCGGCAACACCGCGGTTGTCGATATTGACATAGCCGAGGATATGCGCGGCCGTCGCCCCACCCGGATAGAAGCGGCGCTTTTCCGGCCGGAAGCCGACGCCGGGAATGCCGAGCGCCAGGATCTGGCTCTGCTGCTTCGGCGTCAACTGGCGGCGCAGCCAGGCGAAGTGCGAGGTGCGGTTTGCAAGTTTCTTGTAGGTGTCCTTGACGTCGAGATCCGAAAGCACGGTCGCGAGCTTCTCGACCGCTTCATCGGGATCGACGATCTTGTTCGGCTCGGCAAACAGCGAAACGGTGCGGATATCGGTCGCCAGCACTTCACCATTGCGATCGATGATATCGGGCCGCGAGGCCATCAGCCGGTCCGGCGGCAGGATGGAGGAAACCGATTCAGGGCTTTTCAACGCATATTCGACCATGCGCCCGCCGATAATGGCATAGACGGCGGTAAAGCCGATGATGAGCAATCCCACACGGCTCTTGGCCTGCCCGGACTTGCGCTTGCGCGAACCTTCGATCGCCATGCCCGAGGGTGCGCCGAACCTGTTATAGACACCGGCGGAGAAATGCGCCTGGCTCTTCAGCACCATGATGCGGGAAAGAAAGGACATTATTCCACTGCCCCCGTTTCGATCTCGTCAGGCTCTTCGGCTGCCGCAGCGCGCGGCGCCGGCATTGGAATCGGCTGGGCCTTGGCGCCCGCCCCCGGCTTTGCGCCGCTCTTCGCGTCGGCGACATCGGGCGGCGGAACCTGCGATTTCAGCATCGGCAATTCGCGTGCATGGGCGAGCGATGTCGAATCCGTCGGCTGCAACTGCAGTTCGCTATTATAGGTATTGACCAGACGCTCCAGCCGGTTCGGCTGCGATTGCAGCGCCCAGTCGGCTTTCAGAAGGTCGATCGTGTCCTTTTCCAGCTTGATCTCCGCTTCGAGGCGATGAACCTCTTCGAGCTTCAGCTCGGCGCGGTGCTTGATCGTGTAGGTGACCGCAGCTGCCGCCGTCATGGCGCCGATGAGCACAAGATCGAACGTTCTCAGCATATCAACCTCCAAGCTTTCCGAGGCTGGCCAGATTGGGGAATCCGAAGAGCGACATGTCCTCGGCTTCAGCGGGAGCAGTGGTGCGCAGCCCGGCGCGCAGCTTGGCGGAACGGGCGCGCGGATTGGCCTGGGCTTCCTCTTCGCTGGCGGAGACCATCGACTTGCCGACCGGCTCGAAGGTCGCGGCCCGCTCATGCGCGATCGGCAGATGGCGCGAACCGGATGCCTTGCCGGCCCGGTCGGAGAAGAACTTCTTGACGATGCGGTCTTCCAGCGAATGGAAGGTGACGACAACCAGGCGGCCACCGGGCTTCAATGCCCGCTCGGCGGCAAATAGCGCCTGCGCCAGTTCGCCAAGCTCGTCATTGACGAAGATGCGCAACGCCTGGAAGACGCGGGTGGCCGGATGAATCTTGTCCTTCATCTTGCGCGGCGTCACCAGCTCGATCAGGCCGGCGAGCTCGCGCGTCGTCTCGAATGGTTTCTCGACTCGCTTCTTCTCGATCGCATGTGCGATGCGCGGCGCCTGATCTTCCTCGCCGAGATAGTGAAAGATGCGGATGAGGTCGGCCACCTTGGCGCGATTGACCACATCGGCAGCCGAAACACCCGAAGCCGACATGCGCATGTCGAGTGGGCCGTTCTTCTGGAAAGAGAAGCCGCGCTCGGCCTCGTCGATCTGCATGGAGGAGACGCCGATATCGAGCACGACGCCGTCAAGCCCGCCTTCGGGCGCGTGATCGGCAAGCTCGGAAAACTGCGAATGAATGAGCGTGAGATGACCGTCATGCGCCGCAACGAGCGCCTGCCCCGCGGCAATCGCAGAGGGATCGCGATCAAGCGCAATCACGTCGGCACCGGCATCGAGAATGGCGGACGTATAACCACCCGCGCCGAATGTGCCGTCGAGAATGACCTTGCCGGAAGAAGGCTCCAGCGCCGCAAGCACCTCCCTGAGAAGAACCGGAATGTGGCGAACCGGTCCGCCACCGGCTTCAGTTGAACCTCCGCCAGGATTCGCCGCCATTCCGTTCCCTCGTTCTCTCAGGAACGCCGGCCCGCCAGCCTGCGCTCCTCTCGTGCTTGCGCCTGAGCGTCCGCGAATGCTTGCGGCTGCCAGAGCTGAAAGTGATCTGCCCGACCCACGAAGGTCACCTCGTCCGAAATACCGGTGAAGTCGCGAATGAAATCCGTGACCATCAACCGACCCTCGGCGTCGAGCTTCATGAAGACCCCGCCCCCATGAATGAGAAGCGACATCTCGTTCGCATCCGGCGAAAACGGATCCGCCGCAGCAATTTGCCGCTCGAACCTTTCCAGAAGGTCCGGGCCACCGACGCTGATCGCCGGAAACACAAAATCCTGAAAGCAATAGAGCTCCGGGATATTGCGCTGGGCCAGCACGGAACGGAACACCGCCGGCACGGAAACCCGGCCCTTGGCATCGATCCTGTTGGTCGCATTCGAAAGGAAGCGGCTCATGACACGAAACATCCGTTTCCGAAAGAGCCCGGAAAGCCCTCAGCCGCCCGAATCCCTCAAAATCAAACACAGCTTCGCCAGCTGGAAGAACAGACATTCTTCCGACACTTCCAGAGCGGAAGACGTCTTTGCCTAGCGATGAATGGGCAGATGATTGCCCTGATGCAGTGTGCATTTGGGATAGCATGGGACCATATGGGCGTCAATGGGATGAGCCCCTTTTGAGGGGAGCACACTATCAAACATTTATAAGCTGTTAAGTTTAACAAAGGGTTAGGAAAGCGATTCTCTGTCGCGACCCGAAGCCGCCTGGAAAAGCGGAAAATCGAGACCCGCAAGATCCATCAGATCTTGCTTCAATTCCCACCATTTCAATGATTTGACAGGGAAGAAATCGAGCTCTGCGGCAATGCGGATGCAGCAGAAAGTTAATCGCCAGTTGGCCTGTAAGCCGGGTTCTGTATGGCTCCGGCGAACCGGAACGTGGCAGCCATTCATCTGGGACAGCGCTTGCACGCTGCCTCTCGCAACCCACCCGGATGACTGACCCAGAAACAGGCCGGAAGGCTTTCGCCAACCGCGTCATCCCTATTCGGTTTTGCTCCCGGTGGGGTTTACCGTGCCATATCCGTTGCCGGAGATGCGGTGGGCTCTTACCCCACCCTTTCACCCTTACCCGTCAAGACGGGCGGTTTGCTTTCTGTGGCACTTTCCCTGAGGTCGCCCTCGCCGGACGTTATCCGGCACCGTGTTTCCGTGGAGCCCGGACTTTCCTCACCCTACCGCCTTTCGGCATTGGTAAAGCGCGGCTGCCCGGCCAACTGGCAGGGGCTCCCTTAAACGAGGAAGCCGGCAAAAGCCAACGAAATATGGCAGCCAGGCTAACGGAAATAAGGTGCGAAATCCGTGGCGTAGCCCTGGTCCTTGATTCTGCCTGCAAGAAGCAGCTCAGCCCCCAGCCTGCCGATTTCATCCGAACTCTTGGCAGAGGTTCCCATGCAGCCGGTGAGGATGCCGATACGCGGCGAAGCCGTGTAGCCGATCATCGGATAGCGGCTCTTCGTATAGGAGACGGCGCAGGATGCGCTCGATATGGATCGCGCCTGAAGTTGCGGCACGATGCGATCGACGATGCTTTTGAGGTGGTCGCGCGCAAATTCGCGCCCGTCGGTGCGGAACCAGGCCCGCATGTCGGCATCATTGCCGAGCACGAGATTATCGGGATCGCCCCCAATCTTCAGGTAGAGCTTGCCGTCGGGATAGCGGATCGGCGGCAGCAGATAGATATCGATGCCGGGCGCATCGAGGATCAGCGACGGCATGCCGGCGAAGCGACGCGCATCCTCTTCCGCCACTTCGAACAGGGTCACGGTGCGACCGTAAACCGTCATGTCAACGGATTGGGGCAAGAGATTCTGCGAAATGGAAAAACCGCCGGCAGCGAGAAGCGCCTTTTCGGCGCGATAGATGTCTCCGCCGGCCGTCGTCACGACAGCCGCCCCACCCTCCTCACGGATCGACGTGACATGATCGCGGATCACAGTGGCGCCGGCTCTTTCGGCGAGCAGCGACTGCGCCTTCACCAGCTTGCGCGGGCTGATATGCCCTGCCCCCTTCGCTTCGAAGATCCCGGCACTGCCTGTGGGGAAGGAAAAATACGGAAACTGCCGCTTCAGCGCGGCATCGTCGAAGGAACCCGTTTCGACACCGAGCGAAATCGCCGCCCGACGCGTGTCGGCGAGATAGGCACTTTCAGGCGGCGCCACGACGACGCAGCCTGCTTCCGTATAGAAATCGATGCCGCTCTCTGTTGCGATCTCGCGGTAACGCGCGATGGAGCGATTGGCGAGCAAGGCCCAGTCGCGATCCGGATCGATGGTGCGGGTGATGCGGCCTTCATCGTAATGGCTGGCGAAGACCCCATCATGAGCCTTGCGGTCACCGGGCTCATCCGGACCGATGACGGCGATGCCGTCCGTCTGGCGAGCCAGATGCCGGGCGGCCGCTGCACCCATCATGCCGCGACCGATGACGATGAACCTGAAATCGACTGCCATATCCCACCTCGCTGAAAGGCAGCATTAACATGGCAATCGTCAGATCATCCAGTTCCTTGTCGGAGACGCGCGATGCTCTCAGAGCATCGCCAGCACCTTGCCGCAATAAGACTTGGAAACCGGGTTCATGCGCGTCGCGCCATGGCCGGCATTGTATTTGAGGATCGTGTTGCAGGTCTCGCCGCCGCCGAGATCATGGGCGGCTGCAAGATATTTCATGCCGTACTTGATGTTGGTTTCCGGATCGAACAGACCCTTGGCGCTGCCGGAATAGCCCATCATGCGCGCGGTAGCAGGCTTGATCTGCATCAGACCGATTTCGCCGTGGCTGCCGCGGGCCATCGGATTGAAATTGCTCTCCACACGGATGACCGCGGTTGCGAGCGCCACCGGCACATCATATTGCGCAGCATATTTGCTGATCAGTGCCGAATAGGAATTGCCGGAAACATCGGCGACGGGATAACCGCTCTGGCGCTCGACCGTCTTCAGCGGACGCTGGGCCGTCTGGAGCGAGCGGCCCGACTTCTTCTTCGCAGGTTCCGCCGTCTTGACCGGACGTTCTGTTTTTTTCTGCGGACGCTCCACTTTCTTGACAGGCGCATCGGCCCGCACACCCCAGTCATTCGCAAAGGCAAAGCTATTTCCTGCCAGCACCATGCCAACGCATGTTGCAGCAACAACAATAAGTTTTCTCATGTAGTCTTGAACACTCCGACTAAAGAATTACCGGACTGCGCGCCTCGCAGTCACCTGGAACATCAGATCAACGATGGATCTGAATCCACGGCAATTCTTATCGTTTTACATTACGCCTTCGATTTAGCTTGGGAACAACCTTAGGCGTCGCTTGACGGAAGCTCTTAGACCATCGCAATGAGGAGATAATAGGGAAATGATGTGGCAGGCCAATTTTCGCGACCGAACATGGAAATTCGGTAATGTCGAAAACGGGAAGCGCTCAGGAATAACGCGGCAGTGCGGATAACAGCCGATGCAGCGTATCGATCGTCGAGAAGTCGGCGATCCCATCCACTCTTTCCGGGCGGAAGTGGCGCTGGAAGGCTTCGACGTCGCCGGCGGTCTTGTCGGTGAATTCACCTGATATGTCAGTGCCGTAACCATAGAGCGACAACATCGACTGCAGCGCCTCGATCGGCTGACCGTGGTCGCCACGCTGGAAGAACCGCCCGCCAGTGATCACGCCCGGCTCGACCCAGTGGCCGATACCGGCCTGATACAGGGTTTTCCAGGGGAATTTCTCGCCCGGATCGACCTTGCGCACCGGAGCAACATCGGAGTGCCCAAGCACTCTTTCAGGGGCGATTGACCAACGATCGCCGCAATCCCGACACAATTCGATCACCGCTGCGATCTGTTCACTCGGGTAGTCCGGAAGCCCGCCCGGATGGCCGGCATTGGCAATTTCGATGCCGATCGACATCGAGTTGATATCCGTTTCCCCGTGCCAGAAGCTCTTTCCCGCATGCCATGCGCGCCGGCTTTCCGGCACGAGCTGCACGACCTCGCCATCAGGATGCACGAAATAATGGCTGGAGACCTGGCTTTCGTCGCGACAGAGCCAGTCGAGCGCTCCTTCGGGGCTCGACATGCCGGTATAGTGTAGAAGGATCATATCCGGATTGCGGCCATCGACACGTTCACCGTGGTTAGGCGAAGGCTGGACGCGCGCCTTGCTGTAATCGGCCTCGAATGAGGTCATGCGGCGCGACGTTCCTTTTCGATCGCCGCGTAGGCGTCGTTCAGCGCCGCCATGCGTTCGTTTGCAATCGCATGAAACTCTTCCGGCACGCCGCGCGAAATCAGCCGATCCGGATGGTGCTCGCTGACGAGCACATGGTAGTGACGGCGGATCGTCGGGAAATCGTCTGCCGGCGAAACGCCGAGCACCTTGTATGGGTCGCGCCCAGCCGAAACGTGGCGCGCGGCGATCTGGTCGAAACGCGCCTCGCTCATCTGGAATATCTCGGCGATGTGGCGCAGGAAATTCATCTCGTTCTCGTGGATCAGGCCATCCGCCTTGGCGATATGGAACAGACCATCGAGCACGTCTTCCAGAACGGGGCAGTTGGCGGCGCAGGTCGAGCAGAGCGAAGACAGCTTCGCCGCATAGGCCTCGTAACCGGCAACATCCTGACGGGCGAGATTGTAAAGGCGCGCGACATTCTTCGCCTCGCTCGGCGGAAACTCGAAGATCTCGCGGAACGCCTGCACTTCTTTCTCGCTCACGATGCCGTCAGCCTTCGCCATCTTGGCAGAGAGCGCGATCACGGCCACCGAAAAGGCAACCTTGCGGCGCGTTTCCGGATCGCCCTCGAAAACCGTGCGAATAGCCTCGACCACCGCGGAGAGCGCATTGCCCGCGGTATTGCCAATGGCATTCACCAGTTTTTCCCAGAAAGACATCGTAATCATCTCGCAATGCAGCAAGTTCTAGAGGAAACACCTTGACCAAATAATCGTAGCCATTGCAAGGCGGCTATTGGTCGAAGGTTTGAAAACAGTTTTCACAATTCGGTAATTGTCGCCGATGCGGCGACACGCCGCCGTGTCCACCATTCGACTATCAGTATCCCACACCATCCCCATTTATTTCCACAACACTAAAGGATGGGTGGACAAGCATTGAAACGATTATATCGCCCCTTGCGGCGCTTGCCCCGTTGAAAGCCGCATTTTTCGTAAATTCTTTACTTTACAGGCGACTTTCCCTGCCGCATCCATGCGTTAGCTGAAGCATGTCGGGCAAAAACGTGCAGCGGGTTTTGCGATAACGGCATGCGGGAAACTAAGGACTCGCAGTTGTACGCGGTCGCGCATCGTGCGCCACAAGGAGGGACGAATGGCCAAACAGAAAGTCGCAATGCTGACCGCCGGAGGCCTGGCTCCCTGCCTCTCGTCCGCCGTCGGCGGCTTGATCGAACGCTACAGCGACGTCACGCCTGACATCGAACTGATAGCTTACAAGTCCGGTTACCAGGGCGTTCTTCTCGGCGACAGCGTCTCTATCAATAAAGAGATGCGCGAAAAGGCGCCGCTCCTGCACCGCTATGGCGGCTCGCCGATCGGCAACAGCCGCGTCAAACTCACCAATGCCGCCGACTGCGTCAAGCGCGGCCTCGTCAAGGAAGGCGAAAACCCGCTCCGGGTCGCAGCCGAACGTCTCGCCAATGACGGCGTCACCATCCTGCACACGATCGGTGGCGACGACACCAACACCACGGCTGCCGACCTTGCCGCCTATCTCGCCGCCAACAGCTACGACCTGACCGTCGTCGGCCTGCCGAAGACCGTCGACAACGATGTCGTTCCGATCCGCCAGTCTCTCGGCGCCTGGACGGCTGCCGAAGTCGGCGCGCATTTCTTCGACAATGTCAGCAATGAACAGACCGCCGCCCCGCGCACCCTCGTCATCCATGAAGTCATGGGCCGCCATTGCGGCTGGCTGACGGCGGCAACCGCGCGCGCCTATCTGCAGCGCACCAAGGGCAACGATTATGTCGACGGCCTGATGATGAACGCGCATATGAAGAGCATCGATGCCGTCTACCTGCCGGAAATGGCCTTCGACCTCGATGCCGAAGCAGCCCGTCTGAAGGAGATCATGGACCGCACCGGCCATGCCACCGTCTTCGTCTCGGAGGGCGCCTGCCTCGACGCCATCGTCGCCGAGCGCGAAGCCGCCGGCGAAACCGTCAAGCGTGACGCCTTCGGCCATGTAAAGATCGACACGATCAATGTCGGCGCATGGTTCCAGAAGCAGTTCGCCAATCTCCTGAACGCCGAGCGCTCGCTCGTGCAGAAATCAGGTTATTTCGCCCGCTCCGCACCGGCCAACGGCGAAGACCTGCGCCTCATCCAGAGCATGGTCGACCTTGCCGTCGAAAGCGCCCTGAACAAGGTCTCGGGCGTCACCGGTCACGACGAAGCACAGAATGGCAAGCTGCGCACAATAGAATTCCCGCGCATCAAGGGTGGCAAACCGTTTGATCTTTCAACCAAGTGGTTTGGCGAAGTAATGAGCCAGATAGGCCAAAAATACAGCGCCGCCTGATTGACGGATGGTTAATATGGTGTCTTTGCTTCTACTCTAGGGAATAGGAGGAGATTCCATGTCGCTTGAAGCCTGGCTCGCTTTTGCAGCCGCATCCGCCATCATGCTTGCCATACCGGGACCAACAGTTCTTCTGGTTGTTTCCTATGCGCTTGGTCATGGCCGGAAAACGGCGCTGGCGACCGTTTCAGGCGTGGCGCTCGGCGATTTCACGGCCATGACGGCGTCGCTCTTCGGCCTTGGCGCGTTGCTGGCCGCCTCGGCGGCGCTGTTTACCGTGCTCAAGTGGATTGGCGGCGCCTACCTCATCTGGCTCGGAATCAAGCTCTGGCGGGCGCCTGTGGTCGATGGCCACATCGCCGACAACGACAATCTGCCGGAAGAAAAGTCGCTGCGCATCTTCCTTCACGCCTATGTCGTGACGGCGCTGAACCCGAAGAGCATCGTCTTCTTCGTTGCCTTCGTGCCGCAGTTCCTCAATCCAGCCCTGCCCTTCTTCGATCAGATGCTGATCATGGAAGCGACTTTCCTCGTGCTCTGCAGCCTCAATGCCTCCTGCTACGCCCTTGCCGCCCACGCCGCCCGCGGCCTGATTCGCAAGGCGAGCGTGCAGCGCGCGGTCAACCGCACAGGTGGCACCCTGCTCATCGCAGCAGGGGCCGTAACGGCCGGGTATCGCCGTATTGCAGCCTAGTAATATTCCGTGGTTGCCGGAAAGCCACGAATAGGTTAATGGCTGTCCCCGGGCTTAAGGTATTTGATAACATTTAAGGCGCTGCCGGGGCGGCGTATGTCACGAAAGTGAGAGAATGGTAGCGATCGGATTTTCCGGCCTGAAACGCAGTCTCGTGGTCTCCACCATGCTCTGCGGCGTCATTACCGGATGCGCGAGCGTCGAATACACTTCTCAGGCCGAACTGACCGCCGAACATTCCGTGATTCCCATGCCGAAGCCGGGTGAAGATGCGACGCTGGCCGCCATCCCGACCGCTGTCGGCGCCGACGGACAGGCCGTCGCTCTGATCGCACCGCAGCCGCAGGGAGCCTCCCCCGTCCTGACCGGAACGGCCATGCCGACGGTCGTCTCCCCCGTCCAGCAGCAGGCCGGCGATCTGGCAATGCAGACAGGCGTCCAGCAGGTTGCCGTCAACGGCTACGCACCCATTCCGCTGACACCTGAAATGACGGCGATCCAGTCCGTCATCCCGACGCCGCGTCCCGGCGCACCGGCAAGCCCGTCGACACAGCTCGCCTTTGCAGCCACCACGCCGCAGAACGGCGCGCTCGCGGCCCTTGCAGCCGTCGATACGACCCCGCGCTTCGCGATGGATTACGGCTTCGACGAGTCAGGCCCGATCGATCCGCCAGCCGCGCCGCCGATGTTCAGCGATGACGACGCCGACGATGCGCCGACTGTCGAGAAGAGCCTCGTCAGCAAGCTCATCAGCAAATATTCCAAGCTTTACCAGATCCCGGAATCGCTGCTCCACCGCGTCGTCCATCGCGAGAGCCGTTACAATTCCAAGGCCTATAACAAGCGCGGCTACTTCGGTCTCATGCAGATCAAGTACAATACCGCAAAGTCGATGGGCTACGACGGCAATGCAGCCGGCCTCTTCGATGCCGAAACCAATATCAAATATGCCGGTAAATACCTGCAGGGCGCCTGGCAGGTGGCCGACAAGAAGGAAGACGACGCCGTTCGTCTTTATGCGCGCGGCTATTATTACGACGCCAAGCGTAAGGGCATGGATGACATCGCCCAGGGCAATTATTGATCCCAGCCATTGATCGGAAGTTCAAACCTCAGCCGGCTTTCGCCGACTGAAGCGTATTGAGTATGTCCTTCAGCAAAATCTGTGGTCGATAACGAGTCCAGCTCGGCGTCAATCCGAGGCGAACGAAGACCAGATTGGCAGACGGCACGATTGCCACCGTCTGCCCGTCATGGCCTTGCAGCCAGAAAGTATCTTCCGGCAGGCCGAATTGCGCACTGGTGCCGCCGCCCGGCCCCGCAAGCCAGGCCTGAGCTTCCGTATATTTGCCGCCGGAACTTGCTGTCGGGGTCCGCATCGTCGCAACGAAGCCTTCCGGCAACAGCCTCTGCCCGTGCCACACACCGTCCTGCAGCAGGAATTGGCCGAAACGCGCCCAGTCATGCCCCGTGGCATACAGATAGGAGCTGCCGGCGAATGTACCGCGTTCATCGGCTTCAAAGATCGCGCTCGTCATGCCGAGCGGATCGAACAGCGCATCGCGGGGATAATCGAGGGCAGCGCGCGGATCGCCGACCTTGTCCATCCAGATGCGCGACAGAAGCACCGCCGTACCGCTGGAATAGTGGAAATCCGAGCCCGGTGCCGCCACCAGCGGCGCGGCTGCCGGCAGGGAGACCATATCGGGATCAAGATAGAGCATGCGCGTCACATCGGCGACGGCGCCGTAATCCTCGTTGAAGGCAAGCCCGCTTTCCATGCCGAGAAGATCGGAGACCTTGATATCGCGGCGCGCATCATTGGCCCATCGCGGCAGCAGATGCGTATCGTCGAACGAGATCTTGTCCGACAGCATGAGCCGGCCGATCAGCGCCGCATTGACCGTCTTCGTCATCGACCAGCCGATCAGCGGCGTATCGGCAGAAAAGCCCGGTCCGTAGCTTTCGGCAATGATGCGGCCGTCCTGCACGACCACCATCGCCCGCATTGCCGGCCCGGCGAGCGTCGCATCAGAGAGGAGCTTGACGATATCGGCATTGCCGTCGGTGGGGTCGACGCCCTCGCCATCAGGCCAGACTGCGTCATTTTCGCCCAGTTGCGGCGCCGGCATCAGCGGCACGGCCCTGGCGGCGGCATCGAAATCTCCGTTCGGCACGCTGGTGCAGCCGAATGCACCGCGATAAAGCGCGTAATTCGGCGCAAACAGGCCCATGAAGCGCGACGTCACCCGCCCGCTGTCACGATCGACTTCGATTCGCATCAGCCGCAGAAGTGGATTTCCAGGCGCCTGGACATCGTCATAAAGCACGGCTTCGGGATCGCGCCCGGCAATGAAAACATTGGAGCAAACGATCTTGGCGGCATATCCGTTGCCGACCTTCAACAACTCCGGCGGGCTGACGGCAAGCCATGCGCCCCCACCAAAAAGAACGAGAATGACGAGCAGGGCCAAGCCCTTGAGAATACGCAGAACAACTCGCATGCAATCCTCCACGAAATGAAGAGAAGCAGGAAATGCATCAGACGAAAAGGGAGAAACCGAAAGAAGTTTTCAGCGGTCGTCAAATCTAGCGGAAGTCTTAGCCGGCTTCTGCGCAAGCCTTGGCCCACAGGGCACGTCATCAAACTGTAGCAGAGGCGGGTTACACGCCCTGAACGCTTAAAAAGGTGACAGACTCATGTCGGAATTTGCACCGGATACCGGCTTCCGCAAGAACCGGAAACTCAAGGCAGCGCTTCTCCGCCACAAGGCATTTTCCAAGGACGGTTTCTCCGAACGTCTCTTCGGCCTTCTTTTTTCCGGCCTCGTTTATCCGCAGATCTGGGAAGACCCCGATCTCGATATGCAGGCGATGGATCTGAAGCCCAATCACCGCATCGTCACGATCGGTTCCGGCGGCTGCAACATGCTTGCCTACCTCTCCAAGGCGCCGGCCTCTATCGATGTGGTGGATCTCAATCCGCATCATATCGCGCTGAACAAGCTCAAGCTCGCCGCCTTCAAGAACCTGCCGGATCATACCGATCTCGTGCGTTTCCTGGCGATGCCAAACGAGAAGTCGAACAGCCGCCTCTTCGACCGCTACCTGTCGTCCAATCTTGACGATACGACCCGCGGCTACTGGAACACCCGCAAGTTCGGCCGCCGCCGCGTCACCGTATTCGACCGCAACATCTATGAAACCGGCCTGCTCGGCCGCTTCATCGGCGCCGCTCATCTGCTGGCCCGCCTGCACGGCGTGAAGCTGCAGGAAATGACCAAGGCCCGCACCATCCGCGAGCAGCGTCAGTTCTTCGACGACCAGATTGCTCCGCTTTTCGAAAAGCCGGTCGTCCGCTGGATCACCAACCGCAAGAGCTCGCTCTTCGGCCTCGGCATCCCGCCGCAGCAATATGACGAGCTGGCGAGCCTGGCCGACGACAATTCCATCGCTCCGGTCCTGAAGCATCGCCTGGAAAAGCTCGCCTGTCATTTCCCGATGCGCGACAACTATTTCGCCTGGCAGGCTTTCGCGCGCCGATACGCCGATGGCCAGGAAGGCCCGCTGCCGACCTACCTGAAACCGGAACACTATGAAGTGATCCGCGCCAATGTCGACCGCGTCAATGTCCATCATGCAAGTTTCACCGAGCTGCTTGCCGGCGAGCCTGCAGCCTCGCGTGACCGCTACATCCTGCTCGATGCGCAGGACTGGATGACCGACCAGCAGCTGAACGACGTCTGGCGCGAAATCACCCGTACCGCCCGCGAAGGCGCACGCGTGATCTTCCGCACGGCCGCCGAAAAGAGCATTATCGAAGGCCGCCTCGAACCCGAAATCCGGGATCAGTGGGATTATTTCGAGGATCAGTCGCGTGAGATGACCACCCAGGACCGCTCGGCAATCTACGGCGGCTTCCACATCTATGGGAAGAAGGCGTGAGCGAAGCGAGCGAGATGACCGTCAAGAGCGAGGAACATGCCGACCTGATGGACGGCATGTACCGCTACCAGCGCCATTTCTACGATCTCACCCGCAAATATTACCTCCTCGGCCGCGATCGCACGATCCGCAATCTCGATGTTCCCGAAGGTGGTACGCTTCTCGAAGTCGGCTGCGGCACCGGCCGCAACATGGCGCTCGCCCACAAGCATTTCCCGACAGCCAAGCTCTATGGCCTCGACATTTCCCAGGAAATGCTGATTTCGGCACGCAAGACCTTCGCTACGAAAGCGACGGTCCCGGATTTCCGTGTCGCGGATGCCACCGCCTATACGCCGCGCGAATTCGGCACCAGCGGCTTCGACCGCATCCTGATCTCCTACGCGTTGTCGATGATCCCCGATTGGGAACGAGCCGTCGATGCTTCGATTGCCGCGCTCAATCCGGGTGGCGAGCTCCACATCGTCGATTTCGGCCAGCAGGAGGGCCTGCCCGTCTGGTTCCGCAAGCTTCTTCAGGCATGGCTCGCCAAATTCCATGTCACGCCGCGCCCCAATCTGCGCGAGGTCCTGGAAGCGCAAGCTGTTGAAAATAATGCGAGATTGTCGTTCGAGCCGATCGGCGGCGGTTATGCATGGCGTGCGGCCATTATCAGCAAGCGCTCATAATTCGCTTGTAAATAACCATTTTTTTACGTTGATATTAGAAAAGAGGGTTATTCCCTCTGCTGGGCGCGTGTTTTCGAAGGTCAAGCTGTGGGGCAGATCTATCATCACGACGGAACGTTCATGCGTCGGCTTTTGTTTTGCGTCCTGCCGCTTGCCCTGCTGCTCGCCGGTTGCAGCTCCACGGGCTATGATTATCTCTCAACCGCTTCTATAAAGCCGCAGACGCGCTTCAAGGATACCGATCCGCAGGATTTCGGACCCAAGCACCCGCAGCTGAATGCCATCCACGGTATCGATATCTCCAAATGGCAGGGCGATATCGACTGGCCGACGGTGCGCAAATCAGGCGTCGCCTTCGCCTTCATCAAGGCGACCGAAGGCAAGGACAGGGTCGATCCGCGCTTTGACGAATATTGGCGTGAGGCCGCCGCCTCGGGCATTCCGCACGCGCCCTACCATTTCTACTATTTCTGCTCTTCCGCCGACGAACAGGCCGACTGGTTCATCCGCAACGTTCCGAAGGAATCGATGCGCCTGCCGCCGGTTCTGGATGTCGAATGGAATGCGGAATCGAAGACCTGTCGCTTCCGCCCCGATCCGGTGACCGTACGCTCGGAAATGAAGCGCTTCATGGATCGCCTGGAGGCCTATTACGGCAAGCGGCCGATTATCTATACTTCGGTCGATTTCCACCGCGACAATCTCGCCGGCTATTTCCAGGACTATCATTTCTGGGTGCGCTCGACCGCCAAACATCCTGACGTGACCTATGCCGACCGCCGCTGGGCCTTCTGGCAGTACACGTCGACAGGCGTCATCCCCGGCATCCAGGGGCCAACGGATATCAATGTCTTTGCCGGTTCCGCGAAAAACTGGAACAACTGGGTGGCTGACGTTTCCAAGGATAGAAATTCTTAGTAACGTGCCCTAATCTTTCTTGCTTCCGTCACATTCCTCTGGGAAATCGACGGGCATTCCATGTGATTTTACGAGGATCGTTTCATGCACCGCTCGCTCAAAGGCCGCTCTGCACTTGCCCTTCTGTTTGCCTGCGCCATCGCAACGGGTGCCGCCACCCAGCAAGCGCCTGACGCGGCAGCCTCGGCGCCTGCAGCACCCTGCGGCGGCGATCTCGCAACCTTCCTCGATGGCGTCAAGAAGGACGCAATTGCCGCCGGCGCGAGCGCCGATGCAGCGGATCAGGCGCTCGCGGGCGCACAGATCGACCCCAAGGTTTTGAGCCGCGACCGCGGCCAGGGCGTCTTCCGCCAGACTTTCCTCGAATTCTCGCAGCGTACCGTCAGCCAGGCTCGCCTCGATATCGGCCGCCAGAAGATGAAGCAGTACGCCGATGTCTTCGCTCGTGCCGAACAGGATTACGGCGTGCCTCCGGGCGTCATCACCGCCTTCTGGGCGATGGAAACCGACTTCGGCGCCGTACAGGGCGATTTCAACACTCGCAACGCGTTGGTGACGCTCTCGCATGACTGCCGCCGCCCGGAACTCTTCCGCCCACAGCTGATCGCCCTCATCGAGATGGTCCAGCACGGCGACCTCGACCCACAGACCAATACGGGCGCATGGGCCGGCGAAATCGGCCAGGTGCAGATGCTGCCGCGCGATATCATCGCTTACGGCATGGATGGCGACGGCGATGGCCATGTCCGCCTGAAGCAGAGCGGCCCGGATGCGATCCTGACCGCCGCCAAATTCATCCAGCATCTCGGCTTCGAGCGCGGCCAGCCCTGGCTACAGGAAGTCACGCTGCCCGACACCCTGCCCTGGGAAAAATCGGGCCTTGGCGGCACGATGACGGCAGCTGAATGGTTCAATCTCGGCGTCAAGCCACGCGACGGCAATACCGCATTCGCCAATCTCGAAGGCGATCTCGTGCTGCCGCAGGGCCGCCTCGGACCGGCCTTCATCGCCTATCCGAATTTCAAGATCTATCTCGAATGGAACAAGTCGTTCATCTACACGACTTCAGCCGCCTATTTCGCGACCCGCCTCTCCGGTGCTCCCACCTATCAGAAGGGCACGCCGGAACAGGGCCTTTCCAACGAGGACATGAAGCATCTGCAGACGAAGCTCGATTCGCTCGGCCATGACGTCGGCGAGATCGACGGCATCCTCGGCTCCGGCACCCGCATTGCGATCCAGAAGGAACAGCAGCGCCTTGGCATCCCTGCCGACGGCTGGGCCACCCCTGCCCTGCTCAACGCCCTCTGATCCCTGAACTGCTCTTTCGCCACCCGACCGCATAAATCGGGTGGCGCCTTCCTGCCGATCAGCTAAACCTGCCAGAAACGGGAGGAATCGGCATGGAACAGAGAATGAGCGCACTGACCTGGGGGCTGCTTGCCCTGCTCGGTCTGATCTGGGGCGGTTCCTTCTTCTTCGCCCGCATCGCCGTTGCCGAAGTGCCGCCGCTCACACTCGTCTTTCTGCGCCTCTCGATCGCAGCGCTTGCCCTGCATATCTATATTGCCGGCCGGTTCGGCATCTATCCGCTCCTGAAGAGCCGCTGGCGCGAATTCCTGATCCTCGGCATCATCAACAATGCCCTGCCCCATGCGCTGATCTTCTTCGGCCAGACGCGTATCGGCGCCGGCCTTGCCTCGATCCTCAATGCCAGCACGCCGATCTGGACGGTGCTGATCGCCAATTACCTGACATCGGATGAAAAACTGTCGTCGGCCAAGATCCTCGGCTGCCTGACCGGCCTCATCGGCACGGTCATCCTCATCGGTCCGAGCATCACCACCGGCGGCGACGCGCCGCTTTGGGCGCTGCTGCTGCCGGTGATTGCCGCGATCTCTTATGGATTTGCCGCGACCTACGGAAAGCGCTTCAAGGGCGTAGCACCGCCTGTCATCGCCGCCGGCCAGATGACGGCCTCATCACTCGTCGCCCTGCCGCTCTCGCTCCTGATGGATCATCCCTGGGCACTTGCCCTGCCTTCGGTTCATTCGCTGGCGGCCATTCTGGCGCTCGCCCTGCTTTCCACCGCCTTCGGCTACATTCTCTATTTCCGCATCATGGCCGCCGCGGGCGCCACCAACACGTCGCTGGTGACGCTACTTGTGCCGCCGAGCGCCCTCCTTCTCGGTTTCCTCTTCCTCGGCGAGCGGCTGGACCTGACGGAGGTTGCCGGCATGGCGCTGATCGGCGTGGGACTGATCATTCTGGATGGCCGCATCTATCGCCGCTCCAAGGCCATCGCTTGAAATGGCTATGCTGCACCGCGCCATTATTCCGCCAAAAGGGTGAATCGCGGCTATCGGTTTGTAACAAAGTGTTAAATTTTGAGAGCGGATTTTTACGCTTATATTTCAGCGACTTGAAGATAAGCTCTCAGACTTTTCCACCGCACTCTTCGGCAGCGCAGCACAATAAGCGCTTTTCAAGCAACGCATTTGCGACATATTATTAGCCGGTTAACGCGAGGAGGCAGACATGGGACTTACGCAATCCTTGAATGTCCTGTTGGTCAGTGCAGCGTTCGCATTCGTCGTATCCATGCTCTTCATTTGAGCCGGTGCGAAGCGTAAAAACTGAAATACCGAACTCCTAAACAATAAGCCCCAAAAATTGAAAAGCGCATGCCCCGCCCGGCATTGCGCTTTTCCTTTATCTGCAAGAATGGCTCATCGATTAAGCTGCGGCGCCCGCGCTTCTCACCGCTTGTCGGGCGAGGCCGAGATTGCCGAGAACAGCCGAAACCAGCGGCGCGCGGTTCATCGTATAGAGATGAAACTCGTGGAGGCCGCGGCGGATCAGATCCTCGATCTGTTCGGCTGCGACTTCGGCGGCCACCTTGGCACGCTCTTCCGGCTTGTCCTCATATCCAGCGAAACGCTCATCGAGGAAGGTGGGGATAAGAGTACCGCAGGCGCCGGCAAAGCGCTTCAGCTGCGTCAGGTTCTGGATCGGCATGATGCCCGGCACGACAGGGATCTTGACGCCGGCGGCACGTACCTTCTCGAGGTAACGCTCGAAATTGTCGTTGTCGAAGAAGAACTGCGTCAACGCCCGGTCGGCACCATTGTCGGCCTTTCGCTTCAGCATGTCGATATCGGCAGCCTGATCGCGGCTTTCCGGATGCTTTTCCGGATAGGCCGAGACCGAGATTTCGAAATCGCCGAGTTCCTTCAGGCCGGCAACCAGCTCGGCCGCATTGGCATAACCGCCCGGATGCGGCTGGTAGGGAGCACCGACACCGCCGGGTGCATCGCCGCGAAGGGCGACGAAATGCGTGACGCCGACCTTGCGGAAGCTGTCGACCACCTGATGCGTCTCTTCCTTCGTGGCGCTGACGCAAGTCAGGTGCGAGGCGGTTGCAAGCGGAGTGTCGTTGAGGAAACGTGTCACCGTCGAGAGCGTCGGCGCCTTCGTCGTGCCGCCAGCTCCATAGGTCACCGAAACGAATTCCGGGTTCCAATCCTGCAAATCACGGACGGTATTCCAGAGCTGACCTTCCATCTCCTCGGACTTCGGCGGGAAGAACTCGAAGGAGATCCGGAGATCTCGGCGGCGGGCGTCGTTGGTCTGGGTCATTTATTCTCTCCCGGCAAATGTAGGTACGGCGCCTTCGCTCTCCAGCGATGCCATGAGGCGCCTCGGGTCGCGTGCGAGCCAGATGGTGACCGTAAGTCCCTGCTCGCCCTGCTGACCCGGATGAAGATCGACGACCTGCTCCACATCGAGCCCCGCCTTGCGCACCCAGTCCGACATGGATTGATGCGAGAAGCCGAGACGGACATGGGCATGTTCGCCGCGAAGATATTCAAGGCCGTGCGGCGCCAGATCGATGATGACAAGACGTCCGCCCGGCCGCAGCATGCGCGCGGCTTCAGTGATTGCGATCTCGGGCTGATCGAAGAAATGCAGCACCTGATGGATGGTCACCAGATCGAAATCCTGTCCCTCGAAAGGCAGGTTCAAGATATCTGCGTGACGCACCGAAGCCGTGGTGATGCGCGACTTGTCGAGATTGGCGCGTGCCACGCTCAGCATGTCGCGGCTGGCATCGACACCGATCGCCCGGCGATAGCGGCCGGAAAGCAGCTCCAGCATGCGGCCGGTGCCGGTGCCGAGGTCGAGCATGGAATCGATCGGATTGGCACCAAGGAGCTTGATGACGGCGGCATCCACCTCTTCATCGGCGGCATGCAGCCGGCGAAGCTCGTCCCATTCGGCGGCGTTGCGGCTGAAATAGGCCTGCGCCCGCTCGGCGCGCTGGCGCTTGACGGAAGCAAGACGCTCGCCGTCACGCTGCACGACGGGGTCGTTTTCGGAGACATGCTTGAGGAGATTGCGCACCAGCGCGGCGGCCTTGCCTTCATGCGCGAGCCGGAAATAGGCCCAGGCGCCTTCCTGATAACGATCGATCAGCTCCGCCTCGCCGAGCAGCTTCAGATGCCGGGAAATACGGGGTTGGGATTGGCCGAGAATTTCCGTAAGATCGGTAACCGTGAGATCACCCGCTGCCAGCAGCGCCAGGAGCCGCAGGCGCGTCGGTTCGCCGGCCGCCTTCAAGACGTCCACCAGCGCATCCAGTCCAAGCCTTAATGGTTCACTCATATCCTACCCAATCAAGATATAAAGATATCTTTATGTGATTTGAGTAGCTGAGGCAAGCGGCATTTCACCGCTCTGCGAAATTGCCTGTATTGTTAGCGACAACAGGCATCAAAAAAGCCCCGGACCAGCCGGGGCTTTCGAAAGGCATAAGATACAGATCAGCGGGTCAGACGCTTGTGAGCCTGGCTTCCCGGGTTCAGGGCATCCGGGCCGAGACGGCGAACCTTGTCTTGTTCGTAATCCTCGAAGTTGCCTTCGAACCATTCGACATGACCGTCACCTTCAAAGGCGAGGATGTGCGTGGCCAGACGGTCGAGGAACATGCGATCGTGGCTGATGATGATGGCGCAGCCGGCAAATGCTTCCAGCGCGCTTTCCAGAGCGCCGAGCGTTTCCGTATCGAGGTCGTTGGTCGGTTCGTCGAGCAGCAGCACGTTGCCGCCGGCCTTCAGCATCTTGGCAAGGTGAACGCGGTTGCGCTGCCCCCCCGAGAGATTGCCGACCTTCTGCTGCTGGTCGCCACCCTTGAAATTGAAGGCGCCGCAATAGGCACGTGAGTTCATGTCGAACTTGCCGAGCTTGATGACTTCCGCACCGCCGGAGATTTCCTCCCAGACGGTCTTGTTGCCATCGAGCGCGTCACGGCTCTGGTCGACATAACCGAGATGCACGGTTTCGCCGATACGGACCGAACCGCTATCCGGCTTTTCCTGGCCGGTGATCATCTTGAAGAGCGTCGTCTTGCCGGCGCCGTTCGGGCCGATAATGCCGACGATACCACCAGGCGGCAGCTTGATGGAGAGATCGTTGATCAGCGTGCGGCCTTCAAAGCCCTTGGTGATGCCTTCCATCTCGATCACGACCTGGCCGAGACGCTCGCTGACCGGGATGATGATCTGGGCGTCACCGGGACGCTGCTTCTCGGCAGCTTCCACGAGCTGCTCGTAAGACTTGATACGCGCCTTTGACTTGGCCTGACGGGCCTTCGGGCTGGAAGCGATCCATTCCTGTTCGCGGCTGATGGCCTTCTGGCGTCCAGCCTCATCGCGGTTTTCCTGCAGCATGCGCTTGGCTTTCGCCTGCAGGTAGGCCGAGTAGTTGCCCTCGTAAGGAATGCCGCGGCCGCGGTCGAGTTCCAGGATCCAGCCGGTGACGTTGTCCAGGAAGTAGCGGTCGTGGGTAATCATCATCACGGCGCCCGGATAGTCGCGCAGGTGCTTTTCGAGCCAGGCGATGGTTTCGGCGTCCAGATGGTTGGTCGGTTCGTCGAGCAGCAGCAGGTCCGGCTGCGACAGCAGCAGGCGGCAGAGCGCGATACGGCGGCGCTCACCACCTGAAAGACTGGTAACTTCGGCGTCGCGCGGCGGGCAGCGCAGCGCTTCCATCGCCATCTCGACCTGGCTTTCCAGATCCCAGAGGTTCTGGCTGTCGATAATGTCCTGAAGCTTCGCGCCCTCTTCCGCCGTCTCGTCGGAATAGTTCATCATCAGTTCGTTATAGCGATCGACGATCGCTGTCTTGGAAGCGACACCTTCCATGACGTTTTCGAACACGGTCTTGTTCGGATCGAGCTTCGGCTCCTGCTCCAAGTAGCCGACGGTGGCACCTTCGGCGAGCCAGGCTTCACCGGTATATTCCTTGTCCTGGCCGGCGATGATGCGCAGCACGGTGGACTTACCGGCGCCGTTCGGGCCGAGAATACCGATCTTGGCATCCGGGTAGAAGGAAAGATGGATGTTCTCGAGGATCTTCTTATTGCCATAGGCCTTGTTGAGGCCGGACATATGATAGATGAACTGACGTGCCATGCTGGGATGCTCCGGGCGGAAACTTGAATTCGTGGCCGCTATGTAGGCGAAACCACGCTCTGGAGCAACGCCGAAACCCTGTTTCGTCAGGATTTCGGCATGTTTCCGTCAGAAGCCGGCTGCATCCACAAGGCCCTCGTCACAGCCGAAGGACGTGCTGCCCGCACTCTGTATCAGGCCGCCAAGCCCCTTTTCCTTTGCCTGGGCCGAAACGGCATCCTGCGACAGTCCGATCGTCAGTTCACTGATCACCCTGGCCTTGCCGACGCGCCGGCAACTCATCTTCACGCGGTCGGCAGCACCTGCGCCGAAACTCTTGTCGAAGGCTGCCTTGATCGCATCGGCCTTCAATGGCTTGCCGACATTGGCAGCGAAGAGATCGCGCACGGCGGAGGCGTTGAGATCGCCCATCAGATCGACGGCGGTCGCGAAATAGTCGTCCGCGCTCATCTTCGTGCAGGTGCCGTGCTTGATCCACTCATGCCGTTCCAGGCCCGATTGCGTGCCGGGCATCGCCTTGTCCAGCGCCGCCTTCGTCTCCGGCGAAAGGTTCACGGCAGGCAGGCTCGTCCAATCGCTGTCCTTGTCGGCGGCCTTCTGATCGGCGGACACACCGCAATATTCCTGCCGCATCGGCCAGAGACCATGCAGCGAAAAATGGGTCGCATCGTAGCGGTCGCCACCCTGGCTCGCGCATTCGGCCTTCCTCTGGTTGGTCTGGCAGAATGCCGGCTGCCAGCTTGCCGCAAGGATATAGCGCGTACGCCCGCTTTCCTGCGCGGAAACGGAAGCGGCCGATGACAAGGAAAGAAACAGAATGGAAATCGACAGAAGAAGCTTGCTCATGGAGAACCCCAACAATAGAACAATACAGGAACAAACAAGCACGAAGCTGGCCTTTGCGCAACCCTGAATCGCAGACGAAGACATGCTTTCTCATGTATGAGGCAAACGCCAATATTGCATTTACCCCGATATCTGGTCTTTTGAGCGGCGGGAGGAATGCATGTTTTCCGAGACGATACGGCTAGACAATGCCGGGGCTTCGCTTGCCTGCCATCACGAGCCCGCCAAAGGGCAGCCACGCGCTATCCTGATGATTTTACACGGGCTTGCCGAACATTCACGTCGTTATGCCAGCTTTGCCGAGGCGATGGCGGCAAGGGGTTATCACGTCTACGCACATGATCATCGCGGCCATGGCGAGACCAAAGCCGCCGATGCGCCGCTTGGCCGTTTTGCGAGACGCAACGGCATCGGGCATGTCGTCGGCGATATCGCCGCCGTGCGCGACCATGCGGCGACCCGCCATCCCGGTCTGCCCGTCATTCTGCTCGGCCACTCGATGGGCGGCCTGATCGCGCTCAATGCCGCAGAAGATCTGACCGGCCGGTTCGCGGCTCTCGCCGTCTGGAATTCGAATTTCGCTGTCGGTCTCTCCGGCCGCGCCGCCCAGGCGGTCCTGCTTGCCGAGCGTGCGCTGAAAGGCTCGGATGTGCCGAGCGACATGCTGCCGAGACTGACATTTGCCGCCTGGGGTAAATCCATCCCCAACCGCCGCACCGCCTTCGATTGGCTGTCGCGCGATCCTGCCGAGGTCGATGCCTATATCGCCGATCCGCTTTGCGGCTCTGACACGTCCGTTTCGCTCTGGCTCGATGTCTTTGCCCTCACCTTCCGTGGCATCGAGAGAGAGCAACTCGGCAGATTGCCGAAGGACATGCCGATCCACCTGGTCGGCGGCGGCCAGGATCCTGCAACGAACAAGGGAAAAGCCGTGCTCTGGCTGTCAAAGCGTTTGAAGGGCCAGGGCTTCTCCCGTATCAGCACGGTGATATATCAGGACATGCGACACGAAACGCTGAACGAGATCGGCGCTGAAACGGCAATTGCGGATTTCGCCGACTGGTGCGACGCGGCCATCCGTACGGTCCCGAACGAAAGAATTGATCCAAGATGACGAGCCCTTCTTCCACCCGCCATGTCGCCACCTCCGAGGTGACGCTCGGCTTGCTGTTCATGCTGCTTTCGGTGCTCATCTCACCGCTGATCGACATTTTCTCCAAGCTTGCGACGGCAACGATCTCGTCCACCGAAGTCGCCGGCGTTCGTTTCGTCATCCAGTCGCTCACCATGCTGCCCTTCGTTTTCCTGCGTGGCGCGAAGATCCAGTTCTCGCTGAAACAGAGCTGGTATCACGCGATCCGCGGCGCAATGGTCACCATTTCCATGATCTGCTTCGTCACCACGCTGAAGGTCATGGCGGTTGCCGATGCCATCGCCATCTTCTTCGTCGAACCGATCATCCTGACGATCCTCGGCAGCATCTTCCTGAAGGAAACCATCGGTTGGCGGCGCTACAGCGCTTGCGCCGTCGGCTTTCTCGGCGCCATGCTGATCATCCAGCCGAGCTTCGAACAGGTCGGCTATATCGCGCTGCTGCCCGTCGTCAGCGCGTTCTGCATCGCCGTCTTCGCGCTGATGACGCGTGTGCTCTCGCACCGGGAAGACCCCTGGGCGATGCAGTTCCAGACAGGCCTCTGGGGCATCTTCTTCTGCGCCGTCATCCTGTTCATCGGTTACGGCAGCGGCTCCGACATTTTCGATACGACCCTGCCCGACCTTCCCGCCTGCGCCTACCTCCTCGGCACCGGCATTGCCGCGGCCATCACCGGCATTCTCGCGGCCTATGCCTATCGGGCAGCCCCGGCTTCAACACTGGCTCCGCTGCAATATCTGGAAATCGTTTCAGCGACCGCCTTTGCCTGGCTGGTCTTCGGCGACTTCCCGGATGCGCTGAAATGGGTTGGCATTCTCATCGTCATCGCCTCGGGCCTCTACATCATCTGGCGGGAGCGCCGCTTTGCTTCCAGACCCGTATCCGATACATCTGAGGTGACGCGAGCGCCCTGAAATCCGGGAGGAACTTGGGAGCAACATGACGCAGGACGTGAAGAAGAAGCCGCCGCTTGCGGGTATCAGGGTCATCGAGCTTGCGCGGGTGCTGGCCGGCCCCTGGGCGGGGCAAATGCTGGCCGATCTCGGCGCCGATGTGATCAAGGTGGAAAACCCTGACGGCGGTGACGACACGAGACACTGGGGCCCGCCCTTCGTCGAGGGTGCGGACGGAGAAAATCTCTCTGCTGCCTATTACCATTCCGCCAATCGCGGCAAACGCTCCATCACCGCCGACCTGAAAAGCGAGGAAGGCCAGTCACTGGTCCGCCGCCTCGTCGCGACCGCCGATGTGGTGATTGAGAATTTCAAGCTCGGCGGCCTCGTCAAATACGGGTTGGACTACGAGAGCCTGAGAGCGATCAATCCCCGCCTCGTCTATTGCTCCATTACCGGCTTCGGCCAGACCGGCCCCTATGCCAATCTTGCCGGCTACGACTACATCGTCCAGGGCATGTCCGGCTTCATGTCGATCACCGGCGAGCCTGAGGGCCAGCCAATGAAGGCGGGTGTCGCTATCGCCGATATCTTCACCGGCATCTACGTCGTCTCTGCCATCGAAGCCGCCTTGATCCATGCGCTGAAGACGGGCGAAGGCCAGTTGATCGACATGGCGCTGCTCGATGTTCAATCGGCCGTGCTCGCCAACCAGAACATGAACTATCTGGTCTCCGGTCGTGCACCGGTCCGCCTCGGCAATGCCCATCCGAATATCTCGCCCTATGAGGTCGTGCCGACATCGGATGGCTATCTCATCCTCGCTGTCGGCAATGACGGCCAGTTCCGCCGTCTCTGCACCATCCTCGGCCTCATGATCGGCGAAGACGAAAACTTCGCGACCAACAAGGCCCGCGTCGCCAACCGGGATGCCGTACGCCTGATGGTCTCTACCGAAACGCTGAAATGGCGGAAGGCTGATCTCCTGAAAGCCTGCGAGGAGAATGCGGTGCCGGCCGGCGCCATCAACACGATCGAGGAAATGTTCGCCGATCCGCAGATCGTGGCACGTAGCCTGCGCGTCGATCTGCCGGATGCCGTAGGCACCATGATCCCGGGCGTGCGCACGCCGGTCGTGCTGTCTGAGACCCCGCTTCGTTACGAGCGGCCGAGCCCACGCCTTGGCGAGCACAATGAAGAGGTTCTGGCCGAGCTTCTGCAATGGGAGAGGAAAACATCGCCATGAAGAGGACAGGCGGACAATTAATCGTCGAGGCGCTGAAGGCGAATGGCGTCAAGCACCTCTCCTGCGTGCCGGGCGAAAGCTTCCTTGCCGTGCTGGACGCCCTGCATGACAGCGATATCGACGTGGTCGTCTGCCGCCAGGAAGGCGGCGCGGCAATGATGGCGGATTGTTGGGGCCGGCTGACCGGCGAGCCCGGTATCTGCATGGTCACCCGCGGCCCCGGCGCCACCAATGCCTCCGCCGGCCTGCATATCGCGAGGCAGGATTCGATCCCGATGATCCTATTCATCGGCCAGGTGCAGCGGGAAGCGCGCGAACGCGAGGCCTTTCAGGAGGTCGAGTTCCGCCGCGCCTTTACCGAATTCTCCAAATGGGTCGGCGAGATAGACGATGCCGCCCGCATTCCAGAATTCGTCACCCGCGCCTTCGCAGTCGCCACATCAGGCCGCCCCGGCCCGGTCGTGCTGACGCTGCCCGAGGATATGCTGCGCGACGAGGTCGAGGCGCCGAAGCCGAAGCGTTATACCCGCGTTGAAGCCCATCCCGGCCGCAGCCAGATCGACGATCTCTACCTGCGCCTGCTGAAGGCCCAGCGGCCGATGGTCATTCTCGGCGGCACGCGCTGGGATGCCGATGCCGTTGCCGATTTCCAGACATTTGCCGAGCGTTTCAGCCTGCCGGTCGGCTGCTCCTTCCGCCGCCAGATGCTCTTCGATCATCTGCATCCTTGCTACGCCGGCGATGTCGGCATCGGCATCAATCCCGCGCTCGCAAAGGAGATCAAGGAAAGCGATCTCCTGATCCTGCTCGGCAGCCGCATGTCGGAAATGCCCTCCTCAGGCTATACCCTCCTCGACATCCCCTACCCGGCCCAGACGCTTGTCCATGTCTATCCGGACCCTTCCGAACTCGGCCGCGTATATCGTCCCGATCTTGCGATCTGCGCCAGCCCCGCCGATTTCGTCGCGGCACTCGCCGATCTCGAAGCCCCTGCCGAGCCGCGCTGGGCCGAACGGACCGAGCGCATGCATCAGGCCTATCTCTCCTGGTCGAAACCACCGGCGACAGGCCCGGGTGCCGTGCAAATGGGACCGATCATGGAATGGCTGGAGGCCAATACCAGGCCGGACACGATCTTCACCAATGGCGCCGGCAACTATGCCACCTGGGTCCACCGCTTCCATCGCTTCCGCCGCTTCAACACGCAGGCGGCGCCCACTTCGGGCTCCATGGGCTACGGCCTGCCTGCCGCAGTTGCCGCCAAACGACTTTTTCCCGACAGCCAAGTCATCTGCTTTGCCGGTGACGGCTGCTTCCTGATGCACGGACAGGAATTTGCGACAGCCGTGCGCTATGGCCTGCCGATCATCGCGATCGTCGTCAATAACGGCATCTACGGCACGATCCGCATGCATCAGGAGCGTGAATATCCGGGCCGCGTCAGCGCCACGGATCTCACCAACCCGGATTTTGCAGCCCTTGCCCGCGCCTATGGCGGTCACGGCGAGACGGTGGAAAAGACGGAGGATTTCGCACCGGCCTTCGAGCGCGCGCGCGATAGCGGCAAGCCCGCAATCATCGAAATCAAGCTCGATCCCGAAGCGATCACGCCGACGCGCACCCTGTCGGAAATTGCCCAAACAAAAAGCCGGTAGGTTTCCCTACCGGCTTTGACTGTTCGCTGTCAGGCTCTCTTAGTCGAGAGCGGCCGTCACGATGAATTCAACCTTGTACTTCGGCGCAGCGAGCTTGGCTTCGCTGGTGGCGCGGGCCGGCGGGTTTGCCGGGTCGATCCAGCCTTCCCAGACGGCGTTCATCTCTGCGAAATAGGCGATATCGGAGAGATAGATGATCGTCTGCAGGATCTTCGACTTGTTGCTGCCGGCAGCAGCGAGCAGCCGATCGACTTCGCCGAGTGCGGACTTGCACTGATCGGCAACGCTTTCGCCTTCGCCGACCTGGCCTGCGAGGTAGACGGTGTTGCCGTGGATGACGGCGCCGCTCATGCGCGAGCCGATGTCGATACGCTTGATGCTCATCGTGTTCTCCTTTTCATGAAATGAAAGACGCCGCATTTCGGCGGCGTCGGATTGTTTCCGGACGAGGCCGGATCAGGCGCGGATATGGTGCGTCTTCTGATAGATCGCCGTCGAGCGCGCGCCGGAGCGGCAGTAGCCGAGCATCGGGCGCTCGAATTCGTCGAGTGCATCGACCATGCCCTGCACGGCTTCCTCGGTCACGCCCATCGGGCCGACAGGTACATGGGTGATCTGCAGGCCGAGTTCCTTGGCACGGGCTTCGATATCGGCAAACGGCGTCTGGTCAGCGCTTTCGCCATCTGGACGGTGGCAGACGATGGACTTGAAGCCGAGCGCCTTGATCTGGTCGAGTTCATCGACCGTGATCTGGCCGGAAACGGAGTATTCATCGTCGATCTGGCGGATATCCATCGTCTCAATCTCCTCTAAAATGGTGGGCGAAGGTCTACGACGCGCCCCCTTGGGCGTCAACACGTCTTCGCTGAACACCCCTTCATTAGACGAAGGCGAAACGCAGGCCGTAGCTGCGGCTTTCGCCAGGCTTCAGCCAGTTGAATTCGCCCGCCTCTTCAAGCTCGTGGCGCAGCACCCAGCGGTGCGACACGGGCTCGATGCCGATAATATGGGCCGGCGCCTTCTGGTTTCGCCAGATCTGCAGATGCGGCAACGTATCAGCGCTGAAACGCACCTTGAGCGTCCTGCCGCCGATCGCGGCAACCGGCCCGAGCCTTAACTCGGCAAAACCGTTTTCGGTCGCGGGAGCCTCGACGCAGAAGATGCCGCCCGGCTCTTCGCCGAAGGTCCAGGGAAAACCGCCGCCCTCCAGCATTTCCCCTTCGACCCGCGTGCCGTCATCCAGCCATTTGCCGCCCACGTTCATATGGTACATCAGGAAGGTCGGCACAGTCTGGTCACTGGTGTTGACGACGCGATCCTCGAGCGAAACTTCGCCGGTGGCACCATCGATCCGCCACAGGCGCTCTATGCGCTGCGGCAGCCCTTCGACCGTGGTGATGTCGATATCGGCGCGGCATTCGGCATTTCCGTTTTCGAACTTCGTCCAGAGCACCTTGGCCGCATGCCCGGAGGCTGAGCCGTGCAGCGGATAGATTTTGCCGTCAGTGCCCGGTATAGGCTGGCGATGACGGATATGATCGGGACCGCAGGTGAAGAGGAAGCCTTCCAGCGAGTGATCGATTCGCGGATCGCCATCGTCGGGAATGGCGCGCTTAGGCGCGATATCGACACCTTCGACGATGCAGCCGCCGATATCCAGCACCGATGTTTCATCCAGCATCAGGCGCGGCCCGCGTGCGGCGGCAAATTCGATCATCCTATTGTCCTCCCGGGGAATCTTGGCTGCGGTAGGGTTAGGTCGCACCGCCACCCTAGTCAATCGCGCCGGTGAAACGCTGCCATCAGATCGCAACTGGTAACTTCAAGGGAACGTCATTTTCGCGCAAGCGTTTATGAGTAAACGCGAAACACCGTTGTTTTTTATGTTTTGTTCAGCACGGCTTCAAAAATTCCACACTAGCGTCAAGATTCGCAGGTGTGTGTCTGCAAGCCACTGATCGAGGTGTGAGACGTGAATCGCTTTATGAAATCGGCCTTTTCTCTTTCGGCCCTGCTGATGACGTTCGCTGCCTTCGCATCGCAGGCCGACGCCCAGCAATATGGCCGCAACCAGAGTGACATTGTCCTGGTGACGCCAAGCGGCGAAATCCTGGACTATGTTCCGCCCGGCCGCGGCTTCGTCTATGCCCACGACTATCGCGGCAATCGCGTGCTGATCGACCGTTACGGCAACATCGTCGCCACCGAAATGCGCGCCCGCGGCTATTATTCTCCGCGCACTGCACACGAGGCCCGTAACGACCCCTATAACAACGATCCTTACTATCCTGACAGCGATCAGTATGGCGATACGCGCTATTCCGAGCGCGGCCCGGTGACCGGCTCCATCCCGCGCGATGCGGCCATCGAGCGCCAGCCTCTCGACCAGGCCTATCCCGGCGATCCGCAGGGACAGGACGACTACGCTTCCGCCGATCCCGACCAGCAGATACCGCCGGCAGACGAGCCGCGCCAGGTACCGCAGGAACCCACGATCACGCTGAAGGACAAGTCGAAGCCCGAGATCGTGGCACTTCAGGTGTTCCTGGATCGCGCCGGCGTGTCGCCCGGCGTCATCGATGGCCATATGGGCTCGAACGTCACCAAGGCGATCTACGCCTATGAGCAGATGACCGGGACGACGCTCGATCCCAACAATACCGACGGCATTCTCGAAGAATTGCGCATGAATGGCGGCCTGCCGGTCGTGAATTACACGATCACGGATGCCGATGCGGCCGGCCCCTATGTGGCGCAGATCCCGGAAGACTATTCGCAGAAGGCGCTGCTGCCGTCGCTTGCCTATACCTCGGTCACCGAGGCGCTGGCCGAGCGTTTCCATATGGATGAGAACTTCCTGAAGGAAATGAATCCCGGGGCCGATTTCACCATCCCTGGCACGATCATCAAGGTCGTCAATCCTGGCGAGAACAAGGCCGGCGCCGTTTCCAAGATCCTCGCCGACAAGGGCCGCAAGCAGGTCTTCGCCTATGACGACGCGGGCAACCTCGTCGCCGCCTACCCGGCTTCGATCGGCTCCACCGATACGCCCTCTCCCTCGGGCACCGTCACGGTCGAGCGTGTCGCCTTCAATCCCGGCTATACCTATAATCCGAAGGTCAATTTCCAGCAGGGCACCAACGACAAGATCCTCGATATCCCGCCCGGCCCGAACGGCCCTGTCGGCACGGTCTGGATGGCGCTCTCAAAGCCCACCTACGGCATTCACGGCACGCCCGATCCCTCCAAGATCGGCCGCACCCAGAGCCACGGCTGTATCCGCCTGACGAACTGGGATGCGACGGAACTTGCCAAGATGGTCAAGCCCGGCGTGACGGTCGAATTCGTCGATTAAAGCTATTCGTCCGGCATCTCTGCCGGGCGCTCGCCGAACTGGATAAGGCGCAGGAGTTCGACCTGTTTCCTGGCTCCCGTCTTCATGTAGACGGAGCGTATCTGCGAGCGGATCGTTTCGCGTGAACGGCTGGTTTCCGCGGCGAGACCGGCAACGGAACCACCCGAAATCAATGCCCTCGCAACCCGGATTTCGGCCTGTGTCAGCCCGAAATCGCCGCGCAGCCTTTCATCGCTGAGCCCCTCAGGGCGCTGGTGCGGCTCGATCAGGATGGCAACGACAGGACGCTCGAAGAAACGGGGCTGTGGGCTCTTTTCCAGCTTCAGCAGGGTAATCTTTCGCCCATCGGCAAGAACCGTCTGCTGCCGCTCCGCCTCTTGCCCGTAGCGCAGCATCTGCGCCAGCCGATCGTCGGCTGCCTTGTCTGCAAGATACAGCATGCCGAGCGGCGAAAGCGACAGAACCGCCCCTTGCTCGATCGCCGCCTCGCCCAGGATCGAGGCTGAAAGAAGCCGTCGCTCCGCATTCACAACAAGCACGCCGACGCCGATCGCATCGAACAAGCGCCCGTCGAGTTCCGAAGGCGTTTTCTGTCGCCCGCCGGCTTCCACGGCGATAAAGGCGCGCTTCAGATGCGGCCCAATCCGCGTCAGCAGCGCCGCACAGGCGCGGCTCTCTTCCGGATCTGTCCAGCGCGTCGTCGTGATCGACAGGTTGAACGATCGGCTGCCTTCTCGCAGGATTGCCATTCCCACGGCGCCATGACCTTCAGACCGATGCCAGAAATCATTGAAGAACTCGGTCTTGGAAAGCTCGTCATGGGATATGAAATCATCGCCGATCGCGCCCTGTCCCGTGGGCGTCGCGTTCAAACCCGATATCCACGGATTGAGGCGGCAGTAATAGCGCGTGTAGGTATCGATCCACGCCTGATCCATGTTGATATGAAACTGGGAAGAACCTTCGGCCCGAGCGGCGTCATGATAGAAAAGACTGGTACCCGCGCCCGGCAGCAATCCGTTCAGCTCGGTCAGGAATGTATCCCATCGTGCTTCACCGAAAACGATTCCGTAGATGGAATCGATAAGCCTGTCGTCGACTTGCTGGCTGATGCTCATGCGTTACTTCGCGGATCAGGAGATTTTTACAACCTGATAACCATTACACCAGTGAGCAAATGTAATTTCAAATAGAAAATGCCCCGGCCGAAGCCGAGGCATCGATTTCCCTACCCCCCGGTAGTCTGATCAGGCAGCACGGCCCATCGCGTTCGCGAGCCGAACGGCTACCGGCAGGCGGCCCGGTACCTTGCGGATGATTTCCTCAGCGAAACAGTGGGCGTTTTCACGCGCCTTGTCGAGATTGCTGACGCGCGTGGCATCCATCGTGTGCAGCGTGCCGCCGCAATCGAAAATGTCACGGAAGGCGGAGCGTTCGATGATCGCCGTATCGAGAACCGGCACGTGGCGCTCGTTCAGCAGCGCCTTGACGAGCTGCAGAGCGCGGGTGGTGACCATGGAATTGACGCGGGTGAGCACGACCGAATGGCCGATCTTGATGCCAGCCTTCTCGTCCAGATACTGGAGCAATTCGAGAACCTGGGCTCCGCCGCGGGCATCCATGGCGCAGCCCTGGATCGGGATCAGCACGTGGTCGGAAAGGCCGACAGCCGTTGCCAGCAGCGGATTGCGCGCGCCCGGCAGGTCGACGATGAAGTAATCGGTATTGTGCTTGTTTTCGCTGATGTGCTGCGGCAGCGAAGCGGTCGTGACGAAATCGATGACGCTGATATTGGGCACATTGCCGGAGATTTCGTGCCAGCGCGAAATCCAGTGCTGGGGGTCGGCATCGAGGATGGTCACCCGATAGCCCTGGCGGGCAAGCTCGGTGGCAAGCAGGAGAACGGCAGTGGTCTTGCCGGCGCCGCCCTTGGTATTTGCGAATGTGATGACTGGCATGTTCTTAGTCCTCGAAGGGAAATGGCGCGAGCCGGCATCGCTCTGGTTAATCGCACTGTCGGAGCATCGTGCGGTTAACCCATCCTTTCCAATCGTGGTTAACAAACCCTAAACAGACCCGCCGAAATTGCGGCCTGCATTTTTCGCATCATCAAAAATAAGGATGGCATAAAGCGCAAAAAAGCCCGGAAAACCAGGGTTTTCCGGGCTTTTTCACAGGTCCGCCATTACCTGGTCAGAAGCAATCCTTAAACAAGGTCTTGGTATTTTCGAGCGTCAATGCAACCGGATTGCCACCGGCGCTCGGGTCTTCGATCGCCATCGCCGCCAGTTCATCGATCCGGTCGGGGGTGATTCCCATGGCCGAGAGGTTCTCCGGCACGTTGAGTTCGGAGCGAAGCTTCAGAACATAGTCGTAGAAACCGTCGAAACCGCCGGAAATTCCGAGATAGGCAGCGACACGCGCGATCTTCTCTTCGATCGCAGAACGGTTGAAACGCAGGACCGCCGGCATCACGACGGCATTGGTCATGCCGTGGTGGGTGTTGTAGACGGCACCGATCGGGTGCGAGAGCGCATGGATGGCGCCAAGCCCCTTCTGGAAGGCGACAGCGCCCATGGCGGCTGCCGACATCATGTTGGCGCGGGCTTCGAGATCCGTGCCCTCCCTATAGGCGCGCGGCAGGAATTCCTTGACGAGGCGCATGCCTTCCAGCGCGATGCCGGCAGACATCGGATGATAGAAGGGCGAGGAATAGGCCTCCAGGCAATGGGCGAAGGCATCCATGCCGGTGCCGGCCGTGATGATCTTCGGCATGCCGACCGTCAGTTCCGGATCGGCGATAACAACGCCCGGCAGAAACTTCGGATGGAAGATGATCTTCTTCACATGCGTTGCGGAATTGGTGATGACGCTGGCGCGGCCGACTTCTGAGCCGGTGCCCGCCGTCGTCGGCACGGCAACGATCGGCGCGATGCCGGCGATATCGGCCCGCGTCCACCAGTCGCCGATATCCTCGAAATCCCAGACAGGACGGGACTGGCCAACCATGAAGGCCACGCACTTGCCGAGGTCGAGGCCCGAACCGCCACCGAAGGCGACGACGCCGTCATGACCGCCATCGCGGAAGGCCTTGATGCCGGCTTCGAGATTCTTTTCGTTCGGGTTCGGATCGACATCGGCGAAAATCGCGCGGCCGAGACCGGCATCTTCGAGAATGTCGAGCGCGTTCTTGGTGATCGCCATCGAGGCGAGGCCACGGTCGGTGACGAGCAGCGGCTTCTTCATGCCGAGGCTCTTGCAGGCGTCTGCGAGTTCCTTGATGCGTCCGCGGCCGAGCTTGACGGCTGTCGGATAGCTCCAGTTGGCGGTGATGTTGGCGCTGCTCATGCTGTGACTTTCTTGAGGTGGTAGGATTTCGGGCGCGTCAGATTATGGAAGCCGATGATCGACAGCGAACCGCCGCGGCCGGTTTCCTTGACGCCGGTCCAGCAGAGAGCCGGATCGAGATAATCGGCGCGGTTCATGAACACGGTGCCGGTTTCGATTTCGCGGCCGAGCCGCCCTGCCCGCTCCGCATCCTTGGTCCAGAGCGAAGCCGTCAGCCCGTATTGGCTGTCGTTCATCAGCGCCAGCGCTTCATCATCGTTCTTCACCTTCATGATGCCGACGGCCGGGCCGAAGGTTTCTTCGCGCATGAAGGCCATGGAATGATCGACATTGACGAGGATCTGCGGGGCGAGATAGGCGCCGCCGTCATCGGCCGGGAAGAGCTTCGGATCGACGAGCGCCTTGGCGCCCTTGGCGACCGCGTCGGCGATCTGGTCGCGCACCACCTTGGCGAAGCGCTTGTGTGCCATCGGGCCGAGCGAGGTCTCGGGATCGAGCGGATTGCCGAGCTTGTAGTTCGAAACCCAGGCGACCGACTTCTCGACGAAGGCGTCGTAGAGCGATTCATGCACATAGATGCGCTCGATGCCGCAGCAGCACTGGCCGGAATTGTAGGTCGCGCCGTCCATCAGCGTATCGACGGCCGCGTCGAGATCGGCATCTTCCATCACATAACCCGGATCCTTGCCGCCGAGTTCGAGACCGAGGCCGGTAAAGGTACCGGCAGCAGCCCGCTCCATCGAGCGACCGCCTTCGACAGAGCCGGTAAAGTTCACGAAATTGAAGCTGCCGGCGGCGATCAGCGCCGAGGTCGTCTCATGATCGAGAAAGACGTTCTGGAAAACATCCTCGGGAATACCGGCCTCGACGAAGGCCTGCACCAGCCGCTCGCCGACAAGCAGCGTCTGCGAGGCATGCTTGAGCACGACCGTATTGCCGGCCATCAGCGCCGGAGCGATCGTGTTGATCGCCGTCATATAGGGGTAGTTCCAGGGCGCGACGACGAAAACGACGCCGTGCGCCTCGCGCTCGATGCGGCGTTCGAACTTGTCGCTTTCTTCAACCACGAGAGGCGCAAGAGCGTCGGCTGCGATCGAGGCAACATAATTGGAACGCTCGTTGAAGCCGCGATATTCACCGCCATACTTGATCGGCCGGCCCATCTGCCAGGCAAGTTCGGGCACGACGACATCGGACATCTCGTTGAGACGCGCGACACCCTTCAGCACCAGCTGGACACGGTCTTCGAGCGGGCGCTTGGCCCATGCCTTCTGCGCCTTGCGCGCACGCGCCACGGCATCCTTTGCCGCTTCAAGCGAAAGCGCCGGACGCTCCGCATAAACAGAGCCGTCGATCGGCGAAATGCATTGGATCATTGTCATGATCTATATCCTGTTTTCTTCTGAGCCGCAGGGAAAGGCGCCACGACTGATCCCAGCAAGGAGAACCCGGTCAGGCGGCTTTCCGCTTCGGTTATGTTCTTAAGCTCTCTCGAAGCCGCGCGCCACTTCCCAATCGGTGATGCGGCGATCGTATTCTTCCTGCTCCCATTCGGCAGCGCGGGTATAGTGATCGATGACCTCGTCGCCGAAAGCTGTGCGCAACATCTCCGATTCCGTCATCGCCTTGGTCGCAGCCCGCAGCGTGCGCGGGATTTCGCGGATATCCTTGCCGAAATAGGCATCGCCCTCATAGGGCGCCTCCAGTTCCAGCTTCTTCTCGATGCCGTCGATGCCGGCGGCAAGAAGGGCCGCGAAGGCAAGATAGGGATTGAGATCGGAGCCGCCGACGCGGCATTCGATACGGATCCCCTTGGTCTCCTCGCCGCAGAGGCGATATCCCGCCGTGCGGTTATCCTTGCTCCAGACGGCCTTGGTCGGCGCGAAAGTACCGGCCATGAAGCGCTTATAGGAATTGATGTAAGGCGCCAGGAAATACGTGATCTCGCTCGCATGGCTGAGAAGGCCGGCAATATAGTTCTGCATCAGTGGCGTCATGCCGTGGTGACCGGCATGATCGAAGAAAAGAGGCTTTTCTTCCAGGCTCCAGAGCGACTGGTGGATATGCGAGGAACTGCCGGCGGCATTGTAATGCCACTTGGCGAGGAAGGTGATTGCCTTGCCCTTCGACCAGGCAATCTCCTTGCAGCCATTCTTGATGATCGCATGCCGGTCGGCCATGGTCAGCGCATCGGCGTAGCGAACGTTGATTTCCTCCTGGCCGGCGGATGCCTCGCCCTTGGAATTTTCGACCGGAATGCCGGCGCCCTGCAGGCCCTTGCGGATTGCCCGCATCACCTCTTCTTCCTTGGTCGTCTGGAAGATGTGGTAGTCTTCGTTATAGGCGCTGGCGAGCTTCAGGTTGCGGTAGCCGGAAGCCTGTGCCGCCTCGTAGCTCTGGTCGAACAGGAAGAACTCGAGCTCGGAAGCCATGTAGGCCTTCATGCCCATCGCCTCCAGGCGCTTGACCTGTTTCTTCAGGATCGCGCGCGGCGAATGGGCCACTTCCTCATGCGTGTGGTGATCCAGCACGTCGCAGAGCACGAGGGCCGTGCCTTCGAGCCAGGGAATGACCCGCAGCGTCGAAAGGTCGGGCTTCATCGTATAGTCGCCGTAACCCTTTTCCCAGCTGGTGGCCTTGTAGCCGGAGACGGTCTCCATCTCCATGTCCGTCGCCTGCAGATAATTGCAGCTGTGCGTTTCCTTCCAGGCGCTTTCGAGAAAAAATTCCGCCTGGAAACGCTTGCCCATCAGGCGCCCCTGCATGTCCACCTGGCAGGCCAGCACCGTATCGATGCGCCCGTCGGCAACGTCCTGTCTGAGATCGTCGAGAGTATAGCTGCTCATGATTCATCCGCCTGAAATTGAAACCGGGAAATCGGGAAAACGAAACGGCATGCGACCGCCGGGACCAGCCCGCCCGATGCCTTTTCGTTGAACCGTGGTGGGGCCGCGTGACGCGGCCCCACCATGTGAGAGGGAAGCCTTGATCTATCAGTGTTCGCCGACAGCCTTTTCGGCCGCTGCGATTTCAGCCTGGCGTCGTGCCACTTCCTCGCCGATCGGCGGGCCCTTGAAGCGGCGGCTTTCGAAGCCGAACCAGACAATGCCGGTCAGGATCAGGAAGCCCACCGTCACGTAGAGTGCCGGTCCGTTCGGCGGCTGGATGCCGAGGATGAAGATCAGGACCATCGCCAGGATCGAGAGAACAGCGAAGAGCTTGAACATGCCTTCGCCGAGGTTCCACGGACCCATCTTGTCCCACTTCGAGGTTCCCCAGGCAAAGAGGCCAAGCGCGATCGGGATCGCGAAGGAGAAGAACAGGAAGATGACCGTGCACGATACGACGATGGTGTAAACCGGCGTGTCGCCGATCGAAACCAGCGACGAGCCCCAGACGAACAGCACCGAGAGGATCGAGCCCGTCCAGATCGCGGCAACCGGCGTGCGGTATTTCGGGCTGACCTTCGAAAGTCCCTTCGAGGCCGGCAGGCCACCGTCACGCGAGAAGGCGAAGATCATGCGCGAGACCGAGGTCACGGTCGCAAGGCCGCACAGCCACTGGCTGACGAGGATCGCGAAGTAGAGAATGTCCTTCACGGTCGAGTTGACCTGCGTATCCATCGCCCAGAAGAATACGTTCCAGCCCTGCTTTGCCGCATCGTCCATGTTCGGCAGCATGAGAACGAAGGCGCACAGCATGATGTAGCCGAAGAGCGCCGACCAAAGCACCGAGGAAACCATGCCGCGCGGCACGGAATGGGCCGCCTTGACGGTTTCTTCCGAGGTATGGGCCGAAGCGTCATAGCCGGTGATCGTATAGATCGGCAGCAGCAGGCCGAGCAGGAACACCCAGGTGCCCGAAGTCGCCGGCCATACGTTGCCGCCTGCCTCGCCGGAATAATTGGCGAAGGTGAAGAGACGGACGAACTCGTAGGACGGAGCCGACAGCAGGCACACGGCTGCGAGCACGATCGCGGTTGCAAAGATCAGGTAACCGGAGAAGTCCGTGAGCTTTGCAGTCAGTCCGATACCCATGTGGTTCACGAGCGCCTGCGCGCCGGTGATGATCACCAGGAAGACGATGCGCACCGCAGTCGTGTCCGTGAGGCCGAGATAGCTCGTACCGAAAGCGCCCATGAAGAAGTAATAGGTACCGACGTTGATGGCGCCGAGAACGGTGACGAGGCCGAGCAGGTTGAACCATGCGGTCAGCCAGCCGGTGAAGCGGTTGCCGAGGATCGAACCCCAGTGATAGAGGCCGCCCGCCGTCGGATAGGCGGAGCTGATCTGCGCCATCGCGACGGCAAAGACGAGCGAAACGAAGCAGCCGATCGGCCAGCCGATGCCGATGGCGGCACCGCCCGCACCTGCGGTTGCCTGCGCGAGCGAGTTGATGCCGCCCGACAGGATGCAAATGATCGAGAAGGAAACGGCAAAATTCGAAAACGAGCTCATTCGCCGTTCGAGTTCCTGGGCATAGCCCATGGAATGCAGGACACTCATATCCTGCTTTTTATCACTTTCGGAATAGTCCGACATGACTTCCCCCTGTCGACAATCGCCCGCGGAATTGCGGCCGATCAAGTGCCAATAGTGCCCGTGGCTTTTCGCCTTGCGGGCTGTTCGCAGTTAAACTGCTCCCCGGGGTCTTATGTTTTATTCAGGCATCCAGGCTTTGCTGGAGGAGCCTTGTAAGATAGTCGGCCACGACCCCTTGGCCGGTATCTTCATTGATGAGGTCATTGCGGACCTCGATCATGACATTGCGCAACCCGTTGGAAATGCCGTGCAAGATCAGCGTGTGCGTCACGCCGTCAGCAGGCCCGTAGGGTTCGTTGCGTTCGGTACGGTAAAGCGGCGCCTCGGCCGCAAACTCCAGCATGCGGTCGGCCAGACGGCTGTCCTCGTCATGGAGGATGCCGAGCTCGACGGCACGCGGCTTGCCATTATAGACCGGCGTGAAACTGTGGATGGTCACGATGACGCTATCCTGCCCCCTCGCCCGCCTGTCGCGGATCAGGCTGCGGACCCCATCGTGAAACGGCGCATAGAGCGCTTCGGTGCGGGCCTTGCGCTCTTCCGCACTCAAATCCTTGTTACCGGGGATCGTATAGATCTCGCTCGTCTCCGGCATGGCGCCCGGCGCTTCAGGCGGCCGGTTGCAATCATAGATCAGCCGCGAGAAGCGCTGGTAGATCAGTGTCGCATCGAGAGCAGCCGAAATGCCGCGAGCAACGGCAAGCGCGCCCGGATCCCAAGCGATATGGCTCGAAAGTGCTTCCTGCGAGAGGCCGAGATCGCCGAATTGCTCAGGGAGCGTGCGCGAGGCATGCTCGCACACGAGCAGCACCGGGCTCTTGCCGCCGACGCGCTCGATTGCGACGCAATCGCCATCCGCTTCGCTGAGAATTCGGGGCTGAGCCAGCACCAGAAGCACCTCTCCCATGGCTTAATAAAATCTTTACAAGAAAAGAATTCTTCAGCTTCACGGCAGTGTCAAGCGCGTTCTGAAAATTTCTTTTCATGACACTTGTTGACATGGATTGTGACAGCGTTGTTAACTTTCAGTGGGAAAGTGGCATCAGACCATCCCGGGGAGCAAAATCACGTGAGTGTCGCGGCAAAGACCGTTTCGGACGTCATTCATTCGCATCTTGGCGTGCTCACGCGCGCCGAGAAGCAATTGGCTGAAAGCCTGCTCGACAACTATCCCGTCTCCGGTCTCGGCAGCATTACCACCATTGCCGAAAATGCCGGCGTCTCCACGCCGACGGTCGTGCGCATGGTCCAGAAGCTTGGCTACAAGGGCTATCCGGATTTCCAGCAGCATCTGCATCAGGAAGTCGAGGCGACGATCTCCAACCCTATCGCCAAGCATGACCGCTGGGCCCAGAATGCACCCGGCACCCACATATTGAACCGCTTTGCCGACGCGATCATGGGCAATCTGCGCCAGACGCTGACGGATTTGGACACGGCAACATTCGACAGCGTCGCTACCTTGCTGTCCGACCGTAAACGCACAGTCTACTTCGTCGGCGGTCGCATAACCGGGGCGCTTGCGGAGTACTTCTTCACACACATGCAGGTCATCCGCCCGAACACGTCGCTGCTCTCATCCAATTCGTCCAGCTGGCCGCAATACGTCCTCAATATGAATCCGGGCGACCTGCTCATTATCTTCGACATCCGCCGCTACGAGCAGGAAATGGTCAGCCTGGCCACTGCCGCCCGCAAGCGCGGAGCTGAAATCATCATCTTTACCGACCAGTGGGGCTCACCAGCTGCCAAGCTCGCCCGCCACGCCTTCCGCGTGCAGATCGAGGCGCCGTCGGCATGGGATTCCTCCGTCGTCACGCTCTTCATCGTCGAAGCTCTCATCGAAGCGGTGCAGAATTCGACCTGGGACGAGACGAAGGAGCGCATGAAAACGCTGGAGGGCCTGTTCGAACAGACCCGGCTCTTCCGCAAACCCGGTTAGGAGGAACAACTAAAAAAGGGGCAAAAACAACGACGGATTTCGCGAAAACAGGAGCGCCTGTCGCAAATGAAACATTTGCCGCAAGCGCCTGCTATTCATGGAAAAATTAACGTCATCCAACTGTCACACAAGCTTCATCTAACGCCAGTAACAGCACATCGGACACTGAAACCCGAAGGAGAACAACAGTGATCTCTAACCTTTCTCGCCTGCTCTCGCTTTCTACTGCGATGATCGTTGCTTCGACTGCGATCGCAGCAGCTGAGCCGAGCGCCGACCTTATCGCTGCCGCCAAGAAGGAAGGCACGCTGACGACGATCGCTCTGCCGCACAACTGGTGCGGTTACGGCGACCTGATCTCCGCTTTCAAGGCAAAGTACGGCATCGAAGTCAACGAACTGAACCCGGATGCCGGTTCGGGCGACGAAATCGAAGCCATCAAGGCCAACAAGGGCAACACCGGCCCGCAGGCTCCCGATGTCGTAGACGTTGGCCTCTCCTTCGGCCCGTCGGCCAAGAAGGACGGCCTGCTTCAGCCTTACAAGGTTTCCACCTGGGACTCCATTCCGGACTCCGCAAAGGACGCTGAAGGCTACTGGTACGGCGACTACTACGGCGCCCTGACCTTCGTCGTGAACACCGACATCGTCAAGAACGTCCCGAAGGACTGGGCCGACCTGAAGAAGCCGGAATACGCCAACACCATTTCGCTCGCTGGCGACCCGCGCGTTTCCAACCAGGCTTACCAGGCTGTTTACGCAGCTGGCCTCGCAGCCGGCGAAAAGGATGCCGCCAAGGCTGGCGAAGCTGGTCTGAAGTTCTTCGGCGACCTGAACAAGGCCGGCAACCTCGTTCCGGTTATCGGCAAGTCCGCTTCGCTCGCTCAGGGCTCCACCCCGATCGTCATCGGCTGGGACTACAACGGCCTCGCATGGCGCGACAGCCTGAACGGCAACCCGCCGGTTGAAGTCGTCGTTCCGCAGACGGGCGTTGTCGCCGGCGTTTACGTCCAGGCGATCTCCGCTTTCGCTCCGCACCCGAACGCTGCCAAGCTCTGGATGGAATTCCTGTACTCGGACGAAGGCCAGATCGGCTGGCTGAAGGGTTACTGCCACCCGATCCGCTTCAACGACCTCGCTCAGAAGGGCAAGGTTCCGAAGGAACTTCTCGACAAGCTGCCGCCGGCTGAAGGCTATGCAAAGGCAGTCTTCCCGTCTGTTGAAGAACAGAACGCTGGTGCTGCCGTCATCACCAAGCAGTGGGACAGCGTCGTTGGCGCCAACGTCAAGTAATTGACTGACACGGCCTCTCCGTCTTTTATCGACGGGGAGGCCTTTTCTCGTTCCGTGGCCCCAGGAAGAGCTTTTCCATGAGCACAGTTTCAACGCCTATGGTCAGCGCCGCGCCCTTGATCAACAAAGATAAAGTGATCGATTGGCTGGGCATTGCGCCTTTCATTATATTCTCGCTGTTATTCCTGATCATACCGACGCTCTACCTGGTCGTGGGCGCATTCTTTACGCCCGACGGACAATTCACCTTCAAGAACATCGGCGATCTCTTCGAGCCGAACATCCTCAGCGCCTACTGGATCAGCATCAAGGTCTCGGTGGCGTCTGCCCTCGGCGGCGCGCTGATCGGCTTCTTCCTCGCCTGGGCCGTCGTGCTCGGCGGCCTGCCGACCTGGGTTCGCTCGATGCTGCTCACCTTCTCCGGTGTCGCCTCGAACTTCGCCGGCATCCCGCTCGCCTTCTCGTTCCTGGCCACCCTCGGCCGCACCGGTCTGGCGACCGTCATCCTGCGCGACTATTTCGGCTTCAATCTCTACGGCACCGGCTTCAACCTGCTGTCCTTCTTCGGCCTGACCATCACCTACATGTACTTCCAGATCCCGCTGATGGTGCTGATTCTGACGCCTGCTCTCGACGGGATGAAGAAGGAATGGCGCGAAGCCTCCCAGATCCTCGGCGCTACGAACCGCCAGTACTGGACCATGGTCGCCCTGCCGATCCTGTGGCCGAGCCTGCTCGGCACCACCCTTCTGCTCTTTGCAAACGCTTTCGGCGCAATCGCCACGGCCTATGCCCTGACCGGCTCCTCGCTCAACATCGTGCCGATCCTGCTCTACGCGCAGATCCGCGGCGACGTGCTTCACAACGCGAACCTCGGTTACGCGATCGCGCTCGGCATGATCGTCATCACCGGTGTCTCGAACGTCCTTTACCTCATGCTGCGCATGCGCGCTGAACGGTGGCAGAAATGACCGGACAGCGTATCGGCGCCTGGATCGCCATTATCATCGGCGCGATCTACTTCTTCGTACCCCTGCTCGGAACGCTGGAATTCTCACTGCGCATGCGCCGAGGCGTCTACAGCTTCGATGCCTACCGCTCGGTCTTCTCCGACCCGCAGTTCCAGGAAACCTTCGGCTACTCGATGCTGATGGCCATTCTGACCATCGTCTTCGGCATGCTGCTCGTCGTGCCGACGGCTTATTGGGTGCGCCTGCGCGTGCCGCAGATGCGCCAGATCGTCGAATTCATCACGCTGCTGCCGCTCGTCATCCCGGCGATCGTCATCGTCTTCGGCTATCTGCGCATGTACAACTCGTCGTCGATCCTGCCGCTGACGGGCTTTACGACCGGCACCAACATCCTGCTCGTCATCTCCTATATCACGCTCTCGCTGCCCTACATGTACCGCTCCGTCGATACCGCCATGCGCGCCATCGACGTGCGCACACTGACGGAAGCAGCTGAAAGCCTCGGTGCCAGCTGGACGACGATCATGTTCAAGTGCATTTTCCCGAACGTCATGAGCGGCGTGCTCTCGGGCGCCTTCATCACGCTCGCGATCGTCATGGGCGAATTCACCTTCGCAGCCCTTCTGAACCGTCCGGCCTTCGGCCCCTACCTGCAGCTCGTCGGTGCGAACAAGGCCTATGAGCCTTCCGCGCTCGCGGTTATCGCATTCTCGATCACCTGGCTCAGCATGGGCCTGCTCAACCTCGTTTCGCGCTTTGGCAAAGCCCGCCCGGCTAAAGCATAAGGTATTTGGCTCATGTCTTTTCTTACGCTGACCAACATTCAGAAATCTTTCGGCCAGACACAGGTCGTCAAGAACTTCAACATGAATATCGAGAAAGGGGAATTCATCTCCTTCCTCGGACCATCAGGCTGCGGCAAGACGACCGTCCTGCGCATGATCGCCGGTTTCGAAACGCCGACCGGCGGCACGCTTACGATCAACGGCAAGGACCAGCGCGCGCTGAAGCCGAACCAGCGCAACATCGGCATGGTCTTCCAGGCCTACGCCCTTTTCCCGAACATGACGGTGCATGACAACGTCGCATTCGGCATGAAGGTCGCAGGCTCGCCGAAGCCCGAGATCGACAAGCGTGTGAAGGAAATGCTCGGCCTGATCAAGCTCGATCATCTGGCAGACCGCTTCCCCTATCAGATGTCGGGCGGCCAGCAGCAGCGCGTCGCTCTTGCCCGCGCCCTTGCCGTCAAGCCGCAGGTACTGCTGCTCGACGAACCGCTTTCGGCTCTCGACGCCAAGATCCGCGTATCGCTGCGCGAAGAAATCCGCCAGATCCAGCAGTCGCTCGGCATCACCACGGTTTTCGTTACGCACGACCAGGAAGAAGCGCTCTCGATCTCAGACCGCATCGTCGTCATGAACGGCGGCAAGGCCGACCAGATCGGCACACCCTTCGAGATCTACAACACGCCGGCAACGCGCTTCGTCGCCTCCTTCGTCGGCACGCTGAACCTCATCGAAGCCAAGGTGACCGATCCCGACAGCAACCGCATCCAGATCGGCGATCAAGGCGTCACGCTGAAGCAGTCGGTCCAGACCTACAAGGCCGGCGACACCGTGCAGCTCGCGCTGCGTCCGGAAGCCGGCTCGCTCGCAGAAGGTGCGCGCAGCGATACGGCCCTCACCGGCCGCGTCGTCTCCGCCCACTTCCTCGGTTCGGTCATCCGCACTCGCATGGATGTCGGCGGCAACGTCATCTCCTTCGACATGTTCAACAGCCCCGGCGTCACCCCTCCGTCTGCCGGCGAAACCGTGACGCTCCGCTTCATGGCCGCCGACCTGCTCGTCATCCGCGACTGATCAGTCAACAGGCTTTCCCCATGAAGGCGCCGCACCTGCGGCGCCTTTTTCATTTCGACGGAGGCGCCTCCAACGAGACGTCTGGAAACGCCGTCGAGACACAGCAATCCGGCCGATCGAAAGAAGACAGCACCAGTTTCCATATTATCCGATCATCCTGTCTGTTCCGTTGCTGCCCAGCGTAAGCGCCGGGGATAGACTGCAAGGCAACACTCCCTTTTCGGCGGATGACAACCTTGCGCACCCAAGCGACAACTCAAGCAATGTCGGTGAAGGACTGGGGGCAGCTTGTCCTGCTCGGCGCACTCTGGGGCGGGTCCTTCTTCTTCGCTCGTATCGCCGTGGCCGACATTCCGCCGCTCGCCCTCGTGCTCTATCGTGTGGCTGTCGCCGCCGTGGGTCTGCATCTCTGGCTGAGAGTGCGGGGCATATCGTTCGCACCCGTGCTCGCCCAGCCGGGCGCGTTCCTGCTCCTCGCCCTCCTCAACAACGTCATTCCGTTTTCGCTGATTTTCACCGGCCAGACGCAGATCGGCGCCGGCCTCGCCTCGGTCTTTTACGCGACCACTCCCCTCTGGACGATTCTTGTCGCGAACCTGCTGACCCCGGATGAGAAGATTTCGCCCCCGAAGATCGCGGGCGTAGCGATCGGCATTGCCGGCGCCGCCGTCATGATCGGCCCCGGACTGCTCTCCAATCTCGGTGGACCGACATGGGCAAAGCTCGCCGTCATCGGTGCTGCCCTCTCCTATGGCTTCGCGGTCGTCTATGCCAAGCGGTTCAGGGGCATCAGCCCGACGGTCGTCGCCACCGGCCAGCTGACCGGTGCCACGGTCCTCATGGTGCCGATCGTTTTCCTGTTCTACAGCCCTGCCGAGATTGTGACAGCGAGTGTACCGATATGGATGGCCGTGCTGGTTCTGGCACTTCTCAGCACTGCCTTCGCCTTCATTCTCTACTTCAATCTCGTCGCGTCCGCGGGCGCGACCAATGCCTCGCTCGTCACGCTGCTTGTACCCGTCAGCGCAATCATACTTGGCACAGCGTTTCTCGGCGAACGGCTGGAGCCATTCGAGCTTGGCGGCATGCTATTGGTGATGGCGAGCCTTGTTATCATCGATGGCCGGCTCTTCCGGCGCTGAAGCCATCAGCCTCGACACTCGAACGAAAAAGCCCCGCTCGACGGCGGGGCTTTTTTTCATTCCGGTTCGATCAACGGATCGCCTGATCGTTCGCGTCGAAACGGTGGACATGGGTACCATCCGGCGTCGCATAGACGATCTCGTCCGGCTCGTACTTGTGTTCGCCGAAGAGACGCGCGGTGATGAGGCCGCACTGCTCGGTTTCCAGGTAGACGATCGTATCGGCGCCGAGATGCTCGACATGCACCGTCTTTGCCTTCCAGGTACCGCTGTCGCGCGACAGCGTCAGGTGCTCGGGTCGGATACCGACCGTCTTTGCCTCTGTGTCACCGACCTTGTCGCCGGGAATGAAATTCATTTGCGGCGAGCCGATGAAGCCTGCAACGAATGTATTGGCTGGACGGTTGTAGAGTTCCATCGGCGAGCCGATCTGCTCGATCGCACCGGCATTCAGCACGACGATCTTGTCGGCAAGCGTCATCGCTTCGACCTGGTCGTGAGTGACGTAGATCATCGTCGCCTTCAGGCTGCGGTGAAGACGAGCAATCTCGAGGCGAGTCTGCACGCGCAGAGCCGCGTCGAGGTTGGAAAGTGGCTCGTCGAACAGAAAGAGTTCCGGCTCGCGCACGATCGCACGGCCGATCGCCACACGCTGGCGCTGTCCGCCCGAAAGTTCCGACGGACGGCGGGCGAGATATTGTTCGAGCGAGAGCATCGAAGACGCCTTGGTGACGCGCTTTTCGATCTCGTCCTTCGCGGTCCCCGCCTGCTTGAGGCCGAGGCCCATATTGTCCTTCACCGTCAGGTGCGGGTAGAGCGCGTAGGACTGGAACACCATAGCGATGCCGCGCTTTGCCGGCGGCGTCAGTGTCTCGTCGCGGCCATTGATGATGACGGCACCCGAGGTGACATCCTCAAGGCCGGCGATGCTGCGCAGCAGGGTCGATTTTCCGCAACCGGAAGGGCCGACGAAGATGACGAATTCGCCATCCTTGACCTCAAGATCGATGCCCTTCAGCACCTCATGGGTGCCATAGGTCTTGCGGATGGATTTGAGTTGAAGCGATCCCACTAGTCTTTCCTTATAGTCTAACCGGTTGGCCGGTCCGCACGCTCTCATCGGCGGCGAGGCAGATACGCAGCGAGGCTACGGCATCGTCCATATGGCGGGTAAGGTCCAGATCCTCGCGCACGGCGCGCAGCATGAAGGCCTGCTCCAGGTCGCAAAGTTCCTGATGGCCGGGCTCGCCTGCCATGGTCATGTCCTGATCGGGACGGATGAACTTGCCGTCAGGCCCGGTCTCGGCGTTATGCAGCCGGATGACCGATGTCTTGGTATGCGTATCGATATCGTCGGACTTGGCATTCGGATCCATGACGATCGAAACGGCGCCGTTTGGAGACATGACGTCTTTCACGAAGAAGGCGGTCTCCGAAATCATCGGCCCCCAGCCTGCCTCGTACCAGCCGACGGAACCGTCCTCGTAGAGAACCTGCAGATGGCCGTAATTATACATGTCCGGCGCGATCTCGTTCGACAGGCGCAGGCCCATGCCGCGCACTTCGACTGCCTTGGCATCGGTGATCTGGCACATTACATCGACATAATGGACGCCGCAGTCGACGATCGGCGATGTCGTCTGCATCAGCGACTTGTGCGTTGCCCAGGTCGGCCCGCTGGACTGCTGATTGAGGTTCATGCGGAAGACATAGGGACCACCGAGCTTCCGCGCTTCCTCGATCAGCTTCACCCAGGAAGGATGGTGGCGAAGGATATAGCCGATCACCAGCTTTTTCTTCGCCTTCTTCGCGGCGGCGACGACGCGTTCCGCATCGGCGACCGTCGTTGCCAGCGGTTTTTCGACGAAGACGTCGCAGCCGGCCTCGAAGGCGGCGACGGCATAATCGGCATGGCTGTCGGAATAGGTATTGATCGAGCAGAGGTCCGGCTTCAGCTCGGCAAGTGCCGTCATGAAATCGGGATGGATCGTGTATTGCTCGAGCTCCGTCGGAAACTGCGACGGCTTGGAACGGTTGACGAGGCCGACGATCTCGTAGCCCGGATTATTGTGATAGGCGAGCGCATGGCTGCGGCCCATATTGCCGAGGCCGGCAACGAGGACGCGGATCGGTTTGTCGGATGGGCTCACTTGACGGCTCCCGAGGTAATGCCGCGGATCAGCTGCCGCGAGAAGATGACATAGAGGACGAGGATCGGCAGGATCGCCAGCGAAAGCGCTGCAAGAACCGCATTCCAGTTGGTGACGAACTGGCCGATGAAGATCTGCGAGCCGAGCGTCACGGTCTTGGTGGCTTCAGATGGCGCCAGGATCAGCGGGAACCACAGGTCGTTCCAGATCGGGATCATGGTGAAGACGGCAACCGTCGCCATCGCCGGCCGCACGAGCGGCAGCACCAGACGGAAGAAGATCGCATATTCCGAGAGCCCGTCGATGCGCCCGGCATTCTTCAGGTCGTCGGAAACCGTCCGCATGAATTCCGACAGGATGAAGATCGCCAGCGGAATGCCCTGCGCCGTATAGACGAGGATCAGCGCCGTCAGCGTATTGACGAGGCCGGTTGCGACCATGCCCTGCAGGATGGCGACCGTGCCGAGGCGGATCGGGATCATGATGCCGATCGCCATGTAGAGGCCCATCAGCGTATTGCCCTTGAAGCGGTATTCCGACAGCGCGAAGGCCGCCATCGCCCCGAAGAGCAGCACGAGGAAGATCGCGACGATCGTCACGATGAAACTGTTCTGGAAGTAGGTGGCGAAGTCACCCTGCCCCAGCACCGTCTGGTAGCCGACGAGGCTGAAGGTTGATGGAGTCGGCACCTGCAGTGGCGAACGGAAGATGGAATTGCGGTCCTTGAACGAATTGACGATCGTCAGGAACACCGGAAAGATGGCGATCAGCGTGTAGCCGATCAGCGCCAGATGCACGAGGCCGGCACGGATCGGGGATGTGCGCGCTCTGTTCGACACGGGGCTCACGCTCCTCAGAACTGGTAGCGGCGCATGCGCCGCTGGATGGCGAAAAGATAGAAGGACACGCCGGCAAGGATGATCAGGAACATCACCGTTGCAATCGTTGCCCCCATGGAGCGGTCGCCAAGCTGCAGCTGGAAGCCGAAGAAGGTGCGGTAGAGCAGCGTGCCCAGAATATCCGTGGACATGTCAGGACCGGCAAGCGCTCCCTGCACCGTATAGATCAGGTCGAAAGCATTGAAATTGCCGACGAAGGTCAAGATCGAGATGATGCCGATCGCCGGCAGGATCAACGGCAGCTTGATCTTCCAGAACTGCGCCCAACCGGTAATGCCGTCACATTCGGCAGCTTCGATGACTTCCTCGGGTATGCTCAGAAGCGCTGCATAGATCAGCATCATCGGAATGCCGATATATTGCCAGTTGGAGATCAGCGAAACTGCGATCAGAGCCGGTCCGGACTGGCCGAGCCAAGGGGCGAATGCCCATTTCATGCCGACAAGGCTCATCAGCCAGGGCGCAACACCCCAGATCGGGGACAGGATCAGCTTCCAGATGAAGCCGACGATGACGAATGAAAGCAGCGTCGGCAGGAAGATCGCCGTACGATAGAAGGCCACGAAGCGCAGCCGCGGCGTCGACAGAAGTGCTGCAAGCGCGATGCCAATCGGGTTCTGCACGCACATATGAATGATGAAGAAGACTATGTTGTTGCGCAGTGCGTTCCAGAAGTCGTGCACCCAGCGCGCATCGCCGAAGAGAACCTTGTAATTGGCAAACCCGACGAAGACCGGGGCGCCATCGACCGTATTGTAGAAGGAAAGCCGGAGCGTTTCGATCAGCGGCAGGATCATGATCGCCGAATAGACGATGAAGGCCGGAAGAAGGAAAACCCCGATATGCCAGCGTATGGGACGCTTGATCGGGACCAAATCGGCTGCGTTGTCGGCTTCGCTCATGGCTTTTGCCTGTTCTTATTGGCTGAGCTGGAAGGCGCAGCGCAGGTGGAAATCTGCCTCTCATGCAGACCTCTCCCATCAGGGAAGAAGACCATGCCCATACATCAAAACCATGGGCCAGGAGGCGGCTGCGAGTCTCTTATCCCCAAAAGGAAAAGATGGCCGGCAGGCCGGTAAGGGGCGGCTTAAGCAGCCGCCCCTTACCTTCAAGACATTACTTGGCCGGCTTGTACCAGCTGTCGAGGCCCTTCTGGAGCTTCTCGCCGGCAACGGCAGGCGTATCCGTGCCGTTGATGACGTTTGCCGATTCAACCCAGGTCTCGTTTTCGAGGTTCGGCGTGCCGCGCGACAGGATCTGATAGGTCGAGCGGACGGTCGACTTGTACGGGCCGCGCCAGGAAACGAATTCCTGAGCAAGCGGATCGCTCATCTTGACCGGGTTGGAGTTCAGGCTGAAGAAGCCCGGCAGGGAGTTCGCATAGATGTCTGCGAATTCAGGCGAAGCAACCCAGGTGAGGAACTTCTTGGCTTCTTCCTGGTGCGTGCTCTTGGCATTCAGGGCAACGCCGATATCCGGATGGTCGGAAATGTAGCCCTGGTCGCCAGCCTTCGGAACCGGCGGCGGGAAGGCGCCCATCTTGAACTGAGCCTGCGTGTTGAACAGCGCAATTTCCCACGAACCGGCCGGATAGATGGCAGCGCGGCCGAGCGTGAAGAGGTTCTGGCTGTCCGAGTAGGTCTGGGCTTCGAAACCGTCGCCGAGGTAAGGCTTCCACTTGGCAAGCTCTTCGTAAGGCTTGACCCAATCGGCATCCGTCAGCTTCTGCTTGCCGGAGATCAGGGCTTCGCGGCCATCCTCACCCTTCCAGTAGTTCGGGCCGATGTTCTGGTAGCCCATGGTTGCGGCTTCCCAGAGATCCTTCGTGCCCATGGCGAGCGGGATGTAGGTGCCGTCAGCCTTGATCTTGTCGAGGGCTGCGAAGAACTCGTCTTCCGTCTTCGGAACAGCGATACCGAGCTTGTCGAAGGCATCCTTGTTGTAGATGAAGCCGTGGATGACCGAAGCCATCGGCACGCAGAAGGTCGACTTGCCGTCGTCCGTCGACCAGGCAGCCTTGGCGACCGGCGAGAAGTTTTCCATGCCGGAGAGGCTGGTCAGATCGACGAGCTGCTTCTTGTTGAAGAGTTCGAGCGAAGCGTCGAACGGACGGCAGGTGATGATGTCGCCTGCGGAGCCGGCATCGAGCTTGGCGTTCAGCGAAGCATTGTATTCAGTCGGAGCGGTCGGCGAGAAGACAATCTTGATGCCCGGGTTCTTGGCTTCGAAAGCCGGGATGATCTTTTCCTGCCAGATCTGCAGGTCGTCGTTACGCCAGCTTTCGACGGTGAGCGTGACGTCGGCGGCATGAACGAGGCCAGCTGACGACAGCAGGCTGGAGGCAAGCAGCAAGCTTTTCAGAGCAGTATTTTTCATTTCCCTCTCCTGTTTTTAAGCGCCGCTAGGCGCTGTTTTCGGTCTGAAACAAGCGGTCGGCGTGCCTGAGGAAACACCCAACGCCCCTTTTGAAGCCGCCAAGACTGCCGGCCCCGAAGCTCTCTCGCGACCGAAGACAAGAGCCTTCGGCCAGCCGATGCGCCCTCCCGATAAAGCGAACCGGGCGCCTGAAAATGAGGGGAAAAGCTTGAAAAGATACCGCGCATATCCGCTGCCCTGCCGGCATTGCGGATTGCTGACTGCACCTTTCTCGAAACATGGCCGGCCTGCTTTTTCTTCGCCGGTTTCCACACGCTTCGACACGCTGTTCCCTTTTCCGGAATTAAGTCCAAAAAAATACCAATTGTCCAGCCGAAATTAACTTCCGGAGTCGAGAAAATTCATAAAAAAATTTTATCATTTAAAATCAATATGATAAAAAGAGGAAAAATAAGGACCATTTCCGCTTGGTAAATGGTATTTTTTTGGTATTGTATTAAAAAACACAAGGGAACTGCATATCCGGAGGTCCGATGACGGAACTTGCAATCGGCATAGATGGCGGCGGAACAAGCTGCCGGGCCGCAGTTGCGGACAGAATGGGCAATGTCATCGGCCACGGCAAGGCAGGCCCTGCCAATATCCTTTCCGATCTGGAAAACTCTCTCGTCAATATTGTCGAATCCGCCCGTGAGGCACTGCATGATGCGGGATTCGACAGTGAAACCGTTTCCACTATCTCTGCCGTGGTCGGCGTGGCCGGCGCCAATGTCGGCAATTATGGAAAGCGCATCGAAAAGGCCCTGCCCTTCAGAAATGGCCGCGTCGTCACCGACGCGCTGATTTCGCTGCAGGGCGCACTTGGCGATGCCGACGGCATTGTCGGCGCTTTCGGCACCGGCTCGGTCTACAATGCGCGCCGGAACGGCGGGCTGCATGGCATCGGCGGCTGGGGTTCCATCGTTGGCGACCAGGCAAGCGGCGCCCGCCTCGGCCGCGACCTCCTGGAAAAGACCCTGCTCGCCTACGACAAGGTTCGCCCCGCATCTGATCTGACCGAGAAGGTCATAGCCGAATATGGTAGCGACCCCGAGCGCGTCGTCGAATTCGCCCACACCGCCCGGCCGACGGACTTTGCCCGCTACGCGCCCGCCGTTTTCGAAGCTGCCGAGGCCGGCGATGCGACGGCCGTCGAAATCGTCAGGGATGCCGCGCGCGCCATAGACGAAAGCCTTGATGCACTGTCATGGCCGGAATGCCCGTCCATCTGCCTGCTCGGTGGCCTCGCGAAGGCCTACCATCCCTGGATCGCCGACCGGCACAGGGAGCGGCTGGCAGAGCCGAAGGCCGATGCGCTGCAGGGCGCGGTCGATCTCGCCGTCAAACTCATGAACGAACGGCCGGGAGGTGCGGCATGACCGACGATCTCGCCTCCATCCTCTCGCCCGAGCGCCTTCAGGCCGGCGGCACCGGCCCGCTCTATGTCAAGCTCCGCCGCACGCTGGAAGATGCGGTGCGCACCGGCACGCTCGCCCATGGCGACGCCCTGCCTCCGGAGCGCGACATCGCCGAATTCGCCGCCGTCAGCCGCGTGACGGTGCGCAAGGCGATCGACGAACTTGTCGCCGATGGCCTGCTGGTGCGCCGTCACGGCTCCGGCACCTTCGTCGCCAAACCCGTCTCCAAGGTCGAGCAGCGCCTGTCGCAGCTCACCTCCTTCACCGAGGACATGGCAAGACGCGGCATGACCGCCCGCTCCGAATGGCTGCACAAGGGCATCCATACACCCTCGCCCGACGAAATGATGATTCTGGGCCTCGGCACCGACATCAAGGTCTCGCGCCTGTCGCGCCTGCGCATCGCCGATGACGAGCCCCTGGCGATAGAACATGCGAGTGTCTCGGGCGAATTCCTGCCCGATCCCTCCTCCGTCACCAACTCGCTCTATGCTGAACTGGAACGCCGAGGCGTGCGCCCCGTGCGCGCCGTCCAGCGCATATCCGCGACCAATATGAAGGAGGCCGACGCCCACCTGCTCGGCGTACCCGTGGGTCAGGCCGGGCTTTCCATCGAGCGCATCTCCTACCTCGGCTCAGGCCGCGCGGTGGAATTCACCCGCTCGCTCTATCGCGGCGACGCCTATGACTTCGTCGCTGAACTGACGATCGGCGCGAACTGAAAATTATTTAAATTCAAAAAGATAAAGCCGGGAAGCGAATCACTTCCCGGCTTTATCAATTCATTGAATCAATCATTCAGAACGCCGCCCTAAGCGACGGAGAAGACTCGGCAATCAGGCCGCGTCTTCAATCGCCTCATCAGCCTTGCGCGGCACGTAGTTCAGCACCGGTCCGAGCCAGCGCTCGACCTCCCGGATCTCCATGCCCTTGCGCTCGGCATAATCTTCCACCTGATCTCGTTCCACCTTGGCAACGCCGAAATAGTAGGCGTCCGGGTGGCCGATATAGATGCCGGAGACCGACGAGCCGGGCCACATCGCATAGCTTTCCGTCAGCTTCACGCCAGCGGTGTTTTCTGCATCGAGAAGACCGAACAGCGTCTTCTTCTCGGTGTGATCTGGCTGTGCCGGATAGCCGGGCGCTGGGCGGATACCCGCATAGGCTTCGGTGATCAGCTCCTCGTTGGAGAAGTGCTCGTCCTTGGCGTAACCCCAATATTCACGGCGCACGCGCTCATGCATGCATTCGGCGAAGGCTTCTGCGAAGCGGTCGGCGAGCGCCTTGACGAGGATCGAGGAATAGTCGTCGTTCGCGCGTTCGAAACGCTCGGCAATCGCGATTTCCTCGATACCCGACGTCACCACGAAGCCGCCGACATAGTCCTGCACACCGCTATCGACAGGGGCCACGAAGTCCGACAGCGCCACGTTCGGGCGACCATCGCGCTTCGAAAGCTGCTGACGCAGCGTGTAGAAGGTCTCGAGTTCCGTGTTACGGGCCTCATCCGTGAACAGGCGGATATCGTCACCGACCGTGCCGGCCGGCCAGAAGCCGATGACGGCGCGCGGGCGGAACCACTTCTCGTCGATGATCTTCTTCAGCATTGCCTGCGCGTCGTTCCAGAGCGCACGAGCAGCTTCGCCCTGCTTCTCGTCTTCGAGGATTGCCGGGTAGCGGCCACGCAATTCCCAGGTCTGGAAGAACGGCGTCCAGTCGATGTACTTGGCAAGCACGGCCAGATCGTAATCTTCGAACACCTTGGTGCCGAGGAAGCTTGGCCTGGTCGGCTTGTATGCCGCCCAGTCAACCTTGTGCGCATTCTCTCGGGCGCGGGAAAGCGGCAGACGCACCTTCTCGGCTTCGCTGCGCGCATGGGCGGCCGCGACCTTGGCATATTCGGCCCTGATGTCGTCGATATAGGGCTGGCGGCCTTCGGGCGAGAGCAGCGAGGAGACGACGCCGACGGCGCGGCTCGCATCCGTCACATAAACAGTCTGGCCCTTGTTATAGCCCGGATGGATTTTGACGGCCGTATGCACGCGGCTGGTCGTCGCTCCGCCGATCAGCAGCGGAAGGTCGAAGCCCTGACGCTCCATCTCGGCCGCCACATGCACCATCTCGTCGAGCGACGGGGTGATGAGACCGGAGAGACCGATGACATCGACCTTCTCGGCGACAGCCGTCTCCAGGATCTTCGTTGCCGGCACCATGACGCCAAGATCGATGATCTCGTAATTGTTGCAGGCGAGCACGACGCCGACGATGTTCTTGCCGATATCGTGCACGTCGCCCTTGACGGTCGCCATCAGGATCTTGCCAGCGGACTTGCGCTCTTCACCGCCGTTGAGTCGCTTCTCCTCTTCCATGTAGGGAAGAAGAACGGCAACGGCCTGCTTCATGACGCGGGCAGATTTCACCACCTGTGGCAGGAACATCTTGCCCGAGCCGAAGAGATCGCCGACGACATTCATGCCGGCCATCAGCGGTCCCTCGATGACATGCAGCGGACGCGCTGCCTGCTGGCGGGCCTCCTCGGTATCGGCTTCGATATATTCGGTAATGCCGTTGACCAGCGCATGTTCGAGCCGCTTCGCCACGCTCCATTCGCGCCAGGAGAGATCCTGAACCTTGCCTTCCTTGCCGGCGGCACCGCGGAAGCGCTCGGCCACTTCCAGCAGCCGCTCGGTCCCATCGGGACGACGGTTCAGCACCACGTCTTCGCAGGCTTCGCGCAATTCCGGATCGATCTGGTCATAGACGGCCAGCTGGCCGGCGTTGACGATGCCCATGTCCATGCCCGCCTGGATGGCGTGGTAGAGGAACACGGCATGCATCGCCTCGCGCACCGGCTCGTTTCCGCGGAAGGAGAACGAAAGGTTCGACACGCCGCCCGAGATATGGACGAGGGGCATGGTCTGGCGGATCGTGCGCGTCGCCTCGATGAAGTCGACGCCGTAATTGTTGTGCTCTTCGATACCGGTCGCGACCGCGAAGATGTTCGGGTCGAAAATGATGTCCTCAGGCGGGAAACCGACCTTCTCGGTCAGCAGCTTGTAGGCGCGGGTGCAGATGTCCACCTTGCGCTGGTAGCTGTCAGCCTGCCCCGTCTCGTCGAAGGCCATCACGACCACGGCGGCACCATAGTTGTGCAGCAGCCGGGCCTGGGCGAGGAAATTCTCCTCCCCTTCCTTCAGCGAGATCGAGTTGACGATCGCCTTGCCCTGCACCCGCTTCAGGCCGGATTCGATGATCGAGAACTTCGAGCTGTCGATCATCACAGGCACGCGAGCGATGTCAGGCTCTGCGGCGATCAGGTTCAAGAACTCGACCATCGCCTTTTCGGAATCGATCAGGCCTTCGTCCATGTTGATGTCGATGACCTGCGCGCCGTTCTCGACCTGGTCGCGGGCAACATCGAGCGCTGCCGTGAAATCGGCATTGGTGATGAGCTTGCGGAAACGGGCCGAGCCGGTGACATTGGTGCGCTCGCCGACATTGACGAAGGGAATGTCCTTGGTCAGTTCGAAGGGCTCGAGGCCCGACAGCGACATGAAGGGACGATGCTCGGGGATCGGCCGCGGCTTGTACTTGGCCACCGTCTCCGCGATCATCTTGATATGTTCAGGCGTCGAGCCGCAGCAGCCGCCGACGATGTTGACGAGGCCTTCGCGGGCAAAGCCGTCGATCTGCGCCGCCATTAGTTCCGGCGTTTCGTCATACTGGCCGAACTCGTTCGGCAGGCCGGCATTCGGATAGGCGCAGATGAACGTATCGGCAACGCCCGAAAGCTCCTGCAGATGCGGACGCATCGCATTGGCGCCAAGCGCGCAGTTGAGGCCGATCGTGAAGGGATTGGCGTGGCGCACCGAGTTCCAGAAGGCGCTCGGCGTCTGACCGGACAGCGTGCGGCCCGAGAGATCGGTGATCGTGCCCGAGATCATCACCGGCAGGCGGATGCCCTTGGCTTCGAAACGCTCTTCGCAGGCGAAGATCGCAGCCTTTGCGTTCAGCGTGTCGAAGATCGTCTCGATCAGGATGATATCGGCACCGCCATCGATGAGGCCGTCGATCTGCTCTGCATAGGCCTCGCGCAGGTCGTCGAAGGTGACGGCACGGAAGCCCGGATTGTTGACATCAGGCGAGATGGACGCCGTGCGGTTGGTCGGGCCGATGGCGCCGGCAACGAAGCGGCGCTTGCCATCCTCGCATTCGGCGCGCTGGGCAGCGCGGCGCACGATCTCGGCACCTTCCTTGTTCAGCGCATAGACCTCGCCTTCCATCGCATAATCGGCCTGCGCGATGCGGGTCGAGGAGAAGGTATTGGTTTCAAGGATGTCGGCGCCGGCCTTGGCGTATTTGTAATGAATTTCCTCGATCGCGTCGGGCTGCGACAGGATCAGGAGGTCGTTATTGCCCTTCTGATGGCAGGCGCAGCCGATGAAACGGTCACCGCGAAAATGGTCTTCATCATAGCCAAGCCCCTGGATCTGGGTGCCCATGGCGCCGTCAAGAACGAGGATGCGTTCGCTGGCTGCTTTTTTCAGCGCCGCGAATACTTCACTGCCATCACGCTTGCCCCCTTCGGGACCAAAGAGATTATCGAACACGGGAAGGCTCCTTGACGTCATAAGATCGGAAAAGACAAATCACATAAAGATATCTTTATGTCAACATATGCCTATTACATTAGGCCGTTGCAAGCCTTGGCGGATGACAGACTCGCGCGACCTCTATATAGGCGTTTTCCTAAAGGCATCGTGCACGAATTCGGAGGAGTATCATGGCACCTGCACTCGGCAACTGGTCCACCCGCGCCTATCATCGCGGCTGGCTGCTCTCGCAGGCCAACGGCCTCTTCGATTTCTTCCAGCACAATTCCATCAATCCCAAAGGCGGATTCTACGACCTCGACGATAGCGGCAAGCCGCTCGATGCGCGGGGACAGGTGCGGCCGCTCCATATCGCTTCGCGCGCCGTCCACTGCTTCTCGATCGGCACGCTGCTTGGTCGCCCAGGCGCCGCCGATATCGTCGATCACGGCATGGACTATATCTGGAACCATCATCGCGACCGCGAGAATGGCGGTTATGTCTGGTCGCTGAACAATAACGGCCCTGTCGATTCCAACAAGCAGGGCTATGGCCATGCCTTCGTGCTGCTCGCAGCCTCCTCGGCAAAGACGATCGGCCATCCGCTGGCGGACGGCATGCTGGCCGACATCACCGAAATCCTGAACACGAAGTTCTGGGAAGCAAAGCACGGCGCGATCGCCGAGGAATTCACCACCGACTGGCAGCCGCTCGACGGCGGCACCTATCGCGGCCAGAATTCCAATATGCACCTCACCGAAGCGCTGATGGCCGCCTTCGAGGCGACCGGTGACCGGGATTATCTCACCAAGGCAGAGAGCATCGCCGATCTCGTCATCCGCCGCTCGGCCGGTTCCGTCGGCTGGCGCGTCGCCGAACATTTCGACGCCGAATGGAAGCTCGACAAGGACTATTATCATCGCAACGAAATGTTCCGCCCGGCCGGCACCACGCCCGGTCACGCGCTGGAATGGTGCCGCCTGATCCTGCAGCTCTGGGCGCTCGGCGGCAAGAAGATCGAATGGATGCCGGATGCGGCCAAGGCGCTCTTCGAGCAGGCCATGCTGCTCGGTTGGGACAATGACAAGGGCGGCTTCTTCTACACGCTCGACTGGGCCGACAAACCCGCCAAGCGCAACAAGCTCTGGTGGCCGGCTTGCGAGGGTGCCGCCGCAGCACACTTCCTCAACGAACACCTGCCGAGCGACTATCATGAGGAATGCTATCGCAAGATCTGGAACGTGATCGAGCGCTGCTTCATCGACCATGAGAATGGTGGCTGGCACGAAGAACTGACGGAAGACCTCGTGCCCTCGCATTCGCTCTTCCCCGGCAAGGGCGATATCTACCACGCCCTGCAAGCCTGCCTCATCCCGCTCTTCCCGGCGACGGGCAGCCTGACCAAGGGCATTATCGAAGCCGGTGGAAAGCTCTGAGGCGAAAGCCTCAGTAGCCCGGCATGACAGGCGGCGCCGCGTTCGGGTTCTGCTGGAACCACTGCACCTCGGCGCTGACATTATCCAGCTCATCCTGAACGTCGCGCTGCTCGCGACGGATGCGACGCAGGTCGTCCTCTAGATCGTCGATCCGTCGGCGGATGTCACGTCGATCCGCGTCCGGGGCGTCCTTCAGCTTGTGCGAGAGGTCGTCGATATTGGCTTCCCTCGACATATAATCGCTCTGCAGCGAATGCTGGCGGTTGCCAAGCGTATAGCCACGCAGGAAACCGGGCGCCGTCTCAGTCGGGCAGACATTGCTGTAGCCATCACCCGCCTGCCCGTGCATGAGGCCGCTCATTGGCGTGCAATAGCGCACCAGACCGACCTGATAGCCCTGATACCAGATGGTCTGGTCCGGCACGATCTTTACCCGTTCGCAGGATTTGGCATGCGCTGCAAAACGATCCTGTGGCGCATATCCGGCAGCCCCGTCGGATTCACCGATTACCCGCCAGTCGGCGGCAACGCATTCCTCTTTTGACAGAGTATTGCAGGAGATAAGGAAAAGGCTGAAACCAATGGCGGCAAAGGCAAAAAGCAAGCGTAACATGGCGTCCCGGCAATTTATGAAACCGGCGCACCTTATCGTCACGCAATACCACCGTCACCGGGAACGGATCACGATTCCGTCTTTTTCGCGGCTTTTACTTGTCCAAAATAAGGCAGATTTCACGCCAACCTGAGCGTATCGAGATCCTTTGCCAGGATCAGCGCCAGCGCCTCGACCGCCAGATTGTGATCGTCCCGCTGTGGAAGGCCCGATACGGTGACGGCTCCGATGCAGCCCGTGCCCTTGACGTTGATCGGGAAGCTGCCGCCATGCGGTGCGTAGTCGGCGCCGGAGAGACCGTTATCCTCCACCACCTTGCCTTCCTTCTGCAGCTTCAGCCCGGAAGCATAACTGCTACGGAAGTAGCGGAAGACCATGTTGCGCTTACGGCGCACCCATTGGACATTGTCAGGCGTCACACCCGGCAGTGTCGCATAGAAGACCGGCATGGAATGCAGCGTGATATCGATGGCAATGCCGAGACCGCGTTCTGTCGCGAGTTCCTGCAGGAGCTTGCCGAGCTGCCATGCGGTGGTCAGATCGAACGTATCGAAGCTCAGCGCCTTTTCCTGTTCCGCAATACGGATCAGATCCTCCTCGATCGACATGGCGCAGCTCTCCTCTCAGCGTGATGATCGGCTGTGACCATTCTCACCCAAGGGGAAAAAGTAAAGTCAAAACTTGGCACTATGCACCGTCACGCGTTCGCGTGGGACGCTCAGCCAGTCGCCCGGATCGGCGCAAAACCGCTCATCGCACCTGTGAAAGGTTTCGGCAGCGGCGAGGCATAAGAGCCGCGCTTGCTGGTGGAAAGGCCGAGCGAAACCAACGCTTCCGCCTGCTTGACCGCAGCCGCCACCCCGTCAATGACGGGCACGCCATAGAGATCCTGCAGCTCGCGCGCCAGATCGGTCATGCCGGCGCAGCCGAGCACGATGGCTTCCGCGCCGTCCTCCGAAAGTGCCCTCTCGATTTCCGCTCTCAGCTTGCCGATCGCCCCCGACGCGGCATCCTCCAGTTCCAGCACCGGAATATCGGAAGCCCGCACCCGGGCGCGGCCACCCATGCCGTAGCGACGCACCAGATTGTCGATCAGCACCCGCGAGCGTTCCAGCGTCGTCACGACCGTGAAACGCTGGGCGAGAAAGCCGGCGGTGGCGACGGCGGATTCGCAGAGCCCGAGAACCGGCACATCGGCGAAGGCCCGTGCCGCGTCCAGACCGGTATCGTCGAAACAGGCGACGATCGCCGCATCATAACCGGCCGCCTGCTGCTCCTTCAGTTCACTCAGCAGACCGGGGATCGCGAGCGCCCCGTCATAATGCCCTTCGATGGAAGCAGGCCCCATGCGGGACGTCGCGGCGATGATCTCGGTGCCGGCAGCCGCCACCGCGCGGGCGGCTGTTGCCGCCTTTCCGGTCATCGAGGCGGTCGTATTGGGATTGACGATCAATATGCGCATGTCAGCGGGTCTTTGCCTGCCGCCGGCCAAGCATCGTCATGATGCCGAGCGCGACGAGAATGATGGTGAAGGAGAAAAGCGTCGTGACCGTGCCGAGCGCATAGAGAACCGGCGTCGTGACATTGGTGGTCATGCCGTAGATTTCGAGCGGCAGCGTATTATAGGTGCCTGACGTCATCAGCGTGCGGGCGAATTCGTCATAGGAAAGCGTGAAGCCGAACAGGCCGACACCGATGAGACTTGGCGCGATCATCGGCAGCACGACGTGGCGGAAAGTCTGCCAGGATGTCGCGCCGAGATCGCGCGCGGCCTCCTCATATGCCGGCGAAAAACGGTTGAAGACAGCAAACATGATCAGCACACCGAAGGGCAGCGTCCATGTCAGATGCGCTCCGAAGGCCGAGGAATACCACGCAGGCCTGAGACCACCCTGCTGGAAGACGACACCGATACCGAGCGAGATGATGATCGATGGCACGACGAGACTTGCGACCGTCGCATAAAACAGCACCGACGCACCGCGGAAGCGCCGCCGGAAGGCAAGGCCCGCCATCAGCGAGACGACGACGGTGACGATCATCACCATCAGGCCGAGGATGAAGGAGCGCTGGAAAGATGCGCCGAAATCGCCGACCGCCTGTTTTTCGAAGAGATTGAAGAACCAGTGCGTCGAAACGCCATTCAGCGGAAAAGTCAGGCCTCCGTCGGGCCCCTGGAAGGAGAGGATGACGATCGCCGAGAGCGGCCCGTAGAGAAAGAGCACGAAAAGACCGAAGAAGGCGGCGAGCACGTAGAATTCGAGGGAGCGTTTTTCGCGGTGCATTCTAGAGCTCCTTGCGAATATCGACGACGCGAAGGATCGCGGCAACCATCATCAGCACCACCACCAGAAGCACGACCGCATTGGCGGCAGCCGCGGGATATTGCAGCAGCGACATCTGGTTCTTCATCATCAGCGCCACCGAGGCGCTCTGCCCGCCGGACATGACCTGCACGGTGGAGAAATCGGCCATGACGAGTGTCACGACGAAGATCGTACCGATCGCCATGCCGGGCTTGGCAAGTGGAATGACGACGTTCCACAAGACCTGCCAGCCGGAGGCACCGGCGTCCCGTGCCGCTTCAAACAACGAGCGATCGATGCGCATCAGCGTGTTGAAGATCGGCGTCACCATGAAGAGCGTGTAGAGATGCACCATGGCGAGCACCACGGCGAAATCCGAATAGAGCAGCCATTCCACCGGCTGCGGCACGATCCCCATTTCCACCAGCGCCGAATTGACGAGGCCGTTGCGGCCGAGCACCGGTATCCACGAGATCATGCGGATGATGTTCGACGTCATGAAGGGCACGGTGCAGACGAGAAAGAGGATCATCTGCGTAGAGGTCTTGCGGATATGGAAGGCGAGGAAATAGGCGACCCAGAAGCCGATGAAGAGCGTCAGCGCCCAGACGATAACGGTGAATTTCAGCGTATTGAGATAGGTTTTCCATGTGACCCATGAACCGAGCGTATCGGTATAGTTCATGGTCAGGAAATCGGGATAGATGCCGGCGAAATCATAATCCCAGAAGCTGACGATCGCGATCATGGCGATCGGCAGGATGAAGAAGAAGCCGAGGATGGCGATCAGCGGGGTCGCCTGCAGATAGGAGATCGCCCATGGCGCAAGCCGGAAGGCACGCTTGGGCGTTTCCTCCGCCGGTATCGTCTGCTCTGAAGCGATCGTGGCCATGCTTCCCCCTTCGGAAATCTGTCCTTGTCCGAATAGAGAGGGATCAAAAGACCCCTCCCCAACCCTCCCCACAAAGGGGAGGGAGTTTTCTGCCACACCCTCGCCGGACTCCTTCCCCCTTGTGGGGAAGGTTAGGGAGGGGAAAGCCGCAAGCACTTACGCCGCGATGAACTCGTTCCAGCGGCGAACCATGTAGCGGTCTTCGTCCATGACGGAATTCCAGCAGGCGATGTGGCCGATACGGTCTTCGAAGGAGCCGCCGTCGCGAACCGAGCCGGCCTTCTCCATGACCTTGCCTTCCGGCGAGAGGATATCGCCCTGCGCCGGCTTGCCTTCCATCCAGTAGCCCCACTCGTCGGCGGTCATGAAACCCTTCGCCGTGTCGAGGCAGGCCGAGTAGTAGCCCTGACGGTTGAGGTAAGCGCCAACCCAGCCGGACGTGTACCAGTTGATATACTCGTAGGCCGCATCGAGCTGCGCGCCCTTGAGGTGCGACGCAAGGCCAAGACCGCCGCCCCATGCGCGGTAGCCTTCCTTGAGCGGCTGGAAGGTGCAGGCGATGCCCTTCGAGCGGACGGCAGCAACGGCCGGCGACCACATGGACTGGATGACGACTTCGCCCGAGGCCATCAGGTTGACCGACTCGTCGAAGCTCTTCCAGAAGGCGCGGAACTGGCCCTCGCCCTTGGTCTTGATCAGGAACTCGATCGTCTTGTCGATCTCTTCCTTGGTCATGTTGCCCTTGTCGGCATATTTGATCTTGCCGGAGGCTTCCGCGATCATCGCAGCATCCATGATGCCGATCGAGGGAACGTTGATGATCGCCGTCTTTCCCTTGTAGGCCGGATCGAGAATATCGGCCCAGGAGGTGATTTCGCGACCGGTCAGGTCAGGACGAATGCCGAGCGTATCGGCATTGTAGATCGTCGGCATCATCGTGAACCACTGCGTCTGCTCCTTGGCGAACTTCTTGGAGTCCTGCGCCTCGACGAAACCGACGGTGTGCGGCGCCGTGCCCTGGGCGATCGTGCTGTCGGCCTTCAGCTTGCCTGTGGTGAAGATCGGCACGACCTTGTCGAAATACTTGAGCTTCTTGACGTCCATCGGCTGCAGAACGCCTGTTGGGAACACCTTCTTGCAGATCCAGTATTCGATATCGGCGATGTCGTAGCTGTCGGGCTGGGTCACGGCGCGCTGCGCGGCGGCGTCGGAGTCCGTCGCCGTCATCTCGAGCGTAATGCCGAGATCTGCTTTGCACTTTTCGGCGATCGCATTGATGTTTGAAACGCCGGTGCCGAACTGGCGCAGCGTGATGTTGGACTGCGCCCAGATGGTCGGGAAGCCGGTGATGGCGCCCGAGCCGGCAATGGCGCCGACAGCGGCGGCACCCGTCTTGAGAAGCGAGCGGCGGGAAATACCCTTTTCCGCCTTGGTGGTTTTCGTTTCAGTCGTCATGGCAGTTCCCCTTTTCTTGATATTGAAGGTTATGCAGACACGCGGCCCAGGAGGACGGCATCCTCCAGGGCCCAACTCAGAGCCACCGCATCGCCGACCGAAACCGGCTTTGCGAAGTAATCGCTGTCGCTTGCGATAACGGTGAAGTCGTCGCTGCCGGCTCCGGAAACGGTGATCTTCACCGAGGAGCCGCGATATTCGATGTTGGAGACGATGCCGTTGAAGCCGAGCGTCCACTCGGTCGCCACCTGCAGACGCACGCGGTCGGTGCGAATGCCGATATCGACGGGCTCGCCGACATCCCTGCCCGTCCCGCGCACGGAAAAGCTCTGCCCCTCCGGCACGGTCATCACGACAACGCCATTCTCGCTGGAGGTGACGCGGCCGGAGAGCACGTTGTGATCGCCCATGAAGCGGGCGACGAAGGCCGTCGCCGGCTTTTCGAACACCTGCCGCGGTGAAGCCGCCTGCTCGATCTTCCCGTCATTCATGATGACGATGATATCGGCGAGCGCCATCGCCTCTTCCTGGCTGTGCGTCACATGCACGAAGGTAATGCCGAGCGTCTTCTGCAGCTTCTTCAGCTCTGCCCGCATGCGGATTTTCAGGAAGGGATCGAGTGCCGAAAGCGGCTCGTCGAGCAGCAGTGCTTCCGGATCGGTAATCAGGGCACGCGCCAGTGCCACGCGCTGCTGCTGGCCGCCGGAAAGCTGGGCTGGACGCCTACCGGCATAGGCTTCCATCTGCATCAGCTTGAGCATGTCGAGCGCCTTGGCGCGGCGCTCGTCCTTGTCAACGCCCTTCATCTTCAGGCTGAAGGCAACGTTGTCGACGAGGTCGAGATGCGGAAACAGCGCATAGGACTGGAACATCATCGCCGTGCCGCGCTTTGCCGGCGGAAAATCGGTGACGACGGTATTGCCAAGGCGGATATCGCCGGAAGAAATGCTCTCGTGACCGGCAATCATGCGCAGCGTCGAGGTCTTGCCGCAGCCCGACGGCCCCAGGAAGCAGCAATAGGAACCGGCCGGGATTTTAAGGCTGATGGCGTGGACCGCGGTGGTCGCACCATAGACCTTGGAAACGGATGCTATATCGATCTCTGCCGCTTTCGACATCGTGTCTTCCCCTGTTCGAGAAAGACAATGCATCTGCCGTGCCAATTTGCCCGCAGCGCTTCAAATCCTTACAAACCATGAAGTTTTCATGACATAATGCCGATTGACGAATTCCCGAGCAGTTTTCGCACTGCACACAAAATGGGCTTTCGTCCTCAATTCGAGCAAAAAATCGTATACAATTTCATCTGCAATATGCGCACAAAATCCATTTAACTTTTGCGACGAAGCCGGATATGGTTTGCAGACACCAAGGAAACCGATTTCATGAAATCCGCCGCCAGCGCGCTGCAAACCGATGACAGCAAGGAAACCGGCGTCCCGCAGATCCGCGATGCCATCAGGGACGCGATCGTCGAGCGCAGGCTGTCGCCCGGTACCAAGCTTTCGGAAGGCGATGTCGGCAATCTCTTCAACGTCAGCCGCACGCTCGCCCGTGCCGCTTTGCAGGCGCTCTCCTACGAAGGCCTCGTCAGCGTCGAGAAGAACCGCGGCGCCTTCGTCGCTTATCCCTCGCCGGAAGAAGCTCGGCAGATTTTCGCCGCCCGCCGGCTGGTAGAGCCTGGCATCCTGCGCGAAGCGGCAGCCCGCATCACTCCCTCGGATATCCAGCATCTCAAACAGTTGCTTCTGGAAGAGGGACGGTTGATGAGCGAACGCGGCCAGACTGCGCGGCGGGCCGAAATCAAGGCCTCCGGTGATTTCCATCTGACTGTCGCTGCCATCTCCGGAAATGCGATCATGCAGCGCTTCATGGAAGAGCTGGTCGCCCGCTCATCGCTGGTGATTGCCCTCTACGGACAATCGACGGTCTCAAGCTGCGGCCATTCCGAACATGGCGAAATCATCGAAGCGATCGAAAGCAAGCAGCTCGACCGCGCCTGCGACCTGATGCTTCACCATATCGCCCATATCGAGGCCGATCTCGACCTGCGCGAACGCAAAAGCTTCGGACTGAAGGAAGCATTCGAACTTTAAGGTTTAATGATGCGGCGAATGGAGGTCGGCGGCGCGGCTGATTTCCTCCGCGCTCATCGGCTCGCGGGAGCGAAGCTTCACCTTGCCGTCCATACCGACAAGCACCAGCCCGAATTCGCCGTTTGATGCTCCACGAAGCTGCTCGCGCACATCGTCGGCATCGAGATCCTGCCCGTCGTCGAACAGCGCGAACGCCCCGCCTCCGGCAATAGTGAAGACCTCTATATCGTCTTCGATCAGCCGCATCCGCGCTTTGCGCAGCAACTCGTCCTGAATGATCGGTCTATTGTCTTCGGCGTCGGCAAAAACAATGAGGACGTTTTTCTTGCCACGGAACTGTTCCAACGATCGCGGCAGGTGATGCTCGCGGACGCCGGTTCCCATGATTTCGTGCAGAATGGATCTCAACATGGTGCTCATTCCTCCTTGCCTGTTTCAACGGCTGGAATTGAGCACGGTTCCCAAAAGGGAAAGGATCGCGGCCAGTGCCGCGATCCCATCAGCTTAGTCGCGCGGCTCGCCCTCACCTGCGCGCGTCGAAAGCGCGACGATGTCAGGCGTGCCATTGGCAAGAAGGCGCTTGCGCACCAGAACGCGCATGACGCGCGCTGCCGTGGAGAAAGTCATCTGGTCCAGCGGTCCCTCGCCTTCCCAGGGTTTGGTCAGCCGCTCGGTGACGGCGCCGACGATATTTGCAGGGACGATATCGGTGCATTCACGCATCGCTTCGAAAACGAAGCTGATCGGAATAACCCTGCCTTCGTGGGTGACGATCGGCTCCGTCAATTCGCTGTCCCATTCCTCGTAGGCATAAAGCGCCTCACGGAACAGCTGCTGCAGGGTAAACGGGGCATGTCCGTTGTGAAGTGGCGGCAGTGCATTCATCATGTCTGTCTCCTCTGATGGATTTAGCCAGCTTCCTCAGATCCGGTTCGGATCGACGCGGAACAACGTTCGGCTCCTCCTACGAACCGGATACACGATTCATTTTATAGAGTAACACTCATGTTATAAAGCCATTTCTGCCCCAATGACGGCCTCGTACATCTAACCGATTGAAATTTATAATCACTCTCCGACATTTTTTTGCCGCATAGGGCGATCGAACTGAAGGTTTGACCGTAATCCGGGCGCAAAATACGGGTTTCGGAACTTTTAAGGGTCTGACCGGTTTCCTCTCAGCAATAGAGCCTGGGGAGAATAACCTATGACGCAAATTCACCAAACCGAGCGACGCAGTCGGACACTGCGCGGTCGCCCTTACAGCCTTCACGAGTTCGCCGCCAAATACGGCCTGAAAAACGAGCAGGCGGAAAGCCTCTATAGCCGTTTCGGTCCCTCCTCCGTCGAGCTGGACCTGCTGATGGCCGCTAAGCGCCGTCCTCCGGTATTACCGGACCGCATCAGCGAATGACGCAGCAGCGACCCGAGCACCCGACCTCGGTCTGCCTGCGACAAATTTCACAGATTATGTCGGGAACCCATCTTGGGTGAGATCGTTCTTCCGTCGGGCATGGCGAAACGCCATGCCGCCCCATCGAAAATGACGGCTTATGCCGACCCTTCCAGAGGACAAGCTCGAGGTACCGCCAATTGGCGGAGAGCTATCCGTGTGGAATCGATGGGAGCAAAAGATCGGCAAAGAAGGACGGAACGATGAGCAATACTTCACGGCATGAGTGGATATGCAAGCGGGCCTACGCGATCTGGGAAGCGGAGGGGAGGCCGCATGGCCGCGACGCCGAGCACTGGCTTCAGGCAACAACGGAGCGTGAGCGGCTGGAGCGAACGCGCGCCTCGAGTGACGGCAATGAAGTCCTCGTAAAATTTCCGAAAGTGCCGAAGCCGCATCGGCCAGCGACCTCCAGCACTTCCCGCCAAGGGCTGTCACGCACCGGCTGAGCCGGTCGTATCCAAAACAATCCTGAAACGCGCCGAGAAATCGCCTCCCCACCACATGGGGAAGTTGGTTCCCCACTTGTTGTTGTGCAGGTTGAAGCGAACACCGGCAGAAAAATCCGGCAGGTCTTTGCAGAAGGTCATGAAATCCCAGCTCTGCGGCGCCACGAGCGGCGTATCCAGCGGCTCTATGACGAGCGCGCTCGCATCTGAAAACCCGCCTCGGACGGCTCTGACGGCCTGAAGCTGAGCGCCCCCGGCATTCGCGTAGTTGCCCGACTGGTGCCACAGATCCATTTTCCTGAGAGCCCAGGCGGCCTCCGCCTCGGGCGCAAACGACAGGAAGCTTGCCTCCGGCATGCGATTGGCCGGCTTGTCGCGGAGTGACAGCCGCAATTGCAACCCGTCCCCATCGTCGGAAAACGACAGGGCGAGTTGGCGCGGCGCACCGAAACGCTCCACGGCTTCGGCTGGCATAGAAAGCAGAATTCCCGTCTCACCGGTGCTTTCCAGTGCAGGCGTAAAAACCTGTGACAGGGCCGCACCCGAAGCCCCAAGCCCCGGCTTGTCGTGATCCAGAATTGCCCATTCCTGCCGATGCGTCAGATAGGTGTCCATATGCCTGTTGACGTCAGCAGCATCATAGCTCTCGTAACGATAGGCGATCAGAGAACCGTTCCTGCCGGCAATCCTGCATCCCTGTGGCGAGGTCAAAGCAGCGATATCCCCCGTCACCTCGTTCAGCTCGATCGACCAGCCGCCAGCATTGAGACGTGTCTCACGGCTTTCACCAAAGGCGATCGCCGGCGCTGAAAGTTCGGCAAGAACAACCTGCGCCCGCTGCCGATCTTCATTATCCAGTTCGGCAACGGCCTGATCGATATAACCGCGCTGCTCGTCCCAGGATGCTTCCGTATAGGCAAAGCGGTAATCCGTTTTGCGGGCAGACTCGAATTCGGCCTTGGCCCAGGCCTTATCATCGCGCAGATAGGATTTGATATCGACGCCGCAGGTATGTTCGGCGACCATTGCGAGACCACGACCGAAGGCGAGCCGGCGGGCATTCAGCCCCTCGCCCGCAAAACGGTCGTAGAGCCGCTGTAGCGCCAGAAACCGTGCCGTCTTCGCCGGATCGGTGGCGCTGCCATGGATCCAACTGTCGCCAAGTTCCAGTTCCAGCACCGGGAAGCGCTCGCGCTTGTCCCAGAGGATCGCGCCGTAATCGTCAAGGGTCGCCGCGCGGATGACGGCATCCGGCTCCAGGCGACGCATGTCGCGATAGGCCTCCGCCGTCTGCGGCACGCTCTGCGGCCCGATATTGTCCTGTGTATGGGCAAAGCTCAGCCCGTCATCGAAACCTTCGGGAAAGTAGGTCTCGCCATAGGAGCGCTGATACATGACGACGACTTCGGCACCATCGGGCGCACGCCAGCGGAAAACGTCAGGCACTTCGGGCGGCGGCGACGCCGTATTGACGCCGAGATGCAGAAAACGGATGCCGGCTTCGGCAAGCAGAGGCACCATGCCCAGCGTATGGCCGGGAACATCCGTCATCTTCGCCGCAATCGTCTTTTTACCGAACCGTTGATCGAGTTCCTGCGAATAGGAAAGACCGGCGCGCAACAGGTCCGGCGACATCAGCTCCGTATGGGTGGTGAAAGGCAGGCCGTGCCAGCGGATGAGCCCGCGTTCGATCGCCTGCTCCAATGCAGCGATTTCAACAGGTGATCGCGAATTCAGATGGTCCCAGATCAACCAAGCCCCGGTGGTCCAGACGAACTTCGGCTCGTCGGGGTTTTCAGCATAAAAATGCGCACCAGTTTCGATGGCCTGTGGAATGAAGCGCTGGTGATATTGACGGCGGACCTTCTCGGCATGGTCGGTAAAGCCGATATCGAGATGGGTCTTGAAGACCAGATGCACGCGCTTTTCGGTCATTTGCATTCCATTCGGCCGGCCCTGCCGCCGCCATGCGGCTCATGCGATCTCAGCGCAAACGCTGTGCATCCAACGCAGGTCCAGCCATCCTTCCCGATATGATACAACTGCGACTGTGTAATCGTTTCCACAAACACCTTTGCGCTCCGACGTAACGATCCGTCAAGCATATTTGCGCGAGATGCCCTGATATGCTGGATATTTTGTTATGTGTGGTTTTGCACACCTTGCCTCTGGCGTCAGACCACAATTATCTAACGCAAGAATGTGAAGACGTGTTCATACGCCATTCGGCCGGAATGGCCGGTGCGCTACGTTCGCGATATGCCTGTCATCTTGCTGCTTTACACGACGTATCCGAACCTTCGCCGATGGCCAATCCATGACCGAACTCACCATCCATGTCACGCGTTCCGACCAGGCGAGCGATCCCTATTATTACGTGCCCTTCGATATTCCCGCGGGCACGACGCGCCTCGACGTGACCATGCGCTATGCCAAGGCCGAGGATTGCATCATCGATCTTGGTCTTCTTGACGTCAGGGCCACCGATTATCCCTCACCCCATGGCTTCCGCGGCTGGAGCGGCGGCGCTCGTGACAGCTTCTTCGTCGCCACCGACGATGCGACGCCGGGTTATATCCACGGCGAAATACCATCAGGACGCTGGCGTGTCATGCTCGGCCTCTACAAGGTGCCTGCCACGGGTGCGAACATCACTCTCACCCTTGAGCTAGACGCAAGCCCGCGCGAACTGCGGCCGCAGCCGGCCCGCACCTGTCCCGTCCGCAAGGGCGCCGGCTGGTATCGTGGCGATCTGCATTGCCACACTTTCCATTCAGATGCGGCGGGCTCTCCCGAACTGTTGCATGAGGCAGCGAAACAGGCCGGTCTCGATTTCCTGGCCATTGCCGATCACAACACCATCAGTCAGCGCCGTTATTTCCATCCGAACTCTTCCCCCGATCTCGTCTTCGTTCGCGCCATGGAAGTGACGACCGCAAACGGCCATGCCAATGTCTATGGCGTCGATGACTGGATCGATTTCCGCATGACGCGGCCGGATCATGCCCACACGCTGGCGGGTCTGGTCCACGAGCGCGGCGGCCTTCTCTCCATCAATCACGACAAGCCGACCATTCCCTGGGATTACGAATTGCCGGATGCCGATTGCATGGAGGTCTGGCAATCGAGCTGGATGGCCTGGAACTGGATAGCGCTCGAGCGCTACCAGCAGCGCCTTGCAGCCGGGCTGCGCCTTTCTGCGATCGGCGGCAGCGATTTCCACCAGCCGGCCCGCCTGATGCCCGAGGGACCGCTCGTGCTCGCCCGGCCGACAACCGTGCTTTGGTTGGACGAACTGTCCGAAGATGCGATCCTTGCTGCGATGAAAGCCGGCCGTGGCTATATCACCGAAAGCCCTGACGGCCCGCATCTGTCGCTGAGTGCTAACGACAGCCCGATGGGCACGACCATTTCTGGGCCGGTCATGGCCAAGGCAGAGATTCGCGGCGCGCGCGGCTACCGCCTTGCCTGGCTCGATGCATCAGGCATAATCGCGGAAGAAGCGATTGAAGCAGAAGAGTTTACGGCCCGCTTTTCAGGACGACCGAAGACCTTTCTGCGTGCGGAAATCATTGCCGATGCAGCCCGTCCACGGCTGATCGAGGAATTCAACGTCGCGATCTCGGGCAGGCCGCTCTCCTGGCAATTGCGCGGCATGGACCTTGCCGAACAACCTATCCGGCGGGCACTCAGCAACCCCATCTATATGGAGGTAACAGCGTGACGTAACGCAGCCGAGGCTGGAACTACTTCTCTTCGCAGAGCGCCCGGTGAACCTCTGTCCAGAATAACGCAAGCGTCATATCGCCATTGCGTTCGGCAACGAGTGCGCGGATCAGCGCCTCGGAACCGGCCATGTCATGCCAGCTGGATCTCAGCCCTTTGGCTGCCTGATGGCATTCCGCGATATCGAACGTTCTCTTGCTGTCCATCTGGAGCCTCCCCGTAAAAGGCGCTAACAGACGGGTCCGGAAAAGTCATTCCCCGCATATGTGGGGATGCCTTGTATTTTTGATATTCCTCGCGGTAGGATTGAAAGGTTTAAGGCAGGCGGCACGATGACGGAAAACAGCTATTCGCAAAAATTCGAGCCCGTTTTCGAACGGATCAAGACTGCGGCCAACGTCGATGCTTCCATCCGTATTTTCCAGGCGGAATATGCCGTGGATTACGTCACCTATCACCTCGCTCAGACCATTGCCGCCAAGATCGATGCGCCTTTCGTGCGCACCACCTATCCGGACGCCTGGGTCTCCCGCTATCTGCTCAACAGCTATGTGAAGGTCGATCCGATCGTCAAACAGGGTTTCGAACGCCAGCTTCCCTTCGACTGGAGCGAGGTGGAGCCGACGCCGGACGCCTATGCGATGCTGATCGACGCCCAGAAGCACGGCATCGGCGGCAACGGCTATTCCATTCCCGTGGCCGACAAGGCGCAGCGCCGGGCACTGCTGTCGATCAACGCCCGCATCCCGGTCGAGGAATGGACCGATCTCGTCAAGCTCTACCGCAATGAATGGATCGAGATCGCCCATCTTGTCCACCAGAAGGCAATCTACGAGCTTCATGGTGAGAACGATCCGGTGCCCTCGCTTTCCCCACGCGAGATCGAATGCCTGCACTGGACGGCGCTCGGCAAGGACTACAAGGACATCGCGGTCATTCTCGGCATTTCCGAACATACGACCCGAGATTATCTGAAGACCGCCCGCTTCAAGCTCGGCTGCGCCACCATTTCAGCGGCGGCCTCGCGCGCCGTGCAACTGCGCATCATCAATCCCTGACCCATCTCAATTCGAACCTGTCAACAGGTTGCGCCCGGCGAGACAAGGCGCAACCTATTGATGTTGCACGCCCATATGACCCCCACATATGCGGGGGTCCATCTGTGGGCACCCATATGAGGGAATTTCCGCTGCCGCCGTCCTGAACCATTCTGCTCTCACGAACCAAACACGCTGGAGGGCAAAATGTTTGTTATCATTCAGGCACATGAGTATCAGAAATACGCTTCCATACTCGATCATATGTTCCGCCTGCGCAAAAAGGTCTTCGCGGACACCCTCGGCTGGAACGTCCCGGTCATTGGCCCCTTCGAGCGCGACAGCTATGACTCGCTCTGCCCGGCATACCTCGTCTGGTGCAATGAAAGCCGCACCCGTCTCTATGGTGGCATGCGCCTGATGCCGACGACCGGCCCGACCCTTCTTTACGACGTCTTCCGCACCACTTTTCCTGATGCCGCCAACCTCATCGCCCCCGGCATCTGGGAAGGCACGCGCATGTGCATCGACGAGGAAGCGATCGCAGCCGATTTCCCGATGATCGATCAGGGACGCGCCTTCTCCATGCTGCTGCTTGCGCTTTGCGAATGCGCTCTCGACCATGGCATTCACACCATGATCTCCAACTACGAGCCGCACCTGAAGCGTGTCTACAAGCGCGCCGGGGCCGAAGTCGACGAACTCGGCCGCGCCGATGGCTTCGGCAAATATCCCGTCTGCTGCGGCGCCTTCGAAGTGTCCGACCGCGTTCTCACCAGAATGCGCGCAGCGCTCGGCATCGATACCCCCCTCTATACCCGCTATGTCCCGACGCGTTCCGTCGTGACCCAATTCCTGGAGATGGCAGCATGAACCGCGTGAACGACACCGCCGTACAGAAAGACACCACAGTGCAGAAAGATATCGGCGCGCTGGAGCGACACATCCTGGCATCCCGCGATATCGCCACGCAGATGGGAGACCCCTTTCTCTCCTATCTCCTCTCGATGGCCCTTTTCACGATCTACGAGAAGAAGGCGCATCACGAAAATCAGCTGCTGAAGAGCAGCTTCAACTGACCCTCCCGGGACAGCTGCCGGGTCTGAAGCAGACCTTCCCTTCAAGCCCGGCTGCGCCTCCCGATATCGGGCGGCACCTTGCTTTTGATTACGCTCGCTGCGCTCAGCGAATCAGGGAAGCGATGGTCGAAATCAATGTTTCATGCTGATAGGGTTTCGGCAGGAAAGCCGTATTGGCCGGCAGCGACATCGGATCGAGCCGCACAAGGCCCGAGGTGATGATGATGCCGATATTCGGCCGCATCGCCCTCACCCGCTTGGCAAGCTGAATACCATCCATGGAGCCCGCCATATTCACATCGGTGAAGAGAATATCGACATCGTTGCGGGTCTTCAAAAGCACCATGGCCTCATCCGCGCTCCCAGCCTCAAGCGCCTGATGCCCCACTTCTTCCAGCACGTCCAGAACATTGAACCTGATCAGCGGCTCATCTTCGACGATGAGCACCACGGCACCCTGAGAAGCCACCATTCTGCAATTGCCCTCTAAAGATAGATCACGGCATGCCGCGCAAACTGTGCGACAGTTTGCGATAACCACATGCGCGGACCACGCTTAAGTCCGATTGCAATAAGTGTAGCCGGCGCGCGAAGGTTCCAGTGGGCAAACCGGAAATATACATCTTCCACAGATGCTTGCGCTCACCGCTTGTGACTGCCCCCGATTTACGCTAAGCGGTCAAAAGCCGTGGGTACCATTGCCCCGGCTCACCGCACCACAAGTGCCGGGCCTGTAGCTCAATGGTTAGAGCCGGCGGCTCATAACCGCTTGGTTGGGGGTTCGAGTCCCTCCGGGCCCACCATTTCCATCTGAATAGATTGTAGCCGGACGCGAAATTCCGGAATTTTGACACCAAGTTCCGGAATTTTGAAGATATGAAAAGGGGCTTCAAACGCGCCTTGAAGGGGACCAACGTAATCGACTGAACCACTTTTCTTTCGTGTCCGTTCGCTGCGGCGAGAAACGCAACCTCGCCTCAGCGTCTAGGCGTTCCCCGTCTCGTATCCACTCTGTATCTTCCAGCTTCCGCATTATCTCAGCGTATCTGTCCAATCGGATGCAGAACTTAGTTGGGTCGGGTGGTTGTCGCCGAACTACCTTGTTGGGGAACAAGTCACTCAACAGAAGGATTTGCATTTCGACTTGGAAATCTGCCACCCAGGCAGACAGTCGGCTGAGCGCATCCGCCTCTTTTTCGATCCGCGCATCAATCACCTTGAACTGAGCTTCTGTGGGAGATCTCCAGGTCGACTCATGCCCTGGGACGACCATTTGAGGTATGAGGATATCAGGTGCGTGGGTACTTTTTCGAAGTTCACTCAAGCCTACAGCCATCGCGAGCCGAAAGACATCGAGTCTGGGTTCAATGATGTGCCACGACTCAATCATCGTCATGACAGCAATAAAGGCTGCGGAAGAGCGTTCACTTAGTTCGGAATATTCGAGGAAGTTCTCCCTAGGCGGATAAACGGGCAATTTGTTCTCGGCTTGAAATGACGCAAACAAAAGACTGGTCCGGAAACGCTGCAGGTAGGCGGTGAGATCACTCGCGGCCGCCTGGGCCGCGCGTGATGTCTCAAGTGTCAGTTCGTAGATCTCAACCTTCCGCTTGATTTGCTCGTTCTTGGTGTTCGCCCGAACCGCGTTGCGGCCCTGACGTCCGATCTGAATAAACACGGCCGTAAAACCCAGCAGGGCGGAAATGCAGGTTGCTGAGGCGGTGATCAGCGGAGCTCTTAGTTGTTCGTCTATACCAGCTAGAAAATCAAACATGTCGCCTACGCCCCAATAATCAGCTCCTTGGCTTTGGTACCAGCTCCTCCGGCAATCGAATAGTTCAATTCAATAGGCAGGATTTGGCATCCTTTGAAAATCTCCCGGATCTCTGGAACGTCGTTAATCGACAGGAGGAAACGCCCTTTTATCGTCGTCAGGCGCCTAGCCATGGCTGCGAAATGATCACGCCCGAATAGGGATTTCCCATAATCGCCCTCGTTCCCGTAGTAAGGGGGATCGAGATAGAACAGTGTTCCCGGCCGATCATATCGGTCAATGAAATCCAGCCAGTCTAGGTTCTCGATGACGACGCCGGCGAGACGTTCGTGGACATCTTCAAGGAGCGGTGCCAGCCGCGTCAGGTTGAACCTTGCGCCGCCGTCTGTAACCACGCCGAAATTCTGCCCAGAAACCTTTCCACCGAAGGCGAGCTTCTGGAGATAGATGAAGCGTGCTGCGCGTTCGAGGTCAGTGAGCGTAGCGGGATCGCACGCCCTCAGCCGCTCAAATTCCCGCCGGCTGGTGATCTGGAATTTCAGGGTGTCCATAAACTGCGGATAGTGGCGCTGCAGAATGCGGAAGAGGTTTACGACCTCGCCGTTCCTATCGTTGATCACCTCGGCCCTGGGTGCGCTTCGACGCCTGAAAAAGACGCCGCCCATACCGACGAAAGGCTCCGCATAAAGGGAATGCGGGATCTCGGCGATCGCCTTCACGAGGCGTGGCGCCAGAGCCCTTTTGCCGCCGATCCATGCGGCCGGCGGCTGCGTGTTGGGGACTTCCCGCCACGAATCATTATTCACCATTTCAAAAACCTACCGACTCAGTCACTGGAGTCCCGCCCTGCAGGGTACGGGTGTGACGGTTATCGATTGTTGCTGTCGGACGGGTCTGGTCGCCAAACTAAGGCCCGTCGCTTGGGTGTCTTTGCACCCAGGCCGCCCGGTCTTCGGGCAGCTCGTTCCGCTCAAGGATAGAACTTCGCCTTCTCCGACTGCGGGATACGGCTCACGGTCCTAAGGATCGTGTGAAGCAAGGGGTGGACGTGGGTGGTGGTGCCGCTGCCCGAATCGAGGTTCATGGCCCGGCCGTAAAGGGTCGCGTTGTCCTGGACGTTGGTCGCGAAGACCTCTTGAACCTTATAGTCCGATGTTCCGTCACCATTGGCGACCTCGTTAAGGATGGTCCGAGAAGACCAGAGACCGGGCTGATATTCGAACGTGACCTGAGCGCCGCGAGGTATGCCCGAAGGCATCTTGATCGTATCCCAAGTGGTCACGCCGTCCTGGTTGCCAGGGTGGCCGATCACATTGCCCAGCGGAAACATTTCGGAGGCCGGCGCCTTGGACGGGTCCGCGTCCGTGGTGAATGCCGGAAACACGTCCATGACCTTGGCGTATCGGGTAGAAGCCTTGATCAGATCATTGACGGTTTTCAGGGTGCCAGAGATCCCATTCCAAAGCGTCGCGACTGAATACGCCGCAAGCGTCCGGCCGCCGTCTGTTGACGTCATGGTCGGCCAAAGCGTTAGACCTACGACGTGGGTGCCCGCGCCATAGCGGGTTTTAATGCGATCAATCAGAGCGAACTTGAAGTTGGCCCATGTGCTAGCGGTCGCGTTGTTGTCGTTTCGGCCGGACTGGTCGAAGACGAACGTCCAAGGCGCCAGGCCGCCGTTGTAGGTGTTCTTGACGGTGTCGATCAGGCTCCAGCGCAGTGTCGCGATCGTGCTGCCGGAACCGGCGAGTTCGAGCTGCGACTTAGCACCTGGCACGCCCATGATCAGCGGCATTGTTTCGCCCCATATCGGATCAGGTTCGTCGAACCAGCGGCGCCAGACACCCATGTTGCCACGGGCGTCCGCCGAGGCGGCGATCTCCTGACGCTCCAGAAGGCTGTCGTTGACTACGCACGGCACCGGCCGCCCATCCCAGCCTTTCGCGAAGACCTGGACAGGGCCGTAGGCCAGCGGCTGCGAGTTCGAGGCGTTGCCTACCGTGTTGTAGAAATTATCGGGATCTCTGTCCGGCGTGCTCGGCGCGTCTGCGGCCGCAAGCGCCCTGACTGATGCCAGATCGCCGGCCGCCCAGTATTTCTCATCGCGGTGACGCTGGATGCGATAACCGCCGATATAGGTGTTGCCGACCGTGCCGTGCCACACAGTCCGGACGCCGAAAATCGAACGCCTCGGTAGGTCTGCGGGCAACGTCACCTGGCCGAATACGATGCCAGTTGCTGCCGTTGCAGCTGCCGCAGCGTTGCCGCCAAACAGCACCGGATATTCCGTGCCGTTCGGATGCAGGAAAAACACCTCATCGATCAGCATATCCGCGTTCGGATTGACGGTTTCCTGCGGCGCATTTCCGCCCTGCGTCAGGCCGAAACCAACGAAGGGAATAAGGAAGTTGTTGGTGGGGTAGTCAGGCGATCCGAAATAAAGCTCGGACGCCTGGTAGTTCAAGCCGGCCGCGTAGGTCTGGGTAAAGCCGCCCATCCATTGGACGCGGGTTGCCGCCGGCATGTAGCGGTTGGGGTCGGACATCCACGGCAGGTGACCGCCTGGACTTGCCTTGAACCGAGGATTGCGCAGCCGTTGCACGACCGTTTTCTTGAGAGGGATCGCCAGCGACCGACGAAAGGGTGTCATTATTCCGCGCTCCAGGCTTTGACTGTCGTCACTCCGTCGTTGTTGTACATGCGCAGCCGCACGTTCGGGCATTTTGCGAAGCGCGCGATGGGCGGGCTCGAAAATACCGTGAGCGTGCCGAGCTGGACCCATCCGGCGGCCGCATCGACCTGCCCCTCGATATCAACATAGGCTTTCGAATTGGCTGCGAACTCAGCCTGGACGGAGAAGTCGCCGGTAGGGCTAAAGGGCTGGCTGGTGAAACTCGCTGCACTGCTATTGACGCGTTCGGTCATGTTCATTTCCCTCAGTTGAAAACGTCGCGGTTGATCTGACGAAGCCAGTCGGCATCGAGCACTTCGGTCGGCTTGCGGCCGCTGCGGGCAAGGTTCTCGATGAAGCCGCGATGCAGCTTCAGCTTCACGGCCTTGAGTTCGTCGGCGGTTAGGCCGGCCGTGGTCCAGAAGCCCTTGGGGATGCCAAAGGCGCCGATCGCGGCCGAGAAGTCGGCCGTATCCTTGGCACCTGCAGCGGCGGTCTGGGCGATCTGGCCATCGACTGTCTTCAGCCGGAGCCCGAACTCGTCAGCGGTGCGCCACATGGCGACCTGTGTGAGCTGCCCGTAGGCGTTAACTGCAGCCGGAGACACCGACAGGCCAACGTAGTTGTTCACCGATGTCTGGCGCCGGGCGATGATCGAATTGGCGCCGCCGCCAAAGCCGAGCATGCCTATATCGGGAGACGTCACATAGCTGCTCGGCGCGGCCGAGCCCTGGAACAGGCATCGCGTGCCAATGAGCCAATCGGAAGCTGCAGGCGCCGTCATATAGAAGCAGATGAGGAAGAGCTGTTCGGCGAAGAGGTCGGCCATGACCGAGGCAGGCACGCCGACGAAGGTGCCGGGCACCGTGATGCCGGAGAAGTCCAGCCCATTATTGACCAGCGGAATAGGATTGCCGGCGATAACGGTCAGGGTCGAGTCGGCACGCTCGGCGACGTCGCGGACACCCTTGGTGGCGTTGGCCGTACCATCGGCGTAACACCAGCGAAACGCCATATCGAAGAGAAACCGGACGCCGTCATTGTCTCCGGAGCAAAGCGGATCGCGCTTTCGAAACGGCTTTGAAGCGTCGGCGCTGATGCCTGGAATGGTGATGCTCAGCATGTGTTTTCCTCAGTGTTGGGTGACCAGGCGAAGGACCGCGTCGGCAATGACGCGGCCGCCTGTCGGAGGGTCGGGGTGGATAAAGTCAGAGGCGAACCACGGTCTGGCACTACCAGGCGCATAGTCGGCATAGGTGTCGCCGAAGAGCGGCTGCAGGTTCAGGAAGGCGCACTTCTTGGAGAACGCAACGTCGCGCATTGCCGCGATATATTCCGACATCGGGCGCGGATTGTCGGTGCGCCCGTTCTCACAGGCAGGAATCAGGAGGATATCGGTCGAGGGGGTGACCGCGCGCATGCGATCGATCAACGTCGAGACATTGCTCTTGAAATCAGGGATGAAGACCGAACGCTGGTCGTTCGTGCCGTACATCAGAATACCGAGATTGACCTGGCCGAGTGCCGCATAGGCCGTCTGCCATTTGGCTGCATTGAGCGCTGCCCATTGGCCGGAATGCGACCCGGTGGCGGCAAGTTTGTGAACGACCACGCCAGAGACATCGCGGCTGCAGGTGAGCCCGCAAAGCGAGACCGTGCCGCTGACGACCTCGATCTGCAACGTCCAGGCGCCGGCCGGCTTGCCGGTCAAGGCAACGGTCTGGACCGCGCCGCCGGCCGAGCCATCCGGCAGAGCGAGATTGCTGCTCCAGGCGCCGCCATTCCAGCGATAGTGAATGACGCCATCAGCGGTTCCGACAAAGTGGAGCAGGAAGGTGGTATCGCCATTGTTCGGCCCGCTGACCGACACGTTCGCGCCTACCGTTGACGATGTGATCAATGCGGCATCAGCGGTATCGGCCGTGTAATAGGTCGAGGTCCAACCGGAAGACGGGAACGCATACGAGTAGAGGCTAGTAAGAACCGAACCGTTGCGCAGCTGCGTTTGCGTCGTCGGATAGCCGAACCCGATCCATCCCGAGCCATAGCTGCCATAGTCGGCCGTCAGCGCCTCGGCGAAGGCACCCGACCAGCGGGCTGCGTTGTGGCTCCAGCTATCGCCGAGGATGGCGATGCCGAACTTCATGGCCTCGCCGCGCTTCAGGCAACGGAGGCGCATACGGGTTTCGCGCAGATACTGGCGCCCCCATTCGTAGTCGATCGGCCAGCCGGCGCTATCCATCGACTGGTCCAGACGCGCGCCGAGCGACGTCTTCGAACCGCGTGCGGCGATGATCTCCGGGCTCGGCCCGGTATCGACAGGTGTCTCGCCGCCGCTCCCGACCTTGGCGAGGACGCGGCCGGCCTCGTCGATGAAGACGACGGCGTTTTCGGGATCGGTGCTTTCGTAGATCTCGGCCGTCAGCGCCGGCTCATCGAAGTCGGCCGACGTGAACAGGATGCGGCCGAGCTGGTCGGTGAAAGCCCATTTAACCGAGCTGTCAGTCGTCTCGTATTCCTCGGACTTCGGAACATTGGCAAGAGCCGCGAGAACGGAGGCGAGGCCCGAGCTGCCGATCCGGACCCACCGGCCCCAGCTGCTTGACCAGGTGTAGCGGCCGGCGTTCGGCACCGAGGCGCCGTTGTATCCGGTCGCGCTTGCGTCCAGGTGCGAACCATTGTCACCCTCGATGACTTCGGCGCCCTGGCCGTTGCGCGTACCGGCGACGGCCAGCAGCGCTGCCCAGGAGCCGAGATAGATCATCTCGGAGGGCAGAAGGCCACTGCCGGCGAGCTGGATAGCGAGGTTGGCGATCGTCTGGCGCGAGGTTGTTCCGGCGCGGTTGCCAAGCACCGTATCGAGCAAGGAGGCGAGCGGCTGAAGATCAGTTGAGGACATGAAACCTACCGAATTGTGACGCTGAAGGCGCCGGCAGCATCACCGGGCACACCATCGGCATTGAGAGGGGAAAGCCAGTAATAGTGGACACCGGCCGGCAGGCTGGTGGCCGTCTCCTGGAAGACCAGGACGTTGTCGATCGTACCGTCGAAGTCGGCCGAGGCCGTCAGGCGGAAGTTCGTGTTGCCGCTAACTGCGACCAGGCTTTCGGAAAACGAGCCGTTGGCGCTGCGAAGCGGGCCGACGACTTCGGTACCGCCCTGCAGCTTCGCCTTCACCGTGCCAGCCGTGCGTCCGCTCACCACATAGGCGATGCGGTATGTCTTGCCTGCCGTCAGCGTCAGGTTCTGGACGAGGTTGCCTTCGCCGGTGCTCGGCGTGTGCTTGGCCGTGCCGGCGTTCCATGCCCAGCCCGTGCCGTATGCCCAGGGCGACGATCCAGCGAAATCACCATTGGTGAGCATGTTGGTGCGGGTCGCGTCACCGTCCGGCTGACTGTAAGAGCGAGACGGCTCGACAGGGATCGGCGTGCCAACCGGCGATGCATCCATGAAGTTCGGCGTCATGCCTCGATGCAGCTGGATCGAGGCGGTCGCGCTGTCGTCGGTAGTCGCAAAGCTGATCATCGCCCCACCGATCAGCGCGGTGATCGTGATCGCGGTGACATCGAGGTCGGCCGGGATGGCGCCATCTTCGGCGCCGACGGTTGCCGTCACGGTTGCCGTGTAGGCGCTTGGAGGACCGGCAGAGAGTGCGATCGCGCGCAGCTCGACGATATCGCCTCTCACATAGCCGGTGATCGGCGTTCCACCCGCGCCGGCCGCGATCGTGATCAGGTTCCACGTCGCGGAACCCTGAATTCGGTGCTCGATGCGGATCAACTGCGTAACGGTGATGCTATCCGTTCCGGCATTGATCGCGACGACCAAGCCGTTGGCAATGCCGGTACCGCTGAAGCCGCTCTCGATCGAGACCCAGACCGGGACTGCCGGCGGCACGGTTGGCGGATCTATCTCGCCGCCGACGCGGCCCGACCAGGGCGGCGCAATCTCAGCATCGGTCAACGTGTCGATGATCGGCGACGCGTCAATCAGGCGGAAGTGGCTAGAGAAATCTTCGCCCGCTTCAACGCCTGAAACGATGAGCGGCATGCTCTCGGATGACATGAGCCCAAAGTGGACGATCTCGCCGATCGCCGGCCGATCGTCGGTATCGAGCAGCGTGACGATATCGGTCTGCCCCGCCCTGGTAACGACGCGGTTCAACACACTGATACCGATCGTGTCGGTCGGATCGGCAAATACTCGCCAGCGCAAACCGTATGCCTCGCCGGCCGTCATCTCAACGATATCGTCAAGCTGGACGACCGCGCCTTCAATCGCCTTGACGCGTGCTGCCCTTTGCGTGCGGGACAGCACGTCGAAAGAGCCGATCACCATGTCGCCCCGCGTGGCCGTGCGGATCGGACCATCCTGGACGACGGTGTAAACGTCAGGCCGATAGATCGACTCGTACATGCGCCGCCGCGCCTCGATCCAGATCTCGTTCGGATCAGTCTTGCCCGGCATTTCCAGGCGCTCCGTCAGGGTGATATCGCCGTTATAGCCGGGCCAACGGACCAGGCGCTCGGAAGGCTGGTAATCGTTGGTGGCATCAATGAACGGGATACGGAAAGCGTGCGGCTTGCGGCTGTAGACCCGGCTTGCCTTGAAGCCGTAAGAATTCCGCGGATTGATATGATCGACCGCCAGTTCCTGCGGCTGGTCGATGACAACGCCGTAGCGGACACCATCGTGACGCGGCCGTGCGCGGCCTGCCGCTGCGATTTCGTGGGCCAGCTCGTCGAAGGTAGTTTCGAAGTCGATAACGCGATCGTACTTCAGCCCCTTGATGCGGCAGAAATTGTGCCACTCGACAAATTTGGCCCAGTCAATCTCGTCGGTGCTGACTTTTCGCGGATTGGCATCCGAGGTCAGGACATACTTATAAAGGCTAGCCGGATTGCTGGTCGGCCGCTGGATCCACGTGTCGGTCGCGACGTCGTAGTCCTGGCAATAGCTCTGGACGATCGCGTTGAAGCTATCGAGCGAACCCTGCAGCTGATGCGTCGCGAGGGCCCGCACGGCGACCAGGGCCAGCTTGTTGTCGAAGTTGAGCGGATATTCAGGCCGGATCGTCTGCAACACCGCCAGCATCGAGCGGCTCTGGATCTTGGCCGAGACGTGTTCGTCCGTCAGTCGCGTGATCTCGATCTCGTAGCGAGCGCGCGTCGGCAGCTGGAATGTGTACTGGCGGAAGAAGCCCTCGGCCTTCTTCGAGATGAAGCCAAAGCTGCCGTGCGTGGTCCATGCCTCGGTACCGGCGACGCGATAGCGGACGCGAAAGTTGACCTGGACGGTCTGAGCAACGCCGTCGTCATTATATTGAACGAGACCACCTGGAAACGAGAAGATGATCGAAACCTGCCAGGCATCGAGGCCGGTCGTACGCTTGACCGGCGTCTCGATCGAGGCGCCGCTGATCACGTCGCCGCCGGCGTCGCGCGGGAGCGGCCGGGTGAGTTCGGCGTTGATGTTCTCCTCGTAGACCTGGCGAGGATAGAAGGTCAGCGGCGTATCATTGCTCCAGCCGTTGCGGATCTCCTTTGTGACGCTCTGAAACTCGTCGATCGAGGTTTCGCCGATGCGCAGCTCACTCCAAAGGACCGGGCCGTAACCAGCGTTGAAGACGGCTCGAATGTAATGACTGTCGCCAACCACTTCCGAATACGGCGGGCAAGCATAGGGCGGCGCGTAACGATGGGTGCCGAGGACGAAGGGCACCACGCCGTCTGGCCTAAAATCGTTTCGCCAGCCGGAGATTGCATAGACCGGACTTCCTCGATCACTGTCGTTTCTGGTCTTTGGCTTCGGTGGCGGGATCAAGGCATTGATCAGCATCCCCCCGAGGACAGTCACGCCAAGGCCGATAACGGCGGCAGCAAGCCCGGTGGAGATCCCGAGGGCGCCGGCGAGCGGCGCCGCCCATAGCTGGCCGAGGGCGACGGCCGCGATCGACACGACAATCTGAAGAATAGAGCGAAGAGCCGACTTGCCCGGAACGAGACGAAGCACGATTTGCACGCCGGCATGCGGATAGACCCGGTGCCAAAGGTTTCGCTCGATGACGGCAATGCCGCGATCGGAGACGAGCGTCACCCTCAGAAGCGCCAACGTCTCGTCGCTCGCCGCCGGCAGAGCTGCCGCGACATATTCAGCGATCGAGCTGCCCGCAGGCATTTCCAGCGAGACGCGCAACGACGGCTGGTCGAACATCGGGACGGCAAGAACGGGAATGGTGCCGGTCTGAATGGTCATTGAGGCACCTTCGAAGCGGCTTCAAAATGTCTGTAAAAGCCCGTCAGGCGCTGTCCCCAACGGCCACTCAAATAGCTTTCGACCTTGGCGTGATCGTAGGGCACATGGAGCATGCAGCCGGGAATAGCGACCAGGCCGACATGGCTCTCGTGCGGCCCGCGCCGGAAAACGGCGACATCGTAAGGGGCCGGCTCCGTTACGGCCTGCCATGGCCCAACCCGCTTGTTCTGGCCGATCAGCGCCGAGATCTCGGCGCGCTCATCGGTGCTGACATAGTCGCCGGCATACGACGGAAGCTCAATCCCGAGATCCATCTGATAGACGACCGTGACCAGGCCCCAGCAATCGACGCCGGCAAGCGAGCGGCCGAGTTCAAGATAAGGCGTGCCGAGGTAGCGGGTGCTCCAATGCATCATTTGTGCAGTCCCGGAAAGCGCTCGCGCGACATCCTGCCGGCGGGAAAATACTCGTCGCCAATGTCTTCGCGGCTGAAGGAGATCATCACCTCGCCGGCATCGATGTCGGATGACACGATGTTCATGCCCCTCCATTCGGCCTCGACCAAGTTGGGGGATGAGGCCAAAACAACGGCCATGTTGATGACGGCAAGGTCCGTGAACGACCGCAACAGGATGGCGATCTCGTTATCGACATTCTCCAGGACGATGTTGCCGGCGGCCGGCGCATCGTCCAGGTCGGACGGAAGGATCGTCGAGGCCACGACCCAGAGATAGGGGTCGGTTGCCGGATTGGCGCCCATCCAGGTGGAGCGGGTGCCGTACATCAGCGGCTCGGTGGAAAGCCGAGTGGTGTTGTCGCTCGAAAGGCGGATGGGCCTGGCGAGCGCCGGATGGGTGATCGCAAAGAGAGCGCAGTAGATTTCTTCCGTTGCCTGGGCGTCCTGCGCCAGGCGGGCATTGAGGGAGACACGTCTCATGGCAGCACCGTTACGCTGAAGGTTTTCCGAAACCGGGTTCCGACGATCGTCTCAACAGGCTGCTGATCGCCGAACAGGCAAAGCCAATTGCCAGACATCAGCAGCGGGTTTCCCGCCCCGTCGAAGAGTGGGTTGCCGGCAGCGTCTGTCATGGGCCAGCCGTCTGTCGTCGGATCTGGCATAGTGAACGGAAGCGCGCCCCACCGGGTATCGATCTGGTGAAACTGGTCGAAGATTGACTTGCCGGCGCGCGTCACGAGCACCGACAGGGTGACAAGTTTCGGGACACCGGAAAAACGCAACCGATAGGTCGGTGCGCCGGCATCAGCGCGCCGTTTGAGGCGGGCCTCGGCAAGCGTCATCTGATACGAGCTGCGCTCCGGCTTAGGCAGCAATGTCGGCCAGGTGGGAACCGTCATCGATCGATCCCCCTCGGCCGGACGCCATATTGCCTACCCATCATCCGTCTGAAGCCGCCACCCTTCTCCTCACCGGCATTGCCGAGTTGATCGGACAAGGTCAGACGCCAGTTGCGACGGCCGGTTTCGTCCTGTCCCTCTTCGACCTGCCCGTTGATCGGCGTCGAGGTCTGATTGATGATCTGGAAGGTCGGCCGGCCGCCCATGCCGCCAGCGTCGCTGCCCAGGCCGCCACCTACCATTCCGCCGCTGAGATAACCGCGCTTGCCGAGGCGCATCGCTTCAACCGTGTCAGGGCCGCCGTTGCGGGCAATATCCTTCTGGCTCCAGACAATCTCGCCACGATGGACGACGCCGGCCGGCTCGTCGACCGCGCCATAACCAGTCCAGCCCCCACGATCGAACAGACCGATGCCGCCAGCGCCCCATGCAGACGAAAACTGCGACGAGCTGGACAGGACTGATTTGCCGTAGGTGTTCAGACCGCCGCCACCAAAGAGACCGCCGAACAAGCTGGAAAACCAGTTTCCACCGCCGCCCGATGGTGCCGGCGGGAACGAATTCGACAGGTTCTGTCCGAACTGGCCGAGGCCATTGCCGAAGGTTCCGAGGCTGTTCGTCGCCCCGGTCGTTGTCGTGTCGAGCCTGCTCAGCGAGGCATTAAACTTCTCGACGTATTTGGTGCTTGTGGTGCCGAAAACGTCAGTGGCATTGCCAGCCAGCGCCTGGGGCCGGCCGGTGAACCAGACGGAAGCCGCGTCCTGCGGGTTTCCATACTTAGAGACGCTTTTGCCGAAGAACCGGTCAAACACGCTGTCCTGGGCGGCCGGGCTTGCCAGAAACTGGCTTGGCGTCAGTCGTCGGCCGAGTGCTTCCTCGGTCCACGACGGGATATTCGAACCCATGACCTGGTAAGCGCCGTATGCCCGGTCGCCCCTCGCGGTAAGCGGGCCGAGGGCGTTATAGTTGCCGCCGCTGCTCTCCAGATCCTTGATGGCTTGCCGATAGGCCGCCATGTTCGAAGTCGCGGCCGGCACGCTCGAATTATCGTTAGCACTGCCGAAGATCCTGGAAAGGATGCTGCCGCCTGATCCCGAGGAGCCGATAGCACCAAGGCCGGAAACGCCGCCGTTGATCATCACTGTCCCGGCGTTGACGGACATCGAGCCGACTGACTTGGCGAGGCCGGGAATCGCCGTCGTGTCGCCGCCACCAAACAGCCGGCCGAAAATACCGCCAAGTCCGCCGACGTCGCTGATCGTGCCGTAATCGGTACCGAGCAGCGAGTTTTTCAGCGGGTTCTTGATGGCGAGATCGGTGAACGTGCCGGCGATGTCCTTTGCAATATCGCCCAGAGCGTCGCCGATATTGCCGCTCGTCAAACCGTCCACGAGACTGTCGATTGTATTTTCGCCGGACTGGCGGACCTTGTCCCATGCCTCGTTCTGCTTGCGCAGCTGGTTGGTCATATCGGAGATTGCCAGCGCGTTCTTCCGGAAGCTGTCGGCATAGGAGGAGTTGAGATCGATGCCGCGCGAAATCAGTTGCTGTTCGGCCTCCAGGCTAGCGAGGCCGCGCCGGCGTGCTTCGTCGCTTGCGCCGACGAGGCTCGCCTCGGTCTTCAGCTGGGCGATTTGCTGATCCTGGTCGCGCAGAAGGTTGGTTGCAGCAATCTGCTCGGCGAGCGCACCATAGGCGGCCGCCTTCTCTTTGATCGCTGCAATTTCTTTCGGGTCGACGGTTGTATGATTTTTGGCCGCCTCCGCCTCCAGCTGGCTGATGAGCTGTTGCTCCATTCGCAGCCGCTCGGTTTCGCCAACGGTCTGGCCGATGAGCGATAGCTCAAGCTGCTGGCCCTTGATGGTCAAGTCCAGCGATCGAGCCCGCTCGGCCGCCGCTTCGCGCAATTGTTGTTCCGCCTGCAGGCGTGCGAGCGTGACCTCGTTCTCAATCCGCAACTGACGTGTGGCATTGGTCTCGCTGCTCGGATCAACAGGCTCTGCCTCCAGCCGCTTGCGGGTCGACGCCGCAATTTCAGCAGGAGATCGCGCGTCGATGCCCGCGAGTGCCGCGTCCTGCTGCCGGCGCAGATAAAACTGGCTTTCGACATTGGCGGCTTGGTATTTCCGAGCATTTTCCGCCGCTTGCGTTCGGGTCGTATCGAGCGAGAGCTTTCCCTGCTCTCGCTCCAGCTCACCGATCGCCTCGGCCGCTGCTCTCGCGTTCTGCGTCAAACCTTCAAGCAGCTTGGCCGCCGCCTGAAGTTTTTCGTTCGCTGGATCGGCGTTCGCGACTTTCTGAACCTGCTCATAAAAAGCGAGAACGTCGCCTTTGCCCTGGCGGGCCTGGCCGACAAAATCGGCTACCTGATCGGTGAAGGCGTTAAACCGGCCTTCATTCATCTGCTTGGTGAGCGCCTCGACGTCCAGACCGAGGAAAAACTGCGACGTGTCTACCTTCGGCGTCGCATCGACGGAAAATTGCTTCAGGCTTGCCGCCAACGCCTTTTGAAGGTCGGAACGGTCCTGGTTGGTAGCAAACTGAATTGCCGCCTGTGTCCGCTGACCGTATTGCGCCGAAGACTTTCCGGCGTCGTCATAAAGCTGGCGAATCCGCTTCATGACCGCTTCGTGTTTCTCCAGGGCATCCTCAACCTTGTTGACGCTGCCGAACGCGGTCGTACCAAACTGGATTGCTGCCGCCGTCGCCGCCGTGAAGCCGATTGCAATAAGGGAGACGGGAGACAGGATCTGGGTCGCAGCCGCCGCGAGCGTCGTTCCGACCTGTTTCAGAGACTGCCCCGCGAAGTTAGAGGCCAACTGTGGTCCCTGCTGAAGACCGACCGTTGCCGCGCTCATGAAGGGCGCAGTCGTGAAGATGTCCTGAAGCTGATAGGCAACGTTGGTCGCGGCGAAGTTCTGGTTTGCTGGCGACGGACGATGATCGGGCAGTTGGTTTCGGCTCTTGATCGCCTCGATCGAGGCCAGTGTCGCCTGGCGCTCGCGGCCGATGGCAGCGGCCATCTCATTGCTGGAAAGAACGCCCTGGGCATGCAGCGTCCGGATCTCGGTGAGGCTGGACTTGTATTCCCGGATCACGGCGAAGAGCGGATTGTACTTCGCCCTCAAATCGTCGATCGCCTTCCCCTGGGCAGCCAGAGCGCCGGTCCATTCCCGGACATTCTGGTTGGCGGCACCAGTGTTCAGACCGACCGAAGTGTTGATGAGTTGCTGAAGCTTCGTCGCGGTTAGCTGCGCCTCGGTACCGATCGCCGCGACGGCCGATTGAGCGGCAGCACCGCCGGCCTTGGCGCCAGCCGGGTCAATGGTGACGCCGATCGCGAGCTTGTAAGGTTGCGCCATCAGTCGTCTCCCCCGTTTAGGACCGCCAGCGCGGCATCCTCCATGATGGCCATGTCAGCGAAGATCGACTCGCTCGAAAGGCGATGAGCGAGGCGAGCGGTGCAGCCAGCCCAATCGAGGCCAACCCACATGAAACCAACCATCGAGCCGACGACACGCCACTGTGTGTCGCAGGCAAGGAACGCCATTAGCGAAGGCCAATTTGCGGACGCGATCGACATGAATTCATCTTCGGTTTCGGTAGTTTCGGCCGCAAACGCGACGCCCCATTGCTTGAACTGGGCGGCGGTCTCCTCGGCGATCGGCGTGGCCTTCGTCCGATCGGAGCGGCCGAGGCGCTGGTTTGCCCATGCCTCGGCCGCCTGTCTCAGTTTCCCAGGCGAGCCTTGTCCTGGTCGATCGCGTCTTGATAGGCGCGGTTGAGAGCCACGCGGATGCGCTCCAGTTTCAGCGCAGCCGCAAAAGTCTCGTTGCTGAAGGGAATGACTTCGTCCTTCTCACCGATCACACCCCGCCAGTTTTTCACGACGCGCGTGAACGACGCCGTGTCGAATGCGTCCAGCTCGGCCTGGACGCGCTTGAGATTCTCCTCGCTCGGATCTGCCTCGGCGGTCTTGAGCAGCTCGACACGCATCGCGTCACGGTTTTTGGAATAGTCTCGATCGAGGATTTCGAGCTCGACCTCGAAGGTGTGCTCGACGAAGGAGCCCGGCTTTTCCGGATCGGGCTCGATCACCTTCACCGGCCACCAGACAGTCAGATTTTGAACAAGCTTAAACATGTGCCCTCTTCAAACGGCCTTTAAAGCCGCTTCGGTTACTTCACGGTGATGGTGAACTCGTCGTTGCCGGTAGGCGGCGTGAACATCAGCGGAAGGGTATTGTTGACGATCTTCTGGCTCTCGCCGTAGGTCGGGCGGCCGATCTGGACGGCCGGCGCGTCGAACTTGAAGATGTTCCCGGCGACCGTGCCATGCTGCAGCGCCAGCACTCCGGTTTGATGGGTCCGGGAAATCGTGAACCAGTCCTTCGTCGCGAGCAGAACCGCTTCCATGGTCGCCGATCCGGTCATCAGGCGATCGACATGCTCGATGCTTTCCGAACCGATCAGGAACCGCGGCTCGATCTGGTTGGCCAGGTCGAAAGTGACGCCCTCGCAAGCACCGGTGAGCCCGAACAACGACAGCGTCGAATTGGCCTTGTTGACCGGCAGAGGTTTCTTGAACGCGGTCAGGGTCAGCGGCGCCGGAATAGCAGCGTCGGCGATCGTGCCGAGGAGGCCGGTCATGGTGAACTGCAGGCGCGGGATCTGAGCCGGACTGAAACCGAACTGCACCGTGCCGCGTGCGCCGAGCAGAATGTGGTTCACGCCATCGACGTTGAAATAGATGCTGACCGACTCCTGGGCCGACGAAATCGGCTTATACTGGACGTCGGTAGCGGCATTGATGACTTCCGCCATGGCGCAACCGCGAAGGAGCGGGCCATAGGCCGGTGCGGTGCCAGCTACGCCAGAACCGGCAATCTCGACATCGAAGGCGATGGTCGCATACGTCGTGGTCAGGATGACGCCCTGATGACCCATGTAAGGCAGCACCAGGTCGCGGGAAACCTCACTGCCAACCGAGGGCGTGAAGTTGACGTTGGTAGCCTGGATGGCATTGGCGGCACCAGTCGGAACGGCATCCGTGCCGTAGACCGTTTCCGGCTTCACCAGGAGCGCACGGTTTCTGAAAAAGCGCTTTGCCATTTACTTGCTTCCCTTGCCCTTGCCGGCGCCCTCGGGCTGCGTTGCCGGTGCCTCTTCGGTTGTCTCGACCGGTACCGGATAGACCGTGTCCGGATGGTCCGTGCGCTGGCTGAGCTTCAGCGAGCCGTCCGCCTGGCGGATGTAAGAGCCACCTTTTCCTTCATGCTTTTCCATCAGTCCTGTTCCTCCAGGTAACGAGCTGAGCTGTAGACGTCCTCGAACCAGATCGTGCCGCTGATCGCCTGTTGAAGTTCGCCGGTGACGTGCTCCAGCGGATCGTCCAGGCCTTCAGCCATGAAACCGATCAGCTTGCGACGCACGTAGGCTTTGAGGTTTTCGATATCTTCCGCCGCTTCGAAATCGTCGGTACCGGACAGGTTCTCGGTGATGATGACGACGCTGATATCGATCCCGCTGCGCTGCAGGATGCCGGTGATCCGATCGTTGGCTGCGGAGCGCTCGGACGCGATATAGACAAAGACAGCGGGAACCTGCAGAGGGCGGTCCTTCACGGCCGCGAGGCTACCGGCGCCGCCTGCAATGGCGAAGGGCGTTCCGGACTCGAGAAGGCGATCGATGATGCTCCTAATCACTGAGACTGCTCCTCAAGGTAATCCTGGCCGATCTGAAGGATCTCGCGGACGTCCTCGTTCGAAAATCCAAGATATGGCCGAGCGGGAATGGTGATTGTGTGCTCGCCGATGGTGATGTTGCGGGCGACGCCGCCTTTGGTCCCGGCTTTGACGAAGCGCTGCCGGCCGCCGCGAACCTTCTTGAGCGTGGTGCGCTGGCTGCGGGCGAACTGTTGGATTTCTCCGCCGAGCTGATGGACGGCCGCATAGACAAGATTGGTCCCGACCTCGGCCGACAATTCGTCGGATCGCTCGCTGATGCTGCGATAGAGAGCCGTTGTGACACGCAGAATGTTCAAGGCTCCACGCTTGCGGCCGCGAGCAACCAGGCGGTTTTGTGTGCGTCGAGCGAGCGGCTTCCACCGTGCACCATCGGGACCGCTCTCCGTCTCGAAGCGCCGTTGGGTGCTCAAAAGCAGATAGGCCGCAATGAAAGACATTAGCTTTCCGGGATGCGTGGCGCGAAAGACAATGTTTTCGACTGCGGCCGAAGCCGTGTCGTCCAGGATGATCGGTGCGAACGCCATCAGAGGTGCCTCAGGCTATCGCGCGTAAAGACGCGGTTGGCGGTGACAGCGCGGACAGAACCACCGCCATTCTGAGGCGCTGCCACACCTTCGGCTTCGAGGGTGACGAGGCCGTTGGAAACGCCTTCAAGCCACTTTTGAGCTTCACTGAAGGCACGCGTGATCGCGTCGTCCTTCTCGGCGGCTTTGCCGTGCAGATAGTAGCGGGCGATGTCGCAAGCGTATTTGACCAGGATGGCCGGTACCGACGACAGCGGCAGGCGGTAGAGCTTCCCAACATAGCTGTCGATTAGCGCCGTCGCATCGGTGAGCGCGCGCGCGATCGGCGTCGGGTCGATGGTCGAAGCCGGCCGGTTGACCTTGTCGGTCAGCTGCACCAGCTCGGCCTCGCCGAAACGATCGATCAGATCCTGTTGGGAAGCGTAGGGCATCAGACGATCTCGACCGTCAGCATGGGTTCGGCCAGAAATGCCTCGATCTGGTCGGGTGTGAGTTCGCCTGGATAGAACCGATCGCCAGCTTTCGAGTGCGCCATGCCACCGCGCCGGAAGCCATCGATCTTGGACGTGACGCGGATAGCCGTGGCAACCGCAGGATCGACCGCCTCAAAAAACCCGAAGGTGAGCGGATATGCCAGCTTGAACTCGTCTTTTGACATCATACCCCACGCGGGAGCCGCAACGGGGTTGGCCAGATCGCCAACCCCGATTTCCGCGGCCTCGTCGCTCTCGGGGGAATTATTGAGGTCACCAATCGCGGCATCGACCTTGCTCCAGCCAAGCAGGGCAAGTTCGTTCCGGATAATCTCCTCGGCACTGGTCATGCCGCTGGCGATGTCTGCCTGTTCTTCAGGCGTGAAGTTGAAACGCCCGAAAGCCGATGCTTCCACTTCCGGGGTTATGCCGGAGATGGCAGGTGTTGCCGCCTCGGCCGGAATGGCCTGGGTCGGTTCCATGTCCTCCGACGGTTTCACCAGCTCGACCGAAGTCTCGCCGGCAGCATCGCCGCTCTCTTCGCTGCGGGAATTGGTCCCGCCGGGCTCGCTCGTACCCGGCGGGGACACTGCTACGCTGTTGGCGTCGGCAGTGCCGGGCTCCGAATGGACATCGAGTTCCGTCGTGGTGGACGCAGCCGAAGCATTGGTCGGAGCCGTGGATCTGGATCTGTTCTTTGAAGACGTCATTAAACTGTCCTTCGGGAGTTGCGAAGAGGATCGCCATCGATCCCCTGCGAAATTCCCGCCCGGCGGGAAGATGCCGGGCGGAAGCAAGCTGGCGGGTCCGCTATGCCAGCCAGGGAACCATCAGAACTTCGGCGGTGTTGGCCCACGGGTTGCTTTCGCCGCCGTTGACCAGGACGCTCTGGACGATGCGCTTGGCCGCGCCTTCGAGGCTCGGGCCGACGACCAGCAAGTTCGGGTTGAGGCCGAGCGGGCGGCCATAGTCGCCCTTCATGCCGGTCAATGCGGCGCGAGCGGCCTCATAGTGGGCAACGTCGAGCGTCTGCTTGGAGCCCCAGGCTTGCTGCCAGAAACCGAAGCCGACCTGGCAACGGCCATCGATGCCGTAGACGAATTCCTTACGGGTGAAGACGTTGTCGTCTTCTTCCTTGTCCTTGCTGACAAGGTTCGTGAACGGCTTGCGGCTCTGGAAGATCATCGGCTTCAGCGGCCGGGAAACGTCCATCAGGAACCAGGGCGCACCATTGCCGCCGTCAGTGTTGGCGACGGAGACGGTGTTGCCCTTCTCGTCGAGAACCGGGTGATCGACATCGAAGAAATACTGGCCGTCATAGCAGTTGGACGAGAAGCCGAGCTTCATCAGCGCGAAGACGAGCTCGTCCGGGAACGTGATTGCCGAGCTGCCGAGTTCTTCGAACAGGGGACCATAGATGCCGAGGTTGTCGTCGCTGATGTCATCGCGATCGACGGAGATGGTGTTTTCGTAGGACTTGTTCTTCAGCGTGTAGCCGCTTTTCGACATCGCGTTGATAACGCGATCGCCGATCCATTCGCGGAAGCGCGGCGCCTTGCCGAGCCAGCCGTATTCGTTGCTCGACGTCGTCGAGTTAACAACCGTCGCAACGCGCAGATACTGAGACGCGGCAACGCCGAGGCCGCGTTGAAAGGCGGCATTGAAGCCGACGCCGGCGGCGCGAAGATTTACAGCATTAATTTCCATCGAGAGGAGCCCTTACGTGTGAGTGACCCAGACACCGATGTCATCGACGTCGGCGATCTTGCCGACGACAGACCGGGTGCCGCCGCCATTGGTTTTCGCGACGGTCTGGTCGTCCACGCCATAAGCGTCGGAGCCGATATCGGCGCGGGTGATGAGATCGGTGGAGGTGGAGTTGTTCCAACGGAACGTGCCCAGCTCCTGTTCGCCGGTCTGGTCGCCAGCGGCACCGGTGGAGTTATCCACCTGCTTGGCGGTGCGTGCCGCACCCTTCAGCGTGGTGGAAGCCGTGACGGCAACGAGGTTACCGGCGGCATTGATGGCGGACATGCCGCCAGCAAAGAGTTTCGTGGCGGCGGCGAGCGGCACGTGACGGGTCGTCCGATCACGGCGCGGCGTGTTGCGATCTGCGGAAAGTGGGGTCAACGGCTTGCCTCCTGGTTGGCCTTGGACTTCTTCATGTCCTCGGCGCTGAGACCCATCTGCCGCATGACGGCGACTTCAGCGTCATCCAGCTCGACGGTCGCCGACGTGGTCGGCGGGTTGGCCGAAGCACGCTGCGCCGAAGTGAGGACGGGCGCCTTGCCGGTGAAGTCGGCAAAGGCCTTTGGGTCGGCCTTATGGAGCGAGATGCCCCATTCCCTCAGTGAGGGAGCCAGCTTGCCATCCCTGATCGCTTCGCCAACGGCGGTTTCAGCATCGGTGTCAGCGTTGCGGGAAATGAGGGACTTGATGTCGGCCTGCATGGCCTGCACCTGGGCGATCGGCACATACTTCGTCGGATCGACGGTGCCGGCAGTCTGGGCCGACTGGAATGCGGCGACGATCTGATCGATCGTGGCATTCTCGGCCTGGCCGGCGGCGATCGCGATCTTCTTGCGATCGGCAATGGCGGACTGGACGGCCGTGGCGATCGCCTCAGACTTTGCGTCCTTCGTCAGACCGGCAGCAACGGCAATGGCCGTCGAGCTGGTCAGCAGCGAGTTGATGGCGATCAGCACATCACTCTCGCTGGCGCCATCGGCAAGTTCGAGGGCGGCGAGTATCTGTTTCATGGATACCTCTGTTCGGTTGGCTGCTGAAAAAATCGAGTGGGCAGAGACTTCACCGAGGTCGAGGTTCGGTGAATTGGTGAGCGCCACGTTCTGAAGCGCGAGGATGTCGCCGTCTTTGGTGTGGAAATAGACCGGCGACAGATACCGATATTCCTTGGCGTCGATCAGCGCGGCAGCCGCAGCCGTCCATTCGACCCGGCCATAGAAACCATCGGCACGGCCTTCGACTTCCTTGATCCAGCCGGATGCCGGCGCGGGCTTGCCGTTCTCTTGTGACTTGAGGCTCTGATGCTCATAGTCGATGACGATATCGGTCTGGCCGTGGTAGCGCCTGGTCATGTCGGCAATGCGCTTAAGGCTCGTCTCGTCGCCGGCATTATAGGGACCGCGACCATCGCGACCGTAGAACGTGCCGGCCGAGAAGAGCTTGATCCAGATGCCGTCAGGGCTCGCTGCCGAAATATCGACGACGTGAGCAGACAGCAGGGAAGCTGCGAGAAGAGCGAGAGCGTTTTCCATGGGCCGACAATGCCAGTCGGCCCCAGCCCAAAAAATTCCCTGAGACGTGGGATGGGATCAGATCAAACGCTGATGGGGATGATTGAGAAGGTAGCTCGCGCAGATCCGATGGGCAATGCCGGAAGGGATCGAAATTTGAAGCCGTTTTGAAGCCCGTGGACGCGTTTCAGGGGTATGGCGGCCATAACCGGCCGTCCGAGGGGGTGCAAACGCGTCTACGCCCGAAATTTGAAGACTGCGTTTCAAGATGCTATACTGGCCTCGTGCGCGTGACACGGTGATATTCTCGCGGCCGTGGCACCATCTTTGGATGGGAGCATCATGTAGGGTTCACGCGAGGCCCTACCGCGCACGTCACTCCCCTCTTCGATCAAAGATAATCTTGGCGCCTGGTCGTGCAAGGATCGCCGGAATGCGGTCTTCGGTCGTAAACCGGAAGCTCGTCAGGAATGCTGCCTTCCTGCTCTTCGTCGATTTGACGACAGCATGCAGCCAGCGCCCCGTCGCCAGTCGAAGGAAGACGATGGATAGTGGGCCATCCTGGACGGCGACCGTCGCCTCTGCAAACAGTGACGGCAGTAACCGGTAATCATCGACCGTCAGCTCCGGATGACGTGTCTTCTGCTTGACCATCGTCTCGGCCGACAAAAGCGCAACGCTGGAATCGATATCAAGCGCCTGGGCGACCTCGGGCGCGATCGCCATGACCGGCATGCTTCCCTGCGGCCGATCGATGAAGCGGGCAAAGGCGCTGCTCGCCACACGCTCCTGGACCGCCGCGTCCACCAGCTCGGGCGGCGCGTCGGCGACCTTCTCGGCGATCGCTTGGTTGACGCGCGCCTCGTAGCCGGCTCGTCCCGGATTGTAGGCCCAGCCCGGATCGATGCCGTCAGGAACGCGCATGATCTCGCCGGTGCGTTTGTTGACGAAGTTCCGGAAGCTGTCTTCGATCGGTTCGAATTTCAAAACTTCGCCCTGGCGCTGCAGACGCTCGATGTCGCGTTGCGACAGGCTCTGCAGGGTGCAGCGGCAATTCCAGCCGCACGGCGGGGCCCACATGTCCCAATAGGGATGGTCGACGGGCAGAACGAGATTGTGCCTGGCGCGGTGGGCCGGCCGGGTCCGATCGTCGAGCAGCGCGACATAACGCAGATAGGGCCGAGCCGCCTTGTTGCGCTCGAAGCCCGCCCAATGGCCGGCGGCATAAGAGACGCGCATGTTGGTATCGAAGATCCGCTTCAGCCGGCTCGTGCTGCCGAGCTGGGCCGCGACCAGGTCGCCGGTACCGGGATCTTCGACGAGCTGCTTGCCCCACCATCCCTTTGCCTGGAGAACTGGCTTGAGGTCTTTGGAGAAGTCGCGGACGGTTCTCCCCTCCTTCAAAGCCTTTTCAAGGGCGTCGGAAATGTCCGTCAAGATGTCGAACCCGGCCGACTTCGCGACCGTGAACATGGTCGCATGATCTTCCTGCCAAGCGTCCTGCCAGGAGAAGGTTTCGACGAGGTTCGGCTTGCGCCGGTCGAAGGCGGCAATCGCATCGGCGGGAGGGAGCGGCTTCAGCTCGACAACCAAGATCAGGCCTCATCGCTCAAGGGATCATTGCCGAGGCCGGCAAGGCGAGACGCGAAGACGGCTTGGGCGAGCTTGTCGGCAAGGGCGTCAACGTCCATCGTCCGGAAATGATCGGCAAGGATACGGCGAGCATCGTCCAAGCCAGTTGCCTTCGCCAGCTTCTCTTCCAACCCCTCGATCATCGGCGCGACGGTCCAGCCGTCATCCTCGATCATGCTGTCGATCGAGCGGTCAATCGCGTCGGCTGGCGCGGCGATCGGCGCGGCGCGCTGTGCCGAAACGCCGATCGGCTTCTTCTTTTCGGGCGGTTGCGGCTGACCGTCATCACCGGTGTCGAGCTGCGGCGCCGGTGCTCTGGCAGATGGTACCAGCAACTCCTCCTCGGCCTTCGGCTCGGCGACCCCGAGCTTGGTGCGAACGACGCCTTGACCGACCTTGCCGCCCATATCGACGAAGGTCTTGACGTTGCCCATCCACTTGTCGAGATCAACAGCCTCGGGCCGGCCGATCTTGATCCGTGGATACTTCTTCTGCGGACCCTTGTTGAGATCGATGTACGGCGTGACCAGATCGCGGTTGAGGGTCGCGGCGAGCTGCTTGGCGTCGGAGCGCTCGATGTCGGCCTTGACGCCGTCATGAACCTTCGCCTGGGCGTAACCGCTGGAACCGCTCATGTCGGTCGTGCCGGTCTGCCCGAGCACCAGCTTCGAAACCTGCCGGTCGAGCCAGTCCGATCGCTTCTCGTAAAGCTCATGCGAGCCGGAGATATCGGCCTTGACGAATTCGACGGCCATGCTCGCCGGCACGATCGCCGAATAATCGACGCCGATATTGGCAACCGCCTGCAGGAGGATCGCCTTGTCCTCTTCGCTCGCGCCTGGACCATACTTGCCGAGGCGCAGCGGCTGGCCGTAGGCCTCGCAGAAGATCGCCCAGTCCTTGCCGGCAAAGCTCTTGAACAGGAAGGTCCAGCAGACGGCACGCGCGATGCCGCCACGGATCGGCAGGCCCGATTTGACCTTCGCCTGGTGGAAGATCCATTTGAACGGCGCCAGCGGCTGATCGCCGGAGACGTCACGCAGCAACGGCGTCTCGCCGTCCTCATCGGCAAACCGGAACCAGCGCGGATCTCGCCACTTTAGGGCAGACGGTTCCCACTGCCGCTCGGACGTGTCCCACATGATCTCGGTGCAGGAAAAACCCTTGCCGATCGCATCGAGTATATCGATCAGCTCGGTCTCGAAGGCATCACGCTTGATGAACTGCCGGATCATTTCGGCGTTCTCGATGTCCTCAGGCGCTTCACCCGCCTCTTCGACGGAGATCTCAAGTCCGGCCACCTGAAGCTTACGACTGCCGAGCACGCCGGCATAATGAAGGTCGCGCTCCTCCATGTCCTCGGCAAGCGCCAGATAGGCTTCCGGATCGCCGGTGACGCTCGATCGCAGAAACCGGGCGAGCTTCCCAGGCGTGAGGCCCGAGGCCTGATGGTCCGTGTTCGGCCGGCGCACGCCTGCCATGGTCGGCGCGGCCTGCTCCTTCTTCAGGGCGGCGGTGCTGATCGGGTTGCCATACTGGTCAAGGATCTTCGGGGCCATCAGTAAAGTCCTCTCGATCGACGCATGGTCGCGAGCCGATAAGGCGCGCCATCGTCACGATCGGTGTTGGGAGTGTCGAACTTCGAAGCGGCAGGCGGCACGGGCGTGTAGGAAAATTCCGTCCACTGCATGCGGCTGGCGTAGTAGGCGAGCGCCAGGGCGACCGCATAGTCACCGTGGCGCTTCTTGCTTTCGCCGCCGGTCCTGACATTGGGAATACGAGGAATGCCCTGGATGATCTTCACGAGGCGAAGGTCGGACATGTGCTCGGCATTCTTCGAGATCGAGATCGCGCCGTCTTCGAAGGCCACTTTCAAGGGCGGCATCTCGGTTCGGTACCAATCCGAATTCGAGGTGAACTTGATCGCCTCGATCAGGCCGGCCGGCGTTTCTGTCGTACGCAGACCAAATTCTCGCCCCATGTCTTCGGCGACGGTCCAGCCCATGCCGGTCGCGTCGAAGGCAGCACCGACCAGGCGCTTTGCCGATTTGAGAATGGTGCGGGTGACGAGCTTCTGTTCGTCGCCCGGAACGTTGCGCATTTCGACGGTCACCGCGCTCTTGCGCTGCATATCCAGTGTCACCGCCAGCAACGTCGCAACCGAAAGGTCGGAGACGCGGGCGAAGTCGAAACCGAAGGCATGAAGGTGCAACGGATGCAGTTTCGCCAGCGCCTCATCCAACTGCTCCAGGAACGGCGCCATCAGGGCCTGTTGCTTCAGCTTGTCGAGCTGCAGATAGTCCGCCGGCAGCTCCAATATCAGCACCGGCGCATCCGAGGTCATGCGCGCCTCGATGAGCGGCCCTGTCAACCAGGCGCCGTTGCCCATCGTCGGAACGCAGAACAGTTCCTCGTCGGCGCCGTCACCGTAGAACTTGATGATTTCCTGCCGCCACTCGGCCTCGGCTTCCGGCGTCCACTCCTTGCCTGTGACGAGGCAGATGCGCTCATAGAGCCCTTCCTGCAGCGCCTGGTCGAAATCGATGCGCAGGTGCTTGTAGTTCGACCGGCCGCCAAGAATGTCCTGGATCTGCAGATTGAACTCGTTTTCGGTACCGTTGTGGGTCGAGCAGACAACGACCTGACCGCCCCACATCAGGAATGCCAGAGCCGCCTTCAAAAGCTCCTTAAGGTTATCGACGAAGGCGGCCTCGTCGATCATGACAACGCCCTGCTTACCGCGCAGCGAGCGCGGCGCCGATGACAGGCCGATGACTTCGAAGCCAGATGCGAACCGGATACGGAACGCCTGGATCGACCGCTGCCCCTCGTCATCGCCGTCGTCGAAGAGGAATTCTTCCATCTCGAAGGCAGCACTGGAGAAGGCCCGCGCCCACATGGCGCATGCGTCGATGAACTCGCGCGTCATCTCCTGGGAATAGGAGATGTACATCACGTCCATGCCGCCGGCCTTCTTGGCGCGGCCGGCGCGCAGCACGGCATAGGAAGCAAAGCCCCATGTCAAACCGATACGGCGGCTCTTCTCGATGAAGAGCACGCGGCAACCGGCAGTTTCGAGCAGCGCGATCGTGCGCTGCTGGTAGCCGAGGAGCGCGCGCCGCTCGCCATGCTGCTGGACGAGATCGAGCACGGTGTCGGTGGAAAGGCGGCGAAGCTCTGCCCATTCCTCTTTTGTCGGAAGCGCCGTCATTTCGTGACACCAAGAATGCGATCGAGGATTTCGTTGGCGCCGTCCTCGGTAAGGCCCTTGACCTTAGCCACGGCCTGGACGGCTTCCTTGGCCTTGGCAGCGAATTCGGCCTCGGCCTTCTGCCGGGTGGCAAGCGATACGCCCTGTGCCTGCGTCGCCGATCGCAAGGCGTTCGCAAGCGACATGGCGCCCTTGGGATCAAGCCCGGCCTCGCCGGCATTGGTGAGCAGTTCGAAGACGAGGGTCTTGATCGCCTCGGCGGCAATCAGGGTAAGATTGTCGGAAGCCTTGGCGTCGAACTTCTCGGCGATCGTCGCGGCGATCTCGCGCGTCTGGTTGAGGCGGCTCGACAGCGTCGCAAGCTTGATGCTGTAGCGATTGAAGGCCGAAAAGCTCGGAATGCGAAATTCCAGCTCGCCGCGGAATTCCTTCTGCAGCGCCTGCATCTTGCCGACGAATTCGGAATAGATGTCCGTCTGGGTCTTGTCGCGGTCCTGCAGCTCGCGTGCTGCCCAGGCTACGATCTCCGAGCACTCCTCGGGGAGCAGTTCAATCCCTGAAAGTCGGCTACGTCCCTTCGCCATCTCATTCCTCCGGCGAAGGGCGGGCGATGCCTTCGATGATGGAGCGGCGCTCGACATGATCGATGCCGGCACGGGTGATGCTGGCGATCATTACCGTGCCCGCCTGGACGATGGTGACCGCGTCCAGCTCCTTCAGCTTGTTGAGCTGGGTCCGGACGTATTCGCGGCTACGGTTGTGACCGAAGGTGAGAAGCAGCTGGGTCAGCAGCGCTTCGTTCATGCGGCCATCGGTCTGATCGTTGAGGCCGCGAAGGATGACGAGGCGCGCGTCTCGCGCCGAATGTTCTTCAAAGGAGACCATTATCCAACCTTGCTGTCTTCTCTCAGCCAGTCGTCGATGCGGTGCACCGTCCGTTGAACGCTGGCGACTGTTTCCTTCATGGTGCTGACGGCACCGCCAAGTTCGCTAATGGCGAGCTTCAAATCGTTGACCTGATCTTTGGTCGGGAGATGCTTCAGCTCGCCCTCGATGGACTGGATGCGGCGATCGTGGTCGATCAGTTTCGATTCCTGCGATGCCTGTTTCGACCGAAGCGCTTCTTCGCCCGAGGAGGCCCAGCGATTGAGGTGCCCGACGATCGCAATCACCGAGAGGATCGGTGAGCTGATGATCGAGGCCCACATGAAGAGATCCTTCAGCTCCATCAGGGCGCCCCACCATTGTGAACGTCGATCGCGGCCACTGCGGCGGCACGGCGCCGATCGCAAGAATGGATCTCGAAACGATCGGTAGAAGTCATGTCAAAAACCTTGTCTTCAGGCGCTTTGCCAGTGGCCGGATCAACCTCGGGCTTTGGGGCGGTTTCGCACGGGCGCCGCCATTCGTCGGGCACCGGAATTTTTGCGGGGGTTGTCGCGATCGTAACGACCGGCCGCTCGCGATCAGTCGGGGAGCAAGCCGACGCGATCGCCGCTAAGGCCACAGTCGTTGCCATGTGGAAGAAGCGCATTCTGTTCCCTCAAATTGTGGAGCGCGATTTGATCCGCACGGTTCTTGTCGGCCATGTCCGACTGGATCTTGACGATTGCGGCAGCCTGGTCGGCGGCCCGCTTGTTGAGGTCGGCATTGCCCTTCTCGATCTTGGCGGTCCAGAAGCTGTCCCGCTCGCTGGCCTTCAGCGCGACCGCATCGTCGATCATGCCCCGGATCTCGCGGACGCCGAGCAGACCGATAAGCAGTGCGACGATCATGAGGATCGCCGCACCAATCAAAGTAGCTGCCGGCTTCGTAAGCAGCTCGCTCATTGAACTTCTCCCGAGGCGTTCGGCTCATCGCGCGGATTGTAGGGTGGCGGGGTAGAAGCCAATTCTGCAGCGGCGCGGAAGTCCTGGGCTCCTGCGAAACGATGGATGCCGAGCATGCTGGCAATCAACAGGAAGGTGCTCGGCGTGATGGTCGGCGCCAGCGCCACGGCCTCGGCCGAGTGATAGACGATGGCGCCGACAAGGATGAAGCCGTTCGCAAGCCATGCCAGCCAGAACGACGCCCAGAGCTGCCGGCGTGTCAGGCTATAGCTCGGTTTAAATGAGCGATGGTCAGGCTTCATTGCGGGAAACCTCACCGTTTGGCTGAAGCCGGATGCGGCCGCCAACCAGGCGCTCTCCCGACTTCGGCCAGCGGATGCCAACGCAACGCGATTTGGCGACCCGCGTGATCGAAACGGAATTGCTCTGATTGCCGCCGAGGACATGATAGCTGTCGGCGTCTTCGCCGACATATAGGCCAACATGGCCGCCGCCCTCGCGGCTGAAGACGAGCAGCGCGCCAAGCGCCGGCTCCCGCAGCCCCTGGCCAAACTGAGACCATGCCAGGGCGGAAAGCGGATTGGACGGTAGTGGTTCGATCGGCAAGGTCAGGCCGAAGCAATGGGCCATGAACAGGCCGCACCAGGCGGTATCATCATCCTTGTAGAAGGAAGCAACCCAACCGCTCAGCGCCTTCGCCCAGGACAGGATGACGGGGTTGGATTTCGAGCCGGGAATTTCCCTGGTGCCCATGAGGCGGCGTGCTTCGCGCATCCACGACGGCTCGGCCGGAATTGCCGGAGCGGTCGGATCATTTCCTAAGAGATCGCGCGAATTGCCGGGACCACGAAGAACAGCAACGGTTTCTTCATCGGCGACGCCGGTCACCGGAAGACCTTCGGCCTGCTGAACCCTCTTCAGCGCCTCGATTACTGCCCGGCCATAGGCACCGTCAGAAACGCCTGAATATGCCCCGTGTGCGCGGAGGCGGCTGATAAGCCACGCGTCGAACGTCATCATTTTATCCCTCAAATGTGGGATAAAACTGCTTTATCGGGAGGAGTTTTACCTGCCCCTCAGACAAGGGGGGCAACGATCAAAAGGGAAATGATATCTGGCGATCGCGCCCGTTACGGCCATTTAAGATACGCCGAACGGTCTCGTCGGTAACCCTGAGTTCTCGGGCGATCGAAAGCGTTGACCAGCCCTGCACTTTCAGCTTTCGCGCCGTCCATTCGCGAGCGATCGGTACGCGATTAATCTGACCTGGCCCGAGAACCTTGGCAAGGCTCTTCATAGCTTCTACGCCAATGGCCGCAACCACATCGCTATCACTTCTCGGGTCGGACGAGAGATAAACAGGTGCCCCCCCAAAGCGCATGATAAACTTGAGCGTCAGATCCTCGCCGATCGCATCGACATAAGGCTGAAGATTTTCAGGGATCTCGATCATCGGCTTAGAGCCCTCGTCCGATCGTGCAGTTCGTTCTCGATTTCCATCTGACGAAGTGTGATTTGCTGGACGCGCTCCTCTAGGGCGAGGCGCTTGTGCGCGTGCGGCCTTAGCTTTGAGATCCGGATGAGCAGCTCCTCACGGCTCGCCTGCAGGCGGAAATGTTCCGCCTGTTTTTCCCAAGTGAGGAGTGGGAGCTGCGCGTCCATCAGGTTTCGGACCCTGTACGGCGCTGGCGGATCTGCTGTCCGAAGTGGTTCATGACTGTCTGCCAACCCGAACCCTTCACCTCCTGAAGAAGCGCCGCACCGGTGAGGCAGCACACTTCCTGATCAAAGCCCTTCCGCACCATCAGGTCAGCGTCAGGTGTCAGGATCTCCCACTGCGCCCATGCGACCTTGGCACCATCGACGGAAAGCCAATCATGGCCGTTGGTGTTTCCGTAGGAGACGCCTGCCTCGCGGCGCATCCAGCTTTTCAGCGCCTCGATCGCGCGGTTAGCATCGTCGGCATGGAAGAGGAAGCGCGTATGGTCGATGCCTGTCTGACGCTTGACGAAGGCAACGAGAGCAGCGTCGTCACGCTCGCGGACGATGCCAAGATTCCAGGCGGCGATCCAGAGCGCCTGGAGCTTCTTGGCGTATCTGCCGGTGAGCTTCTGCCGGCCATCGGCGCGCCGAGCCGCAGGAGTTAGCGCGAAACCTTCGCTGCGAAAAACTGTGAGCACACGTTGGCGCTCACCTTCGGTCATGTCTTTGGCGGACGTCTTCCCTGTGATCCGAGCGAGCTTAGCGCGATAGATATCGTCATCGAGTCCCATCTGTTTTTTGGCGACATGTATGGCGGCAATCGACGAACTCATTGATCGCCCTCCCGGTCAACGAGTGGCACGGCAGCGCAACTGAACGCACTGCTTCCGGCCACCACAAAACCGTGCGATCTGTTGCGACCTCCGAAGCCGTCGAGAAAGCGATTCCCATGCATCAAAAGAGAATAATTTTGGCGGCTTCGTTCGCCGCGATCGTTGGGCTTCTTATCCCCGCATTGTTCGGCGGCAAGCAGGATATTTGGGGAAAATTCATCTACGACTATCAGGGGCTGATCGTTGGTATCCTTGCTGTTTTTGCCGCTGCCATTACGATTAGCCAGTCTGTTGCAACGGATGCAGCCCAAGAGCGGAGACATAGGCAGCAGATGTTTTTGAACCAGCGTCGCGATCTCTTTGCGATCGGCCGCCTGACGAATGATTTGACCAGTCGCCTCAACTACGTTGCAAATCGATCCGCGGAATTTGAATTGTACCTGCGGGGCGATGCCGAAATTCGCTGGAGCCGTGAGGTTCGCACCTGCTACTTGGAGCTGCTGCGGTCGTCGTCTCACCTTTTGGACAAGCTGGTCTCGATCGGAGACTATGAGCGAGGCCTGTTCGACGCGAAACTGGACACCGTGTTTGTCAGGTACAAGCGGCAGCTTGAGGAGTTGATGGCCAATTTCCCGGATCGGACAAAAGATTTTCCCGAATTCTGGCCAAACTCGGATCACGCACCCGAAAAGTTTGACCAACACATCCGCGAAATGTGTTTCGGACTTGATTTCGAATCTCGAGCTCTTTTGGCGGAGGTCACGCGCTGGGAGGCGGAGATACGCGAAATCTACCAAGGCTAACAGCACATGCGTTAGAGGCGATTGGGTATCGCGTCGAGTTGATAAACTGAACTTACGTGACATACATTGACAGCGACGACGACGTTGGAGGGTTATCGCCATGCAAGTCACAACCACCCTAGTCGGGGATCTAACAGTCGATGAGGTTCTCAAGCGCCTGGAAGAGATCCTGCAAACCCATCGAGATCTCAAGCCGCGTGGGATCAGAGTCAGCAACAGCCTCCACCAGATGGGGATTTCTGGCGAATACCAAGGCATCCCAATCGCGATGGCTCCCGGTCTATATCCCCAGGACCAAATCCAAGTTGTATTTGAGGATAGCTGATCAAAGCTGAAGCGTCGCATCGTCACGCCTCACACTTTTGCCAGATCGATGGTGATGTTCTGGAACTTCTCCTCGATTGAGGCACGCTTATAGAAACGAACGTATTCCTTCGAGCCCGTGATCCGCATGGCCTCGCGGATCGCGCGCATGGCGTCCTGCCAGCGCTCATCGGGGATATCCAACCGGAGCAGCATGAAGATCTCGGAGCGGTTGACCTGTCCTTCCTTCTCCGTGCTGAAGGCCTTGGTGATGACAGCACGGATCTCCGGTCGGCTGTCGGCTGACCACTCCATTAGGCACTCGTCGAGCAGCTTCTTCGCGGTCTGCAGCTGCGGGCCGAAATCGACGAAGTCGGAGATCTGGACCTTCACCTGCATCAGGCCGTCGAACGTTTGATAGGTGCGATTGCCCTTCGCACCGCCGATCTTCGAGCCGTACTCCTGGGAGAGGAGTGCATCGAAGTCGCCCAGGTCGGTCATCGTGTGGCCCCGGAACCGCTCGATCTGCGCCGACAGTTCTTCGGCAAAAGCGACGATCTTGCGCACGACTTCATCTTCGAGCTTGTGCTCCGGCTTTACGTTCTCCACGGGCACGAGACTGCCCTTGGCGTCGCTCATGTACCCTTTGCCGTTTACGACCGTGATGCCCGCTGCAGCTTCGGTGCGGGACTGTTGTTCGATGATGACGCTTTCCATTTCGGCGATCCTAAATTGATGTTTCGATGGTTTCGGGATGGTGGCCGCTACGCGTGGCCACCAGTTGTCGGCGGACCGCCTGGAAAGGCGACAACGTTCGGGCCGACCAAAGCAGGACCACGCGTATGGCCGGTGAAGAGGCGCTCCCGCCGTTCGAGCGAGGATTTCTCCTCTTCGATCTCCTCGGAGAGCGAGATCACCGTATTCAGGCGGCGAATGAGGTTGCCGACGTCCTCGCTGGTGAAAAACCGCCCACCGTGAACGCACGGCTTCAGCCCGTCCCGGATTTCGATAAGGCAGGTGGATGGCAATGCGCAGCTCATGGCTTTCTCCCGAAATCCGGTCTGATGACGTTGTCGTCTCTGTTGAGAATGAAGGCGGCAGCGGCCTCGGCGGCGAGCTGCTCGATGACTTCGCGGCCAGTCTTGCCGGCTTCGCAAAGCCGGTAGATCTGGACCTCGCGCTCAAGGCTTTCAGCGAGTTTGCCGAGAGTAAGGAGCTGCTTGCGGAATGCGACGACTTCCGCATCTTCCGAACGGTCTGGCGCTACGATCTGGTCGAACCGCCTACGGGCATGCGCAAGTTCCATACTGAGGGTCAGGGCGGCGCTCATCCCAGATCCTCCACGTCACGGTTTTTCCAGGCGTCGCCGATGTCCTGGACGGTAACGGCGCGATCGTCCGCAAGGGCGAGCATGCTGGCGAGCTTCATCGTCTTGTCGATCTGCCCGAGAGCGCCACCTTTCATGCCGATCCCCGTCAACAGCTTGACGCTGTCGATATCCGTGACGTTCCAAGCTCGGATGTATGTTGCGATATCTTCGGCGTAGGGTTTCTGGCGCTTGAGGTGCTTGCCGACTCGCCGCTTGAGCTGTGCGTATGATTTCCCTGCTGCCTGCCGGGCGAAGCGGGAATAGACTTCTTCGTTGCCGACCAGGGCGATGCCGCACTGATAGATATCTGAGAAGTGCCTTAGCTGGTTTATCGCGTCATCCACGAGGTTCTGCGCCTCGTCGATGATAAGCAGCGAGCCGCCCCCTATCCTCTGGAGTCTCGCACCGATCGCGCGGGTGAGCTTCGCCGGATTGTGCTCGTGGATATCCAGCTCCGCCGCCAGCTCGACGAGCATGCCGTGAACGGTCTTCGTGTGTGGGCTGATGGTGGCATGATAGACATGCGGATGGGTGGCTCGGTAATGCCTGCAGGTGGCAGTCTTGCCGAAGCCGGCGCCGACTGTAATCATGACGAGGTCGGCCGTCATCTGCGCCCACTGCAGCGTCTGGGTAATTTCAGACGCGATGCGGGTTTTGATGAACGTTGGTGATATCGGGATCGCCGGCACGGCAGCGGCTTCCATTACCGCATCCACCCACTGGCGCATCAGGCGGTTCATGTTCTCCAGCCGGCCGAGATACGAGCCCGAGAACCATTGGCTGAAGGTGCCCTCTTTCATGCCGCTGCGGCGGGTGACTTCTGCCTTGCTCCAGCCGTTGGCAATGGCGAGTTCCGCAACGTGCTCACGGATACCACGCCAGTCGTCCAGGTCATCAAGATGCTTGGATACAAACTCGATCGACGGCTCGGGCTGTTCCCAGCCGGTAAGCCTACTTGTGTCGACGTGTTTATTCATAATAAGGTTCCTCTGTGTTGCCCTTTGGGGCTGATTTGGCGGGCGGGGCTTTGACCCCGCCCTATTTTTTTGTGGAACCGCACTCACTACTTTTCGGCTCTGCTATTCCGATCGGACGCACTACTTTCCCGACCGATCCCCCTGTGGGAATTGGATGACCGCGCGATCGCCCGACACACGGGACAAGGCGCGGGAAAAACTGTCTTCAAAGGTCGCGTTGTCGCCAGCCGGCTGCGATTTGAGCGCCAGATTGCCGGTAGCTATTCGCGTGACCTTTGGGCGTATTGGCTCTTGTTGAGGGGCCGTTATCTCGCCCTTCGACAGGAGATCGGCCAGCTGGGCGGCGCTGAGAGCTGCGGCAGCTGCCTTTTCTGCCGCGACGGCCTTCTGAAAATCGCGGCGTCTGCGAGCGTGCTGGCGAGCTGCCTCCTGGTCGTCGAAACCGGCATCGGCGATGCAGGGCGCTTCGCAGATCAGGGCGTTTTTCAGATCGTAGACGCGGATCGAGCCGTGCAGGTTGTCGGGATCGAACCGGATCGTCACCTTCTTCCCGGCGTGCTGGTTCAGCTCACGGCTCCAGTAGCGGTTGCCGTGATAGTGGATCTCCCCACTGCCCTTCTGTGCCCGGATGGCCTCCGAGGCGAGCAGCCAGAGTGCTCGCTGGGCAGCGGTAGGCCACCGCACGATAGCGCCGCCGTCGATGCTCGCCTGAAACGTCTCGTCAAAGCTGCGGCCTTTGCAGGTCTGAGACTTCCGGCCAACGCGCGCGTTATGCTCGGCGATCTCACGCCCGACATGCGCGCGGAAACCATCAAGAGGCACGGCGCGACTGCCGTAGTTTTCCGGCTTCGCGTCCGGCTTGTTGCCGGTATAGGCGCCGGCACAATAGGGATGCTTGGAAATGTTCTCGGCCAGATCGCCCCAGGCGCGTTCGATCGGCTTGGACTGACCGGAATAAGGGTTGGTCCAACGCGGCTCGATGCCAAGCGTGACGAGAAGGCCTTCCGGATCTTCCTCGCGGACCTTGAAGCGATATCGCGTTGCCGCGCCCCCGGAGATCCACTTCGAAGCAAAGGAGCGACCGTTATCGAGATAGATGCGATCGGGAATGCCGTATCGCTCGACCATATCGCCGATGACGAGACGGACCGTTTCTTTGTTTTCGCTATCGGAGATCCGCCAGGCGACGATCTTGCCGGAATAGAGATCTTGGATGCCGAGCAGGAACATGCGAACCGGCTGTTCCGACCATGGCACCGAAACGAAGACGTCCAGCTTGTGGCCATCCATATTGACCATCTGCATAGCGTGCAGGTGCGACCGCGTGCGTCGCTGGGCGGGATAGAGCCCCTTTGCCTTTTCCTTCCCCTTGCGAGCCAGCTGCTGGACCGCTGCAGACACTTCAGCGTCGAAGCGACGGCGAAGGGAGCGTTCATGCGGGATCGGCGACCACCCCTGCTTCGCGGCCACCTTGATCATGCGGCGATAGCAGGTGGAGAACTTCGGCGCTTCCGCACGGAGATAATCAGACGTCAGATATTCCCACGCCATCGGATGGCACTCCGAGCGGCTCCGCTCATTTGTATAGTTCGGTGCCAGCGCGGCGAGCCAGTCCTGGCGGTCGACGCCCTCGACCATGCGGCGCCACTCGTAGAGCGCCGACTTTTCGACGCCACCCTTATTGCAGGCCATGAGAACGGCAGCCTTGGCGGACATGCCGGCGCGCTCAAGCTCGTCGGCCATTTGAAGGGTTCTCAAACGGGTTTCACAGATCGTTTTCTGGTGCGCGGGTAACGCGTCGTACCGCTGCCAGAAAGCCTTCTTTTCCTGAGCTTTCAGATCCTTGTCGTCGTTTGCTGGAGCAGAATGCACAATCAGCAAGCGCGTTTGCGCGGACTGCGGCAGAAGTGAAACGTGATATTCCCAAACCGGCTTCGTCTTGCCCTTCACCTGCCGAGCCATGGCCTCGTTACCGCGCCACTTCGCGCGGGCAAGGTTGTCGAGGCTCTTCTCCGTGCGCGGAAGGTCCGGCAGGTTGGCCGCGATCAATTCGGCTATGGAGTAGAACTGCTTCACGCTTATCGCCCGCGTCGCTTGATGTTGATGGGAGTGGACCGAAGTGCCTTCAGCTCCTGGGCGAGCGCCCGCTGCTCTTGTTGAAGGCGGGCGATCTCCGCCAGTCGGGCTTCGTCGCCCTCAAGCATGATCAGCCCGTCCTCCGAGACGATCAGATCCCAAAGCCAAGGGGCGCCGGTTGCGCGAACGAAAGCTTTGAAACGGACAAGGCTGATGTCGTGGGAAAGCTTGCTCTCGGCCGTGTAGGCATCGAGCGTCGTCTTGGAGAGGTTTGGCAGGCCGAGATATTGAGCCATGAGAGCTGCGACGACTTCGCGGCTGTGCGGGCATTCCCTGATGGCCTGTGCCATCGCTCGCTTCAGCTTTGCGCGAAACCGCTCGATGTCGATGGTGACCGCAGCCTGACGAACGGGAAAGAGCGGCTGCAGGAAGAAGTCGAGCTGCCCGGGATGCTTACTCATCGCCGGCCTCGCTACGGATTTCTGCCATCAGCGCATCCGGCTCGTCGCCAAGTCCGATATGGCTCAGGAACTGATTGCGCGTCTCCTCGCTGGCGTCTTCCCAAGCTGTGACGAGGCGAGAGAGAAGCGTCGCCTGTTCGATCTGCGCCTTGGAGAGCTTCGGTGCGGGCTCGATCAGCGCAAGCGCCTTTTTCAGATCCTGCTCGGTGCGGAAGGCAATGGCAGTCTGTCGCTGCTTTTGCGGCTCCATCTTTGCGATCTTGAGCAATGCAGACTGATTGTCCGCGATGGCCGTCCCGCGTACGGCGGCTCGAATGTCCGGATGCAGGTTCTGCGCGATCGTGTTCAGGCGCTTAACTGCCGCGACGGACACACCCATGCGATCCGCGACGTGCTTAGAGAAGCCACCAGCACTCTCGTCTTCGAGTAATTGGATCAAGTTGATCCTATTTCCTGGCCGACCCTTTTCGATCTTGCCGTGCTTTTGCTCCCAGATGTCACGGTAGGACTGGACGAATACCGCGCGGTCGATGACCGACAGCTCATTGCGAAAGAGGTTTTCCGTGATTTCGATGAGTTGGGCTTCTGCCTTGTCGCCCTCGACGATCATCGCATCGATTTCGGGCTCTTCATTGATCTGCTCAGCGCGGATGCGATGGGCGCCAGCGACTAGAGTATATTTGCCGCCCTTCGCATTGGGTGTGCTGCGAACGGTGACGGGGTTGATCAAGCCGTGCTCGACGATGCTCTGAGCAATCGCGATCGCATGCTCTTCTTCGACAGCGCGTAGCCGCTCTGGAATGACGACGTCTGAAATCAAGATGCGCTTGAACTCGGCCATTATGCGACTTCTTCTGCTGTTGTTTGGAGAGTGATGAGCGCGCGGGCTCGCAGCGCCATCGTCTTGTAGTGCGCGGCAAAACGCAGACTACCGAGGCGGGCATCGATCGTCCGCAGCGCCCGGTTGATCGCTTCGCGAGAACGGTTCTCGACTTCGACGACGCGCCGCTTCGGCCACTTCAATTCCGTGACCATCAGGTGCATCACGACCTGGCGCGCGAGGGCCGCATCGAACCAGTCATGCGGCGGGTCGACGATTTCGCCAACCGCAAGATGCGGAAAGCCCTCGCGGACTGCCGCAAAGCAGGCGTGAAGGTGCGCGTCATAGAGCGCGTTCTGGTCGAATATGTTCAAGGTCATGGCATCAAACTCGCGACCAGGGCCGCTGCTGCCGCGACAATGCCCGCGGCCGTGACACCGAAAATCAGGACAAGATTTGCAAGCTCGCAAACCGGGGAACGTGAGGGAATGAAGGGGTTGCGCATGTCTACGCAGCCGTGCCGTTTTGGCGTTGTGCCATAGTCGCCGGACGCTCATAGTTCTCGCGGGGTTGAGGGGATTTCCGCAGACCGGAGGCGTGGTAACGCGACCGCCACAAGAGATGTGGCCTTGTACCGAGAGCTGCAGCGATCGCCCTCTCCCCAGCCGCATTCGGCTCCCGGAGCGTCGTCCCCGCCGTTCCACGCGGGAGCTGATACGTGCGGTCGATGTCGAGAAGAGTAAGGCCGGCTGTGAAAAGCCGACCTTTAATCGCTGTCATCTCAGCAATCTTGTCGATCGCCTTTAGGGTCTTCTTGTCCGCCTGCTGGAGCCGGTGCATAGTGGATCCTCGGTTTGATGAGGGAGGCCCTGGCCGGCCTCCCTTTTCATGGGTGATTTGGTCCGTATTTATGGAGAAGAATACGTAATTATTCAGTTTGGTCAACGTAAAAACGTAGATCGTGAATTATTGCGTTCTTTTTGGTGTTAATGACGTTCGGAGAGCGCCTAAAGCAGCTGCAGGGAGATATGCGCGACGCCGATTTCTCCCGAAAAGTCGGCGTAAAAGTTCAGACACTTAAGATGTATGGGAAGGGGTCGTCACCAAGCGTGGAGATCGCAGCTAAGATCGCGGAAGCGTGCGCGGTATCACTCGATTGGTTAGCTGGCCTAGATGCTGGCCAAGCGACTTCCGCTTTGACGGCCTCGTCTTCTGTCGACATCGTGCAGCTGCCGCGTTTCGATGCAAAGGCATCGGCTGGTCGCGGCCTGGTACCGGTAAATGAGATGCCAGTCGGAGAAGTGGCGTTCGCCCGCGACTTCCTACGCAACCTCGGCGCAAACCCTGATTATTGCTACATCTTAGAAGCTCGCGGGGATTCAATGTGGCCGACGATACCGGACGGAGCACTTCTCATCGCCGACGCCTCGAAGACCGAAGTCGATGACGGCCGCATTTATCACTTCAATGTGATGGACCGCGCCCTGGTGAAACGCGCTCGATGGTCATTAGACGGCAAGCTCTATCTCACCTCGGACAACATCGCCGCTGGGTATCCCTCGGAGGAAATTACTGCCGATCGCATCGACGAACTGCGTGTCGGTGGGCGGATCATGTTCACGGGGCATGCCCCGATGCCCCTCCGATAATCCACCGGTTTTCCACAGCTCGCACGGGTGTCGATTTCAGCGCGTCACTAAGGTCGGCAGCAATCTTTATTCACACTCCCCACTCCGGCTCCTAAATCTGCGATTGACTTTACAACCTACGAGAACAAAATAAGAACATCGGTCTAAAAAGAAAGGATTGCCGATGTCTTTATCTGAAAAATTTATCGTTATGCCATTTAAGAAAGTGCGTGGGAACATTGCTCCCGGCGAGATGCGTCAAGCTTCTAACTCAGCAGCCGCCGAACGGCTTGCTGGAGCAATGGCGGACAGGTTCGTTGGTGTCGCTGCTTATGCGGTGATGGTCGACATGGAAAGCGGCGATATGAGCAGCCCGCGCGTGCTGTGCCAATACGGCGAGATTGCGGATATCGCAGCTTGACCAACAGGCAAACAAATGTCGAGAATTGAAAACCGAGGGTGTGAAAACGCCCTTTAGGAAAGCCTGGAAATGGCAAGCAAATCGACCGATTGCCGAACTGCGCCTGCCATTTCCTTCAAGGACCTCATCGGCTCGAAACCGAGCCAAGCGGGCTCACTAAGTGACTGATTGCGGCCGAAGGTGGCTGTCCGGTCCTGGAACCCAATTATGAGTTAACCGCCGAATATCGCAGGCGACTTCCCTGACCGCTTCCGGCCTCATTTTTGCCGTTCATTCCCCAGGGTAAATTGCTGAAAGCTGCCCTTCAACCGCTTTCACTCGAGACGCCTCTCCGAGGTCCACGACATCATCGAGCTGCCGGACGACGACTGAGGCCTTTACGCCTTGAGGATGCCTTTCGCATAGATCTCCGGCTCGATCTTCTCGGACAGAGCACGATAGGACGATTCAATGTCACGCGGACGCGCAGAAACCGCTATGCTTTGGCCGACCAACGCCTCCAGCGTGTTGCGGATCTGGTACCAGCCGACGTCCGCCCTGTTAAGCTTGAACTCGTCGCGGATGCTCTTGGCGATCTGCTTCTTCTCGATGGCTTTGAAGTACGCCGACCACACCTTTCTCCCATCAGCCAGAACCTTCTTGGCTTCCTTTGAAAGCTTCAGGGTTGCGAGATGGCTGGACATGAAGTCGGATTCGAATCGGCTTGTCGCCCCCACCTCGTTTTCGGTGTAAGGGATAAAATGGTTCACCAGTGACCAACTCTTTCCCTGCCAAATGAGGCCAGCGGCGCCGGCAGAGAGGTTCCTGTTGTTGAAGAGCATCCAAACTAAGCAATCGTTGGCCATCTCTTCGGGGATGTCCTGGGAAGGGATAAGGAACTGGTCGCGATCGTTAAGCCAGGTTTGGCGGATGAGGCGCCTGGCGGTGAACACGACAGCAGCCTGCCACAAGTTTTCCTTGGTCACCAGAAAGCCGCCGGCGCTGGCGTAGCCGGAAGAAAAAAGAACCGTGACGTCCGCGTTCTGGAGGTCGGATCCCTTGCTGATCATACCGCCAATTGCACCATCAGCCCACCTGGTGCCCCGCACATCGCCGGTGCGTGTCGTCGGCTCCAGCGCATTCGTTAGGGGCAAAGCCGGTGTTGAGTTCGGCTTGGCGCGCGTGATCCAAGCGTTGAGCAGCCTGTCTTTGGGGACGTCGTAGAACCGTTTGGCCCCGATCGGCTTGGCCTGCTTGTTGAGCACCTCCGCCTCGATCTCGAATGGCTCCTTGCGCTTCTTGGCTGTGTCCCACACCAAAAAACCGATGGGGAACTCGCCCTTCAACCCGTCGAAAGCACGGCTAGGGACAACGAACCCGCCCAAATACCGTGCATTCCACTCGTCACGGAAGTCGTCGAAATTGGGCGCGTTGACGTACTTGAGCTTCGAGAATATGGCCACGATTGCATTGGGAAGCTCTGCCTGGATGCGCAGCAGGAACTGGATGAACAGCTCCCGGCGCGCGAACCCAACGTCACCGCCCAAGGCACGACCCACCACCGTGGTCGCAACCCCTGTGCCGGCATTCATGGCCTCAGCATAGGGAGGGTTGATCAGGACGACGATCTTCTCCTTGGCGGCAATGGCGTCCCGGAGCTCCTTCGGGAGCTTTTCCGTGAGGCTGTAGTCGATCTTGCCGTCTTCGGTGACGTCATCGTTGAGGTAATCGTACTGGAACCGGTGAGCGGCCACGCAGGTCTTGGTGGCCTTCATGACGTCGACATCGGAGTGGTCGAGGGTCGACATGAACAGGTTGCGGTGGTTGGAGTGCTTGACCTCGAGGTTCCCGACCCCGCAGCACATGTCCCAGACCTTGTATTTCTTCTGCCAGTTCTTCCCCAGCACAAAGGCTAGGTGATCATAGGCTTTTTCGACGACATGCAGCGGGGTGTAGAAGGCCCCCTTGAAGACACGCTCCACAACCGGGATCAGGCTGTCTCTGCGCTCAAGGATCTCGTTCCGATAGTCTTTCTTGGGAGGCCGGTGGTAAATCGACCAGAAGCGCCGGTAGCCTTCCACGTTGCGTAGGGCATGGAGCTTGCCGTGAAGGTCAAACACCGGATCACCGTCCATGAAGAGCAGCTTGGCGGTCAGATCCTTGTGCGTCGAAACGGTGCCGTCGTTCATGATGTCGGCGAAAAAGAGAAGGTTGTAGCTGTCCTCCTCGACATCCTCGATCTCCTGGCCGATCATGTCCACCCACTTGTCGAACACCTGCTTGAGGTTGTCCGGGGTGATCTGAGTGCGAATAATGGCGCCGGACGCGATTGCGTCCTTTGCTGTCGTGACGAACTCTGCGGCATCATTCTCGATATTAAAGGCCACGAAGTGGGTGCCGATGTGAATCGAGATCGCGTCCACGGCCTCCTTTGGCACCGCTGAGGCAGACTTGCCCCACTTGATCGTCTTCTTAGCCAAGAACGGGATGACGTGGCTGCTCTGCATCAGAGCAGCCTTCCCCGTGTCCACCACGCACAGCAGCGCCGGAACATGCTCGCCCTTGTTCAGCGCCACCTGCACGTAGTGAAGCAACTGAGTGAACATCTCATAGAAGGTCCAAGAACCGTTGGCCTTCGCCTCAAACCAAACCTCTTTGGTCTGGATATCGATGATGTTCTTGGAGTAGCTCTTCAGCCCGAGAGCTTTGATGTAGGCGTCCTTGACGTCTTCTTCGCTCTTGGACTTCTGCAGATCGGCGTAAAGCCCCACGTTCGATACCTTCCGATGTACTACGTTGTCCCCAGTAAGGGATGGACGGTGATGATTCCATTAACGGCAACGATTCAGACAAAACAGCATTGACCGTTCTGCCGCAACCGGCACAAATGAGGGCACGACGCTGACATCGCAAACGGCCGAAATGTGGAAATCTCCCCGGCACCGAACTCCGGCCATCCGCTTGATTTCTTTGCTCATTAGAGAATGTCGAAAGATTTCCGCGTTAATGTGGAAATCTTTTTATGCCGGAAGGGCCAAAAAGCGCCACGGGCGCGGTCGCCCGTTGCGTCGCGAACGACCCAAGTAGCCTTGTTTTTAGGGCTTGAAGGGTACTTGAAGGCGGTTGGAGGTTTTCTCGAATGCATTTTGAGGCAACTTCCAATTCAGGCAGTTTTCTCAATGAAACTGCCCCTTTGCGAAACTGACCTGTCAAAGACAACTGACGGGATTTCCCGCTCCGCCCCAGCTAAGAGCCTGATTTCAGGCGGCTTCCCGTACAATCCCGGATAATCCCAGAGATTCCCACATATTCCGGATACTGGTGTCAGACAACATAGATTGGGACTTCAAAGCAACGTCCTGCCACCATTCACCGCAACCTTCTGGCCGGTGATGAAAGACGCCTGCTCCGAGGCAAGAAACACCACTGTATGGGCGATATCTTCCGGAGACCCCATCCGGCCGGCAGGAACCTCGCCAATGTAGGCCTGCATGGCGGCCTTGTCCGCGCTGGCATGACGCTCGACGGGGATCCAGCCGGGGGAGACCACATTGACGGTGATGCCTTCGGGGGCCAGCTCGCGCGCCCACGATCGGGACATGGCGAGCATTGCGCCCTTGGCAGACACATAGTTTCCGAAGTTCGGATTGCCGAGTTCGACGACTTCCGAACCGATATTGATGACCCGACCCGATCGACGGGCACGCCAATCCGGCAATACCGCCTGCAGGAGTTCCAGCGGGGCTTTGACGAAGAATTCGAGCTGATCGACATAGGTTAGCCAGGACTGCTCCATCAACGGCATCTGCGGCTGTGGTCCCGTGGCATTGTTCACGATCAAGTCGACAGGGCCGAGCGCCGTGCGGATCGCATCCAGGCCCCTCTTGATCGCCTCGCTGTCTATGACGCTGAATTTCGCCGGAATTGCCGTGCCGCCAGTGCCGCGAATTCGCTCGACAACCGCATTGGCACCATCAGTGTCATTTGCGTAGTTGACGGCCACCGCCCAGCCTGCGGACCCAAGCTCCCGCGCGATCACGGCTCCGAGGCCCCTGGAGGCTCCAGTCACCAAGGCAACTTTCATGCTGCAAACTCCTCCACCGACAGAGACGTCTCTGCCGTGTGCCGGAGGCTACAGGCCGACAGACACGGCGGCTAGTCGAAATCGCGCCTCTTCACCCTGATCTGATCGACAACATCCAACATCATCGCCGGGAACGGCCTTCAAATGTCGTTGGCACGGCCACGATTCCCTAGGGAACGAGAGCCGAATATCGGATCGGGCGCCTACAAGTTCTGATATATCACTTCTTGCAGGTGTAGCCTGCGACCGGTGGTTGAAGCTTAACACATTGATTTATTTAATTATTAAAGCATCTGCAATTTGTTGCAAAGGGGCCACAGGGATCAATGAACGATCGTCACATTTCGCTTGCGCACGATCCATTCGCTTGTTCGAATTTGCGAACTCACGCATTAGTTCGGCAAATTGACTATGTTTCAAAAACGACATTTGGAGATAGCGTGAGCGACGCGATTGGAATCCTGAACCTTCGAAAGACGAAATTTCTTGCCGGCATAAGCATTTCAGCACTGATACTGGGCTGTCTCTTCTCTTCATCTACATCAGCAGCGACTTATCTGGTCAGCAGCGACGGAGAATTTCGGACCGCGATCAGTGCCGCCAATGGTGATGGCGATGCCAGCGCAACCATCATCATGACAAACAGTTTTTCGGTTTCCGCTGCGCTTTTACCGACACCGCTGAAATCGATCACCATCGATACGCGTGGCAACGTTCTTTCGGGTGTCTACAATGCCTCAACCCTCGGCAGCATTGCAGGTCTGACGATTCAGCAATCCGGCGCTGGTGGCGTGCCGGTCATTTTCTCCGGCACCCTGCTGGGCGGCAGCGCTGCGGCTGGCGATACCACGGCCGGACAGGTCGCCGTATGGGTGACGCGCACCGCGCTCACCAATAATGGATCGATTACTGGCGGAAATGGCGGCGGAGCTGGTGGCGCCGGCGGGGTCGGGGTCCGTGCATTTTCCGGAACTAATTTGGTCAACAACGGCACCATTACAGGCGGCGCAAGCACCACGGACGCCGGCGGTGTGGGCGTTGATCTCGGCGGTGTCGGCCCGAGCCCGAGTACGCTGACCAACAACGGCACCATCCGCGGAGGCGTAGGGCCCACCAACGGTGCTGGCCTGACAGGTGTTGCCGTTATTGTTCGTTCGGGATCAGGTCAGGTCGTTAATTCCGGCACGATCGAAGGCGGAACGGGAGCCGCGGCCCTTGTCAGCAATTCCGGGTCCGTCGACATGGACATCGTCAACAGCGGCACGATCCGCGCCGGCGCCGGCCAGGCGACCGCCATCGGCCGCTCGACTGCGGCAACGACAGGGACTTTGACACTCGAGCTTCGCGCCGGCTCCGTCATCGAAGGCGATGTGGTGGGCAATGCGGCGGCAATTGACACGTTGCGTCTCGGTGGCTCCGGCACCGACAATTTCGACGTTTCGACAATAGGTCCCGCCGCCCAGTATCAGAATTTCGACACCTTCGAGAAGACCGGCACCGGCACCTGGCTTCTGACCGGCATCGGCACCACCACGACGGACTGGACCATCTACGACGGCACCCTGCTGATCGGCGATCACACGACGCCCACAAGCGTCATCGGCGACATCACCAATTTCGGCACACTCGGCGGCAGCGGCACAATCGTTGGCGACGTCACCAATTCCGGCACGGTCGCTCCTGGCAACTCGATCGGCACGCTGACAATCAACGGCAATTACACCGGCAATAGCGGCACGCTGGCGCTCGAATCCGTCCTCGGCGGCGATGCATCGTCAACTGACCGGCTGGTGGTGACGGGCGATACGGCAGGCACGACCACGGTCCGTGTCACCAATCTCGGCGGTGCCGGCGCGCAGACGAACGAAGGCATCAAGATCATCGATGTCGGCGGCACCTCGGCAGGCAACTTCTCGCTGACAGGCGATTATGTCTATCAAGGCGATCAGGCCGTGATCGGCGGCGCCTATGCCTATCGGCTCTACCAGAACGGCATTGCGACGCCTGCCGATGGCGACTGGTATCTGCGCTCTACCCTGACGGTCGATCCGGCGACAGGTCCGCTTTATCAGCCCGGCGTGCCGGTCTACGAGGCCTATCCGCGATTGCTGCAGACCATGAACGGGCTCGGCACGCTGCAGCAGCGCGTCGGCGGCCGCTACTGGCAGACAGGCGGCAATCCAGTTCAGACCAGTGCACCCGATGGTGTCTGGCTCCGCACCGAAGGCATGTATGGCGCAGTGGACCCCGACACCAGCACGACAGGCAGTTCCTACGATTATAATCTCTGGCGGTTAGAGGGCGGACTCGATGGCGCGCTGGCCGACAATGCCAGCGGCCGCCTGATCGGTGGCCTCACCCTACATATGAGCACCATTTCGGCCGACATCAGTTCCGTCTATGGCAAGGGCAGCATCGATGCGTCGGGCTACGGCATCGGCGCCACGCTCACCTGGTATGGCGACGATGGCCTCTACGCCGATGCCCAGGGCAGGCTTACCTGGTACAATAGCGACCTTAAATCGAACCTCGTCGATGGCGCCCTGGAAAGCGCCAACAAGGGCTTCGGTTCGGCCATCAGCCTCGAGGCCGGTCAGCGCTTTTCAGCCGAAGACTGGACGATCACGCCACAGGCTCAGCTCGTCTATTCCTCCATCGACTTCGACGATTTCAACGACCGCTTCGGTGCGCCCGTCTCGCTCGCAAGCGGCGGCGACAGCCTCAGCACCCGTATCGGCCTGTCTGTCGATCACGATGAAAGCTGGCAGAAGGCTGGCGGCGAAACGGTTCATGCGAAACTCTATGGAGCCGCAAACCTCTACTACGAATTCCTCGGTGACAGTGCCGTCGATGTTGCCGGCACCACATTCCGGACCGACAACGATGAGCTTGCCGCAGGCCTCACCTTCGGCGGCTCCTACAACTGGAACGAAGACCGCACCTCTCTCTATGGCGAGGTCTCCGCCCGCTCTTCGCTCGAAAACCCCGCCGACACCTACATGATCAGCGGCAGCGCCGGCCTGCGCGTGAAGTGGTAAGAAAATTTTTCAAGGCGGTTCCGGCAAACAGCCGGGGCCGCCTGTTTTTTACAGACGGCTCATGTCCTGCCCTTTATTGCCGCCCGCTATATCCGCGATAGCCTAATTATTTCCGCTCATGGGCCCAGCATGGCAAGACGGAAGACGCTTCGGGGCAATGTCGAGCAGATCAAGCAGCTTGCCGATCAGGGTCCAGATTTCTCGGTGCTCTACGATATCCGTAAGCCGGCACTGTGGATTGCGGTACTTGCCAAGCAAGGCCGATGTCGTTGTCGTTTTATCGACACCATCTGCAAAATTGCCTCGTCGCTGGAAGGCCGAACTCAACTCATCTCCCAGAACCGATTCCCGACGGAATGAGAGCCGAATTTCGGATCGAGGCGTCTACAAGTTCTGATATATCACTTCTTGCAGGTGTAGTCCGCGACCAGTGGTTGAAGACTAACACATTGATTTATTTAATCATTAAAGCACGGGCAATTTGTTGCAAAGGGGCCACAGACGGTCGATGAACGATCGTCACATTTCGCTTGCACACAATCCATTCGCTTGTTCGAAATTGCGAACTCACGCATTAGTTCGGCAAATTGACTATGTTTCAAAAGCGACATCTGGAGATAGCGTGAGCGCCACGGATAAAATTTCTGATCATCACATGGTGAAATATCGTGTGGGCGTGAGCCTCGCCGCACTTGTGGTTGCGGCATCTCAATTTTCTCCGGCGTGGGCAGGCAACTACACCGCAAGCAACCCCACCGAACTGGCAAACGCCATCACTGCCGCCAATGCAGACACCGACGGCAGCTCGACGATCACGCTAAGCGGCAATATCTCGGGCACCACGGGCGCCCTTCCCGCCCCCACCAAGCCGATCAGCATCGATACGAACGGCTTTACGATGTCAGGTTTCCAGGTCTCTACCGACCAGACAATAACCTTCTCTGGAACGATTGTCGGCGACACCGCACAACGCGGTTTTTATTTCACGATTACCAACGTTAGTTCATCATTGATCAACAACGGCTCCATCACCGGCGGAGCGGACGGAACCACGATCACCAGTGCGGGCATCAACTTCAGTGGACCAGGCACCTTCGTAAACAACGGCACGGTCATTGGTGGATCGAACACAGGTGCTAGCAGCGGCGGCTTCGGAATATTGGCAAACCGGCCCATGGATATTACCAATAATGGGCTGATCCAGGGTGGGGGCAGCGCCGCGGGCGCTGGAACCGAAGGTCTCCGGCTGGGCGGTATCGCTGCTGCGACCTCTGGCTCATTGACCAACAACGGCACGATTCGCGGCGGTAGCGGCGCTACCGGCTCAGGCGCCGGCGTGAGGTTGGGTTTGAACTCCACGCTGCTCACCAATAACGGCCTGATCGAAGGCGGCAGCAACACGAGAGCGATCACTGTCGCAACTCCGGGCGTATTGATTGTGAACAGCGGCACCATTCAGGCGGGAGCCGGCGGTGCGGACGCCATCGATATGAATGCCGCCACTGACACCGTGACCCTTGAGCTTCGCCAGGGCTCCACGATCATAGGCAATGTCGTCGGCAATGCGACGCTGGAAGACACGTTGCGTCTCGGCGGCACCGGCACCGACAATTTCGACGTTTCGACAATCGGCGCAGCCGCCCAGTATCAGAATTTCGACACCTTCGAGAAGACCGGCACCGGCACCTGGCTTCTGACCGGCATCGCCACCGCCACGACGGACTGGACCATCTACGACGGCACCCTGCTGATCGGCGACCATACGACATCCACAAGCGTCATCGGCGACATCACCAATTTCGGCACGCTCGGCGGCAGCGGCACGATAACAGGCGACGTCAGCAACTCCGGCACGGTCGCTCCCGGCAACTCGATCGGCACATTGACGGTCAATGGCAACTATACCGGCAATGGCGGCACATTGGCGCTCGAATCCGTCCTTGCCGGCGATGCATCGTCAACCGACCGGCTGGTCGTGACGGGCGATACGGCAGGCACGACGACGGTTCGCGTCACCAATCTCGGCGGTACCGGCGCGCAGACGAGTGAAGGTATCAAGATCATTGATGTCGGCGGCACCTCGGCAGGCAGCTTCTCGCTGGACGGTGACTATGTCTATAACGGCGATCAGGCCATCGTAGGCGGCGCCTATGCCTATCGGCTCTACCAGAACGGCATTGCGACGCCTGCCGATGGCGACTGGTATCTCCGCTCCGATCTCGTCCCCGGCTTTTTCCCCGCCGGGCCGCTCTATCAGGCCGGCGTCCCGATATACGAGGCCTATCCGCAATTGCTGCGCACCCTGAACAGTCTCGGCACGCTGCAGCAGCGTATCGGCGATCGTTACTGGCAAACCGACGCTGATCAGGTAACCGGGAATGCACCTGATGGCGTCTGGCTCCGCACCGAAGGCACGCATGGCGGCGTCGATCCCAAGAACAGCACCGCTGTCAGTTCCTATGATTATGATCTCTGGCGGTTCGAGGGCGGACTCGATGGCGCGCTTGCCGACAATGCCAGCGGCAGGCTGATCGGTGGCGTCTCCCTCAACATGGGCACCATCTCCGCCGACATCAATTCCCTCTATGGCAACGGCACCATCGATGCCTCCGGCTACGGCTTCGGCGCCACACTGACCTGGTATGGCGATGACGGTCTGTATCTCGATGCCCAGGGCAGGCTTACCTGGTACAATAGCGACCTGAAGTCCGATCTCGCCGGTGACGCCCTGGTGCGCGCCAACAAAGGTTTCGGTTCCGCCATCAGCCTCGAAGCCGGTCGGCGCTTTTCGGCCGAAGACTGGACGATCACGCCACAGGCTCAGATCGTCTATTCCGCCACCGACTTCGACGATTTCAACGACCGCTTCGGTGCGCCCGTGTCGCTGGTGAATGGCGGCGAAAGCCTCAACGGCCGCCTTGGGGTGGCGGTCGATCATGACGAAAGCTGGCAGAAGGCCAGTGGCCAGACAGTTCACGCCAAGCTCTATGGCGCCGCCAATCTCTACTACGAATTCCTCGGCGGCAGTGCCGTCGATGTCGCAGGTGTTCGCTTCAGCACGGAGAATGAAAAGCTTGCGGCGGGCCTTACCTTCGGCGGCTCCTACAGCTGGAACGAAGACCGTACCGCGCTCTACGGCGAAGTGACCGCCCGTTCTTCCCTCGAAGACTTCGCAGACACCTATGCCATCGGCGGTACCGCGGGCATTCGCGTGAAGTGGTAGGAGCGACCGGGCGCTGGCGATCGGCTGGCGCTCCTCCCCCCCCGTGGGCCTGTCCATATCCCCTGTTTATTGCCGCTCTATTATATTCGTGATAACTTAATCATGTTTTCGCGCTTGTAAGCCAGAAATGGCAAGACGGGGGTGCGCGATGAATATGTTCTGGGTCAGCTTCGTTTGTTTCGGCTTAGGAGTGTCGGTGGCTACCGCTGGTCCACTGCACGATGCCGCGCGCCAAGGCAATGTCGAGCAGATCAAGCAGCTTGCTGATCAGGGCGCGGATCTCTCCGCACCCGACGATACCGGCGAGCCGGCACTGCTGATCGCCTCCCTCTCCGGCAAGACCGATGTCGTCGCCCTTCTGCTCGACCGCGGCTGCGACGTCGAAATCCGTAACAAGGGCGGACTGACGGCGCTGCACGCGGCGGCCTATGGCGGCCATCTCGATATCGTGGAATTGCTCGTCGCCAGGGGCGCCGATGTCAACGACCACAAGAACTTTTACCAGATGACACCCCTGCATGCGGCGGCCGAAGAAGGCCGTGCCGATGTCATCGCCTACCTGCTGGCGAACAAGGCCGAGATCGAGCCGAAGGAAAGAAACGGCTACACGCCGGTGACCCAGGCCGGATGGCGATCGCACTGGGATTCCGTCACTCTGTTGTTGAAAGCGGGCGCGGCCTGCCAGGGAGCCGACCTGACCGGTCAGTGGCTCTATGACGAATGCACGAAGCGCAAATGACCGTGCTCCGGACTGGCCCGCATCTGAAAACAGGAGCTTTGAAATGTCTCACTGGAATGGAATTCTGAGGGCCACGGCGATAGGTGGCCTGGCCATCCTGCTGCTGGCAAATGAGGCCATGGCGGAGGACTTCGTCAATACTGGCTATTTCGGCGATGTAGCGATCAAGGGTTATGACCCCGTCGCCTATTTCACCGAAGACAAGGCCGTGGAGGGATCGCCGCAATATTCGCATCACTGGCTTGGCGCGACCTGGTATTTCGCCAGCGCCGAACATCGCGACATGTTCGCGAAGGATCCCGCCAGATATGCACCGCAATACGGCGGCTATTGCGCCGACGGCGTCTCCTTTGGAACCGTGACGACCAATATCGACCCGAATGCCTGGCGCATCATCGATGGCAAGCTCTATATCAGCTACGATCCGGGCGCCGCCGAGGGGCTGGTGAAGAACCCGACAAAGGTCGTGGATTCGCAGAAGCACTGGTCGGAAGTGCAGAATATCCTGATCTCCGAGAAGACGCAGAAGGACTGGCAGCATCCGTCTGCCCCGTAGAGCAATTCCAGCAAAAGTGTGACGCGGTTTTGCCTCCGGAATTGCGTTGCAGCCAGGGATATCGCCTCAGCGCTGGACGGAGAAGTATTTCAGCGCCTGCGGTGAGACATGCACGTAGGTCGTGCCCGGCTCGTCGGCATCGTGATTGCGAAAGACCTTTCCGCAGACCATCCGGTCAAGGAAATAGCCGGCGAATTTCTCGCAGAGCCAGTCTCCCTGGATCTCGATAGTGCCGGTTATGTTCGTATTGGCGCTGCGATAGGCGGTATTGCCTGCCTTGTCGAAGAACTGGACGAACTGCGTGCCGTTGCGATGTTTGCCCATCCAGGTCTTGTCGCTGGTCAGTTCGCGCAATTCGTCGCCGCTCACCTGATCGCCGAGAGCCCCCTGAAAGCCGAAGGGCCAATCCGGGATACCGGCCTTGCGCAAGCGGCTGAGATGCTTGTTCAGATCGTCGCTGCGCCAGTAATCGTAGAGATAGCCGTAATAGGCCAGATTGCTCTCGGGAAAGAGCTGCAGCAGCTTCATCTTCTCCTGCAGGCTGCGCGTCTGGTCGCCATCGCCGGCATAGGCCGCCGTCAGGAATTCGCGGGCGGCTTCGGCATTCGGCAGGGCATCGCGGGCAGCCTCCATCAGCGAGATCGCCCTGTCGTCGTCCCCGACGATATAGAAGACAATGCCGGCCAGGAGTTGAAAGCCCGATGACGGCGAAGGATCGAAGCGCAGAGCCTTCTCCATTTCGGTGATTGCCTGCTCATGAAGACCGATATGGGCGAGCACGAGTGCCAGGTTGCCGTAGGCTTCGGCATCGCTCGGCTGCGCCTGCACAGCGCGGTTTGCCGAGGTCAGCGCCTCCGTCTGGCGGCCGTCGACCAGTTGCAGCAGCGCCAGCACGGTATGCGCACGCGCATTGTTCGGATCGATCTTCAATGCCTGTCCTGCCGCATCATAGGCGATCTTGCGAGCGACTGCTGCCGACCAGAGGATGTTGTAGTCGTTGCGCCAGACATCGACGGCAATGCGGGCGATCCCGGCATGGGCATCGGCGAAATTCGGATCGAGATCGATCGCCTTCTGGTAATAGGAGAGCGCGTCCCGATAGGTCGCCACGTCTCCATAGGTGACGCCTGCCTGCTCGGCGCGCATGTAGTAATCGTAGGCTTCGAGGTTCTCCGTCGGGATCTGCGCCAGTTGCGTGCGCTCGCCCTCGCTGAGCCTGATCGCGAGGGCTGCGATGATCTTGCCGATGACATCGTCCTGGACGGCGAAAAGATCGGCATACTCGCGGTCGTAACGCTCGGCCCACAGTGAAAGCCCGGTCAGCGCATCGATAAGCTTGACGTTGATGCGCAGCCGCGAGCCGGCGCGCTGCAGCGTTCCCTCAAGGATATAGTGAACCCCTAGTTCCGCGGCCACATCCTGGATCTTGCCGCCGTCATCGCGCACCGCAAAGACCGAGTGTCGCGCAATGACGAAGAGCCCCGACACTTTTGATAGTTCCGTGATCAGATCATCCGTCAGCCCCTCGGCAAGATGGTCATGCTCCATATCGCCGCTGACATTGATGAATGGCAAGACGGCGACGGAGGGCTTGTCCGGCAGGGGATAGGCAAATCGCTGGGTGATCATCGGCGTTTCGAACAGCTTCCACGGCTGCCACCAGAGAGCCGCGCCCACCAAAGCAAGAAGGATCGCAGCACCGGCCATTGCCGCGATACGCCTGCGGCCCAGATATCGGCGCAGATTGCCGAGCATGCTCGTCGCCATCGGATCGAAGACGACGCGGTAGACACGAACAGGCTCGGCGATGCTCTTGACCTTTTGAGCGCCGAGAGAGACGAAACCGACGGCCACCTTCGATTTCACCTGGTCATAGGCCGCGCCCGAAACTGCGATCCCGCCAGGTTCGGCCAATGCCTGCATCCTATCAGCGAGATTGACGCCGTCACCGTGGATATCCTCGCCTTCAACGATGATGTCGCCGAGATTGATGCCGATACGGAAATCGAGCCGCCGGTCGGCCTGCACGCCCAGATTCTGCTCGGCCTTCCGCTTCTGCACATCCACCGCGCAGTGCATCGCATCGACGACGCTGTGGAACTCGACCAGCAGCCCATCGCCCATGGTCTTGACGAGTCGGCCGCTATGCTCTGCGATCAGAGGTTCGACAAGCTCGCTCAGATCCGCCTGGAAACGCAGACGCGTTCCCTCCTCATCGACCTGGCTTAAACGGCCATAGCCCACGACATCGGCAATCAGGATTGCTGCGAGACGGCGTTCCATGTCTGTCTGTTCCCCGAAGAGGACGACATGCGGCATCTTACAGTACCGGCATCGCCTACACCATCGGAGGATCAGGCCTGCGCCGCAGGTGCTACATAACTCCGAGGCTCACCCTGGTGTCACATCACTGTCATATTCTGCATAGGTGGCATGCTAAAACGCCCATTGTTGCAGCATCACGCACAAATTATATGCTCGTCGGCTAACAAAAATAAGAAAAAGTGAGCTTGCTATGCACTTGATTTTCAAACGCCGCAAGGGCGGCTTGATGCGGCGGATCGTTGATGGCTTCGGTTCCGCTCAACAGCGCTTTCGCGATACGCGCGAGGCCAGGAAGACCGCCATCCATCCCTCGTTTCTGGATGATTTCGGCATCTGAGGACGCGAGCGCTCCCGCACAGGAGCGCTCAGCCAATCCTTTTGGGCCGGGGTTCCAGTGCCCTCTCAGGCAGCTTCCCGACCACCCGCCGCCGTATCGGCATCCTGCCTTACCTCTTCCTTCCTCAACATCATCCCGCAGGCAAAGGCCACGGCTGAGAAGACGAAGAAGAACGATTCGCCGATCGCCAATCGATTGTTGGAGTTCGACAGGATCGTTCCGAGGAAGAACAGCGTGACCATCGTGTAGGCTAGCAACGCGCTGAGGCTGATCAGCTTCTTTCGCTGCGCGGCCAGCACCCGCCTGTACATGGCGACCGCCAGAATGGCGAAGACGATGATGCCGAACACCCCGTGGCGGACGAGCATTTCGAAATAGCCGTTGTGAAGCAGCGTATAGGGAACCTTGGAATAGGTGGTCGATTGCCAGAGCGTGAGCCAGTGATTGCCCGCGCCGAAGGCAGGAGCCTGCGAGAAGACTTCCCAGGAATTCGCCCAAAGCTGCAGCCGCTCGCTCATAGCCTGCGGTGTACCCTTCGATGCGATCGCAGCAGCTACAGCATTCCATACGCCGCCCTGCGTGGAGATTGCTGTCTCGATCTTAGCTGTCGCCTCATAGGTCGGGCCGGCAAATTTCCAGATATCGTCGCCGCCGACAAAAAGCGCTGCGGCAATAATAGCGATTGCCCCGCCGCCCACCAGCGCCGTCTGACGACGGTTTGCGTAAAACAGAAGGCTGGCAAGCATCAGCGGCCCGACCAGCACGAGGCTGAGCCAGACGCCCTTTGCCTTGGAACCGTAGATGTTGAAGAGGCAAAGCCCGATGATGAGCAAGGCGACCGCGACGATCCATCGCCCTGAACGACTTGCGAGCCGGCCCGTCTCCCAGGCATGCAGCAGCCAATAGAAGGCACCGATCATCAGGAAGCCGCAACCGATCGCGCCGTGGATCAGGTTATTATGGTAGAGCGGTGAAATGCGCACGTCACCTTCGAGGATCAACCGGTAATCGGTGGAAATCAGCAGCGCAGCAAGGGCCACCGGGAAGTAGATCGCGAAAACCGTTCCGACATATCTGCGGCAGGAATAAAGAGCGATGCCCACCGCAGGGAAGAACAGCGGAAAGGCATAAAGCCAGTCGGACGCGCCCTTCTCGCCGTCGATGATCAAGCCGAGCAGAAAGCGCGCAAGCGCATAGCCGCCCCAGGCCAGGCAGGCATTCGCCAGCCAGTCATTCCGCAGCAACCAGATATTCGGCCGGAAATAGGCAAAGCTGACCCCGATCAGCGCCAGCGCCGCATAGCGATAGCTGTCGGTCTCCACGATGGGAGCGGAAATCAGCAGCAGCCATAGGACGACAAGGACGGGTTTCAGGCGTGGGGGCGTGGCAATCGGCGCGTCGCTCGCTACCATAGGAAATAATGAATCCTTCTTGCATAATCGGCGGCGCGAAGCAGGTGAGTAACCGAGCGGCGTATTCCCTTGAATTTCTCCCGCCGGTAATCGCGCTTCGTCGCAATCGCAGTCTGGCGACTGATAGGCCCTAGCTCTATCAGATTGTCCTTGACCGTAAAGGTATTAACCTTGGTCGACCACCCGCGCTCCAATGCCACATCGAAGGGATAGACCATCACGGACATGGTCCGCAGCAGCTTCGTCGCGCCGGATCGGGTGACGAGATAGCAGGCGGCCGAACCCTGTGGCCCATGCACGCAACGACCGATAATATCGCCGAACTTCGTTTTCGCGGTCTTTCTGAAACCCTTGGATCTATGGTTGAGAAGTTTGATCAGCTCCGCTTTCGGAACGGCGGCAAGGGCTGCTTCCGCGCGCCGGAACAGATCCGCCTGCAGGTCGACATCGTCTTCCATGATGATGGCGGCATCGTTTTCGCTGTTCAGGAACTCGGTGAGCGCCTTCACATGGCTGCGATAGCAGCCGTGTTCCCCCGGCAGATAGTTCCTGCCGTTACGAAGAATAAACTGCCGCTTGTTGATATCCGCCTTGTCGTGCGGCTGAATTTGCGAACCATCGACCCCGGGTACTCTGATCACCTCGAGCTCCAGCGAGTCGGCTTTCCTTGAAAGCCCTTCCCACCGGGCGATGGACCGATTCAAGTTGATGACATAGGCACCGATTTTCATAAAGGCGGAACTTCAGAATGAGACATGATTGGCGGCCTTTATAAGACGCGCCTTAATCGCGGGCAACAGCCATATGCCATTGCTCACCTACCATGCGTTGTTTTCTCAACTACATCCTTTAGTCGAACGTGCCAGTGCCAGTAAAGCAATTCTAAGATAGGTTTCTGCCGCAATAGCTTCACAATCCGCAGACAGAAAGCTTGCAGGGACGTAAAACAGCCGAGGAACGAACATGGCGCCGAACTACACCAAGACTGCCCTTCTGACAGCCTTACTGAGCCTGCCGCTGGCGGCATCCGCTCCCCTTATGGCGCAGGAGAACAAGCCGCGCGAAGCGGTGATTATCGTTTCAGGGGAAGGCGAATCGGCATTGGCTCCCGATATGGCCGTCGTCAATCTCTCCGTCGTCAAACAGGCGAAGACCGCCCGTGAAGCGCTCGACGAAAACAGCAAGGCGATGAACGACGTACTGGCTGCTCTGAAGAAAGGCGGGATCGCCGATCGCGATCTGCAGACCTCGGGCTTCTCGATCCAGCCGCAGTATAATTACCCGCAGCCGGTCGACAACCAGCCCCAACCGCCGCAGCTGATCGGCTACCAGACCAGCAATTCAGTGACCGTGCGCGTCCGCGATCTCTCCAAGCTGGGCGAGATCATCGACCAGTCCGTGACGCTCGGCATCAATCAGGGCGGCGATATCCAGTTCACCAACGACAAGCCGGAAGCAGCCCTTGAGGCAGCCCGCAAGAACGCGGTGGCCAATGCGATCAAGAAGGCGAAGACGCTGAGCGAGGCCGCCGGTGTCAAGGTCGGCCGCGTGCTCGAAATCAGCGAGAATGTGGTGCGTCCGATGCCACAGCCGGTCTACCGCGCGACGATGATGAAGGAAGCGTCCGATGCCGGTTCCGTTCCGGTCCAGGGCGGCGAAAACAGCTACAATGTCACCGTCAGCGTAACTTTCGCGATCGAGCAGTAAGGACGAATGGGCAGGGCGTTCCGCGCCCTGCCCGCTTCCCGCCATCTCGCTCAAAAGAAAACCGCCCCTGCACGGCAGGGGCGGTTTTTTATGCAATGAAGGATCGTGCGATCGATCAGCGGCGCATGAGCGGGCAACCGCGAACGTTGCCGAAAACCATCTGGTCGGGACCGCGACGACCCCAGCCCTGCACGACGACACGGCGCGGCGAGACATCGACGATGCGCGTCCGGCGCAGGCCGTAATCCTCGGCGATATTTTCCGCCATGCGCGGGTCGCAGCCACCACGCGGCGGGCGGCCATAGCCATAACCAGGCGGCGGCGGCACCGGGCGACCATAGCCTGGAGGCGGCGGTGGCGGGCGCCCATAGCCTGGGGGCGGCGGCGGACGACGGTCCGGCTCGCCGATAATGATATTCACCTGTGCGGCGGCCGGGGCAACCGTGCCGGCCAGCGCAGCAGCGGAAAGAAGGGCAGCAAGCCCCGCCTTCGCCAAAAACTGCATCATGAAAAAGATCCTCGTGGTTGGTAGCCGCGCGGGCAATGCCGAAGCCTGTTTCGGAATCACTTACATACAGTTCCGACAAGAAACGGTCGAAAGTGTCGCGGTCAAGGCAAAAGGGCCGGAGGCTTGGTTTTCCCGTCTCCGGCCGGAGAGAATTAGCGATACATGACTGGGCAGCCACGGACGTTGGCGAAGGTCATGCGGTCCCAGCCGCGACGATCGCGGCCGGCAACGACGACCCGGCGCGGCGTGATATTGGAAATGCGCACGTCGCGCAGACCGGAGTATCGGGCCTTGCGGATCGCCTCCATCGGCGAGCAACCGCGAACCGGCGGACGGTTATATTGCGCCTTGACGACGAAATCCGTCTGCGGCGCGGCAAAGGCGGAGCCCGCGAACGGGATGGAGCTCAAGGCAATCAGGGCGGCCAGCGAAGCCTTGGCCAGGAAATGCGACATTGGGGTTGTCTCCTCGTGAGTGTTTCCTCAGTCTCCCCTTTGGGATTGTCTTGAGAGTAAACGCTCGAAGCTGAACCCCGTTCGAACCAGCCATTCAGTCGGCATTCACAAGGGTTAACGCGTCCATCGCCCGATGAGCGGCAAATATTACGGACTGAGATGCAGCACCACCTCACGCCGATGCGGCTGGTCGCGGTGTTCGAAGAGATAGATGCCCTGCCAGGTGCCAAGCACCAGCCGGCCGCGGCTGACGGGGATGCCGATCGAAACCTGCGTCAGCGCCGCCTTGATATGCGCCGGCATATCGTCCGGCCCTTCCGTCGTATGAACGACCCAGCGCATCGACGGATCCGATGACGGTGGTACGAGCCGGCGGAAAAAACCGTTGAGGTCGGTTTTCACGTCGGGATCGGCATTTTCCTGGATAAGCAGCGAGCAGGATGTGTGACGTACGAAGACGGTCAACAGCCCCTCCTCCATGCCGGCCTGGCGGACGAACGCGCTGACCTGATCGGTGAACTCGTAGAGGCCTTGGCCACGAGTGGAAATGGCAAGGGTGGTCTGGGGCAAGGCGCTCTCCGTCGCAGTTGGTCTCGCGCGAGGTGGCGCGCCCTGCCGTCGAAGTCAATGGCCGGCGGCCCGTATCAGAGCCGCAGCAATTCCGCGAATCCGCCGTAGATCATGCGTTTGCCGTCGAAGGGCATCTGCCATTTGTCGCCGGAAAGGCGCGCATCGGCCATCACCTTGGCATTGATCTCATCGCGTTTCTCTTTCGATTCGTATCGAATCCAGGAGAAAACGACCACTTCGTCTTCCTTGGCCATGACGGCGCGCGGAAACGAGGTCAGTTCGCCATAGGGCACGTCATTGCCGAGGCATTCGACATATTCGAGCGCGCCATATTCCTTCCAGATCGCCCCCGCATAGGCGGAGAATTCCTTGTAGGCATCGACATTGGCGCGCGGAACCGCGACCAGGAAACCATCAACATAGGACATTGCATCTTCTCCCTTTGGGTTGAACATCCGCAAGGACGTCTCACCCCGGCCGCATCCGACATTGCCGGGTCAATTAATGCCTAGGGCCGATGCGGCAAGGAGATGCCCTCTATCCCTGCAGCGTCTTGACCTTGAGAAGATCGGGGAAAAACCGCGTCCACATCAGCACGACGATAACAGTGCCGACCCCGCCGACGATACCGGCCACGACCGGGCCGACGACACCGGCGAGCATGCCGGATTCGAATTCGCCGAGCTGATTGGATGTGCCGATGAAGAGCGAATTGACGGCATTGACGCGCCCGCGCATCTCATCCGGTGTCAGAAGCTGCACCAGCGAACTGCGCACCACGACGCTGACCGTATCGGAAGCACCGACGACGAGGAGTGCGATGACAGACAGAGCGATGTTGGTGGAGAGCGCAAAGACGATCGTGGCGACGCCGAAGACAGCGACAGCGATCATCATCTTCCGGCCGACATCCGAGGTCAGCGGGCGCCGTGCAAGCACGATCGACATGGCAAGCGCCCCGATTGCCGGTGCCGCACGTAGCAGGCCGAGGCCCCAGGGGCCGGCATGCAGGATATCTCGCGCAAACATCGGCAAGAGCGCAGTCGCCCCGCCGAGCAGAACGGCAAAAAGATCGAGCGAAATCGTGCCGAGCATGACCGGCCGGCCGCGGATGAACGAAACGCCGGCGAAGACCGAGGTGAGCGTGACAGGCTCTCGCTTCGACGGCGTCCAGGTCATGCGGATCGAAATGACGTTGAAACTCGCGACCGCGAACAGCACCGCCGAAACCGCAAAGGGGGCAATGGGGCTGACACCATAGAGAAGACCGCCGAGCGACGGACCGATGATGAGCGCCGTCTGCATCATCGATGTCGACGTAGCGACGGCGCGCTGCAGCATCGAGGCCGGCACGATGTTGGGCAGAAGCGCCGCCATCGTCGGCCGCTCGAAGGCGACGACCGCGCCCATGATCGTGACCGCGATGAGAATTCCGACTGGTGACAGCCATTGCTGCCAGGTGGCGATTGCCAGCACCAGTGACGTGACCGCCTCGATGAGCTGGCATGCAAGCCCGATGCGTCGGCGGTCGAACCGATCGGCGACATGGCCGACGACGAAGGTCAGCACCGCCATCGGCAGGAACTGGCAGAAACCGACCAGGGCGAGCGCGAAGGCGCTGTGGGTCTGATCGTAGATCATCCATCCCATGGCGATCGCCACCGACTGGAAGGAAAGCGAGGAGAAAACGCGGGAGGCGGCGAAATTCAGATAGCCGGGATGGCGCAAAACGCTGTCCCGCTCTTTCACAGTCATGTCCATATGCTCAGTCACCGACCTGGGCCAAGCCACAGGCGCCTATAGGAATTTTATAAGGGTGGAACGGTGTTCTGCTCGAAAATGGCTTATGTCAACCGGAATAAGCCGAGGCGCGCAATTGCCGCATCAATTGGGGTACACGCAAGTGCCTGCCATCTGGCATGCGGCGGTGTAAAGTCTGTCGCGCATGTCGAGCATCCACATCGTCTCCTCGATCACATCGAGAATTGCGCCCCGCAAATCCGCGTCGATATAGGCGAGCAAATCATGCTGCAGACTGCCCCGCGTCGCCGTGCTGACCAGAAGCTCCCGGAGCTGCTCGACGGAGGGCATGGCAGATATCGCGTCCGCGTTCCCAATATCGGGAGAATGGATGCCCATCCACGCGAGTGCTGAAGCGTCTAGCAGTTTGGAAAGCGCCCTGCACTGCTGACTTGATAGCTCTTTCGAGGCATCAGCGATCTTTCGCTTGAAGCACGCGACTGTCGCCCGGACCTTGCCGTTGGCGGCAGCAATCATTTCGACGGCTATGTTGCGGGCCGTCTCAGCGGGCCTGAGGATGTAAACCCGCTGCCGGCCTCGCAAGGACGAGGCCGCAGTGTTTTCCTCCTCGAAACCTCGTACGAGGAAATCTCCCCTTCCCGCCAGGACTTCCAGAAGGATCAGCACATATCCATCGTTGGGCACAAGATCGAAACTGAGATTGAAAGATCCGTCGCCGACACTCTCGACGATACGGATGTCCATTGCTTTCGACCGAAGCTCAACATTTTCGACGTTCACGAAGCTCCCCTGGCTGCATATTCACACCAATGGCAAGAATACTTCAGCCTGGGGAGGTTTGAACATTAACCCAATACGCTTACGTATCGTGAGCCGGCTTAACCTAATTGCTGTGGATCAGAAGGCGAAAGGCCACCTAGCCCTTAAAACTGCCCGGCCTCAGGCGAGGACAGCTCTTCGATGGAATCGATCCGATCAGGATAGAAGGCCATATGGTCCTTGATATTGGCCACGGCAGGATTGGGCGTTTCATAGGTCCAGATCGCGTTCTTCGAGCGCTCGCCGCCTGCCGCAATGCTGTAATAGGATGCTTCGCCCTTGTAGGGACAATGGCTCGTATGGTCGGTGCGTTCCAGCAGCGACATGTCCACATCCTTGCGCGGAATATATTGCACCGGTGGGTAAGAGGCCTCGCGCAGCGTCAGCGCATCATGCGTATCGGCAACCACCCGGCCGCCGAGCTTGACGACGACGCGGGCAGGATTGTGTTCGACACTGATCGGATGATCCGGTCCGGGAATTTTGATCGGCTTGCCTGACATGGATGTCTACTCCGGATTGATATTCCTGGAGAAGACATAGGGTGTGCGGGCGGCGATCCCAAGGGGTCAGCGTCTGCCTTCCCTCTCCCGGCGGATTTCGTAGGCCCTGAGATGTGCGTGGACGAGCGACAGCATCGCTGGCCTCGTACCGGACTGCACGATCATGTCGCCGATGATCTGCTCCGCCTCGATGCGCGCGCCGGCTTCGATATCGCGCAGCATGGACGTGGTGATGGTCGATCCGGCCATCGTCATCATGCCGCGAATACGTTCGAGCGCTGCCGCATCGAGCGCAAAGCCCTGACCGGCCGCGACGGACGCGCATTCGTCGATCACCTGCAGTGCGACATCCGACGCGCCGGCCGCAACATAGTCGCCGATCGCCGATCGCATAAGGCAGGTCATGCCGGCGCTTGAAGCGATGAAAACCCACTTATCCCACATGGACTGCAGGATATTGGCGCTCGCCTCCGCCTGGAAACCGGCATCGGCCATCACCGCGGCAATGGTTTCGATACGCGACGACAATCCGCCGGCCCGCTCGCCGAACGAAAGGCGGTGGGTATCGTTCATGTGCAGGATCGCCCCATCAGGCGCGATCGTCGTGGAAATGAAACAGGTGCCGCCGAGAACGGACTCGGCACCAAATCGGCGTTCCAGCACATCGAGATGCGCCATCCCGTTCAGCGTCGGCAGGATTGTCGTTTCAGGCCCGACCGCCGGCGCGAAGGAAGCGATCGCATCGTCGATATCATAGGCCTTGCAGCCGAGCAGGACGAGATCGAAAGGCTCGCTGATCCTGTCGGCGGTCACGAGTTTCGGCTGGACAACATGGGCGTCACCAAGCGGGCTGCGGATGATGAGACCGTTGAGCAGCAGAGTCTCGGCCCGCTTCGGACGTACCAGAAAAGTCACGTCCCGGCCCGCAGCGGCGAGCCGGCCACCGAAATAGCCACCGATACCGCCGGCGCCCACAACAAGAATACGCATCTGAAATCCGATCCATCCATTCAAAGATTGCACCGGAGGATCGCCATTGCCGCTGCCGCGTCAAGACGAAAGGGCCGCGGAGGCGTCCACCTCCGCGGCTTGTGATCGGTTGTCGGCTTACCAGCGGTCGAGACCGAGCAGCTTGCGGCCGAGTGGCGTCAGTTCAGCGGTCGTGGCATTGTGCTTTTCCCATTCGCGCGGATCGCCGGGGAAGGCATCGCGCTTCGGATGGTCGAGCTCCCGCCACAGGCGGATGCGCTCGTCGCGTTCTTCGGCATTGTCGTATTCGGCCGGATGCATGGAAATATACTGCGCCATGCGCACACGGTTATCGGCGTGGTTCGGGCGAACGCCATGGGCGAGCAGCGAATTGAAGATCATCAGGTCGCCCGGCTCCATGTCGATATTGACGGTCGAAAGACCGGTCATATCGGGATGCATCGGATCGCGATCCTCGGGCTGCGTCTTCACCCATTCGTCGAAATGTTCGAAGAGATAGGGCACGCACTGGAAGCCGCCGACATCGCCGTCCTGCTTCTTGAGGCTGAGGACCGCCTGCACGCCGATCGGCATCGGCCGAATGGACGTATCGACATCCCAGTGGATGAAGCCGTTCGGATTGCCCTTGACCTTCTTCGGCGGATTGAGATTGGCGCGGTCGATCGTCACCCACAGGTCTTCGCGGTCCCAGATATCGACGAAGACGTCGTAGACCCGCTTTTCCATGCGATTGTCCCAGAGTGCCTGGTGATTGTAGATCTCCAGCATGCCGGTATTGTTGAGCTCTTTCATCTTGTGCTCGCGGCGCTGCGGCGCATACCACGTGGAAGGATCGTTCGGATCCTTCTCGTCAAAACGCCAGAGCACCTCCACAAGCCGCTCGACATTGGCTGCAGGAACGGCCTGGCGAACGATGACATAACCCTTCGTTGTCCAGTGCTGCCAGTCCGCCTCCGAGAGCACGCGCAGCGGCAATGTCTTCTTGATATCCTTGAGCTGGGTGCTGACCGACGAGGCCGTCGGATGTGCGTCGCGTTTCGCTGCCAGTTGCATGAGATCCTCCCATCGATTGATCCATCCCTGTTCTTTCAGGCAATGAGGAGAGTTTAGCGCAGGAGCGCCGGCCATGTTGTGCCAGCTTGGCAATTTATGGTACTATTCTGGCGTCAACAATCCAAAAGGCGCCCGATGAGGCCATATCTCGAGATATTGCCACGGCATGCGGACAGTTCATGGAGCATGCTGAACCGGCGCCTTGACGACGCCATCCCTTTCCAATGGCACCACCATCCCGAATTCGAACTGACGCTGACGCTGAATTCCATCGGCCAGCGTTTCATTGGCGACCATACCGGAGAATATGAGGATGGCGACCTCGTGCTCGTCGGCCCCAACCTGCCGCACACCTGGGTGTCACGTGCCAAATACGACGAGGCAGACCCGCATATCGCCCTCGTGCTCTGGTTCCATCCGGACTGGATGCAGCAGATGATATCGGGTGCGGTGGAGCTTCGCCCGGTTGAAACGATGCTTGCCCGCGCCGACCGCGGCCTGCATTTCTCTAGGGATGCCACAGCGGCCGTCCGCGGCGAGATCGAAGCAATCTTCGTCAAGCCGCCCGCGGAACGGCTGCTTTCGCTCTTCAACATCCTCGGCTCCATTGCGTCGGACCGGCAGGCATCCGCTCTCGCCAGCGCACCCGGCCAGAGCCGCGAATTGCAGGAAAGCCGGGATCGCATCGATCGGGTACTCACCCATCTGCATCTGAACTACGCCCGCGCAATTGCCTTGGAAGAACTCGCCGATATCGCAGCCCTCAGCGTTTCCGGTCTGCATCGGCTCTTCCGCCGCCACACCGGCTCGACCGTTTCGGACTATCTGATCCGCATGCGCATCGGCGACGCCTGCGCCCGCCTCTCGGCCACCCCCCAGCCCATCGGCCATATAGCCGATGCTGTCGGCTATAGTTCGCTTGCCAATTTCAACAGGCAGTTCCGGGCACAGACCGGCATGACGCCGCGCGAATACCGCAACGTCTTCCGTCGCGCCTAAGCTCTCGCGGCCCGCCGCAGGCTGGCAAGCCCGAGCCCGACAACCGCAGTCAGCACACAGGCGATGCCGAAAATCTGGTTGAGACCGATCGCCTCCCCAAGAGCCAGAAAGGCGAAGATGACGGCCGATACCGGTGCAACGGCCGTAAATAGAGATGCCTCCGCACCGCTGACGCGTTCCGCACCCGCATACCAGAGCAGGAAACCGCCGACAGTCGGCACCAGTGCGTAGTAGACCACGGCGAGGATGGCGGAGTGCAAACCCATCCCGGCATCACGATGTTCGAAAAGAGCGGGGACGGCGGCCACTACGAAGCCGATCGCCGTCATCAGCGCCGATTGCGTCAGCGGCGGAATGGCCGTGCCAAGCCGCTTGTTCAGCAGAATGAAAAGCCCTTCGCAGATGACCGCACCGAAAATCAGCAGATCGCCGATAGGAGATCCCCGCCCGGCTGCCGGCGAAAAGACGATGGAGAGGACGCCTGCCGCCGCAAGCCCGATCGCCAGCAGCAGGAAGCGGTGCGGCCTTTCGCCAAGCACCAGGATGGAGATCGCCGCAGAGACGACGGGCAAGGTACCGATGATGACGCCTGCATTGGCGGCCGATGTCAGCGACAAACCCGATATCAGCAAGGTCGTGTAACCGACGCTCCCCGCCCCTGCCTGCGTGACGAGGATCAGCCAGTCCCGCCCGGAAAGCTTCGGCAGCCGCGATCCTGTCCAGCGCATCAGGAAAAGGAAGAAGGGAAAGGCGACGGCAAACCGCAACGCCGTCGCGGTAAAGGGCGGCAGGCCCGAGGCGATGACCTTGCTGGCAATGACGGTACTGCCGACTGTCACCATCGCCAGCGTGAGATAAATATAACCCTGCAATTGCCTGCTCATCTGCCGCTCCATTCGAGATGGCGCAAACAAACAGGCAGAAAGACCGGAGGTCTTGAACGAAATTGCAGGAGGTCAGGCCGAGGATCAGGCCAAGAACTGGGAATGCCCGCGCGCATAGGCGCCGGGCGTCAGCCCATAGCGGGAAACGAAGGCTCGCGTCATGTGGCTCTGGTCGGCAAAACCGCTTGCCGCAGCAGCCTCGGCGAGCGATGCCCCGCCAGCGATCAGCCGTCGGGCAAGATGCACGCGGGCCTGAACGAGATAGGCATGTGGCGTAAAGCCCGTCGCCCGGGCAAAGGCCCTCAACACCTGAAAGCGGCTCAGGCCGCTTTCCCGCGCCAGATCGGCAAGCGAAATCTCGGCCGCCGGATCGTCATCGATCATGGAGCGCGCGTGGACGATGGATTGCGGCAGCGCCAGATCCTCCTGCATCGCCGTTTCACGCATGGCGTCGGCTATGACCGACAGCAGCAGTTCCTCGCTGCGCATTCGTGCCTCATCGCCTGTCACCGCCGAAAACAGGGCGCGGAAGCGTTCGGCAAGCCGCTCATCACGCATGACGGGGCGCGGAATTTCCGACCGCCTCTGCCCGTTTTCCGCGACCTCGCGCGCAAGGCCGTCCATGATGGCGGGATCGAAATAGAGGATGTTCCAGGATCGCGCCGCACCGATCGGCGCGCCGTCATGCACCTCGTTCGGATTGACCGTGATGAGATCGCCGGCTTTCGCCTCCACCATGCCACGCCCGCTCAGCGACTTCTGCGCACCGGAAAACATCAGGCCGATACCGAATTGTTCATGCGTATGACGGGCAAAATGATGGCCGGTCGTTGCAATCACCGCTTCGACGCCCGGCAGGGAGGAACGGAGCATCCTGAACTGGCTGGCTGCCATCGCAATCTCCTTTGCCACAGACTGTGCCAGCCGACGGCGAGCTGGGCAAGCGCCGAAGCAGTTCCAGCAAAAGCGCAGAACGTTTTGCGCCAGAACAAGGAGCTCTAGAAGAACTCATCGAGGAGCTGATAATAATCCATCCTCATGGGATCGATGATCGTGAGACCATAGGCGTTGAGAAACGGCCGCACGAATTCCCCACCGAAATTATAGGCGACACTGCGGCAGGCGAGCGCAATATCCCGGTAGCGATCGGAAACACCGAGACGGCAGCAATCGATATAGCCTGCAAAACGCCCATCCGCCGCCATGAAGTTCGGCAGGCAGGCATCGCCATGCGCAATCACGAGATCTTCGTTTGCAGGCCGCAGCCGCTGCAATTCGCCGAAAAGGAAGAAAGCGCTCTTGCCGAGCCGCGCCTCGTCAAAGTCAGTCTCATCGACAAGACCTGCCCGCATGCGCGCTTCGGCGGCCGCAAGGCGATTGTCGAGACGATGATCGAACGGGCAACTGCCGATATCGAGACTGTGGAGAGCGCTGAGCGCGAATGCGAATATCTCGATACGCTCTTCCGGCAGCAGGGCTGTGGCACTGACGAGATCGGCGCCAGGCAGCGCCGTCATCAGCAGGAAATTGCGTTCGCCATCACTCTCATAGGCGATGACTTCAGGGCATGGCAAACCGCATCCCGCGAACCATGCGAGGCGCTTGGCCTCGTCGGAAAGCTCCGAGAAAGGCCCTGCCTCCTCGATCTTCAGGTAGAGCTGGGGTCGCCCTTGGCCTTCTAGCCGGAAAACGCAGGCCGATGAACGGCCGAGCGCATCGCGACGCCATTCGTAACCGCCAAGATGGCCCCGGAGCGAGACCGGCAGCCTGCCATCTTCCTGAAGCGGAACGACCATGACGATCCTGTGGGAGAAAAAAGCCCCTTTGGGAGCTTGAGGACGGTGCCTTAGTGGACGGTTCCGACCGGCGCGCCATCCATAAGAATCTCGAAAGCTTCTTCCAGAGCAGCAACCAGAATATCGGTCAGCTCGTCGGCCTTGTTTTCCACAAACATCAGGCTGACGGCTTCGTCCTGGCGCTCAAAGAAGTGCTCGATCTCGTTCGACATATCATGTGTCCCTTCACTACCGTAACATAACGGCCATGGGGCAACTTTAAAGATGGTTCCTTGCGCGTGGCTTGTTCCGGGATGGGATTAACGCCGCTGCTTTCTCAATCCCGAAGCTTTCGGCTTTTCCATTGGCTCCGCGGTATGGCGTCGCCGACGTCAAGGGCAAAGGAAACAACCTTTGTGGCATTCTCGTCCACCTCGCAGCGGAAACGAACATTGTACCACCCTTTGATCGTGCGAAAGGCTCCCGCCCTGACATCGAGAACCGTCCCGACTGATAAGTCATAATTTGGGACAAGCATAGGCTGAACACTGGGCGATCCGTGGATCAGTTGTTGCTCAAGTTCGCTCGCGCAGAGCTTTCCGGCGCGCATGCCGCGTGTCACACCCTCCATTGCTGTTCGTGCAACGGGGTCGTCAGTATCGCTCTCTGAAAACAGAGTCTTGGCTTCAGTTAGCTCATCCTTTGTCGGCTCGGCCTTCGGTGTTTCAGCCGGCTTTGGTTCAGCAGGTTTCGTCTGCTCGATGCTCGTCTTGGCTTCTCCAGACAGTTCCGCAAGCGGTGCATTGCGCTCGTGGGAAACATCGGCCGCCGCGGTCTCGGGCAGCTTCACATCTTCAGGAACTGGTTTTGCGGGAGGCGTCTCCGTCTGTGGTTTTTCCGCTGCCGCCTGCGTTTGCAGCGGATCAGCCTGAGCATTATGGGGCGGCGCAGTCTCGGCAGGTTTCACTTCGCCCTGAGAGGAGTTCCCGGTCAACGACTTTTGCGGACCACTATTCTTGTCACCATATTCGGTTATCGTCTGCAAAGTCGGCATAGGCATAGGCTTTGCCTGATCCGGAGCCTTCTCAGCCGGTGGCGGAGGAGGAGGTGGCGGTGGTGGCGGTTCAACTTTCGCCTGCTCCTTCGGCTTTTCTTCTTCTTTCGGCTTCTCCTCGGGCTTTTTCTCTTCCGGCGGCGGGACGAGTTCGACCTTCACGCTCTCATCTTCGGGCGGTGTAGGCGGGAACTTGGGAAGGCCGAATATGAGGAGCGCGACGATCGGCAGATGCGCCAGGACGGACGCAACCACACCCCAGCGAACGCGCGGTTCCTGGTGCTCCTTTTCGTGGTCGGCATTATCAGCCGGATCGACGTCTTCTTCAATCACAGCAGCGATGTGGCCTTTAAAATCGGCAGCATCAAGCCACGAATCGAAAAAACCTTGTGATGATGGCCCCTCGCGACCGCCAATCCAGCCTCATTGATCGGCCTCACCATCCTCGGCGACCAGATTGTGCTCCTGCCACATATCCCTCGGAATGGCATCGCCGATCGCAAAGGCAAAGGCCGTGACAGACTTCCCGGCGGGATCCACCTCGCAATGGAAGCGGATGTTGAACCAGTTGCGCTTGGTCCGAAACGCCCCGCCCTCGACCACGACGCTGTTACCGCTGATCTTCTCCGGCTTCATGGCATAGGGGGCGACAAGATCAGGCTTCGAACCCGGCCGCAAATGGTTGATCTGCTCCAGCGCTTCGAGATTGCACAGCTGAAGATTGCGCTCCCCGCCCGACAATGTGCCGAGCATTTCGCGCGCCTTTCGGCTGCGTGGACTGGCAAGTGTCTTTGCCGAGAACAGTTCGGTGGCCTGCGCCAGTGGCGGCGGCCCCGGCGTGACCGGCTTCGGCATGGCAGGCGGCAATGGAAGCGGCTCCCGCGATGCCTCCAGAGGCGCTGACGGCGGCGCCTCCCCCGCTGCGCCGGCAGCGTCGTCACGCCTGTCCGGCGACTGTTGGGCAGCAGGCAGCGGCGATGGCGCAGCGATTACCGGTGGCGGCGTTACGACTTCCACGTCGACACTGTCTTCCGGCGGGGCAAGGATCGGCTTTACGTCGGGCAGAAAAGCCAAGAGGATGACGATGATGCCAAGATGCAGGACGAGCGATGCCGGCAATGCCGGATCGAACTTTCCTCTCTGCAACAGGCCGACATGTTCCATTGGAAGGGCAAGTCCATGCTCTCGGGTCAAGGCGCAGCGACACTGCCAGTGCTGCGGAACAACCGCAACGCTGTATCTCGCACATCACCAGCTATCGACCATCTTCTTTTAGGCGAGTGACGCGATGATGTCGCGATAATGCACTTCCGAAAACGCCTTCAGGGTTTTCGTCCGCACATTGCCGCCGGCGGCGAGAGACAGGGTGAAACGTGCCATGACACGGTCATCCGGCGCCTCGCAGGTCGCCACCATGTCATATTCGCCCATGGTGAGATAAAACTTGTCGAAGGAGCCCCCCATGCTGCCCAGCAGGTTCCTTGCCGCATCCAGGCGTTTGGCAGAGTCCTTCACATTCCGGACGCCCTGATCAGTCCAGTTTATCAGAACAATGTAGGTGGTCATGTCGCACCTCCCGGCGGAGGCATGGTCACGCAGGCGCATGATACCGCTCGCACGCCGCGACCGCTCTCTCCCCGCAGCCAGAATTATAGGCGCGTCACCATGGGGCGACAAGCAATGCGCAGCCATCAATCCGGCTTAGCGAGACGTCGGCGGATTAATCCGTGATCGCTTGAGGTCAAAGAAAAACCCGGCCAGCAGAAGCTGGTCGGGTTCTGATATCGATCGTTCAAAGCTTGAAAGCTTAGCTGTCGAGGAACGAACGCAGCTTGCGAGAACGGCTCGGATGCTTGAGCTTGCGCAGCGCCTTCGCTTCGATCTGGCGGATACGTTCACGGGTGACCGAGAACTGCTGGCCGACTTCTTCGAGCGTATGGTCAGTGTTCATGCCGATGCCGAAGCGCATGCGCAGAACACGCTCTTCGCGCGGCGTCAACGATGCCAGAACGCGGGTCGTCGTCTCGCGCAGGTTCGCCTGGATGGCGGCGTCGATCGGCAGCAGCGCATTCTTGTCTTCGATGAAATCGCCGAGATGTGAATCCTCTTCGTCACCCACGGGGGTTTCGAGCGAAATCGGCTCCTTGGCAATCTTCAGGACCTTGCGGACCTTTTCGAGCGGCATGGCGAGCTTTTCGGCCAGCTCTTCCGGCGTCGGCTCGCGGCCGATTTCATGCAGCATCTGGCGCGAGGTACGAACGATCTTGTTGATCGTTTCGATCATATGCACCGGAATACGGATCGTGCGGGCCTGGTCGGCGATCGAGCGGGTGATCGCCTGACGGATCCACCATGTCGCATAGGTCGAGAACTTGTAACCGCGGCGATATTCAAACTTGTCGACCGCCTTCATCAGGCCGATATTGCCTTCCTGAATGAGGTCGAGGAACTGCAGGCCGCGGTTCGTGTACTTCTTGGCGATGGAGATGACGAGGCGAAGGTTCGCTTCGACCATTTCCTTCTTGGCGATGCGTGCTTCGCGCTCGCCCTTCTGCACCATGTGCACGATCCGGCGGAATTCCGAGATCGAAATGCCGGTTTCCGTCGCGAGATTCTGGATCTCCTGGCGGATGTCGCGGATCGTCGTGTTTTCGCTCTTGGCGAATTCCTTCCAGCCGCGAGCGGCCAGATTGCCGATCGACTTCATCCAGTTCGGATCGAGTTCGGCACCCTGATACTGTTCCAGGAAGCTGTCGCGCTTGACGCCATAGGATTCAGCCAGACGCAGCAGGCGGCCTTCGTTGGAAACGAGGCGCTTGTTGATGTCGTAGAGCTGTTCGACCAGCGCATCGATGCGGTTCTGGTTGAGCGACAGCGACTTGACGGCCTTGATCAGCTCGTCCTTGAGCTCCTTGTAGCGGCGCTCCTGGGCGGAAGACAGCGTGCCGGTGGCGGCAAGGCGCTGCTCGACCTGCTGGTCCTGCAGCTTGCGCAGCTTCTTGTAGGTCTCGGCGATGATGTCGAGCGTTTCCATGACCTGCGGGCGAAGCTCGGCTTCCATCGCGGCGAGCGAGAGGTTGGATTCGTCCTCGTCCTCTTCTTCCTCTTCCGGAGGCAGGCCTTCGCCGCCGACATCGGTGATGTCGTCGTCGCCGGAACGGGCGCGGCGGGTCTTTTCCTTTTCCTCGGCAGCCTTGCGGTCAGCCTCGATCTTCTCGGGGCTCTGGAACTGCGGGGCGGCCTTGGCTTCCGGACCGGAATAGGTGGTTTCGAGATCGATGATCTCGCGCAGCAGCGTCGTGCCTTCGTTGAGTTCGTCGCGCCAGATAATCAGCGCCTGGAACGTCAGCGGGCTCTCGCAGAGGCCTGCGATCATCGTTTCGCGGCCGGCCTCGATGCGCTTTGCGATGGCGATTTCGCCTTCGCGCGACAGAAGCTCGACGGACCCCATTTCGCGCAGGTACATGCGCACCGGGTCGTCGGTACGGTCGGTCGGTTCTTTCTTCTTGGCGGTCGCAAGCGCGGTCCCGCTCGAAGGCGCGAGTTCGCCGCCTTCGCTCTCCTCGTCACCGGAGCTGTCGTCGTCATCGCCGCCGGAAGCGCCGGCTTCCTCGGCCTCTTCATCTTCGATGACGTTGATGCCCATATCGGAGAGCATCGACATCGTGTCTTCGATCTGTTCGGACGTCACTTCTTCGGAAGGCAGAACGGCGTTAAGCTCGTCCATCGTCACATAGCCGCGCTTCTTGGCGGCCTTGATCATCTTCTTGACCGCGTCATCGGAGAGATCGAGAAGAGGGCCGTCGCTTGCGCCGTCGCGTTCGACTTCCTGGTCTTCGTTCTCTTTGACCTTCGTTGCCATTTATATCGTCGCCTTCCTGACGCTATTCATACTCGCTGCGGTGAATGGCCGTCCCGTGGCCCTGCGTGCACGCCGGCCTCGAATCACCTATACCCACCTAACGGGATGACATTTAAAGCCTGATTAACCACGATCGCCGGCATCGGACAGCAAAACTTAGTTGCCATTGGATTTCCGGCCATGGTTGTGCGATCCGCCTTGACCCAGTTCACCGCTCAAGTTGAACGGTGATTCCCACAAAATTTGTTCTCGTCAAGCTTTTCCAGAAAAAAAGCCATCGAAAACCCGGAAAAAGCCTTATCCACAGGCTTTGAACCGCGCCAGCGATTGCTACGCTTATTTAGTATGTCACCGGGGAAAGACAAGAGCTTTCAGACAAACACCGTAATCGCATCCTATTGCTTCAGTCACAGGCCACAGATTCTTCGCAAATATCCAACACGAATTACAAAAGCAAACTCTTCGCGATTATGGGGAATCCGGGTAGCAAGGATCATGACGAGAAACAGATTGATCCTTCTGGCCGCCATAGCGGTCAGCTTTTTCGCCTACACGAAAGTAATGGCAAGGATCGGCTCGGGTTCACCGCCTCCGGATGCGCCGCTAGAGCAGCAGGCTGACCTCATCCGCGTTTATAAATCTGAACGCCGCATGGTTCTCCTCAGAGGCGATATTCCCGTTTCGAGCTACCGGATCTCCCTTGGAAGCGCTGCCGATGAAGGTCCAAAGCAACGGGAAGGTGACGAGAAAACGCCAGAGGGACGCTATGAAATCGACTGGCGAAATCCGAGATCCATGGCGCATCTCAGTCTACATATTTCCTACCCGAGCCTGGCCGATCGGCAGAACGCCGAATTGAAAGGCTATGCTCCCGGCGGCGATATCATGATCCATGGGCTTCCGAATGGCTGGGGCCTTGTTCAGAACGTGCACCGGCTCTGGGATTGGACGGACGGGTGCATTGCCGTCACCGACCAGGAGATGCGCGATATCTGGGCGCGCGTCCCCGATCACACACCCATCGAGATTGTCCCCTAGGCCGACGCCCTAACGCGACAACCCGTCATACGAGTTGACCGTCAACGCCGACAGATCGAGCGCCGGAATGCAGCGCAAATTGACGGAGGCCATCGCCATACCATTGGGCGCCGTCGCCTCGCCGAAAGGCGCAATGCCGCATTTGGCGCAGAAATGGTGCCTGATGGCGTGAGTGTTGAAGGTGTAGGTCGAGATATTCTCTTCCGGCACCGTCAGATGCAACTTCTCGCGCGGCACGAAGCCCAGAAGCCCACCGCGCCTGCGGCAGAGCGAGCAGTTACAGTCGAGCGCTTCTGTGAATGCGCCCTCGACCGTGAAGGCGATATTGCCGCAGTGGCAGCTTCCTTCGTAGATCATCGCCGCGCCTCACATCCAGTCCATGACGACCTTGCCGGAGTTGCCCGAGCGCATTGCCTCGAAGCCGTCGCGGAATTCGTCGATCTTGATGCGGTGGGTAATGACGGGCGAAAGATCGAGCCCGCCCTGCACGAAGGCGATCATCTTGTACCAGGTCTCGAACATCTCGCGGCCATAGATGCCCTTGAGGTTCAGCATCTTGAAGATGACCTTGTTCCAGTCGATCTCGAAACCGGCCGGCGCAATGCCGAGAATGGCGATCTTGCCGCCATTGTTCATCTTGTCGATCATGTCACGGAAGGCCGGTGCCGCACCCGACATTTCAAGCCCGACGTCGAAACCTTCGGTCATGCCGATCGCCTTCATGACATCGGCAAGATTTTCCTTGGATGCATCGACGACGTAATCGATGCCGAGCTTTCGCGCGAGATCGAGCCGGTTCGGGTTAATGTCGGTGATGACGACCTTGCGCGCGCCGGAACGCTTGGCAACGAGCGCGCCCATGATGCCGATCGGCCCAGCACCCGTCACCAGCACGTCTTCGCCGACGAGATCGAAAGAGAGTGCCGTGTGGACGGCATTGCCGAAGGGATCGAAGATCGCCGCGATTTCGTCCGGAATATCGTCCGGGATCGGCACGACATTGGCTTCCGGAATGCAGACGAATTCGCCGAAGGAGCCCGGGCGGTTGACACCGACACCAAGTGTATTGCGACAGAGATGCCCCCTGCCCGCGCGGCAGTTGCGGCACTTGCCGCAAACGATATGCCCCTCGCCTGAGACGCGCTCGCCGACCTTGTATTTGGTCACGGCAGAGCCGATCTCGGCAATCTCGCCGCAGAATTCATGGCCGACGACCATCGGCACAGGAATAGTCTTCTGCGCCCACTGGTCCCAGTTCCAGATATGCACGTCCGTGCCGCAGATCGCCGATTTCTTCACGCGGATCAGCACGTCGTTCGGGCCGACTTCCGGCACCGGCACGTTCTCCATCCAGAGGCCTACTTCCGGCTTCGCCTTGACCAGTGCCTTCATCATGTTGGACATGAATTTATCTCCCCCAAAGCTCTCAAATCACGCCAAGCTCGCGGCCGGCTTCGGCAAAGGCGCCGATTGCCCGCTCCACATCCGCCTTCGAATGCGCCGCCGACATCTGCGTGCGGATACGCGCCTGTCCCTTCGGCACGACCGGGAAGGAGAAGCCGATCACGTAGACGCCCTTCTTCAGCATCGATGCTGCCATGTCCTGCGCGAGCTTCGCATCGCCGAGCATCACCGGGATGATCGCATGCCCCTCGCCGGCCAGCGTGAAGCCGAGCTTGGTCATTTCCGAGCGGAAAAGCGTGGCATTGGCCGTCAGCCGTTCGCGCAGCGCATCGCCATTCTCGATCAGATCGAACACCTTGAGCGAGGCAGCGGCAATGACCGGCGCCAGCGTGTTGGAGAAGAGATAGGGGCGCGAACGCTGGCGCAGCCATTCGACGATCTCGGCCTTGCCTGAGGTGTAACCGCCGGATGCGCCGCCGAGCGCCTTGCCGAGCGTGCCGGTGATGATATCGACCCGGCCTTCAACGCCGCAATATTCCGGTGAGCCGCGGCCATGCTTGCCGACGAAACCGACGGCATGACTGTCATCCACCATGACCATCGCGCCGTATTTTTCCGCGAGATCGCACACGCCCTGCAGGTTGGCGATGATGCCGTCCATCGAGAAGACACCGTCGGTCGCAATCATCTTGAAGCGACTGCCTTCGGCCTTCTTAAGCTCCTCTTCGAGTGCTGCCATGTCATTATTGGCGTAGCGGAAGCGCTTGGCCTTGGAGAGGCGCACGCCGTCGATGATCGAGGCATGGTTCAGTGCGTCGGAAATGATCGCATCCTCTTCGCCAAGCAGCGTCTCGAACAGGCCGCCATTGGCATCGAAGCAGGAGGAATAGAGGATCGTGTCTTCCATGCCGAGGAAGGAGGAGATGCGTGCTTCGAGCTGCTTGTGCTCTTCCTGCGTGCCGCAAATGAAACGCACCGAAGCCATGCCGTAACCGTAGCGGTCGAGCGCCTTCTTGCCGGCTTCGGCCAGTTCCTCATTGTCGGCGAGGCCGAGATAGTTGTTGGCACAGAAATTCAGCACGCGCTCGCCGGAGGCAACGGCAATTTCGCCGGCCTGCTTCGACGTGATGACGCGCTCGGATTTGTAGAGGCCGGCATCCTTCAGCGCAGCCAGTTCGCCGCGCAGATGCGAGAGGAAATTCGAGGTCATTGAGGGCCCTTCTCTTGATGTTTCCCGTTTGAGCGTCGGTTAGCACATCGCCACCGGCTTGTCTTGTTCATCGCTCGGCTGCAACCAGCAGAAACATCGGCCGATCAAGTTCCTCAGCCCATTCCGGATGGTCTGCCAGATCCTGCTCGCTCGGCGCCCATTCCTCGACATGGCGGATCGCAAAGCCAGCCGATATCAGCATGTTGATCGTCGTACCGAGGCGACGATGATATTTGACGACACCCTTGGCCAGCCAGTCCGTCGTGCGGTCTCCCTCGACAGCATAGTTGTCGAGCGGCCATATCCGTCGTCCGTCGGCATCACGGCTCCAACCGGCATTGCGCGGCGCCATGAAGATCGGATGCTCGATCGTGAAGACGAAATGCGAACCGGGAACCAGTGCCCGGTGGACCATCGCAGCAAGCCTTCCGAAATCCCTGATATAATGGAAAGCAAGCGAGCTATGGGCGAAATCGAACGAGGCTTCCGGAAGCTCCAACGTTTCGAGATCGGCAATCTCATAGGTGATTGCCTGATCCTGCGTATCCGCCTTTGCCCGAGCGATCATATTCGTGGAAATGTCGAGACCAAGCACGCTTGCAGCACCCGCCGAGCGGGCATAACGCGCAAACCAGCCGAACCCGCAGCCAAGATCGACGACACGCTTGCCTTTGAGATCCGGCACTTGAACCTGAACCGCCGGCCACTCTGCAGCGCCTTCCAGCCCCTCGATCGAGCGGCGCATGGCGCTGTATCCTGCGAAGAATTCCGCCGTGTCATAGATATTCTGGCTCATGATGATCCTCCGGATGGCCCTTATAGGATAGCATCCGCGATAATCTCAAGAATTGGACATTTCAGGGATCCGGACCATCGCCGATCTCCAGGAGGCCGAAACGGGCCTGGATCGGCAGGATCGTCTCAGGCGTTGCGGCTCCGGCCCGTTCGAGCTCCATGAAGAAGTGTTCGAAGCCGCCGGGCGTCACGAACCCCATCATCCGCCCCATACCATCGCCGACATTGCGCCAGTGATGCGGCACATTGGGCGGCAGGACGACGACCGAACCGACCGCGGCCTCGATCATCTCGCTGCCGCACCAGAAGCGATAGCTTCCTTCGATGACGCGAAAGACCTCCGTCTCGCGCGTATGCATATGCCGCGACGGGCCGGTGCCGGGCGCCGAGAAGGTTTCCCATATGCCGTAGGCGCCTGCCGTTTCCTCGGCCGTTGCATGGATGAAGATCTGCCCGCCATGCGGATGCCTGGCAATCCGCTCGCGGCCGGGCAGTGATGCGACTGCTCTGTCGAATTGTGCCATTGAAGTTCCCCCAAACTCTGGGGCAACCCTAGCAGAAATCTGCGAAGATTGCAGCGAAAGGCGCGTGCAACCGCCCTACGCGTCGTGTGAGAGGATGATATCGAGGAAAGCGTCGCCATAGCGTTCGAGCTTCGACTGGCCGACGCCGGAAATGCCGAGCAGCTCCTTGCGGCTGCGCGGCCGCTCGGTGGCGAAAGCGATCAGCGTCGTATCGGGGAAAACGACATAGGGCGGCACGCCGAGAGACTTTGCTATCGACATGCGCTCGGCCCGGAGTGCTTCGAAGAGTGAGCCATCCGCACCTGATAGACCGGTGCGCCGCTCCGCGCGCTCTGTCTTCTTCGCCCTTCGCTCGGAGGGTGCCCGGTCCTTGCGGAAGAAGACCTCGCGTTCACGCTTGAAGACCGCACGTGCATCCGGCTCCAGCTTCAGGGCTCCGAAAGCCTCGTGATCGACGCGGATAAGTCCCATGGCCATAAGCTGGCGATAGACGGATTGCCAGGTGCGAACAGCAATGTCCTTGCCGGCGCCAAAGACCGGCATATCGACATGGCCGAAACGTTCGGTCTTCTCATTGACGTTGCCGACAAGCACATCGATCACATGGCCGGCACCGAAGCGCTCGCCGGTACGATAGACGGCCGCCAGCGCCTTGATCGCGGCATCAGTGCCATCCCAGGTCTCGACCGGTTTCAGGCAGGTATCGCAGCCGCCGCATTTGCCGCCATGCGCCTCGCCGAAATGCGCCAGGATCGCCTGCCGACGGCAGGACGCGGTTTCGCAGATCGCCAGCAACGCATTGAGTTTGCCGCGCTCGATGCGCTTGATCTCTTCGGCTGCATTGCCCTCATCGATCATCCGCCGGCGCTGGATGACGTCGGCCATGCCATAGGCCATCCACACTTCGGAAGGCAGACCATCGCGCCCGGCGCGGCCTGTTTCCTGATAATAGGCCTCGACCGAACCCGGCAGATCGAGATGGGCGACATAGCGCACGTTCGGCTTGTCGATGCCCATGCCAAAGGCGACGGTCGCCACTAGGCAAAGCTCTTCCTCCTTCAGGAACGCATCCTGATTGGCATCGCGTAGCGCCCGGTCCATGCCGGCATGATAGGGTAATGCTCGGATGCCCTGCGTATTCAGCCAGTCAGCAGTGTCCTCCACCTTGGCGCGCGACAGGCAATAGACGATGCCGCTATTGCCCTTGTGGCCGGAGAGGAAACGCAGGAGTTGTTGACGCGGCTGATCCCGCTCGACGATCTCGTAGGAAATGTTCGGCCGGTCGAAGCTCGTGGTGAAGACGGCGGCATTGTCGAGCATCAGCCGCTCGATAATGTCCTCCCGCGTATGAGGATCGGCCGTAGCCGTCAGCGCGACACGCGGCACGCCCGGATATTGCTCGGCGAGCTTGCCGAGTTCGCGATACTCCGGCCTGAAGTCATGGCCCCATTGCGAAACGCAATGGGCTTCATCGATCGCGAAAAGCGCAATCTTTGCATTGCCGATCAGTTCGCGGAACCCATCCATCAGGATGCGCTCGGGCGTTACATAGAGCAGATCGAGGTCGCCGGAGGAAATACCGCGGCGGATCGCGCCATACTCGTCACGCGAAATCGAGGAGTTCAGCGCCGCGGCACGGACGCCGAGCTGCTTCATCGCCTCCACCTGGTCGCGCATCAGCGCAATCAGCGGTGAAACGACGATGCCGAGACCGGCACGGCAGAGCGCCGGGATTTGGAAACACAGCGACTTGCCGGCACCGGTCGGGAACAACACGACGGCATCGCCGCCAGCGACCACATGCTCCACCACTTCCTGCTGCCGACCGCGAAAGGCGGAATAGCCATAAATGCGCTTCAGCACGTCGAGCGGCTGTGCGGCACCGGCAAACAGCGCATCGGATACGGAGAAGGACGCTTCGTTGTGCTCGGCCTGCGGCATCAGTGGCTCGCAGCGCCCTTGACGCGGCCGGAAAGCACGCCGAAACCATCGATGATGGCTTCCTGGTTCTCTAGCCTCAGCGCCTCGTACTGTACTTCCTGCGAGGCTCGCATCAGCCGGTCGATCTCCGAATCGTCACCGGCTTCCGTAGCCTGGGCGATATCACGCTCCAGTTCGATCTTCTGCCAGCGCAGATCCTTGGCCCGCTTGTGGAAGGCGAGCGCCTGGCGGTAGCCCTCGCGGGCATCCTCCATTGCTGCATTCTCCGTAGCCGTCCAGAGACGGGCGTTGCGCACCTGCTGGTCGAGGTTCTTCAGAAGCGGCCCGAAACCGTCGACATCGAGGCATTCCATCAGATAGTCGCGCGTCAGGTGCGGGCCGGCAACGATCGCCGCCGCTCCCAGCATCGCCGACCAGAGCTTCTGCAGATCGCGATTGTCGTAGTCGATGGCGGCAATCTCGTCATAGTCGTCGAGCATCAGCGAGGGATGATTGATGACGGTCAGGGCCAGCACACATTCCCGGAGCGCCGCATTGTCCTGATGGCCGCGCACCAGACCCGAGCGGGTCAGCCGATCCGATGCGGCGACGGGCGTACGAGGCCCAGGTGGAGGACCGCCCTTCTGCCCACGGAAGTTACTGCCGCCATTGCCGCCGCCGAAATTGCGCCGCTCACCGCCGCCGCGATTCTGGAACTGCGGCTGGAAAAAGCTGTTCAGCTTGTCGCGCATGTCCTGCTGGTAATGGCGGCGCACATTCTCGTCGGCAATGACGGCGACGAGCTGTTTCAACCGCGCCTCCAGTTCTGCGCGCGCTTCCGGCGTATCGAACTTGCCGCTGCGTGCCTCGCGGTCCCAGAGCATTTCCGAAAGCGGCTTGGCCTGCGCCATGACCTTGTCGAAAGGCGCCCTGCCCTCCTGCTTTACGAGATCGTCGGGATCCTTGCCATCGGGCAGCAGCGCAAAACGCACGCTGCGCCCCGGCTTCAGATGCGGCAGCGCCAGATCGGCAGCACGGTTGGCCGCACGAATGCCGGCACCGTCGCCATCGAAACACAGCACTGGCTGCGACGTCATCTTCCAGAGCAGGTCGAGCTGATTCTCGGTCAGTGCCGTGCCGAGAGGCGCGACGGCATTCTCGACGCCCGCCTGATGGAGCGCGATGACGTCCATGTAGCCTTCGACGGCAATGATCGTGCCTTCGCCATTCGCGCCCTGCATCGCACGGCGCGCGCGGGCGAAATTGTAAAGCACATTGCCCTTGTGGAAGAGTTCGGTCTCGTTGGAATTGAGATATTTCGCCGGCGCATCCGGCGACATCGCGCGGCCGCCGAAGGCAATGACCTTCTCGCGCGACGACAGGATCGGGAACATGATGCGGTCGCGGAATCGGTCATAGGAAACCGGCACATTCTCATGCACCACAAGCCCACAAGCTTCGATCTGCTCCTTGGGAACGCCCTTGCCGGCCAAAAACTCCTTCAGCGCATTGCGGCTGTCAGGCGCAAAGCCGAGCCGGAACGTCTCGATCGTGCGCCCCGTCAGGCCGCGATCGCGCAGATAGGCGCGCGCCCTGGCGCCAAGGGCCGTCTGCAACTGATCCTGAAAGAATTGCGTCGCCATTTCCATGACATCGAGAAGCGAGGTGCGCTCCTTCTCGCGTCTTTCCATTTGCGGATCGGCAACCGGCATCGGCACACCGGCCATATCGGCGATCGTCTGCACCGCCTCGGGGAAGCTCTGCCCTTCGAGTTCGGTCAGGAAGCGGAAATGGTCGCCGGTGACGCCGCAACCGAAACAATGGTAGCGGCCCTTGCGATCCTCGCAATGGAAACTCGGCGACTTCTCGCCGTGGAAGGGGCAGCAGGCCCAATAATCGCCGCGCGACACGTTGGTCTTGCGCTTGTCCCAGCTCACGCGCCGCGCAATCACGTTCGAAATGGGAACGCGGTCGCGGATATCGTCCAGGAACGTGGGGGAAAAGCGCATCTCTACCTCTTGAAGAACCTTCATATAAGCAGCTTTGACGCGCTGCGCCACGAAACTTCTGCCATAAGTCCCGCTTTTCACAGGGCGCGGGACACTGTCACAAACGCCTCCCAATGCCACTCAACAACGCGTTATCGCCCTCGCGTGAGGGGTGCGACATTTTTGACATGTTTCAACTTTCGAAGCATCGACCTTCCCTGCGGATCGAAACCGTATCCATGGGAAATAATCACATAAAATCAAATAACTATAGCGAGCACACCGGAGCTGGAAATTCCCGGTTACACAACCGCGACGCGGGCTGCAAATTACCGCCGGAAAGGCCGAATTCCGGATTATTATTTTTTTGTAATTTGAATAAGCCGGGGCGTGGCAATAAGTTCTTTTCAACAAAGCGATCCCCAAGCGAGGCACCATCCCTACCCCCGGCGCCGCCTCGCAAGGGTGCCTTTGCAAATACCCGCCGGCTTGGGTTTCGACCCTGCGTCGCTGACGGAAGCAAAGAGCAAGAAGGCAGGAGCGCCCCCAGCTCCTGCCTTCTTAATTTTTGGGGCCTGGTCCAGCAAAAGTGTACAGCTGTCCTGCTGCCGGGATTGCGCAAAAGCACGAAATGCTTGTCCGCCTCGCCCTGACCCTTTGTTGAGTTTTACCTTACCGGTTAACCCCCAAGCTACAAAAGCATTGACTCGTCCAACGGGCGTGGCAAATGAATGCGCAAAACTCCTGGACAGCGCTATGGCCTACTCCGCAGAAAAGCTTGCAGCAGACGATAATTTTCTGGCTGCGATCGTTCATTGTGCCAATCAGATGCTCGCGATCTATCGCGAGAGCCCGCGTATTGCCTCTATCTTTGCCGCGCAGCAGCGCTGGCTGATGGCCCATGCGGGTTTTGCCCTCTATTACGGCTATCCCGGCGATGAAAAGCGCGGCCTCTATTCCGGCCGCTTCATCGATTTCGCCATCCAGAACAAGATCGCCAGTCGCAACACCGCGGCTGCCTTCGTGCAGGAGATGCTCGCCTATCGTTTCCTGCGTCCCGTTCCCGGCGAAGACAAGCGCACCCGCTACCTCGAGCCGACCGAAACGGCCGAGCATCATTTCATGAAATGGCTCATCGCTCATCTGATGATTCTCGACAGTCTCGATGGCGGCAGCCGTGCGGAAAAGATGACGGCCGAACCCACTTTGATCGCCCGTATCCAGCCGATTATTGCGAAACGGATCATCGAAACCGAGGCCGTGCGCGATCCCGGCACCACCTTCAACCTTTTCAACTGGGCCAATTCCGGCGGCCTGGTGATGGACTATCTGATTTCCCGCCTGCAGGGCTTTCCGCGTTCCGCCGAGCGGGTGAGCGTCGGCCCGCTGTCGCTGCGCGAGATCCGCGATCAGTTCATGATTTCCAACACGCATCTGAAGCGTCTGCTGACACAGGCTGCCGATATGGGAAGCGTGGGCTGGACAGAAGTGCCGCGAAAGGGCGATTTCTGGCTCTCCGGCGGCTTCGTGCTCGAATACTGGAATTACCAGGCGGCGAAATTCGCCATCATCGATGCTGCCGCCGAAGAGGTGCTCGGGCCTGCGGTCGATGAACAACCACAGGCGAGACGGCTTATTTCAGCAGTTCTTTGACGGCGCCCGAAGCCTTGGCGAAATCCATCTGGCCGGCGTAACGCTCCTTGAGCGCAGCCATGATCTTGCCCATGTCCTTCGGCCCCTCGGCGCCAACTTCCTTGATGATCGCTGCGATATTGGCGCGCACTTCATCATCTGAAAGCTGCTTCGGCAGAAAATCCTGGATGACGGCGATTTCAGCGCGTTCCTTCGCGGCCAGCTCCGGGCGGGCGTTATCCTCGTAGATCTTGGCCGACTCATCGCGCTGCTTGACCATCTTGGCAAGAATCTGCAGCACTTCCTCGTCACCCGCCTCTTCCTTGCCGGCGCCGCGGTTGGCGATGTCGCGATCCTTGATCGCAGCCTGGATGAGGCGGATGGTGCCTAGACGCTCCATCTTCTTTGCCTTCATGGCCTCTTTGAGCTCGGTGACGAGTTGATCGCGCAGCATGTGTTTACTCCTTTTAGAATGGCGCTTCATAAACCAGGCTGATGCGTGCGATCAAATAAATTGCGAGAATCCCGGCAATATCGGCAGGAAAAGTGCCGCATTCCGCGGTACAAAGATTGACCTGAGCCAAGAGCGTGGCTATCTACCGCCACCTGCACCAAAATTCGTGATCAGGCGTCAAACGCGGCCAAAGCCGCGCGCCTGCACCTGCGAGATCAAATGGCCGGCTCGCGTTTTTAGAACGCCAGGCCCGCCGGAAACGGGATGAAGATGACCGCGACAGCACCCTGGACAACCGAAAAGCCGACCGCACTGCTCGTTCTTGCCGACGGCACCGTGATCGAAGGCAAGGGCATCGGCGCGACCGGCAAGGTTCAGGCCGAAGCGGTCTTCAACACGGCTCTGACCGGCTACGAGGAAATCCTCACCGATCCTTCCTATCTCGGCCAGATCGTCACCTTCACCTTTCCGCATATCGGCAATATCGGCACCAATGAAGAAGACATCGAAGACCTGACGCCGGCAGCACGCCACGGCGCGGTCGGCGTCATCTTCAAGGCAGACATCACCGAGCCCTCGAACTACCGCGCCGCCAAGGATCTCGATGCCTGGCTGAAGGCTCGCGGCATCATCGGCCTCTGCGGCATCGACACGCGTGCCCTGACCGCCTGGATCCGTGAAAACGGCTCGCCGAACGCTGTCATCGCACACGACCCCGCAGGCAATTTCGATGTCGAAGCGCTGAAGGCTGAAGCCAAGGCATGGAGCGGCCTCGAAGGCCTCGATCTCGCCAAGATCGCTTCGTCTGGCCAGTCTTCGCAGTGGTCGCAGACCCCGTGGGTCTGGAACGAAGGCTACGGCGAACTCGGCGCTGACGACTCCAAGTATCATGTCGTCTGCCTTGACTACGGTGTGAAGCGCAACATCCTGCGCCTGTTCGCCGGTCTCGACTGCAAGGTCACCGTCCTGCCGGCAACGACGAGCGCCGATGACGTGCTTGCCCTGCAGCCCGACGGCATCTTCCTTTCAAACGGCCCGGGCGACCCGGCCGCAACAGGCGAATATGCCGTTCCCGTCATCAAGGAACTGATCAAGACCGATATCCCGGTCTTCGGCATCTGCCTCGGTCACCAGATGCTGGGCCTCGCACTCGGCGCCAAGACCGAGAAAATGCACCAGGGCCACCACGGCGCCAACCATCCGGTGAAGGATCACACGACCGGCAAGGTCGAGATCGTCTCGATGAACCATGGCTTCGCGGTCGACACGAAGTCGCTGCCTGAAGGTGTTGAGGAGACTCACGTTTCGCTTTTCGACGGCACCAATTGCGGCCTGCGCGTCCTCGGCAAGTCGGTCTTCTCGGTCCAGCATCACCCGGAAGCCTCCCCCGGCCCGCAGGACAGCCACTACCTCTTCCGCCGCTTCGTCAACATGGTGCGCGAGAAGAAGGGCGAACCGGCGCTCGCCGAACGCTAAGGGCAGCTTCGGGCTCCAGCCCTACGATTGAAAATCGCGACCTCCCCGCCTGCCGAGGAGGTCGTCTGCATCAGACTCCCCCTGAAGAACACGTTTTATCGCGCCAACCCGTCTCGTAGCCCTGGAGCCGCGACATGTCTGACGGAATGATCAAATTGCTGACGCCTGACGATGCCGAAGTTTTCAGGCTTATCAGGCTTGAAGCCTTGCGCACCGATCCCGGCGCCTTTTCCAGCCGCGCGGAAGATTGGGAGATACTATCCCTTGGCGAATGGCGCAGGCGGTTGATCGAAACGCCTGTTTTCGTTGCTTTCGAGCATGATGAACCGGTCGCGATCATGGGGCTGATGTGGCAGAAGCCGAGCAAGATGACGCACCGGGCGACCCTCATCATGGTCTATGTGCGCGCCACCCAGCGCGGAACCGGCCTCGCTCGCAAACTTCTGCATTATGTGATGGACCATGCTGCCGCCCATGGCATCAGGCAGCTCGAACTGGCGGTCAATGCGGATAATCCCATCGCACGCCGTTTCTACGAGCGCGCAGGTTTTGCCGAGATGGGCCGAATTCCGGGGGGATTTATCCAGGACGGCATGGAGATCGACGAGATCTTGATGTCTCGCCGCCTAGACATCTAGTCTTCCAAGGTGCAGCGCACAAAAGGACACTCAAGGTTCGGCTTCCGCGTTACAATGGCCCGTTCAGACGGGCTTTTTCTCGATCCGCATATTGACCTCAACTTAACTTGAGGAATTACAGATCTGCCTGCAACAATTAAAAGCAGGAGAAACTGGATGAGCGGTGCGTTCTACCGAATAGACAAATTCATCGTGCCGGCTGCGGCGCGGGAGGAATTTCTGGTCAATGTGATGATGACCCATAAAGTGCTGGAGGCACAGGACGGCTTCATTGGTCACGAGGTGCTGGAACAGATCGCCGGCCCGGGCGAATTCAATTTCGTGACCATTGCCCGTTGGGAAAGCGCCGATGTCGTGGAGCGTGTGAAGGCAGCGGTGGCTGCCGCTCACAAGGCTGCCAATTTCGATCCGCAGGCCATGTTTGCGCGTCTCGGCATTCGCGCCGATATTGCCAGCTACAAGCCTGTGGCTGCCTGATGATGAACGGCTATGACGGCCGGCTCAAACAGCGGCCGTCATGCCCTCGCGGCGAACGAGAATGTAGAAGCGCGCACACAGCATGGCAGCCGCTGCCGCAAGCCCTACGAGAAAGCCGAGCCAGATGCCGAGTCCGCCGAGGCCGAGCGGGAAGGCAAAGGCCCAGGCGAGGAAGAAGCCGATCGGCCAATAGGCGATCAGCGCCATGATCATCGGCACGCGCGCATCCTTCAAGCCGCGCAACAGGCCGCTGGCAATCGCCTGCAGGCCATCCACGAACTGGAAGAGGCCGGCGATCACGATCAGCGGTCCGGCATAGGCCAGAACCTGTTGCGCTTCCGGCAGGTGAACATCGAGGAACAGCCGGGCCAGCACCTGCGGTATGGTCGCGAAAATGATGCTGCCGATGATCGATGTCGCGCTGGCAATGACCAGTACGGTGATTGCGGCGCGCACCAGCACGGCATGATTGCCCTGCCCATGCGCCACGCCGACACGCACCGTCGCCGCCTGGCCGAGGCCGAGCGGGATCATGAAGGCCATCGAGGCCCACTGCAGGGCGATGCCATGAGCGGCAAGCTCGATCGTACCGATCCGGCCCATCAGTAGCGAGGCGGCGGTAAACAGGCTGACTTCGGCCAGGATGGTAATGCTGATCGGCAAGCCGAGACGGATGACCTCGAAGAAGGCATGCCAGTCCGGCTTCCAGAAGCGCACGAAGATCTCGTAGCGCCGCGTCTCCTCCCTGCCCTGCACATAGGACAGGATGAAGAGGAAGCCCGCCGTCTGCACGACGACCGATACGATCGCAGCTCCCTCCAACCCCATGACCGGGAAGCCAAAATGGCCGAGCACCAGAATGTAGGCGCCGATCGCGTTCAGCACCAGCATGGCGATCGTGACCTGGAGAATGATGCCGGCCTTGCCGATGGCGCTGACCAGCGCGCGCATGACATTGTAGAGCAAGGCCGAGAACACGCCGAACTCACCGATGATGATGTAACCATGGGCGAGCTTCGCAACGCCGGGCTCCTGGCCGAAATAGCGCAGGATCGCCTCCGAATTATAGAAGGCCGGCTGCATCAGCAGCCAGTAGCAGATGACCACCCAGAGACCCATGCGCAGCGACCGGCGCACCGTCACCACATCGCCGCGGCCATAGGCCTGCGCCACCATCGGAATGACAGCAATGGCAAAGCCCGAGCCGAAGATCAGGATGGTGAACAGGAACTGCGCCGAAAGCACCATGGCTGCGAGGTTTTCAGCGCCGAGCTGGCCGACGATCATCACGTCGGTCATGCCGATGCCGAACTGCGCCAACTGCGCGCCGATCAGCGGAACGCCGAGCGTCAGGGTTGCGCGGATATGCGCAGACCAGCGGTTGTCGGTGACAGGCGCGGCAGTGCGCACCTCGATCGGCGTGTCCATGACACTATTCCTGTAGTTGGGTCTGTTTAGGCCGCATTGCGGCAAAATATCCTTGTCGCCTTAGACGAAACTCACGCAAACAACCACCCCAAAAGAGGCAAATGCTGAAAAATTCATCACGGCTTCACGTTTTTTGATGAGTTACTCGGCCGCGTTGAAGACCTGTGCCGGGGCGCTCGACGTCCGCACGCGCGTCAGAAATACAACCGCGGCCACGAGGATGAATAACGCCGCCAGCAGATAGGGGGCACCGGCAAAGATGACCGGCGCATCCGGCTTGGTGAAATAGCCGAACATCTGCGTGAAGATCAGCGGGCCGATGATCGTGGTGAGGCTGCTGATGCTGGTCAGCGCGCCCTGAAGCTCACCTTGAGCCGATGGCGGCACCTTGCCGGCCGCGATACTGCGCAGCGGCGGATCGGCGACGTTCTCCATGATGGTGACCACGATCACGGTATAGACGACCCAGCCCTCCCAGGCGAAAGCATAACCCGTGAGCGCAAGCATCGAGAAACACAGGCCGAGCAGTGCCGTCTTCCATTCTCCCAGCACCGGCACGACGCGCGGCAGGACCAGCCCCATGACGAGCGCGGCACCAATTCCGTAAATGCCGAGCGACAGGCCGATCTGCCCCTCGCTCCAACCGTAGCGAAAGGTCGATACGAAAGCCCAGACGGAGGGATAAACGGCATGCGCCAGGAAAAACAGGAACATGACGAGGCAGACCCAGCCGATTCCAGGATAATGCCGCATCTGCCGCAGCGTGCCGAGCGGATTGGCACGCTTCCATTCGAACCGCCGGCGGTTCTTCTGGTCGAGCGTTTCCGGCAGCAGGAAACAGGCTGCAACGAAATTGACGAAGGAAAGCGCCGCTGCGCCAAAGAAGGGAACGCGTGGCCCGAACTCGCCGAGAAAGCCGCCAATGACAGGCCCGACGGTGAAGCCGACACCGAAGGCAATGCCGATCAGCCCGAAATTCTTGGCGCGGTTCTCCTCGTTGCTGATGTCGGCAATATAGGCTGAACAGGTCGCGAAACTGCCGCCGCTGATGCCGGCGAGCACGCGGCCGACGAAAAGCATCCAGTAGCTGGTGGCAACCGCACAGATGAAATTGTCGAAGGCGAAAGTCAGCACCGATAGAAGCAGGATCGGCCGCCGCCCGAAACGGTCGCTCAAATTGCCGAGCAGTGGCGCAAACAGGAACTGCATCAGCGAATAGATCAGCATCAGCCAGCCGCCATCCACGGCCGCATCGCTGATCGTGCCGCCGGTCAGTTGCTCCAGATAGACGGGAAGCACCGGCAGGATGATCGCAATGCCGATAATATCAAGGAAGAGGATGACGAAGACCAGGAAAAGGCCGCGGCGAACGAATTTCGGATCGAGCATGATGCATCTCTACAGCTGATACTTTCTGGAAAGACGATCTCGTCGCCGGCTTTATGACATAGCTGATTGAGACAAGCGAAACAATCCGTGAACATTTCAATGTTCTTGATGAAGTGCCCGTCGCAACTGATCAATCAGGACGGTTTTCGCTGTTCCATGCGCACGAAATCGACAAAGGCGCGAAGCGGCGCCGGCATATGGTGACGGCTCTGGTAGTAGAGGAACGGGCCGGAAAATTCGCTGTCCCACTCTTTCAGGATCGGCACCAGCCGGCCATTCGCAATGCTTGGCGCAAGCACTTCCTCGAAGGTTCTGATGATCCCGAGGCCAGCGAGCGCTGCTTCGATTTCCATCTCCACCGCATTGGCGATAACAGGGCCAGACGGCGTGATGACGACCGTCTCCTCGCCGCGCTCGAATTCCCACGGCAGCGACGCCCCGCTCAGGAACCGGTGGCGGATGCAGCTATGCTCCAGCAGATCTCGCGGATGAAGCGGCACGCCCCTCCTTTCCAGATAGGCGGGAGCAGCGGCTGTGACATAGCGCTGCCGGCGCGGGCCGATCGGCACGGCGATCATGTCGCGCTCCAGCCGCTCGTCATAACGCACACCGGCATCGAAGCCGGCGGCCAGAACGTCGATGAAATTATCATCAGCGATGATTTCCAGCGTCACCTGCGGGTAGAGCACCAGGAACCGAGCAGCGAGATTGGCCATGAATAGCTTCACCGCAATACTGGGCACATTGAGCTTGAGGGTCCCCGCCGGATTGTCGCGAAAACTGTCGAGCTGGCCGAGTGCTGCCGCCACGTCCGAAAGCGCCGGCGCCAGCCGCTCGAGCAGTTGTTCGCCTGCTGCCGTCAACGTGACCGAACGCGTCGTGCGATTGAGAAGCCGCACACCAAGCCGTTCTTCCAGACGCCGCAGAGAATCACTGAGCGACGAGGCCGAAACCCCACGTCTGCGCGCTGCAGAGCGGAAGCTGCGCTCCCTTGCAATTGCAGCAAAGGCATCCAGATCACTGAGGGGAAGATCATCCATTGTGCACTTTGTCGTACGACCTGTTCGAAACTATCCGAATTATCGCACAAACCTCATTGCGATAAAACCGCATCCGAAGACGCCATTGTGGCGCCGCTGAAGGAGAAGAAGATGCAGACCTATCGCTTGGGAAAAACCGGTCCTGAAGTCTCAGCCATCGGCCTCGGCTGCATGGGCATGTCGGGCATGTACGGCCCATCGGACCGCGCTGAAAGCATCGCAACCATCCATGCCGCGCTCGATGCCGGCGTCAACCTGCTCGACACGGGCGATTTCTATGGCATGGGCCACAACGAGATGCTGATCGGCGAGGCGCTGAAGGGCCGCAAACGCGAGGAGGCAGTGATCAGCGTCAAGTTCGGTGCGCTGCGCGATCCCGCAAACGGCTGGAACGGCTACGACGCCCGCCCGATCGCAGTAAGGAATTTCCTTGCCTATACGCTGCAGCGCCTCGGCGTCGACTATATCGATATCTACCGCCCTGCCCGCCTCGATCCGAACGTGCCGATTGAAGAAACAGTCGGCGCGATATCAGATCTTATCAAGGCCGGCTACGTGCGCCATGTCGGCCTCTCCGAAGTCGGCGCCGATACGATCCGCCGCGCCGCCGCCATTGCCCCCATCGCCGATCTGCAGATCGAATATTCGCTGATCTCGCGCGGCATCGAGGATGAAATCCTGCCCACCACCCGCGAGCTCGGCATCTCCATTACCGCCTACGGCGTGCTCTCACGCGGCCTCATCAGCGGCCATTGGCAGAAGGGCCAGCAGGGTGCGGGCGATTTCCGCACCTTCAGCCCGCGCTTCCAGGAGGGCAATATCGATGAGAATCTTGCACTGGTGGAAGAACTGCGAAAGATCGCGACCCTCAAGGGCGCCTCGGTCGCCCAGGTCGCGATTGCCTGGGTTGCGGCACAGGGCAAGGATATCGTGCCTGTGGTCGGCGCCCGCCGCCGTGACCGGCTGACGGAAGCACTGGATTCACGCGCGGTCGAACTGACAGCCGACGATCTCTCCGCGATCGAACGCGCCGTGCCGAAGGGTGCCGCCAAGGGCGGCCGCTACCCGGATGCCATGCTCAAGCACATGGACAGCGAAAAGTAAGGTCCGAAAGGCCGGCACCCTGCCCGTTGGGCTGGGTGCCGGATCGCAGATTCAGATCGGGTTGGAGAACGTATCGCAGGCCGAAAGCTGCCCGCTGTCGAAGCCGCGCTTGAACCACCGCACGCGCTGCGCGGAGGTGCCGTGGTTGAAGCTTTCAGGCACGACATAGCCTTGCGAACGCTTCTGCAGCGTATCGTCACCGATCTGCTGGGCGGCGTTCAGCGCCTCTTCCAGGTCGCCGGCGTCGAGAATGCCCTTCTGCTGCGTATACTTGCCCCAGATACCGGCAAAGCAATCCGCCTGCAGCTCGACACGCACCGACATCTTGTTGGCATCTGCCTCGCTCATGCTCTGGCGGGCCTGATTGAATTTCGGCAGGATGCCGAGCAGGTTCTGCACGTGATGGCCGACCTCGTGGGCGATCACATAGGCCTCTGCAAAATCGCCGGAAGCGCCGAACTGATCGGAAAGCTGTTGGAAGAAGGCAGTGTCCAGATAAACCTTGTGATCTCCGGGGCAATAGAACGGACCGGTCGCAGCCGATGCGAAGCCGCAGGCCGATTGCGTTTGCCCAGAGAAGAGCACGAGACGCGGCTCTTCATAATCCTTGCCCTGCGACTGGAAGATGCCATGCCAGGTATCTTCGGTTTCAGCGAGAACCGTGCGCACGAAAGCGGTCATCTCGTCATTGGCGGGCGCCTGTGGAGACGATTGGCTTTGCTCGTAGCCGGGGCCCCCGACCGAACCGCCGCCATCCATCACCTGCATCAGGTCGATACCCATTGCCTTGAAGAGCAAGTAGATGACGACGAGGAAGATGATCGTGCCGATGCTGAGCCCGCCACCGCGGCGGCCGACGCCGCCACCGGACGGGAAGCTGAAACCGCCACCGCGACCGAAAGGATTGCGCCCTCCCATGCCGCCGGAGGGATCGCTGCGGCGATCCTCGATATTGTCGGACTGACGCCGGCCTTTCCATTCCATGATCGATCTCCCCGGCGATGCGCCCCGTACATGCTCTCAGGAGTCAGTTATATATCCTGAGAGAAAACGAATTCCAGCCGCTTCCTCACGCGAGGCCGCCTCGAGGCGACGGAATTGATCGCCGCCTCCCAAGCTGAAGAAATACCGGCAAATGCTTGACGCGACTCCTGCTTTCCCGCTTCCTGACAGCGGGGAGACCAGGAGGAGAATGCCGATGAAAGCCGTGCGCCTGGAAGCGACCGGAAAGCTGTTCATGCGCGAGGTCGACAAACCCGTCCCCGGACCGGGTGAAATGCTGGTGCGCGTGGAGGCCTGCGGCATCTGCGGCACCGACCGCCATCTTTTCCTCGGCGAGTTCCCCTCCCATCCGCCTGTTACACTCGGCCACGAATTCGCGGGCATCATCGAGGCCATCGGCCCCGAGGTCTTCGACTTCAGCCCCGGCATGCGAGTAACAGGCGACCCCAATATCGCCTGCGGCCGCTGCGAGGAGTGCCACAACGGCCGCATCAACCTCTGCCGGAACCTGCAGGCGATCGGCATCCACAAGGATGGCGGCTTTGCCGACTACGTTATCCTGCCGCAGAAACAGGCTTTCGTCTTGCCACCAAGCCTCGATCCGTTGCATGGCGCCTTCTGCGAACCACTCGCCTGCTGTCTGCACGGTGTCGATCTTGCCGACATCAAGACCGGTTCTTCGGTCATCGTGCTCGGCGGCGGCGTCATTGGCCTGCTCACGGTACAGCTTGCCCGGCTCGCCGGCGCCACTCGCATTCTCCTCGTCACCCGCAATGCCGACAAACGTGCGCTCGCCGAAACGCTCGGCGCCACCGCGAGTTTCGATCCGTCAAGCTCAGATGCCGTCACCGGCATTGCCGGCGATAGCGGCCTGCTGCCCGACGGCGCCGATATCGTCTTCGAATGCGCCGGCGTGGCCGAGACCATGATGCAGGCACCGAAACTCGCAAGACGCGGCGGCACCGCCGTCATCCTCGGTGTCATGCCGCAGGGCGCAAAGGTGGAGATCGAGCCCTTCGATCTCCTGTTCCGCGAAGTGAAGCTCATAAGCTCCTTCCTGAACCCCTTTACCCATCAACGAGCGGCCGATCTCATCGCTTCGGGCGCAATCAAGGTCGAGCCGCTGATTTCACGTCGTGTGACACTGGAACAGGCATCCGAAGCGATCGCAAATCCGGCCCTCGGCGGCGAGATTCGCACGCTCGTTGTGCCCGGCTGACAATGGTCCCTCAAGGTGCGATCCGGATTCCTGTCGATTCCGTGATTTATGGGGTTCCGTTTGCAAAAACATTTGCCTATAAGCCGCTTCTAGCCTGAAAAGACCCTCAATGCGCGACCCGACCCGGTGACCTCCACCCTGGCCGGCTTTCTGCGCAGCTAGAAATGGATATCGCCCATGCCGAAGCGCCAAGACATCAAATCGATCCTCATCATCGGCGCGGGACCGATCGTCATTGGCCAGGCTTGCGAATTCGACTATTCCGGCACCCAGGCCTGCAAGGCACTGAGGGAGGAAGGCTATCGCGTCATCCTCGTCAACTCCAACCCGGCAACGATCATGACCGATCCGGGCCTGGCGGACGCGACCTATGTCGAGCCGATCACCCCTGAAGTCGTCGCCAAGATCATCGCCAAGGAGCGCCCGGACGCGCTGCTGCCAACCATGGGTGGCCAGACGGCGCTGAACACCGCGCTTTCGCTGAAGCGCATGGGCGTGCTCGACCGCTACAATGTCGAGATGATCGGCGCCAAGCCTGCCGCCATCGACATGGCCGAAGACCGCGCGCTCTTTCGCGAGGCGATGGCTCGCATCGGGCTTGAAACGCCGCGCTCGATGCTGGCAAACGCCACTGACATAAAGGATGCCGACCGCAAGACACACGAAGCCGAGCGCACCAAGCTGCGCGAAAGCCTCTCCGGCGCCGAACTCGACAAGGCGCTCGACGAACTGGAAAACCAGTGGAACCTCGGCGAGAGCGACCGCAAGCAGCGTTACATGAGCCATGCGATGGCGATCGCGGCACAGGCCATCGACCATGTCGGCCTGCCCGCCATCATCCGCCCGTCCTTCACGCTCGGTGGCACCGGCGGCGGCATTGCCTATAACCGTTCGGAATTCTTCGAAATCGTCGGCGGCGGCCTCGACGCCTCGCCGACGACTGAAGTGCTCGTCGAAGAATCCGTTCTCGGCTGGAAGGAGTATGAGATGGAAGTCGTCCGCGACAAGGCGGATAACTGCATCATCATCTGCTCCATCGAAAACATCGATCCGATGGGCGTCCATACCGGCGACTCGATCACCGTTGCTCCGGCGCTGACGCTGACGGACAAGGAATACCAGATCATGCGCAACGCCTCGATCGCGGTTCTGCGCGAGATCGGCGTCGAGACCGGCGGCTCGAACGTGCAGTTCGCCGTCAATCCGAAGGACGGCCGCCTCGTCGTCATCGAAATGAACCCGCGCGTCTCGCGCTCGTCCGCTCTGGCCTCCAAGGCCACCGGTTTCCCGATCGCAAAGGTCGCCGCCAAGCTTGCCATCGGTTACACGCTCGACGAACTGGAAAACGACATTACCGGCGGCGCGACGCCTGCCTCCTTCGAACCGTCGATCGACTATGTCGTCACGAAGATCCCGCGTTTCGCCTTCGAAAAATTCCCCGGCGCATCTCCGGTACTGACCACGGCAATGAAGTCCGTCGGTGAAGTCATGGCGATCGGCCGCACCTTCGCCGAATCGCTGCAGAAGGCACTGCGCGGCCTCGAAACCGGTCTGACCGGCCTCGACGAAATCGAGATCCCGGATTCCGAGGAAGGCGAATCCAGCCTGAACGCCATCCGCGCCGCGATCGGCACACCGACGCCGGATCGCCTGCGTATGGTCGCCCAGGCGCTGCGCATGGGCCTCACCATCGAAGAGGTTCACGAAGGCTGCAAGATCGACCCGTGGTTCATCGCGCAGCTAAAGAACATCATCGACATGGAAGCCCGCATTCGCGAGCACGGCCTGCCGACGGACGAAGCCAACCTGCGCATGCTGAAGGCCATGGGCTTCTCCGACGCTCGCCTCGCAACGCTGACCCATAAGCGCCCGAAGGAAGTGGCCGAGCTGCGCAACAGCCTGAACGTTCGCCCGGTCTTCAAGCGCATCGACACCTGCGCTGCCGAGTTCGCCTCGCCGACCGCCTACATGTATTCGACCTACGAGACGCCTTTTGTCGGCACCGCCCGTTCCGAAGCTGAGGTTTCCGACCGCAAGAAGGTCGTCATCCTCGGCGGCGGCCCGAACCGTATCGGCCAAGGTATCGAATTCGATTATTGCTGCTGCCATGCCGCCTTCGCACTGAAGGATGCCGGCTATGAAGCGATCATGATCAACTGCAACCCGGAAACGGTTTCGACCGACTACGACACCTCCGATCGCCTCTATTTCGAGCCGCTGACGGCCGAAGACGTGATCGAAATCCTGCGTGCAGAGCAGGAAAAGGGCGAAGTCGTCGGCGTCATCGTCCAGTTCGGCGGCCAGACTCCGCTGAAGCTCGCAGAAGCGCTGGAAAAGAACGGCATCCCGATCCTCGGCACCGCGCCTGATATGATCGACCTCGCCGAAGATCGTGACCGCTTCCAGAAGCTCCTGATGAAGCTCGACCTCAACCAGCCGAACAACGGCATCGCCTACTCTGTCGAGCAGGCCCGTCTCGTTGCTGCTGAAATCGGCTTCCCGCTCGTCGTTCGCCCGTCATACGTACTCGGCGGCCGCGCGATGCAGATCATCCATGCCGAAAGCCAGCTGCAGACCTACCTGCTCGACACGGTTCCGGAACTGGTGCCGGAAGATATCAAGCAGCGCTACCCGAACGACAAGACCGGCCAGATCAATACGCTGCTCGGCAAGAACCCGCTGCTCTTCGACAGCTACCTGACCAACGCCATCGAAGTCGATGTCGACTGCCTCTCCGACGGCACCGACGTCTATGTCGCCGGCATCATGGAACATATCGAAGAAGCCGGCATCCATTCCGGCGACTCGGCCTGCTCGCTGCCGCCGCGCACGCTGTCGCGCGAAATGCTCGATGAGCTGGAACGCCAGGCCAAAGCGATGGCAAAGGCGCTGAATGTCGGCGGCCTGATGAACGTGCAGTTCGCCATCAAGGACGGCACGGTCTACGTTCTCGAAGTCAATCCGCGCGCCTCGCGCACGGTGCCCTTCGTCGCCAAGACCATCGGCGCGCCGATCGCCAAGATCGCCGCCCGCGTCATGGCCGGCGAGAAGCTCGATGCGACTTTCGCCGCCTATGGTGAAAAGCCCGATCCGCGTGCGCTCAAGCACATCGCCGTCAAGGAAGCTGTCTTCCCCTTCGCCCGCTTCCCGGGCGTCGATACGCTGCTCGGCCCGGAAATGCGCTCGACCGGCGAAGTCATCGGTCTCGACAGCGATTTCGCGCTCGCCTTCGCCAAGTCGCAGCTCGGCGCCGGTGTCGAACTGCCGCGTGAAGGCACGGTCTTCGTTGCCGTTCGCGATGAGGATAAGCCGCGCGTCTTGCCAGCAATCCGCATCCTCGTCGAACAGGGCTTCAAGGTGCTGGCGACCGGCGGTACGGCCCGCTTCCTCGGCCAGCACGGCATCGAGGCCACCAAGATCAACAAGGTGTTGGAAGGTCGTCCGCATATCGAGGACGCCATCCGCAATCGCCAGGTCCAGCTCGTCATCAACACGACCGACGGCAACAAGGCGATCTCGGATTCCAAGTCGCTGCGCCGCGCCACGCTGATGCAGAAGGTGCCTTACTACACGACCATGGCCGGCGCCGAAGCCGCCGCCCAGGCCATCAAGGCGCTCAAGGCCGGCAACCTCGAAGTCCGCCCGCTGCAGAGCTACTTCTGATCCCCAGGCGAAGAGGCATCGTCTCCTCGCTTGCTATTCTGCGACCCAAAATTGCAGACAATGAAACTTGATGTTAGCCTGCTCCCCAGCCGTATCGGGGGAGCAGCATGTCGAAGAATATCGTCATTCTGTTCGATGGCACGTCGAACGAGATATCTGCGGATCGCACCAACATCCTGCGCCTGTTCGGAACGCTGAAGCGTTCAGATGAACAGATCGTCTATTACGATCCCGGCGTCGGCACGCTTGGTGCGGCCGATGCCTGGTCGCGCCGCTACCGCAAGGCCATCGAGGTCTGGGGGCTCGCCACCGGCTGGGGTCTCGATGAAAACGTCAAGGGTGCCTATCGCTTCCTGGTCGAAAATTACGATTCCGGTCCGCCCGACGATCATGGCGGCCATCCCGAGCGGGACCGCATCTATATCTTCGGCTTCAGCCGTGGCGCCTATTCCGCCCGCGTTCTTGCAGGCTTCATCCATGCCTTCGGCCTGTGCAGCAAATATCACCTCAACCTGCTCGACTACGCCTACAGAACCTACAAGGGAATCTCCGATCAGGAACAGCGCGCCGACAATAGCGAGGGCAGCGATCCATCGGCGGCCTTCAAGAGCATGCGGCTTTACGAGCGTATGCTGCGCAACGACCGACCACCGATCAAGCTGCTTGGCCTCTTCGATACCGTTGCCTCGGTCATCGAGGCAGGCAAGGGACGGATCCAGTTCAAGACCCATCCCTTTACGCGCAAGAATCCAAGTGTCGAATATGTACGCCACGCCATGGCGATCGATGAATGCAGGACCATGTTCCAGCCGGAGTTGTGGACGCCGGATCAGGACTATCGCGGCAATCCCTTTAAGCCCGCAACGGCAAAGCAGGACCTCAAGGAGGTCTGGTTTGCCGGCGTCCACGGCGATATCGGCGGCGGCTATCCGGAGTCCGAAAGCGCGCAGATCAAGATCCCGCTGGAGTGGATGATCCACGAAACGGAGCCGACGGGGCTTCTCTACATCCAGCGCACCGTCAACAATATCGTTCGCGGCAAGAGCGACAATGACTATGTCGAGCTCAATGCAGCCGCACCGCTGCATGAATCGATGAGCGCGGGCTGGAAACTGCTCGAATATATTCCACGGCGCGTGCCCGAAAATTCCTGGCGCAAACGCGGTAACCGAGGCGGCATCTATCTGCCTCGCGAAGACCGGCGTTTCATCCCCGATGGCGCAAGCCTGCATGAGTCCGTCAGGGTGCGCATGGTAACAGGATATAATCCACCGAACCTGCCGAAAGATCCGGTCTTCGTTCCCTGAATCGAATTCTGCGCTCAGGCAGCCAGAGCCTTGATCCGATTCATGTCTGCCCGAAAACGGGCAAGCTCCTGACGTTTCCTCTCTTCATCCGGAATTCGCAGCAGGTAGGAGGGATGCACCGTGACAAAGAGCAGCCGCCCCTCTTCCATGACGATCGGCCGACCGCGCACATCCTCCAGCTTCTGCTTCTCGCCGGTCAGCGAATAGAGGGCCGTCGCGCCCATCGCCACGATCAGTTTCGGCTTGATCAGATCAAGCTCCAGCTTCAGCCACCAGCGACAATGCTGCACTTCGCCGAGATTGGGCTTCTGATGGATACGGCGCTTGCCGCGCGGCTCGTATTTGAAATGTTTGACGGCATTGGTGACGTAGAGCCGCGAGCGGTCGATACCGGCCTGCGCGATTGCCTCGTCGAAGACCTTTCCGGCCGGTCCGACGAAGGGTCGACCCGCAAGGTCCTCCTGATCACCCGGCTGCTCACCGACGAACATGATCTCTGCGTCGTCAGGCCCCTCTCCGAACACCGTCTGCGTCGCCTTCGCATGCAAAGGGCATTGGCTGCAAACAGCCGCTTCCTGGCGCAAGGCATCCAGCGTTCCGGCTGTCGCCTGTTGTGGCATCGGAAGGCGGGCAGCAGCCTCCTGTATCCTGTTGTGATAGGGAAGCGGCATTGTCGCCTCGCGCGCGGCCATGGCGAGCACCTTGGCTTCGGCATCAGCGATCAACCCCGGAATGAGATCGGCCTCCGGCAGGTTCTTCCAGTATTTCTTCGGCATCTCGGCTTGCATGGCCTTCACCTTCAGCCGCGCCGGATTGAAGATGCTGGCATAATAGGTGCGCCAAAGATCGTCGGTCGCGTCATGAATATCAGGCTTCTCGCACGGCGCATTGCTCGTCGTCAGCCGCTCGCCATCCCAAGCCGCCGATCCCTTGGGCGTCACGATCAGCCAGTCCATGTCGGTGAAGCGGCGCTGGAAGAAGGGCGCCTTGCGCGTGACGATATAGTGATCCGGCTCGAACCAGGCGATGAACTTTCGGCGGGTGCCTGCGGGGGCAGCGACTTCCTTGAAACGCACGAAGGCCGTCATCTTGTGAGCGTCGCGATGCACACTCTTCTGCATCAGCCGGGCACGCGAGACCTCTTCGTCGGACGCCAGATCCAGCAGGTTCCGGTTTTCCTGCAGTCGCCAGAGCAACCTGTAGAGCAGCGAGAATCGCCTGGAATCGCTATGGCAGATCACCGCCTCTGCCAAGGCCATGAAGGCCGGTGGCACACTCATCGGCTTGCCGTAGGCAGGAGGATCGGGCGGCAACGCATCGCGTTGAAAGGCGAAGCCCGGCTCGCTGCTCTTTTCCTGCCAGTCGATTTCGTCCGGCAGAATTCCGGCTGCGGCAAAGGCGCGGGCAGCCCTCCGCCACTCCTCGAAATCCCCCCTGCCCTCCAGAACCACGCGGCGCATCATAACAACGACAATTGTTCGGGTTGCGGCTCGAACATCGCACGCAGGTCCGGTCGGTCGACAAGGCGGTGCGGCGTCCAGCCCTCGGCAGTGATGAAGGCCCTCACCTTGCGGATGGAAACGCCGAGCCGCGGCAGATCCTCGATCCGCAGCCGGCGCTGCCGCCGCTCGGTCAGGATCGCCTTCACCGTCTTGGTGCCGAGCCCCGGCACGCGCAGGAGCTTTTCGCGATCGGCGCGGTTCACATCGACGGGGAAGTCCTCGCGATGGCCAAGCGCCCAGGCAAGCTTCGGATCGAGACTGAGATCCAGCATGCCGCCCTGCTGCGTCGAGGTGATCTCGTCGATGCCGAACCCGTAAAAACGATAGAGCCAGTCGGCCTGGTAAAGCCGATGCTCGCGCATCAGTGGCGGCTTGATGAGCGGCAGGTTCTTGGAACTGTCGGGGATCGGGCTGAAGGCGGAGTAATAGACCCGCTTCAGCCCATAGCTGCTGTAGAGCTGGCCGCTGGTCGACAGGATCGTCGCGTCATTGGCGCCATCGGCGCCTACGATCATCTGCGTGCTCTGGCCCGCCGGCACGAAACGTTTGCGACGCTTGGTCTGCAATGTCGGTTCTTCCGCCGCCTCGATCTTCAGCCTGAGATCACCCATCGAGCGACGAATGCTGGCCGGCTTCTTTTCCGGCGCGAAACGGCTGATGCCGCTATCGGTCGGCAGTTCGATATTGAGCGACAGGCGATCGGCATAAAGCCCCGCCTCCTCGATCAGATGCGCAGACGCCTCGGGAATGGATTTGAGGTGGATATAACCGCGAAAATGGTGTGTGACCCGCAACTCCCGCACGATGCGCACCATCTCCTCCATCGTATGGTCGGACGAGCGGATGATGCCGGAGGAAAGAAACAGGCCTTCGATATAGTTGCGCCGGTAGAATTCCAGCGTCAGCCAGACGACCTCCTCCGGCGTGAACCGGGCTCGCTCGACATTGCTCGACGAGCGGTTGATGCAATAGGCGCAATCATAGATGCAGAAATTGGTGAGCAGGATCTTCAGGAGCGAGATGCATCGCCCATCAGGCGCATAGGCATGGCAGATCCCCGAGCCTTCCGTAGAGCCGAGCCCGCCGGAGCCGGCCGAATCCCTTTTGACCGTGCCGCTGGAAGCGCAGGACGCATCATATTTGGCGGCATCGGAGAGGATCGCCAACCGTTCTTTAAGCGATTTCTTCATCAGTATGTTCACTAAATGTTCACGGCGGCAAAATCAAGGCGAAGAAACGGACCTCCCAGCAACTTCCCTTCAAAAGCAGGCACTTCAGCGGGAAGTAGAAAGTCTCGATAAGAATTTTATGGAAATTGCGCGTGCCGATCTGCTATAAGCATCGAACTAGGTTTGTAACACGGTTCCGAAGCTCCCCTTCGGGACCTGTTTTCTTTTGTGTCTGCGCGAACTGTAGATGCGAGGAGAGAAGGACGAAAAAATGGTTGATAAGGTACCGATGACACAGGGTGGTTTCGTCAAGCTGCAGGAAGAGCTGCGCTGGCGTCAGCAGGAAGAGCGCCCGCGAATCATCGAGGCAATTGCGGAAGCGCGCGCCCATGGCGACCTTTCCGAAAATGCCGAGTACCATGCCGCCAAGGAAGCGCAGAGCCACAATGAAGGCCGCGTCGCCGAACTCGAAGACCTGACGGCCCGCGCCGAAGTCATCGACCTCTCCAAGATGTCGGGCGACAAGATCAAGTTCGGCGCCAAGGTGAAGCTCATCGACGAGGACACCGAAGAGGAGAAGACCTACCAGATCGTCGGCGATCAGGAAGCCGACGTGAAGCAGGGCCGCATCTCCATCTCCTCCCCGATCGCCCGCGCGCTGATCGGCAAGGAAGTCGGCGATTCCATCGAAGTCAACGCGCCGGGTGGCTCGAAAGCCTACGAGATCCTCTCCGTTTCCTGGGGCTGATCGCCCGCGCCTTTCCCCGCGAGACCAGCCTGTGCCGGATATCAGCGACGTCGAGATCATCGCGCCCAACCTGAAACGCCGGCTCTCCGGCGTCACGTCCACGATTGTTCAGCTTATCCCCTGCCAGATCCGGCTGGGGATAAGGATCGCGGCTCTCGGGCCCGGCCTTCCACCGGAACTTCCGCGCTTGAAATGGCCGCAGCTGTCAGGGCTCTGGCGCCCACCGGCCGGTCGCCGTCATCGGGTCTGGCACGCGCGCCGCAACAATGAGATGGCTGCCGGCATCCTCATGCGCCACGTCCTGCGCATGCCGCTGAAGCTCGTCTTTACCTCGGCCGCCCAGCGCCGCCACACCTCCTATACCCGCTGGCTGATCCGGCAGATGGATGCCGTCATCGCCACCAGCAGCCGTTCCGGCTCCTTCCTCAAGGTGCCGCACACGGTCATCCAGCACGGCGTCGATCTCACGCTTTTCCATCCACCCGAAGGGCCTGACGATACGGTCGCCGCCACCGGACTACCCGGTCGTTACCTCGTCGGCTGCTTCGGCCGCGTGCGTCACCAGAAGGGCACCGATCTCTTCGTCCAGGCGATGATTTCGCTGCTGCCGCAGCATCCGGACTGGACGGCGGTCATATCCGGCCGTGTTACGCCGGAAAACACTGCTTTCGCCGAAAAGTTGAAGGCCGATATCGCCGCAGTGGGCTTGACCGATCGCATCGTCTTCATCGGCGAAGTGCCCGATATCAAGGTCTGGTATCGCCGCCTGACGCTCTACGTCGCCCCCTCCCGCAACGAGGGCTTCGGGCTGACGCCGCTGGAAGCCATGGCGTCCGGGACGGCGGTCGTCGCCTCCGATGCCGGCGCCTATGCCGAAATGATCGTATCAGGTGAAAACGGCGTCATCGTCCCACCCGGTGACGGCAATGCGCTGACAACGGCTATCGCCACCTATCTTGCCGATCCCGCACGAACCGCAGCACAGGGCGAAACGGCTCTCCGGCATGTGCGAGAAAATTTTGCGCTGGAAAAGGAAGCCACGGCGATCAACCGGATTTACCAGCAGCTTCTCGGCGCTTAAGCCGAACGTGCATATCAGGAAAGCAGAGACTCAAGAGATGTCGGCCGCAAACAACCATGACTTGGTCAATGTACTCTGCATGAAGTGGGGAACGCTCTACGGTCCCGAATATGTCAACAATCTCTATAGTGGCGTCAAAAAGCACCTGAAGCGCCCGCACCGTTTCGTCTGCTTCACGGATAATACAGCAGGCCTCGACGAAGGCATCGAAACTTTCCCCTTGCCCGAGCTCGGCCTGCCGGCAGGCTCGAAGGACCGCCGCTGGCAGAAACTTTCGCTTTTCCGCCGCGATCTCGCCGGCCTCAAGGGCACCGGGCTCTTTCTCGATCTCGATCTCGTTATCGTCGATGACCTGGAGCCGCTGCTCCAGCATCCGGGCAAATTCCTCATCATCCGCGACGACGATCTCTTCCGCCCAAAGCCCTTTCGCAAGTTCAACCCGGCCCGCGACAAGTTCCTGGCCTCCGTCGGCAACAGCTCGGTCTTTCGCTACGAGATCGGCGCCCACACCTATATTCTCGACACCTATATTGCCGATCCGGTGTCGGCCATGTCGAAATACGAGATTTCCCAGCAGTTCCAGAGTGCCCAGTTGGAAGCGCATGGACACCTGCAATATTGGCCGCGCGAGTGGTGCGTGAGCTTCAAGAACGCCTGCGTGCCCCGCCATATCAAGAGCTACTTGCGTGATCCGCAGTTGCCGCCGGAAGCCAGGATCGTCGTCTTCGCCGGCAATCCGAAAATGAGCGAGGTTTTTGAAGGCGGCGGGCAGAAATGGTATCGCCGCATCGGCAATACCGAATGGCTGCGAAAATCGTGGAAAGAATAGTTATATTTACGAACAGGATAATTTTTGCCTAAGCCATTGAATTTTATTGTATTTGACGATCAATCCATCTGGGGCCGATATAATCCCGCGTTTTATATCTCTGCATTGATGAAACTAGCGCACGCGATGCCACCCCAGATGGCCTGGTTAACGCGAATATTGCGGCATCCCATCAAACACTGGACCGAGATACCGCTCGACCTCAATGTCTGGGGTCTCAGACTGCGCCTGCTTCCCAAAGGCAATGTCTCCGAGCAGAAGCTGTACACGGCTCCCCAGCTCTTCGACAGGGACGAGTTCATCGTGATGTCCCGCGATCTGGTCCCAGGAAGCATTTTCGTCGATATCGGAGCGAATGCCGGCGTTTACAGTTTCTGGGCGCATCGGTGCATGCAGGGACAAGGGCGCATCATCGCGGTCGAGCCGGACCCTGAAATGATGCGCCGGTTGACGTTCAATCGAAACACCAATCAGTTGAATGACATCGAGCTATATCAGGTCGCGCTGAGCGATCAGGAAGGCGTCGCAAAATTGCTCGTCAATCCCCGTCAACGGGGCAAGAACACGCTTGAGCACGGCAATATGGCTAGCGACACCCGCAGCCTGATTGACGTCAGGATCACGACGCTTCTGGAGCTGTTGCAATCGTGTAATGTCGATCGCGTCGATGTTCTGAAAATCGATATTGAAGGCCACGAACTTCCGGTCTTCAGCCATTTCTTCCAGCACGCACCACAGGAACTATGGCCACGGATATTGATAGCCGAATCCAAGCACGAAAAAGGCGATCAAATTCTCAGGATACTGGATAGGGCAAAATATCGGCTTCGAAAGAAGACGGAGACCAATTCGATCTTTGAACGAAATTGATACGCGAGGTCAGAGTTCCACGAGCCCGAGCTTCTTGACCTGCCGGATCGTCAGCATGGTGCGCACGGTATCGACATGCTCGTTTGCCGTCAGCACTTCGATGACGAAATCCTGAAACCGGGTGAGGTTTTCGGCCACGCAATGCAGCAGGAAGTCGCTGTCGCCCGAAACCATCCAGGCCTGGCGCACCAGCGGCCATTCGGTGGTGGCGGCGGCAAAGGCCTTGAGGTTCGCTTCGGACTGATGCTTGAGACCGACCATGCAGAAAGCGACGAGATCGAGCCCGAGCTTCGGGCTGTTCAGCATCGCGTGGTAACCTTCGATGATTCCGGCCTCTTCCAGCTTGCGTACGCGCCGCAGGCAGGGCGGTGCCGAAATGCCCACCCGGTCGGCAAGCTCCACATTGGTCATGCGGCCGTCCGACTGCAGTTCCCGCAATATCTTTATGTCGATAACGTCAAGTTCAGCGCGAACCACGCCCAGGCCTTTCTTTAATTCCCCGCGGGCAGCTTCTATATAAAGCCACGGAATACGCAAGAAAGTTTCAGTCCGATGACGGATTCTTGCACAGCACCTGCATTTGCCTTGTTGGTAATGCAAGGCTGCCCTTGAATAAAAGCATTGGTCGTTCATAAATGGCGCAGGGATCGCGAAACGGCCTTATTCGCTTCTTAGCCGCCGCATCCTGCCAGTCGAAAGGAAATTCCATGTCTGCCCGCCATACCAAGGTGCTCATTGTCGGTTCCGGACCCGCCGGTTACACGGCAGCGGTCTATGCCGCGCGCGCCATGCTGAAACCGGTTTTGATCGCCGGTCTTGAACAGGGTGGCCAGCTGATGATCACCACAGACGTCGAGAACTATCCGGGCTTTGCCGATCCGATCCAGGGTCCCTGGCTGATGGACCAGATGCTGCAGCAGGCCCAGCATGTCGGCGCCGAAATTGTCAACGACCTCGTGACCGAAGTCGATTTCAACCAGCGCCCCTTCGTCGCCCGCACCGATAGCGGCCAGGTATGGACTGCCGATACGCTGATTATTGCAACCGGCGCCAAGGCCAAATGGCTCGGCATCGAGAGCGAGCAGCATTTCCAGGGCTTCGGCGTCTCGGCATGCGCCACCTGCGATGGCTTCTTCTATCGCAACAAGGACGTGATCGTGGTCGGCGGCGGCAACAGTGCTGTCGAGGAAGCGCTCTATCTCTCCAACATCGCGAAGTCGGTCACCGTCGTGCACCGCCGCGATGGCTTCCGCGCGGAAAAGATCCTGCAGGAACGCCTCTTCTCCAAGGAGAACGTCAAGGTTCTCTGGAATACCGAGGTCGCCGAAATCACCGGCACGCCGGCAAAGCCCCCGATGCCGCCGTCCGTTTCCGGCGCCCGCCTGCGTGATACGCGCACCGGTGCGGTCACCGACATTGCCATTGATGGTGTCTTCGTGGCGATCGGCCACGCGCCGGCAACCGAACTTTTCAAGGGCAAGCTGAAGCTGAAGGACAATGGCTATCTCTGGACCGCACCGGATTCGACTGCGACCAGCCTGGAGGGAGTCTATGCCGCAGGCGATGTGACGGATGATACGTTCCGCCAGGCGATCACCGCCGCAGGCATGGGATGCATGGCCGCCCTCGAGGCAGAACGTTATCTGACGGGCCATATGCCCGTCGCCGTAGCAGCGGAGTAATAGTGGCATGAGGGGTGGGGGAATGCCATTGGACTGGGACAAGCTGCGTATTTTTCACGCAGCTGCCGAAGCCGGGTCGTTTACGCATGCGGCCGACAAGCTGCATTTGTCCCAGTCGGCCATCAGCCGTCAGGTCAGCGCGCTCGAGCAGGATGTGGGCACCAAGCTCTTCCATCGCCATGCGCGAGGCCTGATCCTGACCGAACAGGGCGAGCTGCTTTACCGCACCGCCCATGACGTCCTGCTGAAGCTCGAAACCGTCAAGATGCAGCTGACCGAGACGACGGAAACGCCGTCCGGAAAGCTGCGCGTCACCACCACCGTCGGCCTCGGCCAGGGCTGGCTGACCGACAAGATTCAGGAATTCCTGCAGCTCTATCCAGATGTCCAGATCCAGCTCATCCTCGACAACGAGGAAGTGGATGTGAACATGCGCCATGCCGATTGCGCCATCCGCCTTCGCCAGCCGCAGCAATCCGACCTGATCCAGCGCAAGCTCTTCACCGTGCACATGCACGTCTATGCGGCCCCCTCCTACATCAATCGTCACGGCGAACCGCAGACGATCGAGGATCTAGACAACCACCGCATCATCACCTTCGGGGAGCCGGCGCCGAACTACCTGCTCGACGTCAACTGGCTGGAAATCGCCGGCCGTTCGTCGGACAACAAGCGCATTCCGCACCTGCAGATCAACAGCCAGACCTCGATCAAGCGCGCCTGCCTGCTCGGCATCGGCATCGCCTGCCTGCCCGACTATATCGTCGGCCGCGACCCGGGCCTGATCCAGCTGGCGATCAATGCCGACGTTCCCTCCTTCGATACCTATTTCTGCTATCCGGACGAGATCAAGAACGCCGCCAAGCTGAAAGCCTTCCGCGATTTCATCGTCAGCAAGGCCCGCAACTGGAACTTCTGATTTCCATTTTTATGGAATGAATTTCAGATCATGCAGTCCACGCATGACTGACATGCACAAAAAATGGTTGCTGTTTGCTCATTAAAGCACCATATCAAACTCAGCTGATGCACACGGTGGCTTTTCCTCCCAGTTCCACCGCATTAGCTGTTCCCCTCTGGAGGTTTTTGACCTTCACACTTATAAGGGCCCTGGTTTTCCGGTGGCCCTCTTTTTTTGCCCAAAATTTACGCTTTGCCTGAATTTTTATCAACAGATACCGCAGTGCGGAAAATTTTGTGCAGCGCATAGCTGGCATGCACAAAAATGTATTGAAAGCTGCACAAAGAACAACCATATCCACTGCAGCTGATGCATCTTGGTGGCTTCTCTCCCAGTGCCACCGCGTTAGCTGTTCCCCTCTGGAGGTTTTTGACCTTCACACTTTAAAGGGCCCTGGTTTTCCGGTGGCCCTCTTTTTTTGCTTAAAATTTAATCATAACTCCGAAATCGCTGGCTCACATCTCTGTGACTTGCATATCGAAAATCAACGATCCATATATCGAAAAAATCCGATTTATAGTTCGATGAACGACGATGGACAAAGACGAGATTCTCAAGGCGCTGGCCAATCCTGCCCGGATGGACATCCTCAACTGGCTAAAAAATCCGGAAGAGCATTTTCCAACGCAAGAGCACCCGTTTGAAATGGGCGTCTGCGCCAGCCAGTTCGAACGCTGCGGCCTTTCCCAATCCACTGTTTCAGCCCATCTCGGCACACTGCACCGCGCCGGCCTCGTCACCAGCAAGCGCGTCGGCCAGTGGATTTTCTACAAGCGTAACGAAGAAACGATCGCTGCCTTCCTCCAGCAGCTAACGCAGGATCTCTAATCATGCCCCTTGCCCTGCTCGTTCTCGCCTTGAGCTCCTTCGCGATAGGCACGACTGAATTCGTCATCATGGGTCTTCTGCCCGAAGTCGCCACCGACCTTTCCGTCACCATCCCTCAGGCAGGCTGGCTGGTCACCGGCTATGCTCTGGCTGTCGCGCTCGGTGCGCCGATCATGGCGGTCTCCACCGCCAAGCTGAAGCGCCGCTCGGCCTTGATCATGCTGATGGCCTTCTTCATCGCCGGCAACCTGCTCTGCGCCATCGCGCCCAACTACTGGGTGCTGATGATCGCCCGCATTGTTACCGCGCTTTGCCACGGCGCCTTCTTCGGCATCGGCTCAGTCGTCGCCGCCAATCTCGTCAGCGAAGACCGCAAGGCTCGCGCCGTTGCCCTGATGTTCACCGGGCTGACGCTCGCAAACGTGCTCGGCGTGCCGCTCGGCACCGCCATCGGCCAGGCCTTCGGCTGGCGCTCCACCTTCTGGGTCGTCACCGCGATCGGCATCGTCACGATTCTTGGCCTGATCGCCATCCTCCCGAGGGATAAGCAGGAAGAGCAAAGCAGCGTCCTGCGCGAGATCGCAGCATTGCGAAACAGCCGTCTCTGGATGGCGCTCTCGGTCACCGTCTTCTTCTCGGCCTCGATGTTCACGCTCTTTACCTATATCGCCCCGCTGCTGCGCGACGTGACGGGCATCTCGCCGGAAGGTGTAACCTGGACGCTGTTCCTGATCGGCCTCGGCCTGACGGTCGGCAATCTCATCGGCGGCAAGCTGGCTGATTGGCGACTTGGCGTTACCCTTGCCGGCGTCTTTGCGGCCATCGCGCTGACCTCGGCGATCTTCTTCTATACGAGCCGCTTCTTCATCCCGGCTGAAATCACCCTTTTCCTGTGGGCCGCCGCCACCTTCGCCGCGGTACCAGCCCTGCAGGTCGGGGTCGTCGGTTTCGGCAAGGATGCGCCGAACCTCGTCTCGACCATCAATATCGGTGCCTTCAACACCGGCAATGCGCTCGGCGCCTGGGTCGGCGGCCTGGTCATCGATGCCGGTCTCGATCTCACCCGCGTCCCGCTTGCCGCAGCCGGCATGGCCCTGATCGGTCTTGCTGCCACTGCAGTCACCTATCTCTCCGGCCGGGCGCAGACTGCCCCCGCTGCCGCCGAGTGAATCTTCCGAACGAAGCGAACCTCCCGAAAGAAAGGATAATCCATGTCCAAGCTCTTCCAGCCGACGCAGGCCGGCGATATCGCCCTGAAAAACCATATCGTCATGGCACCGCTCACGCGTAACCGTTCGCCGGGCGCTGTGCCGAACGATCAGAACGTCGAATATTACCGCCAGCGCGCGACGGCCGGTCTCATCATTACCGAAGCGACCGCCATAACCCATCAGGGCCAGGGCTATGCCGACGTTCCCGGCCTCTACAGCAAGGAAGCGCTCGATGGCTGGAAGCGCGTGACGGATGCCGTCCATGCCGAAGGCGGCAAGATCGTCGTGCAGATGTGGCATGTCGGCCGTATCTCCCACAACACCCTGCAGCCTGCTGATGGCAAGCCGGTCTCCTCGACCAACCGCGTCGCCAAGGCCAAGACCTATCTCGTCAATGCTGATGGCACCGGCTCCTTCGCCGATACGTCCGAACCGCGCGCGCTTGAAACTGCTGAAATCCCCGGCATCATCGAGGACTATCGCAAGGCGGCCCGCGCTGCGATCAATGCGGGTTTTGATGGCGTCGAAATCCACGGCGCGAATGGCTACCTTCTCGACCAGTTCATGCGCGACGGCGTCAACGACCGCACCGACGAATATGGCGGCTCGATCGAAAACCGGGCCCGCTTCACGCTCCAGGTCGTCGAAGCTGTGACCAAGGAAATCGGTGCTCGCCGCACCGCGATCCGCATTTCGCCGGTCACCCCATCGGGCGAATCCTACGATTCCAACCCGCAGGCGCTGTTCGCTTACGTCGTCGAAAACCTTGCCAAATATGACCTCGCCTATATCCACGTCGTCGAAGGCCAGACCGGCGGCGAGCGCGACTATCGCCAGGGTGACAACCCGTCCTTCGATTACAAGGCACTGCGCGCCGCCTATGAAAAGGCCGGCGGTAAGGCTGCCTGGATGGTCAACAACGGCTACAACAAGGACATGGCGGTCGAAACCGTCGAAAACGGCACCGCCGATCTCGTCGCCTTCGGCAAGCCCTTCATTTCCAATCCCGATCTCGTCGAGCGTCTGGAGAAGAACCTGCCGCTGAACACGCCCGACCAGTCCACCTTCTACGGCGGCGGCGCCAAGGGCTATCTCGACTATCCGCTGCTCGAAAAGGTCGCCTGATCATATCCTCAAAAACGAAATCCCGCCGCTCGGCGGGATTTCCATTTCAGGGTACAACCGCTAGCATAGCGTTATGTTCTCGCCCTATCTCGAACGTTGGTCGCTGACATCGGACGGCCAACCCATCATCACCCATTCCAGCCGCCTCCTGCCCGTTACCTGGCAGGACAAACCCGCCATGCTGAAAGTCGCAACCGACCGCAGCGAGCGCGAAGGCGCATTGCTGATGCAGTGGTGGGATGGAGATGGCGCAGCCCGGGTTTATGCGCAGGAAGATGATGCCGTTCTTCTGGAACGCGCTACAGACAGGGTCTCGCTGCTGCACATGGCAATGAACGGCGAGGATGACGAGGCAAGCCGCATCATGGTACGCACGGCGGCAAAGCTGCACGCGCCTCGCCCCGTGCCGCTTGAGAATTCGACGCCGCTTCAGCGATGGTTCCGCAGTCTGGACCTTGCAGCCCGGTCCCATGGCGGCACCTTTGCCGATTGCTGGAAAATCGCAACCGCCCTGCTCGCTTCGCCGCAACAGCTCAGCATTCTCCACGGCGACATCCACCACCGCAACATTCTCGATTTCGGCGAGCGCGGCTGGCTGGCGATCGATCCCAAGCGGATCTATGGCGAGCGTGGCTACGACTTTGCCAATATCTTCGCCAATGAAGACCTGTCGACAACGACGGATCCCGCCCGCCTCCGGCGCCAGCTTCCGATCGTCTCCAGCGGTGCTGATATCGAAGCATCGCGGCTGCTCAAATGGATCGCAGCCTATTGCGGCCTTTCCGCTGCCTGGTTCCTGGAAGACGGGCAGCAGGCCTCCGCTGAAAGAACACTGACCATCGCCCACATCGCGCTGGCCGAACTGGCTTAACCGACCTTGCCATGAGAGAGACGTGCCGTCCCCGCATTAGCCTCGCGCAGCGAGCCCTGCGCGATGAGCGACGCACGCACGGCTTCGCCGATCGGCGTATGCGGCTCGGTCCCGAGTTCCGCGACCAGCTTGTCGTTTTTCATGCGCAGCGACACTTTCCAGAGATAGCGCATCTCCTTCAGCTCGCGCATGACAGTCATGAAAGGCGCAAGCAGCGGCACGATGATCCACGGGAAGCGGCCGATCTTCGCCTTGCCGCCGGCAACCCGCCGAACAGCCTCAGCCATCTGGCGTCCATCGCCGTCCCAGAAGCCATTCATGTGATAGCAGGCAAAGGCTGGCAGGCGATCGGCCCGCTCAACAAGCTGCACCATCGTCTCGGCAACGTCAGGCAGATAGGCCCATTGGTGGCCGGCACCCGATCTCGCCGGGTTCCGGATCGTGCCGACAGGCTTGCCCGGCGTGGCAAACGCTGCTGAAAACCAGCTATTGCTCGTTGCGCCCGGCCCGAAGAAGTCACCGGCACGCACGATGATGACGCCTGTGCCAGTCTCGGAAGCCGCCTTCAAACGCTTTTCCATCTCGACGCGGATCTTGCCTTTCTTCGTCACCGGATGCTGCGGACTGTCTTCCGTCACGACACCAAAGGCATCCGGGCCGAAATTATAGACCGTGCCCGGCAAAACGATCCGAGCGCCGACGGCTCGTGCCGCGGCAATCGTATTGTCCAGCATCGGCAGAACAAGTTTTTCCCAATCGCGATAGCCGGGCGGATTGACCGCATGGACGATCAAGCTTGCGCCCTCGGCGGCCTTGCGCACATCCGCCGCATTCATCGCATCGCCCTGCACCCAGTCGAAACCCTGCCCGCTTGCGGAAGCCTTGGCGACGTTGCGGTTCAGCGCCCTCACCGTCCAACCGCGCGCCTGCAGCTTGCGGGCAACCGCGCCGCCGATGCCGCCGGTGGCACCCAGAACGAGCGCCAGTTTCCTGTCCTGAAATTCGCTGCTCATGATCATCTCCTTGTTCGATGAGACGACTATGCCTTCAGCGGTAGATAAACAAAATTGACGAAATAAGTTGCATCGCTATACATATTTATATGGACGTCGAACCAAGCTGGGATTTCTACCGCTCCTTTCTCACCGCGCTGAAACAGGGATCGCTGTCGGCTGCCGCCCGCGAGCTCGGCCTGACACAGCCGACGATCGGCCGCCACATCGATGCGCTGGAACAGGCTGTCGGTGCCGAACTCTTCATCCGCTCCTCGAATGGCCTGCTGCCGACCGACGTGGCTCTCGATCTCCAGCCCTATGCCGAGACGCTGGCGACAACGGCTGCAGCCTTTCTGCGCACGGCATCCAGCCAGCGCGACAAGGTGGAGGGTACCGTGCGCATCAGCGCCAGCGAGGTGATCGGCATCGAAGTGCTGCCGCCTGTTATCGCCGATCTGCAGGAAGCCTACCCCGACTTGCAGATCGAACTCTCGGCATCCGATGCGGTGGAAGATCTCATGAACCGTGAAGCCGATATTGCCGTACGCATGGCCGAACCGCAGCAGGATGCGCTGGTCGTCAGGCGCATCGGCGATATCCCGCTCGGCTTTCACGCCCATCGCCGCTACCTTGAACGCCACGGCACGCCTAAGACAATGGCTCAACTCGCCGGCCATCGCCTCATCGGCTTCGACCGGCAGACCGCTTATATCCGCATGATGCGAAAGCTGTACCCGGCAGTCGACGAACTCACGCCGGCCTTCCGTACCAGCAATCATTTGGCCCATTACACAGCCATTCGCGCCGGCGTCGGCATAGGCATCTGCCAGACGGGCCTTGCCCGTCCGAACCCCGATCTTGTCCATATTCTGGCCGATGAATTCGAGATACCGCTTGGCACTTGGGTGGCGATGCACGAGAGCCTGAAGACCGCGCCGCGCTGCCGCGTCACCTTCGACGCGCTGGTGAAGGGTCTGCTGAATTATTTGCAATCATGCAGGGGATCGCGCGTCTGAGCGCGCGTTGAAAGACATCAGAAAACACCGGCAGGGATCAGGGCTCCGGTGAAACCTCGGGTGAATGTCCCTTGGAGAACACGTCCACGACCTCGGTCTCCGGACGATCACCACCTTCGGCATATTCCTCGTGCCACTTGCCCTGCGCATCCTGCCAGCTGATCTCGGCGGAATCGCCGCCGACCTGCTGCTCGGCAGCAACGATACGAGCAGCCTCCATAGCTTCGGCATGGCTCGCAAATGCCTCGGAATAAACGTCTCCAAGCTTGTAAGCCCAGCCGCCGTCATGCGGCACGACTTCATAGACTACCTTGACCATGCACATCTCTCCTCTTCTTCTTGTCGCGCATCCGTATGCTCCCGGATCAGGTCCGGTTGAGCGCGGGCCGCTTGAGAAGGTGTCGAGGACGCCGCGATCTGTTTCCGGCTGCCATATGACAGGCAGTATTCCATTAAACGCGCGCGACTGCAAATTTCATCGACCGTGAGTTTGCCCACACGAAAAAACCATCTGAGGTCATGGCCATTTCCCGAGGGCGGAATGCTTCAAGCCGGTCGGGAAAGGCACTAAGGTGCGCGAGGGGGAATCAAAATCTGCGCTGGTGGTAGACATGGCATTGCATCTTAAAGAGGAAAAATTCCTGATCGTGGCGGTCGTCGTCGCGATCGTCGCTTATCTGCTTGAACATTCGGTCATGGAGGCAGGCCGGGGGGTGGCGCTTATCGCAGCTTTCGCCCTGATCGGCACCATCGTGCTCGCTTCCATGCGTGTCGCTCATCACGCCGAACTGCTGGCCGCCAAGGTCGGCGATCCCTACGGCACGATGATCCTGACGCTCTCAGCCGTCGCGGTGGAAGTCATCATTCTTGCCATCATGATGAGCGGCGAGGAAAGCTCGCCCACACTGGTGCGCGATACGATCTATTCGGCGCTGATGCTCGACATCAACGGCATCCTCGGTCTTGCCGCCCTGCTCGGCGGCCTGAAGCATGGCGAACAGCCCTATAACGACAATTCCGGCAAGACCTATGGCGTGATGATCCTCACCGCCATGGGCATCTCGATGATCGTTCCGGAATTCGTGCCCGACGACAAATGGCACTATTATTCCGGCTTCACCATCATCGCGATGATCGCCCTCTACGGCCTCTTCCTGCGCATGCAGGTCGGCCAGCACAGCTATTTCTTCTCCTATACCTATCCGCGCTCGGAACGGCAGAAAGAGCATCCCGAGGAACATGACGGAGATGGATCGGTCTCGACTTCGGTCACGATCATCCTCATCGGCGTCGTCATCATCGGCGCGCTCGCCGAATTCATGTCGGGCTTCATGACCGAAGGCCTGCGGGATAGCGGTGCGCCCGTGGCCGTGACCGCCATCGTCGTCGCAGCTATTTCTGCCGCGCCGGAAATCCTGACGGCGCTGAGAGCCGCGCTCCGCAACCGCATGCAGGCGACCGTCAACATCGCCATGGGCGCGTCACTATCGACCGTCATCCTCACCGTGCCAGTCATGGAGGGTATCGCACTCTATACCGGCCAGCCCTTCATCATGGCCATGACGCCGGTCCAGACAGTCATGGTGATGGTTACTCTGATTGCCGCCGCCATCAACCTCAACGATGGCGAGACCAATGCCATCGAAGGCATGACCCATTTCATCCTCTTCGCCACTTTCATCATGCTGACGGCGATCGGACTTTGAAACCGAAATCAACGACTTGGCGGCAGAAGCGGAATCATCTCCGCAGCACCTTGAAGTGAAAAACGAGACAACAAAAAAGCCCGCCATCACTGGCGGGCTTTTTCAATGGCGCTGATATCGCCGATTACTTGCAGGCGCCGCAGAAGCGCTGAATGCGGCGGCAGGCTTCTTCGAGCAGATCTTCCGACGTCGCATAGGAGATGCGGAAGTTCGGACCGAGGCCGAAGGCCGAACCGTGAACCACGGCAACGCCTTCCGATTCCAGGAGTTCGGTGACGAAGTCCTCGTCGGTCTCGATGACCTTGCCAGACGGAGCGGTCTTGCCGATCAGGCCCTTGCACGACGGATAGACGTAGAAGGCACCTTCCGGAACCGGGCAGGAAATACCCTTCGCCTGGTTCAGCATGGACACCACCAGATCACGACGGCCTTCGAAGATCTTCTTGTTGGCCGGGATGAAATCCTGCGGACCGTTCAGTGCCTCGACGGCGGCCCACTGGGCAATCGAGGTCGTGCCCGAGGTCTGCTGGCCCTGGATCATGTCCATCGCCTTGATGAGCTGGAGCGGGCCGGCCGCATAGCCGATACGCCAGCCGGTCATGGCATAGGCCTTGGAAACGCCGTTCATCGTCAGCGTGCGATCATAGAGCGACGGCTCGACTTCGACCGGGGTCGCGAACTTGAAGTCGCCATAGGTCAGGTGCTCGTACATGTCGTCGGTCAGCACCCAGACATGCGGATGCTTGACCAGCACGTCCGTCAGCGCCTTCAGTTCGGCATGCGTATAGGCAGCGCCCGACGGGTTGGACGGCGAATTGAACATGAACCACTTGGTCTTCGGCGTGATCGCCTTTTCCAGGTCGGCCGGCTGGAGCTTGAAGTTGTTTTCCTGCGTCGTCGCGACGAAGACCGGCGTGCCGCCGCAAAGGGCGACGATCTCCGGATAGGAAACCCAGTACGGCGTCGGGATGACCACTTCGTCGCCGGCATTCAGCGTCGCCATGAAGGCGTTGAAAAGGATATGCTTGCCGCCGGTGCCGACGATCGTCTGCTCCCAGGTGTAATCGAGATTGTTCTCGCGCTTGAACTTGGCGGCAATCGCCTTGCGCAGCTCCGGAATGCCGGAGATCGGCGTGTACTTCGTTTCGCCGCGACGGATCGCATCGATCGCCGCTTCCTTGATATTGTCAGGCGTATCGAAATCCGGCTCGCCGGCACCAAGGCCGATCACGTCACGTCCCTTGGCTTTCAGCTCGCGCGCTTTCTGAGCGACGGCGATGGTGGCTGAAGGCTTTACGCGGGAAAGGGCATCGGCAAGGAAGGCCATGATATCGGTCCTACATGGTTGAAACGGGCAGAAGGCCGGGACCGGAGTTCTGCGCTAAGCTCTATGTCCAATGTATGACATCATTTCAAGCGCAAAGGCGTGATGGGGGCAATGATTCTTATTGATCAATTGCCGCACCCGCGTTCCCCGGATTGCAGGGGCTGGCGCCCACCGGATCACGAGATTGAATCTGCCTGTGAGGAACTTGAATCGATTTCTGAAGCCGGCGGCATTTTATTCCTTAAAATCAAGGTTATCGGCTGTTTACCATTTGCCACGAATAAGCCGCAACAAATGCTGCGGCATGCCGCAATTCGGTCGTGAGAGCGCCGGGATCAAACCGGTATTCTATCACCATCCGACATTGGTTATTGAGGGTATGCCATGTTCCTGGAAGATGAGCGCGCGGCGGGACGCCTGCGCGCAAGCCGCTTTTACCTGTCGCTGATGGTGGCAGCTATCGCTTTCGTCAGCTGCGCCGCCGCAGCGTTCGGCCTCCTTTCGGTGGCCGATGCGAGACCCGCCATGGCCTCCGGCTTTCCTGACAATGCCGACCAGACCATCAGCCACGGGCTGACGATGCTTTTTGCTTCGCTGGTCGCCGCAAACGCTTTTGCCATCTGGCTGCGGCGCATCAGGGGCATGGTCGTTTCCGGAGGCAAGAACGATGGCCGGTAAATCCCAGGCTGCGGGCTGGAACGAGGATGAAGACGCCTTCGGCCCGCTTCCGACCTATATGGAACTCGCAATGGCCGCCGCATCGGCCCATGATACGCCGCCTGCACCAAAGACGCCGCGTCTCTCCGCGCTCTCGGTTGTAGAGAAGCTGGTAGCCGTCGGCATCGTCTGCCTCGCCTTCTACGGCATGGCGCTGATCGGCTGCGGGCTCTTCCTGAAAGCGGAAGCCAAACGCACCGGCTTCCTTACGCAACAGATGATGAGCGCACAGATCCAGTATGCCGATTTGGATACGCGTTTCCCTCCCCGCGTGATCAACTGACCCGACCGCATTCAACCTGAGAACACAAAGCCGTTATGCGGCGCCCAGTACGGTTGAAGCGCCCCTGCTCCGCGCCACCTTCCCCTCAAACGCACGATCGGGGATCATGATGGACGCCTTTCCGAAAATTCGCTTCGCCGCCCTGCTGACCGGCATGTCCGCCTTCGCGGCTCCTGCCCTCGCCGAGACCGGCGATATCATCAAGACGCAGGAAGTTTCGGTTCGCGTCGAGAAGCTTGCCGAAGGGCTGGAGCACCCCTGGGCGGTCGAGGTTTTGCCGGATGGTGCTTATATCGTCACGGAACGTCCAGGACGGCTGCGCATCATCCGCGACGGCAAGCTCTCCGAGCCGGTCAGCGGCGTGCCTGCGGTCAGCGCCCGCGGCCAGGGCGGTCTCATGGATGTCGCGCTTGCCCCTGATTTCGCGACGAGCCGAAAGCTTTACCTGACCGCCGCAATTGCCAATGACAGGGGCTCCGGCACCGAGGCTTTCAGCGCCACGCTGTCACCGGATGAAAAGAGCCTCGAAAATGTGACGCCCATCTTCACCATGCGGCGCTTCACGCGCGGCAACATCCAGTACGGCTCGCGCATCGCGATTGCCGCCGACGGATCGCTCTTCATCAGCGTCGGCGACCGCGGCAACCGCGATCGCTCGCAGGACTGGAAGGACGACGCCGGCTCGATCGTCCATCTCAATGCCGACGGCAGCATACCTGCCGACAATCCCTTCAAGGATGGCGGCAAGGCCCTGCCTGAAATCTGGTCCAAGGGTCATCGCAATCCGCAGGGCATTACCTTCGACAGCGCCGACGGCAAGCTCTACACCGTCGAACATGGCGCGCGCGGCGGCGACGAGATCAACAATCCCGAGCCCGGCAAGAATTACGGCTGGCCTGTCATCACCTACGGCCGCGACTATTCCGGCGCCAAGATCGGCGAAGGAACCGCCAAACAGGGTCTTGAGCAGCCCCTGCACTATTGGGATCCGTCGATCGCTCCGGGCGCCCTCGTCGTGTACCGCGGCAAGATGTTTCCGGAATGGAACGGCAACTTCATCGTCGCCGCCTTGAAATTCGAGCTTCTGTCGCGCATGCAGCGGAACGCAAGCGGTGCCTTCACCACCGAGGAACGCATGTTCGAAGGCGATTACGGCCGTATCCGCGATGTCGTCGTCGCCCCCGACGGCGCGTTGTTGATGGTGACGGATGAGAATGACGGTGAGCTGCTGCGTGTTTCCCGCGCCGATGAGCGAGCCGGCTAGAGCCGTTCCCGCAATTCCCTGCGGATCATGAATTTCAGTCCTGACCATGTCTGGTCGATCGCGCATACCTTGATGTCGACGAGACCGGTCGGCAGCAGGACCGCGCGCAGCACATCCTCGGTGATGTCAGTCTGCACTCTCGAACTCTTCTTGGGCCAGGATATCCAGATCATCCCATCCGGTTTGACCACCCGAAACAATGCCTCGGCCATTGCCTCCAGCGCCACGCGCCGTGTTTCGAAGACATGGACATAATCGAACTGCCGAACGAGGAGCGTCGGCATGTCAGTTTCGACCGAGGCAAACCCGGCGAATTCAGCGATCTCGACCAGCTTTTCGGGAATATCGAGCAGCAAGGCCGCCTTCCCCGATTTCAGCCCCAGCTTCTTTGCGAGCGGCGTGGCGGAATATCCCGCCGTCATCTGCGGACCTCAACCGATTGCCCCATGCCCATGCTCCTATTGTTTGCAAAAACCTCGTCCTTGCCGAAAAGAAATGCAACTGCTAACCCGCTAAGCATAACTCCTAGACGCTCCCCCAACATCGAGGGTGAAATGACGCGCATTCAGGCGAACCTCCTTCTATTGCTTGCAGCCGCCATCTGGGGCGGCGGCTTCGTCGCGCAATCGACGGCAATGAAGGCGATCGGCCCGTTCTGGTTCATCGGCCTGCGTTTCGCCATCGCCGCGCTCGCCACCCTTCCCTTCACGCTCATCGAGGCGCGAAAGGCCAAGGCGCCAACCAGCCGCCGCCATTTCGGGCTTTATCTGCTGATCGGCCTTGCCCTTTTCGGCGGCGCATCCACGCAGCAGATCGGCCTGCAGACGACGACCGTCACCAATTCCAGCTTCATCACCGGCCTCTATGTGATCTTCGTGCCGCTGATCGCCGTCTTTTTCCTGCGCCGCTCGCCGCATTGGATCATCTGGCCAGGCGCGATCATGGCCGTATCAGGCATTTACCTGCTTTCCGGCGGCAAGCTCTCGGCGCTGACCATCGGCGACCTGCTGACTGTCGTCTGCGCCGTCTTCTGGTCGGTCCAGATTACCCTGGCAGGAACAACGGTTGGCGAAACGGGTCGACCGCTCGCTCTCTCCACCGCCCAGTTTGCGATGACCGCAGTCTGCGCGCTGATAATCGCCGCCATTGTCGAACCGATCAGCCTCGCCGATATCCGCGCGGCGGCGCCCGAAATCCTCTATGTCGGCATCTTCTCGTCCGGCGTCGCCTTCGTGCTGCAGGTCGTCGCCCAGCGCTACACGACACCGTCGCAGGCGGCGATCTTCCTGTCGGCAGAAGCCCTCTTCGGCGCCACGCTCGCCGCACTTCTGCTCGGCGAAACGATGCCGCCGCTCGGTTATGTCGGTTGCGCGCTTATGTTTATCGCTATGCTTGTAGTGGAGCTGGTGCCGGAGATGAGCCGCCGGCGCTCGCAAATGGCCTGAACACGCGTCCATTTGTGGGGCATTTGTGGCCGCCTGAAATTTTTTTTAACCCGCCGGTAAGACGCGCTATCGTTGCATTTTTGGTAAAATCTGCCCGGAACTTATATTGCAGACGATATAAAACGTTAATGATTTGCATATGGCGGAGGATTTTTTGCGTTTTCCCCGAAACAGGCCATATCTGCGAGTGTGTTCTTAGCAACACGTTAAAAAACTTTTGCTTGCCAAAATCCTTTAAACGCAGCACTCTTCGCGCGTTCGGGCATTTTGCGAGCATGGGAAGTCCTTAAGAATTTGCGAGCCGGAAACGCTAATATTCCGGTCAGCCAGTTCCGAGAAACAGGCGTAAGTCCTGTCGGGAACTGGCGGAAATAGAGGGGACCTTTTTCTCACATTTCAAGATTGCCTGCCAGCGCCTTCGCGAGAAGGCAATAGCGTAATGCTGCCCGTGTGGATGGCGGGCGGAGACAAAAGGACCTGAGGCATGGCCGAGACTGGCACTGTAAAATTCTTCAATACCGACAAGGGCTTCGGCTTTATCAAGCCGGACAAGGGTGGCGCCGATATCTTCGTTCACATTTCTGCCGTTCAGGCTTCCGGCCTGGCTGGGCTGACGGAAAATCAGAAAGTAAGCTTCGACACGGAGCCGGATCGCCGCGGCAAGGGCCCCAAGGCCGTCAATCTGCAGATTGCAGGCTGAACCCTAGCCACATAGGCTGTCAATTCGAGTTGAAGCCCGGCAGCGATGCCGGGTTTTGTCGTTCAGCCTTGGTTCAGCATGACGCCGCTAGCTTCAGAACCATAGAGAAGGGACCGCTTCCGGCTCCCGACACTGGGATCTTATCGTGATGAACAGGCTTGCAAAGACCATTCTTCTGACGGCGACCGCCGCTGCCCTCACACTCTCGGCGATCGGCGAAGCTTCGGCAGACGACCGTTACTGGCGCCACCACGACCGCGGCCACAGCCATGGCAACGACGCGCTGGTTGGTGGTGCTGTCGGCCTCGCGACTGGCCTGATCGTCGGCTCCGCCATTGCCAATGCCAATAACGGCCCGGTCTACGAAGAGCGCCGCTACATCGACCCGCCGGTCTATGAGCCCGAATACGCTCCGCCCCCGGTCTACCGCGCCCCGCGTCCTGTCTATTCCCAGCCCGTTTATTCCGAACCGGCCTATGGGGCTCCTGTTTATGGTCGTGCAGTCGGCGCTATGGAGCCCTGGAGCCCGCAGTGGCAGCGTTATTGCTCCTACCGCTACCGCACTTTCGATCCGCGCAGCGGCACCTATGTCGGCAATGACGGCCGCGAACATTTCTGCGTCGCAAGCTGATCGTTGAAAATCATTCCGAGTGAAGAGCGCCGCCATAGAGCGGCGCTTTTCATTTGTCGTCAGGTCAGCTGATTTTCCTGTCCCAGGGCATGGGCTGTATGCCGCCCTGCTCGAAATCGGTCGACTGGCTGACCACGCGCCAGATGCGATCGGATTCCATGCGCGCGGCATCCGCCTTTTCCACCGCCGCAGCCGCATCGCTGCCAAGCAGCAGCCGCAGCGGCGGCACCTCCATCCCCGCGATATGCAGGACGACAGCCGCCGCCTTGGCCGGATCGCCCGGCTGGCGACCATTATAGTTGCGCTGATAGTCCGCCATGGCGCCGACCGTTTCGGCATATTCAGGACGGCCGTCGTAGATCGCAGTCGAGGAGCCGGCGAAGTCAGTGCGAAAGCCGCCCGGCTCGATCACGGTCACCTTGATGCCGAGCGGCCCGACCTCTTTGGAAAGCACTTCGGAAAAACCCTCTACACCCCATTTCGCCGCCGCATAGGGCGCGCGACCGACAGGCCCGATCCTGCCGCCGACCGACGAGAACTGAATGATGTGCCCAGCCCCCTGCCCGCGCATGACCGGGATCGCCGCCTTGGTCACGATGATCGTGCCGAAGAGGTTCGTCTCGATCTGCGCCCGGAAATCCGCAAGGCTCGTATCCTCGATCGGCGCGACATTGCCGTAGCCGGCATTGTTGACGAGCACATCGAGCCGGCCGAATCGTTCGACCGCAGTCTTCACCGCAGCCTCGGCTGCCGCCTCGTCCGTCACATCAAGCGGGAGCGCCAGAACGCGTGACCCATGCGCCTCGACGAGATCGGCAAGCTGGCCGGGATCGCGTGCCGTCGCGACCAACCTGTCGCCAGCCTCGAGCACGGCATCCGCCAACGCTCGGCCAAGACCGCGCGAGCTTCCAGTAATCAACCAAACCTTCGACATGGAAACCTCCTTTTCGGTTCCCGCCCCATTTAGGATCTATTGTTTCATTTAGAAAGAAGGTACCTTGAAGATCTATACGCACCTGAAAGTAACTGTGATGAAAGACGACATCTTCGATTTCTGCCGCAACATGAGCGACGAGCAGGATGCACGCGCCCGGCAGATGCTGGAGCGCGCTGCCGCCAAATGGCCGTTGCGTGTCCTGCATGTCCTATCGGAGGCAGATGGCCCACTGCGGTTTTCACGCGTGCTGGAGCGAGTGGAGGATATCAGCCAGAAGGTTCTGACGCAGACCCTGCGCACGCTCGAAAGCGACGGGCTCGTCATTCGCACGCTCTACCCGCAGGTGCCTCCGCGCGTCGAATACGAGCTGACGCCACTCGGCCGCGAACTGCTCGCCCAAGTCGTCTCGCTCTGGCGCTGGATCGTCGTGCATCTCGATGAATTCGATGCGGCCAAGCCGCCAGCCAAGGTCTAGGTTCCTGAGCCAGTCCTCGTCTTCATGCTCGACGAAGATGTCATTCAATCGCTGAAAACATCGGTGAATTCGGAGTGCCCTCTGTTCCCCTGATGCGGAGAACGCCATCCAAGCCGGTGGGAAATTTCGTTAGCCACCCTCGACAGTTCCGGTCCGAGAAATTCGATCCGCTCATTCGTCATGCGCATTTCCACGGCGGATGCGGAAATGGCGCCGATGACAGCTCCCGACCGCCCTCGGATGGGCGCAGCAACACAGCAAACGCCGTCTTCAAGTTCCTGCAGATCGGTCGCGTATCCCCGCTTGCGCACGGATTCCAGCTGTTGCAGAACCTGATCGAGCGTGGTCAGGGTGTGTTGCGTAAATCTGACAAGCTCTCCTTCGCCCAGAAGATCCCGAACTCGTTCTTCCCAGAGCCACGCGAGCATCACCTTCCCGGCCGCTGTGCAATAGAGCGGTTGCCGGGAGCCGATCTGCATCACGGTTCGAGCGGTGCTGCGGCCCTCGTACTGATCGATATAGATCACTTCCCTGCCTTCCAGGATGCAGAGGCTGACCGTATCGCCAATCTCATGGACAAATCTCTGGACGATCGGGCTCGCCACCTGGTCGAGACGCATGTGCTTCGAATAGGCCAGGCCGACTTCGAAAGCTTCGACGCCTATTCTGAAGGTTCCATTTTCCTGAGCCACGAAACCACGCTCGGAGAGCGTCGCGAGCAGCCGCGATGTCGTGCTTGGCGAAAGACCGAGCACGCGCGACAGTTCGGAGAGACTTAGGCCCGGCGTCTTTGCAAGAATCTGCAGAACGGAAAGCCCCCGATCGAGCGTCCGGGTTACCGGCAGGCTCTCTCGAGTGGGTTTACGTCCGGGACGGTTGGAAACTTCCTTCATATCAATCAAACAGCCGGCTGAAGTGTCCGTAGGTGCTCGCACCAGCGTGCAATTTCGCCGGCTATTACCTTTTCGCTTCCGGTATAGAAAAATTCAACCCCTGCAAGCTTTCTGGTTTCGACGAGCGATGACGCGGTTGCGGTCCGCCGCACGCGCGCAAGGAAATCGTCGATATCCTTGTTGGCAAGCTTTTCCTTGGCTCCGTACCACGCCAATATCGGACACGTGATGCGCGCCAATGCAGGCGGCACACTCTCATAACCGTAAAGCGCCTCGTGGATCCTGTTGAGATCCATATAGGATTCGGCACTGATCGTGGCAACCTGCCGGTCAGCGCGCGTTCCCCAGGGAAGCAGTTCCTTTTCCCGTCCGCCGGCGATCATTTCCTCCGCCAGAGATTGCAGGTCCTGCCGAATCTTTTCGCGGAAAAGTGAGCCCGACGACGCAATGATAAGGCCCGCGAGGCGAGGATCCCGGCGCTCGGCCTGATAATAGACGACTTTCGCTCCGCCCAGGCCGTGCCCGGCGAGCAGCACACGCCCCTGATATTTCGTCGCGAAATCGATCCATGCCGCGATGTCGAGGGGGGATTCGCTGAACAGCTCCCATGCGCTTCCGCCCAGATACGCACCCTTGTCCGTTCGAAACCAGGTGCCGAAATCATGGCTGCGAAGATTTGCGGTGATGAACCGAAAACCACGAGCGGCAAGCTGCCTTCCGATCGTGACATATTCCATTTCCGAGAATTTCTGGTGCAAGCCGTGAAACCATACGACCGTTTCAACTGGCCCGGGCTGCCCCAAGGGTTGCAGCATCAGTCCTTCCAGCGTCAAACCGTCCTCGGTCTTTACGTAGACGATCTCTTCTGTTGTTTCAGTCGACAACCAACGTTCCCTTATCTGGAGTGTTATCCCGATGAAAACCCTTCTTTTTATCGGAGCCGATAGCATGCTTCGCTGTGGTCAACAACGATCATGCATGCCTGGCACCGTGGCAAGTCAGGAGGCCATCATCGGGTTTCGACGACCTCCCGTTCGCGGGTAGAGCCGGATATCGACCGAAAACCGCACGGGCTTCGCTGTATCCGGCTCCAAAGCAGTATCAGGCGACTCGATACTTTTCGAGCGCTGCCTCGTTCGGATCGCTTGCCATGCCGGGAACATCCGGAATGGTCACGGTGCCGTCTTCGTTCAAATCCGGCGTGTACTTGTATACCTGGCCGGCCATCGGGTTCAGTTCCTTGGCGCCGAACTCGAGCATGTGTCCGTTCGGAATCGCGCCGAGCAGCTGGATGTGCGCCTGCTGATCGCCGTGCGGGCAGATGTTCAGCCCGTGCGCCTGCGCCATGCCGGCAACCTTCATGAACTCGGTGACACCGCCCATGTAGCGCGCGTCTGGCTGCAGGAAGGCGATGGCCTGGGTTGCGATGAGGTCACGGAAGCCGTGCTTGGTATATTCGTTTTCGCCGGTTGCGAGCGGGATGGACGTGGCGCGCGAAAGCTTGGTGAAGCCCTCGTAATCGTCAGGCTGAACGGCTTCCTCGAACCAGTAGATGTCGAATTCCTCGACACGCTTGGCGAGCCGGATGGCGTCCGAATAGGAATAGGCGCAGTTCGCATCGATCATCAGCTTGATATCGGGGCCGAGCACTTCACGCACAGCCTTGATGCGCTCGATGTCCTCGCTGATTTCGACAGCGCCGATCTTCATCTTGACGGCGCGGGCGTTGTTCTTGACGTGGCCTTCCATTTCCGCCTGCAGATCGCGCGTGCCCTTACCCTTGCTGTAATAGCCGCCGGCGACATAGGTCGGGATACGGTTGCGGTAACCGCCGAGCAGGCGCCAGATCGGCAGACCGGCAAGCTTGCCCTTGATATCCCACAGAGCCATGTCGATCGACGAGAGCGCCTTGGTTTCCTGGCCACGGCGACCGTAGAGCTTCGGAATCCAGAATTCCTTCCAGACAGCTTCGGTCATCGTCGGGTCCTTGCCGACCATTTTCGCAAGAAACTGGTTACGCATGGCATTTTCGCCGACATTGTCGCGGCCAATGCCATAACCGGTAATGCCGATATCGGTTTCGATCTTGGTGATCGCGATATTGACGTTCACATAGGTATGCAAACCGTTCGTAATCGGCTGGACGCGCGGCCATGAATAGCATGCGGCAGTCGCGCTCGTGATCTTGATTTCACCCCTTGCGGACTGAAGCAGATCGTTGGCTTTTTGCGTTTCGGAAACGGCAGAATTGCTCATTTTATACTCCATTTTAATTGCATGACGGGACGGCGCTTGCGCCGCCGGAGCGGCGAAGCCGGTCAGGAAACTGAAAAGTGGCGCCCCTTAGCTCGGGACGCAGAGGCAGTCGTCGGTCGGCAGCAGGGCATAGGCGGTCGCGTTGGTCGGTTCCTGTTCCGACAGCACCCGCAACGGACCGAAAGCCGTGTCACCGATCACCTCGTATTGGCCGCCGTGATAGAGAACCGTGCGAGGCTTGAAGCCGATCGTGGAGCCGGCGCGCTCGGTCTGCTTCCCATTCGCGGAGAGGACGACCTTCTGCGGCCGCACCGCGATGCTTGCCGTCGCTCCGATGGTCAGTTTGGCGTGCGACCGTGCGGTGATCTGCGTTCCATCGGGCGTCGTGACAGTTACGACCGCGTCGCTTTCGGAGCCTGCGAGGCCCGAAAGCTTTCCACCGATGATGTTGGAGCCGCCGACGAAATCGGCGACATAGATCGTTGCCGGCCGGTTGTAGATATCCGTGGCACTTCCCTTCTGCTCGATGCCGCCATTGTTGAGCAAGACGACCTGATCGCTCAGCGAGAGGGCTTCGACCTGATCATGCGTGACCAGGATCGTCGTCAGCTTGAATGCCTGATGGATATCCTTGAGCCAGGAACGTGCGCGCTCGCGCAGCTGTGCATCGAGGTTGGAAAGCGGCTCGTCCAAGAGCAGCAGGCGGGGCTGATAGACCAGCGCACGCGCAATTGCGACGCGCTGCTGCTGCCCTCCCGAGAGCTGATAGGGATAACGATCGGCAAGATGGCCAAGCTCGAGGCGATCGAGCATTTCGCGTGCGCGCCGTTCGCGATCCGTCTTGTTCGTTCCCTTGAGCTTCAGCGAGTATCCGACGTTCTGCAGAACCGTCATATGCGGCCAGAGGGCATAGTTCTGGAAAACGAAACCTATATTCCTGCGTTCGATCGGAACGTTGACCAGCTTGGCTTTGGAAAACACCTCATCGGAATAGATGCGAATGGTGCCCTCGGTCGGCTGGTCGAGGCCACCGATCATGTTGAGCAGGGTCGTCTTGCCGCAGCCGCTCGGGCCGAGAAGGGACGTGAAAGATCCGTCGGCGATATCAAGGTCGAGGCCCTTCAGGATCTCGATCGCTCCGTAGCTCTTTCGAATACCTTGCAGTTTTACAGCCACGCTCATGTCAGGCCTCCCTTTTTTTGTAATGGATCAGGATCGCGATGGGCAGCGTGAGCACCAATGTGATCGTCGAAAGTGCTGCCACCGGGCCGTAATTGCCCATCACGTTGAGTTGCAGCATCGTCGTGCCGATCACCGCCGTATTCGGTCCGAACAGGAAGGACGCGGCGGCATATTCCTTGAAGAACTGCACGAAGTAGAGGAGAAAGCAGGCAAACAGCGCCGGCCGCAGCAGCGGGAAGGTGACGGCGATGTACGAGCGCCATTCCGAACCGCCGGCAACACGTACAGCCTTCTCAAGATCGGTCGAAATCTGCTGGAACGCCGGCGAAATCGAAGCGAAGCCTGTCGGGAAGTAGCGGATGATGTAGGCGATCACGAGGATCATCAGGCTGCCGCGCAGCATGCCGCTGCCGGGAATGATGACCGTGGCGTAGAAGATGCCGATACCGACGACGAGGCCCGGAATTGCCTTGGGAAGGAATGCGGTCTGTTCAGTGAAGGACCGCAGGAAGGCCGGCGAGCGATAGGCAACGATCGTGCTGATGAAGGTGACCAGGACAGCAAGCGCACCACCGCCGATCGCGATGATCAGCGTATTGTAGATGCTGTTGATATAGTCCTGATAACCGAAGACGAGCCGGAAATTGTCGAGCGTCAGTACGTCGCTGATCGGCATGTAGGGCGACAGGAACGAAGTGAACGACCTCAGAATGAGGAACATGCACGGCAGGATGGCGGTCAACAGGCAATAGAAGAACATGATGGCCGCAACGACCCAGCCCCAGATACCCATGGGGATCAGGCTCTGACGGCCGGCCTTGCCGCCGATCGTGTTGTACTTGCGCGTATCGCCCAGGATGAACTTCTGCGCATAGACGAAGAACTGCACCAGGATCAGCATGACGATGGCTGCCGCGCTGACGAGGCCGTAATCCACTCGGGCGGAAGTCAGGCCCTTGTCATAAAGATAGGTGGAAAGCACTTCGATGCGTGCCGGGACGCCGAGAACCAGCGGTACGGCCAGAAGATCCAGCTTCAGCACGAAGTTGAGCATCAGGCAGTAAAGCAGGGAAGGCATCAGCAGCGGCACGACGATTGTCCGGATCGCCTGAAACGGCGTGGCACCTGCAGCGCGGGCCGCCAGTTCGAGCGTGTTCGGAATGTTCGTCATTGCCGAGGAGAAATAGATGTAGCTGATCGGCGCTGCGGAAACGCCTGCAAGCAGGGTAATGCCGCCGAGCGAATTCAGGTCCGGCAGGCCGAAACCGACAGCATCCTGCAGCGTGAGCGCGATAAAGCCGGTCGGGCTGTACATCATCGACCATGCGAAGGCGAGGATGAGCGACGACAGGAACATCGGCGACAGGAAGAGCAGCCTCAACGTGCGCTGGAACGGCAGCGCGAACCTGTCGAGAAAGAGAGCTGCCAGAAAACCGATCGAGGTCGAAAATATCGTGCCGAACACCGCGATATAGAGGGTGTTGATCATGGCATCGGCAAATGCCGGGTCACCGAACAGATTCGAGAAATTCTTCAGGGTGAAGTTTGCACCCTCATCGTAGAGGGCCTTGTCCAGAAAGCCCTGATAGATGATCGGGATCATCGGCGAGACGAGGAGCACGAACAGCAAGCCCGCCCAGATGATCTTTATGATCAACGATCTTTCGTTCAGTAGTCTTCGAAAAAGCCGCGAACCACTGCCCAGGGCAGGTTCGGCTGCGGCGTCGTGTTGGGTGGCTAGTGTCACTTCCTCATTCCTTCAAACAGGAGACCGGGACGACCCGGCCTCCATATTGGAGATGCAATCGGAGCTTTGGGAAAAGGCCGAGTTACTTCTTCTTGATACCGAATGCGCCGTTGACCTTCTCGAGATATTCCGGCGGAGCAGTGATGAGGTTCTTGTCCAGCGACGTCTGAACGATGTTCTGCTCACCCACCTGCTTGACGATCGAGTCATAGGTGAAGTCGTAGACGCCTGTCGGGATATCGAGGCCGGAACGGTAGGGGATAAGACCACCGGCGCTGACAGCTTCCTGGCCCTTCTTGGAGATGATGAAGTCCACCAGCAGCTTTGCCGCATTCGGATGCTTGGTCGTCTTGGCGATCGAATAATAACGCGTCGACATCACCAAACCGTCCTTCGGCAGCGCGTAGCCGATGATGCTGGCTTTCGCCGGATCACGCAGGAATGGAACGAGCTGGACAGCGGACAGATCCCAGCCGGCGACATATTCACCCGTCAGGATTTTCTCGAAAACCGGGCCACCCGAACGCTGAAGATCGGCAATGGGGCCAAGGATCGAGAAATTGGCAAGCGCCTTGTCCAGGCCGACATGGTGAAGGTAGTGGGTTTCCTGCGACTCCTTGGCGGACGAGCCGAAAGGCTCGATCGTGGCCAGACGCTTCGTGAATTTACCCGGATTGGCCTTCACGAGCTGCGCGAGATCCGTGATGGAGGTCGGATATTCGGACTCTTTCAGGACGCGCTTGTTGTAGACGATAACCGAGGGATCGACCGAGATCGTGTAGACGCCGGGTACCGGCTTGGACCAGTCCGGAACCTTCGAGGCTTCCGGCGAGTCGTAAGCCACGACATTGCCCTTGGTGATGAAATCGAGCCAGGCCCCACCGGATGCGGCGAGAATGATATCGGCTTCGCTCGAGCCCGCTGCCTGTTCGGCATAGTAGCGCTCGAATACTTCCGTGCCGCTGAGATCCAGCGTCTGGACCTGGATCCAGGGATATTCCTTGGCAAAGGCTTCCAGAATCGGCTTCCAGTTCTGCTGGCCGACATTCGACTGGACAAGCAGCTTGCCTTCGGCCTTCGAGCCTTCAACGATCTGGCTGTACGAGCTCGGATAGTAATCCGGCAGCGATTGCGCCTGCGCAGCCGTCAGGCCGATCGCGGCGGAAAACGCCGAAACTGAGATTCCGAACAAAATGTTTCTGATGAGCACTGTCTCACCTCCCGATAAATGAACCCTGGAACCACCCCACGTGGATCCGTCTCCCTAAGAAAGGCCGATGAACTTGCGGATGGACCACGCCGTGCGGCGTCCATGCCGAGTTTTTAGAGCCGGCTCGAATAAAGCGCTCGAACTTCTATTTGTCAACAAACAAAATAATTTGTCACTAGATGATAAATTATGAGAAAATCGCGATCAGCTGTCAAAGCGACTGCTGGTCGTGTCGACTTAACTTTTGCTGATGCGAGCCATCGCGTGTCGTATTGTCGCGTTCGTCGAAGGCCGCAGCCATCGCGAGACGATCCGGCATTTCCCTGGTCTCAGGTCTTGTGAAAATTTTCGTGATACGGCAGCGCCGGGCCTACTCTGTGGACGAGTCCGTCTCGGCAACGGCAGGCAGAATATGTGCTGTGCGCCATTGCGCGAATTGACGCCTGAAGCGTGGTGCGGGAACTCTGTAGACGCGCATCTCATTGTGCAACGCCTGCACATCGCCGGCCGTCTTCATGGGTGCCAATAGGACCAGAAGCCCTTGAGTACACAGCCATCATTGCCGAGGCGCGCGACAAAGCCGCGGCCGAAAACTCACATTCAGGCCGGAATACGCACCGTCGCCCGGAGACCGCCGAGCGGGCTGTCGCCGAGCGTGATGTTGCCGCCGTGGCTGCGCGCGATGTCCCTGACGATGGCAAGTCCGAGGCCCGTGCCCGAGGCGTCGAGATTGCGGGCGCTATCCAGCCGGAAGAACGGCTTGAATACGTCCTCGCGAAACTTCTCCGGAATGCCGGGACCATTGTCATCAAAGACGATGGTTAGCCATTTCGCGCTATGTTTGGCCTCGATATTGAGTGTGCCCGCATAGCGCCTTGCATTGGAGGCGAGGTTGGTGACAAGCCGCATGAAGGCATTGGGCCGCACCGAGATATCGTCTTCGCCATCGATGGAATAGGTCAGCACCTTGCCGTGCAGCTCGAAATCGGCGCCAAGCTTCTCGAATATCTCGCTGAGTTTCAGCTCTCCGACATCTTCCTCCACTTCGCCCTTGGCGAAGGCCATATAGGCCTCCAGCATGGTCTGCATGTCGTTGACGTCTTCGTTGAGCCCGACGAGATCGGGATTGTCGCCGGCAAGCGCCAGCTGCAGCTTGAAGCGCGTCAGGATGGTTCTGAGGTCATGGCTGACACCCGATAGCATCGCGGTGCGCTGCTCCATCTGCCGCTCGATTCGCTCGCGCATGAGGATGAAGGCAAGGCCGGCCCGGCGCACTTCGTCGGCGCCGCGCGGATAGAAATTATCGGCCTTCTGCCCCTTGCCGAAGCTTTCCGCCGCCCGCGCCAGATTGAGAATCGGCCGGATCTGGCCACGCAGGAACAGGATCGAGATGGCGATCAGCACCAGCGACGCGCCGACCATCCACAGAATGAAGATATGAGTGTTGGACGCGTAAGCCTGACTGCGCTTGGTGATGACCCGCAGGATCCGGTTGTCGAGCTTGATGCGAATCTCGATGAGATTGGAATTGCCGATCGTATCGATCCAGAACGGCCGGCGAATCTCCTCGGTGATCTCGTCGCTCAAAATGCCGTCGAGGATCGAGAAGAACGGCTTTTCACGCGGCGGCGGCAGGTCTCCGTCCGGCTCGACCGAAATCTGCAGGTTCAACTGGTCGCGGGCAATTCGGGTTACATCGCTGTAGTCGCCGTCCTGCGGATAGGTGTTGATAATCTCGATGATGGCGGCAATGTCGCGGGTCACGGCGAGCGACAGGCGCTCGGTCACCATCTGCCAGTGACGTTCCATGAACACGGCCGCGACCACCGACTGCAGAAGCACCATGGGGATGATGATGATGAGCAGTGAACGCGTGTAGAGACCGGTCGGCAACCGTCGGCGCAGCCAGCGCACTAGGGAGCGCCAGCCGGGCGCAGGAGAGCGGTCTTCCCGCCGCAAGCTGTCGAATGTCACCATTTGCGCCGGTCCCGAACCTGTCGTTTCAGTCGATGCTCAGCCTGTATCCGATGCCGCGCACCGTCTGCAGCCAGACCGGATTGGCAGGATCGTCCTCGATCTTTCGGCGCAGGCGGTTGATCTGAACGTCTATCGTACGTTCGCCGACCTCCGCATCGTCTCCGATAAGCTCATGGCGTGGGATCGTGTCTCCGGCGCGGCGGGCGAAGAGCAGCATGATCTCCTGCTCGCGGTCCGTCAGCCGAATGACCTCGGCCGCCTTCTTCAATTCCTTGCGTGTCAGCGAGAAAGTGTAGGGACCAAACATGATCTGCTCGATCTTAGGCGTATCGCCACCGCTATTGCGCCTGAGGATATTGTTGACACGCAGGACAAGTTCGCGCGGATCGAAAGGCTTGGAAAGATAGTCGTCGGCGCCCGCTTCGAGACCGGCAATGCGATTGCCGGATTCGGCAAGCGCCGTCAGCATGATGATCGGCACGTTCTTCACCGCTCTCAGCCCACGCGTCACATCGATGCCGGATTCCCCCGGCATCATGACATCCATGATGATGAGGTCGAAATCGAGCCCGGCGAGCTTGCGCTGCGCTTCCGCTCCGTCCGAGGCGACCGTGACGCGAAAACCGTTTTCCGTCAGGTAACGGTTCAGGAGCGCACGGATACGCGTATCGTCGTCGACGACGAGAAGATGCGCCGCGTCATCGGAAATGCCTGTCTTCACCGCCATTCAATCCGCCTTCTGTCTGTCCCGCATGCCTCTGAGAAACGCCTTTACGCCCTCTCGCGCCGCAGGTGTAGCCCCTTCGAATGCCCGTTCAATACGGCGTGATTGCGGCTCGGCAAGCGCAAGCGCCATCTCCCTGCCCGCCTTGGTGGGATAGAGCTTGCGCTGACGGCGATCCTCCGGGCCGGCCACTTGCCGAATATAGCCTGAATCGATCAGTTGTTTCAGCACTCTTGCTAGGCTCTGCTTGGTGATCTTCAGCGTGTCGAGGAGATCCGCGACGGTCATGCCGGGATTGCGATTGACGAAATGCACGACGCGATGATGCGCCCGCCCGAAACCGCTCGTTTCCAGAATGGCGTCCGGGTCCGAGACGAAATCGCGGTAGGCAAAGAAGAACAGCTCGATGATCTCGAAATCGATGATCCCGACATCTTCCATCGGCGTGGCCAGCGGTTCAGGTTTGCCTGCTTTCGAGCTGGTCTGTCGTGGCACTCGGTATTCCCCTTCTTATGGCGCCTTGCAACAAGGCCGGCAAAAACATGGCGGTTTTATCGACATGTTAAACTTTGCCGCCGGCCTCCCGGCCATTGCTGTGAGCCCGGTACGAACTGCTCCTTCCCTGGAACTATAGCTCGCCCGGAAAATCTCCAACAACGCGCGATTTCCCCTTGCTTCAGTGGATAGAACGTAATGGGGACAACAATCAACAGACATGGCGCAACGGCGCCACACGAGGCCAGGGTGACCTCAATTCCTTCGACCGAAAAATAGCATCACCGGCCAGTTGGCAGCCCGAGGCGGACGCGCAGGCCGGATATTATACGGATGCGATGATTCTCGACGAGCTTCGAGGCGCCAGCGAACGAGGCAACGACAAGGATTAATCCAGCCGCGGCGATCGCAACCGGCCAATCCGTCAATCAAGCACACCGGCCCGGCCGGGCATATGCGCCGGCCGGACCGCTTTTTGCCCCGGTCTCCAGCGCGCCTGAACTTTCAGCGCGCCTTCGCCATGACCATGCCGGCAAGCGTCGACAGGATGCCGCCGCCGATCAACCCGCCGATACCATCGGCAATCAGCCCGGTCATTGCCGCCTCGCCGCCGACCATGCTGAGCAACATTCCGCCGCCGATACCGCCAATAGCGCCGGCGATCGTGCGGGCGACGACGTTGATTGCCGTCTGTTTCAGCGCGGCACTTGCAGCGTTACCGCCAACTGCCCCTGCAACCAGTTGTGTGATGAGCGGAAGTAGCGCTTCCATCATTTCCTCCTCTGGCGATCTCCCCGATCGCCGACTCATGCCATCACCGGATGGCATGTTAGAATATTATCATATTCCAGAGGGAAAGTAGAGAAATACAGCAACCCATGCGAGAGACCGGCAGAAGCGCAGAACGGAAGAAAGGCGGCCGACTGGCCGCCTCTCCTGAAGCTCATTTGGTGATTAGAGCCTATTGATAGACATAGACGATTCGGCGGGTACCCGGATCTACCAGCACCGGCCGGTCGTTGATGCGGACATAACGATACTGATAGTCCGGAATTTCCTGGAAGGTCACATCACCGGGCACTTCTGCCCCGACGACGACATCGCCGCCAAGCTGAACGGCCTGCCCCGGCGTCGTGTCGATATAGGTACGGACTTCCTGTGGCGGCGTCACCGCCTCGACCGAGCCGACCGGCCCGATCAATTCGTCGTCAGGAGATGGCATGGGCTCTCCAGGAACGACGCTGGCGGTAGTCTCATAGGTTACGACGGGCACACCGAGATCGGCACGATGCTGCTCGACAATGACGGACGAGCCGCCCTGATCCACCTGCAGATATTCGGCATAAACCCAGCCGCGCACACCGTTCACATCGACACGGCACCAGCGGCTGCCCTCGATGCAGCCGTCGAGAACCGCGGTCGAGCCGCGTGTGGCAAGACCGACTGAGGGATATTGCGGGCCCGGGCCGGAGCGGATGTTCAGGTCATTGACGGACGTTGCCACCATCTCGGCCTGCGCGAAACCGGCACTCGCAGCCAGAAAGACGCCGGCCAGCAGAAGGTTTCTCTTCAAGGTCATTGTAAGGTCTCCTTGTTGCGATGGGCTGACAACGCACGGTTTGTCTGGTTGTTCCGCCACGCACGGCAAGGCTGAAGTCCGGATCGAGGAGGCTCAAGTTAAGAAATTGATATCAATACGAAAATCTAGGAATGATCACTCTCGCTCCACGCCCGGAAGCCGATAAATTCCTGTTGCATTCAGTTTTTTCCGCGTGATCCGGCCGAAAATTCCGGCTGCCTTCGCCCGCTTTTGCGCCTATAGAGACAGGACATTGAAGACGCGTAGCGAGGCATTCATGGGCATGCTCCAGGCCGGCATCATTCCGGTGACACCCTTTCAGCAGAACTGCACCATTCTTTTCGACCCAGAGACGAAGGAAGGTGTGGTGGTTGATCCCGGCGGCGATGTCTCCGTCACCGCAGGCGTGATCGAGGAGCACGGCCTCAAGATCAAGGAAATCTGGCTGACCCACGGCCATCTTGACCATGCCGGTGGTGCCAAGGAGTTGAAGGAAAAGCTCGGCATCGACATCGTCGGTCCGCATCAGGACGACCTGCCGCTCCTGCAGCGTATCGAAACCCAGGCCGAAAAATATGGCGTGCAGGGCCTGCAGAATGTCACGCCCGACCGCTGGCTGAATGATGGTGACAAAGTCTCCTTCGGGTCGCATGAGTTCGAGGTCTACCATACGCCGGGCCATGCGCCGGGCCACGTCATCTATTTCAACCGCGCCCAGAATTTCGCCCATCTCGGCGACGTGCTCTTCAACGGTTCGATCGGCCGCACGGACCTGCCCGGTGGCAATCACCGCCAGCTTCTCGATTCCATCAGGGACAAAGTACTGCCGCTCGGCGACGATGTCGGCTTCATCTGCGGCCACGGCCCGGGCAGCCGCATCGGCGACGAGCGCCGCGAAAACCCCTTCCTGCGGGAGATTTGAGCCTGTCGATGTGATCCGCGCTGGAAGCTGACGGCCTTGGCCTACATCAGCTTCTGGCCATTCGGCAGCGGGCGCTCGACAGCGGCAAGCACGATGTCACCATTCCCGTCGGCAAAGCCCAGTGTCAGGACCTCCGAACGGAATGGCCCGATCTGGCGCGGCGGGAAGTTGACGACGGCGAGAACCTGTCGCCCGACAAGCCGCTCCGGCGAATAATGGACCGTGATCTGCGCCGAGGATTTCTTGATGCCGATCTCCGAGCCGAAGTCGATCACCAACTTGATCGCCGGCTTGCGGGCTTCCGGGAAAGGATTTGCCTCGACGACAGTGCCGACGCGGATATCCACTCGCTCGAAATCGGCAAAGCTAATCTCTTCGGTCATGATTTCCTCTCAGCCGGCAAGCTCTTCGGCACGTTTGCGCGCAGCTTCGAGCGCCTTGTCGAACAGGGGCTGCATTCCGTCTTCGGCCATCAGCACGGACAGTGCGGCCGCAGTCGTACCACCAGGAGAGGTCACATTCTGACGAAGGCGCGAAGCGTCGTCGGGGGACTGGTGCAGTAGCTCACCAGCCCCCGCGACAGTTTCCCGCGCAAGACGCATGGCAAGGTCCGCCTGCAGGCCAAGTTTACGGCCCGCCTCTGCCATACACTCGACGAGATAGAATACATAAGCCGGGCCGCTGCCCGAGAGTGCCGTCACCGCATCGATATCGGATTCGGCGGGCACCCACTCGACGGGACCGGACACACGAAGAAGGGCGTCGACCCCGCTGCGCTGTTGGGCACTGACACGCTGATTGGCGAAAGCACCGGTCACACCGCGCCCAACCATAGCGGGCGTGTTCGGCATCGCGCGCACCATGGCCGCTTCGCCAAGATGTTTTTCAAGAAAAGCCAGCGTCTTGCCGGCGGCAACTGAGACGACGACCGTCTGCGACCCGACAACGCTTTTGACCGCCGGAAGCACCGCCTCCATCACCTGCGGCTTGACCGCAAGGAACAGAACGCCGGCTTTCAGGTCACCCGAAACTGCTGTGACATGCGTGGCACCCGCATCCGCAATGGTCGACATCATCGCCGGCGACGGGCCGGGATCGACAACGACGACGGCGGAGCCCGGAACTCCGCTTTTCAGCCAGCCGGAAAGCATCGCTCCGCCCATATTGCCCGCACCGATGAGAACGACCGGATTGGCAGCGGAAAAGGCATTCGCAGGCATGTCTCAGGCCTCGCCGACCGTTTCGAACAGAACAGCTTCCATCGCCTTGTTGGCCTCCATACCGGACCAGACGACGAACTGGAAAGCCTGATAGTAAGCTTCGCAGGTATCGAGCGCGCTGGAAAGCAGAACTTCCACCTGGCGGTTTGTGGGCTCGGCGCCGCCTGCAAGCAGCAGCGACTGACGGAAGATGACGACATCTTCGGCGCGCCACAGGTCGAAGTGCCCCATCAGCACCTGGCCGTTGATCGCCGAAAGCAGCTTCACGACTTCATTGACCCGGATATCGGGAACCTTGATGTCGAAGGCGCAGCCAAGATGCAGCGCTTCGAACTCCTCCATCCAGGAGAAGGAGACGTGATAGTCGGCCCAGCGGCCTTCTACCGTCATCGCAATCTCGTCTTCACCGGAACGCTCGAATGACCAGTCATTGTTTGAAGCCACATACTCGATCATATCGACCGGGTTCGACTGGCGTTCGACTTCCAATTCCATAAGGCTCATGCAGCACCTTCTTGACCGGAATGAATGCGGCCCAACTTCGTGAAAAACACAAAACAAGACACACGCAATACCGGAAACAACCACTGGGATGATCGCTGAACCGCTGCCAGACTAACGCAGTAAACCTGCCTGGAGCTTACCAATTCTCTTCGAATCATCATTTAAAATCAGTGTATAATGCCCCTCGCCACCTGCCAGCCCCCTCGGGGGAAATTTGGCCGGGCCTGCTGTGGAAAGCGCTTACGGAATCAGATTCAGCAGGGGAGTTAAAAGACTCTGCCCATTGGCTTTTTTGGCAGTGTCCACAGGTGGAAAATCACACCTGATTTTTTTGATCGAAGATGCGGCATGTAACATATGGGCCACGCCGCACCTTATACAGCATCTTATTTATGCGGCATCACTTGCCCTTGGCTGCGAGCCTGGCTTCGAGGTCAGCGATGCGGGCAGCAAGCGCCTCGTTTTCGTCGCGCGCCTTGATCGCCATTTCGCGCACGGCTTCGAACTCCTCGCGCTTGACGATATCCATGCTGTTCAGCCAGCGTTCGGCATGAGCGTTGAAGGCCGTTTCGATCTCCTTGCGCACACCCTGCGCAGCACCCGCGGCGTCGGTCATCAGCTTGGCGAATTCATCCATGATGCGGTTCGTTCCGGTCGTCATGGCATATTGCTCCCTTCGCATGACGTGAATGTCAGGCCTTGCGGCCGCTGAAATGGAGGTAGGGCTTCGCTGTTAAGGATGCAAGCGCTTTGCACGGGATAAGCCCTTGCGCGCGGGGCGGGTAACGAACAATGCACTTGACCGTTCGAGATCGCAGCGCCATGTTCCGCGCATCTCAACGGGTGGGAAAACCTTGCCGATAGCCGCTGATCTTCTTGCTATAATGCCTTTCCCTAATATCAATCCGATCGCCTTTTCGATCGGCCCGTTAGCGATTCACTGGTATGGCCTCGCCTATGTCGCCGGCATCCTCCTGGGCTGGGCCTATGCCCGCCGCATCGCCGCGAACGACGCACTCTGGCCGAACAATACTTCACCGATCACAAGAGCCCAGCTTGACGATTTCATCGTCTGGGCTGCCCTCGGCATCGTTCTCGGCGGGCGCATCGGCTACATTCTGTTCTACGATCTCGGCGCCATCATCGAAGATCCGATCCGCGCCGTGCAGATCTGGAACGGCGGCATGTCCTTCCATGGCGGCCTGACCGGCACGACGATCGCCATGATCCTCTTTGCCCACCGCAACCGCATCCCGATCTGGAACCTCTTCGACATCGTCGCAACCGTCGTGCCCTGCGGCCTGTTCTTCGGCCGCATCGCCAACTTCATCAATGGCGAACTCTGGGGCCGGCTGACGGATGTGCCTTGGGCGGTCGTGTTCCCGACTGGCGGTCCCTTCGCCCGCCATCCGAGCCAGCTCTATGAAGCCGGGCTCGAAGGCATCGTGCTGCTTCTTGTTCTTGCAGCACTCGTCTACGGCGCCAAGGCGCTGAAAAGCCCTGGCCTCATTTCCGGCGTCTTCGTCTGTGGCTATGCACTGTCGCGCATCTTCGTGGAATTCTTCCGCGAGCCGGATGCGCAGCTCGGCTATCTGCTCGGCACGAACTGGCTGACGATGGGCATGGTCTTGTCCTTCCCGATGATCCTGCTCGGCCTTTGGGCGATCTTCCGCGCCCGCCGTCAGACGGCTGCGCTGCAGCACTGAAGCCACCGGAACTGCCGCCATGACCACCGCTTTAAGCGAAAAGATCAAGACGATCATTCAGGCAAACGGGCCGATCAGCGTCACCGACTACTTCTCGCTGTGCCTTGCCGATCCCGAACACGGCTATTATCGCACCCGCGAGCCCTTCGGCCGCTCCGGCGATTTCGTCACCGCGCCCGAAGTCAGTCAGCTTTTCGGTGAAATGATCGGCGTCTTCGTCGTTCACGCCTGGCAGCGCCATGGCACGCCGGCCGGCGTACGCCTCGTCGAAATCGGCCCCGGCCGCGGCACGATGATGGCCGACATGTTGCGCGTGATCTCGCGCATCGCCCCGCCGCTCTTCGACAACATGACGATCCATCTCGTCGAAACCAGCGAACGCCTGCGCGATGTCCAGAGCCAGACGCTCGAGGACTACAACGGCAAGATCAGCTGGCATGGCGGTTTCGACGAAGTGCCGCCGGGCTTCACGCTGATCGTCGCCAACGAACTCTTCGACGCGATCCCGATCCGCCAGTTCATCCGCACCGCGACGGGCTTCCGCGAACGGATGGTCGGCCTCGACGCCGATGGCGAACTGATGTTTGCAGCCGGCGTCGCCGGCATCGATCCAACGCTGCTGCCCGAGCCGGCGCAAAATGTGCCGGTAGGTACCCTGTTCGAGATTTCGCCCGCCCGTCAGGCGGTCATGAGCGCCATCTGCGAAAGGCTGCGGATCTTCAGCGGCACTGCGCTTGCCATCGACTACGGACACCTTGTCACTGGCTTCGGCGATACGCTGCAGGCCGTGCGCATGCATGAATTCGATCCACCGCTCGCCCATCCCGGCGAAGCGGATCTGACCAGCCATGTCGACTTCCAGCAGCTTGCCGAAACAGCCGCCTCTGCCGGCGTCCATATCAACGGCGCCCTGCACCAGGGCGACTTCCTGACTGGCCTCGGCATTCTCGAGCGCGCCGCAGCCCTTGGTCGCGACCGCGAGCCGCATACGCAACAAATCATCCAGAGCGCCGTAGACCGGCTGGCCGGTGCAGGCGAAGGTCGCATGGGCGAACTCTTCAAGGTGCTGGCGGTCTCGTCTCCCGCGATCGACCTGATGCCGTTCCGGCCGGTGGATTGACAGGCCGCCTTACCCTCGCCAACATCCGCCGCAAAATGACAGTGCTTCGCCGGGCAAGCCGGTGAAGATGACGTCTATCCCTCTCCCAAAGACCCGGAATATCACATGACAGATGCGGCCTCCCCAGCACCGATCGAAAGCGCGCTGCTGAACGATGCGGCTGGCGGCGCGATCCGCCACGGCTATTTCACCCGCGCCGGCGGCGTATCCGAAGGCATCTACCGCGGTCTCAATGTCGGCCTCGGCTCGCATGACGAGCGCGCCAATGTCGAGGAGAACCGCAGGCGCGTCGCCGCCTGGTTCGATCTGCCGGTCGAGCGGCTGGCAACCGTCCATCAGGTGCATTCGCCTGATGTCGTCACCATCGGGCCGGACTATAATGGCAACCGGCCGCAGGCGGATGCAATGGTTACCGCAACGCCGGGCATCGCGCTTGGCGTGCTCGCGGCCGATTGCGGCCCAATCCTCTTCGCCGACCCCGAAAACCACGTCATCGGCGCCGCCCATGCAGGCTGGAAAGGCGCGCTGACCGGCGTGCTGGAGAATACCATCGACGCCATGGTGGCGCTCGGAGCCGACAGGGGCAACATCGTCGCCTGCCTCGGCCCCTCCATCAGCCAGGCGAGTTATGAAGTCGGGCCGGAATTCGTCGAGCGTTTTCTCGCTCATGATCCCGCCTATGAACGGTACTTCATCCCCTCCTCGACATCCGGCCATTCGATGTTCGACCTGCCTGGCCTGACGGTCGAGCGGCTGAGAAATGCCGGTGTGCGCGCCGAAAGCCTCGGTCTCTGCACTTATCCCGATAGCGACCGCTTTTTTTCCTATCGCAGGACCACACATAAAAAAGAGCCGGATTACGGCCGCCAGATTTCGGCGATCAGCATCAGGGAGATATGAGCAGCATGGCACTTCATTTCGAACGGGCTGAATTCGCCAGCCGCCTCGCCCGGCTGACGGACAAGATGAAGGAAGAAAAGCTCGATGCCCTGCTGCTGTTCGCGCAGGAAAGCATGTACTGGCTGACCGGCTACGACACGTTCGGCTACTGTTTCTTCCAGACGCTGATCGTCAAGGCCGACGGCACCATGGCGCTGCTCACCCGCTCGGCCGATCTGCGCCAGGCACGGCACACATCTGTCATCGAGGACATTCACGTCTGGGTCGATCGCGTCAATGCTGACCCGACGATGGACCTCAAGAACCTGCTCGTCGAAATGGACCTGCTCGGCGCCCGCATCGGCGTCGAATACGATACGCACGGCATGACCGGCCGCGTCTCCCGGCTGCTCGATGCGCAGTTGACGACTTTCGGCCAGATCAGCGACGCTTCCTATCTCGTCAGCCGCCTGCGCCTCATCAAGAGCCCGACTGAAGTCGCCTATGTCGAACACGCAGCCGTGCTCGCGGACGATGCGCTGGATGCGGCGATCCGTCTTGCCAAGCCCGGCGCCGATGAGGCGGATATCCTCGCCGCCATGCAAGGCGCGGTCTTCACCGGCGGCGGCGACTATCCAGCCAACGAATTCATCATCGGCTCTGGCGCCGATGCCCTGCTATGCCGCTACAAGGCCGGCCGTCGCAAGCTCGACGCCAACGACCAACTGACCCTCGAATGGGCTGGCGTCTACGCCCACTACCATGCCGCCATGATGCGGACGTTCGTCATCGGCGAACCGACCCATCGCCACCGCGAACTCTACAATGCCTGCCTGGAAACGATCCAGGCGATCGAGACCGTGCTGAAGCCCGGCCATACCTTCGGCGATGTCTTCGACATGCATGCAAGGATCATGGACGAGCGCGGCCTCGCCCGTCATCGCCTGAACGCCTGCGGCTATTCGCTCGGCGCGCGCTTCTCGCCGTCCTGGATGGAGCACCAGATGTTCCATGCCGGCAACCCGCAGCCGATTGAGCCGAACATGTCGCTCTTCGTGCATATGATCATCGCCGACTCCGATACCGGCACCGCCATGACCCTCGGCCAGACCTATCTGACGACAGGCGAAGCGCCCCGCCCGCTCTCGCGCCATCCTCTGGATTTCGTCGCAGCGTAAGTCTCTGCAATCACCGGCAAGAATCCGGAATTGACAGAGTGGTCCCCCCACCCGCATAAATTCGCTCGGGGCTGATACTGACGTGGGAAGGACGAACCGAGGGATGACGCGAGTTGCGACTGCGCCCACGCTCCTGATCTGTCTCGCCTTGCTGTCTGCCTGCAACACGACCGATGCGCTGAACCTGACGCCGCCGATGGAAATCGGCGACTCCTCGATGAGCCGATCGTCCACACCGGTCACGCAGAGCGAAGCCGAGCGCATGGCCGGAGAACCCCAGCAGACTTTTCCACCCGCTCCTCGTCGGAATGGCTATGCGCCCGCCTATAGCGCTCAGAGTTCCCCGACCCAGCCGAACTATTCGGCGCAGGCCTATCGGCCCGGCACCGGCGCCCCGCCGACGACGATGCAGGCGCAAGCCGATGCGATCTCCCGCGACGGCTCTTCGCCGGCCGCTTCCGGACCGATCGAGGGCGAGGCCCTGGCACCGCCCTCTTCCACCGAGCAGCCTGCACAACCGCAGCAGCAGCCGACGCAGACGGCCGCTCTCGATCCTTCGGTTTCCTCCTCCACCTCTGCACGCGGCAACACGGTGCGCTTCCTGCCGATCATCGGCGCGCCAGTACAGGCCGTCACCCCGCTGTCCCGCCAGCTTGGTGCGGAAGCCCGCGCGCACGGCCTTGCCATCAAGAGCTCCAACGACACCAGCAGCGACTATATTCTGAAAGGCTACCTTTCCGCCTTCAGCGATGAAGGCAAGGTCACCGTGGTCTATGTCTGGGACGTGCTTGACAATGCCGGCGCCCGGCTGCACCGCATTCAGGGACAGGAAAGCGTGCCGACAGCGGCGACGGATCCCTGGGCCGGAGTGCCGGCCTCCGTCATGCAGCAGATCGCCTCGAAAACGATCTCGGAATTTACATCCTGGCGGCAAAGCCAGGGCGGTTAGTCACAAGGTTTTTATAAATATAAAAGTATGTGACGCGTTAGCCCTTGCATTCACCGGGAAGCTGGCTAAAAAGCGCGGCTATCAGCGCATAACAGGCGGACCAAAATGAAGGTTTTCGCAGGCAATTCGAACCGGCAACTCGCCGAAGCGATCTGCAACTATCTCAACGTTCCCTTGGGGAAAGCCAGCGTTCGAAGGTTTGCCGACCAGGAAATCTTCGTGGAAATCCAGGAAAATGTGCGCGGCGAGGACGTCTTCCTCGTGCAGCCGACCTCTTTTCCCACCAATGACCACCTGATGGAGCTGCTGATCATGATCGACGCCATGCGTCGCTCGTCAGCCCGTCGCATCACAGCGGTTCTCCCGTATTTCGGATATGCCCGCCAGGACCGCCGCGCTTCCGGCCGCACGCCGATCTCCGCCAAGCTGGTCGCGAACCTCATCACCGAAGCCGGCGCCGACCGCGTCATGACGCTTGATCTCCATGCCGGTCAGATCCAGGGATTCTTCGATATCCCGACAGACAACCTTTTTGCCCTGCCCGTCCTGACGCGCGACATCAAGAGCCATTACGACATGAGCAACGTCATGGTGGTCTCGCCTGACGTCGGCGGCGTGGTACGCGCCCGCGCGCTTGCCAAACGGCTGGACTGTCTTCTGGCCATCGTCGACAAGCGTCGCGAGCGGCCAGGTGAATCCGAGGTCATGAACATCATCGGCGACGTCACCGGCAAGGACTGCCTGCTGATCGACGATATCGTCGACTCCGGCGGCACGCTCTGCAACGCGGCCGACGCCATGCTCGCCAAGGGCGCCTCCAGCGTCACCGCTTATATCACCCACGGCGTTCTCTCAGGCGGCGCGGTCACCCGCGTCACCTCCTCGAAGCTACGCGAACTGGTCATCACGGATTCCATCCAGCCGACGACGGCCGTTCTCTCGGCCCACAACATCCGCGTCGTCACGACCGCCCCGCTGATCGGCGAAGCCATCAGCCGCACGGCCCAGGAAGAGTCCGTATCGAGCCTCTTCGACTAAAAAGAGCCGGTATTTGACCGGCTCTTTTGGTTCGGCTTGTCTGATTGCTAATTCTCCGTCTCGCTCGGTCCTACTAACGGCTGATTATTCACCGTCACGGAACCGTCTGGATGTTGAACAACGGCCCACAATGAACTGCGGCCCCCGTTTTGGGCAAAGCCCTTTGCCACTGTCATCCAGAGGCTGAGTTGGCCTAAATCAGGTTCGTTCTTTGAGAGCTCTTGTACTGCGGCAATCGACTTGTCGAAATCGTCGGCTATTACCCAGAGTTCAAGCTGAGAATTTTTACCACCGTTTGTACGAACGGTTCCATAAAGCTTGAGATCATAAAGATCTGAAGCCAATTTCAAGCTCTTTAGGTTAACTACCATCGACTTGTTGCCCAGCAGGCTCCGGCTAAACCTCTCGCCCATTGACCGCACATCTTCCGTGGTCTGAACGCGGGAAGCGGTCAATTCGCGTCCAGCAGATGCAAAATCAAGACCCTCCAAACGAAGTTGCATGTCCACACTTCTTGGCAGCAAGGTCAAATAGGACGCCGGTATCATTTCGCTATCAATTTTCATATCTTCTGTCGCGAATCCCCAGGCTAGCTGCATCGCTCCAGCCTCCCCTCCAAGGATGAGCGTTGAGTTCAGGTATTTCGCATTCACATCTGCTAAGGGGCTAACTACCGACAGGTTAGCTGCAGATATAGATTGTTTCAGGAACGAGAGCATCGGAAACGACGCAGTCAGCGCAGTTCTGAAATTCTCGAACTCCTCCCGATTTTTGAACGATCCATTGCCGTGTGCAAACAGCGACAGCAGGAGATTGTTGAACTCCCTTTTGGGAACCTTATTCAACTGGTATTCATGATCGATCCGAGCTGCGGAAATTCTAAACTCCGGCACCTGTGATTGAAGTGCCTCCTGATAGTAGTCGGAGAGCGACTGGCTGCCGTCGAAGTCCACGTACCTGCTGCCAGCAGAGCTAGCGCGCCAATCTAGCATACTGTTCATTTCTCCAGCGCGGAATGCAGATTGGCGCTCCCCTAATTTAGAAGCAAAATCGACACCCTTGGCGGACGTACCCAACTGGATTCCAGATGTACTCAAATCGATCAGCCCATCGAGCACCAAAGATCCAATGGAGAAATTGCCCTCAATGGCCTTCCCATCCACTCCTTTGGCCATCAGGGAAGCTTTCACGCTAGTCTCGGCATTGAGATTTGTTGTCTTGCTATCCTGGGGTCTAATAAACAAAGACCACGGCCCAAACCCGGTCATCCTGAATGACTTCGGATCCAGCCCGTCGAAAAAACTGTTGAAATCAAGGGTGAGTTGGAGACGGTCTCCAGCCGGCTTCACTGTCAGGAAATCCGAGTTCGCAAGGTCGGGAAACGAACTGAGAAGGCCGTCACGAAAATCATCCGCATCCTTCTGCCGCATCTCCATACCTTGCACAGGACCGATCGCCAAAAGAGCAAAAAGCCCGGCAGCTGAAACAATTTTGAGACGCATCAATCAAATCCATTCGTTCGCATTAGTTGTAAATATGTGCAGGCCGAAAAACACAAAGTCAAGCGTATTCACCAACAAAAAGCCTTTGAAAACAATAACTAATACATCGATCCAGATAAAAGCAAAAAGCCGGCACGAGGCCGGCTTTTTTTCATTTCAAGTTGCACCAGCGAGCGCCTATTGCGGCTGTGTCTGTCCCTGATCAGGTTCCTGCTCTTGGTCCGGTTCCTGCCCCTGATCTTGATCCTCGCCCTGATCCGGCTCCTCGGCATCCGGTCCCTTGATCTGCTGGCCGTTGATCGCCACGGAGCCGTCGCCGGCAACGCTGATATCCCAGCGTGAGCGGCCATCAGGGTCGGTCTTGGCGAAGCCCTTCGCCATCATCATGCCGAAGGAGACCTGCTGCAGGTTGGGATCGCTCTTGGCGAGATCCTGGATGGCGGCGATCGACTTGTCGAGATCGCGCGCCAGAACAGATGCCTGCAGCGAATAATCCTTCTGCGTATCGACGCGGCCCTGCAGCTTGCCGGTAACGTCGAGATCGTAGACGTCGGAGACTGCGGTGAACTTCGGCAGATCCACCACGACGACGCCTTCACGGAAAAGCTTTTCGGCTGCCTGTTTGCCGCTTTCCTCAGCATTGCCGTTGCCGCTGCTCAGGTCGAATTTCATGAACTCGTCGCTAAACGCGGCAAAATCCATGTCCGGAACCGCGAACTGCATATCGACGCTCTTCGGCAGGAAAGGACGGTAACTCGCCGGCATGACGGGGCTGTCCAGCGTCACATCCTGGGCATTCATGCCGAAGCCAAAGCGCACCGCATCGGCCGGTCCGTCGACTGCGAAATTATAGCCGAAGGCCTTGGCGCCGCCGCTTCCGGCGACCGTGCCGACCGTCAGGTTATTCGCGGTGATCGTTTCGTTGATCGAGGAGAACAGCGGGAAGGCCGCCTTGAGGAGCGATTTCAGCTTCTCCTCGTTTTCCTTGCTGAGATTGTGCTCATCCATGTGATCGAGAACGAACAGCACGATATCGCGAATTTCCTTCGCTGGCAGGCTGCCCACATCGGCGTTGAAATCGATCGAATCCGCCTTGATGGTGATCGGCGGCATCTGCGCGCTGGTAACTGTCTCGACCAGTCCGGACATCGAGCCGTTCGCCTTGAAGTCCAGGCGGCCGTTGCCGCTGGCGCTGTCGGTCGAATCGAGCCGATAGTTCATGCCGGCAAAGCTCGCATCGACCTGGTCAGCATCGGTTTTCGACGTGACGCGGATGTCGCTGGCCTTGAAATCTCCGGAGCGCAGATAGGCGATGGCCGGATCGAACACGCCGTTATAGACGATCGAGGCGATGGAATAGGTAAAATCGCTGGCCTTGTCGTCCGGACCCTTGAAGTTGCCGGAGATGTTGAAGCTATTATTGCCTTCGAGGTTCCAGAGCCCGCTGTCGAGCGGAGTGGCAAACACAGAGAAGGGCGTCAGCCCATTGATCACCACCTTGGCTGGCTCAAGCTTGCTCAGGAGCTTCGAGAGATCGTAGATGATCTCGTAGCGCGTCCCCGCAGGATTGACGGTCAGGAAACCGCTCTTTGCGATATCATCGGGCAGAATGCCCGTCAGGTTGTCGCGAAGCTTGTTCGCCCCATCCTGATTGATGTCAGCCCCCTGCGCTGCCCCGAACAGCGATAGGGCGACGAGGCTCGTTGTCGTGATAAGTTTGAGACGCATATCTGCAATTCTCCTCAGCCGCTTTGAATGCGGCCATAGGAAGAGCGGATAGCTGCCGGTGTCAACCCGGCGCATCCAGGCAGATGTTATTTTGCGATCACGGCTGCGAGACCGCCACGCTCCGCCTCAAGCCGCGCTATCAAGCTCAAGCGGTTGTTTTTCCATGCGTGCCGGGCGCCCGAAATAATAGCCCTGCGCCTCGTCGCAGCCTTCGGAGGTCAGCAATTCCAGCTGGCTCAGTGTCTCAACGCCTTCGGCGAGTACAGGGATCGACAGGCCACGTCCCAGCGCCAGGATGGAACGAATGACGGCCTTTGCCTCCTGGCTGGTCTCCACCTCGTTCATGAAGCTGCGGTCGAGCTTGATCTTGTCGAAGGGGAACGAACGCAGGGTTTCGAGCGACGAATAGCCCGTGCCGAAATCGTCGATGGCGATTGCGACACCCTGTTGCTTCAGCGCCCGCATTGCGCTCAGCGCCTTGCCCTTGTCGACGATGATCGATGACTCGGTGATTTCAAGCTCCAGCCGCGATGCAGGCAGGCCGGTTTCCAGGAGCACGGCGCGGACCAGCTCGGCAATATCAGCATGAGCGATCTGGATGGGAGAAATATTCACGGCGATCTTGATGTCGTCGGTCCAGCCGACCGCTTCCCTGCAGGCTTCGCGCAGCACCCATTCGCCGATCGGCACGATCGCACCGCATTCCTCCGCAATCGGAATGAAATCGACGGGCGAGATATTTCCACGCTCCGGATGGTTCCAGCGCAGCAGCACCTCGTAGCCGGTCGTCTTGCCGGTCGCGACCGATTTCTGAACCTGGTAGTGAAGATACATCTGTTCGCGTTCGATCGCCGTCCAGAGATCGCGAGCGAGCCTTCTGCGGTCGCGCGACGCCTCGTCCATGGACTCCTCGTAGAAGCAGACGTTTTGTCCGACCTCGTGCTTTGCGCGATACATTGCAAGGTCCGCATTGGCGAGAAGCGTTTCCGCCTTGTCGCCGGCGTCGGGATAGATTGCCACGCCGACGCTGGCACCGGGGATGATCTGGTGCCCCTCGAAATCCATCTTCTCCATGAGCGTGGCTTCAAGCCGCGCAACGAAATCGTCGAGTTCGGCCCTGTCGCTGAAGCGCTTCACGGCAGCGAATTCGTCGCCGCCGAGCCGTGCAACGAGCTCCTCGTCGCGCAGGATGCCGTTCAGCCGCGCCGCCAGCGTGCTCAGCACGAAATCGCCGGCGACATGCCCCATGTGGTCGTTGATTTCCTTGAACTTATCCAGATCGATGCCGATGACCGCGACCTTGGTCGACAGTCGCTTGGCGATCGCCAGCTGATGCGACAGATAATCGTTGAAGGTGGGACGGTTCGGCAGCCCGGTCAGGGCATCGTGCTTGGCCATGAACGCGATCTTTTCTTCGCGCGCCAGCCGTTCGGTAATGTCTTCGAACGTCGTCACCCAGCCGCCGTCGGCCAGAGCGCTGAATGTCGCAAGGATCGACCGGCCGCTCATCGTCTGATGCACCAGGGTCTTCTGCCCGGAGCGCATGGTTGCCATATGGCGGCGATAATGATCGGTTGCCCTTGAATCCGCCACGTCGCTGTCGCCGAAAACGATCTGATAGCCGCTGCGCACGATTTCGGAATAGGCAAGACCCGGGCGGATGAAATCATTCGGGAAGCCGAAGAGCTGACTGTATCGTGCATTTGCCAGGATCAGCCGCTCATCGCCATCGAACATCGAGATGCCCTGGCCCATGTTCTCCAGGGCGAGGTCCAGGTTTCTCGATACTTCGCGGATGCGATCGCCGTCGATCTTCGCCTGGGTGATATCGCGAGTGATCTTCGCATAGCCCATGAGATTGCGGCCATCATCGTAGACCGGACTGATGACGACATGCGCCCAGAAAGAGGAGCCGTCCTTGCGGAAACGCAGTCCTTCGGACTCGAACCGGCCTTCGGCAAGCGCGCAATCGAGCGCCCGCTGCGGCAAGCCATCCCGCTGATCCTCCGCGGAGTAGAACCGGGCAAAGTTCTGGCCGATGATCTCGGCTGCCGTATAGCCCTTTGCGCGTTCGGCACCCGCGTTCCAATTCGTCACGACACCGGAGGGATCGAGCATGTAGATCGCGTAATCCGTGACGCCCTGAACGAGCATCTCGAATTTGGTCTCGCTCGCACTCGTCTGTCTGGCAGCGCGAAACGCAATGATCGATGCCGAAATGCCCGAGGCGAGCATGGAGATCGACACGGTGAGAATGGTCACGAGGAGAACCGGCTTGGAGAGCGCCTCGGGCTCGATCGCGTTCGCGCCACCCTCGACGATCGAAAGCGCCCCCATTGCGGTGAAATGCATCAGCACGATGCCGAGCGACAGCGCGGAAGCGGCAGCAAGAATGCGCCAGTTCGAACTTTTCCAGTTACTGGCGAGCGAAAATCCCCACGTCGCCATGATGACAGAGATGATCAGCGCGGCAATGACGAGCTGCCGGTCCCAGAGGACGGTGCCCGGAACCTGCAGGCCTGCCATGCCGACGAAGTGCATGGCGGCGACACCGACGCCGAACACGAGACCGGCCGCTATCTTGGCCTGAGAAGAGGGAAGCGAGACGGCTGCAATGCCCGCCACGAACGTGGAGGCGAAGGCCGCACCGAGGGAAATGAGCGTCAGGTCGCGATCGTAGCCGACGACGATGCCCGGGTCATAGGCAAGCATGGCGACAAAATGTGTCGACCAGATGCCGAAACCGCCTGCTGCACCCGCAACCGCAAGCCAGATCCAGCGCGGCGCCCCATTCGACCTGCCGGCACCCCTCAGGAACAATATCGTTCCAAGATTGGACGCGAGGCAGAGAGCGGCGGCAAGCAGAACCAGCGGCAAGCTGTGTTGGTCGGTGAGGCAGGTAACGATCGCAAACATGAGAAGCCCATTCTTTTCAGGTCTGACATCGGTCTTGCCACGTTAAGGAAGGGCTAATCCACCGCCTCCGCAGCTAAAGTGGAACCTTCTGTTCGACTTTGTGATTAACGCCCGCACAACAGGGGCTTATCAGCGGTTTCTGAAAAGCAACCGGGAAATACCGTGAATTGCATTGGCCGCGATATTCTGGTTGTAGTGATCGTGCGCTGGAGATCGATTGCGGGCCGCCATGCCGCCGCTTGCCTTTGCGTGACACTTATATTATAGCCCACGCGTCCGCGTAGACACCCTTGGAGGCAACGCGGATGAGGACGGGCATGCCCGCCTCCGGTCCGATGGCATAAGGCTTTCAGCCCGCCGCGGGCTCTCCAAATAACCTCGAAAGGACTAGCCATGAGCCACGAAACTTACGAGCTCAAGGCCGAGGCGCGCGAACGGGTTGGTAAGGGGTCCGCCCGTGAACTCCGCCGCAACGGCTTTATTCCCGCTGTCATCTATGGTGACAAGCAGGCCCCGATTTCTATCGCTATCAACACCAATGAGGTGACGAAGCGCATTCATGCCGGTGGTTTCATGACCACCGTTGCGACCATCGACGTCGACGGCAAGAAGTACAAGGTTCTGCCGAAGGACTACCAGCTCGATCCGGTCCGCGACTTCACGATGCACGTGGATTTTCTGCGCGTATCCGGCAACACCCAGGTTACCGTTGAAATCCCGGTTCACTTCGTCAACGAAGAGAAGTCCCCGGGCCTCAAGGTCGGCGGCGTTCTGAACATCGTTCGTCACGAAGTTGAAGTTCACTGCCCGGCTGACGCGATCCCGGAATTCTTCACGGTTGACCTCTCCGGCCACAAGATCGGCGACAGCATCCACATTTCGGAAGTCACGCTGCCGAAGGGCGTTACGCCCGTTATCGCTGATCGCGACTTCACCATCGCGACGATCGTTGCTCCGGCTGCCGGCATCGACGAATCCGCCGCTGAAGGCGAAGCAGAAGCCTGATAGCTTCTACCAATTTGTAAAGCATAAGGCCCGTTTTCCACCAGGAAAGCGGGCTTTTTCTTTACCAAAAAAGGCTGATTTCAGTAACATTTAACACATTCATGGAAGCATGTTCCAGTTGGTCGCGAAGTCCCCGCCCTGCTGTGCGACCGCAGAATATTGTGACCCCGTGGAGCAAACGGAACCATGAACAATTCCGTTGAGAACAGATTTTTTGCAATTGTTTGCGGAGCGCTGCTTGTTTTTGTGGCCCCCCTCTTTGTTCTTTTTCTTTTCCTTTCTTCTGAACGTGCCGACAAGGAAATACGTGACCATATTTCCGTTCTCCTTGTGGCCAATGCTCAGGCGCTCGCCAAGCCGCTCTGGGATCTTGATGCAGACAGCGTCACCCAGATCAGCGCGACGGTCGTTTCGCAGGGCGCCATCGTCAAGGTGGAAGTCCGCGATCAGTCCGGCGAACTTGACGTCAGCCAGTCGACCATTCCCCGCTCTTTCGATGGCAAGCTCGTCCAGGTTTCCCGCGCCATCATCTACAATACCGTCGACGGCCCCAAGAACCTCGGCAGCATCTCGGTCTTCTATCCGGCGCTCGGCCTGTTTTCCGGCCTGAAGCAGGAAGAGATCGTCTTCATCTCGATCTTCATTTTCGCCGTACTCGCCGTCTTCGCGACAGCCCTAATCGGCAACCGCATCTTCGTCATTCAGCCCCTGATGCGCCTGACGGCGGCCATCGAGGCCACTCGCCAGCTCGGCTCCCGCCACCATGTCGACTGGCAGTCGAACGACGAAATGGGCCGCCTCGCGCAGAGCTTCAACGAGATGCAGACGAAGCTCGAAAACGAGGAAACCGAGCTCAAGCACGCCCACCGCCGCACCACCGATATCTACAACCTGACACCTGCCATGCTCTTCTCGCTAGACGAGGATGATCGCATCACCGCCGTCAGCGACTACTGGCTGCATGCGACCGGCTATCATCGCGTCGCCGTCATCGGCCGCAAGTTTTCCGATCTCGTGACGCCCTTCACCCGCGACAAGTTCATCAAGCGCAAGAGCCACCGTGAGAACGGCACCGGCGATGTGACAGTCAAGTTCATCTGCATGGATGGCCGCATCATGGACATCCTCATCATGGAATCGGCCTTGACCGCACAGGGCCAGGAAGGCCAGTCGCTTTCGGTCATGACCGATGTGACGGAACTGAAGGAATCCGAAGACCGTAACCACCGCCAAGCGATCACCGACCATCTGACCGGCCTTCTGAACCGCCAGGGCTTCGAAGCCGCGCTCGATACCAAGATCGCGGCCGCGGACGCCGCCGATCAGGAGCTGGCCTGCCTCTTCGTCGACCTCGACCGCTTCAAGTGGATCAACGACAATATGGGCCATGCCGCCGGCGACGCCGCCCTCATTGAACTCGTCGAACGGCTGAAGACATTGCTCGCGCCTTCCGACGAGGCCGCCCGTCTCGGCGGCGACGAATTCGCCATCCTGCTGCCGGCGAAGAATGCCGAAAAGCGCGCCCGCGCCATGTGCGATCAGATCGCCTCGATCTTCGAGACGCCGTTCGGCCCGGACATGCATCTCAGCGCCTCCGTCGGCATCGCCATCTATCCGCGCCACGCCGCGACCGCAGCCGAGCTGCTGCAGAAATCCGACATGGCCATGTACGCCAAGAAGCGCGACGGCAAGAACGGTGCGCAGATCTTCGACAACGGCATGCTCGACCACGCTCGCCGCCACGCCGAGATCGAAGCCCATATCGAAGCAGGCCTCGCCGACGACTGGTTCGAGGCCTATCTGCAGCCGATCGTCAACCTGAACGGCCGCGGTATTGCCGGCTTCGAGGCTCTGATGCGCCTCAACCATCCGCAGAAGGGTCTCATGCCGCCGGCAGAGATCATCAGCGTCGCCGAAGAGACTGGCAAGATCGTCCGCGTCGGCAATGTCATCATGGAGAAGGCGATCGCCAATCTGGCGAAGATCTCCCGACTGCCCGGCATGCAGGACAGCTATCTCGCGATCAATTTCTCGCCGCTGCAGTTTGAGCCCGCGCTCGCGGCCCGCCTTGCCGCCATCGTCGGCCGCCACGGCATCATGCCCGATCGCATCGTCGTCGAAATCACCGAGGCCGTGCTGATGCACGACAATCCGGAAATCCGCATGGTCGTGACCGAACTGCGCCGCTTCGGCTGCCGTATCGCACTCGACGACTTCGGCACAGGCTATTCGTCGCTCAGCTACCTCAACCGCTTCCCGGTCGATATCATCAAGATCGACCAGTCGTTTACCCGCGCCATCAACGACGCTGACGATGACGTGCGCCAGAAGAGCCGGATGCTGATCGAAGGCATCACCACCTTGTCGCACAAGATGAACTGCACCGTGATTGCCGAAGGCATCGAGACGGAAGAGGAATGCGGCACGCTGCACCAGATGGGCCTCGATTATGGTCAGGGCTATCTGTTCCACCGTCCGCAGAATGCCGCCAAGCTGATCGAGGAACTGAGCAATTCGCTGCCGAACGTGGCGCGCGCTTCATAAAGAGACGAGATACGGGAGGTATCGCGATGAAAAAGCTGCTGCTTCTGGCACTTCTGGCCCTGCCCTGCTTTACCGCATCCGCCTTAGCCGAGACGGTCTCGTTCGTGACCGAGGAATATGCCCCCTTCAACTACCGTGACGGGAAAGTCATCAAGGGCGCGACTGTCGAACAGGTTCAGAAGGTCATGGCGGATATTGGCGTCGACTACACGATCGAGGTCATGCCCTGGGCCCGCGCCTATAGCCTTGCCCGCACGACACCGATGACCTGTGTTTTCGCGACCGCCCACAATGGCTCCCGCGATCCGCTGTTCAAATGGGTCGAACCGCTTCTGGTCGACCGCAATATCCTGATCACCCGCCAGGGGTCGGGCGTCTCCGCTGCCAATCTCGAAGACGCCAAGAAATACGTGGTCGGCACGCAGCGCGACGACTACACGCAAGTGACGCTCGAGGAGAAGGGCTTCACCAAGCTCGATGTCGCCAGCGATTTCAACGCGACGCTGCGCAAGCTGCTTGGCGGGCGTATCGACATGATGCCGATTTCCGAGCTCTACTTCGACAAGCTGAAGGCCGAGCAGCCGTTGGAAATGGTCACCGTACTTTCTTCCCAGCCGATGAGCATCGCCTGCGAAAAGAACTTCCCGGATGATCTGCTTGCCCGCATGCAAGCCTCGCTCGACAAGCTCATTGCCAGTGGAGAACAGAAAGAAATCTTCCTGAAATACGGCCTGCATCTTCTGAACTGAGCGGCAACTCGCTCTCGCGCCTGCCTTTCCCACTTGACTTTGCCGCCGTTTCGCGGTGGTGAACGGCAACAGCTCTTGCAAGGAAGACAGGCCATGCTGATCATCGCGGGTCTCGGCAATCCCGGCGCGAAATATGCCGGCAACCGGCACAATATCGGTTTCATGGCCGTCGATGCGATCCATCGCCGCCACAGCTTTTCGCCCTGGTCGAAGAAGTTCAAGGCCGAGATATCGGAAGGCGAGCTGGGCGGCGAGAAGGTACTGCTGATCAAGCCGCAGACCTTCATGAACCTCTCTGGCGAAGCGGTCGGCGAGGCCATGCGCTTCTACAAGCTGCAACCATCAGATCTCGTAGCGATCTATGACGAACTCGACCTGCCGGCCGGCAAGGCCCGTCTGAAGACCGGCGGCGGCCATGGCGGCCACAACGGCATCAAGTCGCTCGACGCCCATTGCGGCAAGGAATACCGCCGCCTGCGGCTCGGCATCGGCCATCCCGGCGCCAAGGAACTGGTGCATAACCACGTGCTTGGCGATTTCGCCAAAGTCGATAGCGACTGGCTGGATCTGCTTCTCAACACGCTCGCCGACAATGCCGATATGCTGGTCCGCAACGAAGACTCGCAGCTCATGAACAAGATCGCGCTGGCGCTGGGCGGCAAGGCCGAAGAGGAAAAGCCGAAGCCGGAAAAGAAGCCCGCGGGAAAATCCCACATCCATCAGGCCCGCAACAATGGGCCGCAGAAGCTTCCGGCGACTGGCCCCATGGCCGAGATGCTGAAGAAGATGTTCGGAAACAAGGGCGATTGATCATGATGGAAAGTCGAGACTTCGCCGTTCGGCCCGCGACCGCGGCCGACCTTCAGGGCCTGCTCGCTCTCTACCGCTACCTCAACTCTACCGACCCGGTCCTCGCACCTGAGTTGGCGGAAGACCGCTTCTCCGCCATGCTCGCGCAGCCCGGCATGACGGTTTTCATCGGCTTTGCCGGAGAAATTGCGGCTGCGACCGTAACGCTGGTCATCCTGCCCAATCTGACACGCAACGGCGCGTCCTATGCGCTCATCGAAAACGTCGTCACCCACGGCGAGCACCGCAGACAAGGTTACGCCGGCCAAGTAATCCGGCGTGCGATCGAGGAAGCCTGGAAAGCGGGATGTTACAAAGTCATGCTGCTGACGGGCTCGAAAGAGCCAGCTACCCATAGTTTCTATGAGAGTTCTGGATTCCTGCAGGACAAGACCGGCTATCAGATACGTCGACCGACCTAGCCGAACGGACCAGCGACAAACCCTGACCTATTCCTCGGGCTCCGTGGTGAACATCAACGGGAATCCCATCTCCTTGGCAAGGTCGATGGCCTCCTTGGCCTTCGTCTCCGCAATGTCCTTGGTGCAGACCACGACCACGCAGGAGCCGAGCTTGTGGGCCGTCATCATCACGCGATAGCCGGCCTCCTCGCTCATGCGGAAAACGGCTTTCAGCACCACGATCACGAATTCGCGTGGCGTATAGTCGTCATTGAAGAGGATGACCTTGTAGAGCTTCGGCTTGTCCAGCTTCGGCTTTACCTTGGTCTTGGTTTTTGTGGCAACGTCGTTGTCAACCATCGGAAATCCGCCCGTTGATGACATGGGAAGGGGTTTCGATCTCAATAATATTTTTCGATTACGATTTTTCGACACTTGGTGCCAGACGAACTTTGCCGTCACAGAAAGAATAAGCCTGCCAGGCCCTCTCGGCAAAGGAGCGGCGAGAAAAGCGCTCGAAGACTTGACCGCTCCCCTCCTTTATCCCATAGCCACGGCCAAAGATTTCTTGAGAACAGCAGGTTTCAGCCATGGGCTTCAAATGCGGTATCGTCGGTTTGCCGAATGTCGGCAAGTCCACCCTCTTCAACGCGCTCACCAAGACGGCGGCGGCACAGGCGGCAAATTATCCCTTCTGCACGATCGAACCGAACACGGGCGAAGTGGCCGTTCCTGACCCGCGCATGCAGAAGCTTGCCAATATCGCCAAGTCGAAGGAACTCATCCCGACCCGCATCAACTTCGTCGATATTGCCGGTCTCGTGCGCGGTGCGTCGAAGGGTGAAGGCCTCGGCAACCAGTTCCTCGCCAATATCCGCGAAGTCGATGCCATCGTGCATGTGCTGCGCTGCTTCGAAGATGGCGACATCACCCATGTCGAAGGCCGCATCGACCCCGTCGCCGACGCCGATACGATCGAGACCGAGCTGATGCTTGCCGACCTCGACAGCCTTGAGCGTCGTACCGAGCAGACCCGCAAGCGTGCCACGGGCAAGGACAAGGATTCCATGGCCATGCTGCCGATCATGGATGCTTCGCTCGCCCTGTTGCGAGAGGGCAAGCCGGTCCGCACCATGCTTTCGAAGCTCGACGCCGAAGAAACCGGCATCCTGAAGGGCTTGAACCTCCTGACGTCACACCCGGTCCTCTATGTCTGCAACGTCGCGGAAGGTGACGCGGTAACCGGCAACAAATATACCGAAGCCGTCGCCGCCATGGCGAAGGAACAGGGCGCGGAAACCGTCATCATCTCCGCTGCGATCGAATCCGAAGTCGCCCAGCTTCCGGATGAGGAAGCCAAGGAATTCCTCTCGGCCCTCGGCCTTGACGAGGCCGGCCTCGACCGCCTGATCCGCGCAGGCTACAAGCTGCTCAACCTCATCACTTATTTCACTGTCGGCCCGAAGGAAACGCGCGCTTGGACGATCGAGCGCGGCACCAAGGCCCCGCAGGCCGCCGGCGTCATCCACTCGGATTTCGAGCGTGGCTTCATCCGTGCCAATACCATTGCCTATGACGATTACATCCAGTTCAATGGTGAAGTGGGTGCCAAGGAAGCCGGCAAGGCGCGCGACGAAGGCAAGGAATATGTCGTTCAGGACGGCGACGTCATTCACTTCCGTTTCAATACGTAAAGCACAAAGCATGTTGCGCAAAACTGTGTAGCGGTTTTGCGATGACGACATGCGTCAGAGAAAAAAGAAGGCTGCCGCTCAACCGGGCGGCAGCCTTTCCACTATGCCCGAGGGAAAGGCGCGCAGCACCATGCGCCGCAGCGGCATCCAGCCCGTCCCGATGACGAGCACGATCACGCCGACCACGACAAGCGTCCCGAAAATATAGGTGTCGACGGTCGCACTCCCCTGCCGGAATATCCCGTAGATCGCCAGGCCAAGCGTCAGCAGACCTGATGTGACGAAGGCTCGCCTATCGATGATGAGGCCGATCAGCATCAGCAGCGCGACAATGGCGACGACGACAGGCGTCTTGAACGAGTTGGCGTCCATGATATCGAGCCAGCCGCCATCGAGCGAAAGCAGGATCCGGATACTGTAAAGCAACGCTGGTGCGGCGACGAGATGAAGCCAGAAGGCAACGTCCGAACGCGTCGTACGGCGAAACCTGTCGCTGAGATCGAAGCCGAGAGCGGCTAAGAACAGGCCGACGGCACAGGCAAACAGGATAACGGAGACGAGCGTCGGATGGTTGAGGATGAAGGCATCGTCGCCGCTTACCCATTGCAGCAGCCGGAAGACCAGCGCCAGCACAAGGGCAAGACCCGAGAAGATCGTCAGCGCAAAGGCCAGCGGCACCCGGTAACGCAGATAGAAAAGTCCCATGACGACCGGGAACGCGACGATGAACCCGTCGATGCCGTCACCCGTCAGCCACAGATCGGCATTCCACGGATAGATCGACAGCATCATGCGGAAGGTCCAGGCAAAGGCCGCGAGCGTCAGCACCACCGCCGGCAGCGCCAGGCGCTGTCGTTTCACCAGGATTTCCGCCAGCACCAGGATCGCCGGCAGCACCGCATAGAGCGAGGCAAGCCCCCAAAGCCCCGCCAACGCGATCAGGATGCCGATGGTGATCAGCACATCGTGAAAGCCGCGCACGAAGCGGGGCGTTTCTGTATCCGACCAGGCGGACGCTGCGATCGATCCGGCACGCGCCTCGACCACCACACCCCGCGCCACAAGGAACGGCGCCAGCCGCGTGCCCGCCTCGGCTGAAATCAGCCCCTCGCGCGCGGCCTCATCAAGTATGGATCTTAGGTCAGCCATGCCATTCCCCCACGAAATTCCCCATCGGAATCATTGAGCCCGCGCGGATGCTATTGTAAGCAGTGAGCCCTGCCTATCACGGGAGACGCTGATGCCCGCAGAAAAGCTCGCCTATGAGGATTTCCAGCCCGGCCGGCGCTTTGTCCTCGGCCCGAAAGCGGTAACGGCTCCCGAAATCATCGAGTTTGCCAGTGAATTCGACCCGCAGCCCATGCATCTGGACGAGGAGGCCGGCCGCGCCAGCATCCTCGGGGGGCTCGCCGCTTCCGGCTGGCACACGTCGGCAATGTTCATGCGCATGATGGCCGATAGCTACGTGCTCAACTCCTTCTGCGAAGGCGCCCCCGGTATCGATTTCATGGAATGGCGCAAGCCGGTGCTGGCGGGCGACACGCTGTCAGGCCATTCCATCGTGTTGGAAGCGCGCCCGCTTCGCTCGCGCCCTGGCCTCGGCATCGTCAAATTCCGCCATGAGGTCGAAAACCAGCGCGGCGACCTTGTCTGCCTTTCGGAGAATTCCGTGATTTTCGGAATGCGCAATAGCGTGGAGGCAGACGTATGAGGATGACTGAACTCTATGCGGCCGGCGAGAAAACAGAGATCGGCACCTACGTCTTCACCGAGGAAAAGATCCTTCGTTTCGCCCGGAAATACGATCCGCAGCGCTTCCACACCGACAAGGACGCCGCGAAGGACACCCTGTTCGGCGCGCTCTGCGCCTCCGGCTGGCACACGACGGCCGCGTGGATGCGGTGTTTCCTCAAATACTGGATGGCGGAAATCGGCCGACTGAAGAGCGAAGGACTGGAACCACCGAACCTTGGCCCCTCTCCCGGTTTCCAGAAATTGCAATGGCTGAAGCCGGTTTTCGTGGATGAAACGGTCAGCTATTCCGTGACCTTTCTCTCAGCCCGGCCGCTTGCGTCGCGGCCGGGCTGGCATGTCAACACCATCCTCTGTGAGGGCGTCAATCAGGACGGTATTCCGGTCATCCGCTTCGAAAGCAGCGTCCTGGAATTCGAATGATCTGGCCGACGTGGGTCCGCCAGATCATACAGCCATTATCGGAATGGTATCGAGCAGATAAGGCTCAGTGACCGGAAAACTCCACGAGCGTGTGAACATCGACGCCGAGCTCTTCGAGCTTCTTGCGCCCGCCGAGATCGGGCAGATCGATGACGAAGCAGGCGCCGACGACTTCCGCGCCGATCTGGCGCAACAGCTTGGTTGCCCCCACAGCCGTGCCGCCCGTGGCGATCAGGTCGTCGACGAGAATGACCTTTTCACCCGGCTGGACGGCATCCCGGTGCATCTCCATCTCGTCCACGCCATATTCCAGGCTATAGGCGATACGCACGGTCTCATGCGGCAGCTTGCCCTTCTTGCGGATCGGCACGAAGCCGGAAGACAGCTGATGCGCAACGGCTCCGCCGAGGATGAAACCACGCGCTTCCATGCCGGCGATCTTGTCGACCTTCAGTCCCGCATAGGGCTGCACCAATTCGTCGACGGCGCGGCGGAAGGCGCGCGGATTGCCGAGCAGCGTGGTGATGTCGCGAAAGATGATGCCGGGCTTGGGATAGTCCGGAATGGAGCGGATGCTGGCGGCAAGCTCCGAAAGCGTGTTGTTCATCGAAAATCCGTATCTGCAAGAGGCACAAAACGCCCGCACACTATCAACTGCGCCGGATCAAACCAAATAAAAAAGGCGGCTGAAAAGCCGCCTTTTTCCGAAGAGACTGATGATCTCTTAGTGTTCCGTACGCGAATAGATCGAACGCTTGGTCAGGTAGATCAGGACCGTGAAGATCAGCAGGAAGATCATGACCATGAAGCCGGTGCGCTTGCGCTCTTCGAGATGCGGCTCTGCTGCCCACATCAGGAAGGACGAAACGTCCTTGGCATACTGATCAACCGTCTGCGGCGAACCGTCGTCATAGGTGACCTGGTCGTCCGAGAGCGGCTTCGGCATGGCGAAGGCGGCTGCAGCGTGGAAATACGGATTGTAATGCGCACCCGCCGGAACCTGGAAGCCGGCCGGCGGCTCTTCATAGCCGGTCAGCAGCGCATGGATATAGTCCGGGCCGCTTTCCTGATACTGGGTGAAGATGTCGAAGACGAACTGCGGGAAACCGCGCTCGACTTCGCGTGCCTTGGCCAGCAGCGACATGTCAGGCGGAGCCGCACCGTTGTTGGCAGCAGCAGCCGCTTCCGCATTCGGATAGGGCGATGGGAAGTGGTCGGACGGGACCGCCTTGCGGGTGAACATTTCACCGTTTGCGTCAGGGCCATCCTGAACTTCGTAGTTGGCAGCGAAGGTCTTGACCTGCGCGTCCGAATAACCGAGCTCGCCGAGCATGCGGAACGGTACGAGGTTCATCGAGTGGCAGGCGGAACAGACTTCCGTGTACACCTTCAGGCCGCGCTGCAACTGACCCTTGTCGTAGTGGCCGAACGGACCGGCGAAGGTCCAGTCGATTTCCTTCGGCTCCTTCAGCGGATAGTGCGGGGTGGCGCTTTCCTCGTGGTGAGCGGCCGGAGCGGCAGCTTCCTGAGCGAGGGCGACACCGCCAAGGCCAGCTATGACAGCGAGCGAGAGGATGCTTGCAACAAGCTTTTTCATATTTCTATTCCTTCCCGTCGCTCGCTCAGGCCTTGGCCGCAGCAATCTTGTTGCGCTTTTCGAGCACTGCTTCAGTGATCGAGTTCGGAATGCGGCGCGGAGTTTCAACCAGACCGAGGACCGGCATCGCGACCAGGAAGAAGGCAAAGTAGAGCAGCGTGCAGATCTGCGAGATCGTCGTGTAGACACCTTCCGCAGGCTGCGAGCCGAGCCAGCCGAGGATGATCGCGTTGATCACGAATAGCCAGTAGAACAGCTTGTACCACGGACGATACACCGCCGAACGAACCTTCGAGGTGTCGAGCCAGGGCAGGAAGAACAGCACGATGATGGCGCCGAACATGACCAGAACGCCGCCGAGCTTGGAGTCGATCGGGCCGACATTGAAGGTGATCGAGCGCAGCATCGCGTAGAACGGCAGGAAGTACCATTCCGGAACGATATGGGCCGGGGTCTTCAGCGGATCGGCCGGAATGTAGTTGTCGGCATGGCCGAGATAGTTCGGCAGATAGAAGACGAAGTAGGCATAGACGATCAGGAAGACCGAAACGCCGAGCGCATCCTTGAGCGTTGCGTAGGGCGTGAAACGAACCGTGTCCGTCTTGGTCTTGACCTCGACGCCTGTCGGGTTCGTCTGGCCGGTGACGTGCAGAGCCCAGATGTGCAGGACGACGACGCCGGCGATCATGAAGGGGAGCAGGTAGTGCAGCGAGAAGAAGCGGTTCAGCGTCGGCTGATCGACGGCGAAGCCACCGAGCAGGAACTGCTGGATCCATTCGCCGACCAGCGGGAAGGCCGAGAAGAAGCCGGTGATGACGGTCGCGCCCCAGAAGGACATCTGACCCCAGGGCAGAACGTAGCCCATGAAGCCGGTCGCCATCATCAGAAGGTAGATGACGACGCCCAGGATCCAGAGGATTTCGCGCGGCGCCTTGTAGGAGCCGTAGTAGAGACCGCGGGCGATGTGCAGGTAGACGGCGACGAAGAAGAAGGATGCGCCGTTGGCATGCATGTAGCGCAGCAGCCAGCCGTGGTTGACGTCACGCATGATCTTTTCAACGGAGTTGAAGGCGATCGAGGTATCGGCGGCATAGTGCATGGCGAGCGTGACGCCCGTCAGGATCTGAACGATCAGCATGACGGCGAGCATGGCGCCGAACGTGTAGGCGTAGTTCAGGTTCCGAGGAACCGGATAGGCGATGAAACTGTCATAGACCATGCGCGGCAGCGGAAGGCGCGCATCGACCCACTTTTCCAGGCCGGTTGATGGTTCGTAGCTGGAATGGCCACTCATAAATCAGTCTCCCCTCAACCGATCTTGATCTTTGTATCGGACAAAAATGAAAAGGTCGGGATCGCCAGGTTCTGCGGCGCCGGACCTTTGCGGATGCGGCCGGCCGTGTCGTAGACCGAACCATGGCAGGGACAGAACCAACCATTGTATTCACCGGCCTGACCAAGCGGCACGCAACCGAGATGGGTGCAGGTGCCGATCATGACGATCCAGTTTTCCTTGCCCTTGCCGCCGGAGCGGTCATCGCCCGTAGCCGGTGCGTCGGGAGGAAGATTTGCGTTACGCGCAACAGGATCCTTGAGATCCGACAATGCGACATCCGCTGCAGCCTTGACTTCTTCCGGCGTACGATTGCGGATGAAGATCGGCTTTCCACGCCACTTCACCGTCAGCGACATGCCGGGCGTAAGGCTCGCGACATCGACTTCGATGGAGGCGAGCGCCAGCGTCGAAGCGTCAGGGCGCATCTGGTCGATGAACGGCCAGGCGACCGCAACGGCGCCGACCGCACCAGCCATGCCGGTGGTGAGATAAAGGAAATCACGGCGAGTGGGCTCTGAAGCCTCGCTTGTCGTTACGTGTTCGCTCACGGCTTAACCATCCTCTGCGCAATTGTCGCGGAATTCCGCCCTGCCCCTCCAGAGGCGGCGAATCTATCAGAACATATTTCGGCCATAGATTCCCCACCAATCCGGCGCGTTCTAAGCTTGATCGCAAATTATGTCCAGCCTTGACAAGGGGATGAGGGCACAATGTCGCGGGAAATTTGAGTGAATTTTTTAAGGCAATCACCGACTTGCAACTCTGCTGCGTTGCAACAGACGAGGGGGCATGTTAGGCGCTCAAGACTTTGCCATACGAATCTGGATTAGCGCCGATGAGGCATACCGTTTTCTGCGTATTGAGCGTCCTCATCACCATTGCTCTGGCCCTCGTTTCGCTGCGTTATTTCACCGATTTCTGGCTGCTTTCGCTGGTTTACAGCTTCCAGATCCACCTGAGCGTCATCTGCGCGGTGGGAGCCATCGTCGCGCTCGTCTTCAAGCGCCATTGGTACGGCTTCCTGATGCTGGCGGTGGCGACCTTCCTGAACATCCACGGCGTCATCATGCTGCGTGAATTCGCAGGCAAGACGCCGCCGGAAGATGCGCCGCGCCTTTTCCGACTGATGTCCTTCAATATCGAGAACGACAATTTCGAAAACGGCGAAAGGATCGCGGATGCGATTCTGGCTTCGGGCGCGGATATCGTCGATATCATGGAGGCCCAGCCGGTCTTCGCGCAGTTGCCTCGGCTTTCACAGCTCTACCCTTATCGCATCGGCTGCGATTCGAGTGAGACATGCGACACGCTCGTGCTCTCCAAGCGCCCTTTCGCGCATCAGGAGGTTCATGACCTCGGCGAACTCTGGAAGCAGCGTCTCGTCGCGGCTTCCATCGATTTCGACGGCATGCCAGTCGATTTCCTGTTCCCTCACCTGTCCAAGCCCTATTTCGACGATTTCCAGGCCGATGAACTCGAGGATCTGAAGACTATCATGCAGTCTCACCTCGGCGCGCTGGTGATCGCCGGAGACTTCAATTCATCGATTCTCGCACCGACGATCCAGCACTTCCTGCGCGGCACCGGTCTGAACACTGCCTTCCCCGAACCGACCACCTGGCCGGTGCGCGCCGGCGCCTTCGGGATAAGCATCGACCACGTCTTTGCCCGGCCGCCGCTACTGATCCGCTCGACGAGCCGGCTGGCGGACAGTTTCGGCTCCAACCATTACGGCCTAGTCAGCGATTTCGTTCGCCAGTACTGAACGAGGATCGTCATCCCCGGAAGCGAGGAAGCCGCCCGACTGGCGTGCCCAAAGCCCTGCGTAGAGGCCGCCCCGTTTGAGGAGCTCGTCATGCGTGCCTTCCTCGATGATCTTGCCCCGATCGACTACGACAAGCCTGTCGAGCGCCGCGATCGTCGAAAGGCGATGAGCGATCGCAAGCACCGTCTTGCCTTCCATCACGCGGTTGAGGTTCGATTGGATCGCCTCTTCCACTTCAGAATCGAGCGCCGACGTTGCCTCGTCGAGAATTAGGATCGGCGCATCCTTCAAGAGCACGCGGGCAATGGCGATGCGCTGGCGCTGACCGCCTGAAAGCTTGACGCCGCGTTCGCCGACATGCGCATCGAAACCTTTTCGCCCTTGCTGGTCCCGCAGCCGCTCGATGAAGTCAAGCGCTTCGGCACGTCTCGCGGCCTCGACAAGACGCTCCTCACCCGCATCGGGCCGTCCGAACAGGATGTTGTCGCGCACCGAGCGATGCAGCAGCGACGTATCCTGGCTGACCATGCCGATCTTCATGCGCAGTGATTCCTGGGTGACGCCGGCAATATCCTGCCCGTCGATCAGGATACGTCCGCCTTCGAGATCGTAGAGGCGCAGGAGAATGTTGACGAGCGTCGATTTGCCGGCACCCGAACGGCCGATGATGCCGACCTTTTCGCCTGGGCGGATGGTCAGCGAGAAATTGTCGATGACGGCGTTTTCCCTGCCGTAATGGAAGGACACGTTCTCGAACCGAATGCCCGGCTGCTTGATGACCAGTTCCTTCGCATCCGGACGGTTGACGAGATGCAGCGGTTGCGAAATCAGCTCGGCAGCATTCTGGATGGTGCCGAGATTGCGCATGATGCCGTTGAACTGGGTCATCAGACGTCCGAGCAGGAAGTTCAACCTCAGAACCAGCGTCAGCGAGAAGGCCACGCCGCCGGAGCTGATCAGCCCGCGCAGCCACAGATCGACGCTGATACCGGCCATGGTGACGATCATCAGGCCCGACAGCAGCGCCATCGAGGCACGCACGCCGGTGATGAAGCGGGTGAACTGCAGCACCGTGTCCTGATACGTGTTGAAGCCGTTGAGCATATAGCGATCGCTCTCTTCGTCTCGGGCAAAGAGCTTCAGCGTCTGGATATTGCTATAGGCATCGACGATGCGGCCGTTGAGCAGCGAAGCTGCTTCCGCAGTTTCGCGCGAATGATACCGAATGCGCGGCACGAAATAACGCGCAAGCACGCTGAAAGCCACGAGCCAGAACAGAACCACGGCCGCCAGCGACAGATCGAGCTGCCCGACCAGCACGAGCGTGGTGACCGCATAGATGCCGACGAACCACACGCTTTCCATCAGCGACGTCACGAGGTCGCCCGTCGCCTGCCCCGCCGACCAGACCTTGGTGACGATGCGGCCGGAAAAATCGCTCTGGAAGAAGGAAAGCGACTGGCGCGACACATGCAGATAGGATTGCCAGCGCGCCATATTGTAGAAACCGGGCGTGATGACCTGCTGATCGATCAGCGCGATCAGGAAGGCGACGACAAAACGCACGATACCGATCAGCGCCAGCATGCCGAAAATCTCGCCGCCGTGGGCGCCGAGAAGCGTGCCCCAGCCGTCTCCCGGCTTGATGGTACTGAGAATATCGATGAGCCGCCCGACAAACCAGAAAAGGGCCGCCTCGATGGCGGCGGAAATGCCGCCGAGCACCAGCATGGAAACGAACGGCCATTTCGCCTGGCCAATGTAGAACCAGATGAATCCCAATGTATTGCGCGGCGGCTGAACATTGTCGCGGGCGCGGAAGGGATCTATCCAGGTTTCGAACAGGCGGAGGATCGGAGTGAGCAGCATCCCCGCGATATAGTCCCGTTATAAATTGTGGCAAAGAGAATATAGGGCGGACACAACCTTATATTTTCGTAATGATCGATAATATCGCCGCCATTTCCATTGATACGGGTGGATGCTGCCACAATCTCATGCCATGATCGCGTCTTACCGGAGACCGCAGAAATGGAAACGAAAACGCTCAATGCGCATCTTCCGCTTCCCCTTGCGGAAAAGCTCGATGCTCTGGCCGACGCACTGGACGTGCCGCGTGACAGCATCGTGACGGAAGCAATCGCAAGCTGGATCGAGCGGGAGGAGCGGCAGCGGATTTTCACGCTGCAATCGCTCGCCTCTAACTCGCTCATCGTCGTCGAGCACCATCGGGTTATCGATTGGGCCGACAGCCTCTGCGCGGACCGGATCCGCACAGTCTGAGCCGTTTCAGGGAGACGGACCCGCCGCCTGTTTTCTGAACATGAAAGAAACAGCCCTTCCCGCATGTGGGAAGGGCTGTTTTTATTGAGCCGCGACTTCGGCCTGTTCCTCGTGATCGGCGAGGAAGCCGCCGGACTGGCGGTTCCAGAGATCGGCATAAACGCCGCCATGGCTCACCAGTTCGCCATGCGTGCCGCTCTCGATGATACGGCCCTTGTCCAGCACGATCAGCCGGTCCATCTCTGTCAGCGTCGACAGCCGATGCGCGATCGCGATGACCGTCTTGCCCTCCATGAGCGCGAAGAGATTTTCCTGGATCGCCGCTTCCACTTCGGAATCGAGCGCCGAAGTTGCCTCGTCGAGCACCAGGATCGGCGCATCCTTGAGGAAGACGCGGGCGATCGCGATGCGCTGCCGCTGGCCGCCGGAAAGCTTGACGCCACGCTCGCCGACCTGTGCATCGAGCCCCTTCCGATCCTGCAGATCGACAAGCCCTTCGATGAATTCCCAGGCATTGGCACGACGTGCGGCCTCGATCACATCCTCGTCGCTCGCTTCCGGACGGCCGTAGGCGATGTTATCGCGGATCGAACGGTGCAGCAGCGACGTATCCTGCGTCACCACACCGATCAGCGCACGCAGGCTGTCCTGCGAGACCTCCGAAATATCCTGGCCATCGACGGTGATGCGCCCGGACTCCAAGTCGTAGAAACGCAGGAGCAGGTTCATCAGCGTCGTCTTGCCTGCACCCGAACGTCCGACGAGACCGACCTTCTCACCGGCCTTGATGTCGAGAGACAGGTTCTCGATGACACCCTTGCCCTTGCCGTAGTGGAAGCCGATGCGCTCGTAATGGATCGCACCCTTCTTTGCCGTCAGTGGGGCAGCGCCCGGCTTGTCGACGATATCGTGCTGCTTCGACATCATCTCCATGCCGTCATAGACGGTGCCGATGTTTTCGAAGAGTGCGGAGACTTCCCACATGATCCACTGCGACATCCCATTGACACGCATCGCAAGACCGATGGCGATGGAAATAGCGCCAACCGAGATCGTACCGTTCAGCCACAGGTAGATGGACAGGCTGGAGATGACGAACAACGAGATGCAGTTGTTCAAATAGACGCTCATGTGAAAGAGCGTCACCTTGCGCATCTGCTGGTGAACCGTATCCAGGAACCCGTCCATGCTTTCCCGTGCATAGACCTCTTCGCGGCCTGCATGGGAAAACAGTTTCACGGTGGCAATATTCGTATAGCTGTCCACTACGCGGCCCGTCATCAGCGAGCGCGCATCGGCTTGCTGGGCGGCGATCTTGCGAAGCCGGGGCACGAAATAGCTAACGATACCAATGTAGATACCAAGCCAAGCGAGCACCGGCAGCATCAACCGCCAGTCGGCCGCCGCGATGATGACGATCATCGACAGGAAATAGGTCACGACATAGACGAAGACGTCGAGGATCTTCATGACCGTCTCGCGCACGGCAAGCGACGTCTGCATGACCTTGGTGGCAACGCGTCCGGCGAACTCGTTGGCGAAGAAGGTCATGCTGTGGCGAAGCAGGAAGCGGTGCATCTGCCAGCGCGCGATCATCGGGTAATTGCCGAGCATCATCTGGTGCATGATGAGCGAATCGAGACCTGCAACGAGCGGCAGGCCGATCAGCACCAGCGCACCCATCCAGATGAGCTTGTGGCCCTCGTTCTGCAGGAAGGTCGCGCGGTCTGCGTTCGTCAGCCAATCGACGATATCGCCGAGAAATTGAAACAGCGCCACTTCGCCGATTGCGATCGTCGCCGTCAAAACGGCCATAAGCGCGAGCCAGCCGGCCGCGGGCTTCGTATAGTGCCAGCAGAAGGCAAAAAGGCCCTTCGGGGGAGCAACCGGCTCCTCGCTCGGAAAGGGATTAAGGCGCTGTTCGAACCAGCCAAACATGAAATCGCTCCGGAACTTTGGCATTCCGGCCCCGGCTTCGCACCCAAAGAGGACGCATGCAAGCACATATGGGAACCGGAGGCTCAAGGGGCGAGGCCATAGGCGGCCGCGCAATGAATCAAATGGGCAATTAGGGAAGAAAAAGCGCTTTATACGCGCCAGGTCACCAACAGTGGCATCACAGGCGGGAGACGCATCAGCACAAATGTAGACATGTCGGCGCTCCCTGTTGGCGATTGCAGATATGCACCGATAACGCGAAATTGCCTAAATTTCCAGCCCCGAAGCATCGAAAATTGCCAATCCGGTGGTCAAAAAACGCCTTGTTGCCTCAAAATCACACTTTAGATAGGCCATTCCCGCATCATCAGGATGGATGGCTTCTCATGGCGGATATCAGACTGGCGCTCTACCAACCGGATATTCCCGGCAACACGGGAACGATCCTGCGCCTGGCCGCATGCCTCGGCTTCGCCGTCGATATCATCGAACCCACAGGCTTCGACATTTCCGACCGCAACCTGAAACGGGCCGGCATGGACTATCTGGCAGCGGTGGCGCTGACCCGTCACGTCAACTGGGAACGCTTCGAAGAATGGCGCGCGGGAACCGGCCGCCGCCTGGTTCTCGCCACCACAAAGGCATCGCAGCGCTACACGGATTTCACCTTTCGCTCTGACGATATCCTGTTGTTCGGCCGTGAAAGCGCGGGTGTACCCGATCATGTGCATGACCGGGCCGACGGGCGGATTCTGATCCCTATGGTCGAAGGCCAACGTTCTATCAACCTCGCTGTCTCCGCTGCGATGATCATTGGCGAGGCTATGCGCCAGACTGTCTGGGCATAGCACGCAACCTATGCCGGTCTTCACCGGCTTAATGTCGCAAACAATGCTTTGAATCGGCTCAAAAGCGCCTATATTGGTTAGCCGAGCAATCAAAAAATCGTCGTTGCTACAGCGATTACAATGATTTGCTTGGCAACCGACTCTTAAAGCTGAGCGATTTTCCTCAAGAAGAAGAAACAGACGCGGACGATGGAATCCACGATCGTCATGATCAACCTGTTCGGTGCGATTGCACTGCTGCTCTTTGGCCTTGCCCAGGTCAAGGATGGTGTCACCCATGCCTTCGGCGTACGGCTGCGTACCGGGCTGGCGACGGGTACGGCCAGCGGCCCGCGTTCCATCCTGTCGGGCTTCCTCGCGACGATCGCGCTGCAGAGTTCGACCGCAACGGCCCTGATGACGGCATCCTTTGTCGAACGCGATCTCATCCGTCCGCGCATGGCGCAGATCGTGCTGCTCGGCGCCAATGTCGGCACGGCCGTCACGGCATGGATCGTCGCAACCGGCATCGAGTGGCTTTCTCCGCTGCTGATCCTTGCCGGCATCGTGCTCTATCGCGGCAAATCCACCACCCGTCGCGGCGGGGGCGCAGCGCTGATCGGCATCGGCCTGATGCTGCTCTCCCTGCATCTCCTCAGCAATGCGACCGAACCGATGCGCACATCGCCGGCGCTCGCTGCCTTCATCGGCCTGCTCGGCGATGCCTGGCCTGTCGCCCTCGTTCTTTCCGCGGTGCTCGCCTTCATTTCGTCGTCGAGCCTTGCCGTCGTCGTCCTGATCCTGTCGCTTGCTTCGACCGGTATCGTATCACCGGAACTCATCATCGTTCTCGTGCTCGGCGCCAATCTCGGTGGCGCCATTCCCCCCGTCGTCGCCACACTCTCTGGCCCGGCCTCGGCCAAGCGGGTGACACTCGGCAATCTAATCGTGCGCACCGTCGGCTGCCTCGTTGCACTACCTTTTGCCGGTTATGCGGCACCGCTGCTCGAGATGCTGCCCTTCGGCCCTGCCAAGCTGCCGGTCGATACCCATCTGATCTTCAACATTCTGCTTGCCGCCGCAGCATGGCCCTTCTCCCGAATGGTCGCAGCCTTCACAGCCCGGCTTGTGCCTGACGATGCGCAGCCGGATCAGGGTCCAAAGTTCCTCGATATGCAGGAGCTTTCGACGCCGGTCGTGGCGCTTGCCAGCGCGACGCGTGAAGTACTCGCTGTCGGCGACCTGATTGAGCGCATGCTGTTGCGCGCCTCCGACGCCTTCGAACACAATGACATGTCCAAGCTCGCCGAGATCCCGGCGCTGGAAAAGCGGGTCGATCTGCTGCAGCAGGAAGTGAAGGTCTACCTCTCCAAGCTCGGCCGCGGCGGTCTCAGCGACGAGAATGCCCGCCGCTCGATCGTCATCATCGACTATGCGATCAACATGGAGCACATAGGCGACATCATCGAAAAGGGTCTGCTGGAGCAGGTCGGCAAGAAGGTCTCGCTCGGCCTGAAATTCTCGGATGACGGCTACAGGGAGTTGCGCAAGCTGTTCGACCTGACGATCGACAATCTGCGTGTCGCCCAGACGATCTTCGTCACCCGCGATTTCAACCTCGCCAGACAGATGATGGAAGTGAAGGTCGAAGTCCGCCGTATGGAAAAGCAATCGGCCGAGCGCCACTTGGAGCGCCTGCGCGACGGCCGCGCCGATAGCCTGCAGACGAGCTCGCTTCATCTCGACATGCTGCGCGACCTCAAGCGTATCAACGCCCATATCGTGTCGGTCGCACATCCGATCCTCGACGAAAGCGGCCTTCTGATCGAAAGCCGCCTGCGAGACGCTGCGGAATAAATTCAGTCGGCAGAAGGTAGGCGGCGCATCGTAAACTCGATCTGGTCACCTTCAAGCTGGCGCCAGCTTTCGACTTCCGTCCAATAGGCAGCCTTCGGATATTCGTCGAACCATTCGCGCGCCTTGGCGCGGGCTTCCAGAAGCCCCATACGATATGTCTCACGCACGAAATGGTCTTTCTGCCGGGCGGACGCTTCTGCCCGATGCTTTGCAATCCTGCGCTTCAAGCCTTCGAAGGGCGGAGGCCCCGGAATTTTCGCCATGAAACCTACCTCTGAATGAAAAATAGTATCGAAAACCGTCGTTTGCGAGTCGAATCTTGCAGGAGCTTTCCTCGGCCCGCAGGCTCCTGCTAAGCTCGGCGTGCAATCAGGAAAGAGCGAATCGCATGGAAAGACCGGAACTGCCGATCGGCCTGCCCGAAGACATCGAGGACAAGAAGACCGCTGCCCGAACATGGTTCGAGGGACTGCGCGATACCATCTGCGCCTCTTTCGAGGCGCTGGAGGATGAACTCGAAGGCCCCCTCTCCGATCACGAGCCCGGCCGCTTCGTCGCCAAGGACTGGTCGAGGGAGAGCGGTGCCGGCGGCGGCGGCCGTATGTCGATGATGGAAGGCCGCGTCTTTGAAAAGGTCGGCGTACACACTTCCACCGTCTACGGCGAATTCGCACCTGATTTCCGGGCGCAGATGCCAGGCGCCAAGGAAGATCCGCGCTTCTGGGCATCCGGCATTTCGCTGATCGCCCACCCCGTCAATCCCAATGTGCCCGCTGTTCACATGAACACCCGTATGGTCGTCACCACCAGCCGCTGGTTCGGCGGCGGCGCCGACCTGACGCCGGTGCTTGAACGACGCCGCACGCAGGAAGACGAAGACACGCAGCTCTTCCACAAGGCCATGGAAATCACCTGCCGCAACCATCCCGTTGGCGATTACGATGCCTATAAGAAATGGTGCGACGACTATTTCTTCCTGAAGCACCGCAATGAGGCCCGTGGCGTCGGCGGCATCTTCTACGACTGGCTGCATTCGAGTGAGGAAGCCGGCGGCTGGGACGCCGATTTTGCCTTCACCCGCGATGTCGGCCGGGCTTTCGCCATGGTTTACCCCAAGATCGTGCGCTCGAACTTCAATAAAGTGTGGACAGAAGCCGATCGTGACGAACAATTGATTCGCCGCGGACGATATGTCGAGTTCAATCTGCTCTATGATCGGGGTACGATCTTCGGCCTGAAAACCGGTGGGAACGTCGAATCCATTCTCTCGTCCCTGCCCCCGGTCGTGCGCTGGCCATAATCCGGCGCCTGATATGCCGACAAAGAGCGGCATGCTGATAAATTTGAAATACTATTCCGGTAACATCGCGTTGAAAGACCTTCATCAGAACTGAATCCGTCCTAAATTAGTCAGTGTGCGTTACAATCGGAGGAGGATTGTCATGACGATACAAAGCGGATCGCCTGCTGCTGCAGACATTCAGGAAACATCCCGCGCCATCGAGGCGCCCGAGCTTCTGACGCGCATCGCCGAAGACTTGAGAGCTAAAAGCGGCTCCGACCTGCCGCTTTCCTGCTTTGTCGAGCAGGTAAAATTGCAGCTCGCGGGCGGCAAGACCCCGGAAGAACTTCAACAGCAGGCAACAGGTGCTGCCAACAGCAACCAGCCTTCTCATCTTTCGGAAACCTACATGGCCTGGGCAATGCCCCAGCAGTAAATACGGATTTCCGGCCGGCAATCATGTCGGCCGGCCCCCTCCCCGGAACCTTCTCCATTGCCGCACATTCCTTAGACGCGCGAAAGCGCGCTGGTTTTGTAGTTCTCAAAGACAGGAGAAGACCATGCGACTTTTCGAATGCGGAACTCTCGTTCCCGGATGCGACTGGCACACCAGAGCCAATAGTGATGCAGAAGTCGTCCGCCGCGCCGTCGAACACATGAAGTCAGCGCACGGTGAGACCACGATACGCGAAAACATGGTGGACAATATCAAGGCCCGCATTCGCGACGAGGCGAACGCGGCCTAAGCTTAGCCCGCAATCTCCGAGAGCCGGGCGAGCAATGCCGCCCGGTCCGGACCGAAGCCTTCCTCTACCCACTGATTTTCCAGAGCAGACAGGATTTCGCCGACCTTCGGTCCTGTCGGCACGCCGGCCGCCATCACGTCACCACCATTCAACGGAAACTGCGGCTTCTTCCAGATCAGCGCGTGATCGAGAAGTTTTGAAAGCCGCGCCGAACGGCTCATCTCCTCGAAGCTTCCCTCTGCCTTGCCGCGTGCAACGCCAAGTGCCAGCTTCAGGCGCACGATGATGCCATCGGTGCCGTTGCGATAGAGCAGCCGCTCGAACCCGCCAGCAGAAATCTCGTCATTGACGGGGGCAGCCTTGGCCCAGGACTTGAAATAGGCGGCTTCCGCATTCGAGAGCTTCAAGCGTGCAGCAAGCACCTCAAGCCGCGCGACATCGGGCGGAACGATAGCAGCGAGCCGCAGCAAGGGATCCGGCGCCCAGCCAAGTGCTTTCTCGGTCGCAACGAGCGCCGGAATGGCATCGATGCCCCACTTTTCCGTTTCCGGCAGAATTTCCGTCAGCACGGCGACCTGCCGCATCCACAACAGCGCCCGGCCGGGATCCTTCGCCGACAGCAGCTTGCGCAGTTCCGACCAGACCCGCTCGGCCGATAGTGTCTTCAGCTTCGACCGCGCAACCGATGAGGCCTTCAGGCCCTCCGCATCGGGTCGCCCCGAGCCGTACCAGGCGAAAAACCGGAAGAAGCGCAGGATGCGCAGATAATCCTCCTCGATCCGCGTCGCCGCGTCGCCGATGAAGCGGATATTGCGCTTCTCGATATCATCGAGCCCGCCGACGAGATCGATCACCTCGCCTGCCGCGTTGGCGTAAAGTGCATTGATGGTGAGGTCGCGCCGTTCCGCATCCGACTGCCAGTCAGTGCTGAAAGCGACCTTGGCGTGGCGACCGTCCGTTTCGACATCGGTGCGCAGCGTCGTCACCTCGAAGGGCCTGCCGTCGATAACAAGGGTTACCGTGCCGTGAGCGATGCCTGTCGGCACTGCCTTGATGCCGGCTTTCGCCGCCCGTTCGATCACCGCTTCGGGCAGAAGTGTTGTGGCAATATCGATATCGGCGACGGCAAGTCCCATCAGGCTGTTGCGCACCGCACCGCCGACCACGCGCCCTTCCCCGCCATCGGCGTTGAGCAGCGCAAAGACCCGGCCGAGCGCCGGATCCGAAAACCATGCCTGGTCGGCAACAGAGGTCATGCATAAAGCCTTTCATAGAGCGTGCGGACGATGCCGGCGGTGATGCCCCAGATCATTCGCGTTTCATAGGGCATGCGGTAGAAATGCCGGTCGATGCCATCGACCACGCGCTTGTCCCTGTTGTGATTGGCCGGGTTCATCAGGAAGGACAGCGGCACTTCGAAAACATCGGCCACTTCTGTCGGGTTAGGTTGCAGCGAAAATCCGCGGCTGACGACAGCCAGAACCGGCGTGATGCGAAAACCCGTTGACGAAAGATAGTTCGGCAGTCGCCCGACCGTTTCCACGTAGCTGCCGGCAAGGCCGATCTCCTCTTCCGTCTCGCGGATCGCGGCCATCTCGGGCGAAATATCATCGGGATCGATCGAGCCGCCCGGAAAGGAAATCTGGCCGGAATGCTTGCGCAGCGTCGCCGTGCGCTGGGTGAAGATTACCTTGGCCTCCTCACCGTCATCCACGACGGGCACCAATACCGCCGCATCGCGCAGCTTCAGCGTCTCGACGAAAGCGACGATATCAGGATTGAGGACGTGATCGCCGTGATCGCGCCAGGCATGATCAATCGGCGCACCAACCTGCTGGAGCGCACGTCGGCGGAATTCGGCAGCCGAATACGGTGGGTATGTCGTGTTGATCGCGTCACTCATCGGGAGGCTGCTTCCAGTTCGTCGGCCGGCATGATCGGAAAGGTCTCGCCGCCGGAGCGGACGACGAACATCTCCCTGCCGGCGACCTCGGCCACCTCGCCGAGTTCGACCAGCTCATACATCACCGCACGTGACACCAGTGCTTCAAGCCGGCCACGCACATGCAGGTAGGGCTTCAATTCGTCATCCCCGGCATGATCCGGGAAACGCAGTGGATGATCCCTGCCGGCTTCGATGATATCGCCGACATTTGTGCGGAAGGTCAGAACCTGTTGGCCATCCCGCTCGCTCGCATTCATCTCGACAGCAACAAACGGCGCGTCGACGACCCGGATGCCGACCTTTTCCACAGGAGTTACGAGATAGGTCTTGCCGTCCTCGTCTTTCAGCAGAACGGTCGAAAAAAGCTGCACCAGCGGCATCCGGCCGATCGGCGTGCCCATATAGAACCACGTGCCATCCGCCCGGATCTCCATGTCGATATCGCCGCAAAAGGGCGGATTCCACTTCTCGACGGGCGGCAATCCGCGACTTTTGCCGGATTTCGCCTCGGAAGCGCGCGAAATCAGCGCGGCAAGCCCCGCTGCATCCGCCACATGCTTCATTTCCTCGGCTGCCATTCTTCTGTCCCGGTTTGCTTTTAACGAAATAAGTCACGAGATAGTCATTTGAAACAAACTTGTCAGCCCGCAACATCTTCATAACTGTATCGGGTATGAGGCACGCCTATTAAAGTCAGACGATTCGCAGCCGAATGATTTCAGCCGTTGGAGATGCCCGTGGGTATGATCAAGACCGAAGCCAGCCTCGATGAACAGGCGATTGTCGCCGCCGCAGAAAGAGCGCTTTCCGATATCGCCGCCATCCGCACGGAAGTTTCCAAGGTTATCTTCGGTCAGGAAAGCGTGGTCGAAAACACGCTTCTCGCCGTTCTCTCCGGTGGTCATGCCCTTCTCGTCGGTGTTCCCGGCCTTGCCAAGACGAGGCTTGTAACAACGCTCGGCGAAGTTCTCGGCCTTGCCGCAAACCGCATCCAGTTCACGCCGGACCTGATGCCTTCGGATATTCTCGGTTCCGAAGTGATGGACCAGGACGAGAGCGGACGCCGCTCCTTCCGTTTCGTCAAGGGACCGGTCTTCGCCCAGCTTCTGATGGCCGACGAAATCAACCGCGCTTCGCCGCGTACGCAGTCCGCGCTGCTGCAGGCCATGCAGGAATATCACATCACCATCGCCGGCCAGCGCTACGATCTGCCCTCGCCCTTCCACGTCCTGGCAACGCAGAACCCGCTGGAACAGGAAGGCACCTATCCGCTTCCGGAAGCCCAGCTCGACCGCTTCCTGCTGCAGGTCGACGTCAACTATCCCGAGCTTGCCGCAGAGCGGCAGATCCTTCTGGAAACCACGGGCCTGACGGAAACCAGGCCCGAACCGGTCATCGATGCCGCCCGCCTCTCGGAAATCCAGACGCTGGTGCGCCAGATGCCGGTCAGCGATACCGTCGTCGACGCCATCCTCTCGCTGGTGCGCTCCGCCCGTCCGGGCCAGGGCAATGCCTCAACCGACAAGAATGTCGCCTGGGGCCCAGGCCCGCGTGCCGGCCAGGCGCTGATGCTATGCGCCCGCGCCCGTGCGCTTTACGAAGGCCGCCTGGCGCCCTCGCTCGACGATATCTATGCGCTCGCCGAACCCATCCTCCAGCACCGCATGGCGCTGACCTTCGCCGCGCGTGCCGAAGGCATGTCGGTGCGCGACGTCATCGCCGGACTGGTCAAGCAGGCAAAGGGATAAGGAAGCGCTGCGCGTGGCATCCATCGGACAGATCGTCAATCCGACACCCGGCAGCGATGCCCTCTCCCGCGCAAGGCAGCGGGCTGCCCTCGTGCCGGATTGCCTGGTCGAAGCCAAGCGTATCGCCAACACCGTGATTGCCGGCTGGCATGGCCGCCGCAAGCGCGGCATCGGCGAGAATTTCTGGCAGTTCCGCCCCTATAGCGAAGGCGAAAGCCTGTCTCGCATCGACTGGCGCCGCTCGGCCCGAGACGACCATACCTATGTCCGCGACCGCGAATGGGAAGCCGCCCATACGATCTGGCTCTGGGCCGACATGTCGCCCTCGATGATGTTCAAGTCGAGCTATGGCAGCGTATCGAAGGAAAGCAGGGCGCTGGTCATAATGCTGGCACTGGCCGAAATCCTCGCCCGCTCCGGTGAGCGCATCGGCTGCCCCGGCGTGATGGAGCCGGTCTCCGCCCGTAACGCGGCCGAACGGCTGGCGACAGCACTGATGCACGCCCCGCTGTCCGGCGGCATGCCTGAGACCGCGATGGTGCGTGGCTGGAGCGATCTGATCCTCATCGGTGACTTCCTCGATGATGCGCCCGCCATCATGAGCCGCCTCGGCCCATTGGCCCGCCGTGGCCTGCGCGGCCATGTCGTCGAGATCGCCGACCCGGCCGAGGAAATCTTCCCCTATAACGGCCGTACCGAATTCACCGATCCGGAAACCGGCGAAAGGCTGACCTCCGGCCGGGCCGAAAGCCTGCGTGAAGCCTATACGGCAGCCTATCTTGCCCGCCGCGAAAATCTCGGCCAGTCGCTGCGCCACCTCGGCTGGACCTTCGTCAGCCACCGCACCGATCATCTGGCGTCCGAAGCCCTGGTTGCCGTCCATATGTACCTTTCCGGAATGCCGGCAAAGGCGACGCATGGAGGGCAGTTTTGAACGCGCTTCCCTTCGCCTTTGCCTATCCCGCCATCCTCGGCGCACTGATTGCCCTGCCCGTCATCTGGTGGCTGCTGCGGCTCACCCCGCCGCGCCCTCAGGCGGAAGTCTTCCCGCCGCTGAAAATCCTGGCCACGGTGTTGAAGCGCGAGGAAACGCCGGCGCAAAGCCCCTGGTGGCTGACGCTGCTGCGCATGCTGCTCGCAGCCGCCATCATCTTCGCGATCGCCGATCCGGTGTTCAATCCGCGTACCAGCTCGCTCGCATCGGGCGGTCCGCTCGTCCTCTTCGTCGATAACAGCTGGGCTTCGGCGCCCGATTGGGAGCGCCGCGTCCAGACGGCCGACGCGCTGATAGACGATGCCGAATCCGCAGGTGCCATCGTCTCGATCGCCTTCACTGCCGAGCAGACCAATGACGCCACGCCGGGCACCGCTGCGGCTGCCCGCGAAAAGCTGCGCGCCGCCGAGCCGAAACCACTCGTGCCCGATCGCCAGCGCGCATTCGAGGCGCTGCGCGCCGCCCTCAACGGCACGCATCCGGGTACGCTGGCCTTTCTCACCGACGGCACGGCAAGCAGCGACAACGATGCCCCGGTTCGCCAGCTTTCCGATCTTCAGCCCGCCGAGCTTCGTGTCATCGAAGGTGATGCCGCTCAGACGGTCGCCATATCAGGCGCCACCAATACGGCCGATGCGATGACGGTGAAGGTGACGCGTCTCGCCCCAGGCGGACCAGCCTCTGTCCCCCTCAACGCGCAGGATGCACAGGGTCGCGTAATCGCCACTGGCCGGGCCGATTTCGCCGCAGGCCAGACCTCGGTCAATGCCGGCATTTCGGCTCCGTTCGAGATGCGCAACGATTTCGCCCGTGTCAGCATCAATACCGGTGCCACGGCAGGCGCCGTGCATCTGCTCGATGATGCCTTCAAGCGCCGCAGGGTCGTGCTCCTGTCCGGCGAAAGCGGCGATGAATTCCAGCCGCTGCTCTCGCCGCTCTACTACATCCAGCGGGCGCTTGAGCCCTATGCCGATCTGGTGCGCCCGAGCGATGCCGATCTGTCGGTTGCCATTCCCAAGCTGCTTGCCAACAATCCCTCTGTTATCATCATGGCCGATATCGGTCGCCTGCCGGAAGATACCTATGCGCCGCTGCAGCGCTGGATATCGAACGGCGGTATGCTGCTGCGGTTTGCCGGCCCGCGCCTCGCCGCTGCACCGGCCGAAGATCCGCTGATCCCGGTGACACTGCGCCAGGGCGAACGCGCGCTCGGCGGCAGCCTCTCATGGAGCGAACCGCAGGCGCTTGCCGAATTCCCGAACTTCGGCCCCTTCGCCGGCATAGCGCGCCCGACCGACGTGACGGTTAACCGCCAGGTACTGGCGGAGCCGACGCCCGATCTTGCCGAACGCACCTGGGCGAGCCTTGCCGATGGCACGCCGCTCGTGACCATGAACAAGATGAATGCCGGCCAGATCGTGCTCTTCCATGTCAGCGCCGAAGCGACCTGGTCGAACCTGCCGATCTCGGGCACATTCGTTGAAATGCTGCGCCACCTAATCCAGATCTCACGCTCGGGCGGCGTGACCTCCGAGGCAACGGGAAATGCCCGTGTTGCCGAAACCCTGCCGCCTTTCCGCATGCTGACGGCGAAGGGAACGCTGGTCACGGAAACCGGCAATGCCCGTCCGCTTATCCCGAACGCCAAGGCAGCGCCGGTAGCAAATTTCGATAATCCCCCCGGCCTTTACGGTTCCGAGGATGGTTTTGCGGCACTCAACGTCCTGCCTGACAATGCGGACCTGAAGCCTCTCGACATGGCCGGCGTCAATGTCGTACGCGCCGGCCTTGTCGGCGGCGAGAGTTGGTCGGCCAAGCCGCTGCTGTTCTTCATCGCCTTCCTGCTGCTTCTCGCCGACAGCCTGATCGTGCTCTTCATGAATGGCGCCTTCTCCCGTATGCGGCCACGTGCGCGTACTGTGGCGACGATTGCAGTGGCGCTTGCCGCCGGCCTCATGCTGCGGCCGGATATGCTGCGCGCCAACGATAGCCAGCCGGGCGACGACATCATCATGCAGCGGCTGGACAATACCCATCTCGCCTATGTCGTGACCGGTGAGCAGGATGTAGACAATATTTCCGAACAGGGGCTCAACGGCCTCACGCAGTTCCTGACCTATCGCACCACGCTGGAACCGGCCCCGCCCATCGGCCTCGATCTCACCAAGGACGAACTCGCCTTCTACCCGATCATCTACTGGCCGATCTCCGCGACAGCGCCGATGCCGTCCAATGCCGCGATCAGCCGTATCGACGCCTATATGCGCAACGGCGGCACAGTGCTTTTCGATACACGCGACCAGATCGACTCGCTCGACGGCGGCGGCGACACGACGGCGAACGGCCAGCGCCTGCAGCAGATCCTCGCCAATCTCGACATTCCGCCGCTGGAACCCGTGCCGCATGATCACGTCCTGACCAAGTCCTTCTATCTTCTATCGAGCTTTCCCGGCCGCTACACCGGCAGTCCGCTCTGGATCGAGGCACGGCAGAACAGCCAGACCAACGGCAACAAACCTGCTGTTGCCGCAGACGGCGTTTCGCCGATCCTGATCACGGCAAACGACTTTGCCGGCGCCTGGGCCGTAGACGAGAATGAAATGCCGGTGCTTCCGACCGTGCCGCCGGATGAAACGCAGCGCGAATACGCCTTCCGCGCCGGCGTCAACATCATGATGTATATGCTGACCGGCAACTACAAGACGGACCAGGTCCACGTGCCCGACCTGCTCGAACGGCTGGGGCAATGACATGACGCTCGATTATTCGCCCTTCCTGCCCTGGCCCTATCTCGCGGTTCTGACCGGCATCGCTCTCTTGATCGCTGCCTTCGCAATCTGGCGCGGCATTCGCGGCGCCTGGATCCGCACCGTGGCCGCCCTTGCGCTTCTCGCCGCCCTTGCCAATCCTGTGCTGCTGCAGGAAGACCGCGATCAGCTTTCGACCATCGTTCCCGTCATAGTCGACCGCAGCCAGAGCCAGCAGACGGCCGGCCGCATGGAGATGACGGATGAGGCGCTGGCAACGCTGAAGACCCAGCTTGCCCGTTTTCCGCAGATCGAGCCCCGTTTCGTCGATGTGAACGAGGACCGCAATTCGGACATGCCCTCCACGCGCCTCTTCGATGCGCTCTCGGCCTCGATCGCCGACGTTCCGCCCTCGCGTGTCGGCGGTGCGATCATGCTCACCGATGGCGAAGTGCATGACGTTCCCGGCGTCAACCAGGCGCTCGGCTTCGATGCGCCGATCCACGGCCTGATCACCGGCAAGCCCAACGAATTCGACCGCCGCATCGAGGTCATCAAGGCGCCGCGCTTCGGCATCGTCAACGAGGAGCAGCAGCTCGTGCTGCGCGTCTTCGACGACGGCCCGAGCCCCGGCGGCGTGGCCAATGTGACGGTGCGCCTGAATGGCGACGAGATCGCCACCCTGCAGGCGACACCCGGCCAGGACACGCCCTTCTCCTTCAAGGTGACGCGCGGCGGTCCCAACGTGCTGGAATTCTCCGTCGCCGGCATTCCGGGCGAAGTGACCGACGCCAATAACCGCGCCGTGCACATTATCGACGGTATCCGCCAGAACCTGCGCGTCCTCCTCGTTTCGGGTGAACCTCATGCCGGCGAGCGCGCCTGGCGCAATCTTCTGAAATCGGACGCCTCGGTCGATCTCGTCCATTTCACAATTCTGCGTCCGCCGGAAAAGCAGGACGGCACGCCGATCAACGAGTTGTCGCTGATCGCCTTCCCGACCCGCGAGCTCTTCGTCGACAAGATCAAGGATTTCGACCTGATCATTTTCGACCGCTATCAGGATCGCGCCAATGTCCTGCCGATGCTCTACTACGACAACATCGCGCAATATGTCGAAAATGGCGGTGCGCTGCTGATCGCGGCCGGCCCCGAACACGCGAGCCCGGAATCGATCGCGATGACGCCGCTTGCCTCCGTGCTGCCGGCGGAGCCGACCGGCCGGATGATCGAGCAGGCCTTCTATCCGCGCCTCTCCGAACAGGGCCGCAAACACCCGGTGACCCGCGGGCTCGACGGTTCCGGCGACGAGCCGCCGCATTGGGGTCGCTGGTTCCGCAGCGTCGATGTCGACCGTCCCCAGGGACAGACGGTCATGGTCGGCGCCGACAACCATCCGCTTCTGGTGCTGAACCGCGCCGGTCAGGGCCGCGTCGCGATGCTGCTTTCCGATCAGGGCTGGCTCTGGGCACGCGGCTTCGAAGGCGGCGGTCCGCATGTCTCGCTCTATCGTCGTATTGCCCACTGGCTCATGAAGGAACCCGCGCTCGAGGAAGAGGCTCTGACGGCGCGCACATCCGGCCGCACGCTGGAAATCACCCGCCAGACGATCGGCGATGCGCCGGGCGATGCTGTCGTTCGCTATCCCTCGGGCAAGACCGAGAACCTGCCGCTGACGCAGACCGAGCCCGGCCTCTACAAGGCCGAAAAGCGCATGGACGAAATCGGCCTCTTCGAAATCCGCAACGGCGATCTGACGACGCTTGCCCATGTCGGCGCCGTCGATGCCCCCGAATTCAAGGCGATGATTTCGACGACGGCGGCGCTGAAGCCGATCACGGACAAAAGCCGCGGTCTCGTGACCCGCATCGTCAACAATGCCGGCGCCATTGCCGTTCCGCCGATCCTGCCGGTGCGCGGCCAGGTGCGCGTCGCCGACAATGACCGCATGCAGATCCGTATGACCAACGAAACCGTACTGAAGGGCATCAACACCCTGCCGCTCTTCGCAGGCTTTGCCGGTGTCGGCATCCTGCTTTTGGCCTTCGGCTCCATGTGGTGGCGCGAGGGGCGGTAAGCATGCCCGAATTCGAGCTCACCGCTTCACCATCGCCGGAAGAGCTCGCCGTCATCAGCGATGGCCTGACGGCTTTCAACACGCAAGATGTCGGTCCGTCCGAACGGCAGGTGCTTGCCGTTCTGATCCGCGACACAGATGGCAAGGTGTCCGGCGGCCTCTCCGGCTACACCGCCTGGGGCTGGCTCTTCGTACAGTTACTCTACATACCCGACACGCTGCGCGGCAGCGGTATGGCCGGCAAGATCCTTGCGAAGGCGGAAGAGGAAGCCATCGCCCGCGGTTGCCGGGGCGCTTGGATTGATACGTTCAATCCGCAGGCGCTCAGCGCCTATCTGCGCCAGGGTTATGAAATTTTCGGCGAATTGCCTGACTTCCCCGAGGGGCGGACACGGACATTCCTGAAGAAGATGTTCTGACTATTTCCGCCAGGCGATCTTGCCCTTCAATCGCGCATGCGTGTCTTCCGCAATCGGCACGACGAGCACACGGGCCGGATCGACGGGACCGGGAAATGTCAACGCGCCATAGGCAACCTTCTCGAAGCCGAGCGGACAGTAATAGGGCGGATCACCGACGAGGATGACAGCTTCCGAGCCCTTGCGCTTGGCCGCCTCGACCGCGATACGCACCAGTTCCCGGCCGATACCCTTGCTCTTGTGCGATGGCCGCACGGCAAGCGGTCCGAGCAGATGCCCCTTCACCGTTCCCGCCAGAACCGGTGTCATCCGCACCGAAGCAATCGTCTCGCCATCATCGGCGCAGATGAAGGAGAGCGAGAGGTCATGCGGTCCCTGCTCGCGAATGCGGGCTGCGGCACGCGTATGCCGCCCGGGGCCGAATGCTTCTTCATTGATGAGTTCGATAGCCGCGTCGTGCGACGCATCCTCGGTGAGGTAGACGAGATCGTGCTTGTACATGAGCATGGGAACAGAGACCGGATAGACGCAGATATATGGGTTCGCGAACACGCCCTCAGGCGTTCGGGAGCATCAGCGTCGTCGCAGGCCTCTGAGAATAGACATCAAGCAGGATTCCAGAAATTCGTGAGGAAGGCGGATAGCAGGAAAAATTTCCGACGTCTATTGCAAAAATTCCATCTGGAATCGAGCTGGCGAGACGCAGTGTTCAATCTTTGCCGCCTGCAAAAGGTCGCGTGCTGCGATATGTATACGGCAACGAACAATTTCAAAGGTGAAACTCATGGGCATGCTGGTAGACGGCGTCTGGCATGACGTCTGGTATGACACAAAGGAAACGAAGGGCCATTTCAAGCGCCAGCCCTCGCAATTCCGCAACTGGATCACGGCTGACGGCGAAGCCGGCCCGAGTGGCAAGGGCGGCTTCAAGGCCGAGGCCGACCGCTACCATCTCTATGTGTCGCTGGCCTGCCCCTGGGCGCACCGCACGCTGATCTTCCGCAAGCTGAAGAAGCTCGAAGACCTGATTTCCGTCTCGGTGGTCGATCCGCTGATGCTCGAAAACGGCTGGGAGTTCAGGACCAGCGATGGCGCTACCGGCGACCACCTCTTTGGCTCCCGATATCTCTGGGAGGTCTACGTCAAGGCCGATCCACACTATTCCGGGCGAGTCACCGTTCCGGTTCTGTGGGACAAACAGACGGGCACGATCGTCAGCAACGAGTCGGCTGAAATCATCCGCATGTTCAACAGCGCCTTCAATCACCTGACGGGCTCGACGGCGGATTATTATCCCGAGGACCTGCGGGTAGATATCGATGCCCTGAACGATGTCATCTACGACACGGTCAACAATGGCGTCTACAAGGCTGGCTTTGCCACCACTCAAGCTGCCTACGAAGAGAATGTCGTCAAGCTTTTCGAAACGCTGGACAAGCTCGACGAGCGCCTCGGCAAGACCCGTTATCTCCTGGGCGATCGCCAAACGGAGGCCGACTGGCGGCTCTTCACGACGCTGGTGCGCTTCGACCCTGTCTATGTCGGCCACTTCAAGTGCAACATCCGCCGCATCGAGGACTATGCCAATCTGTCAGCCTATCTGCGCGACCTCTACCAGACATCTGGTGTCGCCGGCACGGTGAACCTGCGCCATATCAAGGAGCACTATTACCGCAGCCACAAGACGATCAACCCGACAGGCATCGTGCCATCAGGACCTGCACTCGATCTCGACCGGCCGCATGGCCGTGACAGGCTCGCAGCCGCAGCCTGAACCTCACCAGTAATGCGCAGGCTCCGCCTCGCCGCGGAGTTCGGCGAGCCTTCGCAATGTGGCGCCGGTCGTCCCCTCCGGCAGCTTGTCGATGTCAAAGAAGCCACTGTCGGAGATCTCCCAGTTCGGCTTACGCGGCGCGGTCTGCTCCACGGTCGTCCGGTAAAATATCACATGGTCGCGGCGGCTGACGGAGGTGTTGAAGTAGACGTGGAAGAGCTGCGGCTTGCCGACGATCCTGAGGTTGCCCTCCTCCCGCAACTCCTTGATCAGCGCATCCCCTACCGTCTCGTTGCGTTCCACGCCGCCACCCGGCATATGCCAACCGTCGGTAAGGCCGTCACGCACGAGAAACAGGCGTCCCTGCTCGTCGAAACAGGCCGCGCGCACTCCCATCGTCATCCCGCGGGAAAATGCAAAAAACACGTGCAGCAGCCGCAGTAACACTTTCATGTGAAGGGGCCATTTTTGTTTGTCCGCCATGGTCTCTTTCAGGCTCTCATCACCGGGATGTGTTTGAATTGTAAAGAAGCTGGTCTATGTGTCGTTGCATGTTCAAGCTCGCGCATATCTCCGACGTTCACCTCGGCCCTCTGCCCCGTCTTTCCATTCACGAGCTTTTCTCGAAACGCATTACGGGTTTTGTGAACTGGCACCGCAACCGGCGCAAGCACCTTTTCGGCAGCACGCTCGATCTGTTGCTGGATGACATCAGACGTCATGAGGCCGACCATCTGGCCGTCACGGGCGATCTCGTCAATCTGGCGAGCGGCATCGAGATACGCACTGCCGCAGCCTGGCTGCGCGAACTCGGCGATCCCGCCGCCACCTCGGTCGTGCCTGGCAACCATGATGCCTACGTACCGGGCGCTTATGAAAAATCGATGCGTGCCTGGTACGACTATGTGCGCGGCGACCTCGCCCCGCCGGAATGGCAGGAAGACAAGCACATTTTCCCTTACCTTCGCATCCGCGACAAGGTCGCCATCGTCGGCTGCTCGACCGCCGTCGCAACCCCACCCTTTGCTGCGTCCGGCTTTTTCGGCGCCCGCCAGGCACGCGATACAGTCAACATGCTGCGCGCCGCCGGCGAAGCCGGATTGTTCCGCGTCGTCATGATCCATCATCCGCCCATCCGTGGCGCAACGTCCTTTTACAAGCGCATGATCGGCATCCGCCGCTTCGCAGCCGTCGTTTCCACCGGCGGGGCGGAGCTTGTGCTGCACGGCCACACCCATCTGAACACCCTCTACTGGCTGCGCGGACAGACCGGCCCGGTGCCTGTCGTCGGCATAGCCTCGGCCTCGCAGGGGCCGGGCGGCATAAAGCCGCGCGCCGCCTATAACCTCTTCTCGATCTCCGGTTCTCCGGGTGCCTGGGAAGTCAAGGGCGAGCGCTTCAGCATAAACGATACGGGCGACGGCATGGCGCCTGAAAGTGCCGATATCTTCGCACGTTAGCTGGTTTTTCGGAATCAGTTTCGCCACGTGTTGAAGCAAGATCTGAAGAGCACGCTGCGATGTCGCAGCATAAGCAATAAACGCCGCAGAACCTCTTGGTATTTTTATCGGTCGGCGTACAATTCGGCCACCGCATCGCCTCAATAGGAGTATGCCCGATGACTGCTTCTTTCCATCGCCTGTGCAGGCTTTCGCTCGTTTCCCTATTCGCGGTCGGCCTCGCCACGTCAGCTTTTGCGGTCGGCGATGAGAACGATGAAACGTCGCCGCCCCCGAAAACCGAGACGACGACGAAATGCGCCGACGGCAAGGTCTGGGATGCAAAGGCAAAGGAATGCGTCGATCCCAAGAAGCAGAGCTTCAATGATGACGATCTCTACAAGTTCGCCCGCGAGTTCGCCTATGCCGAACAGTATGAGAACGCCATTACCGTGCTCAATCTTGCAAAGAATCAGAACGATCCGCGCATCCTGAACTATCTCGGCTACGCCAATCGCAAGGCCGGGCGCATGGAACTCGGCATGTCCTATTATAAGAAGGCGCTGCAGCAGGATGAGAATTACATTCTCGCGCGCTCCTACATGGGCATGGCGCTTGCCGAACAGGGAGACCTGCAGGGCGCCCGCGTTCAGCTCGTCGAGATCCGCGATCGCGGCGGTGAAAACACCTGGGCCTATCGCGCTCTTCTGCAGAACCTGAACGGTTACAGGACATATTGAGGCAAGCTCCGCGGAATAGACTGCGTAAATCCCTTTGAAAGGGATGGATGAAACGAACCCCGCGCTTGCGAAATACGGGCGACTTGCTTCATAAAGCCGCCTGCATGACCGGACAGATATGATGGCTTACACCCGCCGGCAGGCTTCTGCTTAAAGCCGGCCAGTATTGGAAGCCAGTATGAGTTCCAGTCGTTGTGAATGCTTCTTGGAAAAAAAATGCGCCAACCCGCGACCACCACCTCCGATATCAGACGAGATCTCGTCGGTCTCCTGCCCCGCCTCCGCCGCTTTGCGATCACGCTCGCGGGAGAGACGGCTACGGCTGATGAACTGGTTCAGGCGGTGTGTCTGCGTGCGATTTCCAGAGGGCATCAGTGGAATGGCGAGGGACGGCTGGAAAGCTGGATCTACGCGCTCGCCCACCAGCAATGGGTGGAAGACAGCCGCAAGCGCAAACCACGCTCGGCCGCACGCAACAATGTGACCGATATCCGCGACGCCATCCGCGAACGATCGGGCGTGGTCGATACCGATGCGTTGCACCGCATGCTCGTCGAGATGCCGGAAGGTGTCGCCAGCATCTTTCTTTTGATCGACGTGGAAGGCCACAACTACCAGCAGGCGGCCGAAATCATGGGCGTCGCAATCGGCAGCATTGCCGGCCAGCTTGCCACGGCGCGACTCCATTTTGCCGCATTGTCCGGCCATAATCCGCCCGTCCACAGGTACTGACCCATTGCTCGATTTCAAAAAACAGCCACTGGAAGCCCAGCTCGCAGCCCTCCTTGATGGCGAAGCCACATCGGAACAGCAGCTGGAGCTGGAAAACCTTCTGGCGACTGATGAAAATGCCCGCAAGATCTACGATAAGCTTCGCCACGGCGTCGATTTCGGCCGTCGGAAACTGGACGACATGCTGAAGGAGCCAGTTCCGCTGGCGCTCGTCCGCTCCATCAAGAGCACGCAACCGCCGAAGACGCCGATCGCCCAGCGCAATCCCCGCCTGCAGCTGAAGCTCGCTCCGAGCGGTCGCCAGGCACTGGCAGCCGCCCTCCTCCTCTTCGTCATCGGTGGCGGCATCGGCTATTTCATCGGCAATGCCCCTGATACGGATGACGCTGCGCCGATCACGGCGCCGCAGATCAATACCAACGACTGGCTGGGCGATGTCACTGCCTTCCAGCGTCTGCTCGTGCGCCAGCCGCGCCACCTCGTAGAAGTGCCGGCGTCCCAGTCCGAGGAAATCTCCTCCTGGCTGACGACGGCGATCGGCGTACCCTTCCGCGTGCCGGATCTGTCGCGTGACTCCTGGACCTTCCAGGGCGCTCGCGTGATCCTTGGCGACAACCGCCCCGTCGGCCAGCTCGTCTATTCCAATTCCGACGGCGATATCATTTCGATCTGCTTCCGCAAGGATGCGCAACCGCCGGAAACGGAAGATTTCAAGGAAACGATCCGCGACGAAATCGGCCTCGTGACCTGGCACAATGCCGGCACGTCCTATGTGCTGGCCGGCCCCTCTGCCGAAGCCACGCTCAGCCAGCTCGCGATGGAAATCGCCGCCGCAATCTGAATCTGTGATCTGGAAAAAGCTTGGGCGAGCTCGATGAGCTCGCCCTTGGCATTGTCAGGCAACGTCACCCGAAAATATCGCGACACGCTTTAGATGAGAATGCTCAAGCCTTGCCGGCCTTTACATCGAGCACCCGATTGGCAGCCGACACGATCGCTTCGAGCGATGCGGCGACGATATTGGTGTTGATGCCGGCACCGAAGAGCTTTCCACCCGGATAAGACGTCTCGACATAGGAGATAGCGGCGGCATTCGATCCATGCTGCAGCGAATGCTCCGAATAGTCTTCGACCGACATTTCGATGCCGAGATAGTGTGACAGCGCGTTGATAAAGCCGTCGATCGGGCCGTTACCACGTCCCTCGATACGCTTGATCTCACCATTGTCGGTGATCTCGGCAGCCACGATCCGCTGTCCCTTGTGCTCGGTGTCGGGATAGGTGTGGTGATCGACGAACTTCAGGCGGCCACCCGGCTGGGTCACGTAGCGCTCGATGAAGCGGTCGTAGATGCGCTTCGACGGAAGCTCCTTGCCCTCTTCATCGGTGATGCGCTGGATGTCTCCGCGGAATTCGACCTGCAGGTTGCGCGGCAGGTTGAGCCCGTAATCCTGCTGGAGAATATAAGCGATGCCACCCTTGCCGGACTGCGAGTTGATGCGGATGATCGCCTCGTAGGAACGGCCGACGTCACGCGGATCGATCGGCAGGTAAGGCACTTCCCAGACCGGATGGTTGGCGACCTGCGCTGCCTTCATGCCCTTGTTGATCGCATCCTGATGCGAACCGGAGAAGGCCGTATAGACCAGCTCGCCGACATAGGGGTGACGCTCGGTGATCGCCATCTGGTTCGAATATTCGAACACTTCCTTGATGCGCTCGATGTTCGAGCAGTCGATTTCCGGATCGACACCCTGCGTGAACATGTTCAACGCCATGGTGACGACGTCGACATTGCCGGTGCGCTCGCCATTGCCGAAGAGCGTGCCTTCGACGCGGTCGGCACCTGCCAGCAGCGCCAGTTCGGCGGCGGCAATACCCGTGCCGCGGTCATTGTGCGGATGCAGCGAGATGATCAGGTTTTCGCGATTGTCGAGATTGCGGCACATCCATTCGATCTGGTCGGCATAGACGTTCGGCGTCGCCATCTCCACCGTCGAAGGCAGGTTGATGATGAGCTTGTTGTCAGGCGTCGGCTTCATCACCTCGATGACGGCATTACAGATTTCCAGCGCTACATCGAGTTCGGTGCCGGTAAAGCTCTCAGGCGAATATTCGAAACGGTAGCCACCGCCGGCCTTGGCCGCCATGTCGCTGATCATCTTGGCGGCATCGACGGCGATCTGCTTGATGCCGTTCACATCCTTGGCGAAGACGACGCGACGCTGCAACTCGCTGGTCGAATTGTAGAAATGCACGATCGGCTGCTTGGCACCCTCCAGCGCCTCGAAGGTGCGCGTGATCAGCTCGGGCCGGCACTGCACCAGCACCTGCAGTGATACGTCGTCGGGCACATTGCCCTCTTCCACGCACCAACGGGCGAAATCGAAATCGGTCTGCGAGGCCGAGGGGAACCCGATCTCGATTTCCTTGAAGCCCATCTCCAGCAGCAGCTGGAACATGCGCGCCTTGCGGTCATGGCCCATCGGATCGACGAGCGCCTGATTGCCGTCGCGCAGATCGACGGAGCACCAGATCGGCGCCTTGCTGATGGTCTTGGTCGGCCAGGTGCGGTCAGGAATGTTCACCTGCGGATAGGGCCGGTATTTGACGGCTGCGTCGGGCATGCCCTTGGCGCCTGCGGAGGATCGGCTGGTGGTGTTGTCCATTGTCTTGTCTCCTCGTCCCGGCATTTGCCCCGTGTCTTAGCCGATCATGTATGGCTTGACGACAGCAAATGCGGACCTTTGATCGGTCGTTTGGTCAATTTTGAAAGTGAGTCGCGAGGAGCGATGGCCGGGCGGGCTTTCGGCCGCCGGGCGCTCCTCAAAGGACCCGGCAACCGCGCGTAAGGCCGAGGAGAAGAAGCGAGGTCAGGGCGCGCGTATTGTCACGCAGGGCCGTGCGGCCGCGTGCAATCGTCTCGGAAATCCGTGCGCTTGTGCTCTTCATGACCGCGCTTATAGCCTCCGTCGGAAATTCCGGCAACCCCCCGCCTACCTTTTCCTCGCCTGCACGAGACGCGACAGGGCAAGCATCAGCCCACCGGCAACCAACCCCCAGAAGGCACCGGAAACGCCGCCGAAGGAAACGCCCGATGCAGTGACCAGGAATGTGATCGCTGCAGCCTCACGCGTTTCAGGCGCCTGAAATGCCGCCGTAGCCGAACCGGAGAACGCACCGACCAGTGCGAGACCGGCCACGGCCTCGATCAGGATAGGCGGCGCGAGAGCAACGAAGGCAGTCACGGCACCGGCAAGCAGGCCAAGGATAACATAGCCGACACCGGAGATAAGCGCCGCCCAATAGCGCCGCGCCGGATCGGCATGCGCATCCTGCCCGGCGCACATCGCCGCCGTGATCGCCGCCAGATTGACCGCGTGTCCGCCGAAGGGTGCGGCCAGCAGCGAAAAGATACCGGTCACGGCAAAAAGTGGTCCCGGCTTCGGATCATAGTGATTGACCTTCAGCACTGCGATGCCGGGAATATTCTGCGAAGCCATCGTCACAATGAAGAGCGGCAGCGCGATGGAGATAAAACCGGCGAGATTGAAGACCGGATGCACGATATCGATGACCGGCACCAGCGATTGTTCGAGCGAAGCAAGCGCTCCTGCGGGAATATCGACGCCGAAGGCCAGCACCAGCGCGAAGGCAACGAGCGCCGCCGGCACTGCCCAGAGACGCTTGAAGGCGCCGACCACGATCCAGGTAAGAATGATCGGCAGGCCGAGAAGCGGATTGAAGGCAATCGCCTTGACGGGAGCGAAGCAGAGGCCGAGCAGCACGCCTGACAGCATGGCATTGGCAAGCGGCGCCGGGATTGCAGCAACCGCTCGCCCGAGCGGCTTGAACAGTCCGGCAACGACAATCAGCACGGCGCAGAGGATGAAGGCTCCGACAGCCGCATTGAAGCCGCCGTCGATCGTGCCGATGCTCGCCAGCAGCGCCGCCCCCGGCGTTGACCACGCGATGCTGATCGGCAGGCGCGTCACAGCGCTGAGCAGGATGGCGCAAAGCCCCATCGAGACCGACAATGCCATCAATCCCGAAGCGGCCTGCGCGTCAGTCGCGCCAACCGCTTGAAGCCCATGCAGGACCACAGCAAAGGAGCTGGTAAATCCGACGAAAGCCGTCAGCAGGCCCATGAACAGGCTTTGAACGGAAAAATCCTTGAACATGATGCGACTCCGGCTGCGAAGATTGCGCATGGAGCAGTATTAGCGGGAGGCGCGCAAGGCGGATTGCCGCCGGAAATGTTCGCTTCAACGGCAATCCGGGATCAGAAAACGAAAACACCCCGCCTGCAGATAGCAGACGGGGCGCTAATTCAAAGCAGCTCAGCGAAAAATCAGATTTCGCTCTGCGAGGTCACGATGCGCGCAACGAGACCATAGGCGACGGCGTCTTCGGCCGAGAGCCAGTAATCGCGGTCGATGTCCTTGGCGATCTTTTCTTCCGACTGGCCAGTGGCCTTCGAGAAGATCTTGATCAGGCGCTCGTTCATCTTGATGATTTCGCGTGCCTGGATCTCGATGTCCGAAGCCATGCCGCGCGTGCCGCCGGAGGGCTGGTGCAGCAGGAAGCGGGTGTTCGGCAGGCAGATGCGGCGTTCCTTCGGAGCCGCGGCATAGATGAGCGCGCCGGCCGAGGCGACCCAGCCCGTACCGATCATCCAGACCTTCGGCTTGATGAACTTGATCATGTCGTGAATGGAATCGCCTGACTCGACGTGGCCGCCCGGCGAATTCACATAGATACGGATATCTTCGTCATTGGCGGCAGCAAGCGCCACGAGCTGGGTGCAAACCTTCTGCGCCAGTTCCTGCGTGATCGGCCCATAGATGAAGATCGAGCGCGACTTGAAAAGGTTCGCCTCCGTTTCCTTGCCGAGCGGCAGTTCCTTCGTCTTGTCGTCCTGTTCTTCTTCGTCGTTCATTCGAACCTCTCTCACGTCCAATGCGGTTCCACGCACATAGTGCGACTCAATGCGTAAAACAATGTGAGAAAAAGAGGAAGGCCAGAACCGGTGAAGATATTCTTATGACAAACGGACGATATGGTTGCATCCTCGGAAAAGACCGGGAGAAACGCAAAATGACCTCCTCCTTGCTACGCGCGGCAGTGCGCAACAACGCCTTCTGGTGCGATGCCGTCTGCAGGGCGCAGGGCTCGCCCGGCGAATTCACGGCAACCATCTGGTTCCACCGGCGCGGCACGCCGCCCTTCTATCCCGACGCAGTCACACTTGATGAGGCGGACGGCGAAACGGCCGAAGCCGTGGCGACGCTGGTCAACGACGACACGCGCGATTGGGCGGTCAAGGACAGCTACGCTGCGCTCAATCTTGCGCAACTCGGTTTCAGGATGCTGTTCGAAGCAGAATGGATCGGCATTCGCAGGCCAGTCTTCACCAAGTCCCCGATCACCTGGAAGCGTATGGAAAATGCCGCAGACTTCGCAAACTGGGAAGCGGAATGGACGAAAGCGAACGGGCCGGTGACGCAGAAGATTTTTGCAGAGCCGCTGCTAACCGATCCGGAAATCGCCTTCATGCTCGGCGTCGAAAACGGCAAGCCGATCGGCGGCGGTATCCTCAACCACCATGCCGGCGTCGTCGGCCTGTCCAATCTCTTTGCCGAGGACGGGCGCGGTGAAGATATCCGTCGCGGACTGATGTCTCAGGCAGCAGAACTCTATCCGCAGGAACCGCTCGTCGGTTACGAGCAGGGTGATGATCTCGACGAGGCCCTGCGCGCAGGTTTTGAACTTCTGGGGCCTTTGCGCGTCTGGCTGAGAGAGGCCTGAGCTTACAGAAATGTAAGCCGCCAAGGCTTTGAAATGCCAAAATCACTTCCTAACTCAGCCTTACGCGGCCTCCCGCCGAAGCCGCCGAACCTTAAAGGAGACAGGACATGTCACCGGAAGAACGCCAATTGCTGACTGCCCTCTTCGACCGCGTCCGCACCGCCGGCGCAACGCCACGCGACCCTGAGGCTGAAGCGCTGATCACGGAAGCGACGCGCGCCCAGCCGTCCGCCACCTACTATCTGGCTCAGGCTGTCATCGTGCAGGAAAAGGGGCTGGAAGCAGCCGCCAACCATATCAAGGAACTCGAAGAGCGCGTGCACCAGCTTGAAGCCGGCGATGGCGACCGCCGCCAGGCTGAGCAAGGTGGCTTCCTGAGCTCCATCTTCGGCAGCAGCCAGACACAGCAGCCGGCCCCTACCCCCGGCCCCTGGGGCGGCGCGCCGAGAGAAAGCTACGACCAGCCCCGCGGCTATGACAACAGCCGTCAGATGGCACAGCAGCCGACCGGCCCCTGGAGCCGGCAGGCCTCTGCTCCGTCCGCCGGCGGCAGCTTCCTGCAAGGTGCTCTTGGAACAGCGGCCGGTGTGGCCGGCGGCATGCTGCTTGCCAACTCTCTGTCAGGCATTTTCGGAAACCACATGTCGTCGCTCGGCCTCGGCTCGCCTTTCGGCGGCGCCAATCCCTTCGGCAATGCCAGCAGCCCGGTCGAGGAAACTGTCATCAACAATTACTACAGCGACAATAGCCAGGCGGACGATAAGCAGGCCGATGACAATAACGGCAACATCCAGCAGGCCGACTACGACGACAATGATGATGACTTTACGGATGACTCCGGCGACACGACGGATGTTTGAGGTTCAGTGACCAGAAATGGGCGGCAGTAGATTCTAACCTGCCGCACCCTTGCTCGGCCCTTCGCTAGGGCTCAGGGCGTTCGCCTCTGCAATCGATTGACTGGATCGATTGCTCGGGCTGCGCCCGACCGCGGCTCACCCACGTCCGCGGTAGGTGGCAACGCCCTGATCCGGCAGCCATACGCCTTCCGGCGGCTTGCCGGTCTGCCAAAAGACGTCGATCGGAATGCCCCCACGCGGATACCAGTAGGCGCCGATGCGCAGCCACTTGGGATCGAGAAGATCGACGATACGCTTGGCAATATAAACAGAGCAGTCCTCGTGGAAGGCGCCGTGATTGCGGAAGGAATGCAGGAAAAGCTTGAGCGACTTCGATTCCACCAGCCATTCGTTCGGAATATAATCGATGACGATATGGGCGAAATCCGGCTGGCCGGTCATCGGGCAGAGCGAGGTAAACTCGGGCGCGGTGAAGCGCACCACGTAATCGGTGCCGGCATGGCTGGAGGGCACCTTTTCCAGAACGGCCTCTTCCGGGCTTCTGGCGGTTTCCGTCTGCTGGCCCAGCATCGAAAGGCTGGAAACGTCTGTATTGGGCATTACGCCTCCTTGATCACTTTGACACGGATGCCATGGGCTTTTTCGCCCTCTGGCTCCACGTGAATGGCAATGGTCGCGCCCGCATGCGCGGCCCTGATGGCATCTTCAAGGCGGTCGCAAATATCATGCGCCTCGCGAACCGTCATCTTCGCCGGCACGACAAGATGGAAATCGACGAAGGTCACAGAACCGGCACGGCGCGTCTTAAGGTCATGCACACCGATCGAACCCGCCGCATGGGTGGCAATCGCCTGCTTGATCGCCTCTTCCTCCTGCGGCTCGACCGCCTGGTCCATCAGACCGCCGATCGATTGCGAGATAACCTTCCAGCCCTGATAGAGAATGTTGAGCGCGACGAGAATGGCGAGAACGGGGTCGAAGATCGCATAACCCGTCGCCAGCGCCAGAAGCAGGCCGATGAGGACGCCGACCGAGGTCACCACATCGGACATGATATGCTGGCCGTCGGCCGTCAGCGCCGCAGAGCGGTGCTTGCGCCCCGTGCGTATCAGAAGTCGCGCCCAGACGAAATTGATGACACCGGCGGCAAAGTTGATCGTAAGGCCGAGAACCGGCGCTTCCAGCATGCGCGGATTGGCAAGATGGGTAACGGCCTCCTCGACGATCAGCAAAGCGGCGACGACGATCATCACGCCTTCGGTCACGGCCGAGAGATATTCAGCCTTGTGGTGGCCGAAGGGATGGTCGTGATCGGCCGGCTTCTGCGCATAGCGGATAACGAAGAAGGCGATGAAAGCGGCAACCACATTGACGAAGGATTCCAGTCCGTCCGAGAGCAACGCAACCGAACCCGTCACCCACCAAGCGACCATCTTCAAACCCATGACCCCAAGCGACAGGGGGATACCCCAGAACGCCAGTTTCCGAACCGTGAGATTGCCCTCGTCGTTCATATCGTCCCCCTGCGGTTGCGAATGAATTGCAGCATTTAAGCCATTGAAACGCAAAACCGCCCACGCGGGAATCGCGCAGGCGGCTGATGCGCGTCATATGGGCAATCCGCACCGAAATGTCAAAGGCTTTGGCGCATGCAAGGCGCGGCTGAACTTTCCTCAAGATGAACGCCACATAGCTGCCCTGATGATGATTGACGCAAACTCCATAAGTAATTATATAACTCGTTATGTAATTACTGTAGGGAAACTTCCTTGGTCGAGGATGTCGTGAAATCGCTGGGTTACCTATGCCTCGGCAGCCGCTTCCGTCGTATCGGCGAGCGCCTACAGGCGGACACGCAACAGGTGATCGAGGAACTGGGCGTCTCTATCCAGGCCGCGCAATATCCCTTCCTTGGCGCGATTGACCGGCTAGGTCCGTTGACAATCGGGGAACTGGCGCAGGCCGTCGGCATCACCCAGCCTGGCGCCACGCGCACGGCCTCGCAGCTGATGGAGCTCGGCTTGCTCGACATGCAGCCATCCGCCGAAGATCAGCGTCGAAGGGTCGTGTCGCTGACGCCGAAAGGACAGGAACTCGTCGACTATTCCAGACGGAATGTCTGGCCGCGTATCGCAGCCGCCGTCGCCGATCTCTGCAGGGATCTCGACGGCCCGCTACTGGAACAACTTGCCGCCATTGAGGACGGCCTTGCCGAAGCTCCATTGCCCCGCCGAGCAAGCGCCGTAAAGGAGAAAACCCCATGAGCCATGTCCTTGACCGCCCGATCTGGAACGCACTCCAGTCTGCGCATGCCGATCTTGCCGAAGGCGGCGAACGCGCAATGCGCTATCCGCCCTCCATCGTCCCCTTCGGAGCTGCCGCAGATGACAGCCGCGAAAGTCTCGAAGCGCTGGAAAACCTACCTGCCGCTGACGAAGTCATGGCAATCGTCGAAGCCGCTCCGGTCGTCATCCCCGAAGGTTTGACGCTCGTCTCGGAAGGAAAGCTGGTGCAGATGATCGCCGAGCGCCCCTATGAGCGCATCTCCGACAGCCGCCTGCAGCCGCTGACGCCCGACGATGCCGAGGAAATGCTGGCCCTGGCGATGCTGTCCAAGCCCGGCCCCTTCACATCAGGCGCGCAGAAACTCGGAACCTTCTGGGGCGTGAAGGTCGACGGCCGGCTCGTTGCCATGGCCGGACAGCGCATGCGACAGCCCGGCTATGGCGAACTCAGCGGCCTTTGCACACATCCAGATTTTCAGGGTAAGGGCCTCGGCACTCTGCTCTTTCGCTACGTCGCCGGAGAAATTTCCGCCAGGGGCGATACCGTGTTCCTGCACGCTTACTACACCAACACGCCCGCGATCACGCTCTACAAGGCACTCGGTTTCAAGCTCCGATCGGAACTGAACCTGCGCGTCGTCAAGCGGCGGACATAGGCGCCCATATTTGCGAAAACGTCACAGGCTGACGCTTTCGCCATTTGCGCCATGATAGCGACCCAATTGCGTGGTGTTGACGGGCTAGCAGTCAATCGGGGACCGCGCATGCACTGGATCAATCACTACATCGACCAACCGTTGCTCGACGGTGCGGCCAGTTCCTTGCGGGCCTGGCACATGCGCACTGGCCTGTCGCCGGAACGGCTGGAGCCACTCTGGAACATCGCCGTAACGGGCGCTCTGTTCTTCGCCGCCGGGCAGTTCCTGTCCGGTGCAGCACTGCTTCTCTGCTACGGCGGCCTCGTGATGCTGGCCCTGCCCTCCGCCTGGATGCTGTCGAAATCCGGCCGGAGCACCGATGGCTATAATGCCACTGCCTACAGGAAGCTTCGCACTAGAGCCTTCATGAAGCGTGAGACGGAATGGGCCGTGCGGCTTGCCATTCTCTTCACCGCCATATGCCTTCCCTTCGTTTCGCGCTCCGACGATCCGACGGCCGCCTATTTCATGATCGGCGCCAGTCTCTGGTTCGTCCTGACAGGGCCCGCCAGATCCTATCTCGCAGCCGCCGAACCGCCGATGCCGCGCGATGGCGATCCGTCCTTCAAGACAGACCTGCAGTTCGGCTGAGACCGTCCAAAACGGCACGCAATTGAATTGGTCGCAGCAGCAATGGAACGAAGCGCTCTCGTTTCCGTTATATTGCCAGCAACCGACAAAGGAGATCGCGATGCTGTACTATGCTCTGGTATTTCTCGTCGTAGCCCTGATTGCAGGCGTCCTTGGATTTGGCGGCATTGCCGGCGCATCCGCTTCGATCGCCCAGGTTCTGTTTTTCATCTTCCTGGTGCTGTTCGTCGTATCCATCGTCGCCCGCCTTATGCGGCGCGTCTAGACGAACAACTCCGAACGTAAAAAACCCGCCGTTACAGGCGGGTTTTTCTTTGCTCTTTTACAAGATCGGCGTTCAAGCCGCCTTGGTCTTGGCCCGCCGCGCCAGATGCGCCACCACGTTCTCGATCATCCGCATGCCGGCATCGCCGCCGAGCGTCATGATCGATTCCGGATGGAACTGCACGGCCGCGATCGGCTCCTTGGCATGTTCGATGCCCATGATCGTACCATCCTCACTCTCGGCGGTGATGATGAACTCGCGTGGCAATGTCGAAGGGTCCGCGAAGATCGAATGATAGCGACCGACCGTCACTTCCTTGGCGAGGCCGGAGAAGACGATGCCCGGTTCCAGCACGCGGATACGCGACGGTTTGCCGTGCATCGGCAATGCCAGATGGCGCAGTTCACCACCATAGGCCTCGGCGAGTGCCTGCAGGCCAAGGCAGACGCCGAAGATTGGCAGGTTGCGCGCCCTCGCCTTCTTGATCGTCGCCTTGCAATCGAAATCCTTCGGATTGCCGGGACCGGGCGACAGCACGACCAGATCCGGGTTCAACCGATCGAAGATTTCCTCCGGCACCGGCGTGCGTACCGTCGAAACCGTGGCGCCCGTCTGGCGGAAATAGTTCGCCAGCGTGTGCACGAAGCTGTCTTCATGGTCGATCAGCAGGATGTTGACACCCTTGCCCACCGAAGCAACATCGCGCTGGGTCTTGCCGGAATTACCGGTCTTGGCATCGCGGATTGCGGAGAGCATGGCGGAGGCCTTCAGTTCGGTTTCGGCTTCTTCTTCCTCGGGAATGGAATCGTTCAGTAGCGTCGCGCCGGCACGCACTTCGGCAATGCCGTCCTTGATGCGCACGGTGCGCAACGTCAGGCCAGTATTCATGTCGCCATTAAAGCCAACCATGCCGATCGCCCCACCATACCATGCACGCGGGCTCTTCTCATGCGCTTCGATGAAACGCATCGCCCAAAGCTTCGGCGCACCGGTGACGGTCACCGCCCAAGCGTGGCTCAGAAAGCCGTCGAAGGCGTCCATGTCGTCGCGAAGGCGGCCTTCGATATGGTCGACCGTGTGGATCAGGCGCGAATACATCTCGATCTGGCGGCGACCGATGACCTTGACCGAACCCGGCTCGCAGACACGGCTCTTGTCGTTGCGGTCGACATCCGAGCACATGGTCAGTTCGGACTCGTCCTTCTTGGAGTTCAGCAGCTTCAGGATCTGCTCACTGTCGGCGATCGGATCGTCACCACGCTTGATGGTGCCCGAGATCGGGCAGGTTTCAATGCGGCGGCCGGAAACACGAACGAACATCTCAGGCGAGGCACCAACAAGATATTCCTGGTTTCCGAGATTGATGAAGAAGGAATAGGGCGACGGGTTGATCGCCTTCAGCCGCTTTGAAATGTCAGAAGGCTTGCTTTCGCAGCGCTCCATGAATTTCTGGCCCGGCACCACTTCGAAGAGGTCACCCTTGCGGAAGCTCTCCTTCGCCTTGACGACAAGCTCGGCATATTCGCCGGGACGGTGATCGCTTTTCGGCGGGATCGTATCCGTGCGGATAAACGGCTCGCCGGCGATATCGCCCGCCTTGCCCTCGGTGGTCTTGCCATTCTTGGCGAAATCATAGCGGTCGACCCAGGCCTTGGCGGCATAGTTGTCAACGACGAGGATTTCGTCCGGCAGGTAAAGCACCATGTCGCGCTGGTCGGAAGGACGCTCCAGCTTCAGGTTGATCGCGTCGAACTGGAAGGCGAGATCGTAGCCGAAGGCCCCGTAGAAGCCGATGCTGGCATCGGCCTGCGAATAGAAGAGATCGGTGATGGCGCGAAGCACGGTAAAGACGGTCGGCATCTTCGAGCGCTCTTCTTCGGTAAAGACGCGGTCCGGCAACTTGACCGTCAGGTCGAGCCGGCGCGCGGTCGATGCACCGAGTTCGAGTTCGCGGACGGTCTTCAGCCGCTCGACGATAAACTCGAGGATGATCTCACCGCGCTCGTTATAGGCTTCGATCCAGACATTGCGGCCGAAGGAGGAAACGCCGAGCGGCGGATCGACGACGGCGGTATCCCAACGCGTATAACGACCCGGATATTCGTAATTCGAGGAGAAGACGGCGCCGCGACGCTCGTCGAGCTTGTCGACATAGGACGATACCGCATCGGCATAGGGAATGGCCCGCCTCTGCCGGGTGACGGTGATGCCGCCCTTGGTCTCGTAGATTTCCGCACCATCATCCCGCAGGATCGTTACCATAGTTCCACTCCGTTATCGGGCCCGGACGAAAGGCGGCCTTTGAAACAAAAAAGCCGCCTCGAAGTTTCGGGCGGCTCGTTCGTCGTCTTTGGACACGATTGGTCGAGGCCGCCTCAGCGAGCCCACCACCAAACTGCAATGTTCAAGGACTTCTTCATGGGCGAAATTGTTAGCCTGAGATGGAGCCAAGCGCAAGAGGTGATCGGCCCATGAAAAAGGGCGGCCCGAAAGCCGCCCTGAGAGGTGTTAGAAGCGCTGGGTCAACGTGACCTTGAAGGTCCGGCCCGCTTCCGAATAATACTCCATCGGCTGTGCAGGCGTCGTGGTCAGCGTCTGCGTATTCACCGCTTCATAGTATGTCTTGTCAAAGACGTTGTAGACGCCGGCGCGCACCGTCAGGCCCTTGACCTGTTCGGGCTCCCACCATCCGGTCAGATCGACGGTTCCGTAGCCAGGAGCAAAGAACGGCGTCGACGGCGGCGTTGTCGGCTTCACGTAGCCCTCACGCGCGCCAGTCGAAGCGTTGAACGTGACATCCGTACCCCAAGTCTCGGTCGCGTAACCGGCACTTGCGATAGCCTTGAAGGGCGTGACCGACCTGATAACTTCGTTCGTGTCCGTATCGATGCCGTTCATGTAGCTGATGCCGGCTGAAACGTGGAAGCCATTGTCGAAGGTCTTATGCGCGTTGGCTTCGATACCGTAGATGCGCACACGGTCGCGATTGAAGTACGACGTGATGCCGAGCGGATAGGTCCCGGTCGTGTCCGTAACGGACTCGGTATCGATGAAGTTGCGATACTTGTTGTAGAATAGACCGACATGACCACCGAGATCGTCATCACCGAAATTCGCGCCGACTTCGATGCCCTGGCTGGTTTCCGGCTTCAGGTCCGGATTTCCGAGGCTGAGGTAGCTGCCTGGTGCGCCGTAGTCGAGATAGAGTTCCTGAACGTCGGGTGCACGGAAGCCCATCGACCACTGCGCATAGATTTCGACATCCTGACGCGGCTCGAAGGAGGCGCGCAGCTTCGGCGAAAACTGGCTATCGCTCTGTCCCGCCGGCAGACCATTGTAGGCTGGGTTTTCTTCGTAGGCAGCCGTCCGCTTCGGGCTGTAATCGTACCAGTCGAAACGTACACCCGGCGTCAGCGAGAACGGGCTGTCGCCAACCGAAATCTTGTCATCGATAAAGAAGCCGACCTTCTTGCCATCGACATCAGGCATATCGGATTGGTTCGTGTGCAGGAAGTTGCACGAGCCAAACGGCGGGAACGGTCCCGGACCGCAATTGTCCTGGCCGGCGGAATACTGGTTTGCCTTGGAGAAGGAAATATCCAGTCCGGCGGTGACCTTGTGATCGAACCCGCCGGCTTCGAAGCTCTTCTCTGCATTTCCTGCAAAGCCGATCGCCCGCTGTTCGAATTCGTTATCACGCTTGTAGATGCCGATCGGCGTCGTGTTGCGGATGCTGTTTTCGCCAACGTTCTTGACGATATCCTGCCAGTAGAAGACCGCATTTGCCCGGTCGATCAGGCTGTCTGCATCCTGCGCTTCGTATTTGTAATCCAGTGAGACGCGGTCGCGCTTGGCGTCGTTGAACGTATCGCGGTTGCCTGGACGATAGGTGCCGGTGAGCGTCTGGCCGGTCATGAGATCGATGTCGCGATCCTTGTCGTAATGCTCCGCTGTCAGCCCGAATGTGTGGCCACTGTCGGTATACTGGCGAACCTTGAAGAGGAAATTCTTCGAGCGGTAGTCTTCGGGGTTTTCCTCGCTGCGGGTCGCACCGTAACCGCCGACATCGCCATTGTTCTCGGTCTCGTGTCCCTTGCGATAATCACCCTGGAACAGGATGGCGGTGTTGTCGATCCGCTTGGCGACAGCGGCCGAACCGCCGAAGCTGCGATCCTTGCTGTCATAACCAAACTTGAAGATGCCGCCCCATGTGGCGTTCGGATCGATGAGATCTTCCGGCTCCAACGTACGCAGCAGAAGCGCACCGCCGAGAGCACCGGAACCGGCACGGCTGGAATCCCCGCCCCTCAAGACATCGACAGTCGAAAGAGCATCGAAGTCGAACGTGTTGCTCCCACCTTCGGCACCACGCGCGCCGTCATCGAGATAGGGAATCGGGATACCGTCGATCGTCGTCAGAACACGGCTCTGCTCGAGACCGCGAATGTTCACGCTCTGATTATTGACGTTGAAGAAAACACCAGGCTCGGTCGTCCGGCCCAGATCCTCAATGCTCGTGATCTGCTTCTGGTCGATCTGCTCGGCGGTGGTCTCGGAGACAACAGGACTGTCAGCCGGGCTACCGACATCCTTTGCGGCACGGGAACCCTTCACGACGATAGGGGCCAACACGGTGGGCTTTTCGCCCGTCGTCGCGGCAGGCGCAGCGCTCTGCGCGAAAGCATGTGAAACCGAAAAAGTAAGTGCGGCTGCCGTGCAGACCAACAGCGCAGAACGCCAACGTTCAAGAACCATGAAACCAACCCTTGAGTGATAAATAGACCGGGCTGGCTGGTCGGCATCAAATGCGCGAGGGGCTGGCTGGGCACAGAGAACGGCCCCAACGGCCGCCTTCTTTTTGCCGCATAAAAAACATGAGTTTTATTGTCAATATATGCGGTGGATTTATGTTGAATAACTTCATCAAGTTTTAAGGATGTCGACAAACGTTGCGCAATTGCAACGATTTTGATCCCGTCGCGTTTCCCTTCCGCTCGATCAACGACGGGAAACGACGTGTGAGAGAATTTCAGAAGATGGCGGTCCTTCTGGCCGCGCTCGCCCTGCTCCCCGGTGCAAGACTGCCACGTACCGGCCCGGTGCCGACGGCAAAACCCGAGGCCGCAATCGAAACGCCAGCAGTTCCCCAACCGGAGAAGAAACCGGAAGCCGAAGAGGCTCCCAAACCCCAGTCCGAGCCTGAGCCTGCGCGGCAGCCGCAAACATCACCGGCCGCCTCCGATGTTCCGACTCCGCAGCCCAAACCGGGCGAGACCCCGGCTGCGCCCTCGGCCGAAAAATTAGGTCCGCCCGCTCCCTCGTCGGAAGACAAGACACCGAAGCCCCCGGCCGAGCAAACGCTCGAAGAACAGCATCTGACGATCGAACCGGAAAGCGATGCTGATCACGCAGCATGCACGAAGGAGCTGCAGAGCCTCGGTGTCGTCTTCCGCGAGACACCCCGCATCGACGATGGCAGTGGCTGCGGCATCGACAAGCCTGTTATCGTCACCGAGGCCTTGCCCGGCATCAAATTGAAACCCGAAGCGACGCTGCGTTGCCCGACAGCGTTGGCGCTGGCGCGGTGGATGAAGGGAAGCGTCATTCCCGCAGCCTCCGTCGCGCTGCCCGAAAGCGGCGGCATCACCACCATCAATCAGGCCTCTGCTTATATCTGCCGCCTGCGCAACAGCGCTGAGACCGGCAAGATCTCCGAACATGCCCGCGGCAATGCCATCGATATCGCAAGCTTCAGCTTCGAAAAGGGTGAGCCCGTTGCGGTCCGCTCACGACGCGAGGACTCGACGCTCACCGGCGCATTCCAGCGAACGGTGAGTGCCGCCGGCTGCCTCTATTTCACGACAGTACTCGACCCTGAGAGCGACGCGGCACACGAAACCCATTTCCATCTCGACGTGATCGAGAGGAAAGGCGGCTTCCGCTATTGTCATTAGAAAGCCAGAGCGATCAAATGCTTATTCGCAGAACAGCAAGCCGATTGCGAGAGACCTGAATCGGATTGTGAGGCGATGGCCTGTTAGAACAGCCCCTCGATATAGCCCTGGTCATTCAGAAAAATCCGCTCCGCGGCCGGTGATTTCGGCAGGCCGGGCATGGTCATGATCTCGCCCGTGATGACAACGACGAAGCCGGCGCCGGCAGACAGGCGCACCTCGCGCACCGGCACGATATGCCCCTCGGGCGCACCGCGCAGGTTTGGGTCGGTGGAAAAGGAATATTGCGTCTTCGCCATGCAGACGGGCAGCTTGCCGTAGCCCTGCTCTTCCCAGGCCGCGAGCTGGTCGCGCACCGCCTTGTCGGCGGTTACCTCGCCGGCGTGGTAGATCTTCGAAGCGACGATCTCGATCTTTTCGAGAAGCGGCAGGTCGTCGCCATAGAGCGGCTCGAACTTCGCCTGTCCGGATTCGGCAAGCTCCACGACCTTGTGCGCAAGATCTTCGATACCGGCCGAACCCTCCGCCCAATGGCGGCAGAGAATGGCTTCCGCGCCGTGACGCGCCACATATTCCTTCACGGCCGCGACTTCCGCATCCGTATCCGAGATGAAGTGGTTGATCGCAACCACGACCGGCACGCCGAACCGGCGCACATTGGCGATGTGGCGGCCGAGATTGGAGCAGCCGCGAACCAGCGCCTCTACGTTCTCTGCGCCGAGATCGTCCTTCTTCACTCCGCCATTCATCTTCAGCGCGCGAACGGTCGCCACGATCACCGCAGCACTCGGCTTAAGCCCTGCCTTGCGGCATTTGATATTAAAGAATTTCTCAGCCCCGAGATCGGCCCCGAAACCCGCTTCCGTCACGACATAGTCGCCAAGTTTGAGCGCGGTCTTCGTCGCCACCACCGAATTGCAGCCATGGGCGATATTGGCGAAGGGGCCTCCATGCACGAAGGCCGGATTGTTTTCCAGTGTCTGCACGAGGTTCGGCTGCATGGCGTCTTTCAGCAGCACGGCCATGGCGCCATCGGCCTTGAGATCGCGCGCATAGACCGGCGTCTTGTCGAAGCGGTAGCCGACGATGATGTCACCGAGCCGCCGCTCCAGATCCTTGAGGTCGGTCGCAAGACACAGGATCGCCATGACTTCCGACGCCACGGTAATGTCGAAGCCGCCCTGCCGCGGAAAACCGTTGGAAACACCGCCGAGCGAGAAGACCATGCTGCGCAGCGCCCGGTCGTTCATGTCCATCACCCGCCGCCAGGTGACCCGGCGCAGGTCGATATTCTGTTCGTTGCCCCAGTAGATATGATTGTCGATCATCGCCGCCAGCAGATTATGCGCCGAGGTGATCGCATGAAAGTCGCCGGTAAAATGCAGGTTGATGTCTTCCATCGGCACGACCTGTGCGTAGCCGCCGCCGGCCGCCCCACCCTTCACGCCGAAGCAGGGACCAAGCGAAGCCTCGCGGATGCAGACGATCGCCTTTTTGCCGATGCGGTTGAGCCCGTCACCAAGACCGACCGTGGTCGTCGTCTTCCCCTCGCCTGCCGGTGTGGGATTGATGGCCGTGACGAGGATCAGCTTGCCGTCCTTCTTTCCCTCTTGTGCGGCGATGAACTCGGCGCTGATCTTTGCCTTGTCATGACCATAGGGAACGAGCTGTTCCGGCGGAATGCCGAGCCTAGCACCAATCTCGAAGATCGGCTTCTTCGTTGCTGCACGCGCAATTTCGATATCGGATTTGATGGCAGGCATGGATCTGTTCCCATTCTCTCGGGCCGCCGGACCGGCGTTTATTCAATCGGATAGCGAAATATGCCGAACCTGTGAATAGCGCAGCACCGCGCGGGCAGCATCTTCCAATTTTTATTGCCCGGCACAGATATTGGCTTTTACGGGGGTAAACCATGAAATCACTCGAACTTCTCGTCGAGCGCATCATCCTTTCCAGCCGGTGGCTGCTGGTCGTCTTCTATATCGGCCTCGTACTGGCGCTCGCCGTCTATGCCGTTTCATTCGCCTATAAATTTTTGAAAGTCGCCGCTAGCGTGTTCGAACTCGGCGAAGCCGAGATGATCCTTGCCATGCTAGGCCTCATAGATGCCGCGCTCGTCGCCAGCCTCATCGTCATGGTGATGATCTCAGGCTACGAAAACTTCGTCAGCCGCTTCGACGAGGCGGAGAAGGAGGCCGAAGTTTCCTTCCTCGGCAAGCTCGATTCCGGTAGCCTGAAGATCAAGGTCGCCTCCTCGATCGTTGCCATCTCCTCCATCCACCTGCTGCAGGTTTTCCTCAACGCCAATCAATATGAGGACGGCAAGATCATGTGGCTGACCTTCATGCATCTCGCCTTCGTCGTCTCGGCACTCATGCTCGGCTTTCTGGAGAAACTGATGAGCGTCACGTCGAAGAATGATCTGAAGGACAAGGAGTAAACGCCCTTGGCAGGGGAGCGTCTTCAAACACTCCCCTGTTAGCTGGTTATTCTCCCATGGCGATCAGGCTGGCATTGCCGCCGGCCGCGGCGGTGTTTACCGAGATCACCTGTTCCAGCGCAAAACGCTGCAGATATGCCGGGCCGCCGGCCTTGAAGCCGGTGCCGGACAGGCCTGAACCGCCGAAGGGCTGAGTGCCGACGACAGCGCCAATCATATTGCGGTTGACGTAGACATTGCCCGTGTCGAGCGCATCGGTGACCGTGCGGATCGTGGATTCGATGCGGCTGTGAATACCGAGCGTCAGGCCGTAGCCGGAGGCCTGGATATCCTGCAACACCCTAGGCAGCTCCTTCGCCTTCCATTTGACGATGTGCAGAACCGGCCCGAAGACTTCTTTGGTCAATGCCGTGGATTTGTCGAGTTCCACGATATGCGGCGCAAAGAAGCTGCCGCCAGAAGGCGCCTTGCCGGCATAACGCACCTTCTGCGTCTTCTGCATATCGGCGATATGAGCCTCCAGCATGGCCTTCTGCTTGTCGTCGATGATCGGCCCGACATCGGTAGTCTCAAGCGAGGGATCGCCGAGCTGCAGCTCGCGTGCCGCGCCCTCGATCATCTGCGTCATATGCTCGGCCACATCTTCCTGCAGGAAAAGCAGGCGCAGGGCGGAGCAGCGCTGGCCGGCGGAGCGGAAGGCCGAGAGGACCACGTCGTCGGCGACCTGTTCGCCGAGCGCGGTTGCATCGACCACCATGGCGTTGAGGCCGCCGGTTTCGGCAATCAGCGGCACGATTGGCCCATCCTTGGCGGCAAGCGCCCGGTTGATCGCCCATGCCGTCTTCGTCGAGCCGGTGAAGGCGACGCCGGCAAGTGCCGGATGCGCAGTGATGGCCGCGCCGACATCGGGACCGCCGGGCACGAAGAGCAGCGCATCTTCGGGAACGCCCGCCTTGTGGAGCAGCTTGACCGCTTCATAGGCAATCAGCGGCGTCTGCGGTGCCGGCTTTGCGAGCACGGCATTGCCAGAAACAAGTGCGGCGGAAACCTGCCCGAGGAAGATCGCCAGTGGGAAATTCCAGGGTGAGATGCAGGCGAATACGCCGCGCCCGCGCCACAGGTAGCGATTGTCCTCGCCGGTCGGCCCCGGCATCTTGGTGACGGTGCCGAACAGCCGGCGTGCCTCGTCCGCATAATAACGGCAGAAATCCACGGCTTCGCGCACCTCCGCGACACCATCGTCAAGCGTCTTGCCGGCTTCTGCGGCGAGAAGCACCAGCAGCCCGTCGCGATTTTCCTCCATCAGGTCTGCCATGCGCTCCAGCGTCGATGCACGCTCTTCGACGGAGCGGCGCGACCAAGTCTTGAAACCCTTGGCGGCAATGGTGAAAGCCTTGTCGATATCGGCAGCAGTCGCATTGCGAACAGAGCCGACAGTCTTCGAATAATCGGACGGCGAAATGACGGATACGTCGGCGCCAGTGGCAGCAACACCGGGGATCAGTGGCGTGGCTGAAATGGCCGCAATGCCCTTGCCGATATTGCCCATCAGCTTCTCGAGCGTTGCACGATGGCCGAATTCCAGTCCGGCGCTGTTCTTGCGCTTGCCGTAAAGCTGCAGCGGCAAAGGGATCTTGCTGTTACGGGCGCTGGCGCCGACATCGAATTCAAGCTTGTCGGCCGGGCGTTCCAGCAATGCCATTACCGGCACGTTCTTGTCGCCAGCCATGGCCACGAAAGAGGAGTTGGCGCCATTTTCCAGCAGGCGGCGAACAAGGTAGGCGAGCAGGTCGCGATAACCGCCGACGGGCGCATAGATGCGGCAGGCGACGCGATCGTTGGAATTCAGGAGCTGATTGTAAAGGCTCTCGCCCATGCCATGCAGACGCTGGAATTCGAACCCCGAGCGGTCATTGCCGGCAAGCTCCAGAATGGTGGAAACCGTCAGCGCATTATGCGTGGCAAATTGCGGGAAGATGCGCGCCCGCTTGGCAAGCATGTGCTGTGCACAGGCGAGATAGGAAAGATCCGTGGCCTGCTTGCGCGTCCAGACCGGATAGTCGTCAAGCCCACGCTCCTGCGCGCGCTTGACCTCCGTGTCCCAATAGGCGCCCTTGACGAGACGCACCATCATGCGGCGGCCAAGCTTTGTGCAGAGTTCGTCGATATAGTCGATCACCGCGACAGCACGCTTCTGATAGGCCTGGATCGCCAGACCGAAACCATCCCAGCCGGCGAGCGACGGATCGGAAAAGACGGCGGCGATTACGTCGAGCGAAAGCTCCAGCCGGTCGGCCTCTTCCGCATCGATGGTGAAATTGAGCTGATGCGCCTTCGCCATTTGCGCAAGCTTCAGGAGATCCGGCACCAGTTCCTTCATCACGCGGTCGCGATGGGTGGCGAGATAGCGCGGATGAAGCGCCGAAAGCTTGACCGAAATGCCCATGCGGTCGGGCAGATCCTTGCCCTTGCCGTTCTTCGCCATCCAGCCGCCGATCGCCTCGATCGCCATCGCATAGGATTGCCAGTAGCGCTTGGCATCCTCGGCCGTACGTGCGCCCTCGCCTAGCATATCGAAGGAATGGCGATAGCCCTTCTCCTCGCTCTTGGCCGCGCGGTTCAGCGCATCCTTGATCGTCTCCCCAAGCACGAAATGATGGCCGAGGAACCGCATCGCCTGCTTCGTGGCGTTGCGCACTGTCGGCAGGCCCATGCGCTTGACGAGGCCTCGCACCACGCCTTCGGGCGTTTCGCCGGGGCGGATGATGCGGGCCGAAAGGCCGAGCGCCCAGGCGGACGCCGAGACGAACCAGCTGTCGGCCTTGCCTTCATGTTCGCTCCAGCCGCCCTCTTTCAGCTTGTCCTCGATCAGCTTGTCCTGCGTCAGCGCGTCCGGCACGCGCAGCAGCGCTTCTGCAAGCACCATCAGCGCCAGGCCCTCCTTGGTGGAGAGACCGTATTCCCTGAGGAAATCCTCCACCCCGCCGATCGAGCCCGAATTGCTGCGGATCGCCTCGATCATGCCGCCGGCCCGCTTGTCGATGGCCGCATCCTGGGAGGCCGAAAAGCGCAGACCTTCTGCGAATCCATGCAGCAGACGATCGTCGTCACCGGCAAATGGAGCGTTGAACGGGGCAAAATGCGTGGAAATCTGGCTGGACATGAAGGTTCTCCGTGATTTCGGCAACATAGCTGGTCATTCGTGGCGTTTTTCACTAAACTCCGAGCATCAAACGCGATCTTCGCCTGCCGACTGCCTGAAAGGCCGTGAAAAATGAAAGAGCTCGACCGTCTCGACCGCAAGATTCTCCGCGCATTGCAGAAGGAAGGCCGATTGTCGAACATCGAACTTGCCGAGCGCGTCAACCTGTCGCCGACCGCCACAGCCGAACGCGTCAAGCGGCTCACCCGCGACGGTTATATCACCGGCTACATGGCAATCCTGTCACCGGAAAAACTCGGGCGAAGCCTTCTCGTCTTCGTACAGGTGAAACTCGACCGCACGACGCCTGACGTCTTCGATGCTTTTGCTGCGGCAGTAAAACGCAGCGACGACGTCATGGAATGTCACATGGTCGCCGGAGGTTTCGACTATCTTGTCAAAGCACGCATGGCAGGGATGGAAGCCTATCGCCAGTTCCTCTCGGAAGTGATTCTTTCTCTGCCCGGCGTGCGCGAAACACACACCTATGCAGTCATGGAGGAGGTGAAGGGCACCGCCCTTCTACCTGTATGACATAAAAATCAACTTAGACGCGTTTTTCGGCTGGTTAATTTTTCACAAAATGAATTAATCAGTGTGTGCTAAGTCAATTAGGACTAGCATGTGACCGCGTTTATGTATTTGATAGCGGTAACATGAAGACTTGCGGGGGCATATTATGTCTTACATGACTACCTCTGAAAGGCAGTCATTGCTGTCAGGCGAACTGGCGGTGGCGCGTACGCGCGGCCTGTTTGCACAGGCTCTTGGACGGGTGGCTGCCGCCTTCGGTTTCGAGCACATCACGTTGCTGAACGCGCCAACGGTGGAAGATCTGCTGCTCAAGCCGCTGATCATCGAGAGTTCGTTGCCGGTGGCCTATATCAGGGATTTCGACCGCGGCCACATGCTGCGTAGCTGTCCCTTTGCCGCCCGCATGCGGGAATCGGCCGTGCCGCAGGTCTGGCACCTCAGCGATTCAGGACAGTCACAAACGTTCCCGGCAGAGCTGCAGAATCTGATGCGCCAGCACGGCATGCTGGCCGGCATCGCCATGCCGATCAATTCCGCAGACGGCCAACGTCTCGTCTTCTGGTTTGGCGGCGAACGCGGATCGCTCGGCCAGAGCGAGATCAACGAGCTCGCAATGATCATCCTCTACGCGGTCGATACCTACAACACGGTCAAGCGCAACGAGGACAATGCCCATAGTTCCCTTTCGGCGCGCGAACTGGAAGTGGTCAGATGGACGGCGCAGGGCAAGACCTCGATCGAGATCGGCCAGATCCTGGCGCTCTCCGATCACACGGTAAATGCCTATATGACCAACGCAATTAAAAAACTCGATTGCGTCAACCGCACCCAGTTGGTAGCAAAAGCCATCCGATTGAAGCTGATCAACTGAGGAATCAGAAGAGAATCAGCGCGTCATCCCGAGCTAGGGGGAAACCGTGCCTCTTCGTTTCGAACAGCCGGCCATCGATCACCGGCCGCAAACCCGCACCCATGTCGGAATTACCGATGCGGAAGCCCTGACCATGTTTGCCGCCTATCGCCTTTTCGGCTTCTGGCGGATCGACATCGAAACAGGTCATTTCTTCGCAAGCGAAGACGTGCACGAAATCTTCGATCTTCCCTACAGCGAAGGGCCGGTCAATCTGGCCGAACTCATCTCGCGCATTCACCCCGAAGACCGGTTACTGATCGCCGAGACCTTTGAGCAGGCAAGCCTCTACCGCGTCGGCTTTCACTATGTCTATCGCGTCGACAACAGGCTCGGCGGCTACAAGATGGTGCGCACCGTCGGCCAGTTCCGTGATGACACCGGTGGTGGCGGTATCGCCGGCATCACCTACGAATTCGTCGAGAAGCTGCGCATCGTCGGCTTCGAGGATGGCGGCACCCCCGCCTAACGATCCAGAACTGAACGGATCTCGACGAGGTTCGAACGCACTCTCAGCATATAAAAGCCCATCGTGGCGAGATGGCTCGGCATGATCCAGCCATCTTCCCGACCATTGGAAATAATCGCCGGCTGGATGCGAAGGGCGGCCTGGAACTGCTTCGTCGTCCCGGCCCAGATGGCTCCGAGGTTCCGTTCTGACACAACCTGAGAGAAGTCTGACTGTGCCGCCGTCAGAATCGCGTAATAAGCGTAGAGCTGGCCATAGGCGAACCAGAATCGATCGTCGGCCCGTGTGTCAAACCAGCCGCGATTGTGGTTTTCCGAGCGCTCCGCCAGCATGTCGGACGTGCTGCCGAGATCGTTGGCGATGCGGTCGATGAACTGCATGAGGTTATCGGCGCGACCGTCGAAAACTGCATTGCAGGCAGCAAGATCAGTGTTGAACTTGCGCAGGTCCTTGATGGCCGTGCGATAATAGGCAGGCGTCGGCGTCTTCAGTCCGAAGGGATCGAGCCCGAAATACCAGCTGTGTTCATCGAACTGCAGATTGCCGCGTGCAGTCTGCAGATCGTTGTTGATACCCGATGTGCCGCGCACGCGCCCCAGCGTATCGACAAGCTCCGCCGAAGTCCGGCGGATCGCCTGGTTGATGCCGCGCTGGAAGGAGGCCTTGTTGTCAAGGAAGGGCGTGTGATCCCAATCCATGCCGAAGAAGCCCATCTTGTAGAGCAGCATCGACGATATCCAGGCATTCTGGTTGACGTTGAAATCCGTCAGATCGGCCGCGACATCAACGATCGCGGAGCGCTGGCAGGTCTTGGTGGAAGTGCCGTCCGCAGCCGGGATTTCCTGCCCTGCCGGCACCTTGCGATCCGAAAGCCGGTATTGATCGACAAAGTTCGTATTGAAGTTCGACCAGACCTGCGTCTGCCAGATGAAATAGCCGTAGAGAACGACGAGAAACGCCAGAAACGCGATGATTGGCAGGCGGATCATCCAGGTCCGCTGCGTATACCATCCGTGAGCGGCAAGAAACGGCCAGAAGGCCCAGGCGGCAAAAAGGCGAAGCCAGCGGCTGATCGTCCGGCCGATCAGTCTGAAGAAACCGGTAATCCGGTCGAGCATCGTCGTCTCCTGTCAGGCGGCGAAAACAGGGATATCCGCCCCCTCCACATATGCGCTTGATCGCCCAAGTACAACAACAGCCACGGATATTTCGGCCAAAACGCTGCGTGGGCCGCACCGAAACCGCCCAGCGTCGAAATCGACGCATAATAAATCATGCCCCAACCGCATCCCGCCCACAGCCCCGACCATCGCAGCAAGCTGGGTATTATGGGGCAGCGCTTCGATCTTGGCGAAAAGGGAACGAATGGACGCGTTTTTTGCCCAGCCGGCCGATCAGGAAAGCAGCGAGCGCAGGAAGCCCAGCCCCAGGAGCGGCGATTTGCGCACCACATCGATCAGCGGTGCGTCGGAGCGCTCCTCTGCATAGGCGGGGAATTTCCGGGTAAATTCCTGGTCCGCGCGGCTCTTGCGCTGGACCAGATCCTGCGGCACCAGCATGCCTTTTTCGAAGAGCGCGATGGATGCCGCAATATTCGGGAAAAGCTCCGGCTTGATCCTGACCTTCATGCCCGGCCGGTCGGTATCGACCTGCGCCTGATAGATGATCAGTCTTTCCTCGGTATCGACAGACAACTTGCGGATCAGCACGTTGCATCCCGCAATGCGGCTGTTCAGCCTGTCGACGAAAGCCTGGAACATGCCGATGAAGCGCTCGCGCCTCTGGCTCTCGTCACGCATTGCATGTTCCTCGACGGAAATGCGCTCGGCCTCCGCCTTCAGCGCCTGACGCTCGGCCTCCATCTGCTCCCAATGGGCCTTGCTGCCATAGACGCCGATGCGGCCCTGCGTGTTCAATGCCTTGGCATTGAGTTCCTTCATGCGCATGCGCGCAAGATCGATCTCATCGACGAGCCGGCGCCGATGCTCGACGATGTCGACAAGGCTGCGTTCCGCACTTTTATGACGCTCGACAAGTGATCGCCGCTGGTCTTCGAGCAAGGTCGCCAGATGATCGGATTTCGTCAGCAGATCAAGCAGCTGCTCCACAACAGGCGCCTCGCGCACCCGGGCGCTGTGCATGCGCCACATGCGCTGGCGCGAAAACCAGCCGGCCATCTTTTCACGACGCGTCAGCCCGCGGAAACTGTCGAGGTCGGCAGAAACCTTGGCTGTCAACCGATCAAGGGAGAAGACGAGTTCGGCCAGCAATACGTCAAGCGTCGCGCTGTCGTTGAAAAAGGCCTGGAACCGCGAATTCTGTTCGAGGAACATCTCGTCGGACGAGCGCGTCTCATCGCCGTCGAAGCCTGCGATACAGGCGGCGCAATAATCCGCCTCATCGCCCATCGCTTCGGCTAGATCGCGGGCGGCAACATATTGGCTATCGAAGGGCGGGCTCTTGCGCACCGGGCACTCCCAGAGAATCTCCGTTTTCCGAGATTAGTCGTTGGGCGACGAAGAAAACAGGGGGCACAGTCTCAAACCGGCTCGGCGATCCATTCGCCGTTCATCGCATCGTCCCAGTGGCGTCGGCAGAGGGAAACATATTTCTCGTTTCCGCCGACATCGATCTGTGCGCCTTCATGCAGCACATTGCCATCGGCATCGAGCCGCACGACCATGGTGGCCTTACGCCCGCAATGGCAGATGGTGCGAACCTCGCGCATCTCGTCGGCAATCGCCAGCAATTCCTGGGAAGCCGGAAAGAGCTTGCCCTGGAAATCCGTCCTGAGCCCATAGACCATGACGGGAATGCCGAGCCTGTCGACCACGCGGGCAAGCTGCCAGACGTGCTCACGCGTCATGAAATGTGCCTCGTCGAGGAAGACACAGGAAATCGGCTGTCCCTCGCTGCTGAGCTTGCGGATCACCGCATAGAGATCGCTGTCATTTTCGAAGGGAATGGCGTCCGCTTCCAGCCCGATGCGTGAGCCGATGATGCCACGCCCGGTCCGATCGTCGAAGGCCGCGATCAAGAGAACCGTGCGCATGCCGCGCTCCTGGTAATTGTAGGAGGCCTGCAGCAGCATGGTCGACTTGCCGGCATTCATCGTCGAGTAGTTGAAATAGAGTTTTGCCATCGGATTCTCCTTAATTTGCTTCTTGAAAGCTGGAGAGGGCAAAGAAAAGCCCCGATAAATCGATAGTCACAGGAAATCCCCGTGTCGAAATCGCCAAAAGCCTTGAAAACAAGGCTATCCGCGAAAACACGAAGACGTCGCAATCGCATAGCCCTGTACGCCGCAAACGCACCGAGATCGCTTGTAAAACTGGGCTATTGATGGTTGGCTTGGGAACGTAAGACTGGGAGTCTAAAATGAAAACAACAAGCGCATTCAAACTCGTTACCGCAACTGCAGTCGCCGCCCTCTCCGTTGCGACCGCCGCCTTGTCGGCAGACCCTGAAAGCTGCTCCACCGTCCATCTTTCCGATATCGGCTGGACGGACGTTACTTCCACCACCGCGACCGCAGCCCTGCTTCTGAAGAAGCTCGGCTATGAGGCCGACATCAAGGTCTTGTCGCTGCCGGTTACCTACACCTCGATGAAGAACAAGGACATCGACGTCTTCCTCGGCAACTGGATGCAGTCGCAGAAGGCCGACATCCAGCCCTATCTCGATGACAAGTCGGTCGAATCCTACGGTCCGAACCTCGTCGGCGCGAAATATACATTGGCGACCAACGCCAAGGGCGCCGAACTCGGCATCAAGGACTTCAAGGATATCGCCGCCCATAAGGACGACCTCGACGGCAAGGTCTATGGCATCGAGCCCGGCAACGACGGCAACCGCCATGTCATCGACATGATCGACAAGAACACCTTCGGCATGAAGGACATGGAACTCGTCGAATCCTCCGAGCAGGGCATGCTGGCGCAGGTCGCCCGCGCCGAGAAGGATGGCAAGCCCATCGTCTTCCTCGGTTGGGAACCGCACCCGATGAACACCAACTTCAAGATGACCTATCTGTCGGGTGGTGACGATACGTTCGGGCCAAATTTCGGCGGTGCCGAAGTCTATACCAACGTGCGTGCCGGCTATCTCGGCGAGTGCCCGAATGTCGGGACATTCGTCAAGAACCTGAAGTTCTCCTTGAAGATGGAGAACGAGATCATGAACAAGATCCTGAACGACGGTGAAGATCCGGAAAAGGCAGCGGGCGAATGGTTGAAGGCCAATCCGTCCGCAGTCGAGCCCTGGCTTGCCGGCGTCAAGACGCGTGACGGCAGCGGCGATGGCCTCGCGGCCATCAAGTCGGGCCTTGGCCTCTGATGAGATGAACGGGGCGGGCCTGCCGCCCCGTTTTCATTTTCATCCCGATCTTCGTTCTCAAGAGACAGGCGCGCTTCGTGAATTGGATCACCGACTCTAAAATTCCCATTGGTCCCTGGGCCAAAGCCTTCTTCGATTGGCTGACGACGAACGGCGAATGGTTCTTCAGGCAACTGTCGGCCCTATTGTCGGCTGTTATCAATGCCCTGCTGTTTGCCTTGCAGAAGCCCGATCCGCTGATCGTCATCCTCGCCATTACACTGATTGCGTGGTGGCTTCGGCGATCGATCATCGTCGCGGCCTTTACCTGTCTTGGGCTTTTGCTGATCATGAACCAGGGCTACTGGAAAGAGACGACGCAAACGCTGGCACTCGTGCTCGCGGCTACCTTCGTCAACATGGTGCTCGGCATTCCGCTCGGCATTGCCGCTGCCCGCCGCGCCTGGGTCTATGCCATCATGCGCCCCATTCTCGATCTCATGCAGACGATCCCGACTTTCGTTTATCTCATTCCGGCGCTGATCCTTTTCGGCCTCGGCATGGTGCCGGGCCTGATTGCAACCATCATCTTCGCAATCCCTGCGCCTATCCGCCTCACGCGTCTCGGCATTATTTCGACGCCCCCTTCCCTCGTCGAAGCGGCCGTCGCTTTCGGCGCCACGCCCATGCAGGTTCTGCGGAAAGTAGAACTGCCCTTTGCAATGCCACAGATCATGGCCGGCCTGACGCAGTCGATCATGCTATCGCTCTCTATGGTCGTCATCGCCGCCCTTGTCGGCGCCCCCGGCCTCGGCGTGCCGGTTGTGCGTGCGCTCAACACCGTCAACATCGCCCAGGGCTTTGAATCCGGTTTCTGCATCGTCATCCTAGCGATCATTCTGGACCGCATGTTCCGTAGATCAGGCCAAGGAGACGGCGCATGACCGCGGTCAGTTTCAACAATGTCAGCATCATCTTCGGCGACCGGCCGGGAACTGCGCTCGCCATGGTCGATCAGGGCCGCACGCGCGACGAGATCAGCGCCGAGACCGGCCTCGTTCTCGGCGTGGCCAATGCCTCGCTGACGATCCAGGAAGGCGAGATCCTCGTGTTGATGGGCCTTTCAGGCTCCGGCAAATCGACGCTGCTGCGCGCCGTCAACGGGCTGGCACCCGTCGTGCGCGGCGACGTCGCCGTCTCCACGGCAACAGGTCCGGTCAACCCCTACAGGTGCAATGCCAGAGCGTTGCGCGACCTGCGCACCCACACCGTCTCCATGGTGTTCCAGCAATTCGCACTTCTGCCCTGGCGCACCGTTGCCGAAAATGTCGGCTTCGGCCTGGAGCTTGCCGGCATGCGCGATGCCGAACGCAAGACGCGGGTCGGCGAACAGCTCGAACTCGTCAACCTGACGAAATGGGCCGACCGCAAGGTCAACGAACTCTCCGGCGGCATGCAGCAACGCGTCGGCCTCGCTCGCGCCTTTGCCACCGGCGCGCCGATCCTGCTGATGGACGAACCCTTCTCCGCGCTCGATCCGCTGATCCGTACGCGCCTGCAGGATGAACTGCTGGAGTTCCAACGGCGGCTGAAGAAGACAATTCTTTTCGTCAGCCACGATCTCGACGAGGCCTTCCGCATCGGCAACCGCATCGCCATCATGGAGGGCGGGCGGATTATCCAGTGCGGAACACCGCAGGAAATCGTCAAGAATCCCGCTGATCAGTATGTTGCCGACTTCGTGCAGAACATGAACCCGATCAACATGCTGATGGCCTCTGATGTGATGCAGCCTGGTCTTGGAGACGCAGCAATCGGCATGTCGGTCAGCGCCACCGCGCGCGCCACGACACCGCTTGTCGATATCCTTGACGCGCTGTCCCGGCAGCCGGGCAGCATCGGAGTTGTCGACAACGGCCAGATCGTCGGCTCCATCTCGGCGCAGGATGTCGTCAACGGCCTCACGCGGCACAGGCGCAAGGAACAGACTTGATCCTTTTACTCAGCTTTGCCACAAAGCTTGTATGAAAGAACCATCCTCCACGCTCCGGCAAACCGACGACGAGGCCCGCAAGCTGGCGCGCACGCTGTTGCGCTCAGCCCGCTATGCGGCCCTTGCCGTTATCGATCCCGAAACCGGCTTTCCCTTCGCAAGCCGGGTTCTTCTTGGCACTGATATCGATGGCGTGCCAGTCATCCTCGTATCGGCGCTCTCCACCCACACGAAAGCCCTTGCATCCGATATCAGGGCCTCGCTCCTGACCGGCGAGCCAGGCAAGGGCGATCCGCTTGCTTATGCGCGCCTGACGACCCAGTGCCGTGCGGAACAAGTGGAACGCGACACGCCGCTCCATGCGCGCATTCGCAGCCGCTTTCTCGACCGTCACGCCAAGGCAAAACTCTATATCGATTTTCCGGATTTCCGTTTCTTCCGGCTGATCCCGCAGTCGGCAAGCCTGAACGGGGGATTTGGCCGCGCGTACATTTTGGAGGGGAACGACCTGGTGATTCACTCACCTGCGAATAATGCTATCGCCGAGAAAGCTGATGCCGCAGTGCGAGATTTAGTAGAACGCTATCCCGACCTCATGTCGGCGCTGGCATCCAGCCTAAAGGCACCTGAAGTGGGCCCTTGGCGCATCTGCGGGATTGATTCCGCGGGTTTTGATATGATTTCAGGCGACTTATTGTTGCGTTACGAGTTCGATATACCCGCTCTGGATTTAGAGGAGCTTTGTTCAAACATATCTAAAATAGCATACCTGATACCTTAAATTTAGGTATATACAATCTTCAGGCCCAATTGCTAATTTTCGTCGTCAGTCGAATACCGTCTGACGGCCTGTGCCTGTAGGGATGATGCACGTTTCGCATTAGGAAGAAAAATATGGACACCTCTGATTTGGCCGAACACACCAATGTGGCGGCAGCTTTATTATCGGCCATGGCCAACCCCAAGCGTTTGCTGATCCTGACCAGCCTGGTGAAGGGCGAAGTACCGGTCGGCGTTCTCGCCACTCAGGTCGGCCTGAGCCAGTCGGCTCTCTCCCAGCATCTGTCGAAATTGCGCGCCCAGAAGCTGGTCAAGACCCGCCGCGATGCGCAGACCATCTACTATTCCAGCAACTCCGAGCCGGTCATGAAGATCCTCGCTACGCTTGAAGACATTTATGTAACCCCTAGCCGGAGCAGGTCTGCGGCTTGATGTTAGCGCTGACATAATGTCGGCTTGAGTGCGTTTCAAAGAATTTCCACGGGCGTTCGCCCAATCGATTTTCAGCACGAGAAAACTTAGAGACCGGCAATTCGCAAGAATTGCCGGTCTTGTTTCTTTCCGCAGTTGCCGAGATCTGTGTGGCAATTTTAAGATTGCGAACCGCAAAACGGAAACGCGAAACGTGGCGACGCATCCAGGGATCGCGCCACATCTCGGTAGCGGCGGGCTTAGCTGCCCACCACCCCGTTGTTGCCGCGGGTCAGGACGACGAGCGACGGACGGGCCGGTACGCCCGGCTTGAAGTCCGGCCAGCTGGTTCCGGCATCTTCCATCGAGCTTGCGTCCTCATTGTCGGCCATGCGCAATTCGCCGGGATGCTGAACCGAGAGGAACACGCTGGAACCATCGGACGTAAAGGTCGGCGAGCAGGTTTCCGAACCGACCGGCGCGATATAGATCAGCTTCGGCAATGCGCGGCCTGCCCCTTCCGTATCCATGACATAAACTGAATCGGCGATGCCTTCCGGCGGCGGACCGTCGGTGGTGACCCAAAGACGGCCTGCCGGATCGACGGCAAGATTGTCGGGGTCGGTGAACCAGCCGGCAGAGGTCGTCGCCGGGTGGAACATCGCCTGGTCTTCCGGCTTTGCTGGATCGCCGCAGAGCACGAAGACGTCCCACTTGAAGCTTTCGGCCGCGTAGTCCGGCTTGTCGGGACTACCAGGCGTTACCAGTTCGAGCAGGTGTCCATGCGGGTTCGGCCCACGCGGATTGGCGACGTTGACCTGTTCCTTTTCGTCGTCGCCCTCGCCCTTCGGCAGGCGATCCTCGTTCTCGGTCATGGCCACATAGAGCTTGCCGGTGCCGAGATGCGGGATGAAGCCTTCCGGACCATCCATCGGTGTCGCACCGACGAGATCGGCGGCGGCGCGCGTGGCGAGAACCACGTCTGCTTGCGTCTTGAAGCCGGCTTCAGCCGTCAGCGGACCTTCGCCCGCAATGAGCGGGATCCAATGCATGGTGCCGTCGCTTTCGAACTTGGCGACCGAGAGCGTGCCGTGATCGAGCAGGTCCTTGTTGGCGGCGCGATCGTTGGGATTCCACTGATCGCGGGTGACGAAACGGTAGATATATTCGAAATCGTCGTCATCGCCCATGAAGACCACGACGCGACCGTCAGGGGCGACGCAACATTGCGCGCCTTCATGCGTCATGCGGCCGAGCGAGGTACGCTTGACCGGCTTTGCCGAGGGATCGAACGGATCGATTTCGACCACCCAATCGAAGCGCATCCATTCATTCGGCTCGTCCTCGAACTTGAAGCGCGGCTCGACGCGGCTGACGGAATAGATGTCGTTCTCATCCTCGTCCCAGCCCTGGCGCTCGACCAGTTCCTGGTTCGGCAACTTGGTATAGTCGCCGGCAAAGACGTCCATCGCGCCCTCTTCGCCAGAGAGCATCGTCCCCCAGGGCGTGATGCCGCCGTTGCAATTCGAGATCGTGCCGAAAACAACAGTCCCTGTCGGATCGGCCTTGGTCTTGAGACGGTCGTCGCCTGCAGCCGGGCCGGAAATGCCGATTTCCGTGCTCATATGGATGCGGCGATTATACTTGCCGTCCTTGACCACTTGCCACTGATTGCCATCCTTGCGCACCTCGAAAACCGAAACGCCGACGGCAGCCATGACGGCGCGGATCTGGTCTTCGGTCATCTTCTCGCGGTAGTCGTCGGCCGTCAGGCCCGCAAACATCAGGAACGGCGTCGCATATTCGTGGCTGACGACCATCAGGCCGTGATCCGAGCTCTTCTCGCCCCAGGGCAGCGGCAGGAACTGCGTGAAGTCGTTATTATAGCCGAACTGGCGCTCGGCAGCCTTGCCGTTGAGCTTGGTGACGTCGAATTCCGGGCTGTCGGTAAAGAGAGCGTCGCCCCAGCGAACGAGGATCTGGCGCTCGTAACCTTCAGGCCAGTGATCGGCGGTGTCGCGTACGCGCTTCAGCTCCGGGAAAGTGAGCGTCGATTCGGCGGCTTCTGCCTTGGTGGCTTCGAAAGCGGGCGCAAAGGCAGCCGCGCCGATGGCCGCGACAAAGCCCTTGAGAACAGTACGGCGACGAACGCCTTCTTCAAGAATGGTGCCGTAGCTCGGCGCAAATGCACGCCGTGGATTGGGACGTGGTCTGGTCTTCTGGCGGTCCGTCATGACTACCTCCGGTAAAAACGGTTGAATTTCAATGAAATGAAAGAAATGCCCTCGGCCATTGCGGCCATCAAATTTTGTAGCAATGGCAAACGAAAGATTAATGACGCTCTATACTTCCCATGAGCGGCAGAAGTCGCCGCTTCTGCGGCTTGACGCCCTGCCGGGCGCTGATAATTTGACCGGGCAGTAAAAATAACGGCGCCAAGCCTAAAACGGGAACGGCCTCCCCGACGGCCAGGAGAACAGCATGTCCAACCGCCTGAATGCAACGCCAAACGACCTTCGCGCCTTTTGGATGCCCTTTACCGCGAACCGTCAGTTCAAGAAGGAACCGCGCCTCTTCGTGAGTGCGAAGGATATGTATTACCAGACCCATGACGGCCGTCAGGTGCTGGATGGCACCGCTGGCCTCTGGTGCGTGAACGCCGGACACTGCCGCCCCAAGATTACCGAGGCGATCCGCGAACAGGCGGGCGAGCTCGATTATGCCCCCGCCTTCCAGCTCGGCCATCCCAAGGCATTCGAGCTTGCCAACCGCCTGGTCGACATCGCGCCCGAGGGCATGAACCACGTCCTCTACACCAATTCGGGTTCTGAATCGGTGGAAACGGCGCTCAAGGTGGCGCTCGCCTATCATCGCGTGAAGGGCAACGGCTCGCGCTTCCGCCTGATCGGCCGCGAGCGCGGCTATCATGGTGTCAATTTCGGCGGCATTTCCGTCGGCGGCATCGTCACCAACCGCAAGATGTTCGGCACGCTTCTGACCGGCGTCGATCACATGCCGCACACCCACCAGCCCGGCAAGAACAATTTCACCCGCGGCGAACCCGAGCATGGCGGCGACATAGCCACCGAACTCGAGCGTATCGTCACCCTGCATGACGCTTCCACCGTCGCAGCCGTCATCGTCGAGCCTGTCGCCGGCTCCACCGGCGTTCTCATCCCGCCGAAGGGCTACTTGCAGAAGCTGCGCGACATCTGCACCAAGCACGGTATCCTTTTGATCTTCGATGAAGTCATCACCGGTTTTGGCCGCCTGGGCGCTCCCTTCGCCGCGCAATTCTACGACGTGAAGCCCGATATCATGGTCACCGCCAAGGGCCTGACCAACGGCGTCATCCCGATGGGCGCCGTCTTCGTGACCTCGGAAATTCATGATGCCTTCATGAACGGCCCCGAGCACATGATCGAGTTCTTCCACGGCTATACCTATTCCGGTAACCCGATCGCCTCGGCTGCCGCTATCGCGACGCTTGATACCTACAAGGAAGAAGGCCTGCTGACCCGCGCAGCCGAGCTTTCCGATTACTGGGCCGATGCGCTGCACTCGCTGAAGGATTGCCCCAATGTCATCGACATCAGAAACACGGGCCTCATCGGCGCGATCGAACTCGATCCGATCGCCGGCGAGCCGACCAAACGCGCCTTTACAGCCTTCCTCAAGGCTTACGAAAGCGGTCTCCTGATCCGCACCACCGGCGATATCATTGCGCTCTCGCCGCCGCTGATCATTGAAAAGCACCATATCGACGAGCTTTTCGGCAAGCTCCGCACGATCCTTCAGAACAATATCTGAACACCATCATCCGACCGGGTTCATGTCTGATTGTCACAAGGGCGAGGCTCCGGCCTCGCCTTTTCTTTTTGATCGCGACGACCTCGATTGCGTTATCGGTCTCCGGCGTGGGCAATTTCCTGCAGACAGGGCCAATCAGCCCAATGGAGATCCCATGCGAAGACTTGCCTCTGTTTTATCCCTCGTCCTGCTGCTGGCACCCGCGGCACATGCCGCAACCGGCTTTCGCGAGATCACTCTGCGCGGCAAGGATGCCGATCATCCAATGCATGTCAGCATCTGGTACCCGACGCCATCGCAGGCCACCCCGTTACTTCTCGGAGAAACGCCAGCCTTTATCGGTCAACCGGTCGTCAAGGATGCAGCCCCGGTGGCCGGCCCGCATCCGCTGGTCGTCCTTTCCCATGGCTACGGCGGCAGCTGGCGCAACCTCGCCTGGCTCGCTGCCGATCTGGTGAACGCAGGCTATGTGGTTGCCGCACCCGATCATCCAGGCACGACCACCTTCGACATGCGCAAGCCGGATGCCGTGGAACTATGGAGACGCCCGGCCGATCTCAGCCGCACGATCGACGCCTTGCTCAAGGATCCCGGTCTAACCGGCGGCATAACACCCGACCGGATTGCCGCCATCGGCCATTCACTCGGCGGCTGGACCGTCGTCGAACTGGCAGGTGGGCGCTTCGATGCTGTCGCCGTTACGAGAAATTGCATGGCTGAATTCGGCCCGATCTATTGCAGGATCTTCGACGCATTGGGCGTCGGGCGCGACGCCGCCTCCAATGCAGCCCTGGCCGCCGATCTCGGCGACAAGCGGATCGGTGCCGTCGTCGCACTCGACCTCGGCCCCGGGCGCGGTCTGACGCCCGAAAGCCTTGCCGCCGTCCAGATCCCCCTCATGGTCCTCGGGGCGGCGGCTGACGTCGATACAGACACGGCAACCAAAGCGGACATCGCCGCCACCAACAGGGATTCCGACTATCTCGCCCGCTACCTGCCGCCCGCAACAACCATCTACGACCGGATCCCCGGATCGCTGCATTTCAGTTTCATGCAGCCCTGCAAGCCAGGTGCTGCCGAATTGATCGAGAAGGAAACGCCCGGCGAAAGCATCGTCTGCCGGGATGGCGCGGGTGCAGACCGCGAAGCGATCCACCGGCAGGTCGCAACGATGATCACCGATTTCCTCGGGAGATCACTCGCGCGACAATGACGTCGTTTTCCTGCTCTTTAGGAAACGGAAGCGACGGACAGGCAGAGCGCGAATTTCTTCAGGAGGCGGCGATCGAAATGACCCTCATTGGCCAGCATCCAGGTCAACGCCTCCTTCGCGCTCCACGCGGCCTTGTACGGGCGCACGGAGGTTATTGCGTCATAGACATCGCAGATGGCTGCAAGCCGGGCATGAAAGCTGACCTCACCGCGCGACAGCCTGCGCGGGTAGCCCTTGCCGTCGATCCGTTCATGGTGATTGAGGCAGACGTCAAGAACGATGTCAGGCATGCCTTCCTGGCGCGAGAGGATCGCGTGTCCTTTTTCCGGATGATCCCGGATCAGCCTGATCTCGTCCTCGTTGAGACGCCCTTCCTTGTTCAAGACTTCGAGCGGAATCTCAAGCTTGCCGACATCGTGCAGCAGCCCTGCCGTGCCAAGCGTCTGGACCTGCATCTCGTCCAGTCCGAGATGACGGCTGAACAGGATCATCAGGGCGCTCACCGACAGGGAATGCACGAAAGTGACCTCGTCCTTGGTCTTCAGCCGTGTGACGCTGATGAAAACGGCGGGATGATCATCCATCGATTTCGAAACGGACGAAATCACCGGCTCGACCTGATCGACGGTGATCGCATCCCCGCTCTGTAGCCGGTCGAAGACGTCTTCCAGCACCGCGACGGATTTCTGAATGGTCTCTCGCGCCGCCTTGACGTCGATCTCGATCCGGCGCGCGGTGCTGGTGACATCAAGGCCCTTGGTTGTGTTGATCACCACGCCCGCGTCGGCGCAATCGTTGAGCTTCAGCGTATCGCTCTCGCGGCGCAGCAAGAACCTTTTCCGGGAGAGAAGGGGATCGTGCCAGATACCCTCCACCATCTCGATAAACATTCCCGTCCGCACCTGCCTGGCTTCGATACGCTTGAGCATCCAGATATCTATTCCCTTTTAGCAATGTATCGACAATTGGAATATTTTATTGCAACGCAACAATATGCCAGAGACAAACAGTTCTACCAGGATTCTTGGAATCAATTATTAATTTGCACTGAATACGCAGATAGACGCGTTATTTTTGCAATGTTACGTTACATATACTTTCCAATATCAGTATATATGCCACCCGGGAGAACACTCGCCTCAATCCTATCAAAAGTTGCAGGCGCCACATTTAACAAGAATTGACGCTTGCGGGATGCGTTCGCAGTGAAACAGCACGCCCGCGCCGCGCGGCACCTCTGACAGCGCTGCGGCACCGCCGGATCGAATATTGCGGGAAATGGACTGAAAACTCAAAAAATCGAGCGCAATCTTTTCATATCTGGCAAAAATGAGCACGATCTTGTTATCATATTGCGGAATCTCGCCGAAATTCCTAGAAATCTTGCCATGCGCCGCGCGAGCCAAACATGGCCGCGCGGTTCATTGATCGCGCAGTTCTTTCTCGTCCTTGGCACGATCCATCAAGGTCGCTGACGAAGAAATCCGCCTGCGTGGCAAGCAACTGGTGGTCGAAGACCCCATCCAAGGAGATAGAAGATGACCCTGAAGACACTGACGGCGACACTCGTCGCATCGCTGGCATTCGCTCCGCTCGCGCACGCCGATATTACCATCGGCCTTATCGCACCACTGACTGGTCCGATTGCAGCCTATGGCGACCAGGTGAAAAACGGCGCGCAGACCGCCGTCGATGAAATCAACAAGAATGGCGGCATTCTCGGCGAGAAGGTCGTACTCGAACTGGCGGACGATGCCGGCGAGCCGAAGCAGGGCGTTTCCGCAGCCAACAAGCTTGTTGGTGAAGGCGTCAAGTTTGTTGTCGGCCCGGTCACCTCGGGCGTTGCCATCCCGGTTTCCGACGCGCTCGCCGAAAACGGCGTGCTGATGGTCACTCCGACCGCAACCTCTCCTGACCTCACCAAGCGCGGCCTGACCAACATCCTGCGCACCTGCGGCCGTGATGACCAGCAGGCCGAAGTCGCCGCGAAATACGTTCTTGAACATTTCAAGGACAAGCGGGTCGCCATCATCAACGACAAGGGCGCCTACGGTAAGGGCCTCGCCGACAACTTCAAGACAACGCTGAACGCTGGTGGCAACACCGAAGTCATCAACGACGCCATCACGCCCGGCGACAAGGACTTTTCTGCGCTGACCACCCGCATCAAGGCTGAGAAAGTCGATGTCGTCTATTTCGGCGGCTACCACCCGGAAGGCGGCCTGCTTGCCCGCCAGTTGCATGACCTTTCCGTCAACGCCCAGATCGTCGGCGGCGACGGCCTCTCCAACACCGAGTTCTGGACGATCGGCACGGATGCGGCAGCCGGCACGGTATTCACCAACGCTGCCGACGTCACCAAGAGCCCGGAATCCAAGCCTGCCACCGATGCACTTGCCGCCAAGAACATCCCGGCTGAAGCCTTCACGCTCAATGCCTACGCCGCCGTTCAGGTCCTGAAGGCCGGTATCGAAAAGGCCGGCAGCGCCGAGGATGCGGAAGCCGTTGGCGCAGCCCTGAAGGGCGGTCAGGAAATCCCGACCGTCATCGGCAAGCTGACCTATGGCGAAACCGGCGACCTCTCCTCGCGCAGCTTCTCGCTCTACAAGTGGGATGCCGGCAAGATCGTCGCTGCCGAATAACTGCAACGATCAAGACATGCGACCGGGCGCCATTGGCGCCCGGTTTCGTTTACCGGACATCGAATCGGTGGACAGATGCGCTATAAACAGCGGAATCGATTGCATCGCGAGGATAGCCATGACCGCCAAGCTCGAACGTCTCATCGATCAGGGTGTGGGCCGCATACCGGCCGATATCGTGCTGAAAGGCGGACACTTCTTCGATCTGGTGACGGGCGACCTCGTCAAGTCCGATATCGCTGTCGGCGGCGAGCGCATCGTCGGCACCTGCGGCAGCTATAGCGGCGAGACCGAGATCGATATTTCCGGCAAGATCGTCGTTCCCGGTTTCATCGATACGCATCTTCATATCGAATCCTCGCTGGTCACTCCGCATGAATTCGATCGCTGCGTCTTGCCTTACGGCGTGACGACTGCGATCTGCGATCCCCACGAGATCGCCAACGTGCTCGGCAAGGAAGGCATCGAATTCTTCCTCGCTTCATCGCTGGAAACGATCATGGATATCCGCGTCCAGCTATCCTCCTGCGTGCCGGCGACACATCTGGAGACATCGGGAGCCGATCTGCCGGTCGAAAGCCTTCTGCCTTATCGTGATCATCCCAAGGTCATCGGCCTTGCCGAATTCATGAATTTTCCCGGCGTGATCCACAAGGACCCCGTCTGCATGGCAAAGCTCGATGCTTTTCAGGGCGGCCACATAGACGGTCATGCGCCGCTGCTGTCAGGCAATGATCTCAACGGCTATCTCTCTGCCGGCATCCGCACGGAGCACGAATGCACGAGTGCTGCCGAAGCGCTGGAGAAGATCCGCAAGGGCATGCACATCCTCGTGCGCGAAGGCTCCGTCTCCAAGGATCTTCATGCCCTCATGCCCATCATCACCGAGCGTCTCTCGCCCTATCTCGCGCTCTGCACCGACGACCGCAATCCGCTCGACATCGCCGAGCAGGGCCACCTCGACTACATGATCCGCACGGCGATTGCCGCCGGTGTCGAGCCGCTGGCGATCTACCGTGCCGCCTCGATTTCGGCTGCCCGAGCCTTCGGTCTCCACGACCGTGGCCTCGTCGCACCCGGCTGGCGTGCCGATCTCGTCGTCATCGACAGTCTCGACAGCGGCAAGGCGGATATGGTCTTTTCTGCCGGTCGCCGGGTCGACGATGCGCTCTTTTCCTCCCGCAGGGCAGTGTCCCCCGTCGGCCTCGACAGCGTCAAGGCGCGACCGGTCAACGCCGCCCATTTCGGCGTGCCGGTTGCCGAGGGCGAGACACCCGTCATCGGCGTCATGCCCGGCAAGATCATCACTGAGCACCGCCGATACCGCCTGCCCGCGAAAGGCAATCAGACGACCGTCGATCTCGGCAATGACATCATCAAGGTCGCCGTCATCGAACGCCACGGCAAGAACGGCAACCATGCCAACGGTTTCGTTCAGGGCTTCGGATTGAAGAAGGGCGCGATCGCCTCGACGGTCGGCCATGACAGTCACAATATCTGCGTCGTCGGCGTCAGCGAGGATGACATGGCGCTCGCCGCAAATCGCCTCGGCGAAATCAAGGGCGGCTTCGTCGTCGTCGAGGATGGCAAGGTGACAGGCGAAATCGCGCTGCCGGTTGCCGGCCTGATGAGCCTCGAACCCTACGAAACCGTCCGTGATACGCTGCACCATCTACGCAAGGCCGCCTACGCGCTCGGCACGACGCTGGAAGAACCCTTCCTGCAGGTCGCCTTCCTGCCCCTGCCCGTGATCCCGCATTTGAAGATCTCGGACAAGGGAATGGTCGATGTCGATCGCTTTGCCCTGATCGGCTGATATCTTCGTCAGCCGATGGGAGCGCAGAAAGCGTCGAGCGCTCCGAGTTCGACAGCACCCTTGCCGGCGGCAGCGGCCTTGAACCCCGGCATCGCCAAGGGAGCACCGAGCACCATGCCGGCTGGTAGCCGAAACTGTGCGGGCGCGCGCGTCAGGTTGAAGACGAAAAGCAGCTTTTCGTCACCCTTTTCACGCACGAAGGCGAGCAGATCCTGGTTGGTGCCGACGAATTCCATACTGCCGTCGATCAGCACGGGGCGGTTTTTGCGGAATTCCAGCGTGCGCCGATAATGGTGCAGCACCGAACTGTCGCTGTTTTCCTGCGTATCGACCGAAAGGGCGGCCTGCTCATAGGGCACCGGCAGCCAGCTCTTTTCTGCACCGGTGAAACCGGCATGGGCCTTGCCCGCCTCCCAAGGCATCGGCGTGCGGCATCCGTCGCGGCCCTTGAAGGCTGGCCAGAAGCGGATGCCGTAGGGGTCGCGCAGATCTTCGAAGGCAAGCTCCGCTTCCGGCAGCCCCAGTTCCTCGCCTTGATAGAGGCAGATCGAACCGCGCAGCGCCGCCAGCACCGAAATCGCCAGCTTGGCAATGACCGGGCGCTCTTCCTCCGTCAGCGCAAAACGGCTGACGTGGCGATTGACGTCGTGATTGGAGAAAGCCCAGCAGACCCAGCCGTCTTTGACCATGCGCTGGAAGCTCTCGACGCAGCCGCGGATGTGGGCGGCGGTGAATTCAGGACCGAGCAGATCGAACGTGTAGCACATATGCAGCTTGTCGCCGCCGCTCGTGTAAGCCGCAACCGTCTTCAGCGAACGTGCGCCATCGCCCACTTCGCCGACCGTCGTACGTCCCTCATACTGATCAAGCAGAGCGCGGAAGCGCTGTAGGAACGCGATATTCTCCGGTTGCGTCTTGTCGTAGAGGTGGTTCTGCATGCCGTAGGGATTGCTGTCGGGCGCATCGAGACCGGCCTGATCAGGATCAGGCTCGTGCGGCGGATTGTCACGAAGAAGCTTGTCGCAGAAATAGTAGTTCACGGTATCGAGGCGGAAACCGTCGACGCCGCGGTCGAGCCAGAACTTTACCGTCTTCAGCAAGGCATCCTGAACGGGCTTGCTGTGAAAGTTCAGGTCCGGCTGGGAAGTCAGAAAGTTGTGCTGGTAATATTGCCGGCGCACGCCGTCCCATTCCCAACCCGGTCCGCCGAAGATCGACAGCCAGTTATTCGGCGCCGTGCCATCAGGCTTCGGATCAGCCCAGACATACCAGTCGGCCTTGTCGTTCGTGCGGCTGGCTCGGCTTTCCACGAACCAGGGATGCCGGTCTGATGTATGCGAGATCACCTGATCGATGATGACCTTGATGCCGAGCCTGTGCGCCTCGGCCATCATCTCATCGAAATCATCGAGCGTGCCGAAGATCGGATCGACGTCGCAATAATCGGAAACGTCGTAGCCCATGTCGGCCATGGGCGACTTGAAGAAGGGCGAGAGCCAGATCGCATCGACGCCGAGGCTGGCGATGTGAGGAAGGCGCCGGGTTATCCCCTTGAGATCGCCGAGCCCGTCGCTATCAGTATCCTGAAACGAGCGCGGGTAGACCTGATAGATCACCGCTCCGCGCCACCAATCCGCATTCCCGCTTGCCTGCAATACCATTTGACCGCCGCCTCCTGCTTCATTTCGAACGCAACACTAAAGGTGGCGAGGCAAAAAACAACAGCGGACAACCGCCTCCAAGGCAGAAGATTGACAGTCGCGATCCGGCAAAAGGGAGACGCTTATAGGCTTGTCCACACCCCAATGCTACCCACCGGTTTAGGGGTTGCAACGCCAAACCTTTGCGTTAAGGTGCGCGTTGACCTGCACGTAACAGGTCTAAACCGGGAACAAATGTCTAAAAATAGGCGAAAAAGCCTAGAAAGGTGGACTCACTATGTCCTTTTTCACGAAAAAATTTCTCGCGTCCGCAATGGTTGGCTCATTGCTCGCATTTTCGGCCCATGCGGCCACGCTGAATATCCATAATGGTGGCGACCCCACCTCGCTGGATCCGCAGAAACTCTCCGGCGACTGGGAAAACCGCATTGCCGGCGACATTTTCGAAGGCCTCGTCACCGAAGACGCCAAGGACAATCCGATCCCTGGCCAGGCCGAAAGCTGGACGATTTCTCCTGATGGCAAGGTCTACACCTTCAAGCTCCGCGACGGCATCAAGTGGTCCGATGGCCAGCCGGTAACCGCAGGCGATTTCGTTTTCGCCTTCCAGCGCCTCGTCGACCCGAAGAATGCTGCCGACTACGCCTATCTGCAGTTCACCATCAAGAACGCGGAAAAGATCAACAAGGGCGAGATCGCCGATCTGAACGAGCTCGGCGTCAAGGCGATCGACGACAAGACGCTTGAGATCACCCTTGAAAACCCGACCCCCTATTTCATCAACGCCCTGATGCACTACACGGCCTATCCGCTGCCGAAGCATGTCGTCGAGGCAAAGGGCGCCGATTGGGTCAAGATCGGCAACATCGTCACCAACGGCCCGTACAAGCCGGTCGAGTGGGTTCCCGGCTCGCACGTCACGACCGTCAAGAACGATCAGTATTACGGCGCCAAGGATGTGAAGATCGATGGCGCGAAATTCTTCGTGCTTGAAGACCAGGAAGCCGCTCTTAAGCGCTACCGCGCCGGCGAATTCGACATCCTCACCGACTTCCCGACTGATCAGTACGAGTGGATGAAGAAAAACCTGCCGGGCCAGGCGCATGTCGCCCCCTTCTCCGGCCTCTACTACTACGTCATCAACTCGACCAAGCCGCCCTTCAGCGACAAGCGCGTCCGCCAGGCACTGTCCATGGCGATCAACCGCGAAGTCATCGGCCCGCAGATCCTCGGCACCGGCGAACTCCCCGCTTACTCCTGGGTTCCGCCGGGCACGGCAAACTATGGCGAACCGGCTTATGTTTCCTGGAAGGATCTTCCCTACAAGGACAAGGTCGAAGAAGCCAAGAAGCTGCTCAAGGAAGCTGGTTTCGGCCCGGATCACCCGCTGACCGCCGAGCTCAAGTACAACACCAACGACAACCACAAGCGTATCGCCGTCGCGATCGCCTCCATGTGGAAGCCGCTGGGCGTCAATGTCGAGCTCGTAAACGCTGAAACAAAGGTTCACTACGACCAGCTGCAGCGTGGCGAAGTGGAAATCGGCCGCGCCGGCTGGCTCGCCGACTACAACGATCCGGACAACTTCCTGAACCTGCTCGTGACGGGCGTCCAGATGAACTACGGTCGCTGGTCTAACGCCGACTACGACAAGATGATCAAGGACGGCAACGCTCAGACCGATCTGACGAAGCGCGCCGAGATCTTCAAGAAGGCCGAACAGCTCGCGCTGGACGACACTGCCGCACTGCCTATCTACTACTACGTCTCCAAGAACGTCGTCTCGCCCAAGATCGAAGGCTTCGTTGACAACGTTCAGGACATCCACCGCACGCGCTGGCTGTCGATCAAAGAATAAGGATGAAAGGCTCTTCCCGGCAGGACCGGGAAGAGCCGCTCCACGCCCATGATCAAATATGCACTCCGTCGATTGCTGTCGACGATCCCCGTCCTGTGGATCGCCGTTACGGCTTGCTTTTTCGTTTTGCGCCTTGCCCCCGGCGGCCCCTTCGATGGCGAAAGGCCATTGCCGCCGGTGATCCTGAAAAATCTTGCGGTCCACTACAATCTGGATAAGCCGCTCATTCAGCAGTATCTGATTTATGTCGGCGACCTGCTGCGAGGCGACCTCGGTCCCTCCTTCGCAAGCGAAGATTTCACCGTCAGCCAGCAGATCATGATCGGTCTGCCCTACACCTTCACCATCGGTACGGCAGCCTTCCTGATCGCCATCATCGTTGGTGTGGCCGTCGGCTGTCTTGGGGCGCTCTATCAGAACAAGGCACCGGATTATATTCTGGGCGCCCTCATTCTGGTGGGCGTCGTTCTCCCCAACTTCCTGATCGCCCCGATCATGCAGCTCGTCTTCGGCATCCATCTCGCGTGGTTCCCGGTCGGTGGCTGGGGTGACGGTTCGATCAAATACCTCGTTCTGCCGATTTTCGTTCTGGCGCTGCCGCATGCCGGCCGCATCTCGCGCATCACCCGCGGCTCGATGATCGAAGTGATGAACCAGAACTTCATCCGCACCGCCAAGGCCAAAGGCATCGGTCCGCGCCTGACGGTCATGCGCCATGCGCTGAAACCCGCCATGATGCCCGTCGTCTCCTATCTGGGCCCGGCGGCAAGCTACCTTCTCACCGGCTCGCTGGTTGTCGAGAGCATCTTCGGATTGCCCGGCATCGGCCGCTATTTCGTCAACGCAGCGCTGAACCGCGACTACGGCATGGTTCTCGGTACGGTCATCTTCTACATGGTGCTGATCGTGTTCCTGAACCTTCTGGTCGATATTGCCTACGCCTGGCTGGACCCGAAAGTGAGAAACAGATGATCCTCAATCCCGCAAAAAGAGAGCTGCTCGCAGCCGAATTGCTGGAAGCCGAAGGCCTGTCTCCTGAGGGCCGCTCGCTGACCAGGGATGCGCTGCGCCGCCTCTCACGCAACAAGGCGGCCGTGATATCGATCGGCGTACTGATCCTGTTGATCCTCGCCGCCTTCCTCGGCCCAAACTTCATTCCCTTCAACTATGAAGATCCGGATTGGGCTGCCTTCCGCGCCCCGCCGTCCTTCGAAAGTGGCCACTACTTCGGCACTGACCCGAACGGCCGCGACCTGCTTGCGCGCGTGCTTTACGGCACCCGTATCTCGCTCGCAGTAGCTCTGACGGCAACCCTCGTCTCCGTCGTCATCGGCGTGCTCTATGGCGCAATCTCGGGCTATATCGGCGGCAGGCTGGACTCCGTCATGATGCGCTTCGTCGATATCATGTACGCGCTGCCCTACATCCTCTTCGTGATCCTGCTGATGGTGATCTTCGGCCGCAACGTCTACCTGCTCTTTGCAGCGATTGGGGCGCTCGAATGGCTGACCATGGCCCGTATCGTGCGCGGCCAGACGCTCTCGCTCAAGCATCGCGAATTCGTGGAAGCGGCACGCGCCTCCGGTCAGAAGCCTTTCAAGATCATCACCAAGCACATCATCCCGAACCTCGTCGGCCCGGTCGTCATCTTCGCGGCGCTGACCGTGCCGGAGATCATCGCGACCGAAAGCTTCCTTTCCTATCTCGGCTTCGGCGTGCAGGAACCGCTGACCTCTCTCGGCACCCTGATCGCCGAGGGTACCGACGCCATGGAAAGTATGCCCTGGCTGCTGGTCTTCCCGGCAAGCTTCCTCGTGGCCCTGCTCCTCAGCCTGCTGTTCATCGGCGATGGGCTGCGCGATGCGTTCGACCCGAAGGATCGATAGATGAATCAAGAAAAACAGAGCGATACCCTTCTCGAACTGAAGGACTACTCGATCACCTTCGCAACACCTGAGGGTGAAGTGAAGGCGGTCTCCGGCATGAACCTTACGGTTCGTCGCGGCGAGCGCATCGCTATCGTCGGTGAATCCGGTTCCGGCAAGAGCCAGACCTTCCTCGGCATCATGGGCCTGCTCGCCAAGAACGGCAAAACCAGCGGGCATGCCCTGCTCGAAGGCAAGGACGTGCTGGCGCTGAAACCGCGCGAACTCGACCATGTCCGCGGCAAAGACATGGCCATGGTCTTCCAGGATCCGATGACGGCGCTCAACCCGTCTCTCAGGATTTCCCGGCAGCTCACCGAGCAGCTCGAGATCCACCGCGGCTTCACCGCGAGGGCTGCTTCTGCCGAAGCGCTCGATATGCTGAAGCGCGTCGGCATTCCTGACCCGACACGCCGCTTCAACCTCTATCCGCACGAACTTTCAGGCGGGATGCGCCAGCGCATCGTCATTGCCATGGCGCTGCTCACCAAGCCGAAGCTCTTGATCGCCGACGAGCCGACGACGGCGCTTGACGTGACCATCCAGGCGCAGATCCTCGACCTCTTCAACGATCTGACGGCGGAGATGAACACGGCGCTCGTGATGATCACCCACGACCTCGGCGTCGTGGCCGGCCTCGCCGACAAGGTGGCCGTCATGTATGCCGGCCGCATCGTCGAGGAAGCCCCGGTCGACGAACTCTTCGAAAACCCGGCCCATCCCTATACGGCAGCCCTGCACGCTTCGATCCCGCGCCCGGACCAGGACGTCGACGATCTCGTCGTGATCCCTGGCCGCCCGCCGAACCTGCAGCATCTGCCGAAGGGATGTAATTTCTCGCCGCGCTGTTCGCAGGTTCAGGACGATTGCATCGACAGTCCGCCGCAGCTCAAACTGCAGGGCGCAAATCACTGCGCCGCCTGTTTCCATCCCTTCCCCCGCCGCGAGGAGTTGCTGAGCCATGGCTGATCGCTCGCTTCTAAGGGTCGAGAACCTGACGACCCAGTTCGAGATCCCCTCGAAATCCTTCTTCAAGCCGCCGCTCATGCTGACGGCCGTCAACAATGTCAGCTTCGATCTCGCTGAGGGACGCACGCTTGGCATTGTCGGCGAATCCGGCTGCGGCAAATCCACGCTTGGCCGCTCGATCCTGCGCCTCCTCAAGGCGCAGAAGGGCCGCATCCTCTGGCAGGGCCGCAATCTGCTCGATCTGTCCGAAGAGGAAATGCGTGCGGCACGCCGCGACATGCAGATCATCTTCCAGGATCCGATCGCCTCGCTCGATCCGCGCATGACGGTCGGTGACATTATCGCCGAACCGCTCACCGTTTTCGAGCAGAAGCTGACCAGGGCCCAACGTCTCGAGCGCGTGCGCGAGATCATGACCGCTGTCGGTCTGGTGCCGGAGATGATCAATCGCTATCCGCACGAATTTTCGGGCGGCCAGGCGCAACGTATCGGCATTGCCCGCGCCGTCGTCACCAAGCCGAAGCTCATCATCTGCGACGAGCCCGTCTCGGCCCTCGACGTCTCGATCCAGGGCCAGGTCATCACACTGCTTCGCAAACTGCGCAAGGAGTTCGGCCTGACGTTGATCTTCATCAGCCACGACCTCTCGGTGGTGCGCCTGATCTCGGACGATGTGCTGGTGCTCTATCTCGGCAAGGTGGTCGAAGCCGGCGATTGCGCCACCGTCTTCGAAAATCCCGCGCATCCCTACACGCAGGCACTGTTCTCGGCGGCTCCGATCCCGGATCCGAAGCTCGCCCGCCAGCGTAGCCGCATCCGCCTGCAGGGAGACCCGCCCTCCCCGCTCAATCCGCCGAAGGGATGCGTCTTCTCGCCGCGCTGCTGGAAGGCGACGGATGTCTGTCGCACCGAAATGCCGCCGACGGAAATGGTTCGCCCCGGCCAGACCGCCGCCTGCTATCATATGGACCGGCCCTGAAGCATTATTCTCCATCGCCCCGAGACAGGGGCGATGGACTTTCCGCTCCTTGCGGCTTGTCTCGCCCCGCCTCTTCGCGTATCCGCAAGGACAGAAAAATTCCGGGAGGACGGCTTGAGCGGACGGTTTCTATCGATCGGTGAATGCATGGTGGAGCTCTCGCAGGCAGGCGAAGGCCTGCTGCGCAAAGGCTTCGCCGGCGATACGTTCAACACCGCATGGTATGCCCGCGCCTGCTTGCCGCCTGCCTGGTCCGTCGATTATTTTACTGCGCTCGGCGATGATCCGATGTCCGACGAGATGGTCGCCTTCATGGGCAAGGCCGGCATCGGCACGGATCTCATCCGCCGCATCAAGGGCAAGACGCCCGGCCTCTACATGATCAACCTGCGCAACGGCGAACGCTCCTTCAGCTACTGGCGTGACAGCTCGGCCGCCCGCAGCCTGGCTGCAGATCCCGATCGCCTGCGCGAAGCCGTGGAGAGTGCAGATGTCGTCTATTTCTCCGGCATCACGCTGGCCATCCTCTCCCACGACGACGCCGAAACGCTGCTGGCGGAAATTCGCCGCGCCAAGGCAATCGGGAAGTTCGTCGTCTTCGATCCGAATATCCGCCCTCGTCTCTGGTCGAGCTATGATGTGATGCACACGACGATCAGTGAAGGGGGCCGCGCGTCCTCGCTGGTCATGCCGAGCTTCGACGACGAGGTTGCCCATTTCGGTGACGCCTCCATCGAAGCCACGATCGAGCGCTATCGCGGGCTCGGCGCCACGCATGTCGTCGTCAAGAACGGCGCGGAAGGCGCAACGCTCGGCTTCGGCGAGGAGCTGCTGCATGTGCCAGCGAAAAAGGTGAAAACCGTCGTCGACACGACAAGCGCCGGAGACAGCTTCAACGGCGCATTCCTCGCTGATTACCTGGAAAACCGGGATGCCCCGGCAGCCGCCCGCTTTGCAGCCAAGGTCGCTGCCCGTGTCGTCAGCGAGCATGGCGCGCTTGTGCCGAAGGAAAAGCTCGACCTCTAACATTTGGTTGAAGCCTGCGCATGTCGCTCATTGTGCGGCCACGCGCAGGCTCGCCCCCGCCTCAGCGGTCATTCAGATCTGATGGCCGGATCAGGAATTCGGCTTCTTCTCGTCGCTGCGTACGGCTTCGTCGTGGTACCAGCAGCTGTCGACCGCATCACACACATCAGCCGCCTCACGTTCCATCATACGGAAGCGCTCGAAGCGGTTCGGGGCGCGAACAGCCTTGACGGGAAACTGGTAGATCGTCGCGGATTCGCGATGGAAACCGATTGCCATGAGATAGCCTTTCTTCAGCTCGGCCTATCAACATTCACGGTCGCTACAATAGCACAATGCACATAGTTTATGCAAATTGCACAAAATAAATGCAATGACGCATTTGTAAACGATCCGAACAGCATTTCCTCATAAAGCCTGCGCTGATTTGTTTAAAACTTCATCCATCTGCTTCAACGCTGGAATTTTCGCCGGGTTCCCGCACAAAAAACCGCCTGCTTCAAGCAGGATAGCCGTCACGGAGGGTCGCTCCACCCTGTTTACGGTGCACCGCGGAACCACCCCGGACAATTGATTCGTAAATTTTTTATGTCGAGAACCCGATCTGGCACGCTACGTGCTTTAGCTTAGACATCCCCTGGCAGGGCGCGCCCTTGCGTCCGCCGCCTCAGGATTTTGCTCACGTTCGCAGCAGAGAGAGTAGCGATGACAAAGTATAAGCTCGAGTACATTTGGCTCGATGGGTACACTCCGGTACCGAACCTGCGTGGCAAGAC
>UCGV01000052.1 GCA_900471925.1 Hyphomicrobiales bacterium
GATCATCGCCGAGAAGCTCGAACGACATCGGTCGAAGTGATAGCGCAAACTCATTTGTCGAACAGAGGCTTAAGCGTGAGTTGCAGATAGGTCAGATCGGTGGCGCGGCCACATTGGCTAACTCTATCAAACGCCTTGTGATAGTCGGCCTTCGCGCGCTCATGATCTCCAATGGCTTCCAGTGCTGCGCTTCGACTTGCATAATTCTCGCTGCACTCATCCTTCTCACGAATTGCCTCGTCGAATTGCAGTATCGCCTCGTGAAAATTGCCATCCCGGAAAGACCACGTGCCAAGCAGGCGGTGAGCAGGTGACAAGAAATCATCCAGAAAAATCGTGGAGCCTCCGTTCGCCGGCAGGAATTCGATCGCGTCTTGCACGAGCGCTCGGTCAGCAGAGTTTGGCGCGACGGTGTCGAGAGACGCCACGTCACCAACCGCGGCACGGTAAGCGAAGTAGTGATCATCGAACTCGTTCAATGGAGAGCTTGCTTTTGCGAGCCACGAAGCCTTGCGGTAACAGATCGGATCGCCGAGCGCGCCAAGCGCCAGATTCCGCCACAGATCGATCTTCGTGGACATGCCAGCAACGGGCAGATTTGCCATGTTTTCAGCGAGGCGTCGTCGCATATGCATGCGATCTTCGGCCCGGCTCAAGTCGAGACAGGCGCGAGCAATATCAAAGTAATTGCGCCGCGCTGTCGTATCGCCGAACGTGGACAGTACGGCGAGACGAACATGCCCGTCATCCGGGCGATCGGCGTGCTCCCTGAGGTAACGCTCGGCAGCGCTTTCTTCGCCACTGGTTCCTGTCATTTCAATGGGTAGTACCATCGGAGCCATCTCGGCAAGTCGATCATCCGAGACTGTGAGCAACCAATTGAATTGCGCCACCAGTTGTACTTCATCGACGGTCTTGTTTTCGATCGCGCCCGCCAGAAGGCCATCGAGCAACTGCCTGCGCATTTCCTCCGGAAACGCATCGAGATTCGGCCCACTGGTTTGTGGCGGAATGGCCGCCCAGACCGCTGCAAGTCCTTGCGGCCCTCTTGCATTGCGACGCACCATCTCCCATGCCACGAGAGTGCGCTCGATCTTCATGCGCTGATCCGGACTGCCCGCGCGGTATTGATCGGCAAGCACACGGAGTTTCTTTTCTCGTTCTGCGCTTGGCGTCGCCATCACAGGCCCGGAGGACAAGCGGGTGTCTTCGACAATCCAGGTGTTGCCGCTCAGTTGATCGCTTTGCCTGCGCAGATCTTCAAGCCAGCGTGACCTGTGAAGATCGCTCACCTTCAGGGAGCCGCGCTTGTCTCGATCACGAAACTCGGACTGTTCTGCGGCAATGACGTCGTTGATCAAATTGAAGAGCCCGCCATCCGCAACCTTGTCGTCATTTGCAACAGCCTCGAGGGCCGAAACAACGATCTCGGAAACCGCCGCCTCAACCGGCTTGTTGCCATCCTCGATCCGGAACGAGCTGGTGAGCGTGATCGGGAGAGAAACAAGAAACAGCACCGAGATGCTCGTCTCAACGACGAATAAGAACTTCAGAATATCCCGCCATTCGTTGCGCAAAGCTTCCAGTCTTTGCCTTCTATCCCATCGGCCACGACGATCTGCGCGCATGACGCGTTGCACTGCGGCGCCTATCGCCAGGCGGTTTAGACGCGTGGCCATGACGAGACGGGCGCAAATCATGAGGGGAATGCATGCGAGGCTCGCCAGGCGCCCGATGTTGCTCGTTATCGAAACGCTTGCTACCCAAATCACGATCAAAAGCGCGATGAACAGACAGCTTTGCCAGGTCAGACCGACAGCCATCAGCCTCGTCGTCGGCAGCAGCAATGTGCGAAAATCAAACCGGAACGGCCAGCGACCCTGCGTGGCCATTTCATCATAAAATTTAATCTGCTGGGGTGTTTCCAGCACGGCAACGCGATCTTCCTCGGGGATAGTCGGTAGCCCCGTCCTCTCGTTGACATAGGCGGTCGGGCCTGCCGCGCGCCGGCTCAGAATGCCGCGTGCGGATTGGGCATGTGCCAGCCACGAGAAATAGAGCATCGCCCTGTCGGGACCGCAGAGATCGACGAGGATTGCCGGCCGCTCTGCAAAACGGCATTGTTGCTCGACGACCTCGACGACTGCAGCGAAGCCGTGTCCGCGAGCAAATTCGTTGATCGTTTCGTCTTCCTGGCGCCTGACCCCAGCCAACTGCGAAGCAACATTGCGACCGACGGCGTCGAGGAACTCGTTATGGCGTTGGAAGCTCAAGCTCGCAGCGGCCAAGTCGAACAGTTCAAGCCAGAGACCTGTCTCCAGCATCTCTGGATAAACACCCCAGGGACGCCGGTTCGAGATTTCAACAATCTCGTCCAATCGCGCGAAGACGAATTCCTCGGGATGGGCATCAGCTGGTTCGGTTCGCTCTGTCCCGGCAGAATCTTCGGTCGTGCCGGCAGCCCTCCCCGGCTTCACGGGCGAATTTTCATCGTCGGAGGTTTCGCCTTCCTGACGTTCCCGCTGGGGCTCGGTCTGGAAAGATGGTGCCGCGTCAGGCACGGTATGTGGTCGTGCAGTTGCGGAGGCAGCTTTCTCAAGCTCTCCGGGCCGCCCCCCGCTGACCGCGCCTAGCACGATATCGCTATCAATTGCGTTCGGCGCCAGCAAATCTTCATGCACAGCCTGTGCCCAGGCGAGTGCAGTGTCTTTGGCGCCGACCAGCATCTGAAACCCTTGCGGGTTCTCATCCGGGCGAAAATCTTTGAGCCGCCGTGCGTAGGCGCGACGAATAACGTCCTCATCCCGGGTCGGCTCAATCTCCAGGAGGGTCCAGAAAGTTTCATCCATTGGCGTCAGAAGACCGTCCGTTCGAATTGCTTCAATGTCTCGGCGAAGGCGCTACGCAATGCATCGAGATCATGGTTTGTCTGGTCATTCAGCGCAGTCTCGAATTGCAGCAAAAGCTGAGCAATATGCTCTCGTGCCGGCCCCAGAGCCTCCGCATAAAGTCGTTCCGCCCGGGCAATCAGCGAACGATTTTGCTGCTGGTCGCGGGGCGCCAGCTTGATCGACGCAAGCGCTGCAAAACTCTTGTCGAGTTCAGCGTCGCTGAGGTTTGACTGGTTGCGAAAGACCTTGCGTTCGAGCAGGCCGGTGGACGTCACTTTGACCTCGACCTCCAATGCACCGTTGATGTCATAGGTGAAACGGACTGCGACAGATTCCGCGCCTGCCGGCGCAGGCGGAACCGCGACGCTGACCTTGCCGATCAGCACGTTCTGCGACGGGCGCATGTTCTCGCCTTGGAGCACGTCGATATCGACACGCGTCTGTCGGTTCGAAGCCGTGCGGTAGTGGTTTTCCCGGCTAATGGGAACCACGGCATTGCGCTCGATGATCGGCGACAAGATGGCCCCGTCCGGTGCCCGCGTATCCAATACCGCCGTGCCAAGAGTGAACGGGCAGACGTCCGTCATGATAATTTCGTTCAGTGCCCCGCGGCGATGTTTCAAGCCCGCCTGAACGGCCGCACCGAGAGAAATGGCATGATCGGGCCGTGCATGCACCAATGGAAAGCGCCCAAACAGCCGTGTAACCAGACTGCGCACGAGCGGCATTCGCGTGGCGCCGCCGACGAGAACGATCTGGTCGATCTTGCCGGGATCTACGCGTGCATCGCGAACAGCGCCTTCTATGGGCGCACGCATTCGCCTGAGAAGAGGTGCTGCCGCCGTCTCGAATTCGGTTCGGGTCAGTTCTCCCGCGCAGTTTGTCTGACCCAGTGCAAAATCGTATGCCACCTCTGACTGCTCAGTGAGGTTGAATTTGAGCATTTCGGCTTCGCGCAGCAGCCGTGCCCGCTCGATGGCGGAGAGCGTCGTTGCGTTCAAATCGTGACGTTTGACCAAGAACTCCACGATTACGTCACGAAAATCATTGCCGCCGAGCATCGAGTCTCCCGCCGATGCGCGGATCTCCATGACGTTCTCATATTTGTGCAGAAGGGAGACGTCGAACGTCCCACCTCCGAGATCGAGGATCAGAAAACGTCCCTCGCCTGCGGCCTCCAGGCCATGCGCGAGTGCTGCCGCCGTCGGCTCGTTGATCAGGCGCTCGACCTTGAGGCCCGCGAGTTTTGCAGCGTCCAGCGTGGCCTTTCGCTGAGGATCATTGAAATAGGCAGGGACGGAAATTACCGCCTCGACGATCTCCTCGCCCAGTTTGGCCTCGACGTCCTCTTTAAGCGTCTTCAAGACCAACGCCGACAGTTCCTCAGCGCGCCAAGTCTTGCCGGCCAAATTCGTACTGTTGGTGCTGCCCATCCAGCGCTTGAAGGAGGCTACCGAGCGTTCCGGATGCGAGATCAGGCGATCAGCCGCGGCGCGCCCTACCAAGACAATGCCATCATCGGCAATGCTCACCGCGGATGGCGTCAAGCTCTCGCCGAGAGCGTTTGTGATCAGCTCCGGACCGCTCTCCGTCCAGACGGATGCAACCGAATTCGACGTGCCGAGATCAATGCCGACAATTGCCACTAAAAACCTCGCATCTAAAAAATGAACTTTGAAATGTACGCACTTGCGTGGGTAGATCGGGCTAGCCAGCTCCCCTACAACGGTCCGAATTAACACCTTGCTCGCGAAGCGTGTAAAATTGAGCAATTCTCGGCAATAACGGCGGCGGTTACTCCGATGGAGACCGTTCTGACGACGCAAAGCTTGCGCTGGCTACCTTGGCGAAGGGCGGGCACTTCGGCAAAATCGTCGTTCGCCTGCCCTAGTACGCGATCGCCGGAGAGCGGATCGACAATCCCGATCAGGAGATTGCCGGTTCGCGTCTTTGCTGACCGCGAACCCGGCTATCCCGGGTGACTACAGGCCCTGCCCCGCGCTGCTGGCGCAATTGCTCGACATCATGGTCAGTACTATTCGGAGCCCCTACCGGGTGCGAATAAAGCTCCACACCCACAGACATACAACAAATACAAGTATTACACGTCTCTACACTTCGAAAACCCACGCAGCATTACGATAAATTTAAAATCAGTTAATTCATCCTCATGATTTATATTTGTTATTTGTGCCGAATTTTATCCATATCGGTTTACACATTCAGTTTTCCTTAATTTGAATCCGCTCTTTTAGAGCCGTCGAAACGGCGAGTTAATCGGGGGTAATTTGATTAACAAGCATGACGCTGCACGCCGTGGGCCGGCTCAAATCCGGAATGTCCCCTCCTAATATCTGCCAAAAAGGGGCAAGAAGACTATGACAAGTATCAATACCAACAACTCGGCAATGGCAGCGCTTCAGACGCTGCGTAACGTCAACCAGGGCCTGAACACGACCCAGAGCCATGTCTCTTCCGGCTACCGCGTTGGCAAGGCTTCCGACAACGCTGCTTACTGGTCGATCGCAACGACCATGCGTTCGGACAACAAGGCTCTCGGCGCTGTTTCCGACGCCCTCGGCCTCGGCGCTGCAAAGGTTGACACCGCCTACACCGCCATGGACAGCGCTATCGACGTCGTCGGCGAAATCAAGGCGAAGATCGTTGCCGCTACCGAAAACGGCGTCGACAAGAAGAAGGTCCAGGAAGAAATCGACCAGCTGCAGGACCAGCTCGTCTCGATCGCTCAGTCGGCTTCCTTCTCCGGTGAAAACTGGGTTGCTGGCTCCAACGGCACGAAGAGCGTGGTTTCTTCCTTCGTTCGCGATGGTTCGAACGGCGTTTCGGTCAAGATGACCGACTACAAGCTGGACAACTCGTCGGTCGGCAACGTCATGTTCGGCATGAGCGGTGGCCAGGTCGAAACCTCCACGGGTATCCTCGGCACGTCCTACGGCCCGAC
>UCGV01000035.1 GCA_900471925.1 Hyphomicrobiales bacterium
CCGAGGTGCGATTAGACAACTTGCGACGACACGTTCAAGCTGGTGTCTTTGGTCTCAGCCGGCCTTGGCATCGGCTTCGTGCCGGAATGAACGCAGAATCTGTCGAACCACGGCTTTGAGCTGAAGACGGTGAGGGGCGTCGATTTCAAGATCGGGTTCGGGGTCGCCTGGTACAGGGAGCATCCGACCGCCGGCCGTGATGACATCATCGATATCGCAAGGTCGTTGGCGCGGCCGGGCAGGTAATGTCGGCAGTTGATCGCGACGATTGGCATCATGCGCGACGGATTTCGATCGCCTCACACGGTACAAGTATGACGTCAGGAATATGGATCACATCCGGGACCCCTTGCGCGTACCGGTTGGACCAAGGGGCAATTGAACCTGGGGCGCTAGTAGGCGATGCTTCTCTACGATGATTCTGTCGAGGGGATGCCGCATGCATGCAATCATCTTGAAACGTCTCGGACTGGCCGCAGCAGTGTCGGCCGCGTTTGCCACGGGGGCGATTGCCGCCGAAGGAGGAGCGGGGTTCTATCTCCTGGGATCGAAGGGCCCTGCTGCTGCCATTACGCCGCCGCCGGGCGTCTTCTTTCAAAACGACTTCTACTTCTACACGGGGGACCTTGGTGGCAATCGAGCCTTGCCGACCGGCGGACGTCTTGCAGTCGGCGTCCAGGGTGATGCTGCAATCGAGCTGCCGACCGTCCTCTGGGTTCTTCCGGAAGATGTGCTTGGCGGGCATCTGGGTCTTGGCGCGACCCTTCCTATCGGCTGGAAGAAGACGAGCGCCGACGCCACGCTCGCCGGACCCCTCGGTGGAACAGGCTCGGCATCGGTTTCGGACAGCATCTTTACCGTCGGCGATCCGATCGCCAGCGCCTTCCTCGGGTGGGAGCAGGGCAGCTTTTATTGGCAGGTCGGCACGCTCGTCAACATCCCGATCGGCGACTATCAGGATGGAGAGATTTCCAACATCGCCTTCCATCACTGGGGAGCAGACGTTTTTGCGGCCGCGACCTGGCTTGACCCGAATATCGGCCTCGATTTGTCCGGGGTCATAGGGATGACCTTCAATGCAGAGAACCCGGCCACCGACTACCGGACAGGCAACGAGTTCCATTTCGAATGGGCCGCGGTCCAGCATTTCAACGAGCAGTTCGATGCCGGCCTGGTCGGCTATTACTACGACCAGGTGACCGGCGACTCCGGCGATGGCGCGAAGGGCCCGTTCAAGGGAAGAGCGGCGGCGATCGGCGCGACGATCGGCTGGAACTTCAAGGCCGGTGAACTGCCTATCTCCACCCGCATCAAATACTTCCACGAATTCGCGGTCGAGAACCGGGCGGAGGGCGACGCTGTGTTCCTGACAATCTCCATGCCGCTGTCGATCACGAAACCGATGAACGTGGCCGCCCAGTAGTTGTCGCGTTCGTGGCAGAACAAATGACCGTGGCGTCGCGGCAATAGCTGACCACAGGGACATAAGAAATCTCAGGGGGCGGCCGTTGGCTCCGCAGATTTGTCTCACGCCTGGGTGTGTCGCCCAGGCGTGAGACGGAAGAGATCACTGCTGGCCCTTCGCGATCGCTTCCTTGATCGTCGCCTGGACGTCAAACGTGCCGCCGCCCTGAGCCGGCGGGTAGTCGATCAGACTTTGAAGGTGGGCACCGAGCATCTCGTTGATCGGCGCGAACTCCCACGAGACTTTTTGCAGCAGGTGCCCGTAGGAATCGATGGAGTCGTAGCTTTCAAACGGATCCATCCTGATATTGAAGACGAGGGGGAAAGCCCTGGGCTTGGGCGCGTCATAGTAGTTTTCATTGGTGGCAAAATGCCATTTCCACGGCCCGTACCGCACAGCCTGGACGTTCGATTCCCTATAGAAAATATAGTGGTCTCGGACTGAATCCTCAGCAGTACCGCGCCAGTAGTCGAGGTTGTTCAGGCCGTCGAGATACCATTTGTATTTCTCTTTGAGTTCGTCAGCCAGATTGGTCGCGCCGGCGGCTGCGGCAAGCGTCGCATGCAGATCCTCGTGGCTTTGGATGCCGTTCTTGATCTGCCCTGCCGGGATCTGGCCAGGCCAGCGCGCCATGCAGATGACCCGCACGCCGCCCTCATAGGTCGTCATCTTTTCACCGCGAAACGGCGTCGTGCCACCATAAGGCCACGAGGAATGTTCAGGTCCGTTGTCCGTCGAGTAGACGACGATCGTATCCTCTTCCAAGCCATTCTGCCGGAGCCAGTCCAGGACGAGGCCAATGTCTCGGTCATGCTGGATCATTCCGCTGCCATGGATGTCGGCTTCGCTCGTGTACTTCTCGGCGAGATAGCGATCCGCTTCTGAGAGGTGGGTATAGAGATGCATGCGGCTGGTGTTGAGCCAGACGAAAAACGGTTCATTCCCGTCTTTTGCCCGCTTCATGAAGTCGAACGCCCGCGGAATGACTTCCGCGGCGTCGAAATTTTCCATTCGCTTCCGCGTTAGGGGGCCAGTGTCCTTGATGCTCTGCTTGCCGACCTTGCCGAAGCGAGGATCGACGGTCGTGTCGTCGATGTCGGTCGCTTTGCAGTCGAGCACGCCACGTGTGCCAAACTTCCTCTCGAACTGTTCCTTGCCGTAACGCTCGGCCCACGCCTGATAGTCGCGCTGTTCACCTTCCTCCTGGGTGTTGAGGTGGTAGAGATTACCGTAGAATTCATCGAAGCCATGCACGGTTGGTAGGTGTTCGTTGTTGTCGCCGAGATGGTTCTTGCCGAACTGGCCGGTGCGATAGCCTTGCGTCTTCATCGTATCAGCAAGTGTGGGAGTGCCGGACTTCAGCCCGAGCTTGTCGCCTGGCAAGCCGACGGTCACCATGCCGCAGCGGATCGGGTAGGATCCGGTGATGAATGCCGCACGTCCGGCCGTGCAGCTCGGCTGGGCGTAGTGATCGGTGAACCTTACGCCTTCTGCTCCAATACGGTCGATGTTCGGCGTGTGATATCCCATCGTGCCCATGCCGTAGGCGCTGACATTCTGCCAGCCGATGTCGTCCCCGAAGATCACGAGAATGTTCGGCTTCTTGCCGGATGAGGCTGGTGCCGCCTGCGCACGAGCCTGACTGGTCGCGATCACGTTCGACAAGGCCACCACACCGGTCGCCAACGTCGTCGATCCTATGAGCAGGTTGCGTCGGGTGACGCCTTGATCCTTGGATTTCGATTGAGAGTCGATGTCCTTCGCCATTTCCATGTCTCCAGATTGACCATGGCCGCATCTCCCCGAGATGAAGCGTGAAAAAAAGCCGGCCCGGTCGATCGAGCGGTCGTTCATAGCGCGAAAGGGACCTGAGCAACGGCGTGCATCATGCTGTTCTGGAAAATCGCCGCAATTGGCCCTTGGTCCAACTATACTTCGCCGGCCCACGGATCGACTATGACGGACGGCGCGAGTTCTTGGTCTCAAGGACCGTTGAAGACATCCGATTTTAGGCATGCGCGTTGCGTAGCTACCGGAGGGCCGCCTCGTTTGTCACTCGAGGAAGTCCTCGCTGGTTTAGAAACCATCTCTCCATCGGCTGGCTTGGAAGGACATGAACGGGGACAGGCCGTTACCGTCAGGGGTGGAACCATTTTTTCTATAGGCACCAGTTACGCTCTGCCGGAAGAGGAGACATCTTGACCAAGGGTCTGCCAGGGCAGGCAAATCTGAACAATGGCAGCTCCGATAGCAAAGTAATATTTATAAACAGATAGTTATAGGGAAGTCGGGGTTCGGCTGCCGATCGGCAGCCTATGCTCTTTATTGGCCTTTGGTCCAACTAGCCGCCTACGCCTTTTTGATGAGAAACTACTGATACTCAAATCGAATCTCGTCCAGTGGACGAGCATTCAGCCCTCGCCGCGGAACTGCCGCGTAGGTGCTGAGAACGGGCGGGTTTGTCGCTTCTCAACTTCGCAGGTGTGGAATGGGTCTACGATTCTCGCTCTTGCTTTCGACGGCACTTGTCGCGTCCGGATGCACGGTAACGCCCGAGCCGCTAGACCAGAAGGCGCTTGCCGGGATCGCGGACGACAACATGGCTCGGGTGGTCTCGGAACAGGAGCCGGTCAGCGGTTCCATTGATGTCTACGAGGCGATTGCCCGTGCACTGAAATATAATCTCGATCAGCGGGTCGAATTGATGCAGGAGGCGGTCAACCTGCAGGAACTCAACCTCGCCGGTTATCAGGGCCTCCCGAACCTGGTGCTCAATTCAGGCTACACCGGCCGCGACAACGTACTGGCAAGTTCGAGTTTTTCGGTTCTGAGCGGTCAGCAATCCCTCGAGCCATCGACGAGTTCAGACAAGAACATCCTCGATTCCGACATCACGCTGAGCTGGAACGTTCTCGACTTTGGCCTCTCCTATGTTCGCGCGAAGCAGGCTGCCGACAAGGTTCTGATGCAGAGGGAAGCGCGCCGCAAGGCACTCAACCGGATCGTCGAGGATGTGCGTACAGCCTATTGGCGGGCTGTCGCCAGCGAGAAGCTGCTTTCCCGCCTTACCTCGCTTCAAAGCAAGACCCGCAAGGCGATCGCCGACTCGCGCGCGCTTGCGTCCGAACGACAGACGTCGCCCGTTATTGCCATCACCTATGAAGTAGAGCTCCTTGAGATCCGCCGCGAGGCGCAGCAGATCGAAGGCGAGCTTCGTATCGCGCGAAGCCAGCTTGCGGCCTTGATGAACGTGCCGCCGGACTCGAAATTCCGGCTCTCCGGAGACCGGTCCGGGCCGGGCCGCCCGCCGCTGGACGTGGATTCGAGAAAGCTTATCCGAATCGCGATGATGAACCGACCGGAAGTGCGCGATGTCGCCTACCGCCTGCGCAGCAACGAGCAGGAGCGCGACGCCGCGCTGCTGGAGGTCCTTCCGGGGATAGACGTGTTCGTCGGGCCGAATGTCAGCACCAACTCGTTTCTCTATAACGACAACTGGCTTGGCTGGGGCGCTCAGGCGAGCTGGAACCTGCTGAGGGTATTCCAGTATCCGCAAAGGAAGAAGCTGATCGACGCCCAGTCGGCCTTGCTCGATCAGCGCTCGCTCGCCTTGACCATGGCGATCATGACCCAGGTTCACGTGAGCCGCGCCCGCTATGTGCATGCCCGCCAGGAACTGTCGACGGCCGGCGAGTTGAAGAGCGCCCGGCATCGTCTGCTCGAACAGATCAGCGCCTCCACGACGACCGAGCAGACCAGTGAACAGACCCTCATTCGCGAAGAGATGAATACGATCGTTGCCGACGTCCGCTATGATCTCGCCTACGCGAACCTCCAGAACGCCTATGCCAATATCTACGCGTCGATCGGCCTGGACGCCTTTCCGCCCGTCGATGTCGACAGGGCGAGCGTCTCCCAAATCAGCGCGGCGCTGCGCCAGACATGGGTCGGCCGTGGCGATCTTGGCGCTGTCATAGCCCAGGCAGATGTGGTTGCGCCCATGCCCACGGCGTCTGGACCGACCGTTGCAGCAACGGTGTCGCCGCCTGTGCGCGCGACGAAGGTCTCCGCGCGATTGCCAGGGAATTGAGGCGGTGTTCCGCGCTCTTCGCCTCGTTTCATGGACGTGCCTGACGCTTCTGCCCGCCATCGGGGCAGGTTTCGCACAGGATACAAAGGAGCCCGTTCGCGGGCTGGTACGGGCGATCGACGACGCGCTGATCTCCACGGAGCTCAATGCCCGAATTCTGGAGATCACCCGGCGCGAGGGGGAGAGTTTCAGGAAAGGCGACGTGCTCATGAGGTTCGATTGCGGCAAGTATGAAACAGAGCTCAAGGCGGCCCGCGCCGAAGAGCAGTTCAACAAGATCGCCCTCGACAACAGCGTCGAACTCGACAAGCGCAAGGCTGTCGGCCGTTTTGACGTGGAGCAGAACCGCGCCAAGTACGAGAAGGCCGAAGCCGAGGCCGAAACACTCGCGGTCCAGGTCGAGGAGTGCATGATCGCGGCGCCCTTCGAAGGACGGATTGCCGAGATGCGTGCGAAGGCATTCGAGACGTCCAAGCCCGGCGAGCCTCTCATGCGGCTCGTCAACACGGACCGCCTGGAAATCGAGCTGATCGTTCCTTCCACGTGGCTCCGTTGGATCAAGCCGGGCCTGGGATTCCACGTTACCGTCGATGAGACCGAAACGACATACGGCGCGACGGTGGAACGTCTTGCCCCGACGGTGGATTCGGTCAGCCAGACCGTGAAAATCATGGCGGTGTTCTCCGAGAACGCCCGCGACGTCCTTCCTGGCATGAGCCTCGGGGCGGATCTGGCCGCCCGTGCCGGACCGGAAAAGGCGACGCCATGAGGATCAAGACGACGTCAGGGACGGTTGTTCATGTCGGCAAGGATCCCGTCGCCTCGACGCTTTCGCCTGCCGCCGTGGCACAGCCGGCGCAAGATGATGCCGTTGTCGCGCTGCGTCACCTGCTGCGGGTCGAAGGCGAAATCCGCGGCTGCCGCAGCATCGACGAGCTCTCCGTCCTGCTCGTCAACGAGTTGCGTCGAATGACGGGTGGCCGCGCCGCCTACTTCCTGGATCTCCGTTCCGGAAGGCCGCGCGTGACGAAGGCGTCGGGCACCGGCGAGATCGATCGCAATGCGCCGGCAATCCGCTGGCTTGAGAAGGAAGTGCGACGGCATCCGCCGACACTTGGCTGGGAACAGGCGTCACCGCTCACCTTGAAGACCGGCATCACCTCAGAGGATGACGAAGGCCACACGTTTCCATTCCCCCAAGGATATTGGCTGCCGCTGAGCTACAGGGACGCGAAGCCGGATTGTGGTGTCCTTGTCGTCGGGGAGGCGCCGTTTGCGGACGGTCCCATCGCCATCGGCGTGCGGATCGCAGACACCGCCGCGCATGCCGCGGTCGTTCTCGATCAAACGCCGCCGCGACGTCGCATGCGTCTGCGCTACAGAATCTTGCTCTATTCACTCTCGATTGCTGCGGTCGCTGCGATGTTCTATCCGGTGCCGATGACGGCGCTGGCACCGATGGAGGTGGTTGCGCGCGAACCCTTCGTCATTGCCGCGCCGATCGACGGCGTGATCGACACGATCGTCGTTGCTCCGAATTCCAGTGTCAAGGCCGGCGACGTGGTCGTCCAATACGTGGACACGGTTCCCCGTAACCAGTTGCAGGTCGCAGAGCAAGAAGTGAGCGTGGCGGTTGCCAAGCTCCGGCAACTGCAGCAGAGCGCCTTCGTCGACGAGAGCGCAAAGCGCGAACTCGCACAATCGCGCGCGGAGTTGAAACTGAAAATCGCCGAGCGTGATTTCGCACAGGACACATTAGACAAGTCGCAGATCCGCGCGCCACGAGACGGCATTGCCGTTTACGCCGACCGGAAGGAATGGGTTGGCAAGCCAGTGGTGACCGGCCAGCGCATCCTGGAAATTGCCGACGAGAACAAGGTTGAAATGCGGGCCGACCTTCCGGTCGCCGAGGTTTTGAACCTCAAGCCGGGCGCGCGGGTTCGTGCGTTTCTCAACGGAGAGCCGCTGCATCCGGTCAATGCCAAGGTCACTTCCACCAGCCATCAGGCGCAGATGGTGGAGGGTGAGGGGCTCGTCTACCGCGTCGATGCCGAGTTCGACGATGGTCAACCTCCGCCCCGTCCGGGCGTGCGCGGCACGGCGCAGTTGTTCAGCGACAAGGCGCCACTTGGATACTATCTTTTCCGGCGGCCGCTGACCTGGATGCGTCAGAAGGTCGGGTTATGAACGCACCTCCACCAGGATTGGAATCGGTCGTTGCTCCGGCACTGCGCGAGGATTTGCGCCTGCATCCTGGCGACCAGGAAAGTGCTGGGCGACACTGGCTGATCTACGATCCGATGGCGCACCGCTATCACGAGATCGACAACCGGGCTTACCACATATTGCAGCATTGGCACGGCGACATGCGCCTCGACGCGCTGGCGGCCGATTTGAGTGCGCAACTCGGCGACGAAATCTCGATCGAGGATCTCTATGAGCTGACGATGATGCTCGATCAGGCGGGCCTGTTATGCGAACCGGTTTCGGGCTGGAAATCCGTCTACAGGCGGCAGCAGGATCGGCGTCGCGGCCCCGTATCCTGGCTGTTACACAACTACCTTTTCATCCGCGTGCCACTCGTCAAACCCGACGGGTTCCTCAGTAGCACCTTGCCTTTCGCCCGGCTGATTGCGTCGCGTGGCGCGCTCGTCATCGTCTTTCTGATCGGTCTCGCAGGCCTGTTCATGGCGTCTCGACAGTTCGACGCGTTCTCCCACACGTTCCTCTTCTTCTTTTCGCTGGAAGGGGCGGCCGGATATGTGCTCGCGCTGTTCTTTGTGAAGGTCTTTCACGAGCTCGGCCATGCCTACATGGCAAAGCATTTCGGCTGCCGCGTGCCCACCATGGGCGTCGCGTTTCTCGTGCTTGCGCCGGTCCTCTATACCGATGTGACCGACGCCTGGCGATTGCAGTCACGCCGCCAGCGCATGTTGGTCAGCGCGGCGGGCATGATGGTCGAGATCGCGATCGCCGCGGTCGCAACCTTCCTATGGGCATTTCTGCCGGACGGGGTCGCCAGAAGCGCCTGCTTCTTCATCGCCACCGTGAGCTGGGTGCTGAGCCTTGCGATAAACCTCAGCCCGTTGATGCGTTTCGACGGTTATTATCTGCTGGGCGACTATTGGAGGGTTTCAAACCTGCAGCCGAGGGGCTTTGCTCTCTTCCGCTGGTCGATCCGGGAGTTCCTCTTCGACCTCAAGGCGCCATGCCCCGAGGATTGGTCCTGGCGACGGCGCGCAACAGTCGTTCTCTATGCCATCGCCGTCTGTATCTACCGACTTGGCCTGTTCATCGGTATCGCGCTGGTCGTCTACCATATGACGCAGGTCAAGCTGCTCGGCATCCTGCTGTTTTCCGTCGAGATCCTCTGGTTCGTCGCGAGGCCTGTCGCCAGCGAGATCAAGATATGGTGGTCGATACGCGACAGGATTCGTCAGCGACGCCGCTATCGGTTCTCCACTGCAGCCGTTGCTTTCTCCGTCGGGGCGCTGATGATCCCATGGCCGCATCGCGTCGAAATGCCGGCGGTGATGGAGCCCGTCGCGGTCCAGCGGATCGCCATGCCGGTCGCTGCGCAATTGAAGCGAATCATGGTCCGGGATGGCGACCGTGTCGAACCGGGCGATATCCTGTTCGAACTGGATTCGCCCAAGCTGCGGCTCGACATCCTGAAGACCACCACCAATCGCGATCTTGCGTGGTTGCGCCAGGCCCGTCGCGCCGCCGACCAGCTCGACCGCAACGCGACGATGGTGATCGGACAGGAGATATCGAGCCTCGACGAGCAGATGGCGGGCCTGCGTCGTCTCGAAGGCGAATTGACGGTGAGGGCGGCCGTTGCAGGAGTCGTGGAGGACGTCCTGCCCGATCTGCATGTCGATCGCTGGATCGGCAAGGGCCAGGAGCTGGCTCTCGTGGTCGCCGACAACGGACACCAGGTGCGCGGATACATGCCGGAGGATCTTCTTGCCGCGGTTCAACCCAATGCGTCGGGACAGTTCATTCCGGACGAGCCGTTGACGAAGAAAACGGATGTTCGTCTCGCGTCGATCAGCGCCGGAGGCGTGGCGGTGCTGGATCTGCCCTATCTGGCCTCCGTCAATGGCGGACCAGTCGCCGTCAACGAAGACAAGGACAAAGGCGCGGTCCCGGTGGAGGCGCAATATCAGTTCATCATGGTGGCTGACGTCGACCAGCCCGTCACGCTGCCAGTTCTGCGCGGGGTGGTGAGGATCGACGCCAGTCCCGAAAGCATTGTCAGCAGAACGTTCAGGCGGGCCGTTGCTGTCGTCATCCGAGAATCGGGCTTCTGAGTGGGCCCGACCAATACAGCATGTGATCAAGCGCCAGTTCGGAGAGCTGGCCCTCAGGCGTATCGAAGAAATTGCAGTCTCATCGAAGTCTGCGACCCCAAAAGGTCGGTGCGAGGTGTGTGATGATGTTCCGAGAGCAATCTGGCAAGACCAGTGGTTTTCCTGTTGAAGGTGGTGTCAGCCGCGAAGCACCGGTGCGGCCGCATAGCCGGTCGAAAAAACCGATCATCCGCACGCTTGAGCCGCGCATGGTTTTCGACGCGGCTGCCGTCGTTGCCGTCGAACATGCCGCCCAGGCACCCGCACACCACGAACCCGTACCGGACGCAGGTCACTCCCCAGTTTCCAAACCGTCGTGGGACCATCTCGCCGAGGCTCTGAAGGTTGCTCCCGTCACAGCGCTGGCCAAGCCGCCGGTAATGGACGTTCCCGCACCCATCATGCCCGCGCATGCCGACGCTCCGGGTGGCTCGAAAGGAGTGGATGCTCCAGTCAAAATTCAGGAGACAGACGGAAAGACCGACCGCTCGGTCGGGCAAGCCTTGTCGTCGGCGGGCCAGCGTGTTGCGCCAACAGATCCCGATCCCGCAGAGAAAACAAACCAGCCACCGGCAATCGAAGTCGCCAAGCACGGACCTACAGAGGCCGCCAGGTCCGACGCGTCTGCGGTTACAGCGATCGACCGGAATGTCCCTGCCGCGTCCGATCGGACGGTGGCCGATCCGCGCGGCAGCGACGAGAGGAGCGGTGACCATGCAGTTGCGCCCGGCGCAGCCGATGCCACCGCCAGGGAAGTGTTCTTCATCTGGGACAACGTGAAGGACTGGCAGCAGATTGCCGCGAACCTTGGCGACCGTCGGATCTACGTGCTCGATTCGACCAAGGACGGTGTCGCGCAGATATCCGCCATATTGAAAGGCCAAAGTGATATCGGCGCGATCCACCTCATTTCTCACGGTGCAGAAGGAAGCCTGAGCCTCGGGACCGCAGTTCTTGATTCAGAGACGATGCAAGGCCAGTACCGCGACGAGTTGACCGAGATCGGACAGGCTTTGTCGAAGGATGGCGACATTCTCATCTATGGGTGCGACTTCGCGGCAGCTAACGACGGTCTTCACGCCGCGGCCGTTCTTGGCGATATCACTCAGGCGGACATCGCCGCATCGATCGATCCCACGGGCGCTGCGGCACTTGGCGGCGACTGGGATCTGGAAGAACGAACCGGTACGATCGAGACTGCGACCATAACGGACTACGCCTATGCCGCCTTGCTCGCCGCGCCCACGATCGATCTCGACGGCGCATTGGGAGCGACAGGCGATTTTGCCGCCAGCTACACCGAAAACGCGCCACCTATTTCCATCGTGGCCGACGGTCCTGCCGGTGCGACGATCACCGACAGCGACGGGGATCTGCAGAGCATCACCATCACTGCGGACGCTGCACCGAATGGAAATGCCGAGCACCTATCCTTCGGCGGCCTTGCAGTGGCTCTCGGAAGCGACTCCACGAATACTGTCGTCGTCGGCGCGACCACCTACAGTATCGTCTATTCGGCGGCGACACGGACCTTTACGATCACCAACAACGGTGGCGGAACGATCCCGAGTGGCGGCGACACCAATACGCTGGTGCGCTCGATCACATATGACAACGGTTCCGACAATCCCACCAATGGAGGCGCAAACACGGGCCGCGTGTTCTCGTTCACGGCCACGGACGCAACGTCGGTCACCTCGGCTACCAGCACGGCAACGGTCACCATCGCTGCCGTAAACGACGGGCCTGTTGGCGTCGCAGACAGCAACACCATCGCCGAGGATGGCGTGGCAACCGGCAACGTGATTGCCAACGACACGGACGCCGATGGCGACGCGCTGTCGGTCACGCAATTCGAGATCGACGGCACGACCTATGCGGCGGGCCAGACCGCGAACGTTTCAGGCGTCGGCACCCTGTTGATCGGCGCTGACGGCTCCTACACCTTCACGCCTGTTGCGAACTATGACGGGCCGGTGCCGGTTGCGACCTATACCCTGTCGGATCGCGGCCTGACCTCGACGGCCACGCTGACGCTCTCCATCACTGCGGTCAACGATCCGCCTGTCGATGGTGACGAGACCAATACCGTTGCCGAAGATACGGTGCTGACGATCGGCGACGGTGCGGCGGGCGATCTCCTCGACAACGCCACCGATATCGACGGCGGCACACTGACCGTTGCCGGCTTCTCGGTCGCCGGCCACACGGGGCCTTTCGTGATCGGCTCCGCCTACACGATCGCAGGGGTAGGGGACATCACCATCAATGCCAACGGGAGCTATTCCTTCGCGCCGGCCGCGAACTATGTCGGTGCGATCCCGGTGATCACCTATACCGTCTCGGACGGCGCGGGCGGAACGGACAGCTCGACGCTGACCTTGACGATCGTGCCGGCCAACGATGCGCCTGGCGGCACCGACAATACGGTAACGATTACCGAGGATACCGCCTTCACCTTCACGGCCGCGTCCTTCGGCTTCACCGATCCCAACGACACGCCGGCCGATGCGATGCAGGCGGTGATCATCACCACGTTGCCACCGGCGGCTGAAGGCACGTTGCTACTGGGTGGCGTTGCGGTGACGGCAGGCCAGACGATTGCCTTGGCTGACATTCCCAACCTGACGTTTCAGCCGGCCGCCGATGTGAATGGTACCGGCATCGGCTCATTCACATTCCAGGTCGTGGACAACGGCGGCACTGCAAATGGCGGGGAGGATACCGACCAGAGCCCGAACACCTTCGCCTTCAACATCACGGCGGTGAACGATGCACCCGTTGCCACCGACGACACGGTAACGACGCCCGAGGACACGGCGCTTAATGTTCCGGCGGTATCGGGCGTTCTGGCGAACGACACGGACGTTGACGGAGATACGCTGACCATCACCCAGTTCACGGTCAGCGGCATTACGGCCTCAGCCGGTCAGTCGGGAAATATTCCGGGGGTGGGCCGACTGACCGTCAACGCTGACGGCAGCTACAGCTTCATACCGGTCGCCAACTTTACAGGGCCGGTGCCGGTCATCACCTATACTGTCTCGGACGGCCAGGGTGGCACGGATACGGCGACGCTGACGATCAATGTCATTCCGGTCAATGATCTGCCCGTGGATGGCGACGAGACGAACAGCGTGACCGAAGACACGGTGCTGACTGTTGCCGATGGCAGTGCGGGCGACCTTCTCGCCAATTCCAGCGACCTCGACGGCGACCCGCTGACGATCAGCGGTTTTACAGTTGCCGGAGAGACGGGGCCATTCGTGGTCGGGACCGGCTATCTGATCGCCGGCGTCGGCACAGTCACCATCAATGCCAATGGCAGCTATTCCTTCGCACCCGTCGCCAACTATGACGGGCCGATCCCGGTGATCACCTATACCGTTTCCGATGGGGCAGGTGGTACCGATACCTCGACGCTGACCTTGACGATGACACCGGTCAATGACCCGCCCGTCGCCCAGGACGACGCGGCGACCACGCCGGAAAACACGCCGGTCTCCGGCAATGTCTTGAACAACGATACCGACATCGACGACCCGACCCTTACGGTGACGTTCTTCGAGATCGGCGGACAGACATATGGCGCAGGGACCACGGCGGCGATCATCGGTGTTGGCACGCTGGTTATCAACACGGATGGTAGCTACGTCTTCACGCCGGCTCCGAGTTATAACGGCCCGGTTCCAGACGTGACCTATACCGTCTCGGACGGCGAGGCGACGGATACCGCCGTGCTAAGGCTCAACGTTACCCCGCTGAACGATCCGCCCATTGCCGATGACGAGGCGGGCACCACGCCGGAGGACACGACGCTGACGGTGCCGGCGGGGTCAGGCCTGCTGGTCGGCGATAGCGATGTCGATGGCGATACGCTCGTCATCACGACGTTCGAAGTCGGCGGCACCACTTACACCGCCGGCGACACGGCGACGATTGCCGGAGTCGGCGCGCTGACCATCGATGCCGATGGCAGCTATCAGTTTGTTCCTGATGCGAACTACAACGGGCCTGTTCCGGTGGCCACCTACACCGTCTCGGACGGCAATGGTGGCACGGATCAAGGCACGCTGAGCCTTACGGTCACGCCGGTCAATGATCCGCCTGTCGCCGTTGATGACAGCAACACGACGCCGGAGGACACGCCGCTGAGCGGCAGCGTACTCACCAACGATACGGACGTGGACGGGGATCAACTGACGATCGTCGGATTCGAGGTTGCCGGCATACCCGGCGCTTTCATCGCCGGATCAACGGCGACGATCCCCGGCGTCGGGACAGTCACCGTCAACCCCGACGGAACATATACTCTGGTGCCGGCCGCCAATTACACCGGTCCTGTTCCCGACGTGACCTACATTCTTTCCGACGGCAATGGCGGTACGGTAACGGGCACGCTGACGCTCGACGTTACGCCGGTCAACGACCCGCCTGTCGCGATCGACGACACCGGCACGACGACGCAGGATACGGACCTCAACGGCAATGTCCTCGGCAACGATACCGATGTCGATGGCGACGCGCTTGATGTCACAGGGTTTTCGGTTGGCGGAAACTCCTATGCTCCGGGCGACACTGCAACGATCCCCGGCGTCGGCGAACTGACCCTGAGACCGGACGGCAGCTACACCTTCGTGCCGGAGCCCGGCTACACCGGGCCGGTTCCCGATGTGACCTATACAGTTTCGGACGGCACTGCGTCCGACGACGGCACGCTGACGATCGATGTCATTCCACCGAATGCGGTGGGCGCGAACAGCGACGCTGCGACGACGCCCGAGGACACGACACTGACCGGCAACGTGCTCGCCAATGATGTCGATCCCAATGGCGATAGCCTGTCTGTCGTGAATTTTACCGTGGCGGGCGACCCGACCGTCTATGCCGTCGGTTCTCCGGCAACGATTGCCGGCATAGGTACCCTGACGATCAACATCGATGGAAGCTACACCTTCGTTCCGGCACTGAACTACTTTGGCCCGGTACCGGTCGCCACCTACACCGCGACCGATGGTACGCTGTCGGACACGGCGACGTTGACCATTACCGTCACGCCGGTCAACGATCTGCCGGTCGCGGTCAACGACAGCGGGACCACGCCGGAAGACACCACCCTCACCGGCAACGTGCTGACGAACGACACGGATGTCGATGGCAATACGCTGAGCGTAACCGGCTTCGTGGTGGCGGGTGTCAACTTCGCTTCGGGCCAGACGGCCATCATACCCACGGTGGGTCGCCTTACGATCAACGCGAATGGCAGCTACAGTTTCGTGCCGGTCGCCGACTATGACGGGCCGGTCCCGGTTGCGACCTATACGGTGTCGGATGGAAACGGCGGCACCGCCACCGCCACGCTGATCATCGGTATCACCCCGGTCAACGACAGCCCCGTTGCGGTGGACGATACCGGAAGCACGCCGGAGGACACGACGTTGTCGGTATCTGCGCCCGGCCTGCTGTCGAACGATACGGATGTGGACGGCGATGCTCTTGCGATCACCAGCTTCGACGTATCGGGCGTGCCCGGCAACTTCACCGCCGGTTCTGCGGCGACCATCGTCGGAATTGGGGTGCTGACGATCAATACCGACGGCAGCTACACCTTCGTGCCCGCAGCGGATTTCACTGGACCGGTTCCTGTCGTGACCTACACCATGACGGATGGAACACTCACCGACACGGCGACGCTGTCGCTCACTGTCACTCCCGTCAACGATCCTCCGGTTGCCAGTGACGATACGGCGACGGTGGCCGAGGATACCACGCTGACGGTTCCGGCGACCTCGGGTCTGTTTGTCAACGACACGGATATCGACGGCGGCGCCTTGTCGGTGACGCAGTTCGAAGTTGCCGGCATCATCTTCGGCCCAGGCACCGTCGCGACCATTCCCGGCGTCGGCAATCTGACGATCAACGCAGATGGAAGCTACGTCTTCACGCCCGTCGCCAACTATAATGGCCCGGTCCCGCAGGTGACCTATACTGTCTCCGACGGCAATGGTGGCACGGATACTGCCGTACTGAGGATCACCGTCACGCCGGTGAACGATGCACCTGTCGCCGCGGACAATAGCGGCACGACACCTGAGGATACGGTGCTGACAGGCGAAGTCCTGAGCAACGATAGTGACATCGATGGCGATACATTGTCTGTCGCGCAGTTCACCGTTGCAGGCGACCCGACCGTCCATGCCGCCGGAACCACGGCAACGATCGCCGGAATCGGCGATCTGACGATCAATGCAGACGGTAGCTACACTTTCGTGCCGGCCGCCAACTACAATGGCCAGGTTCCTATTGCCACCTACACCGCGTCGGACGGAAACGGCGGCACGGATACCGCGACGCTGACACTGAACGTCACGCCGGTGAACGATGCACCCATTCCCGTGGATGATACCGGCACGACGCCGGAAGACACGACGCTGACGGTTCCGGCTGGATCAGGTCTTCTGTCGAACGACACGGATGCCGAAGGCGACGCCTTGACGATCCAGGGGTTCTCGGTCGCCGGAATATCCGGTGGCTTCCTTGCCGGGGCGACGGCGACGATACCCGGCATCGGCACGCTCACCATCAATGCCAACGGCAGCTACACGTTCGTGCCGGTCGCCAACTATAACGGCCCCGGTCCGGTCGCGACCTACAGGATAACGGACGGTGCGTTGACCGCAGAGGCAGTCCTCACCATCACCGTAACGCCTGTCAACGATCCGCCGGTCGATGGGAACGAGACCAATTCCGTCACCGAGGACACGACGCTGGCGGTTCCTGCGGCATCGGGGCTGCTTGCCAACACGACCGACATCGATGGTGGTGCGCCCGTCGTCGTCGACTTCACGGTGGCAGGCGAGGCCGCTCCGTTCTCGGTCGGCAGCGGCTACCTGATCGCAGGCGTCGGGACGATCACCATCAACGCCGATGGCAGCTATTCCTTCGCACCCGTCGCCGACTACACCGGCGCGATCCCCGTCGTGACCTATACAGTTTCGGACGGGGCAGGTGGTACGGATACCTCGACGCTGACACTGACGATGGTGCCGGTGAACGATCCGCCGGTTGCCGCGGACGACACCGGCACGACGCCGGAAGACACGACGCTCAATGGCAACGTGCTGACCAATGACACTGACATCGATGGTGGTGCGCTGTCGGTAACGCAGTTCACCATTGCCGGCGATGCCGCCGTCCATGGAGCAGGCACCGCGGCGACGATCGTCGGCGTCGGCGCGCTTACCATCAATGCCGATGGCAGCTACACGTTCGTGCCTGCCGCGAATTACAATGGCCCGGTTCCGGTGGCCACCTACACGGTATCGGACGGCGCCCTGACCGATACGGGAACGCTCACTCTCGACGTCACGCCGATCAACGATCCACCTGTCGATGGCAACGAGACAAATTCTGTCACCGAGGATACGACGCTCACGGTTCCGGCAGGCACTGGCCTGCTTGCCAATACGACCGATATCGACGGCGGCACGCCAAGCGTCAGTGGCTTCACCGTGGCCGGCCAGAGCGGGCCTTTCGCCATCGGCAGCGGCTACCTGATCGCCGGGGTCGGTACCATCACGATCAATGCGGATGGAAGCTACGCGTTTACGCCGATCGCCGATTACACCGGGGCAATTCCCGTCATCACCTACACCGTTTCCGACGGGGCAGGCGGCACCGACACTTCGACGCTGACGCTGACCATGGTGCCAGTGAACGATCCGCCTGTGGACGGAGACGAAACCAACGCCGTCACCGAGGACACAACATTGACGGTTAGCGCGGCATCCGGGCTGCTGGCCAACACGACCGACATCGATGGTGGCGCGCCCATCGTCGCCGGCTTCACGGTGGCAGGCCAGGGCGGCCCGTTCGCGGTCGGCAGCGGCTATCTGATCGCCGGGGTCGGAACAATCACCATCAATGCGGATGGAAGCTACGCGTTCACGCCGGTTGCCAATTACACCGGCGCGATCCCCGTCATCACCTACACCGTCTCCGATGGGGCCGGCGGCACCGATACCTCGACGCTGACATTGACCATGGTGCCGGTGAACGATCCTCCAGTCGCCGCAGACGACACGGCCACGACTCCGGAAGACACGGCGCTGAATGGCAACGTGCTGACCAATGACACTGATATCGATGGCGGCCCGCTGTCGGTGACGCAGTTCATCGTCAATGGGACGACCTATACGGCCGGCCAGACGGCTGCCATCAACGGCATCGGCGCACTCATCGTCAATGCCGATGGCAGCTACACATTCGTGCCGGCGCTCAACTACAATGGTCCGGTCCCGGCCTCGACATACACGGTTTCGGACGGGAGGGGCGGTACCGACACCGCCATACTCTCAATCACTGTCACACCCGTCAACGATCCGCCGGAACCGGACGACGGCGGTGGCGGCAGGGGAACCGGCGAAGATATCCCAAATCAGATCAGCATCGACGCTTCCACCGTGACGGACGTGGTTGCGTCAAGGTTTTTCTCGGACGTCGATGGCGATATATTGAGATATGCGGCGTCCGGCCTTCCTACTGGGCTTTCCATCAACCCGTTGACGGGACGGATCAGCGGCACGTTGCCCAACGACGCCAGCCAGAACAGCCCCTACAGGGTTGTCGTCACCGCGACCGACCCGGATGGCCTGTCGGCGAGGCAGACCTTCCTATGGTTTGTCGTCAATCCTGGACCGGTGGCTGTCGACGATGCCGCAGTCGTTGTAGAAGACACGGCCCTGAGCGGCACGGTGATCACCAATGACAGCGATCCGGACGGCGATACATTCATGGTGACGCAGTTCGCGTTCGGCGGCAGGACATATCTGGCAGGCCGAACGGCGACGCTGGCCGGTGTGGGTTCCCTGGTGATCAACACCGACGGCAGCTACACGTTCACACCGGCACTGAACTTCAACGGCCCAGTTCCGGCGACCTATACGCTGCGCGACAGCGACGGCGGCACGGACACCGCCACGCTCACCATCACCGTGACCCCGGTCAATGACGCGCCCATTATTGTCGACGACCAGGCGAGTGGAAACGAAGACACCACGATCACCGGTAACGTGCTGGGGAATGACAGCGATCCCGACAACGATCCGCTCACCGTCACCGGCTTCAGCGTAGACGGCGATCCAACGAACTACCTACCCGGCGAGACGGCGTCGATTCCGGGCGTAGGCGCGATCACGATGGGTTCGAATGGCGACTTCGTCTTCATCCCGGAACCAAACTACGACGGCCCTGTTCCCGACGTGTTCTACAGTGCATCTGACGGTAACGGCGGCACCGGCCGGGCCACACTTGTCATCACCATCACGCCGATCGATGACTTTGTCCCGACGCCCGACGACAATCAGCCCGTATTGCCGGTTGGGCCGGAATATGGGGTCGAACCTGTTGAAGCGAATGGCGCGGTTCTCGACGCGGTCGACGAACTGGGAGCGCTCGACCGCATCACCGACCTTTCCGGGCGGCCTGTCGATGCGCCGATGAGGCTGCCGCCGATCACCACCTTCCTCGGCGGATCGTCAACCGTCCTCATCGAGACGCCTGGAGGTACCGAGAGGGTGCGGCTCGAAACGGTCAAGCACACAGGCGTTATCTACCTGGAGATTCTCGAGGAGGTAAATAATGGTGACGAGACTTCTGTCCTGACCTATCGGTTGAAAGCCGCGGACGGATCTGCGGCCCCGGCCTGGCTCAGGCAGATTGGCCCATTGAGCTTCGTCGGCAACCCTGATGCCCAGGCCGGCACGGTCGATCTCATCTTGTCGATCGTCCAACGCGACGGCCGCGTGTCCGAATATAGATTGCAGTTGGACACCTTCAGCGGCCACTTGTGGCAGTCCGGCGCCGCGGAAGATCGTGGAGGTCACGACAGATCGGTGCCGATGTTCTCCGAGCAGATGGAAGCGACGGCGCGGGGCCATGAAGTTATCGAGAGAGCGCTCGGCTTTCTATGAATCGGGGCTTTTGCTGGAGGCAGGCAGGTGGCTCCCATGCCGCTCCGGAGAGCCGGCAAATAGTTGGCCTTGGGTCCAATAGAAGATGCCTGCCCGCCGTGGCAAACTCTTCGCATGCAGGCGCGGATATTAACGTGAGATGGCGAGGGGGGCTCATGAACATCAGATCCGAAAGTCGTGTCAGTGCGTCGAACGGAAATCCTCCGGCAGGTATGGTCTGGGTTCCCGATGCGACCTACCTGATGGGCTCCGACAGTCACTATCCGGAGGAAGCACCTGCTCATCCGGTCGCCGTCGATGGTTTCTGGATCGACGAGGCGCCAGTGACCAATCGCCAGTTTCTGACTTTCGTGAATTCGACCGGTCACATCACATTCGCCGAAAAGAAACCGCTGGCCGAAGACTATCCCGGAGCCGATCCAGCCAATCTGAGGGCCGGATCCCTAGTCTTCGTGCCGCCGGATCATCCCGTGCAGAGCAGGGATATCCGCCAGTGGTGGGTGTTCACGCGCGGCGCCAACTGGCGTCATCCACTCGGGCGCAAAAGCAGCATCGGCAACATCCTCGACCACCCGGTTGTCCATGTTGCCTATAGCGACGCTTTGGCATTCGCACAGTGGTCGGGCAAGGAATTGCCGACCGAAGCCGAATGGGAGTTGGCGGCGCGTGGCGGGTTAGAGGCTACGGAATTCGCATGGGGAGACGAGCTGACACCCGAAGGCCGTCATATGGCCAATACATGGCAAGGTACGTTCCCGCATGAGAACCTCGAGGAAGACGGGTTCGAGCGAACATCGCCGATCAAGGCATACCCGGCCAATGGCTACGGCATCTACGACATGATCGGTAATGTCTGGGAATGGACGACCGATTTCTGGACGACGCGGCATCCGCAGCCGGCCGCAAAGCCCTGCTGCATCCCGAAGAATCCGCGTGGCACCGATGCCGCAGGCAGTATCGATCCCCGTCAGGCGGAGCTCCACATTCCACGCCGGGTGCTGAAGGGCGGATCGCATCTGTGTGCACCGAACTACTGCCGCCGCTATCGCCCAGCCGCTCGCCATGCCCAGGAGATAGACACCACGACAAGCCATGTCGGGTTTCGTTGCGTTCGGCGGCCCTCAAGATGAGAAAGGCTGTTAATCAGTGGGGTATCGGCGAGATCAGAATCTGGCGGGACAGCGCACATGATACGATCAGACGTCTTGGCCTCACATATCAGTAATTTACGATATTTACACGGCCGTTTACGGTAACGTACTTGCGGCTGAACGCGGTGATGCAATGGTCTCATCAACGATGGGATGAGATGGGTTGCAAAGATTTCGCCACCTTTGTCTGTGGATTCCGACAATGATGCTTTTCCTGGCATCGTTGCCTGCGGGGTCTTGTCTTGCACAGGAACCTCCCGAGCACGTCAAACGTATCCTGATCCTGTACGAGAACCAAAGCACGCTTCCCGCGGTTGTGCAGGTCGCCGCAGGAATAAGAGAAAGCATGTTGACCAACATGCCGCTCGGGATCGAGGTCTACAGCGAGTACCTCGACACAGATCGATTTCCAGATCCGGCCAACCTCGCGCGCATGACGGACTATCTCGCAAGCAAATATGCCGAGACCAGGTTCGATGTGGTCGTGGCGGCGGGACCGGGCGCGTTGAAATTCGCGCTCGATCATCGTCCCGCTATTGGAAATAACGCCCCGATCGTCTTTGGCGCCGTTAGCGATACCTCGCTCCGAAGCCAGACCTTGCCCGAGGACGTGAGGGGCGTCATCAGTCATTTCGATGTCCGCAAGACGATGGACCTGGCCTTGACCCTTCAACCCGAGGCCAAGGCAATTGTCGTCATGACGGGCTCGTCCGGATTTGACAAGAATTGGCAGGCGACCGCCAAGGAGGCTCTCACCGACAGCTATCGAGGAGTTCCCGTCAATTACAGGACCGGGTTGACGATCGACGGTTTCAAGACAGCGGCCAGTGCGCTTCCTCGGGACGACATTCTCCTGGTTCTGAATATCTTCGAGGATGCCGACGGTCGCAAATTCTTCCCTCGCGACGCCACCCAGGCGATCGCGGACGTATCGAGGGCCCCTATGTATACCGTCTATAGCTCGCATTTCGGGGCAGGCGTGGTTGGCGGCTATGTCGGCACGTTCGAGGACATTGGCAGGGAAATGGGGGCCACGGCGAGCAGGGTCGTCGCCGGCGATCTGACCGGACCACAGACGCGCGCCGTCAAGGACGGCCCGCTCGTGGATTGGGAGCGAGTTAAGCATTGGGGCATCGACCCCGCACGCATACCCAAGGATGCACAGATCCTGAACTACGAAATGTCGGCCTGGGAAAAATACCGGGTCGAGATCCTGACCATGCTGACCGTTATTCTGTTGCAGGCTATGACGATTGCAGGTCTCCTGCTGCAACGACGCCGCAAGATCCGGCTTCAGGCGGAACTCAATCTCGAAAGGCTGGAACTGGCCTATCTTTCGCGAACGTCCCAGCTAGGCGAACTGTCGGGCGCGCTTGCCCACGAACTCAACCAGCCCCTCACGTCTATTCTCTCGAATGCGGAGTCCGGTGTCCGGCTGCTGGAAATCAAGCCGCTCGATGTCGACGAACTGCGCGACATCCTCAATGATATCGTTCTCGACAACAAGCGGGCATCGACAGTCATCACTCAGTTGCGCAAGTTGATGATCAGAGGCGAGACAAGTCTCGAGCCGATGGACCTCAACGTTGCGGTGACGACGACATTGGCACTCGCTCGCAGCGAGCTTCTTGCACGCCAGACCGAAGTCGAGGTCATGCTGGATATGCCAGAAGTTCCGATCCTCGGAAACCTGCCGCAGCTTCAGCAAGTCATTCTCAATTTGCTCCTCAATGCGACCGATGCGATGGCGCATCTGCCATCCGTTCAGCGTGAGATTGCAATTCAGACAAAAAGGCGCAAGGATAGCACGTGTGAGTTGACTGTGGCGGACCACGGTGTTGGCATTCCCGCAGGGCGCCACGCAGAGGTGTTCAAGCCCTTCGTCAGCACCAAGAAATCGAGCCTCGGGCTCGGACTGGCTATCTGCAGGTCGATCGTGCAAGCCCATGGGGGGACGTTGCGATTCGACGAAAACTTCGATGAAGGCGCGCGGACAATCCTTGTCCTGCCGTCTGCCTAGGGGGGAAGCAAGATGAGCGATGTGACGGCACCAACCGTCTATCTGATCGACGACGACGAAAGGATACTCAAAGCAGTGAAACGATTGCTCGGCACGTTCGGGCATTACGTCGAGGCCTATTCCAGCGCGGAGAAATTCCTTGAACGACATGATCCAGACGCTCCCGGCTGCGCGATCATGGACCTCGACCTGCCGGGAATGGATGGGTTGGCCGTGCAGGAGCGTCTGGCGACCGAAAGTGTCCGACGACCTGTGATCTTCCTGACCGGACAGGGCGACATCGCCGCGACGGTCCGGGCGATGAAGGCGGGAGCTGTCGATTTCCTCACCAAACCGGTCAACGCAGCGTGTCTCCTGGCGGCCGTGTCCACGGCCCTGGAGCGCGACGCTAGTTCACGCAAGGAAGACGAACACAGAAGGATGGTCGAACAGCGCATGGCGTCCTTGACTGCGCGCGAGCGCGAGGTCCTGTCATGCGTGGTTGCCGGGCGCCTGAACAAGCAGATTGCGGCCGAACTCGGCACTGTCGAGAAAACCGTCAAGGTCCATCGCGGCCGCATGATGGAGAAGATGGGCGTTCGCACCGTCGCGGACCTTGTCCGATTGTCCGTCGTGGCAGATCACTGATCCGTATTGGACTGAAGGCCAATTACCGGTGAGGGGTACATGCTGTAAGACAGCGTGATGGAGAGCGTAAAACCTAGGGTAGCCATAGTGGATGATGATGAAATCGTTCGCCGCGCGTTGCGCCGGATGATTGCATCTCTGTCCTTCGATCCTGTCGAATTCGCGACCGGCGAAGCCTTCCTGGACGAGCTTACGGCTTCTACCTTCTCGTGCGTCCTCATCGACATGCACATGCCCGGACTGAATGGAGTTGATGTCGTCGTCAGAATGCGGCGGGACGGACATGTCGTGCCTGCAATCATCATCACAGGCGGCGATGTCCCCAAGATGCGTGAACGTTGTCTAAAAGCCGGCGCGGCAGACTACCTGATCAAGCCTGTCGAGCGGGAAACGGTTTCTGTCGCGATCAGTTCTTTGTTGAACTAGGTTTTTCGCGGTTTTGGGCCACTGTTCATTAGATTTAAGGCTCACGAGATCTCGTCGGTGAAATGGCGGCGTATGCCCGAACGTTCTTTGGTTCAAATTCCGTCAAGGCGACCGATCAAAAAATAAGGCAACATCTCCTGAATTCGTGGTCACTTCGGCTCTCCTCCAGGTCGAAGTACTGGAGTTTTGTGCGACCGGATCGATTGAGGCGCAGCGCATTGAAATGTTCAACTCGAACTGCGCAAATACTTTCACGGGAGCCGCCACCGAGACTGAGATCAAGGCGAACTCGCGCCCTGATGTTGGACAACCGGTTGTCGGGCCGCAGTGACCAGGCGGCGCTGGGCGCGGATCGCGTGCCATTGCTGGTCGACCAGCACGCCAATGAGGATTACTCCACCCATGACCGCGAAATTCAGAGAAGAGGGAATACCAAGCAGGTTGACGAGGTTCTGCAACTCCTGGAGCAGAACAGTTCCGAGCACGACGCCGACGATCGATCCCTCGCCGCCGCGAAGTGAAAAAGCGCCGAGCACGGCTGCAGCGATCGCGTATAGCTCGTAGAATTGACCATGGCTTGCCGGCGATATCGAGCGCGTATACATCGCGAAATAGATTGCCGAAAGTGCCGTTAGCAACCCGCAGATAATATAGGCCGACATAATCATCCGCCCGGTGCGAATACCCGAATAGCGGGCCGCCTCCTCGTTCTTTCCGATCGCGTAGAGATACCGTCCGAATACGGAGCGATGCAGCACGACCCACATCACGACCGCAATGACGACAAGGGCGATAAACGTGTTGGGAACCCCATAGAGCCGACCAGCGGTCAAAAATTCGAGATCGGGGAAATTCTGGCCGAACGCAAATCCGGCCGTGCCGTCGCCGGTATAAAATCGCGCAGCCCCGCGATAGATCAGCAGGCCGCAAAGGGTGACGACGAATGGCTGCAGGTTCAGCCGTGTGATCAGCCATCCATGGATCCCGCCGATAATCGCGCCGAGGATGAGAATGAGCGGAAGCGCCATCATCCATGACATTTCCTGAACCGCGATGAAATCGATGAAGAGTACACCGAGAAGCGCCACGAGCGAGCCGACCGACAGTTCAATGCCGCCGGTAATGATGACGAAGGCCTGGCCGATCGACAGCACACCGAACAGGCCAATCAGGTTGGCGGTGTTTGCCAAGTTGATCGGCAGTAGGAAGCGTGGATTGATGATCGCCACAACGACGCCGACGACAACGATCAAAAGCAGCAGTCCGAGATCTTTCTTGAGCATTCGATATCCGTTCCCGCTTGTTTTATTGATGTTGGCCGCATCGGCTATTTTACCCTTTTGCCGACAGCGAGCAAAAGCACATTCTCCTGGCTGAACTCGTCCTCTTCCAGAAAGCCGGCGATCTGACCCTCATGCATCACCGCGATGCGGTCGGAAACGCCGATGACTTCCTCCATGTCGCTGGAGATCATCAAAATCGCGACGCCGCTATCGGCCAGCGACCGCATCAGGCCGTAGATCTCGTTCTTCGCGCCGATATCGATACCGCGTGTCGGCTCGTCAAAGACCATGACCTTCGGGCTCATCGACAGCCACTTGGCAAGCACCACTTTTTGCTGATTGCCGCCGGAGAGAGTGCCGGTTCGGATCGCAACGGAGGGCGCCTTTATACCGAGGCGAACGCGCTGCTTCTCGGCGGCCGCGGTCTCGCGCGCGGCAGACAGCATGAAGGAACTGGCAAACTTGGGAAGATCGGCGAGTGTTATGTTCTGGGCTATCGGCAAATCGAGCAGGATGCCGTTACGCTTGCGATCTTCCGGTACCAGGAAGATGCCTCTGGCAACCGCGTCGCGCGCGGAACGGATCAAAATTTCCTGTCCGTCCTGGACGACCACGCCGCCATAGCTGGGATCGATGCCGAAGAGAACCCTTGCAAGCTCCGTCCGGCCGGACCCGACGAGACCCGCGAGCCCCATGATTTCTCCGTACCTGATTTCCAGATCGACGGGACGGCCGGGATAGGCAGCGGTTCGCACACTGCTTGCCTTGAGCGCGACAGATCCAGGCGCGCGCTGCGGCTTTGCGGTCCGGGCCGCAAGCACTCTGCCGATCATCAGCTTGACCATCTGGTCATGGCCGATATCGTTTTTTGCGAGGGTGCCAACAAGCCTGCCGTCTCGCAGCACCACGACCCGATCGGCAACCTGTTCTACCTCATGAAGGCGGTGCGAGATGAAAATCACGCTGATTCCGTCAGCCTTCAGGGATTTGATGATGCCAAGCAAGCGTTCCGTTTCGGCCAGCGGAAGGCTGGAGGTGGGTTCGTCGAAGATGACGAGCCTCGCATTGATGGAGAGCGCCTTGGCGATTTCCACCAACTGCTGCTCGGCAAGCGAAAGCGATGCGACAGGAGTATCGGCGGAAAAATGTGCACCGACACGCTTCAGGAGCGGCGTTACCATGTCCCGCAGGCGACCGCGATCGACGAGGCGGAAAGGGCCGGCCTTCAGCGGTTCTCGTCCAAGGAAGATGTTTGCCGCAACATCAAGATTGTCAAATAGATTGAGTTCTTGATGCACGAAGGCGATGCCGGATGCGATGCTCGATTCCACGGTGAGGGAGCGAAGCTCGTCGCCGTCGAGCATGATCGTGCCCTTGTCGGGTGCGATCACGCCACCAAAAATTTTCATCAGGGTCGATTTTCCAGCCCCGTTTTCGCCGACAATTCCGATGACTTCACCAGGCATGACGTCGATCGAAAGGTCCTCAAGCGCAATGACGCCAGGATAGGTCTTTCCAACACCGAAGAGCGATAGGAAAGGGGGTGCCGTCAGATCGGGTGACGGGATATTGGCGCTGTCGTTCATCGCCTGTCCATGGCTGCTGAAAAGCTGTATGCATGAAACGGCAGCGGCGAAGCGCCGCTGCCGAAGCGCAGGGTTACTTTCCAGCCATGGCCTTCAGGTTGGCGGCATATTTGTCAACGTCATCCTTGCCGATGATGACCGTCGGAATGATGATCAAGCCATTGGCGGGAACGCCGGACTTGTCGCCCTTAAGATAGGCGGCCATCAGCTTCATGCCTTGATAGGCCCACTCGAACGGCTGCTGCACGACGGTTGCAGCGATCGTGCCTTCCTTGACGCCGCCGAGCGTGATCGGATCGTCATCAAAGCCGACGACAGTGATCTGGCCAAGCTTGCCGGCATCGCGTAGTGCCTCGTAGATGCGCGGCGTATTATAGGAGTAGAAGCCCACCATGCAGGTCACGTCGGGGCTCGCCACAAGCGCGTCTTCGACATTCTTTTTGGCGCGGGTTTGATCGATGTCGTCGCCGCGCACATCCGTGAGTTCGATCTTCGTGCCTTTCAGTCCGTCCTTCATGCCCTGGATGCGTTCCTTGGCATTGTCGGCGCCGAGAAGACCGACAAAACCGATGCACTTACCGCCGTCCGGCATTGCCTTCTTGGCGATTTCGGCAGCCTGCATGCCGGCGTCGATATTGGATGAGCCGATATAGGCGACGCGGTTGGTCTGGGGCGCGTCACTGTCGGTCGTGAAGAGAGCCGTTTGCGAGCCGATCTTATTCAGGCCGTCCGTCTGGGTCTTGGGATCGACCGCGGAGACCATGATCCCCTTGACACCAGCGCTGACCAAATCCTCCATCAAACGCTGCTGAACAGCAACGGATGCCTGCTCAGGATATTTCAACTGCATGTCGTAGTCGGGCATTTCGCCCTGCGCCTTCTTGACGCCCGCCTCGGCGGCTTTCCAGAAGTCGGACGCCCCGTTGACGACGAATGCCAGCGTCGGCTTGTCAGCGGCATGCGACACCGCAATGGGCGCCGCGCTCAGCATCAGCCCGGCAAAGACCAAGGCTACATTGCGTTTCAGCTGTTTCATAACACACCTCCCGAGGGCCGCGGTTGCCATGGCCCGTTTTCCACGTGCGACCGGCCACATGCGCGCACCCCCTCCTAGGGCGTTCGCCAAGCGACGAAGGCATAATTCCGATCGCACCGTGACGGTATACGATAAAATCGATTAGTAAATAGTATTATCAATCGAGGTCTGAACATTTTTATCGGCGCCAAGCCAGCCGACGCATATCCGGCCCGCAAATCATGTTAGCGGCCTATATTTCTTCAATTCAGGCAATTGCTCGGATGGTCGCATGAGTGGTAATAATGATTACCTAGGACAAATGATGATGCTCGTTATCCGTTGATCGGAGACAGATTCCACGAATGCCAACCCGCAAGATCCAGAAGACGGATGAACCCGCGCGCGGGCGCGGGAGCAGTCGCCCGCGCGCTCGTGTGACGATGATGGACATCGCAGCGGCGGCTGGCTGCTCGCAGGCAGCCGTTTCCTTCGTTCTCAACAACACGCCCGGCACCCGCATCTCCCAACAGACGCGCGATCGCGTGCTCGAGTCGGCGCGCGCGCTCGGTTATGTCGGGACATCCTACGCGACGGCTGCTTCCTATTCGGGACTGGACAACGTCATCGGTTTCGCAGTCGACCAGCTTGCCACCAGTCCGGAGGCAATCGTTGCGATCGAGGGCGCGCGACAAGCCTCGTGGAACGCGGGTAATGTTCTGCTGGTCACCCAGACGCTTGGCGATCTCGTGATGGAGCCGAAGGCCATCAAGGCGCTCGTCAATGGCGGCATATCGGCGCTGATATATATGGCAATCTATACCCGCGAGGTCGAGCTTCCTTCCTATATGTATGAGCTCAACATCCCGACGGTGTTGCTGAACTGCTATACTGCAGATTATGCTTTTCCGGCCGTGATCCCGAGCGAGATCGCGGGAGGGCAGAGTTCTACCCGCCATCTGATCGCCAATGGTCACCATCGTATCGCAACGATCACCGGCGAAATCTGGATGCAGGCTGCGCAGGAGCGGCTCACGGGTTACCGCAGGGCGCTGGCGACCGCCGATATCCCCTTCGACCCGGACCTGGTCATGGAGGGCGACTGGTCGGCTGGCGCGGGCTATGCCTCGACCATGAAGCTGCTTGCCCTGAAAGAGCCCCCGACCGCGATCTTTTGCCAGAACGACCGTACCGCAGTCGGCTGCTACGAGGCGCTCAAGGATGCCGGCCTTCATATTCCTCAGGATATGTCGGTCGTGGGATATGATGACGAGGAGATATCGAGGCATCTCGTTCCTTCGCTGACGACGTCGGTCCTTCCTCATCTCGCAATGGGCCGATGGGCGATCGAGCATCTCAATCTGGATGACCATCCGGGCAGGAAGCGATACCCGATCTCGAAACTGGAATGCTCGCTCGTCAAGCGAAACTCCGTTGGCCGTCCTCGGGGGCGTGACAAGCTCGGTCACTCCTGAATTGCAACGCGACACACTTTTTAGAGGCTTGTGTCGTTAAGCTGGCAATCCCGCGATTACTCGAACAAATCCGGATTGTCGGCTTCGATTTGCGGTAAGTCGGTCAGAATGCCGTTAAGATGCAGTCGCATCGCATTATCGGCCGCCGCGGCGTCCTTGGCGTCAATCGCAGCGATGATCGCTTCGTGTTCGATGATCAGGCGTGTCATCGAGTCCGGGTGGCGGAGCTGAAGATTGCAAACGCGATCCATGTGGGCCTTGATGTCCGAGATCGCATTCCAGGCGAGACTGCAGCCGGCACCCTCTGCGATCGCAATATGGAACTGTTCGTCCTCCCGGCGGAAAGCATGGTGATCATCAGCCTCCATCGCCACCCGCTGCCGGGCGATGATGGCATCGATCCGGTGGCGCGTCCAACGATCGAAACTTTCGCTGGCGCGCCGTGCTACCGCAACCTCGATAGCCTCGCGCACGAAGCGGGCCTCCATCATGTGCCTTGTCGACAAGCGAACGACGACCGTGCCCCGGTTCGGACGGATTTCCACCAGCTTAGACTTGCCAAGCGCGATCAGGGCTTCACGGACCGGCTGCCGTGAAACGCCCATGCGGGTGGCGATTTCCTGCTCCGAAAGCCGGGTTCCTGGGGCAAGCTCCAGCCGCACGATTGCCTCGCGCAGGTCTTTCTCGATCTGTGCGGCGACCGTTTCACCCGTTTCGGTCTTAAGAAAAGCAAGGCTCATGTGGTTTCTTACCGACTGCGTTGACATCGAATTCAAGCCACCATACGGTACCATACGCCTAACGAGCAAGATGAAACCGCTCACTCGAGCGCTGAAATAGGGGAGGGGTCGGCGTTGGTTCTCCGGCCTTTGAGAGATTTGCTGTCGAATTTTATCGCACCTGATTTGAGTGACCCGCGGCTCGGCCGCAAATCCCGTTACCAGATGCTGATCGATGGCAAATCCGTCGATGCCGCCTCCGGCAAGACGATTGATCGGGTAAGCCCCGGACATGAAGGTGTGGTGGTCGGCACATGGCCGGATGCTTCGGCAGACGACGTGCGTATCGCAATTGCAGCTGCCCGCCGAGCTTTCGATACCGGTCCGTGGCCGCGAATGTCGGGCGCCGAGCGGTCGCGCCTGATGTTCAAGGTCGCAGATCTCATTCTTTCGCGACAGGAGGAACTGGCGCTGATCGAAAGTCTCGAAGTTGGCAAACCGATAGCCCAGGCTCGCGGCGAGATCGGTTTTTGCGCGGACCTATGGTCCTATGCTGCCGGCCAGGCGCGTGCGCTCGAAGGGCAGACGCACAACAATATCGGTGATGATCGCCTCGGCCTGGTGCTGCGCGAGCCCGTTGGCGTCGTCGGGATTGTCACGCCGTGGAATTTCCCGTTCATCATCGCATCGGAACGCGTGCCGTGGGCGATCGGTGCCGGCTGTACGGTCGTTCTCAAGCCCTCCGAATTTACCTCCGGCACCTCGATCCGCATGGCGGAGCTGGCACGCGAAGCAGGCATTCCCGATGGTGTCTTCAACGTCGTCACCGGTTATGGCGATCCTGCCGGCCAGGTGCTGGCGGAAGATCCCGGTACCGACATGGTGGCGTTCACCGGCTCCGTTCGTGTTGGCACCAAGCTCGGAGAGATCGCGGCGCGCAGCATCAAGCGCGTCGGACTGGAACTCGGTGGCAAAGGCCCGCAGATCGTCTTTGCGGACGCCGATCTTCAGGCTGCTGCCGATGGTATCGCCTATGGCGTCTATCACAATGCCGGACAGTGCTGCATTTCCGGCAGCCGTCTTCTCGTTCAGGAAGAAATCCGTGATGCATTGATGGAGCGCCTGCTCGATATCTCGAGCAAGGTAACCTTCGGCGATCCGCTGAACGAGCGCACCAAGATCGGCGCGATGATCTCGGAAGTGCATGCGCAGAAGGTCCATTCCTATGTCGAGGCGGGCGTCGCATCTGGCGCAGACCTGCTTCTCGGGGGCACAAGAGTCGGCCAGGGCACCGGGCTTTACTACGCGCCGACAGTGTTTACTGGCGTGACTCCAGATATGTCGATTGCCCGCGAAGAGATTTTCGGGCCCGTCCTGTCGACATTGACCTTCAAGACGGCGGATGAGGCGATAACCTTGGCGAATGCCAGCGAATTTGGCCTTTCTGCCTCGGTCTGGTCCACCAATCTCGAAAACGCGCTGCAAAGCATTCGCCGCATCCGTGCCGGCCGCTGCTGGATCAACAGTGTTATCGACGGAACGCCGGAGCTACCGATCGGCGGCTACAAAAAGAGTGGGTTGGGCCGCGAGCTCGGTCGCTACGGATTCGACGAATATTCCCAGTTCAAGGGCGTACATGTAACGCTCGGGCGCCCGGCGCCCTGGTTTGAATAAGATCATGGCAACCTGATTGCGAACCGGCAATCGAATGGATCGGATAAGTCGCAATATGAGCGCCGTGCTCCGGTAACATCTGTCATGATCCGGGTGCCGCTTGATACCCGTCGCGTACTCATTAGGTTGTGATCCCTGCATCCGCCGGCACATACAGCCGTCGAAGGAGGTCTAATTCCGCCTCGCCAGCTGTCATTGGCGGAGCCGGCGCGCACGAGTCCAAAATCACCGAAGCCGGACCATCGAGAAGGTTAGTGCTACTCCTTTGCGGGTTGAGGTCCCGCGCGTTTCCGCGCATCTAGCGCTTTTGAGACTGGAAGTCGTTCACGGCCGGGTGGCGGGTTCGTATCTCATCAAGCGCGCCATATTGATGGAAGGCACAGCTTCTCTACGATCGAGCGGCCGCCAATGCATCCAGCATGATAGCGATCCGTGCAAGATCGTCTTCGTGTAGCACTTCGACGCAGGAGGCTATTCGCTCCTGAAGTTTCTGTTTGGTGCTCTTTTTAGATCCGCCGAGATCGCCTGAAAGCAGTTCGTCGAGGCTTGTTTTCAAGACGGATCAGATTTTTACAAGCGTAGCGAGATCCGGTTGCCGGGTTCCCGATATGTAATTGCCATATCTGCGCTCGCTCAAGCCAACGCCTCGGGCAACCTCGTCATTCGAGATTCCAAGCTGCTCAGCGACATCATCGATATTGCCAGGTCGCTGGCGCGGCCGGGCAGATAAGGGGATCGGAAGGTGGCAGGCGACTGAGCACTTCCGCCGGCATAACGTTCCAAGGAGCGCCCACCTTTCGAACGAGAGAGCGTCACTACGAGGCGCGCATGTTTCGCGAAACCTAGGCGAGATCGTCAGCCGATATAAGCCTGACTTCTGTAATCCGCAGAAGCGGGATCTCAGCGCGTTCGTTCGCTTCTATGACATCTTCTTCTGACGACGCGTCGAATAGACAGAACGACCGCTCTTCGGCCGGAACGTATGTCGAGCGCAGATATCGGACCGGCTTGCCTTGGTCGGTCATCTCTGCGGTCACGCTCTTGGCGCGGGAGGCTGCCGCCCCGAGCTGATCCGGGGTGATGCCGGGAAGGTGTCTTTCAACCATATACTGTGGCATGATGCGCTTCCTTTTGTTGGGCGCGGACGGCACTTGCTTTCGTGCAACTGTTGATCGCGGAAACCTCCGGCAGTCGTGATGGACATATATTTTGCCGCCGTATTCACCGACCTCGTTCGGCATTCATCGGTATGGAATAGGGTGCCACGCGAGTCCGTTACGGGCACGATTGCAGAATATCGATATCTGTCGCAGATGTTGGCCAGCCAGTATGGGCGCCGGCACGAGAACTTTACAGGCGATGGTCATCTTTATCTATTCGAATCTGCTGATGTCGCCGTCCAGTTCTCACTGAAGCTCATCGCTTACTGGAAGCAGCGCCGCCGCCACTTCACCAGGGAGGAAGCTCATGACCTTCCAATCCGGATCGGCTGCCACTTCGGAGAATGCTCAAGGATGCATGACGGCGATGCCTGGATTGGCCGTGCATTGAACATTGCAAAGCGTGTAGAATCTTGCGCAGAGCCGGACACCCTGTTCGTCACGCAAACCGTTCTCGACCTGATCGATTTGCCGATCTACCTTTTTCGGGAGGAGAAGGTTTTCGAACTCAAGGGCGACTATCTACCGAGCCGACGCCTCTATCGCGTCGTGTCCGTCGACTACGCCGTGCTGGCCGCCCGTTCCGACGACGAGATGAGCGCGGAGGATTGGTTCCTGAAAGGGGCGGCAGCCGCTGGGCCACAGGCAGAGGAGCTGGCCGGAGAACGCCTCTGCTACAAAAAGGCTTTAGAGCTTCGGGCCGACTATCCAGAAGCGCACAATAATCTGGGGGTTATACTGAAGTCCGCCGGTGAAAGATCCGGGGCCCAAACTCATTACCTGGAGGCCATTCGGCTCTGGCCGCAATATCCTGAAGCGCACTACAATCTGGCCATTCTGCTGGAGGAGGCCGGCCAACCTGAAGAGGCCGCTTTTCATTATCGAGAAGCTCTGCACTGGCGGCCGGGTTATGTGGATGCCCTGCTGAGGCTCGCCAATCTATTCGATGCTTTGGACGACCAGTTCGAAGCACACCGCCATTTCGAGGAGACGCTACGACTTCGGCCGGAATTTTCCGAGGCTCACAATAATTTCGCGGTCTTCCTTGAAAAACATGGGGACCCCAAAGGGGCGGAGACACACTACAAACTGGCGCTCGAGATCAGGCCGGATTATGCCGACGCGCATTACAACTACGCCATGCTCCTTGAGGAACGGGACGTCAACAGCGCTGAATCACACTACAGAGCCGCGTTGAGATCGTTTCCAGACTACGCCGAGGCGCATAATAATCTCGCGGTTCTGCTTCACGAGAGAGGTGCACTCTCCGACGCGAGGTCGCATTATCTCACTGCAATAAGACTGCGTCCTGCCGATCCGCAGACCTACTGGAATTTATCGCTTCTCTTAAGAACAATGGGGGAAGAGGAGTTGGCCGAGCAATATGTCCGGAAATCGCTTGATGTGTTGAAGGACACGCAGGCGAAAGTTTGAAGCAACCTGATCCAAGATTGGCCGGCGGGGCAATCGATCGATCTTGAGGTCGGGCGGCTTGATCTTCCCGTTCAGGGGGCGGAGGTGACTGCAATAGAGATCGCCCGTCCGCTATAAGGCCTTCCGGCGAAAACCGGAGCGTTGCCGAGCCGCGGGCACCGGTCAGCATCGGCTTCATTGCCCGTTTGTTGAAGATGTTGCGATAAGCGAATAGCCCTCGGCAATGCCTCGCGCTTCCACGCACCAATACCGCTCCGGAACTATGCATTCGCGATTGAATCCCGGCTTCGTCCCCACCTCTGACAACGTCATTTTAGTTTTCCGAGATTGGTCGGCACCCTTGTGTTCGCCGGCATTCATCCAACTATTGGCCGTCAATCACGTTTTGCCGTATCCCTCCAGGCGCGCTCGAACGGCAGGCGCCAGGCGTGTGGGGCAATGAGTTGGTGGATCGACTTCGGCCCCCAGCCGCCCTGGTCGTAGAGGCGCACAGGCGGCGGGTTGTCGAGGAGGGGTTGGGAAACCTCCCAAAGCCGCTCAATACCCTCGGCCGTGGTGAACAGGGTGTGGTCACCGCGCATGGCGTCGAGGATCAGACGCTCATAGGCCTCCAGAACTTCACCAATCAGGCCGGTTTCGCTCATGGCGAATTGCAGCGAAAGCTTGTCGAGCCGGAAGCCCGGTCCAGGGCGCTTGCCATAGAAGGATAGCGAGACCTTGGAGGCATCGGCGAGGTCGAAGGTGAGATGATCAGGGCCCTGTGCCCCCACGCCAGATCCCGCAGGGAACATCGATTTCGGGGGCTCGCGGAATGCGATCGAAATAATGCGCTGTCCCTCGGCCATGCGTTTGCCAGTACGCAGGTAGAAGGGCACGCCGGCCCAGCGCCAGTTGTCGATGGCGCATTTTAGGGCGATGAAGGTGTCAGTGTCGCTTTCGGGATCGACGCCAGGCTCAGTGCGGTAGCCGATGTATTGGCCGCGTACCACGTTGCGTGGCTCAATCGGCAACATGGAGCGGAACACCTTGTTCTTTTCTTCCGAGATCGGCGCAGGCTCAAGGGCAGTGGGCGGCTCCATCGCCATGAAGGCAAGGATTTGGAAAAGGTGGGTGACCACCATGTCACGATAGGCGCCGGTGGTCTCGTAAAAGGCGGCGCGCGTGGAAAGGCCGAGCGTCTCCGGGACGTCGATCTGCACATGGTCGATGAAGTTGCGGTTCCAGATTGGCTCGAACAGGCCATTGGCAAAACGGAAGGCCAGAATGTTTTGCGCTGGCTCCTTGCCGAGGAAATGGTCGATGCGGAATATCTGCTTCTCGTCGAACACTTCGTGCAGCTTCTTGTTCAGCGCGACGGCACTGGCAAGGTCCGTGCCGAAGGGTTTTTCCATGATGATACGGGAGCGCTCCGTCAGTTCAGCCTGAGCGAGGAGTTGCACGGCCAGAAGGGCGGCACTTGGTGGCACGGATAGATAATGCACGCGCCGCGTTTCCGCGCCAAGCGCTTCCTCGGCCCTGTCAACGGCTTCCTTGAGCGCGTTGGCGCCGGCAGCAAGCGGGACGTAGTCGAGCGATGCAGCGAACGCTTCCCATTCGGACTGCGAGAACTTGCGGGTCAAGAACTTGTCCAGAGAGTCACGGGCGATGGTGCGGAAGGCGTCGGCGTCGATGTCGTCGAGCGAGACACCGATAATGCGGCACCCTGGGATGAAACCCGCATTGGTGAGGTGGAATAGCCCCGTCAGCAGCTTGCGCCTTGAGAGATCGCCCGTTGCGCCGACGAGCACAACGACCTGTGGATAGCCGGGGCCAACCCGAGTTGAATTCTTGCGCAAAACACTCATCCTCAAGTCTCCCGTCGTCCCTTGCGGATGGAGGTCGATCCCAGTTCCACGTTGCCGCGAAGCGGCGATCTTCGTGCGTGATGCCATGGCGTTGAAGCTCACCCCTCTGAGCTTAAATAGAGGCATGGATTGCGTAGTGGAGCAAGGGGGTGACAATACTGTCCCGAAGTGCCGCGTCCTAGCGATTTCGGTCGCTTGTTTGCATGCTTTCTTGATAGCATAGTCTCGGGCACCTCATTCACTGAGATCTCTCAACTCAGAGGCAAGGGGCCGTCATTGCCAGCAAATCCAAAGCTGGCATTCGGTCCGAGTGTCCTGGCGCTATCGGCCGAGCGAGCGCCGTTTGAATCCCAGAGAGCAACTTTTCCGCCGGACTGGATCACCCTTTCGGCGATGGCATAGCCGATCCCCTGTGCGCCGCCGGTGATGACGGTCACCCTGTCTTTCAAGTCAATCGAATTCATCAAGCGCTCCTCCAAAACGTTCTGAATGCATCCGCCGAATCGAATAGAACAAACCTCATTTCGGTCCTC
>UCGV01000007.1 GCA_900471925.1 Hyphomicrobiales bacterium
ATGCAGCGGATCAGCGTCGACTTGCCGGCGCCGCTGCGGCCGATGATGCCGAGGATTTCGCCCTTGTTCACGCTCAGCGAAACGCCATCCAGTGCTGCCGTTGCACCGAACCTGCGCCTGACATCCTTCAAGCGCACGACCTCTTCGGCTTCGACCGGCCGCGTCTCTATGCCCGAAGCGGAGACAATTGAATTCATGCTCGTTCCTTCACAAACGCTGAAGGCGGCCCCGGCAAAGACCCGGGCCGCCTCGGTTGCTGACGCCCTTTCAGCGGGCGGCGAGATCAATAGGCGCTGAGGCCCGTACCCTTGTAGACCTTATCGAATTCAGCCTTGACCGTCTCATTCTGATAGGACGAAACGAGGGTCTTTACCCAGTCGGCGTCCTTGTTCTCTTCCTTGACGGCGATGAAGTTGCGATAGGGATTGTCGGCGATCGGCTCCTGCGCGATACGCTCCTTCGGCGACAGGCCACTCTTCAGCGCCCAGTCGGTATTGACGATGCCGGCATCGAGGTCATCGATGGAACGGCCGACGATACCGGCGTCAAGTTCGCGGATCTCGATGTTCTTCGGGTTTTCCGAGACATCGACGATCGTTGCCAGAATGCCCGTGCCATCCTTCAGCTTGATCAGGCCTTCACTCTGCAGAACGCGGAGCGCACGACCTTCGTTGGAGGGGTCGTTCGGAACGCCGATCACAGCGCCGTTAGGCAGTTCGGCAACGGACTTGTGTTTCTTGCTGTAAAGACCGATCGGCCAGACGCCGGTGTAACCGACGGGCGCGATGTGATAGCCGTGCTGCTTGACCTGGTTGTCGAGGTAAGGCTTGTGCTGGAAGGCATTGGCGTCGATTTCGCCGCGCTCCAGAGCCTCATTCGGCTGCGTGTAATCGTTGAAGGTGATCGTCTCGATCTTCAGGCCCTTCTTGGCGGCTTCGCTCGTGACGACGCGCCAGACATCCTCGTCCTCGCCGCTCATGATGCCGACCTTGATCGACTTGTCTTCGGCAAAGGAAGGCGCCGGCGCTGCAAATGCGATGAGTGCGGCCGCAGAGGCGGCAACAGTGAGTGCCGCGCGGCGCGAAAGCGCAATGGCGCCGATATTCTTGTTCTTGGTCATTTTATATCCCGTCTGACTTTATGAGGCCGAGCCCCGAGCAGGCGGATAATTGCAAATGTGCTCGGTGCGAGCGAAGCACGAACGTCCGATGTCTTCCAATCGCCGGAAAAACTCTTGCCCTGTCTTCGAATGCCGCAGGATAAAATTCCACTAAATTTATGGATTACATGACCAGCGATGGGCCCGCTCAAACGAAAACGGCGCCCAATGGGCGCCGTTCAAATCGTATCTTCGTGACCTTACTCCGCTGCAATCAGCTTCGAGCTTCTGGCCGGAAAGAATGCGGCGAGTTCGCCGATCACTTCACCGATGCGATTGGAAAGCGGCTCGGAGGAAACGCGATAATCGGTGAAATCGCGGTCCGAGGCATAGACGGCAGTCGGCAGCGTATGGGCCATAAAGAAACCGAACAGCGGGCGAAGCTGATGCTCGACCATCAGCGCATGGCGGTCGCCGCCGCCTGTCGCGGTGATGACGATCGGCTTGGCGCGCAGCTCATGCGGGTCGATAAGGTCGATCAGATGCTTGAAGAGGCCGGGATAGCTGCCCTTGAAGGTCGGCGCACCGATGACAAGTGCGTCAGCGGCAACGATGTCGGCGATGACCTCCTTGGCACGGTTGTCGAGATCGTCGCGGCGCAGCGCCTGACCGAGCGAGGGACCGACATCGGTCAGGTCATAGATCGTATTGTTGAAGCCATATTTTTCGGCGGCAAGGCCGGCTATGCTTTCGACCAGCGCAAAGGTCTTCGAGGGACGATTGAAGCTGCCGGCGAGGCCGACCAGTTTGGGTGCAGACATATCATTTCCTTCCACTATCGCGCCGTCGATGGCTGCATCATGGAATGGATATTATCCATCAAAATAGTGGATTAAAGAAATGACGATCCGTCTTCACTTGAGGTCGCGAAAAATATGTTCGCTAGAACCCGACGACACCAATGCGCGTGCCTGGATGTGAAAGAGGCACCGGATCGCTTTCCGGTGCCTCTTTTTGAGAGCGAACTTATACCGCGCGGTGCTTCGGGATGCGCGGCAGGAAGATGGTGAGCAGGCCGAGCAGCGGCAGGTAGGAGCAGATGCGGTAGACGAAGGCGATGCCGTGCGAGTCGGCAAAATCGCCGAGGAAGGCCGCACCAAGACCGCCCGCACCGAAAGCGAAGCCGAAAAAGACGCCGGCGATCAACCCGACGCGCCCAGGCACCAGTTCCTGTGCGAACACCACGATCGCCGAGAATGCGGAGGCGAAGATCAGACCGATGACGACGCTGAGCACGCCCGTCCAGAACAGGTTCGCATAGGGCAAGAGCAGCGCGAAGGGGATAACGCCGAGGATCGAGAACCAGATGACGAAGCGGGCGCCGAAACGGTCGCCGATCGGCCCGCCGAGGAAGGTGCCGACAGCGACCGAACCCAGGAACAGGAAGAGCATGAGCTGCGCCTGCTGCACACCGAGCTGAAAACGGTCGATGACATAGAAGGTAAAGTAGCTCGATACGCTCGCCATATAGACGTTCTTCGTCGCCGTCAGGAGCACGAGAATGAGCAGCGCCCAGACAACCTTGTTTTGCGGCAGCGGCAACGTGCGGCTCGGAGCCGCCTTGCTGGCGTTCTGGCGGCGGTGGCTCATGTACCAGCTGCCGACCCAGCTCAGCACCACCATGCCCACCATCGCGATGCCGGACAGCCAGGAGACGCTGTGCTGGCCGTTCGGCAGCACGATGAAAGCGGCGAGCAATGGGCCGATCGCCTGACCGGCATTGCCGCCCACCTGAAAGAAGGACTGCGCAAAGCCATGACGGCCGCCGGAGGCGAGACGGGCAATGCGCGAGGATTCCGGATGGAAGACGGCCGAGCCGAAACCGATGAGGCTTGCGGCAACCAGCAGCAGCTCGAAGCTGCCGGCATTGCCCAGCAGGATAAGGCCGCAGAACGTGCTCGCCATGCCGACAGGCAGTGAATAGGGCATCGGCCAGCGATCGGTGACGATGCCGACCAGCGGCTGCAGCAGTGAAGCGGTGACCTGGAAGGTCATCGTCAAAAGACCGATCTGCACGAAATCGAGGTTATAATTGGCCTTGAAGAGCGGATAGAGCGAGGCGAGCAGCGACTGCATGATGTCGTTGAGCATATGGCAGAAGCTGACTGCCATGAGGATCGACATTGCAGTCTTTTCAAAGCGGGGGGCGCTCTCGGCAACAGATGCCATGGGTCTTCCTCCTGCGCGGCCGGAACGATGCCGGGCCGTCGTCGGTTTTCGTGCGGGCTGTTAAAGGCGATCGGGGCTTGGGAAATGAATTGTCTGCGGCGGTCGCTGGAAAAAGCATTTATCGTATGAAGAGAGGCGATTACAGCCCAGTTTTGCCGAGATTGGTACGCAGTTTTGCGATTTTTGCGCTGGATCTGGCATTTTGGCCACTTCACGGGCCAATCCCGCACTGGTGATCGCTCCGGGCCATATGCCACAGTGCATCGCAATTTTTAGATGCCTAATATGAAATAGAAAACGAATCGTAGAAAAGGGTCGCTATGGCGTCTACAAATTCGTAGACTGAAATGCGAAAGTCACAGAAGGTATGACATGAACGTCAAGACACCGAACGCGATTGACACCTATGTCGGAACGCGGATGCGTATGCGCAGGCAGCTTCTCGGCATGAGCCAGGAGCGGCTTGCCGAACAGATCGGCGTTACCTTCCAGCAGGTGCAGAAATACGAAAAAGGCATCAACCGCATCGGCGCGAGCCGTTTGCAGAAGATTGCCGAAGTGCTGCGCACGTCGCCGGCATTCTTTTTCGAACAGGACGACACAGCCGCGCCCAGTCTCGCCGGCATCGACCTCTCGGTTCCTGCCGATCCGGTCACAGAATTCCTGCGCTCCAAGGAAGGCCTCGTGCTGAACAGGGCCTTCGTCAAGATCGAGGATCGGCGCATCCGCGAAACGATCATCTCGCTCGTCAAGGCGATGGCGCAGGCCGAAGGCCGTGACATGCCGCTCGATGCCCTGATGATGGACAAGCCAGAATCCCGCCTGGAATAGGCAGGCGGCAGTGGCGGCATGACCTACAGGCTTGAGTCATTCGGGACATTGCGATTGTTGGATGCGGCGGGAGGGGTTGTCGCCTTTCCCGAAAAGGGCTTGCTGACGCTTTGTTATCTTCTCGATCAAGCCGACAGCGAATGCCCGCGCGCGACGCTCGCTCGCTTCCTGTGGGATAGCGACGACAATCCCGATATCATGGCGAACCTGCGCAAGACGATCTCGCGCGTCCAGGCACGGCAGGCTGAACTCGGGGTAGAGTTCGTAACCTTCAGTGCAACCGGTGCGCGGATCAACCGCGACGCCTTTGTCGCCGATCGCTCCGAACTTGGCATGCTGTCGCGGGCCGATCCGCTGGAGGCCCTGAGAAAGATTGTCGCCCTGCTGCGGCAGGACTTTCTTGCCGATCTCGCGGATCAAAGCGCCAGCACACGGCAATGGGTCCGGAGCGAGCGCAACCGCCACGTGGCGCTGCTTGTCGACACGCTCAAACAGGCGCTGCCGGAATCGCGCTCGCGCGCCGATGTCGGCCTCATCAAGGAGGCGGCACTCCGCATCTTCCGCGATGCGCCCGATGACGAGAGCATTCGCCATATCCTGCTCGAGACCTATGAGGCCGAAGGCCATCTTGAAAATGCGAGGCAGCTTTTCGAGAGCCGCAAGCGCGACCTTCAGAATTCACTCGATATCGGTCTCGATCTTCAGGCATTGAAGGAAGTGCGCAAGGTTTTCGAGGCAGGCAGGGCACCGGCACTGCCGGTCGCGCCGTCTCTCGAAAGCAGCATCCTGCTGAAGGCGCCGCCGCTGCCTCGCCTCGTGCTGTTGCCGCCGGCCGAACCTGGCCCCGCGCCCATGCTTTCCGAAGCTCTGATCGAGGATGTGACGATCGGCCTTTGCGCCTTGAACAGCGTCTCCGTCATCGCCCCCTATACGGCAGCACAGATCGCCCGGAATGCCGACCGCGCTGCAATGATCATGCGCCATTCGATATCCTATGTGCTCGATACGCGACTGACATCAGGCGGCGGCACGCCGTCGCTCTTCGTGCAGCTCGTCTATGCCGCCAATGACGAAGTCATCTGGGCCGATCGTTTCAGCCTGGAGAAATACGACCTTATCGGTCAGCGACGCGAGATCGCCCGGCGCATCGCCAGAGAGCTCACCGGCCAGATCCGCCAGAACGAGAGTGTGCGCGGCGCCTTCGAAAACAATCCGGCTGCCTATCACAGCTATCTTCTCGGTTTCCGCGACATGAAGCGGCTTTCGCTGCCCGACACTCGTCGGGCCCGAAAGGCGTTCCGCGAAGCGTTGCAGCACAGCGCCCATTTCTCACCCGCCCTTGCCGGTATTGCCCATACCTTCCTGGTGGAATGGCTGCTGACGGCACGCGGCGACGGGGAACTGCTGCGGCTGGCGGAAGATCACGCAAATCAGGCAATCGTCGCCGATCCCTCGCTTGCCTCCGGTTTCCGCCAGCTCGGCGTCGCCAAGCTCTATCTGAACGACCTCGACGAAAGCGTGGTTGCCCTGAAGGTCGCCGAAGAGCTCAGCCCGCATTATGCAGATGGCATTGCAAGCTATGCCGACACGCTGGTGCACGCCTCGCGCCCGGCCGATGGGCTTGCCAAGATCGAGCGCGCGGTCTCGCTCAATCCGCTGAGCCCCGCCGACTATCTCTGGACCGAGGCCGGAGCGAATTTCGCGCTCTCCCGCTATGTGGAAGCGCTGGATGCGATCGGCAGAATGGAAGACCGCACGCCGGCGGACCGGCTTTCGGCCGCCTGCTGGGCAATGCTCGGCGACGTCAAGAATGCCCGCCTCTACATGCGCAAGGCACGTGAAACCCACCCGGATTTCGACGTCGATCGATGGCTCTCGCTCGTGCCCTTCAAGGAGGCCTGGCAAAAGGAGCAATATCGCGAAGCCCTGCGCAAGGCCGGCTTCTAGGCCCCCAAAAAATCGCGCGGCGGTTTTCGCTTGGAAGAGCGCGGACAGACAGCGTCACTACGATCGATCCCGCGAAGTTGCTACGTGCCGATACGCCCTCCAGACTGGTGTCACGCCCGTGTCACGCGCTTTCCGTGACGGCTTTCTCTAGAACTCTCCAGACACGGCTGGGGAGCTTAGTGAGAATGGCAATGGATGACATCATCGAACTCGGCACTGCCGAGAAGGATCAACGACTACGGGATATCGCTTCGCTCGCGCGGCTCGTTTCCTACGCCCGCCAGAACGCTCGGCAGCTCAATGCCGAATTCTCCGTCTATTGCCTCGATCTCGCACTTGGCGCGCTGCTGCAGGATCTGAGCGAAAGCGGCATCAATCTGCCGGTCGAGGGAACGGTCGATGATGTGCCGGCGGGGCTCATGCATTGAGTGACCATTTGCGTCTTGACGAGTAAAGGCAGGAGCGGCGACGCCTCCTGCCTTTACCCCTTCATTCCTCGCGGAATGCCCGCATCATCTGGTCCGTGAAGGGTTTGGTCAGATAGGAGAGCGCGCTGCGCTCATCTGTCTGCACATAGACTTCCACAGGCATGCCCGGAAGAAGCTTGCGTTCACCGAGCTGCAGCAGATCGGAAGGTGTGATCGTTGCCAGATAATAGGGCCGTCCCGTCGCCCGATCGGTGGCGGTCGCTGCTGCGACCACATCAACGGTACCGTTGAATTCCGGTGTCGTGCGCTGGTTGAATGCGGTGAAGCGCATGCGGGCCGGCTGTCCAGGTGCGATCCGGTCGATATCGGCAGGAGAAACCTGCACCTCGACATTCATCTCCTCCGTCTCCGGAACGACCGACATGACCGTCGCACCGGCGCCGATAATGCCGCCGATCGTGTGGATCTGCATGTCATAGACGAGACCATCGACAGGAGCGCGCACTTCCATGCGCGAGAGCCGGTCGCGGGCGGCCACCTCGCGCTCGCGCAGCTCGGCGACCTTCGCCTCGATGCCGACGATCTCCGTCTGCGCCTCCTTGCGTCGGCTCTGATCGAGCGAAAGGAGCTTCATCCTCACTTCGCTGATCTCGTTTTCCGTTTCCGCAATCTTGGCCATCATTTCGCCCTTCGCGCCTTCGTTGCGCGCCTGCTGACGCTGCAGGTCGCGATGCAGGGAAACCTGTACCAGGCCGCGGTCGAGCAGCTGCTCGGTCTTCTTCAGCTCCTGATCGATAACGCTCTTTTCGCGCTCGTTGGAGCGTGTCTGGGCTTGGTAGCCGCGAACCTGCTGTTCCAGCTGCAGAATCTGCAGGCGAAGCTGTTCCTTCTGGTTGACCAGCATGCCACGATTTTCCTCGAAGAGCTTGGTTTCGCTGCGAACCAGGATCTCGGGTATATCCTTGCCGGCGAAATCGACCCTGTCGGCATCCTCGCGCTCGGCGGCAAGACGGCTTGCCATGGCAAGCAGCTGCTGAAGCTGGCCGCGAAGGATCGTCAGCTCGACGCGGGTCTGTGTCTCATCCAGCCGGAACAACACCTCACCCTTGCGCACGGCATCGCCATTTCGAACGAGAATTTCAGAAACGATGCCGCCATCCCGGTGCTGGATGACCTTCACCTGCTGCGAGACAGCCACCTGCCCCTGGGTGATCACCGCGCCGGAAAGTTTGGCCTGTGCGGCCCAGCCTCCGACGCCCACGACCAGCGCACCGGCGAGCAGTGCCGAGAGATAGATGCGCCCGGATATGCCGAACTGCCGTTCATTGCCTGCCTTCATCGTCTGTCTGCTCATGATGTTCCCCCAGCCATGATCCCTGCGCTGCCTCAGCGCGAAGCGGTGTCCTGTGCGGCGCTTTCGAGCGCCGCCAGAATGAAGTCCTGTTCGGTCAGCTCGTGCCGCCCGTAGAGCAGGATCTCGAAATCCTCGTCCCTGTCGAAATCGATGATGGCGCGCACGATGGTTCGCTCGCCGTCCTCGAAATTCTCATGATAGAGGGTGATGCGATTGACCGGTTGGCCCTCGCCCTCGCTGCTGCCGAATATCAGCCCGCCGATACCGCCTGCGAACTCGGAAAAATCGATCCGATCCCCCACGGTAAAATCGCGGATCTCGTCGCGCCCGTTGCCGCCATTGTGAAGAGCCTCGAGGCTGCGGAAGACGAAGACATCGTCTCCCTCGCCGCCTGCAAGAAAATTGACGGTGTTTCCGGCGACGATGACATCGGCGCCACTGCCGCCGATCGCCGCCTCGAAATCCTCAAGCTCGTCATGGCCGATATCCGCGCCGGTGACCCGGCCCGCCGCAAGATCGATCATGACGGCCCTGATGGCGCCCGCGGCATTGTAGGTGTCGATACCGTCGCCACCGTCATAGCTGTCGTGGCCATCATCCATCCCGTGACGGGCTTCGTCATCGGCATGGATCGCGACGAGGACGACGTCGTTGCCGTCATCACCCGATATCGTATCGTCGCCGTCATCACCGGTCAGGACGTCTTCTCCGTCCCGTCCGGTAAGCCGGTCGTTACCCTCACCGCCGATCAGGATGTTATTTTCCCGGTCACCGTAAAGGCGATCGCTGGCCCTGCCGCCGATAATCGCTTCGAAGCCGTCGATCCGGTCACTGCCGATATCGCGTCCCTCGGCGAGCTGTTGCTCCAGATCGGCGACGATCTCGCGGGCGAGTGCTGCAAAATCCAGCGTGTCGAAGCCGTCGCCGCCGGAATAATGATCGTCTCCATCGTTATCGTCATCGCCATCGATGCGCGCCAGCACGACGACGATATCGTCGCCGTCATCGCCGAAAACAGTATCGTTCCCGTCCTTGGCGCAAAGAATGTCGTCACCCTCACCGCCGCTGAGCAGATTGGCGCCATCGTTGCCGGTGAGGCTGTCGTCGCCGCAGCCGCCGATAGCGGCCTCGATATCGTCGAGCCGGTCGGCTCCAATGTCCTGACCACTCGCCAGGCCCTGGGTCAGATCGATGTTGATGGCATATTGCGCGGAGGCCGCATCGTAAGTGTCGAAACCCTCGCCGCCGGCATAGGTATCGTTGCCGTCATGCTGGGTCCCTGCACCCGTGCGTTCTTCTTCACCGGAAAAGCCGGCCTTGAACAGATCGTCGCCTTCGCCGGCAACGGCGACATCATTTCCGCCGCCGCCCGTCAACACATCGTTGCCCTTGCCGGCATCCAGATAGTCATCGCCGGCATCGCCAGAGAGATGGTCGTCGCCCTCCTCACCGAATAGCCGGTCGTTGCCATTGCCACCCAAAAGTTCGTCATCGCCGAGACCTGCAATGAGAATATCGTTTCCATCCTCGCCGAAGAGGCGGTCGTTGCCCTCCTCACCGAAGAGAACGTCATTGCCCTTGCCGCCGGAGAGCAGGTCGTTGCCTGCACCGCCGTGGATCAGGTCATTGCCGTCGCCGCCAAGCAGCCGGTCGTCGCCCTCGTCACCGCGGATGATATCGTCGCTTTCCCGACCGTAGATCGTATCGTTGCCGGCAAGGCCGGCGATCATATCCACGCCGGGCGTGCCGAGCAGCGTATCGTCACCCTCGGTACCGGTTATCTCGCGCGGCGCGGATGCCATCAGGTTCAATAGAGCGCTGGTCCTGATTTCCGTTTGGCCGTCGCTGACATCATAGCTAAAGGTCACGTTGCCGACATAGCCGCGCTGCGGCGTGTAGAGCCAGACGCCATCGCCATAGGCCCGGATCTGGCCGCTTGAGACCGTGATGTCGTTGATCGACAGTTGGTCGCCATCGGGGTCGTAGACCCTTGCCAGCAGGTCGTCGAGAAGGACGAGCGCCGATAGGTTCATCATTCCGTTCGCCAACGTATAGCGCCCGAGACTGACCGGCGCCCGGTTCATCGGTGCTTGCCGGTCGTCCTCGTCATCGGCCATATCCCAGGCAGGCCATTCGTCGTCCGAAAGGTCCAGGCTCGGCGGCGCGAAAGGCGACTTTGCCGGATAGATCATGCTTCCGGGCAGCCGCAGCTGCGGAAATTCAAAGAGGTCGTCATTATCGACGACACCGCGCAGATTGTCGTTGGCAGGGTCGATGACGCCGCCACGCACCGTGCGTGGCTTCGGCTCGTCCTCGGGCGGGACGGTGGAACCGGTCTGGAAACTCAGGCGCACCGCCGAGGCATCCTCGCTGGTTTCATCCGCTGCAGTTTCGCGGTTCAGCTCCTGCAGGAAAGCCGCGACATCGGCAACGATGTCAAGCTCGTCGCGGGCGGCGGGCTCTTCGTTCTCACCGGCTGCCTCATCGGTGTCATTTCGTTGTCCGGGCTCCGTCTTGCTGAACATCAGGCCGAAGGCCGACAGGGCAAAGATCGGAAGAATGAACTTCTTCTTGCCGCCGCCGCGCTCCTCCTTCTCGCGGTATTTGTTCATCGGCGCCGTTGCCGCTTCCGAATCCGGCAGGCCGAGGGTGAGCTTGTCCTGCATGACGCACCTCCTATTCCGCCGCCGAAGTCATCGGTTGCCGTTCGCTCTTTTCGACCACGAGCGGCCGTGTCTTGGGCTGGATCAGCGTGTCCTTCGGCCCGAAGGAAACCAGCTTGCCGCCCTGGACAAGGCCGATCATATCGACCGCCTGAATAGCACTCGGCCGATGCGCAATGATGATGACAATGCCGCCGCGCTGGCGGACCGCCGTGATGGCCGCCGTCAGCGCTTCCTCGCCTTCGGCATCGAGATTGGAATTGGGCTCGTCGAGCACGACGAGGAAGGGCTCGCCATAGAGGGCCCGCGCAAGGCCGATACGCTGGCGCTGGCCGGCCGAAAGCGAGGTGCCGTGCGGGCCGAGTTCAGTCTGGTAGCCTTCGCGAAGATGGACGATCAGCTCATGGATGCCCGCGGTCTTGGCCGCGAGAATGATCTTGCGCGGATCGGGTTCTTCGGCAAAACGACAGATATTGTCGGCGATCGTTCCTTCCATCAGCGAAACGTCCTGCGGCAGATAACCGACATGATCGCAGTAGAAGTCTTCCGCCCACTGTCCGAGATCGGCGCCGTCGATACGCACCGATCCCCGCAGAACCGGCCAGATACCGAGAATGCTTTTCACCAGCGTCGTCTTGCCGCCACCGCTCGGGCCGATCAGGCCAAGCGCCTGGCCGGACTTGATCTCGAAGCTGACATCGCTCAGCAGAACCGCCCCGGTTGTCGGCGCAACGGTAGTGATATTGTCGACCCTCAGGCTGTGGCTCGGCTTCGGCAGCGGGATGAAGTCTCCCTTGTCGGCCAGCACCGCCAGCGTTTCCTTGATACGCTTGTAGCTGCGGCGCGCGGAAACGACCGACTTCCACTGGGCAATTGCAAGATCGACGGGTGCGAGGGCACGGGTCGTGACGATAGAGGCGGCGACGATGGCACCGGCCGAAAGCTCACCGTTGATGGCGAGATAGGCGCCAAGGCCGAGAATGGCCGATTGCAGCATCATGCGCAGCACTTTGGAAATGCCAGACAGCGTGCCGCCGATATCGGAGGTCTTCGTCTGATGCTCGAGATGATACTGGTTTGCCCGCTCGAAGCGGTCGACGGCGCGGCGCGTCATGCCCATGGCGTGGAGCACATCGCTGTTGCGGGTGTTGGAATCCATGACGGCGTTGCGCGTCACGGCCGCCTTGATCATCGTCTGCGCATGGCGCCGCGTCAGGATTTCCGCAAGGATGGTGAGTGCCGCCAGTACCCCTGCACCTCCGAGCGTCAGTATGCCGAGAACCGGATGCAGAAGCCATACGAAAAGGAGATAGACCGGTATCCAGGGAAGATCGAAGAGCGCAATCGGACCCTGGCCGGCGAGAAAGCTGCGCAGCGTATCGACGTCGCGGCCGCGTTCGGCAGCTTCCGCCGAAGAATAGCCGTAGCGCGGCATTTCGACCACGACCTCATGGGTGAGCGGCGCAAATTTGGTATCGAGCCTTGCGCCCAGCCGCACGAGGATCTGCGACCGCAGGATGTCGAACAGGCCCTGAAAAAGATAGAGGCCGATCGCCAGCACGGAAAGCGCAACAAGCGTTGATATGCTGCCGCTGGTCAGTGCCCGATCGTAGATCTGCAGCATGTAGAAAGCGCCGGTCAGGGCGAGGATGTTGATCAATCCCGACAGCCCGAACAGATAGGCAAAAATGCCGCGCGTGCCCTCGATCTTGTAGTCCGCCTGCTTCTTCCTTGACATGATTTCCCCCTCCGCATTTCAAAGGCTGCCCCGTGACCGCAACCGGCTACGGGGCAGGGTTTCGATCAGGACACGCCGTTGAAATCGGCTGCCTTCAGATTGTGGGTACCGGCGATCATCAACTCGAAATCGGCCTCTGGGTCGGCGTCCACATTGCCGCGCAGCACGGTCACGGCCTCGCCGTTGACCGTTTCGTGACTGACGGCGATCTGACCGGTTGCGGTGATCGCGCCCGTCTTCAGCTGAAAGCCCTGAATGCCTGTCGTCGCCGTGTCCGCATCAATGGCGGAGAAGTCGATCCTGTCTCCCGGCTGGAAGCCGTAGATCTTGTCCCCGTTGGCGGCTGCCGCCGAATTGAAGCGGAAGATATCGTCGCCGAGACCGCCATCGATGACATTGACCGCGACAGAGGCAGTGATCGTGTCATGGCCGGAGCCGCCGATGAAATTTTCGAAGTCGTAGACGGTATCCGAGCCGGTATTTCCGCCAGTCACGCTGCCGCGCCCCATGAAGCCGTTGCCGAGATCGACGGTCAGATTGCCGGTTGCTGCGGCATAGTCGAGCACGTCGGCGCCTTCGCCGCCCCAATAGGTGTCGGAGCCGTCGTTGGCACGGGCCAGCACGAGATCGTCGCCGTTGCCGGCCCAGACCTGATCGTCACCCGCGCCACCCTCGATGACGTCGCCGCCATCATCGCCATAGAGCCGGTCCGCACCGGCATCGCCGAAGATGAAGTCGTCGTCGGCACCACCGTGGATCTGGTCATCCCCGTCGCCGCCCGCCGCAACATCAGCGCCCGCTCCGCCGGTAATGAGGTCATTGCCGCCCTCGCCGCGCAGGATATCGGCGCCGCTTTCACCGACGATGATATCGGCACCATCACCGGCAAGTATCATATCGGCAGCCGCCGCTCCGAGAAGCGCTTCGCCATTGACCGTGCCGATCAGTGTGCGCGGTGCGGCAGGCGAAGACGGGCCGTTTTCCGTGTTCGGCTCGTCATCTTCTTCCTCGGCTTCGTTGCCGTTGCCGCAATCGTCGTCACCGCCTGCGGGAACGTCGTCATCCTCTTCTTCTTCTTCATGCTCGTCATCCGAGCCGAAGTTCGGCGTCTGGCCATCGGCGCTGACATAGCTGATGGAGCCGCTGCCATTGCTCATCGTCGTGCGGCCATCCTCGTCCGTCGTGGTCTCGTAATCCCCCGGTACAGCGCCATCGGGCAGCTCGATCACATCCTGCGGCCGCAAGGTGCCGATGATCGTGTCGTTGCCGCCGTTGGAGCGGAAGACGATACGATGCGCCGAAGATAGTGCCGAGATGTCGATGACGTCGTCGCCGTTACTGCCGTCGATGGTGATGGTGTTCAGCGCCAGGCTGGTCTGCGAGAAATCGCCAATTACGGTGATCGTATCGCCGCCTGTTGTCCCGCCCGTCGGCGTGCCGTCATCGAGCGTGATGGCGCCGACGGTGATCTCCTCGATATTGTCGAGTTCGGCAATGACGGAAGCATTGTCCGTGCCGTTGCGGGTGATGACGATTTCCGTCTCCAGCCGCAGGCCGGTGATGCCGGCATCGACCGCCGCTTGGCGGGTGTAGATGCGGAACGTTTCGGCGCCGCCCTGGCCGCCACGACCATTGAGGTCGAACGTGTCGGTACCCGCCCCGCCATCGACGATGTCACGGCCATCGGTAGCGCCGGTATTATTGGCGTTCCAGACGATGGTGTCATTGCCGCCGCCGGCCAGAATGATATCGTTGCCGGTACCGCCATCGAAGCTGCTGGCGCTGTTGTCACCGATCAGGATGTTGTTGCCGGTAGTACCGGCGACGTCGTTCGTATCCCGCGTGACGGAGACAGTCGCCGTATCCGTCGCCGATCCATCGCTCACCGTATAGGTGAAGCTGCGCTGCTGCGTGGTCGAGTGAGTGACCGTGACATCGCCGGTGGGACCGGCGACGGCGGCGAAATTGGTGCCGTTTTCGGTGACGCCGGTAATGTTGAGCACGCTGTCGATGTCGGTATCGTTGGCAAGCAGCGCCCATTCGGGAACGATGAAGCTGCCCGTCGCGACATTGGTGATGATGCCGTCGTCGCCCGCAACCGGCAGATCGTTGACCGCCGTGACCGAAATCGTCGTCGTTGCCGGATCGCTGTCCATCAGCCCGTCATTGACCGTGACGTTGATGACGCGAGCTACGGTTCCCGGCAGATCCGAGGCATTGGCGAAGGAGACCGTCTGGATCGCCGCCTGATAGGCTGCCAGCGTAGCCGCACCGGTGAGGATGATGGCGATCTGACCGGCCACCGACAGATCGGTTTCAGCGCTGATGCCGGCCGGCAATGCCCCAATCGTCAGCTCATCGCCGTTCTGCGCATTGGTCAGCACGATCCGGGCTGAGACAAGCTGGCCGTCGTCATCCGTCACGACAGGACCGGAGGCAATCGCGACCGGTAAGCCGTTCTCGACGAAACTCGTCGCATAGTTGACGGAAGGAGTAGCCGCCGGCCGCGTGAACTCGACGGTGACGGTATCGATATCGACGATGTCATTATTGCCGAGCGTGGTCGACGTGAAACGAACGACGGCACTCGCCGAGAACGGGCCGGTCAGGTCGAAGCTGCGCGTGGCGCTGTTGGTCGCCGAATTGATGGTGTCGATCTGGGTGAAGGTCGTGCCGTTGGCAGAGAACCAGACGGTCACAGCATCTCCCTGATCAAGGCCACTTTCGGTAACCGTATAGGTGATCCGTGCCGTTGTTGCGCCGGCAAGGTTCAGACTGCGCTGGATGGAGGCACCATTGCCTTCTTCGTCGAAACGAAGCTGCCCGTTGGTAACAAGGACGTCCCCTCCGGTGGCCCCACCCGTATCGCTGCTTTCGATCCATGACGACGTCCAGAGCGTGGTGCCGTCGGAGCCCGTATAGTTCGACGGGCTAAAATCGTCGCGGTATTCCCCGCGATCGACAGTATAGAGCCGGAGCTGTGGTGGGCTCAGGGCAAACTCACCATCCGAGAAGCGCAAGCGCTCGATGTTGAACAGGCGGTCCGTGCCATCCGAAACCGGGTTGGGCAGGGTTTCCTCGTTTCCATCCGGCCCGCCATCGGCGTCGAAACCGGTATGATCGACGGTGATGCTGCCGTCGGCATTGCGGGTGATCGTGTAGTTCGCCCGCACGTCGGTGTAGACAGCGACGTCGATATCGCCTTCCTCATTGCCATCGATGATCTCACGCACGATTTCGAGCTGGCTCGGGTTGAGCGTGCGATCGAACATCAGTTCGCTGAGTGTCCTGTCGCCAAACGGCTTGCTGCCGTCAGCGGCATAGACGATCTTCGTCAGCCCGTCGGACGAGCCGATCTCGTTTCCGCCGGCATCGGTGATACGGATGCGAACATTAAGCCAGCGGTCGCCGTCGATGATGTCGTCGCCGGCGAGGCCGGTGATCCTGTCACTGCCGCCGCCGCCAAGCAGAATGTCGGAAGCATCGGCCGTGTCCATGACCACCTGTTCCGTGACGCCATTAACGGTGACCGCTGTGCGCGCAAGGTGCGCGACGAGTTCGGAAAGCCCGTCGATGAGGCTCAGGTTCTTTTCAAGCAGCGAATTCGAATAGCTGTCCAGCGGGCTGCCCTCGGCCGGAATGGCCGCGGTATTCTGCAGTTCCGCCCGCGCATTCGTCGGAGTGACGCGTCCGGTCAGCACATCGTCATGGACCCAGCCCGAGAGGCCTTCGACGAGGTCGAAACGGTCGCGCAGGATGAAGCCTTCCTGGGTGGCAAAGAGCGGAATGCCGAGATCCGAATTGGCTGCCGTCTGGTCACCCTTGTGGATAGCCCAGTCGAAACCGGCCATGCCGTTGCTGCGCTGAATGCCGTTGCCCTGGAACATGATGTCGTCGCCGGATTCGGCGTCGTAGTCGGTGTCGCTGCCATCGCCGTTCAGAACGTCGTGGCCGATGATCGAGGAGTTGAAGAACAGTTCGGAATTTTCGCCTGCCAGCGTGTCGAAACGGCCGCCGCCTTCGATCCAGTCGTTGCCCTCGTTGCCCATCAGGAAGTCGCCGCCGTCACCGCCGCGGATGAAGTCGTCGCCGAGGCCGCCGAGAACATGCTTGCCGTCAGGGCCGGCAATGATGAAATCCTTGCCTTCGTTGCCGAAGATCAGGGCGAGACCGCTGCCGCCATGCATGACGTCATTGCCGCCTTCGCCATGCAGGAAGTCGGCGGCGCCGATATCGGTGCCGGCATTGGTGATGATGTCGTCGCCCTCGCCGCCATGGACACGATCGACACCGTAACCGGCCTCGAGCGTGTCGTTACCGCCATAGCCCCAGATCGTGTCGTCACCCTCGCCGGCGACGATCGTATCGTCTTCGCCGGTGCCACCCATGACGACATGATCGCCGCCATGATAGGCGAGGTAATCGAAGTCGCCGTCGCCATCCGTATCGCGGCGCACGACGAGAGGGGTCAGTGCCTGCAGGATGGGATCAGAGAAGATCGGATCGGCATCGACCTGCTTGCTCTGGTCCATTTCGAGCGTGTGATCCGGCGTGGAGAAGATGTCGCCCGGAAGCGCGGCCGAGCCTTCGCCTGCATCCGTGTTGCGCATGATGATCTTGGTGAGCGAATTATTTTCCAACTCGTTCAGCAGGTTGAGGCCCTGGACGCGTGACAGGTAGTAGAAGCGATCCGCCTCCTGCAGGTTTTCCATCTGCAGTTCGAAGACGAAGGCGAAGGTCGATCCCAGCATTCCGCCGAAATCCATCTTCTTTTCCGCAAGGCCACCGATCCAGAGGTCGATCGCGTTGAGCCCGGACTCGACCGTAGCCCAAGCGCCGGTCGAGTTCAGGAAATCAAGACGGTCGACAGGCGCACCGGCGGTGCCGAGCACGATGGCCGCTGCCGCAGCGCGCTTCTCGTCCAGTGTGGTGGCACCTGTAATCGTCGAATGCGTACCGTAAGCCGCGATAAAGTTCACGATCGACGGCGTGTTCTGCAGATTGAGGGCAAAATCCGTCCAGCTCGTATAGGGCTTCAGCTGGGTATCCTGGCCGGCCGCCTGATAGAACTGGGCGCGCGCCTGGTTGAGCGTCGGCAGGCCGACGTCACGGCCGCGGGCGATGTTCAGCGCTGCCAGATCGAGCGGGATGCCGACAAGCTGGTTACGCAACACGTCGGTGACGAATTCGTCGATCTCGTTGCCGCCCTGTCGTGACATGCCACGAATGATGGCGCCTGCCGCCTGATCATGATCGACCAGCACGTTGCCGGTCTCATCGACCGCGCCGAGTTCGAGCGGATTGAGGAACCCATCGAACAAAGTGATGTTGTCGAAGCTGAAGGTGCCGTCAGGGTTTTCAACGAGGCGGTCGATATCCTGATTCAGCATCGAATGGCCGAAGCGATAGACCGCATGAGCGAACTCGGCGAAGATCGCCGGATCGATATCCGTCGAGGGCTCGAAGAGGAAGGCGTCGATATCGGGCTGCATTTTGCGGCCGAACTCTTCAAAGACGAGGTGCTGGTACTGCATCTCCGTCGTGAAACGGCTCGCCTGGAACAGTCGTTCGCCGTTCCACACCAGCGCATCGATCTCGGCCTGGCTTGCCGGCAGAGCGTTTACCGGTTCGAGCAGCCACTCGTTGAGGAAGGCCAAGTCGACGCTTTCCAGCACGACCTGCTTGGTATCCTCGACGATCTTGTTGTGCTCGGAATGAAAGACATGGTGGATCGACGTCAGGCCGATATTCTCGTTCCCACGCCCGTCACCGGTAATGTAATGGGCATCGAGAAGTTCGTCGTCATATTCGACGTTCTGGCCCCGCGTGTTGACCGCAACCGGATTACCCGCCACCTCGTCGGCATCGGCCACCAGCACGCCATTGGCGATGACAGGCACGGCGCTATGGGCGATATCGTCCAGAAAGGCATGGCCGATGCGCACGGCATTGGCGGTGCTGACCGGGGCATCGGGCGTTCCGGAGACGACGATGTCATCAGCCGTGTTCGGCACTCCGTCAGCGCCGATGCCGATGATGAGCTGGGCGAAGCCCTCGGCATTCGGGATGAAGCGACCATAGGGATCGGTGCGCAGCAGCGGAATATTGGAGACATCGGCATCCGTCAGCTCGATACCGAGCATGGTGCGCGCCTGTTCCTTGATGTCGCCCCAGGTCGGCAGCCCGCGCGCGCCGTCCAGCAGATTGCCGGTGGCAACGGGCTTGCCTTCGTGCATGACGTATTCGCGCAGGAAGACCTGATGGGAGGCATGGGACGTATAGGTCTGGTTCTGGTCAACCCAGGGCGTCGTCGTATTGGCCGCCACTTCGCCATCAGCCGTTCTGGAGGCGCGTGTCAGCGCCATGAAATTGGTATGCGGGCTCGCGGGGTCGTAGAGCGGATCACCCGGCTGCAGCGGAATATAGACCGTGCCGGCACCACCTTTTGCCACCAGGTCGAGACCGTGGTCGAAGAACTGGCCGAAGAGCGTGAACATCGAGTTGTAGGGAGCGGAATCACCGATATCGGGCGATACGTTCTCGAAATTGTAGACGTAGACAGGCGTGCCGGCGGCAGCGAGGACCGTTCCGTCCGGCCCAAGTACATCGGCTTGGTGGACGACGGCGATGCCCTCTGAATCAAGCAGTTCGGTGCGCGTGGCGGTCTTTCCCTCCGCGAGCATCGCCTCATAGACCATGATCGCCGCCGGGTTGTTGCTGGTCTCATCGACGATCAGGTTCGAGATAATGCGCGGGTCGGCATCGACCACTGTTCCCGCACCAAGCATCGGACCGGCCGAGGTTCCCGGCGTATAGTCGTTGTTGTTGAGACTGACCGGGTTCTGCGGCGTGCCGAACCCCATCGTGTCGTCGCCTTCGTTGATATAGTTCGGCCCGACGAGCGATACGAAAGGCTTGTCGGCAGCACCCCAGCTTTCCTGGCCCTCGATCAGATTGTTATAGGTGCCATCGACGGTGCGCAGACCGTAGGGCAACAGATGCGGCTGGGCCGCACCCGTCCCGTTGGCGCCGGCGGCCTCGCCGGCTTCGGCCACCAGCTCGGCGAGATCGCCCCCCGCGGCATGGGCTTCGGCAATCCTGATCTGCTTCAGGATGAATTCGAGATCGTGTTTGACGAGCGTTACCATATTCCCCTCCTGCGGTCCGCGTTTCCTGCACGGCCGGCGTGTTGCGCAAATTTCTCCCCTCCGCCGGAGCGACTGCTCCGTCGGAAATGTCCCTTGATGGATGTGAAACCGGCCTTCCCTCGGCCCGGCTTGCCTTAATGTGATCGTCCTACAATCGAGCCGGCTTTTGAACGGCGTATGGTCCGACGAAGTTTTGGATGTTGGTCCCTGCCAAATCCGGACCTTCCGTCCTTATCGAAACGGCCCGATGGTCCATCCCGGAATTGGCCTTTGGTCTGATAGACACCGGCCTTTGGACTGGACCGATTGGTCCTTTTATTCTTGCTGAAATACTGCAATCATGCCGATACAAGGGGGAGGCGATCAGGTATTTCGGGTAGCCGCGATGCCGGTCGGACAGCAGCAGCGTGCATGACGCAATGCATAAAATCGAACAACTGAACGCGGGCAAAGCACGCGCCATCACGTCGCCGTTGGAATGGCTTGCGGCCCGCACGCTTTCCACGCAGTTTCTGATAGGCAGCGGCCTGGTCATCCTGCTTGCGACCATTTCAGCCGGCTATCTGACGACACGGATCGTTTCCGACAATGCGCTAAGCAGCAAGGCAGGCACGACCGCACTTCTGCTGCAGAGTGTTACGGAAGCGATGGTACAGGATCTGGCGCGTTCAAAGAGCTTGGGAGCGGCCAACATATCCCGGCTGGATTCTCTCTTCGCGGATTCCGAATTTAAGGCCCGCTTTCCGCATTTCGACGTCTGGACCACCGACGGCACAGTCGCCTATTCGCGAGACAAGGCGATTATCGGCAAGCGCTTCGATCCGTCACCCGGCCTGACCGGCTCTCTTGCCGGCGAAATCGTCTCGACATACGCGAATCTCAATGCGGCGGAGCACACGTTCCGTAACATCGACACGCGCTTCCTCGAAATTTACAGTCCGCTGCACGATCAGGCGACCGGCCGCATCATCGGCGTTGCCGAAATCCATGAGGATCCCACCGGCCTGAACGACGAATTGCGGCGGCTGCGGCTGACGACCTGGGCAACGGTTGCGCTGTTTTCCGGTTTCGTGATGCTCGGCCTCTTCATCATCGTCAGGCGCGGCAGCCAGACGATCGAAAGCCAGCGGCAGGCCTTGCGGCATCGCGCAGAAGAAGCGGAGCTCACCTCCAGGGAGCTTCTGGAGCTGCGCGACAGGGCAAGGCGGGCCTCGATAGAACTTGCCGACATGAACGAGCAGTTCATGCGCCGCATCGGCGCCGATCTGCATGACGGGCCAGTACAGCTCGTCACGCTGGCGATCCTGCAGCTTGACCAGCTGCGTACCATGGATGAAGCCGGCGACCGAAACAGGGTAGTCGACGGAACCGTGAAGATCCTTGGCGACGTGCTTTCCGACACGCGCTCGGTCAGCCGCTCCCTGTTGCTGCCGGAAATCACGCATCTTCCCGCACGCGATATCATCGCCCATGCGATCCGGCAGCATGAAAGCCGGACGGGAACTTCCGTGTGCTTCACGCCGGAAGGCGCGAACGCGGATCTGCCGCCGGCTGTGAAAACCTGTCTTTACCGCTTCGTGCAGGAAGGCCTCAACAATGCCTACAGGCATGCAGGCGGCAACGGGCAGACCGTGCGATGTCGGATCGACATTCCCTCGGTCGAAGTCTCGATCGAGGATGATGGCCTGCCGCCCGGCATGCTGCCCTCGGCCGACAAGAGCGGCGGCTTGGGAATTTATGGCCTGCGGCAACGGATAGAGAGCTTCGGCGGCAAACTTCTCATCGACCGGCGAGCGAACGGCGGCACTCTTCTGCAGATGAATCTCGAACTGCAGGACGATAGCTTCCCGGCGGAAGAAGATTAGAATTATACTTTGCCGTGGCCGCCATACTCACAATAGGTGGGTATGAAAAGGTTTCGCTTTGGGCATGCTGAAGGCGGCAAGTCTTAGGTATAAATTCGAGGAAAACGTTCATTTGACGCCCGTGCGACCAACTATGATGGCGAGATTAACCAACCATTAAGTTCCTTCTTTAATTTCGCATTCGCTTACATTAGATTTGCCAAAAGATAAAAGGGGGAGATAATCGCGATCATGTCTATATCTGTGGCATTTGTTGATGATCACCCAATATTGCTTGAAGGCCTGGTCAGCCTCTATTCCAGCAAGAAGGATCTGCGTATTGCGGCTCAGGGGCAAAATGCGATCGACGCCCTGAAGATCGTCGAGGAATATCGTCCCGAAATTCTTGTGATCGACTTGAACATGCCCGGAGATGCTGTTTCCGCCATAGAATTAATTCTGAAGAATTATACATCGACCAAGGTCGTGGTATTCACGGCAACGTCCAATATCGAGACCGCCATTCAGGTTCTCAATCTCGGGGTCTGCGGCTACGTGCTGAAGGGCAGCACCGCACAGGATCTCTATGATGCCATCCGGATCGTATATGGCGGCAGCACATTCATAACACCGGGGCTGGCTACCAAGGTCATCATGTCGATGAAGGCAGCGGAGCTTCGCCGGAAGGCACAGTTGCAGAAGCGGCTGAGCGCTCGTGAGGAGCAGATCGTCAACTATCTCATGCTCGGCAAGACGAACCGCGAAATCGCCAGCATGCTCGATATCAGCGAGAAGACTGTCAAGCACTACATGACGCTGCTGATGCAGAAACTCGATGCCCGCAACCGAGTGGAAGTCGTTCTCGCAGCCCAGAAGCTACACGCTGCAAACGAAGGTCATCCGACACCGCCCTCCACCAGCCTTATGTAAGCCGACACGAACCGAAACGTCTCCAGCAGACGCTTCGGCAACTGTCAGGACGACCGCGTAAGCGGATTGGGCGCGGCGAAATGGCATGATGTGAACTGGTCCGGTGAAACTTCGCGTAACGCCGGCCGCTCGACCTTGCAGATATCCTTGGCAATCGGACAGCGCGTGTGGAAACTGCAGCCCGGCGGAACGCGTGACGGGCTCGGTACGTCGCCCTGCAGCACGATGCGGTTTGCCTTGCGGTCCGGATCGGGCTCGGGTGCAGCCGACAGCAGCGCCTGTGTATAGGGATGCTGCGGCATGGAATAGACCGACTTCTTCGGTCCAATCTCCACGATCCTGCCGAGATACATCACCGCCACGCGATCGGCGATGTGACGGACGACCGCGAGGTCATGGGCGATGAAGAGATAGGAGAGTTTCCGCTCGGCCTGCAGATCCTGCAACAGGTTGACGATCTGCGCCTGCACAGAAACATCGAGCGCAGAGACCGGTTCGTCGGCGACAATGAATTGCGGATTGACCGATATGGCGCGGGCAATACCGATGCGCTGGCGCTGGCCGCCGGAGAACTGGCGCGGATAGCGGTCCATGAAACTCGGCGACAGACCGACCTGCGTCAACAGTTCGGCCACGCGGTCGCGACGCTCTCTTGACGATTTCACCAGCCCGAAGACTTCGAGCGGCTCGGAAATGATCTGGGCGATCGAGCGGCGCGGGCTGAGCGAGCCATAGGGATCCTGAAAGACCATCTGCATCTTGGCGCGCATCATGCGCATTTCAGCCGCACTGAGAGACGTGATATCGCGCCCCTCGAACAGCACTTCACCATCGCTCGGCTGGATCAACCGCAACAGAAGCCGCCCGAGCGTGGACTTGCCGCAGCCGGATTCGCCGACAAGCGCCAGCGTCTCGCCCGGCTTGACAGAGAAGGATGCACCATCCACGGCGCGCACGCCCCCTGAGGAGGAACTTGTGAAAGACAGGCCGCCAGCATCCGCAAAGGTCTTGCCCAGGTTTCGGACGGTCAACAGGTCGTCGACGCTGCTCATCTCTGTCATGCGGTTGCTCCGGCGGTGACCCAGCAGGCCGCCTTATGGCGTTCTGAAACGGTGAACATGGGCGGCATTTCGGCGGCGCATCTATCGGTGCGGTCGCCGCAGCGGGCATAGAAGGGACAGCCCTGCTTGACCGTGCCAGCAAGCGGAACGGAACCAGGGATCTGGTAGAGGCGCGAACGCTCGTCATCGAGCCTTGGGATCGATTGCAGGAGACCACGCGTATAGGGATGACTCGGATTGCTGAAGATGGAGCGCACATCCGCATCCTCGACGACATGGCCGGCATACATGACGATGACACGGTCGCAGACTTCGGCGATGACGCCGAGATCGTGCGAGATCAGCAGGACAGCCGTGTTCAGCGTCTTGCGCACCTTTGCCATCAGATCGAGAACCTGCGCCTGGATGGTGACGTCGAGCGCCGTCGTCGGTTCGTCGGCGATCAAGAGTTTCGGATTGCAGGCCACCGCCATTGCGATCATCACTCGCTGGCGCATGCCGCCGGAGAATTGATGCGGATAGGCATCGAGCCGGCCTTCCGGATTGGGGATGCCGACGAGCTTCAAGAGTTCGATGATACGGGCGCGGCGCTGCTCGCGGTTCATCTTCTCATGCAGCTTGATCGCCTCGCCGATCTGGTCCCCGATCGTCATGACCGGGTTCAGCGAGCTCATCGGCTCCTGGAAGATCATGGCAATGTCGCGGCCGCGGATCTCCGGCAGTTTCGACTTCGGCAGATCGAGAAGGTTGACGCCTTCCAGCTCGATGCGTCCCTGTGCGATGCGGCCGGGCGGATTGGGGATCAAGCCCATGATCGACAGGGATGTGATTGACTTACCCGAGCCCGATTCACCGACGATACCGACCGAACCGCCAGCCTCGATCTCGAAGGAGACGCCGTTGACGACACGGATGGGGGAATCCTTCGGGCCGAATTCGACAGCGAGATTTTCGACCCTGAGCAGAGGTGGCTTCTGTTTGGACGTCATTGGCTCGTCTCCGGGTCCAGCATGTCGCGTACCGCATCGCCGATCAGGTTGAAGGACAGGACCACGCAAGTGATGGCAAAGCCGGCCGCGATGATCGGCCAAGGCGAGCCGAAGAGATTGTTCAGGCCATCACGGATGATGTTGCCCCAGCTTGGATTAGGCGCGCGGGTGCCGATGCCGAGAAAGCTGAGGGACGCTTCGAGACGGATGGCCGAGGCTACCCAGAGCGTCATCAGCACGACGATCGGAGCCGCGATATTCGGAATGATATGGCGGAAGATGATGACGGGCGTGCGCACCCCGACGGCAATCGCCGCTTCGACATAGGGCTCCTGCTTGACGGAGAGCGTCGAGGCGCGGGCGACACGGGCAAAGCCGGGAATGAACGCGACGGTGATGACGGCGATAATGTTCCAGAAGGCACCACCGAGCACGGCTGCGATGATGATTGCGAGCAATAGTTCCGGGAAGGCGAGCAACAGGTCGATGAACCGACTGATGATTCGATCGATCAGCCCGCCGAAATAGCCGGCGGTGACGCCGAGCGCGGTGCCGAGCAGTGCGGCAAGTGCCGGCGAGATCAGACCGAAGAGTAGCGAATTGCGCGAGCCGTGGATCATGCGGGAGAGAACGTCGCGCCCGAACTGATCCGTACCCAACCAGTGCGCGGCCGAGGGCGCCTTGTTGATCGAGAGAATGCTCTGGGCCAGAGGATCATAGGGCGCAAGCACCGGCGCGAAGACCGCAATCACGAAGAAGACGAGCGCGATCGCCAGCGCGAAGAGGGTTGAGGGCCGGTGCAGCAGCGTTTTCGACAGAAGCGACAGCAGGCCAGGCGCGGGTGCCAGCAAGGGCTGCTCGGAAGCCTGTAAAGCAGACCCCGGCGTTTGAGTGATGATGCTCATTATTTCACCCGGATGCGAGGATCGATGACGATGTAGAGAAGATCCATCACCAGATTGATGACAAGGACGAGGAGCGCGAAGACAACGACGCCGCCCTGGATGATGCCGTAGTCTCGCTCGTTGATCGCCTGGATGAGCAGGCGTCCGAGACCGGGCCTGTTGAAGACCAGCTCGACAGCGACCGAACCCGACAGGGTGGCAAGCAGGCTGAGGCCCATGCCGGTCGACAGCGGCAGCAGCGCGTTGCGCAGGCCGTGGCGATAGATGACGCGCGGTTCGCGGGCACCCTTGGCACGGGCGGTGCGGACATAATCCTTACCGAGCGTTTCCAGAAGTGCCGTCCGTGACAGCCGGCCGATGAAGGCGGCCTTGACGAGGGCGAGCGTCAGTGCCGGCAGCACGATATGGTACATGCGATCCATGAAACCATCGCCACCGCCATTGATCGGGAACCAACCGAGGTTCAGCGCAAAGCCGATCAGGAGCAGCGCGCCGAGATAGAAATCCGGAATGGCGTAGCCGAAGAGGGCAAAGGCGCGCATGGCAGAATCCGGCAGCCGGTCACGATTGGTTGCGGCCAGCACGCCGAAGGGCACACCGGCACCGACGCCGATGATCATCGCCGCAATGGTGAGTTCGATCGTGTAGGGCAGATTGGCGGCGATCAGGTTCAGCACCGGCTCGCCGTTCATGTAGGACTGACCGAAATCGAGACTGAGCACGCCGATCAGGAAGTTGATGTATTGCTGCCAGAGCGGCACATCGAGCCCCATCTGGTGGCGGAAGGCTGCAAGCTGCTCTGGGAGAGCCATGTCTCCCAGAGCAGCAATCGCCGGATCACCCGGCAGGATCCGCATCGCGATGAACACGAGCGTGAGCACCAGCCAGATTGTCGGAATGGCATCCGCCAGCCGGAGGAGAAAATATCTAGCCATGGTCATTCACCCGCATTCATCGCGACCTGGAAATCAGGCCTTCTTGGTTGCGTGGTGGAAGCGCCAGCGCGCATATCCACTCTGCACCTTGTAGCCGAGGTCGAGACGGGCATTACGAGCCACCGTGAAGGAGAGCGTCGACATGCCGATCAGCGGCAGGTCGCGCAGAACCTGAAGCTCGATCTGCTGGCAATAATCGACATAGGACTTGTAGTCGGTCGCCTGCAGCGCCTTGGCGAGCAGATCGTCGACACCAGGGATGACGACGCCATAGTGGCTGTAGTTGATGCCGCCGGAACCATCCGGCTTGACTTCCGCCTTGGTCGAAAGCTGCTGCGTATAGAGCTGCGTCGGGATCGGCGGATAGCTCGAGGAATGCAGCGCCAGCGTGTTCTTGTCGTGCTGATTGTCAGCATGATAGGCGGTGTGATCGCCGATATGCAGGTTCATGCGCATGCCGACGGCACGCAGCTGCTCCTGCACGATCAGCATGATCGAGGCATAATCTTCGCGCTGGCTGACATTGCTCTCGAAATCGAAGCCATCCGGGAAACCGGCTTCGGCGAGCAAGGCCTTGGCCTTTTCCGGATCGTAATTGTACTGCAGCTCCGGCGGCAGGTCTTCGGTCTTGAAGCCGCCCGGGAAGTTTTCGGGCTGCAGGTCGGCGGTAAAGCCGCCCATCGGCTTCATCGCCTCGGCAACTGCGTGGCGATCGACAGCATACATGATCGCCTGACGCACCTTGATATTGTCGAATGGCTTGCGCTTCAGGTTGATATGCAGCGTGTTGAACGAACCCGGCGAGGTCATGTCGAACAGCAGCGTAGGGTCGCGCTGCAGCATGGAATCGACCCAGCCCGGTGCGCGAACGGCCTCGATCATATCGACATCGCCTGCCAGCAGCGCCAGCGTGCGCGCAGTGGTATCGGCGATATAGACGGATTCAACCTTGGCGACCTTCGCCTTTTCGCCCCAGTAGCCTTCGTGACGCTTCAGCGCCGTGCCCCACTTGCTGTCGAAACGCGTGAGCTCGTAGGGACCAGTGCCGACAGCATCGGTCTTGAACTTGTCCGCACCGATCTGGTCGACGGCCTTCTTGGAGACGATCGAGGTATTGTTGAGGAAGATCGACGTGCCCAGCAGGTTGACGTCGGAATTCTTCAGCGTGATGACGACCTCGTAGGGGCCGTTTGCGACGACGTCGGCGATATTGGCCAGGATCGGCTTGTTCGTTCCGTCGGCCATCGCACGCTTGAAGGAGAAGACGACGTCTTCGGACGTCATTTCGCCGAAGCCCTTATGGAACTGCACACCCTGGCGCAGCTTGAAGGTCCATGTCTTGGCGTCCGACGAGGACGACCATTCGGTGGCGAGCGTCGGGCGATACTGGTCCGGCGTCGTGGCAAAAGTGCCGTCATCGGGACGCACGAGCTGTTCGTACATCTGCTCGGTCGCCCAGTTGTCGCCGCCCTGCGTCGTGTAGTTCGGATCACTGCTGCGCGGACCGTTGGCGGCAATGCCGATACGGATCGTATCGGGGTCGCTGGCGGCGCGTGCAAAGGTGGTGCCAAGCACGCTCACCGCAGCGGTGGCAGCACTCAATTCCAGAAATTGGCGTCTTCTCAAGTTCATGACATTTCCTCCCATGTGTCAGAATATTCAGCTTCGCCGTTTATCGAGCTCGGCATCGTTGACGATCAGGCCGAGACCCGGACCTGACGGCACCTTGAACTTGCCGTCCTCCGGGATCGGCGGATTGGCGAAGCCGACATGCATGCGCGTCGACGGATCGGAGAATTCGGCAGGCTTGGTGTTGTGCATCAGTGTCGCCAGTACGTGCAGGTTCGCGACATGGGCGATCATCGGCTGGGTCTGGTGCGGAACGAGTTCGACGCCGTGGGCAAAGCAGATCGCGGCGCATTGCATGAGGCCGGTGATGCCGCCCATCTTGACGATATCAGGCTGCACCATGCGCACGCCGGCATTGATCATGTCGACGACGGCCTGGGTCGTATAGGACTGTTCGGCAGCCGATACCGTAATGTCGAGGCGCTGGGCAACCTCGCCCATGGCGCGGACGTTGTAGTGCTGGACCGGCTCTTCAAACCAGATATAGCCGAGCTCTTCGAGTGCGCGGCCGACGCGGATGGCGCCGCCGACGGAATATTGGTTGTTGGCGTCGAAGGCGAGCGGAAAATCATCGCCCACCAGCTTGCGAACGGCCTTGGCCTTGGCGATGTCACCCGGAATATCGTAATCTTGGCGGGTGCGGTCGCCGTCCCAGCGGATCTTGATGGCGGCCGGCTTTTCGGTCCTCCAGCGCTGCTCCACCACGCGAACCGTTTCATCGACGGTGCGGCCGGCATTATTACCGACTGAGGCATAAAAGGGCATTTCCGTGCGCCAGGCACCACCGAGCAGTTTGTAGACCGGCAGATTGAAGTGCTTGCCCTTGATGTCCCAGAGAGCGATGTCGAGGGCCGCGAGGGCACCGGTGACAGCACCTTCCGGGCCGAGCTTCACATATTTATGAAGCAGCCGATCGTAAATCATGGCCTGATCGAGCGCATCGGCGCCGACGAGCGAGTCCGCGAAATCCCTGATGACGCCGAGCGAGTGCTCGCCACCCATCATCGGCGAAGCTTCACCATGGCCGACAATACCGTCCTCGGTCGTCACGCGCACAAAAGCTGTGCGGCGGCCCGGCGGCTCATTGGGTTCCCACTTCACCTGAAAAGCTTCGACGGATTTGATGATCGTACCCACTGGCATTCCCTCGGAGAACGGACGTTTTTCAGCGCCGGTGTTGTTGTTGATCGGAGCATCTTCCAAAGTGCATCCGTATGCAACACGGTGATTGATTTGAAATTGGAACAGGTTTTATGTCAGAATCTGCAAAAATACAGTTCACTGGGCATACTACATAAGCGATACGTAAAATTCCTTATTTTGTAGTACTTTTTAATGCTGCAGCGCACATATCCGTATCGTTACCCAACGCGAAACGCGATCGAAGAAAGAATTAGCGGCTACGCATAGGAAGCAGTTGAAATTATTGCATCCGAATGCAACAAGGTAATGAGGTAGAGACTGGCAACCGGGGAAATAGATCATGCGCAAACAGGGATTGCCGCCCTTACAGGGGGAAGCGTCCGGTGAAGCGTTCAGCCGTAAGCCGATTACGGCCCGAGAACTCGCGCGAATGCTCGGCGTCAGCCAGTCGGCCGTCTCGCGCGCCTTCACGCCGGGTGCCAGCATCGCGGCCGATCTGCGCGAGCGGATCCTGAAATATGCGGCCGAGATCGACTATCAGCCAAACGCAATCGCCAGCATGCTCTCGAAGAGCCGCACGAACATCATCGGCATCGTCGTCTCCGACATGCAGAACCCCTTCTATCCGGGCCTGATCGAGAAACTCTCCCGCTCGCTGCAGCGCATCGGCCTGCAGAGCCTTCTCTTCAACATCACCAAAGGCTCCAATCTCGAAGAACAGCTGTCCGCCCTGCGGCGCTACAATGTGGATGCCGTCATCGTGATTTCAGCGACGATCCTGTCGGGCTCCACCCTGAGCTGGGCGACGGAAGGCCGGCCGGCCATCCTGATCAATCGCGTTATCGAGGATACAAATCTGAGCTGCGTGGCCTGCAACAACATCGAGGGCGCACGGGCTATTGCCGATCATTTTCATAGCCAGGGCGCCCGCCGGGTCGCCTACGTCGCAGGTCTCAGCCACACGACCACCAACCGCGAGCGGCAGAACGGATTCGTGACGCGCATTGCCGAACTCGGCATGACACTAAGCGCGCAGATCGAGGGGCGGGAGTACAGCTATCATGCCGGCCGCAAGGCTGCGCTCGAAATCGCCGCGAAGAAGAGTACCGATGCCATCTTCTTCGCCAACGACATTCTGGCGATCGGCGGCATCGACGCACTTCGGGAGGAGGCTGGCTGCCGTATCCCCGACGATATCTATGTTGCCGGCTTCGACGATATTCCGATGGCCGATTGGCCGCACTACAGCCTCACCACTTTTCGCCAGCCGGTCGATGAGATCGTGCGCGTCGTCGTGGAAATGATCGAAGGTGACACGTCGGCGCTGCTCAGGGCCGCGACGACGATCCGGCTCTCGGGTGAGCTTATCGAGCGTCGCTCGACCGGCGTGGTGCAGAAGACCCAGTGAACCCGCTCACATATGGAGCGCGTTGCCGAGCGCTTTCAGAGCGGCTTCCATAACGGCCTCGCTCCGGGTCGGATGGGCATGGATCGTGCCCGCGATATCCTCCAGGCGCGCACCCATTTCGATGGCGAGCGCGAAGGACGCCGAGAGTTCTGAGACCCCGGCCCCCACCGCCTGGAGACCGAGAACGAGATTGGTATCGGCCCGCGCCACCACCCGCACGAAACCCTCTTCGGCCAGCATCGTCATCGCTCGTCCATTGGCGCTGAACGGAAATTGCCCGGTTTTGATCTCGTAACCCTGAGCACGTGCTTCTGCCGGCGACAGGCCGGCGCTGACGATTTCCGGATCGGTAAAGCAGATCGCGGGAATGCAGTGCTTGTCCCAGGCCCGCTTCTTTCCGGCAACAATCTCCGCCACCATTTCGCCCTGCGCCATCGCGCGATGCGCCAACATTGGCTCGCCGGTGACGTCGCCGATCGCATAGATGCCGCGCATGGATGTGCGGCATCGATCGTCGATTCTGAGGAAGGGACCTGCCCTGTCGAGATCCAGCTCCTCAAGGCCGGAGTCCGAGGTGCGCGGACGGCGGCCGACGGTGACAAGTATGCGATCCGCGGCAAGGGTCTGCTGCCGGCCATCAGGCGTTTCGACGACAAGCCCGTCGCCAGCATTGGAAAGGCCGATCGCCTTCGCAGCGGTCAGGACGCGAATGCCACGTTCCGTCATCTTTCGCATGACGGGCCGCACAAGTTCGGCATCATATTGCGGTAGCACCTGCTGTGTCGCCTCAACGACCGTGACCTGCGACCCCATCTTCGCAAAGGCGATCCCGAGTTCGAGCCCGATATAGCCGCCGCCGACCACCACCAGATTTTTCGGCAATTCCCTGAGCGACAGGGCCTCGGTGGAAGACATGACCCGGCCGCCGAACGGCAGGTTCGGAAGCTCTACGGGATCGGAGCCGGTGGCGATGACGACGGTCTCGGCACGAATGATCTGCTGGCCGGTTTCCGTTTCCACCTCGACCGTCTTGCCGTCACGAAAATGGGCTCGGCCATGGACGATCTTCACGCGTGCCTTCTGCAAGAGCCCGGAGACGCCACCCGTCAGCCGGCCGACGATGCCGTCTTTCCAGCCGATCGTCTTTGCCAGATCGATGGAGGCGTTTTCAATGCGGATACCCATCGGGTTCTTGCCCGTCAGCATGCGCTGCGTGGCGTCGAATTCCTCAGCCGCATGGATCAGCGCCTTGGAAGGAATGCAGCCGACCGTCAGGCAGGTGCCGCCCGGCTTGCCGGCTTCGACGATGACGGTATCGATGCCAAGCTGGCCAGCCCTGATGGCGCAGACATAACCACCGGGGCCGGCACCGATGACGAGGAGCTTGCAGACAATCTCTTTCATGGCTCAGCCTTCGATGAAAATGAGCGCCGGCGTTTCGAGCAGCGTCCGGATGCGCTGCACGAAGGTCGCGGCATCCCAGCCGTCGATGATGCGGTGATCGAAGCTGGAGGAGAGGTTCATCATCTTGCGCGGCACGAATTGCGTGCCGTCCCATACCGGACGGGTGGCAATCTTGTTGACGCCGATGATCGCCACTTCCGGGTGGTTGATGACGGGGGTGGAAACGATTCCGCCGAGCGCGCCGAGCGAACTGATGGTGATCGTCGAGCCTGAGAGTTCGTCCCGCGTCGCAGTGCCTGAGCGCGCAGCTTCCGCCAGCCGGTTCATCTCGACGGCGCAGTCGAAGATGCCGCGTGCCTCGGCATGACGCACAACCGGCACGGTAAGACCCGCGGGCGTCTGCGTGGCAATGCCGATATGCACGGCGCTGTGGCGCGTGATGATGCCGGCATCATCATCGAAAGTGGCATTGACATCCGGCTGGCCGGATATCGCCTTGACGAGAGCCCGCATGAGGAAGGGCAGTATTGTGAGTTTGGGATGCTCGGCCTTGCGGTCGGCGTTCATGGTGGCGCGCAGCTCCTCGAGTGCCGTCATGTCCACTTCCTCCACATAGGTGATGTGAGGAATGCGCGAGGTGGAAAGCACCATCTTCTCGGCAATGCGGCGACGAAGGCCCGTCAGCTTGATCTCCTCGGTCGCTGTCTTCTTCGCCAGACCGGAACGCACGGAAGCCGGTGCCGCGCCCTGGTTCAGATATTGCTCGACATCCTCTCGCAGGATACGTCCGGCCGGCCCGCTGCCTTGCACCTGCCGCAGGTCCACGCCGCTCTCGCGGGCAAAAAGCCGAACAGACGGTGCGGCAAGCGGCTTTTCTACCGGCGTAGCTGTCGGCGCGACTGCCTTTGGAGCGGGCTTCGGAACCTCAGCCTTCACCGGCTCTGCAGATGGCGGTTGAGGGACGGCTGCAGGCTCTGGCTCGACGGCCGCGCCTGCTGTCTCGATGCGCACCAGTGGTGCCTTTACCGCGATACGGTCGCCGACCTCGCCGGCAAGCCATGTCACGGTGCCATTGACCGGCGAAGGAATTTCGACGGTCGCCTTGTCAGTCATGACGGCGGCGATCACCATGTCCTCGCGCACCGGATCGCCAGTTTTCACATGCCATTCAACAAGTTCTGCCTCAGCGACACCCTCCCCGACATCAGGCATTTTGATGACGAATTCGCCCATGGCTCAGGCCTCCATCACTTCGGCAAGCGCGCGGCCGACGCGGCCGGGTCCGGGGAAATAATCCCACTCCTGCGCATGCGGATAGGGCGTATCCCAGCCGGCGACGCGCACGACCGGGGCTTCGAGCTGATAAAAGCAATGTTCCTGCACCAGCGACACGATCTCAGCCCCGAACCCCGAGGTCAGTGTCGCTTCGTGAACGACGACGCAGCGCCCGGTCTTGGTGACGGATTTGACAATCGTATCGAGATCCAGCGGCAGGAGGCTTCTGAGATCAATCACTTCCGCATCGATGCCCGCATCCTCAGCGGCGGCAAGCGCCACATGCACCATGGTGCCATAGGCGATGACCGTTACGGCCGAGCCCTGACGCCGCACCTCGGCCTTGCCGATCGGAATCGTATAATGTTCCTCCGGCACCTCACCGAGATCGTGCTTCAACCATGGTGTTACCGGCCGCTCGTGATGACCGTCGAAAGGTCCATTATAGAGCCGCTTCGGCTCCAGGAACATGACGGGATCCGGATCCTCGATCGCTGAAATCAGCAGGCCCTTGGCGTCGTAGGGATTGGAGGGAACGACCACTTTCAGGCCGCAGACATGGGTAAACAGCGCCTCCGGGCTCTGGCTGTGCGTCTGGCCGCCGAAAATGCCGCCGCCGGTCGGCATGCGCACGACGATCGGGCAGGTGAAATCGCCGTTGGAGCGGTAGCGGATACGGGCTGCCTCCTGCGTCAGCTGATCATAAGCCGGATACATGTAGTCAGCGAACTGGATTTCGACGCAGGGCTTGAGGCCATAGGCTGCCATGCCGATCGCCGTACCCACGATGCCGGATTCGCTGATCGGCGTGTCGAAGCAGCGCGTCTTGCCGTATTTTGCCTGCAGGCCCTGCGTGCAGCGGAAGACGCCGCCGAAATAGCCGGCATCCTCGCCGAAGACCACGACATTGTCGTCTCTAGCCATCGAGACATCCATGGCGCTGCGCACCGCCTCGATCATCGTCATACGAGCCATGTCAGTACCCCGCCTTCTGCCGCTGGCGACGGATATGCGGCGGCATCTCGGCATAGACGCCTTCGAAAATATCACGCACCGAGGGCTTGCCGCCATCGTGCAGCGTACCGTGCTCCTCGGCCCGCCGCTGCGCCTCGATCACCTCGTCCATGATCTCGGCCTCGGCCTGAATATGGCGCTCTTCCGACCATACGCCCCTGACGATCAGGTGCTTCTTCAGCCGCAAGACGGGATCGCCGAGCGGCCAGGCTTCCGATTCCGTCTTCGGCCGATAGGCGCTCGGATCATCCGAGGTGGAATGGGCGCCGACGCGATAAGTGACATATTCGATGAGCGTTGGGCCGAGATTGCGCCTCGCCCTTGTCGCAGCCCAATCGGCGACTGCGTGAACGGCAAGATAATCATTGCCATCAACACGCAGTGCCGGAATGCCGAATCCGAGGCCGCGGGCTGCAAAAGTGCCCGAGCCGCCGCGGGCAATGCCCTGGAAGGTGGAGATCGCCCACTGATTGTTGACGATATTGAGAATGACAGGCGCCTTGTAGGTGGAGGCAAAGACCAGCGCCGAATGAAAATCCGATTCCGCCGTCGAACCGTCGCCGATCCAGGCGGCTGCGATACGGCTGTCATTCTTGATCGCCGAGGCCATGGCCCAGCCGACCGCCTGCACATATTGGGTGGCGAGATTGCCCGAGATAGTGAAGAAGCCGTGCTCCTTGGAGGAATACATGATCGGCAGCTGGCGGCCGCGCAGCGGATCGCTCTCGTTCGAATAGATCTGGTTCATCATCTCGACCATCGGATAATCGTCCGCAATCAGGAGACCGGCCTGACGATAGGTCGGGAAATTCATGTCTCCCTTGTTGAGCGCCTTGCGAAAGGCGCAGCTGACCGCTTCTTCCCCGAGATGCTGCATATAGAAAGAGGTCTTGCCCTGCCGCTGCGCCATCAGCATGCGGGCGTCGAAGGCGCGCAGTTTCATCATGTTGCGAAGCCCGGTCAGCAACTGCTCATCGGTCAACGAACCCGCCCACGGGCCGACAGCTTCGCCGTCCTGGTTCAGCACGCGGATGATCGAATAAGCGAGATCGCGGATATCTTCAGAGGCGACATCCACCTCCGGCCGCGGCACGGACCCTGCCTTGGCGATCTTGACGTTGGAAAAATCGGGGTGGCCGCCCGGACGGACGGCAGGTTCGGGAACACGCAGGCTCAAACGAGCAGATTCCACCATCTGGTCTTTTTCCTCCCTTTATCGGCCCTGCTCCTCTCCTCCAGAAGCCGGACCTTATTGTTATAGGTTGCGGGCAATCACCATGCGCTGCACGTCACTCGTTCCTTCATAGATCTGGCAGATGCGCACATCGCGATAGATGCGCTCCACCGGATAATCGGCCATATAGCCGTAGCCGCCATGGATCTGGATCGCGTCGGAACAGACGCGCTCGGCCATCTCCGAAGCAAAGAGCTTGGCCATCGATGCTTCCGACAGGCAAGGAAGACCCGCCTCCCGCAGCGACGCCGCATGGAATACCAGTTGACGTGCCGCCTCGATCCGAGTCGCCATATCGGCAAGGCGAAAGGCAACCGCCTGATGTTCGACGATCGGCTTGCCGAAGGCGCTGCGCTCTCGGGCATAACCGCGTGCCGCTTCGAAAGCGGCTTTCGCCATGCCGACGGCCTGGGCGGCGATGCCGATCCGCCCTCCCTCGAGATTGGCAAGCGCGATCCGGTAGCCCTCGCCCTCCTCGCCGAGCCGAAGCTCGGCCGGAATGCGCATGCCGCTGAAGGCGATCTGGCAGGTGTCGGAGGAATGCAGTCCAAGCTTTTCCTCGACCCGGATCACCTCATAACCCGGTGTATCGGTGGGCACGATGAAAGCCGTGATACCCTTCTTGCCGGCATCCGGATCGGTGACTGCGAAGACGATAATGACCTGACCATTCTTGCCGGATGTGATGAACTGCTTGGCGCCGTCGAGCACATAGTGATCGCCATCTCGCCGCGCCCGCGTTTTCAGGTTCGACGCATCGGAGCCCGCCTGCGGCTCGGTCAGCGCAAAGCCGCCGATCCATTCGCCGCTGGCAAGCTTCGGCAGGAAGCGCTGTCGCTGCTCCTCGTTGCCGAATTTCAGGATTGGCACACAGCCGACCGAACTGTGCACGCTCATGATGGTCGAGCACGGCCCGTCGCCTGCGGCAATTTCCTCAAGAGCTGCGGCGTAGGCGATGATGCCGGTATCCGATCCGCCATAGGTCTCCGGCACGAGCATGCCGAGCAGGCCGAGGTCGCCCATCTCCTTCAGTTCTTCGCGGGGAAAAAGCGATTCCCGGTCGCGCTTTGCAGCTCCCGGCACCAAGCGCTCCTGAGCGAAGTCGCGAGCGAGATCCCGTATCTGCTGCTGGAGTTCGGAAAGGATCATCGGCCCCTCCCTAATATCGCTCGACAGCGACAGCGGTCGCCTCACCGCCGCCGATGCAAAGTGCGGCCATGCCGCGCTTCAGATCGTAACGTTCTAACGCCGACAGCAGCGTCACGAGAATGCGTGCGCCGGACGCGCCTATCGGATGGCCGAGTGCGCAGGCACCGCCATGAACATTGACCTTGTCATGCGGCAGGTCGAGATCTCGCATGGCTGCCATGGCAACGACAGCGAAGGCTTCGTTGATTTCAAAGAGATCGACATCGGAGAGCGGCAGCCCCGTGCGATCGGAAAGTTTTTGCAGAGCACCGATCGGAGCGGTCGCAAAGAGATTGGGTTCCTGCGAATGCGTGGCATGGCCGAGGATGACGGCGAGCGGCTTCAGCCCACGGCGCTCCGCTTCGGATCGGCGCATCAGAACGAGGGCAGCTGCACCATCGGAAATCGAACTGGAATTGGCAGCCGTCACCGTGCCGTTGTCGCGAAAGGCGGGCTTCAGGGTCGGAATCTTGTCAGGCTTTGCCTTGCCCGGCTGCTCATCGCGGCTTGCCACCTGCTCGGTTCGACCAGATTTCACCGCAACAGGTACAATTTCCCTATCGAAGCCGCCTTCGGCAATCGCCTTCTGTGCTCGCGTCAGCGAGGTCACCGCATAGGCATCCTGTGCCTCGCGCGTGAACTGATAGGCTTCGGCGCAATCCTCCGCGAAGCTGCCCATCAAGCGCCCCTTGTCATACGCATCCTCCAGCCCGTCGAGGAACATATGGTCCACGACCCGCCCATGGCCGAGTCTGTAACCCGCACGGGCTCGATCCAGGAGATAGGGCGCATTGGTCATGCTTTCCATGCCGCCGGCGACCGCAATCGAGCCGCTGCCAGCGGTGATCAGGTCATGCGCCATCATGACCGCCTTCATGCCGGAGCCGCACATCTTGTTGACGGTGCTGGCGCCGGTCGCAAACGGGAGTCCAGCGTAGATCGCGGCCTGGCGAGCCGGTGCTTGCCCCTGACCGGCCGGCAATACGCAGCCGAAAACGACTTCGTCAACGGCGGCAGCCGCGACGCCGCTGCGCTCAAGCGCTGCGCGGATTGCCGCCGCGCCGAGTTCGGGAGCGGCCGCGTCCTTGAGCTCCCCCTGGAAGCTGCCGATCGGGGTGCGGGCCGCGCCGACGATGACGATGGGATCATGCGAGGTCATGGTTCCTCCTTCGGGCGGGCAGCTCAGCGCGCACCCATGCGCAATGCGCCGTCGAGGCGGATGACCTCGCCGTTCAGCATGCTGTTCTCCAGGATATGGCGCACCAAGGCGGCAAACTCCGCCGGATGTCCAAGGCGCGGCGGGAAAGGCACACTCTTGCCAAGCGCTTCGCGCACCTCCGCCGGCATGCCGGCCATCATCGGCGTTTCGAAGATACCGGGCGCGATCGCCACGGTACGAATACCGTGACGCGCAAGCTCGCGGGCGATCGGCAGCGTCATGGCGGCGACACCTCCCTTGGAGGCGGCATAGGCGGCTTGGCCGATCTGTCCATCGAAGGCGGCAGCAGATGCCGTATTGATGATCACGCCGCGCTCACCTTCCGCATCCGGCTCTGCATCCTGGATGGCAGCAGCGGCTAGCCTGACCATGTTGAACGTGCCGATGAGATTGATAGTGATTGTCCGGGCGAAGCTTTCCAGTCGGTGCGGCCCGTCGCGGCCGACCACCTTCTCAGCGGGGGCAACGCCAGCGCAATTGACGAGACCGCGAAGAGGGCCGAAAGACTCGAGGGACGCGGCAATGACCGCCCCGCCGCTTTTTTCGTCGGTCACGTCGGCTTTGATGAAGCGTGCACTTCGACCGAGTTCGCGGGCGATCGCATCGCCTGCATCGGAATTGAGATCGGCAATCGTCACACAGCCACCAGCTTCGACGAGCATGCGCGCCGTCGCTGCTCCAAGCCCGGAGCCACCGCCGGTAACAATGAAACTTGCGCCGCTGATCTGCACGGATCGTTCCTCCCTGCCCGGCAGACATCTCCTCCAGAGTCTACCTGAAATGGAATTCTAGTCTCTCGCCCTATTGCAAGCGATGACAGAATTGTCGCATTGTTGCGGCCAATTTTGCCATAGACAGCGAGCGGCGATGGTTGAAATCGAGCGACGCATGATTGCGCCCGGCTTCGTCGAGGAAGCGCTCGACAGTCTGCGACGACTGGGCAGGCAAACGGCACCGCTTCTGGCCAGGCTTGGACTGCCATCGCGGATCATCCAGCCGGTTTCGGCCGAAGTCTACGGTGCTTTGTGGCTGGCAATCGCGGCTGACCTCGATGACGAATTCTTCGGCATGGGCGCGCGGCCGATGCGCAGCGGCAGCTTCACCCTGCTCTGTCATTGCGTGCTGCATGCGCCGACGCTCGGTCACGCCCTGCGTCGCGCCTTGCGCTTCCTCGATATCGTTCTGGACGATCCGCGCGGTACATTGGTCATCCGTGACGGACTGGCACAGATCGAGCTTCGCGATGCCGGCGAGCCGCGTTCCGCCTTCGCCTATCGCACCTACTGGATCATCCTGCACGGCATTATCTGCTGGCTGGTCGGACGGCGCATCCCGATCCGCCTCGTCGATTTCCGCTGTGCTGAGCCAAGCCAGGGTGCCGACTACAGGCTCTTTTTCGGCGCACCTGTGCGTTTCTCACAGCCGATCAGCCGGCTCGGTTTCGACAACGCGATGCTCAACCTGCCGATTTCGCGCAACGAACAGTCCCTGAAGCAATTCCTGCGCGGCGCTCCCGCCAATATTCTCGTGCGCTACCGCTACGATGCCGGCATCGCGGCCGCCGTGCGCCGCCGGCTCTCCCAGACATCTCCCGCCGTTTGGTCGAGTTTTCAGACGCTCGCCAGAGACATGCGCATGCCTTCCTCCACGCTGCGACATCGCCTGCACGACGAAGGCCAGAGCTATGCCGGTATCAAGGACGATATCCGCCGGGATCTCGCCGTCGACATGCTGATGAACACGCAAAAGACGATCGGCGAGATTGCCGTGCAGCTTGGCTATTCCGAGCCCAGCGCCTTCTTTCGCGCTTTCAAGAAGTGGATGGGCAAAAGCCCCGAGGCCTATCGACGCGACGAGGCAAAATCGTCTCGCTGGGAATAGACTTCAATCAAGGGAGCTTTGAACCCGCCGCAACCCGCGCTACATATTTTAACGGGAGGAATGCCATGTTTGATTTTTCGCTCGGCGAAACCGCGGACGCGATCCGCGAGGCGACGGCGCGATTTGCCGCCGACAATATCGCTCCGCTTGCCGCGGAGATCGACGAAAGCAACACGTTTCCGCGCCAGCTCTGGCCGCAGATGGGCGCGCTCGGCCTGCATGGCATCACCGTCGAGGAGGAGTTCGGCGGTACCGGCTTCGGCTATCTCGATCATGTCGTGGCGATGGAAGAGATCTCGCGCGCCTCGGCCTCGGTGGGGTTGAGTTACGGCGCCCATTCCAATCTCTGCATCAACCAGATCCGCCGCTGGGCGACATCGGAGCAGAAGCATCGCTATCTGCCGAAGCTGATTTCCGGGGAGCATGTCGGCTCGCTTGCCATGTCCGAGGCAGGCTCCGGCTCGGATGTCGTCTCCATGCGGCTCAGGGCCGAGCGCAAGGGCGACAGCTACATTCTGAACGGCACAAAATTCTGGATCACCAATGCGCCGCATGCCGATGTGCTCGTCGTCTATGCCAAAACCGATCCCGCGGCCGGACCAAAAGGCATCTCGGCCTTCATCATCGAAAAGGGCATGGCCGGCTTCAGCGTCTCGAAGAAGCTATCCAAACTCGGCATGCGCGGCAGCGATACGGCTGAGCTTGTCTTTCAGGATTGCGAGGTGCCGGCGGAGGCTTTGATGGGCAAGGAGGGCGACGGGGTGAAGATCCTGATGTCGGGTCTCGATTATGAACGCGCCGTGCTTGCCGCCGGTCCGCTCGGCATCATGCAGGCCTGTCTCGACGTGGTGCTGCCCTACGTGCGGGAGCGCAAGCAATTCGGCAAGGCGATCGGCGATTTCCAGCTCATGCAGGGCAAGATCGCCGATATGTATGTCGCGCTGAATTCGTCGCGCGCCTATGTCTATTCCGTGGCGCGCGCCTGCGATGCCGGCCGCGCGACCCGCTCGGATGCGGCAGCGGCCATTCTCCTTGCCAGCGAGAATGCGGTGAAAGTGTCGCTGGAGGCGATTCAGGCGCTCGGGGGCGCCGGGTATACCAAGGAGTGGCCCGTGGAACGCTTTCTGCGTGACGCAAAGCTCTACGATATCGGCGCCGGCACCAACGAAATCCGGCGCTATCTGATCGGCCGGGAGCTCATCGCATCATGACGGTGATTTCCTCTGCGACAGATCGCGACAGCGAGACTTTCAGAACCAATAGCATCAAGAACAAAGCGCTGATCGAAGAGCTTCACGAGCGTGCGGCAAAAACCCGCGAGGGTGGCTCGCAGACAGCACGCGAGCGCCATACCGGCAAGGGCAAGTTGCTGCCGCGCGACCGCATTCAGTTGCTGCTCGATGCCGGCAGCCCGTTTCTGGAAATCGGCACGCTTGCCGCCAACGGCATGTATGACGATGAGGCGCCCGGTGCCGGCATTATCACCGGTATCGGACGCGTCTGCGGCCGCGAGGTGATGATCGTCGCCAATGATGCGACGGTGAAGGGCGGCGCCTATTTTCCTCTCACGGTGAAAAAGCATCTGAGGGCTCAGGAAATTGCCACGCAGAACCGCCTACCCTGCGTCTATCTGGTCGACAGCGGCGGTGCCAATCTTCCGCATCAGGCGGAAGTCTTTCCCGACCGCGATCATTTCGGGGCGATCTTCTACAATCAGGCGCAGATGTCGGCCGAAGGCATTCCGCAGATCGCCTGCGTCATGGGGAGCTGCACGGCAGGCGGCGCCTATGTGCCGGCTATGTCGGACGAGACGGTCATCGTGCGCAATCAGGGAACGATCTTCCTTGCCGGCCCGCCACTGGTGAAGGCAGCCACCGGCGAAATCATCTCCGCCGAAGAGCTTGGTGGCGCCGAAACCCATGGCCGCCGTTCCGGAGTCGTCGATCACGTCGCGGAAAATGACGAGCATGCGCTGCTCATCGTGCGCGATATCGTCGCCAACCTCAACAGCGTGAAGTCGGTCGATATCGACCTTCGGGCCCCCCGTCCGCCCAAACTCGATTCCGAAGATCTCGGTGGTATCATCCCCGAGGATGTACGCTCGCCTTACGATGTGCGCGAGGTCATCGGCCGCATCGTCGATGGGTCCGAGCTGCATGAGTTCAAGCCGCTCTATGGCTCCACATTGGTTTGTGGCTTTGCCCGCATCTGGGGTATGCCGGTTGCAATCATAGCCAATAATGGCGTGCTGTTTTCCGAAAGCGCTCTCAAGGGTGCGCATTTTATCGAGCTCGCCTGCCAGCGCCGCGTGCCGCTGCTGTTTCTGCAGAACATCTCGGGTTTTATGGTCGGTGGCCGATATGAGGCCGGCGGCATTGCCAAGGACGGGGCAAAGCTGGTGACTGCGGTGGCGACGGCTACCGTGCCGAAGGTGACCGTCATCATCGGCGGCAGTTTCGGTGCCGGCAATTATGGCATGTGCGGGCGCGCCTACCGGCCGCGCTTCCTCTTCACCTGGCCGAACAGCCGCATCAGCGTCATGGGCGGCGAGCAGGCGGCGTCCGTGCTTGCCACCATCAAACGTGACGCGATGGAAGCGCGCGGCGAGACCTGGTCCGCCGATGAGGAAGAAGCTTTCAAGGCACCGATCCGCGCCGGCTACGAGACGGAGGGCAGTCCCTACTATGCCACCGCCCGTTTGTGGGATGACGGCATCATCGATCCGCGCCAGACCCGTGACGTGCTGGGCCTGGCCTTTTCCACCTGCCTGAATGCGCCGATCCCCAAAGGGCCGCGTTTCGGCCTCTTCCGGATGTGAGGTGGAACGATGATGGAAAGCCTGCTCATTGCCAACAGGGGCGAAATCGCCCGCCGTATCATCCGCACGGCGAAAGCCCTCGGCATTCGCACCATCGCCGTCTATTCCGAAGCCGATGCCGGCCTGCCCTTCGTGAAGGAAGCGGATGAGGCCATCGCGATCGGCCCACCACCGGCACGCGAGAGCTATCTTTCTCAGGAGCGCATCCTTGACGCTGCCCGCAGGACACAGGCTTCTGCAATTCATCCCGGCTACGGCTTCCTGTCGGAAAATGCCGAATTTGCGGAGGCGGTCGAGAATGCCGGCATCATCTGGGTCGGCGCACCGCCGGCCGCCATTCGGGCCATGGGTCTCAAAGATGCCGCCAAGCAGCTCATGCAGGCGGCAGGCGTCGCGGTCACACCAGGCTATATGGGAGAGGATCAAGGCGACGACAGGCTGGCAACCGAAGCGGGTGCAACGGGTTACCCTGTCCTGATCAAGGCCGTCGGCGGTGGTGGCGGCAAGGGAATGCGCCGCGTCGATCGGCCGGAAGATTTTGCTGAACTGCTCGCCTCCTGCCGACGCGAAGCAGCAGCGTCCTTCGGCGACGACCGCGTGCTGATCGAGCGTTACATCGCCAATCCAAGGCATATCGAGGTCCAGGTCTTCGCCGACCGCTTCGGCAATTGTGTTCATTTCTTCGAGCGCGACTGCTCGCTGCAGCGCCGGCACCAGAAAGTGATCGAGGAAGCACCCGCCCCAGGTCTCGACGCCGTCACGCGAGCCGCGATCTGCGAAGCCGCCGTCAGGGCAGCGAAGGCGGTCAACTATGTCGGTGCCGGCACGATCGAATTCATCGCCGACGCTTCCGGGGGGCTGCGTGCCGATCGCATCTGGTTCATGGAAATGAACACGAGGCTGCAGGTGGAGCATCCCGTCACCGAGGCGATCACCGGTGAGGATCTGGTGCTCTGGCAATTGAACGTCGCTGCCGGCGAGCCGCTGCCAAAGGAGCAGGCCGAGATCACCATGAAAGGCTGGGCTTTCGAGGCACGCCTCTATGCCGAAAACCCCGCAGCCGACTACCTTCCATCAATCGGCCGCCTCGACCATCTGCGTCTGCCCGAAACCATCAGGGTCGATAGCGGCGTCGAAGAAGGCAACGAGATTACCGCCTTCTACGATCCGATGATCGCCAAGATGATCGCCCATGGTCCCAATCGTGACGCGGCGCTCTCAAAGCTTGCCGATGCCTGCGAAAGTATCCAGGTCTGGCCGGTCAAATCCAATGCCGGGCTGCTGGCCCGCATTGCCAGAGACGCCGATTTCCGCGCGGCAAAGGTCGATACTGGCTTTCTCGATCGTCATTCCGAGACCCTTCTGGTGAAAGAGGCCGACTTGACGACGATCGACAGGGCTGCGACCGCCCTGACTGTGAGAGGCGGAACCGACCCCTGGTCGGCCCTTTCCGGCTTGCGCATTGCCGGCGCAAGCGACGGCCGCACGCGCGTGCGCATTGGCGATCATCTCTACTGGGGGCAGGTCCGCCCGGATCTCGACACCGATGCCCTGACTATCGGAGATGCCATGGTTCTCTTCGACGCGGGCAATGCCTGGCCGATCGGTCTCCCGGTCGCCAGCGGAGTCGAGGCTCATAAGGGCGTCGGTGACGGCGCGATCCTCTCGCCCATGCCCGGCCTGGTCATTTCCGTCGATGTCGCGGAAGGTGATCCGGTTGCCAAGGGTGATCGCCTTCTGACGGTGGAAGCGATGAAGATGGAACATACGCTGCGCGCGCCCTTCGACGGCATCGTCAGCAAGCTTCCGGTCTCGCCAGGCGTCAGGGTCTCGGAAAACCAGCTTGTCGCCAGCATCACGAAGGGAGAAGACTGATGGCCGGTCGCTATTTCGACGAATGGACGGTCGGCGACCGGATTGCCCACGAAATCCGTCGTACGGTTACGGAGACCGACAATCTGCTTTTCACCGCACTCTCCCACAATCCGCAGCCGTTACATCTCGACGCAGATTATGCGGCGGGCACAGAATTCGGCCGCATCGTCGTCAATGGCACTTTCACATTCGCGCTCACCATCGGACTTTCTGTCGGCGATACGACGCTCGGCACGCTGGTCGCCAATCTCGGCTACGACAAGGTGACGATGCCGAAGCCTGTCTTTATCGGCGATACGCTGAGGGTGGAGACCGAAGTGGCGGAACTCAGGCGCTCCAACTCCCGCCCAGATGCCGGGATCGTCACGTTCAGGCATGTCACGCTGAACCACAACAACGAAATCGTCTGCCAATGCCTGCGCACCGCCATGCTGCAGCGGAAACCGTCATGAGGCTGCGCTCGCTGCTCTTCGTGCCCGGCGACCGGCCGGAGCGTTTTGACAAGGCACTCTCCTCGGGTGCCGATGCCGTCATTCTCGACCTGGAGGATTCCGTTTCCGCCCAGAACAAACAGGCGGCGCGGGATGCCGTGCGCGACTTCGTCGTCCGCCGGACAGCCGATGCAACGCTTGTCGTTCGCATCAATCCCCTCGCCTCACCCGCCTTTGAGGATGATCTTGCCGCCCTCGCCGATGTCAGCCCCTTTGCCATCATGCTGCCGAAAGCCGAAGGAGCACCATCCGTGCGTCAGCTGGCAAGCCGCTTCTCAACAGCGGTTCCCATCCTGCCGATTGCCACGGAAACCCCGGCCGCCATTTTCGAGATCGGCAGCTACCGGGATGTCGCCCCTCACCTTTGCGGTTTGACCTGGGGTGCGGAGGATCTGTCTGCCGCGATGGGTGCAGCAACCGCCCGGGAAATCGACGGGCGCTATACTGCCCCCTACGAACTCGCCCGCTCCCTCGTCCTCTTCGGCGCTCACGCCGCTTCTATCCCCGCCATCGAAACCGTCTATCCCGATTTCCGCAATCTCGATGGTCTCGTGGCCTATGCGGCCCGGGCACGGCGTGACGGATTTTCGGGCATGATGGCCATCCACCCGAACCAGGTCGAAGCGATCAACCGTGCCTTCACCCCGGATGCCGAGGAAATCGCCTGGGCAGAGAAAATTGTAACTGCGTTTGCCGCGTCGTCCGACAGTGGTGTGATCCAGTTGGAAGGGCGCATGGTCGATCTGCCGCATCTGAAACTTGCAAAGCGTATCCTGGAAGTAGCGAAAATGTCGGATGAATGATCGAAGGCCCGGCTTGGGCCGCCTTCTTGCGTCAGGCGGGACGGCAACCGGCCGCTGCGGAGCCTGTGGCGAGCCCATTTCGTCATGCTTCGATGCACAATAAATGGGCAGCAAACGGCAAATGTCGCAAAATGAATGACAAATGTCGGATATCCGCGGCTCAACGCACAGGTGTGCAAAGCTATTTCCGAGATAAAAAGCGCCTGACAGCAGGTCTTTTTCGTTTGGTTGGCCGCGAGAAAACCGAAACCATTCCAATGTTAAAATTTAGATACAGAATAGATACCACAGACAAGCCGAGCATGCTGCAGATCTATTTTCCATAGATTTAAATAGAATCGAGAAATTTATCGGAAAATTGGAAAACAACACGCCAAAAACTCCAAAAGTTTCGACATATCTACGAGATGAATATTTTATGACGGAAACTTTCTACTCTATTCATGTCATAGAAACTTCATTGGTGACCGCAAATTGAACCGGTTAATAGGGCGTGCGCTCAAGAGGGGGCGCGTCCTATTTTTCGAGGGTTCTCATGCAAGCCAAGCTTCTCGGCGCCGTAGGCGCCTTACTCGCTTCAGCTTTCGTTGCTGCTGGTCCCGCCGCTGCTGCCGAAAAGACCAAGATCGACTTCTGGTTCGGCAACTCGGGCGATATCGCTACGCGCGTTCAGGAACAGTGCGACCGTTTCAACAAGTCGCAGAACGACTTCGAAGTCGTCTGCACCAGCCAGGGCTCTTACGACGCCTCGCTGCAGAACACGATCGCCGCTTTCCGCGCCGGCAAGCAGCCGACCATTGCTCAGGTTTCCGATGCCGGCACGCTCGACATCATGCTTTCGGGCGCTTACTACCCGGCCAACAAGCTCATGACCGACATGGGCTACAATGTTGACTGGAACGACTATTTCTCCGGTATCGCCGGCTACTACGCCACCTCCAAGGGCGAAATGTACTCCTTCCCCTTCAACTCCTCGACGGCTCTGCTGTACTGGAACAAGGACGCCTTCGCCAAGATCGGCAAGGACCATGCTCCGGCTACCTGGAAAGAAGCTGGCGAAGATTTCAAGGCTCTGAAGGACGCTGGCTACGCTTGCCCGCTCGGCTTCGACATCTCCAACAACGAAGTCTGGCAGTTCATCGAGCAGTTCGAAGCTGTCAACGGCGAACCCGTTGCCACCAAGAAGAACGGCTTTGAAGGCCTCGACGCCGAGCTGGTGTTCAACAAGAACCCGATGCTCGTCAACTTCGTCAAGGATCTGAAGGGCTGGTACGACGCCAAGGAAGCCGTCATCAAGAACAAGGCCGTTGGCCAGACCTTCGTTGAAGCCTTCTCCGCTGGCGATTGCCAGGTCATCCTGACCTCGGTCGGCGACCACGGCAACATCGGCCGCACCGCCAAGCAGGGCATGAACTGGGGCGTTTCCATGCTCCCGACCTACGGCGATGCAACCCGTCACAGCTCCTACGTCGGCGGCGCTTCGCTCTGGGTTCTGAAGGGTCATTCGGATGCCGAATACAAGGCTGCCGCTTCCTTCTTCAACTTCCTGGCAAAGCCGGAAGAAGCCCTCACCTGGTCGACCGTTACCGGCTACATCCCGGTTCGTAACTCGGGCTTCGAATATCTGAAGAAGCAGGGCTTCTACGACAAGGCTCCTTACGCCGGTCGCGAACTTGCCATTCAGAGCCTGACCGCTTCCCCGGCTGGCGACACGTCTGCCAAGGGCATCCGTCTCGGCGGCCTGCTCCAGGTTCGTACCGAAATCGCTAACGGCCTGCAGGCGATCTTCGTCAACAACGCCGACGTACAGGCTTCGCTCGACTCTGCTGCCGACCGCGGCAACCAGCTCCTGCGTCGCTTCCAGCAGACCTACAAGGGCGTTCAGCTCCCCTAATCGACTGATATGAGCCGCACCCGGCCCGCTTCTGGCGCGCCGGGTGCGTCTTTATAAATTCCCTATCGGCTGCGGCAGCATGATCGCCGTCCGCGCCAGAACCCAACCAGGGCGAAAACGACCACTCATGGAAAAGCGCGTCACTTTCTCCTCGACGACGATCGGCCTTCTCTTCGCATTCCCGATGCTGTTGCTGATCTTCGTCTTCTTTTACTGGCCAAGCGCGCAGGCGCTGTATTGGGCGTTCACGCTCGAACAGCCATGGGGCGGCGGCAATGCCTGGGTCGGTTTCGACAATTTCAAGCAGTTGCTTTCGGACCCGATCTATTGGGACTCCATCACCCGCAGCATGATCTTCGGCTTCGCCTCGACCGCCATTGCCATGGGGCTTGCACTGATCCTGGCGCTCCTGACCGATCGCGAGCTGCGCGGCCACAAGATCTATCGCTCGGTCTTCATCTGGCCCTATGCGATTGCCGCTCCTGCTCTTGGCCTGGCTTTCCGCTTCATCCTGGCGCCGGAAGCCGGTCTTCTGTCGGTGATCAACCAGGTCTGGCCCGGCCTCTGGAACCCGGCGTTCGACGGCAAGGATGCGATGATCGCCGTCATCATCGCCTTTTCCTGGAAATATATCGGTTACAACTTCATCTTCTTCCTGTCGGCGCTGCAGGGTATTCCGCGCTCGCTGATCGAGGCTGCCGCCATGGACGGTTCCGGCCCGATGCGCCGCATCAGGGATATCCAGCTGCCGTTGCTCACCCCGACGCTGTTCTTCCTCCTCGTCATCAACATCACCGAAAGCTTCCAGGATTCCTTCGGTATCGTCGATGTCATGACGCAGGGCGGCCCGGCGCGCGCGACCGAACTCATGGTCTACAAGATCTTTTTCGACGGCTTCAAGGGTCTCGACTATTCGGGTGCCGCAGCCCAATCCATGATCCTGATGGGTCTCGTCATGCTCCTTACCATCTTCCAGTTCCGCTTCATCGAGCGGCGCGTGCACTACAAGTGAGGTCGCAAACATGATCGAACGCACGCCAATCTTCAATTTCATCTGCTACACCCTGCTCGCACTCGGCCTGGTGATCGCGCTCCTGCCCTTCCTGATCGTCATCGTCGCGTCGACGCTCGATCTCGAAACCGTCAACCGCGTGCCGCTGCCGCTCATTCCGAGCAGCCATTTCTGGGAAAACGTGCAGACCGCCTGGGTTCGCGCCGATCTCGGCAACAAGCTGTTCCATAGCGTCATCTTCGCTGCCACGGTCGGCGCCGGCAAGGTCATCCTTTCCGCGATGGCCGCCTTCTCGATCGTCTATTTCCGCTTCCCTGGCCGTCATCTGATCTTCTGGATCATCTTCATCACCCTGATGCTGCCGCTCGAAGTGCGTATCGTTCCCACCTATTCGATCGCCGCCAATGCACTTCAGCCCTTCCAGACGATCCTCGACATCACCGGCATCAACTGGCTGATCGCTCAGGTCACCGGCATTCAGGTGAAGCTCGAATGGGGCCTCCTGAACTCCTATCCCGGTCTCGTTCTGCCTATGGTGGCCACCGCGACCGGCACCTTCCTCTACCGCCAGTTCTATCTGACGGTTCCGGATGAGCTTGCCGAAGCGTCGAAAATGGATGGCTCCGGGCCGGTCCGCTTCTTCTGGGACGTGCTGCTGCCGCTGTCGCGCCCCAACATGATCGCGCTCTTCACCATCATGTTCGTCTGGGCCTGGAACCAGTACCTCTGGCCATTGCTGATCACCACCGATCCGAAGTTCGGCATCGCTGTTACCCAGCTCAAGACGCTCATTCCCTCCGAATTCGGCCTGCCCGACTGGAACGTCGCCATGGCCGGAACATTGATCATCATGTCGCCACCACTGATCCTCGTCATCCTGATGCAGCGTTGGTTCGTGCGCGGCCTTATCTCCACCGAGAAGTGAAAGGAACAGACCCTTGGCACCGATCTCCATTCGTGGCGTGAAAAAGAGCTATGGCAAGAATGCCGTCGTTCATGGCGTCGATCTCGAAATCCAGTCAGGCGAATTCATCGTCATCCTCGGTCCGTCCGGCTGCGGCAAGTCCACGCTTCTGCGCATGGTCGCGGGCCTCGAAGAAATCAGCGGCGGCGAAATCGCCATCGACGGCCGCGTGGTCAACCAGTTGGAGCCGCGTGAACGCGGCTGCGCCATGGTTTTCCAGAACTACGCACTCTATCCGCATATGAGCGTTGCCGAGAACATCGGTTACGCACTCAAGGTCGCCGGCGTGCCGAAAGCCGAACGCGACCGCCGCATCGCCGATGTCGCCAAGGCGCTCAGCCTCGAACCCTTCCTCGAGCGTCGCCCGGCAGCCCTGTCCGGTGGTCAGCGCCAGCGCGTCGCCATGGGCCGCGCCATGATCCGCGAACCGAAGGTCTTCCTTTTCGACGAGCCGCTGTCGAACCTCGATGCCAAGCTGCGTATCGCCATGCGCGCGGAAATCCGCCGCCTGCATCGCCGCCTCGGCGCCACCTCGATCTTCGTTACCCACGATCAGAACGAGGCCATGACGCTTGCAGACCGCATCATCGTCATGAATGCCGGCAATGTCGAACAGGTCGGCACGCCGGAAGAAGTCTACCACTATCCGGCAAGCCGCTTCGTGGCTGGTTTCGTCGGTACGCCGGCAATGAACCTGCTCGAAGGCCGCGTCAATGAAAACGGCACCTTCATCTACGACGAAGGCCGCACTGTCGCCCTTCCCACCGAACGCGGCCAGCAGCTCGCTGGCCAGCGCGTCGTTCTTGGCGTGCGCGCCGAGGCCGCTCGCCTCGTCTCCCCGGATGCACCGGGTGCGCTCGTTGCGACTGCCGACTTTATCGAAGAACTCGGCGCCAGCCGCGTCGTGCATGCCGATTTCGATGGCCTGCCCTTCGCCGTCGCAATGACGGGTTCCGTTTCGCTGAAGACCGGCGACCGGATCGGTATCGCGATCGATCAGGATTCGATCCATCTCTATTCGGCAGACACCGGCGCGGGCCTCGTCGCACCGGCTCGCACGGGCGCGGCTACCGTCAGTGCCTGAGCCCGGCGCAATGCCGAGCTTTTTCGATCTTGCCACCGGCGACCGCAACCTCGTTGCGGTCGCCGTCAAGGCGCTCGAAGCGCCTTCCGCCGCGCTCCTCGATGAGGCCCGTGCTGCGAAACTGACGCAGGCAGAACATGATCGGTTTGCGGCAGCCCTTCCCGCGCTTTCGACGATCGAAGTCGTGCGAGCTGATAGCGGCACGGACATCGGAAATGGATTTGTCGTCGCGGCATGGAATGCCGAGCGCCTGAAATTTCATGCACCGTCCGTCGCGCTCATGCGCCAGAGCGGCGCTGACATCTTGCTTCTCAGCGAGGCAGACCTCGGCACGGCACGCGCCGGCAACCGCCATACAGTTGCCGATGTCGCTCGCGATCTCGGCATGTCCTATGTCTTCGGCGTCGAATTCGTCGAGCTCGGCCTTGGAAATTCACGCGAACGGGAGCGACACAAGGGCGAGACGAATTCGATCGGCTTTCACGGCAATGCGCTGCTTTCCCGCTTGCCTATAAGGGATGCTGTCCTGATCCGCCTTGATGACGGCGGCACATGGTGGACGGATGCGAAGGATGGCCAAGGCCGCATCGGCGGACGCATGGCGATTGTCGCCAGGATCGAAACCGCAGCCGGGCCGATCCTTGCTGTCAGCGTACATCTGGAAAGCAAGACCAATATCGACGACCGCGCCATGCAGACGAAGCGGCTCATCGAGACGGTCGACAAGCTTGCGGCCGATCTGCCTGTCGTGATCGGCGGCGATTTCAACACCAACGTCCTTCCCGGCAGTTCACGCGAACCGGAAGCATATGAGCCGCTGTTCGACCTGCTCGCTCAGGCCCGGTATCATTGGCAAGCGGCCAACGATTTCTCTCCAACCCGACGTGCCGGCCCAGACGGTGTTCCGCAGCCTCCCTTCACCCGTCTCGACTGGCTGTTTACCCGCGGCCTTACCGGAAGCGATGCCGCGACCGTACCGGCAGTCGACGGCAATGGCGCAGCGATCTCGGACCACGAATTGGTCAGGGCACGATTTTCCGTACCGGAGGCACGGCCCAGCTAAAGGCGGGCTATTGCCTCTCCGAGTTGCTTGCGGAGCGTTTCCAGCCGATCCCGCGCCTCATCGCGCTGTACTCGCAGTGCCTTGATCGACTTCTCCTGCTCCGTCAGATCTTGAAGAAATTGCTGCTTGAGAGGCGTGTCGCCGACGGAGGCGAGCATGGCGGAAATTCGTGAGGATTCCGACGTCGCATCCTGCATCGCCTGCATGATTGTCGACAGGTCTCTCTCCGCCTGCTTCTGCGCCGTCCTCGCCGCCACCAATCCCTGAAGTTTTTCGGCGATATCGGCTGAAGGGCCTTCGTCGAGCCACTGCAGGATCACGGCATCGTCTATATCGGCGATCGCCTGCGTCTCGCTTTCGGCCATGCGCCATTCGATAGTGGTCGAAACCTTCTTTCCGGCGGGCACGACGATGGTTGCCCGCGCACCAACGGGTGTCGCCTCCACACCCTCCGATGGAACGAGTTCCCAGCCCGGCATAGCAGCGTCTTCCGCGACGAACTTCCTGTCAGCGTCTCCGCCCCAGGCGGTGAAGGTCTTTCGCAGGCGGCGTTCGAGCGTCGCGTCGAGATAGCCATCCTTGACGACAACCGTTCGGAACGAGCTTGACGTCGTGGTCGCCATTTCCTGGTCTATCTTCTGGTCGGCGGCAAATATTGCCGTTTCGACCCCGCCGGGTTTCATGTTGCCGATGCGTGCATCGCCGACATAGCGGCCCTTTTCATCATAGACCGCCGCCACAGCCGGCGGCAGCGACGTTGCCGTGTCATTTGTGAGCACGAGTGCCGCATCCGGATGTTGCGCACCCTCGCGATAGAGGGCCACGAATTCCGCTCCGATCTGATGATCCAGAATCGGCACGGAAATCGTCTCTCCGTTCTTGAGATCGTAGGTGCCTGGAAGGTCGAAATTGGCGACGACATCCCCCTCGTCGACTGTGGCGGTCGCGGCCGCAGCGGCCATGACGGGAGCGGCGGGTTCTGCCGCCGCCTTGTTCAGCAACAGCGCACCGCTCGCGCCGCGTCTGGCACCTGCCATGTCCAGATAGGCGGATTCGGGCTGCACCTCCTCGCGCTGCGGCCATATTCTCGCATAGAGGCGCTGGCGCAGCGTCACCGGCTTGCCCGACGTCAGGGATATGGAAACGCCCTGCCAGTCGTCGCCGGAAGCATTTTCCAGAACGGCCCATGCCTGCAGTCTCGCCTTGCCATCGGAATCGACGATGATCCTGTAGGACGGTTTCCAGAGCGGCGCTGCGACCACATAGGAAATGTCAACCGTCTCCGGCACCTTGCCATCGAGCCCAATTGTAACCGTGCGCTTTTCCTGCACTTGGTCACTCGAGAGCAATTCCGCCGCCCGGTTCACCATCTCGGCGTCTTTGGGATCGTCGAGCTTATAGGTCATGGCGCCACCGATCTCGGCAACATCAAAGCTGCCGCCGTCGAGCAGCACGATCAGCCGCGGCCGTTGTTTCTCGGTCGGCGGTTCTACCCCGACGATACGGCCCTTCACTCCGTTCGCGGAGACGGGCGCGCCTCGAAGCGCTCGCAACACGCCAGCAGCGGAATCGAGATCCTCCGGCTTGATCGGCAGCGCTTTAAACGTTTCCTCGATCATACCCGGCCCGGTGGTGGAAAGCCCCTTTACCGGCGCGGGCCCCGATACGACGAGGGTCTTGAGGAAATCATCCATCTGATCTGTCGGCACCTCGACGACGGCCTTGCCATCCGCTCCGACGTCGATACTGCGCACATATTCGGCGACACCTCCCGACGACAGTCTGACCGACTTGACGGTCCCTGTCTGTGCCGCTGCGGCGCTCGAAAGCAGCGCTGCAGCAAAGGCTGCAAAGATCGCAGATGCGTATTTCATATGTCCCCCTCAATGTTCATCCCGCCTGAGGATGAGCGTAGAAAAGGGGCGGCAATTCGACACATCGTCGCTTTTCCGCATGGTTCGCGGCTCCTGAGCCGAGGAAACGACAGATCCGCCAAGATGTTCGTTTCAATGCGATATCGGACAAAGATGTCGTGAAATTGAGAAAACGAACGCCTATATAGCTGCCGAGTCTGTTTGAAAGGAAATCCGTCATGACTATCAATGGAAGCCTGCTCATCGCGGGATCGGAAAAGCGCGGCACGCGCGGTGAGCTCTTCGGCATCGAAGCGGCTACCGGGAAGGCGCTGGCCGTCTCGTTCGGCGGGGCCTCCGCGGAAGACGTGGAGCAGGCGACCGGGGCTGCATGGGAAGCCTTCGCCTCCTACCGCGAAACCGATCTGGAAACGCGTGCCGCCTTCCTCGAAACCATTGCTGCCGAGATCGAAGCAATCGGCGACGAACTGATCGTGCGCGCAATGGCCGAAACCGGTCTTCCGCGCGGACGTCTGGAGGGCGAACGCGGTCGTACGACCGGGCAGCTTCGCCTGTTTGCGAAAGAGGTTCGTGAGGGCCGGTTCCAGGAGCTCCGCTTCGATGGTGCTGATCCCTCCCGCAAGCCGGTTCCGAAGCCTGATCTTCGCCTGCGCAACATTCCTCTCGGCCCCGTCGCGGTTTTCGGCGCATCGAATTTTCCGCTCGCCTTCTCGGTCGCGGGCGGTGACACCGCATCCGCGCTGGCCGCAGGATGCCCTGTCGTCGTGAAGGCCCATTCCGCTCATCCGGGCACATCGGAACTCGTCGGCCGCGCCGTACAGAGTGCCGTCGCCAAGGCGGGCCTGCATGCCGGCACCTTTGGCCTGCTCTTTGACACCGGCTTCGAAGTCGGACAGAAGCTGGTGGCCGATGCCAGAATTCGCGCCGTTGGCTTCACCGGTTCGCGCCGTGGCGGTACCGCGCTGATGAAGATTTCCTCCGAGCGCAAGCAGCCGATCCCTGTCTACGCCGAGATGAGCAGTATCAATCCGGTCATCTTCTTCTCGAACGCCCTGAAGAGCCGTGCCGCGGAGATCGCAACGGCCTTTGTCGGCTCGCTGGTTCTGGGTGCCGGACAGTTCTGCACCAATCCGGGCCTCATTCTCGCCGTCGACAGCGAAGGTCTTGACACCTTCATTGCCAAGGCTCGGGAACTCCTGCCCGATGTTGGCGCCCAGACGATGCTGACCGGCTCTATCGCCAAAGCATTCTGCGATGGTGTCGCGCGTCTGGAAAAGCATCCGGAAGTCCGCCTCGTTGCCAATGGCAAGCCAGGCGACGAATTCCAGGGCACGGCCGCGCTGTTCGAGACCACGGCTTCGGCATTCCTGGAGCATCATGAGCTGCAGGACGAAATCTTCGGTGCCGCCGGTCTTATCGTGCGCTGCCGCGATCTCGCCGAACTCGAGCGCGTCCTCGACGGGCTCGAAGGCCAGTTGACCGTTGCCCTGCACATTGCCGGCGAAGATGAAGCTGACGCAAAGCGCCTCGTTCCCAAGCTGGAAATGCTTGCAGGACGACTGCTGGTGAACGGTTTCGGCACCGGCGTCGAAGTGTCGCCTGCCATGGTGCATGGTGGCCCCTACCCGGCAACCGCCGACGGCCGCTCGACGTCGGTTGGTACGCTCGCCATCTACAGGTTCCTGCGGCCGGTTTCTTACCAGGACTTCACCAGCACCCTGCTTCCGGCGCCGCTGCGTTGATCCCCTGGACTTGCCGGAGATCGATTGCAAAGATACCGGCATCTGAATTCTATCCCACGGGCGGTCCTGCGCCCGTGGAACCCTTCGGCAAAACCCCGACCTCAAAACCGTCATTTTGACAGTGACAGCGACACCATTCTCTGCAAGAAAGAATGCCGTTGAGAGACAGGGGCGCCCTTTTGCGAGAATGGGCTGAGAAGCACCCTTCGAACCTGAACCGGATAATGCCGGCGGAGGGAGTCGCTCGGGGCACAGTCTGCTTGCTGCATGATCGGTCCCGCGCCTGCCCCGCCTGAAAGGGGTATGATGGAAAACAAGACACCCGGAGCACTGTTGACCGCGATGCGCGCCAAGCCGCCGCTCGTGCAGTGCATTACCAATTATGTCGCCATGAACATCGCCGCCAACGTCGTGCTGGCTGCCGGGGCGTCGCCCGCCATGGTTCATGCCGCCGAGGAGGCCGCAGAATTTGCGGCGATATCAGGGGCAGTGACCGTCAATATCGGCACCCTGTCCACGCAATGGATCGACGGCATGCAGGCAGCCGCAACGGCCGCGAATGCGGCCGGAAAGCCGTGGGTTCTTGATCCGGTGGCTCACTATGCGACCTCTTTCCGCCGCAACGCGGTTGCCGATCTCGTGGCACTGCGTCCGACCATCATTCGCGGCAATGCCTCCGAGATCATAGCGCTTGCCGGCGGCGAGAGCCGCGGCCAGGGCGTTGATAGCCGCGATCCGGTGGAGCAGGCCGAGGCCTCTGCCCGACTTCTTGCCGAACGTCACGGTGCGGTGGTCGCTGTCACCGGCGTCGTCGATTTCGTGACAGATGGGGCGCAGGCGCTACGCATCGAAGGCGGCTCGCCACTGATGCCGCAGGTGACCGCGCTCGGCTGCTCGCTGACCTGCCTGACCGGCGCCTTTGCGGCAACCATTCCCGCCGATCCTTTCGCGGCCACTGTGGCGGCACTCGCCACATTCGCAGTGGCCGGCGAAGAGGCGGCGAAGCAAGCGGGTGGCCCCGGCTCCTTCTCCTGGCGCTTCCTCGATGCGCTTGCGGCACTCGATGGCACGACGCTCGATCGGACAGTGAGGATCAACGCGGCATGAGACGCTTCGATCTCTCCCTTTATCTGGTCCTCGATCCGAATCTCTGCGCCGGCATCGGCATGGTCGAGACGGCGCGTCTTGCCGTCGCCGGTGGCGCGACGATGGTGCAGCTTCGCGACAAGCATGGCGGAACCAAGCGGATGATCGAAACCGGTCTGGCGCTTAAGGACGCCCTCAAGGGAACCGGCGCCCTGCTGATCATCAATGACGATGTCGAGGCCGCCATCGCGATCGGCGCTGACGGACTGCATATCGGCCAGGACGACATGCGCCCCGTCGCGGCGCGTGCAATGATCGGCCCGGACATGATCCTCGGCCTGTCGGTCGAGACGGAAACGCTGGCTGCGGCCATTGACCCCGCTGTCGTCGATTATGCCGGCATTGGGCCGGTCTTTGCGACCCCCACCAAGACCGACCACAAGCAGCCGATCGGCTTTGACGGGTTGGCAAAGCTGGTGAAGGCCGCACCTGTCCCGACAGTTGCGATCGGTGGCCTCAAGAGCGAACATGCAGCGTCCGTTTTTGCTGCAGGCGCCAAGGGGCTTGCAGTCGTCTCGGCGATCTGCGGCAAGCCGGATCCGAAGGCTGCAACGCTCCTAATCGCAGAGGAAATCCGAAAGGCGCGCCGATGATCCGCAACGTCCTGTCCATCGCCGGCTCCGATCCCTCCGGCGGCGCCGGCATCCAGGCCGATCTCAAGGCCTTCTCCGCCCGTGGCGTCTACGGCATGGCGGCGCTGACGGCACTGACGGCGCAGAACACCCAAGGGGTGAGCGGCGTGCATCTCGTGCCACCTGATTTCGTCGCTCAGCAGATCAAAACCGTCTTTGCGGATGTACGCGTCGATGCGGTCAAGATCGGCATGATCGCCAATGCCGGCATTGCCGAAGCTGTGGCCGGGGCGCTGGCACCGCATCGCGGGATCCCCATCGTCGTCGATCCGGTCATGATCGCCAAGGGCGGCGCAGCCCTCCTCGACCCGCAGGCGGTCGATGCGTTGACACGGCACCTGCTGCCGCTCGCGACATTACTGACCCCCAATCTGCCCGAGGCTGCAGCGCTGCTGCACGAAGAGGTTGCCGAAAACCGCGAGCAGATGGCCTCGCAGGCCGAACGCCTGCGCGCACTCGGCCCCGCCGCCGTACTCGTCAAGGGCGGCCATCTCGAAAGCGATGAGAGCCCCGATGTGCTGGCCACCGCCTCCGGCCAGCATTGGTTCGAGGCGAAAAGGGTGCCGACCAAAAATACGCACGGCACGGGCTGTACCCTCTCCAGCGCGCTCGCTGCGGAGCTTGCAAAGGGCGCGTTGCCGCAAATGGCCGTAGCAACAGCAAAGGCTTATCTTGCTAAGGCTGTCGCAGCCGCGGATGATTTGACGGTTGGTTCCGGCCATGGACCCGTCCATCATTTCCACGCCCTGTGGAAAGAAGCCGGGCTCTGAGCCGGATCACAATTCCAGACAATGCCCGACGGCCCGGTCAAACCGGGCCGTTTTCTTTTGCCTACCATCAGTTGAACCGGCCTCCTCCGGCAAAAAGCCTGTTGACAAGGCCGCCCAGATATCCAAAGCTATGTCATTAAAAGGGGATACGTTCCATAATAACGGAATATTGGAGGAATTCGATTGTCCGACCTGCTTGTGAGCTTATATTCCACGAAGCTCGCCGAACTGAAAGAAAAAGCCGATACCGTCGGCATCACGATCCGTCCGGCTCTGCCGCCGGAGCTTCACGTCGTTGTTGCCTGGGTGCGCGAACATTTCAGCGAGAACTGGGCAAGCGAAGTGACCGTCGCCTTCTCCCGCCAGCCCGTTGCCTGCCTGATCGCCGTCGAGCACGGCAAACTGCTCGGCTTTGCCTGCTATGACACGACAGCGCGCGGCTTCTTCGGCCCGACCGGCGTCGATCCCGCAGCGCGCGGAAAGGGCATCGGCCTCGCCCTCTTCTCCGCTTGCCTGCAGACCATGAAGACGCTGGGGCATGCCTATGCCTTCATCGGCGATGCCGGCCCCGTCGATTTCTACGTCAAGACCGCCGGTGCGGTCGAAATTCCCGCCCCCGACAAGGGCATTTACGAAGGCATGCTGCGAAGCCAGCCGAAATGACCATCTGATACCGGAGTTTGAAATAGTGTCCTCGACCCCGCTCGCTCTCTTCGTCGGCCTTCCCAATCCGACGCTTTCGGACGACGAATTCGCTCTCTTCCGCGAGACCAATCCGCTCGGCCTCTTCGTCGGCCGCCGCAACCTGCGCAATCCGGAGCAGGCCAAGATCCTGATCGACCGCTTCCGCGAGGCTGTCGGCCGCGACGACGCGCCCATCTTCACCGACCAGGAAGGCGGTCGTGTACAGCATATGGATGCCGGCCCCTGGCCGCTCTTCCGCAGCTTCGGCCAGTTCGCCGAACTTGCCCGCCACGACTTCGAACTCGGCAAGAAGGCCCTTCGTCTTTCCACCCAGGCCATGGGCACGATGATGAGCGAACTCGGCCTGTCGAGCGGCTGCTCGCCGGTTCTCGATCTCGTTTTCGAGACGACGAGTGCCGTTATCGGTGCTCGCTCCTTCGGCGCTGATCCGGATTTCATTGCGGCACTTGGCCGCGAAGTGGTCGATGGCCTGCTCGAAACCGGCAACATGCCGGTCATGAAGCATATCCCGGGCCACGGCCGCGCCACGCTCGATTCCCACAAGGAGCGCCCTGTCGTCGATGCCTCGCGCGAGACGCTTGTCGCCACGGACTTCAAGCCCTTCGTGGCGCTGAAGGACACCCCTTGGGCCATGGTCGCACACGTCGTTTACTCGGCTTATGACGCGGAACTGCCGGCTTCCATCTCGCCGATCATGCATGACGTGATCCGCAAGGATATGGGCTATGACGGCGTGCTGATCTCCGACTGCATCTTCATGGAATCGCTGCAGGGCACCCTGCCGGAACGTGTCGCACAGGTTCTCGATGCCGGTTTCGACATTGCTCTTCATAGCCACGGCGACCTGAAGGAAAGCGAAGCCGCCGCAAAGGCCGCCCGGCCGGTGACAGATGCCGCGCAGAAGCGTATTGCCGCCGGCAAGGCTCGCCTCGGCACACTCAAGATCGACTATCGCGCCGCTCAGGCGGAAGTCGAAGCCATGTTTGCTAGCGCGCTGGTGTCCTGACCGGCGCGCCTATTTTTAACCGCATAAGAAAAGGGGAATTTGTCATGAAGAAATATCTTTTAGCGGCTGCGGCCCTGACCATGCTGTCAGGCTCAGCCCTGGCGCAGACTGTCCTGACGGCCAATATCGAGCCGGCCACGACCTGGGTGCGCAACTTCAACCCGTTCAACCAGACCTCGTCGCGCCAGTCGACGCTCGACTTCATCTATGAGCCGCTGGTCATCTTCAACCGCTTCGACAGCAACAAGCCGGTCTATCGCCTGGCCGAAAGCTTCAAGCTCGCCGACGACCTGAAAAGCATCGATTTCAAGCTGCGCCCGAACCTGAAGTGGTCCGATGGCAAGCCGCTGACCTCGGCTGACGTCAAGTTCACCTATGACTATCTGAAGAAGTTCCCGGCCCTCGACTTCGTCAGCATCTGGACCTTCATCACCGACGTTCAGGTGGTCGATGCCCAGACGATCCGCTTCACGCTCGCCAATCCGAGCTCGCTTGCCGCCGAACAGCTATCGCAGCTGCCGATCGTTCCCGAGCACGTCTGGAAGGACGTTGCCGATCCGGTCACCTACGCCAACGAAACCCCTGTCGGCAGCGGCCCGCTGACAGAAGTGCCGCGCTTCACCGGCCAGACCTATGACCAGTGCCGCAACCCGAACTATTGGGATGCCGAGCACCTGAAGGTCGACTGCATGCGCTTCCCGCAGCTTGCCGACAACAACCAGATCCTGACGGCGACGGCAGATGGCACGCTCGACTGGGGCGTTTCCTTCATTCCCGATATCGACAACGTCTATGTCTCGAAGGATCCGGATCACTATCACTACTGGTATTCGCCGAGCAGCATGGTCGCCTTCCTGTTCAACCTCGAAACGACCAACGAGGCCAACAAGAAGGCGTTCAACGACGTGAAGTTCCGCCAGGCGGTCTCCATGGCGCTTGACCGCAAGACGATGATCGATGTTGCCGGCTACGGCTACCCGACGCTGAACGAAGACCCGGGCCTGATGGGCGAGCTCTACAAGAGCTGGGCGGACCCGTCCGTCAAGGCCGACTTCGGCAAGTTCGGCACCTATGACGCCGATGCAGCCAAGGCGCTGCTCGATGCAACCGGTTATGTCGATAAGGACGGCGACGGCCTGCGCGACAATCCTGACGGTTCGAAGATCTCCTTCTCGATCATCGTGCCTAACTCCTGGACGGACTGGATCGACACGGTCAACATCGCCATCGAAGGCATGCAGGCTGTCGGCATCGACGCCAAGATCGAGACGCCGGAAGAAGCCGTCTGGACCTCCGACCTCATCGACGGCAAGTTCGATGCGGCGATCAACAGCCTGCCGGCATCGGCCTCGCCCTACTACCCCTACAAGCGCGCCTTCAGCGCTTCGGACAAGGGCAAGACCCGCTTCACGGCGCAGCGCTGGTTCAGCCCTGAGGTGGAAGATCTGGTCACCCAGTTCACCCATACGGCCGACCTCGACAAGCAGAAGGAAGCGATGAACAAGGCTCAGCGCATCGTTGCCGAAAACATGCCGATGATCCCGGTCTTCAACAATCCGAACTGGTACCAGTACAACACCAAGCGCTTCACCGGCTGGTCGACCAAGGAAAACCCCTTCGTCAATCCGTCCATCTCGCGCACCAACCCGGCACGTCTTCTGAACCTGCTGGCGCTTGAGCCGGTCAAGTAAGCCATTAAGATCTGCGGAAGCGGCGCGACGAGCGCCGCTTCTGTTTTGACGGAGTTCCCATGGCCTTTCTGCTTCGCCGCCTTGCCTTCTACCTGGCGGCCTTCATCGCGGCAGCGACGATCAATTTCTTCCTGCCCCGGCTTATGCCGGGCGACCCCGTGCGCATCATGTTTTCGAGCGCCGGTGCCGAACTGCCGCCGGAAAGCCTGCAGGCGCTGAAGCTCACCTTCGGTTTCGTCGACGGGCCGCTCTGGCAGCAATATCTCACCTATCTCGGCAGCATCTTCACCGGCGATCTCGGCCGCTCGATCAAGTATTTCCCCCTGCCGGTCACCTCGGTTCTCGGCCATGCGCTGGTCTGGACCGTCGGCCTGATGGGCACGGCGACGATCATCAGCTTCGCGCTCGGCACCTTCCTCGGCATCGTTGCTGCTTGGCGTCGCGGCAGCAAATTCGACGTCATCGTTTCGATCGGCGCGATCTTCGCGACATCGGTACCGGCCGTCGTCACCTCGCTGATCGTGCTCTTCTTCTTCGGCTTCACGCTCGGTTGGTTCCCGAATGGCTACGCGGCCGATCCCTCGCTCGATCCGGCCTTCACCTTTCAGTATATCGGCAGCGTCGCCTATCACGGCATCCTGCCGATGATCACGCTCTGCACCGTGCTGGTGGGCGGCTTCACCGTCACCATGCGCAACAATATGATCAACCTTCTCGGCGAGGACTATATCGTCATGGCCCGCGCCAAGGGCCTCTCCGACCGGCATGTGATGCTCTGGTATGCGGCCCGCAACGCGCTGCTGCCCACTGTCTCAAGCCTAGCGATTGCCATCGGTACCATTCTCGGCGGCTCGCTGGTGACCGAGGTCGTCTATAACTATCCAGGCCTCGGCAACATCCTCTATCAGGCGATCCTTGCCCGCGATTATCCCGTCATCCAGGGACAGCTTCTCATTATGACCGCGACCATGCTGATCGCCAATTTCATCGTCGATGTCAGCTATGTGCTGCTCGACCCGCGACTGAAGGGAGCGTGAGATGAAGAGCCTTCTGCGCAACCGCAAGGCGCTGATCGGCCTTGCCATCATCGCCTTCATTGTCATCGTCGCGATCGCCGCACCGTTGCTGACGCATTACGACCCTGCCGCGCGCACAGGTCGTCCGCACCAGCCTCCATCAGTCGATCATATCCTCGGCACGACGCGCATCGGTCAGGACGTCTTCGCCCGGATGATCTATGGCGCGCGCACCTCGCTCGCCGTCGGCTTCGGCGCCGGCCTGCTGATCACGGCCGTCGGCACCGCGCTCGGCATCATCTCCGGCTATCGCGGCGGCAAGACGGATGAGGTCATCAGCTTCTTCACCAATATGGTGCTCGTCGTGCCGAACCTGCCACTGCTGCTCGTTCTCGCGGCCTTCATTGGCCAGGCGAGCCCTGTTGTCATCGCGCTTATCCTTGGCGGCACATCCTGGGCCTGGGGTGCGCGCGTGACCCGCGCCGAAACGCTCTCCGTCAAACAGAAAGACTATGTCAAATCGGCTGAGATGATGGGCGAGCCGCAATGGCGCATCATGACATTCGAGATCTTCCCCAACGTGATTTCCATCGTCGGTATCAATTTCATCGGCAGCGTCATCTTCGCGATCATCACCGAAGCGACGCTGGAATTCCTCGGCCTCGGCGACCCGCGCGTCGTGTCCTGGGGCACCATGCTCTATAATGCGCAGAAGGCCTCCGCTCTTTCGGTTGGCGCCTGGTGGGATATTCTCACACCCTGCTTTGCGCTCGCTTTCCTTGGCATCGGCATGTCGCTACTCAATTTCGCCGTCGATGAAATCGCCAATCCGCGACTGCGCACCGGCAATCATCTGAAGCGCTGGTCCCTGCTCATCCGCTCCGGGGAGGGCCGCCTGTGACGCAACCGTTGCTTTCCGTAAAGAACCTCACGATCGACTATATCGGCGAGGAAAAAGACTTTCGCGCCGTCGACAATGTGAGCTTCGACGTAGCTCCCGGCGAGGTCTTCGGCCTTGCCGGCGAATCCGGCTGCGGCAAGAGCACGATCGCCTTTGCCATCAGCCGCCTGCACAAGCCGCCGGCACTGATCCGCAAGGAAAGCCGGATCATGCTTGCCGGCCGCGACGTGCTGGATCTCGACCCGAAGACGCTTGCCGCGTTCCGCTGGCGCGAAGTCGCCATGGTGTTCCAGAGCGCCATGAACTCGCTGAACCCGGTGCTGCGCATCGAGGATCAGTTCTATGACGTGCTGCACACCCACAAGGGCATGACGAAGGCGCAAGCGCGCGAGCGCACCGCCGAGATGCTGCGTCTGGTGGATATCGCACCGGATCGCATGCGCAACTATCCGCACCAGTTTTCGGGCGGCATGCGCCAGCGCATCGTCATCGCCATCTGTATGGCGCTCGATCCGAAGCTCGTCGTCATGGACGAGCCGACGACGGCACTCGACGTCGTGGTGCAGCGGGAAATCCTGCAGCGCATCAACGAACTCAGGAAACAATTCGGCTTCTCCGTGCTCTTCATCACTCACGATCTCGGCCTGATGGTGCAGTTCTGCGACCGGATCGGCATCATGCTGCAGGGCAAGCTTGTCGAGCAAAACGATGCCGAAGCGATCTACAAGACGCCGCAGCACGAATACACCCGAAAACTATGGGCCTCCTTCCCCTCGCTACACGGAGGCGTGCTGCTATGAGCGATGCCATCCTGGCCCTCGACAAGGTCACCAAGACCTTCGGCCACGGCGCTTCCACGGTTCACGCCGCCCGCGCCATCTCCTTTTCGCTGCATGCCGGCCGTGCGCTGGCGCTTGTCGGTGAATCCGGCAGCGGCAAGACGACCTGCGCCCGCATGGCGATGCGCGAATATTCGCCGACCACGGGACAAATCCTTTACAAGGGCCGCCCCGTCGAAGGCGCCAAGGCGGACGAGATCGCCCGTTACCGCCGTTCGGTGCAGATGATCTTTCAAGACCCCTTCGCGTCGCTGAACCCGGCACACACGATCGCCCATCATCTGCAGCGGCCCCTCAAGCTGCACCGTCCGGATATCGGCGGTAGCCAGATCAATGCGACGGTGCGCGAACTGCTGCAGCGCGTGAAGCTCGATCCCGATATCGTTGCCCCAAAATATCCGCACGAGCTTTCGGGTGGCCAGCGCCAGCGCGTCAATATCGCCCGAGCGCTCGCAGCCCAGCCGGAGGTGATCGTCGCCGACGAACCCACCTCCATGCTCGACGTTTCCGTGCGTCTCGGCGTTCTCAATCTCCTGAACGAAATGAAGAAGGAGATGAATCTCGGCCTGCTCTACATCACCCACGATATCGCCACCGCCCGCTATGTGGCGGAGGATATCGCCGTGATGTATTCAGGCCAGATCGTCGAATGGGGGAATACGGCCAAGGTGATCGACAATCCGCTGCACCCCTACACACGCCTGCTGCTCTCGGCCGTGCCGGACCCGGACGTGCGTTTCGACGACCCACGCACACGCCTGCAGCCACAGGAGGTGGACGACATTCGCCGCCGTTCCGCCGCGCCACAGGAACAGGTGGTGGAGCACGAGCCTGATCATTTCGTGCGCATGGTCTGAGCGGGCCTGCTGGCTTCGACCGTCACCCTATGCTAGGGGACGGTCCCTTTCAGCGAGACGAAACCGCCATGCTTCCCTGGATCCAGCTCGATTCCGCGACCATTCCCGACGGTGGTGAATTGCGGCTGAAGCAGCGCGGAACCGAATTTTCCATCATGCTTGGTACCAACGAGCTGATGAACAGCCGCCTCAGTGGCTCGGAAGAAGCCCTCGCCACACTGTCCTTCGAACGGATTAAGACGCATCCAAAGCCGAAGATCCTGATCGGCGGGCTTGGCATGGGCTTCACGCTGCGCGCGGCCCTTGCGGTCGTGCCCACGGATGCCGCTGTCGTGGTCGCCGAACTGATCCCGGAAGTCGTCGCCTGGGCGCGCGGCCCGATGGCGGAGGTTTTCAAGGGTTGTCTCGACGATCCGCGTGTCTCGATCCATCAGGGTGATGTGGGCGAGGCTATCCAGGCCAAAAAGGCCGGCTATGACGCGATCCTTCTCGACGTCGACAATGGTCCAGATGGACTCACCCGTAAATCAAACGACAAGCTCTATGATTATGCCGGGCTGAAATCCGCCCGCGAGGCCCTGCGCCCCGGCGGCGTGCTCGCCGTCTGGTCCTCAGGGCCTGATACATCCTTCACCCGGCGGCTGAAGGATTGCGGCTTTGCCGTCGATGCGGTCAATACGCGGGCCAACGGCAAGCGCGGCGGCGCGCGGCACGTCATCTGGCTGGCAATCAAGCCCGGCCGCTGACGATCCCCGGCAATAAAATGCATCTTTATCGGCGAAGGCGACGGAACCGTGCGCAAGAGAGCTTGAGATTGATGCGGTAATAATCGTATCCCATAAGCATGGATCGCGAAGACGAGGAGGTCTCGCGGCCGTTCATCGGCTGAGCCGCATGCGGAGGCATGACGTGTCGGCCCTCGATTGGACCCGATCATGCGCCTTTCAGACTGCCATAATTTCCATGACTTCCGCCGTCTCGCCAAACAGCGCCTTCCCGGGCCTATTTTCAACTATATCGATGGCGCGGCGGATGATGAGGTGACCTACAGACGCAACACCTCGTCCTTCGAAACGTGCGACCTCCTGCCAAGCGTGCTGCGTGGCGTCAGCGACGTCGATATGTCGGTCACCGTCATGGGCCAGAAACTTGCGATGCCGGTCTATTGCTCGCCCACGGCGCTGCAGCGGCTCTTCCATCACGAAGGAGAACGGGCGGTTGCCCATGCCGCCGGCAAATTCGGCACGATGTTCGGCGTTTCCTCACTCGGCACGATCAGCCTGGAAGAGGCGCGACAGATCAGCAGCGGCCCACAGGTCTATCAGTTCTATTTCCACCGGGATCGTGGCCTCAACCGCGAGATGATGGCGCGGGCAAAGCAGGCGGGCGTGCAGGTGATGATGCTGACCGTCGACAGCATCACCGGCGGCAACCGCGAGCGTGACAAACGCACCGGCTTTGCCATCCCCTTCAAGCTCAACCTTTCGGGCATGGCGCAATTTGCCATCAAGCCCGGCTGGGCGATCAACTATTTCACCCATGAGAAATTCCGCCTGCCGCAGCTCGACAGTCATGTCGACATGGGCAGCGGGACCATGTCGATCAGCCGCTATTTCACCGAAATGCTCGATCCCGCCATGAACTGGGACGATGTCGCCGAGATGGTGAAGACCTGGGGTGGGCAGTTCTGCCTGAAGGGCATCATGACGGTCGAGGATGCCAAGCGCGCCATCGATATCGGCTGCACCGGCATCGTGCTTTCCAACCATGGCGGCCGTCAGCTCGACGGTTCGCGTAGCGGTTTCGACCAGTTGGCGGAAATCGTCGATGCCGTCGGTGACAAGATCGATGTCATGGTCGATGGCGGCGTCCAGCGCGGCACGCATGTGCTCAAGGCACTCTCGCTCGGCGCCAAGGCGGTCGGTGTGGGACGCTACTATCTCTTCCCGCTTGCGGCTGCCGGCCAGGCCGGTGTCGAACGAGCGCTCCTGCAGATGCGGACGGAAATCGAGCGCGGCATGAAGCTGATGGGCGCCGCTTCCGTCGGCGAACTTTCGGCCGGTAACCTGCGTTTCCGCGCAGCGTGAGACGAGAGCCGCGCCCCCTTTGCCGGGGCGTGGTCTTTCAGGCGCTGACGATCTGCCGGGGCGTAAGTGTAACTGCGTCCTGCTGGCGCTGACGGATGATTGCCGAGGCTTCGCGGGGATCGGGAGGCAACACGGCATTCTTCAAAGCGATCGAATATTCGTGCTGCGGATTGTCGAGTACCGTACGCGCATCGCCGCTTTCGACCACAATACCCTTGCGCATGATGATGACCCGGTCGGCGATGTAATAGGCCGTTGCCAGGTCGTGCGTGATATAGATGATCGACACTTTCAGCGTGTCGCGCAACTCGCGGAAGAGATTGACGATCGACATGCGCAGCGACGCATCCACCATCGACACCGGTTCGTCGGCGATGATGAGCTTCGGTTCCGGAATGAGGGCGCGGGCAATTGCGACACGCTGCAGCTCACCTCCCGACAATTCATGCGAATAGCGCCCTCGAATTTCCGCCAGGGAAAGGCCGACCCGCTGCAAGGCCGTATCGGCAAGTGCTTCCCTATCTGCCCGGCTCGCCGCGCCCTTGAAGCGGTGAGCTGTCGAAAAGAGATATTCGTCTATGCGCGTCAGCGGATTGAAAGCTTCGAACGGGTTCTGGAAGACAGGCTGAACTTTGGTCATGAAGGCTTCGCGAGCACTGCGGCTGCGAATGCCGGCAATGTCTGCACCGTCGAAGCGGATGGTGCCACGATCGGCCGTCTCGCTGCCGAGGATCATCTTGGCAAGGGTGGATTTGCCAGAACCGGACTCGCCGACGATCGTGAAAATCTCCGGCCGGCCGGTCTCCAGCGCGAAGCTGACCTCGTTCACCGCCGTCATTTTGGCGCGCGAGAAAAAGCCGCCGATCGGGAAAAACTTGCTGACATTGTCAAGCTCGAGAAGGCGCTCGCCACTCATTGGATCTTGTACTCCCCTGCCCTGAAGCAGGCCACACGCCCGCCAGTCACACTCGGCTGCATGACGGGCACCTCCTTCGAGCACCTGTCGATCGCGATCGGACACCGCGGATGGAAACGACAGCCGGTCGGCGGGTTGGAGAGTGCCGGCGGCTTGCCCTGCAGGCTCTTTCTGGTTCTCGTATCACCGATGCGCGGTAGGCTGCCGATCAGGTGAACCGTATAGGGATGCTGCGGATTGTCGAAGATCGCCTGGGTCGGCCCCTCCTCCGCAAGCCGCCCGGCATACATGATCGCCAGCCGGTCGGTAATCGCGGCATGAACCGACATGTCATGGGTGACAAAGATGACCGAAGACTGCATGCGCGTCTGCACTTCCTTGATCAGTGCCAGCACATCCTGCTGCACCAGCACGTCGAGGGCCGTCGTCGGTTCATCGGCGATGATGAATTCCGGTTCGCAGACGGTGGCAAGCGCAATGGTCAGACGCTGGCGCATGCCGCCAGAGAGTTGATGCGGAAAGGCTTCCAGCACATGCGGATCGAGATGCAGGCGGGCAAGATGCGCCTCCACCCTTTGACGAAAGGCCGCCGGATCGACGTTCATATGCCGGAATGCAAAATCGTTGAAGGCGTGTTTCACCCGCCGAACCGGGTTCAGCACGTTCATCGAGCCCTGCATGATATAGGAAAGGTGACGCCAGCGGGCGGCCTTCATTTTTTGCGGTTCGCCGTAGACGTCGATCTGGTTGCCGCCGAAATTGAAGTTGACGGTGCCGCCGACGACCCGCATCGGCGGGCGGATGGCGCCGGCAAGCGTCTTGATGAGCGAGGTCTTGCCGCTCGAGGATTCCCCCGCAATGCCGTAGATCTCGTTTCTGCGCACCGTCAGGCTGATATCGTCGACGGCGCGGATCTCGCGCCGCACGCCGAAATAGTCGTTGACGTAGTAGCATTTCAGTCCATCGATCGTCAGCGCGTCCCGGGAATTCTCGACAAGGGTCAAAGGCGCTTTCCTCAAAAGGTTCTGCATCGTCTCACGCTCCCATCCGGGCGAGCCGCGAGCGCGGATCGATATATTCATTGACCGACATGGCGAGCATGAAGAGGCCGAGGAAGAGGATCACCACGAAGAGCATCGGGAAAGCGATCCACCACCAGACGCCGGCGACCATGGCGGAATGGGCGTTGGCCCAATAGATCATGCCACCGATCGTCGGCCGGTTGATGTCCGAAAAGCCGAGGATGGAGAGTGTCACCTCGAGGCCGATCGCCCAGATCAGGTTGTTCATGGTCGTGAAGAAAACGATCGGCATGACGTAGGGAAGATGCTCACGAATGAGGATCTGCGACGTGCGCATGCCCGAGAAGACGGCATGGCGCGTGAACTCCCGGTGGCGAAGCGAAAGCGCCACCGAACGGATCAGGCGGCTGTCATGCGTCCAGCCGAGCAGGGCTGCGACGATCGCCAGCATCGACCATGTCATCTGGTCCCGCAGCACGAAAACCAGAAGCAGCAGGATCGGAATGTTCGGCAATGCGCCGAGCGTATCGTTGATGCCCATGATGATCTGGTCGGTGCGCCCGCCGATGTAACCGGAGACCAGGCCGACGACGAGTGCAATGAGGCGGCTGATGACTGCGACGATAATGCCGAAGAGCAGCGTGTTTCTGAGCGAGGCGCCGATCTGCCAGAAAACATCCTGACCGCGCGATGTCGTGCCGAACCAGAACTCGGCTGACGGCGGCATATCGGGGATCACGACATAGATGGCATTCTCGTCATAGGGCGAGAAGAAGGAAGCCACGATCAGTCCGACGATGATCAGGATCAGGATCGTCCCGAGCAGGAATTCCTTGTTGTAGCGGAGCAGGTCTCTGAGGATCTTGAACATCGCGATTATCCCAGTTTCACGCGCGGATCGATCAGCGGATAGATGATGTCGATCACGAAGACGGCCGAAGCAACGGCGATGATGGCGATGGTGGTGACGCCGAGCACCAGGCTGTAGTCGCCGGAATAGATGCCCGATATCAGCAGCTTGCCGATGCCGGGATAGTTGAAGACGAACTCGACGATGACGGCGCCTCCGAAGACATTGCCGAGGCTGAGCGCCAGGCCCGTGACCTGCGGCAGCATGGCGTTGCGCGCCACATAATGGGAAAAGATGCTGCGCGAGCGCACGCCGCCGAGCTCGGCATAGACGACATGATCGTCAGTGACGATGTTGGAGACCAGCGAGCGCATGGAGATGAACCAGCCACCGATGCCGACGAGCACCAACGTCAACGCCGGCAATATGCCGTGCTCGATGACGGAACTGATGAAGGTCCAGTTGAAGGCCGGGGCGAGATTGACCTGCGCGCCGTCGCTGATCGGCAGGATCGGCCAGATGAAGCCGAAGAGAATGACGAGGCTGAGACCGATGATATAGGTCGGGATCGGCTGCAGAGCCATGATGATGATACCGGCAAGCTTGAGCAGGCGGCTATCGCGGAAATAGCCGGCAAGCGCGCCGAGCAGATTGCCGATGATCCAGGCGATGATGGTTGCGAGCGTCAAAAGGCCGACGGTCCAGGGCAGAGCACGACCGATAACTGTCATGACGGGCGTCGGGAAGGACGAAAGCGACGGACCGAAGTCCCCCGTCAGCACCCGCCCCCAGAAGGTGAAATACTGGTCGATCAGAGGGCCGCCGGTTCCATAGAGTTCCCGTAGCGACTCGCGCAGAATTTCAACCGCCTGCGGATCGGTCGAACCGAAGCTCGTGAGCAGAGATACCGTCTGCTCCACCGGATCGACCGGCGAGAAATGGGCAATCAGAAACGCGAGCGTGATGCCGGTGAAGACGACGAAGAGGAACTGCAGGAAACGTTTGCCCGCATAGATCATAAAGCCATTCATGGCATTCACCCTCCAATAGCATGAAGGGGAGCGGCCGGCTGCCCGGCCACTCCCCATATCGACGCGATCAGTTCTTGGGAGCGTCCGGATTGGCCTTCAGGCCCGTTACCATGTAGCGGATGTTCGACCAGTTCGGACCCGAGGCGGAATAGGGATTTTCAGCGCTCGGATAGTTGGTCCAGTAGGTCGTGTCGAACGGCGCAAACTTGTTGTAGGCCATCAGCGGGATCATCGGCATCTCCTCGACTGCGAGCTTCAGGAAGTCCTGACCGACCTTGGTGACATCGGGAGAATCGAAGGCGATGGACCGGTTCTTCGCGATGATCTGATCAAGGCGCGGATCCTGCCAGCGCTGCAGGTTGCGCGGCGGCTGGATCTGGCCGAGCGGCTTGATGAACTCCGAATGATAGCTGTCCAGGAAGAAGGACAGATCCGGATGACCACCCCAGGTTTCGATGCTCCAGTAGATCGCCGCTTCATAATCGCCGGTGCTGAGACGCTGCCCGTTGGTCGGGCCGGCTACATCGACCTTGGTGGCGATACCGTTCTGGCTCCACTGCTGGGCGATGACCGTGCCGGCACGTGCGAGTGTCGGAATGGCATCACCTTCGACCTGCAGGCGGATCGTGAAGGGTGTGCCGTCAGGCTTCAGCCATTGATTGCCGTTCTTCTTGAAGCCGGCCTTCTGCAGCAATTCGCCTGCAGCCTGCACGTCCTGTTTCCACCAGCCGAAGCCGAAAGTGCGCTGCAGTTGTTTCGGATCGGTCGGGATCTGGTCGCCCCACTGGCCACGGACCATGGTGGCGATTTGCGACGAAATATTGGGATCATAGGGCTTGATCTTGCGGCTGCCGGTATCGAGCTCGAAATTGGTCAGCCAGTCCTGCATCGGCGCGTAATAATCGTCCGGCGCCGAGCCGGTCGGCGGCGTGGCGAGCGCGGCGAGATTGGCAGCACCACGGTAGGAACCGAGTGCAACAGCGCGGATGTCAATCATCAAGGCCAACGCCCAGCGTACATCCTTGTTGTCGAAGGGCGGCTTCTGGGTATTGAGCAGAACGGACGGCAAGGTCGGATCTGGATGAGCGAAGGGGAAACCCTTCAGCCAAGAGGCGACGCTCTTGCTGTCGCGCATCATGGCGAACATGCCCTCCGGCGCCATGTCGTTGATGACGTCGAGATTGTGATTGCGCTGCTCGATGACGCGGGCTTCCGGGTTACCGGCGGCGCGATAGACGACGTACTTGACCTGCGGCGGCTCCTTGGCGGCCATGCCGATCGAGGTACGCTGCCAATCGTCGCGCAGTTTCCAGATCGTCCAGTTGCCACCCTTGTCATAGCTCTGCAGCACGTAGGGGCCGAGCGAAACAGGCGGATTGTTCTTGAATGCCAGGGGATCGCCGGCTTTTTCGAAGACATGCTTCGGCATGATCCAGGCGGCGTTCCAGCGCACGGTAAAGAGCGTATGGAAGCGCGAGTTCGGCTTTTTGAGATGGAAGATCACCGTCTGCGGATCGGGGTTTTCCATGCTGGCGACATTGACGGTGAAGGGTGCGCTCCAGGACATGCCCGGATGGTCGATCTGCGTCTGGACCGTGTAGACAACGTCATCGCTGGTGAATTCGACGCCGTCGCTCCAGAAGATGCCCTTGCGCAGCTTCACGGTCATTTGCGTGAAATCGGCATTGTAGGCCGGCGGCTCGGTGGCGAGCGCATTCTGCCATGCATCCGGACCGCCCTCCGGATTGATGAACCAGAAAGTATCAGTCGTCAGCTGTTGCAGGCCGTTCACATTAGCTGCCCCGCCGCCGCCCGGCGCCCAGACGTTGAACCAGTCGGCATTCTGCTGCGGCGTGCCCTGGATAATCAGCGTTTCATTACGCGGAATGCCGGCAATGAAATCCTGCGCGTAAGCAGGCAGAGCGGCGAGAGACAATAAGGCAATGACTGCAAATCTTGGGAACTTCATCGGACGCTCCTCCTCCTTGGCCCGCAGGCGCGGGCGCTTCCCGTAATCCATTATCGATCGCGTTCCGGCAAAAGTGTCTGCACAGGGGCCCTGAGACCCATATGTCTCCTCCAGACGATTGGCTTTGCCTCAGCATTTATCGACAATTTTTCGCCGGACGGCAACAGGTAATTTTTAAAATGCCGAAAAACTCCGGAATTTCCGGCATATTTTTATCGTCAGGCAAGTGTGTCTTTTTATATTATTGACAAAATGGTCGTTTCGCTTAGCTTTTGCTGCGAGCGCGGCGCCCTCCCAAGACGGCCGCACTTCATCATAAATTGGTCGGTTGGCCTTCGGGAGGAGGCTGAGGCATGACCGTTCAAGAGGAAAAGACGATGACGAGTTTCTATGACGTGACCATCAACGTTCACGCCGGCAGGCCGACGGGGCCTTATAAACCGCTGTGGAACTGGTTCGGATATGACGAGCCGAACTACACCTACTCCCCGCACGGCAAGAAGCTTCTGAAAGAGCTGACGGAACTCAGCCCCGTCGCCCCGCGCATCCGAGCCCATAATCTCCTGACGAGCGGCGACGGCAAACCGGCCCTGAAATGGGGTTCGACCAATGCCTATACGGAGGATGCGAACGGCAATCCCGTCTACGACTGGACGATCATCGACCAGATCTTCGATGCCTATGTCGAAGCCGGCAACATCCCGCTGATCCAGATCGGCTTCACGCCGGAAGCGCTTTCGGATTTCGACGGCCCCTACAAGCACGAATGGGAGCCGGCGGATAAATATGCGACGATCACCACCGGCTGGACCGCTCCGCCGAAGGATTTGAAGAAATGGGGCGACCTGATCGAAGCCTGGGCGCGGCATCTGGCAGAGCGCTACGGCGAGGATGTCGTCTCCTCCTGGCCCTGGGAAGTATGGAACGAGCCCGACGGCCACTACTGGACCGGCACAATCCCCGAATTCTGCGCCATGTATGATGCTAGCGCACGCGCCGTGAAGCGCGCGCTGCCGAAAGCGCGCGTCGGCGGCCCGCACACATGCGGCGCATTCGCCAACGAAAAGGCACAGACCTTCCTGCGCGCTTTCCTGCGCCACGTCGTCGAAAACAAGCCGCCGCTCGATTTCATCGCCTTCCACGCCAAAGGCAATCCGGTCATTTTCGACGGCCATGTACGCATGGGCCTGCACAAGCAGTTGCGCGATATCGAGACAAACCTCGCCATCATCAACGAATTCCCCGAGCTTCGGCACCTGCCCGTCGTCATCGGTGAATCCGACCCGGAGGGATGCGCAGCCTGCTCGGCACGCGTTCACCCGCAGAACGGTTATCGCAACGGCCCGCTCTACGGCGTCTACGTCGTCGAAAGCATGATCCGTACTTACGAATTGTCCCGCCGCGCCAATATCGAGATCGAAGGCGCCGTCACCTGGGCCTTTCTCTTCGATGACCAGCCCTATTTCGACGGTTTCCGGGATCTCGCTACCAACGGCGTCGACAAGGCGGTGCTGAACGGCTTCCGCATGCTCGGCAAGCTCGGCGGCGAATGGCTGGAATCGCAAAGCGACTATCGCCGCGATATCGAGGACATTATGAGCCACGGCGTTCGTGACAAGCCCGACGTCAACGTGGTTGCAACCCGCGACGACAAGGGCGTCTCCGTTCTCGTCTGGCACTATCACGACGATGACGAGGCAGGCCCTTCGGCCGAGGTCAGCCTTTCTATCGACGGCTGGGGCAATCGACTGGCCGCGCTCAAGCATTTCCGCATGGACGAGGAGCACTCCAACTCCTTCCGCATCTGGAAGGAAATGGGCAAGCCGCAGGATATCGCAAGTGCCGACTACGCCAGGCTCGAAGCATCCGGCAAGCTCGCACAGATCGACGACAAGGCTTCCGTTTCGGTCAAGGACGACAAGATCGACCTCACCTTCTCCCTGCCGCGTCAGGGCGTTTCTCTCCTGCGCCTGGACTGGTGAGACGGCGGGAAAAGTGGGAGCGCGACCCTCCAAGTTGCGCTCCCTGACTATCTCCGAGTTATTCGGCGCGCGGTCATCGTCACGTCACTGACCGCGCGTCGCAGCACCACACCACAATCGGCCTTCGCGCCCCTCCCCGCAGCGCTGCGGGCAACGAGCCCCCTGTCCCCGAGATCGCGGCGCCCAACAATCCACAGTCTCCAGACATCAGAGCGTCGTTCACCACAAACAAGTTTACATCCAATAACTGACATGTTAGTCATCATGTACTGACATGAAGGAGATATATTGGTGACGGGGTTTGGTTTGTCGGTCGCATTGGCGACACCTTTTGAAAGCAGCGGCGCCATCGCCGCCGAGGTCATGCTCGCCCAGGCAAAGCGGAGCCTTGATTCGGGCTGCGCCAGCGTCACCCTCTTCGGAACGACCGGCGAAGGCGCGTCGATCGGCAGCCAGGAACGCGAAGGGATCCTCGACGCATTCATTGCCGCCGGCGTTCAGCCTCGACAGATCGTCGTCGGCGTGCTTGTCGATGCGGCAGAGGACGCAGCCCAGCAGATGTCACAGGCCCTGTCGAAGGGCGTGCGAAATATCCTTCTCGCCCCGCCCTCCTATTTCAAGAATGTCAGCGATGACGGCATCTTTGCCTGGTTCGCGGATGTTTTTGCGCGTGTCGGCGACGCAGCGCGTGATGTACTGGCCTACAATATTCCCTCGGTCACAATGGTCGCGTTGAGCGTCGACCTGATCAGCCGCCTGCGAAAGGCCTTCCCTTCCATCGTCACCGGCGTCAAGGATTCCTCCGGCGACTGGCCCTACACCGAAACCCTGCTGCGCCAGCATGGCGATCTGATCATCCTGATCGGCGACGAGCGGCATCTCGCCAAGGGCGTGCGCATGGGCGGTCAAGGTGCGATTTCGGGCATGGCCAATTTTGCACCGCACGAAGTCCGTGCAATGGCCGTCGACGGCAATGACGATCCGCGCGTCGAACAATTCGTCGGCGAACTGCTCAAGCATCCCGTGACGCCGGCGGTAAAAGTCATGGTGGCAAAAATGACCGGCGATGATAGATGGCTTGCGGTTCGCCCGCCTTTGACGTCAATCTCCGCCGATGGCAGACGCGAGCTTGCCCTTGCCTTTGACGGACTTTTTCGCACAAAGGCAGCATAGCGGTCATGTACGAGGAGAGCCCGATGGATGGAGCGGACGAGCAGCCGACGCTGAGAGAGAAAGCTTATGAAAGCTTTACCCGGCATCTGCTGGCGCGTGATGTCCGTCCCGGGCAATTCGTCTCGCAGCGCAGGCTTGTCGAACTGACCGGCCTGACACTCGGCGCCATTCGCGAGCTTATACCGCGGCTTGAAGCCGAGGGCCTGATCAAGACCGTACCGCAGCGCGGTCTGCAGATTGCCCATATCGACCTCAATCTTATCCGCGAAGCCTTCCAGCTCCGGCTCTTTCTCGAAAAGGAAGCCGTCGGGATCTTCACGGAGACGGCAAGCGACGGGACGATCGCGGCGCTCTTGAAACAGCATCGCGAGATCGTCGCGGCAATCGAGGCCGGCAATCATTCGCATGAACTGGAAGTCCACGCCCAGGCTGTCGACTGGGGTATGCATGACGCCTTTATCGATGCGCTGGGCAACACGATCATTTCCAACGCCTACCGCGTCAACTCCATCAAGATGCGCCTGATCAGCCAGGAGCGCTTCCGCATCGACGGGCGCGTCGGCCCCGTCATGGGCGAGCATCTTCGCGTGCTGGAAGCGATTGAAAAAAGAAATGCGCAAGAAGCCGTCGATGCACTTGCCGCACATATCAACCACGCGCGAAGTCGCGCGCTGAGAATCTAGACTGACACCTGCGGTGAGGAGATCGCAGGCCACACAAGAGGAGGAGAGCAGCATGTCATCATCATTCATTCGTCCCACACGCCGAAACTTTCTGGCCGGTTCAGCAGCCATCGGCGCAGCCGGGCTTCTCGGCATCAAGCCTGCTTCCGCAGCTGTCGACTGGAAGCGATTTGCCGGCACGACGCTCGAGGTCAACCTCGTCAAGAGCCCGCGCAGCGAGACGATTCTCAAATATCTGAGCGAATTCGAAGCTCTGACCGGCATCAAGGTCAATGCCGAGGCAACACCGGAACAGCAGCAGCGCCAGAAGACGACGATCGAGCTCAGCTCCGGCAAGCCGAGCTTCGACGTCGTCCACCTCAGCTATCACGTCCAGAAGCGCCAGTTCGAAAAGGGCGGCTGGCTGGCCGATATCAGCGGCTTCGTGAAGGACCCGTCGCTGACCGATCCGTCGCTGGTCGAAAGCGATTTTGCCGAAGCCGGTCTTCAGTTCGCCAAGGATTCGCAGGGCGTGCTGCGCTCGCTTCCGTTCTCCGTGGACTACTGGATCGTCTACTGGAACAAGGAGCTATTCGAGAAGAAGGGCCTGTCCTATCCATCGACATTCGATGAGATGGCGAATGCTGCTGAAGCCCTGACTGACAAGTCCTCCAATACCTACGGCTTCGTGGCCCGTGGCCTCAAGAATGCCAACGTTCCGGTCTGGACGACCCTGCTGCTCGGCTATGGTTCGACGCCGCTCGGTCCGGATGGAAAACTGCGCACGACTTCTGACGAAGCGGTCGAGGCGGCCAAGATGTATCAGCGCCTGATGACGAAGTCTGCGCCTGTCGGCGTATCCGGCTTCAACTGGGCGGAAGCACAGTCCGCCTTCCTGCAGGGCAAGGTCGGCATGTGGCTCGATGGCGTCGGCTTCGCACCGCCGATCGAGAACCCGGAAAAGTCCCGCGTCGTCGGCAAGGTCGGTTACGGCATCATGCCGAAGGGACCGAAGGCCCAGGCTGCCGCGACAACCGGCGACGGCATCGGCGTCACCGCGGCCAGCAAGAACAAGGAAGCAGCCTACCTCTTCTGCCAGTGGGTCATTTCCCACGACATGGGCGCGCGCCTTCTGCAGGCGGGTGCAGGTGTTCCCTTCCGCAATTCGATCCTCGAAGATGCCAAGGTTCGCGAAGGGGTCACGATGCCGAGCACCTGGGTCGATGCCGTTGCGGGCTCGGCAAAGGTTTCGCAGCTCGCGCTGCCGGTCATCATTCCGGTCACCGAGTTCCGCGACATCTACGGCGTCGGCCTGACCAACATGATCGGCGGCGCCGATCCTGCAGCGGAACTGAAGAGCGCTACGGCGCAGTTCGAACCGGTACTGGCCCGAAGCGAGGGATAATGGCATCCGTGAGCATGGACACCACGCGATCGAAAAGCATCGCAAACGGGAGGAGCAAGCCTGGCAGGCTTGCTCCGAACTACTGGCCCTTCGTTGTCCCGGCGCTGGTCGTCATCGCCGCGGTCATCGTGTTTCCCTGGGTGTTCACGCTATGGATGAGCGTGAACAGCTGGACCCTGGGCCAGCCGGTGGTTTTTGCCGGCCTGGACAATTACACCCGGCTGCTGGTGGACATGCGCTTCTGGGAGTCGCTTTGGCACACGGCGCTCTACACGCTGCTTGCCGTCCTCGCCCCGCTCATCCTGGGCACGCTCGCGGCCCTGATCTTCGACGCGCAGTTTCCGTTCCGCGGATTGCTGCGCGGCGTTTTCGTCATGCCGATGATGGCGACACCCGTCGCCATCGCGCTCGTCTGGACCATGATGTTCCATCCGCAGCTCGGCGTGCTCAACTATCTGCTGTCACTTGTCGGCATTGGGCCGCAGGAATGGATCTACAACCAGAACAGCGTCATTCCCTCGCTCGTGCTGGTCGAGACCTGGCAATGGACGCCGCTGATCATGCTGATCGTTCTCGGAGGCCTGGCGGCCGTTCCGCGCGAACCCTATGAGAGTGCCGAAATCGACGGCGCCAACGCCTGGCAGAAATTTCGATACCTGACCCTGCCGATGATCGCACCCTTCCTGATGATCGGCGTCATGATCAGGAGCATCGATGCGGTCAAGAGCTTCGATATCATCTACGCGATGACACAGGGCGGGCCGGGCACGGCGTCGGAGACGATCAACATCTATCTCTATAATACGGCCTTTTCCTACTATGACATCGGCTACGGGTCGGCGATGGCGGTCGTCTTCTTCATCATCATCGTCGCGCTTTCCTTCGTCTTGATGATGATCCGGCAGCGCGCCAACTGGTCCGACACGGAGACACGCTGATGAAACGCAAGACGATCGACCGTATCGGGCTGCTGTTCGTCGCCCTCGTCATGGTCTCCCCGGTCATCCTGTTCTTCCTCTGGATGATCTCGCTGTCGCTGAAATACGAAATCGACAACGGCGCCTATCCGCCGATCTTCATCCCCGAGCGCTTTGCCTGGTCGAACTACATGAAGGTCTTCGAGGAGAACAATTTCTTCCTCTATTTCTGGAATTCGATCCTCGTGACGGGTGGGGCGACCTTGCTCGCGCTGCTGATCGGCGTACCGGCCGGCTACGGCATTGCGCGGCTGAAGGCGGAGCGTTCCGCCATGGTCATCATGATCGCGCGCATGACGCCCGGCCTGTCCTTCCTCATCCCGCTTTTCCTGCTGTTCCAATGGCTGAACCTTCTCGGCACGCTCTGGCCGCAGATCATCATCCATCTGGTGGTAACAGTGCCGATCGTCGTCTGGATCATGATCGGCTATTTCGAAACGACGCCGATGGAGCTTGAAGAGGCGGCCAGCATCGACGGCGCGACGTCCTGGCAGGTCTTTCGCCTTGTGGCGCTACCGATCGCCAAGCCGGGTATCGTCGTGGCTTTCATCCTCTCCGTCATCTTCTCCTGGAACAACTTCGTATTCGGTATCGTGCTTGCGAGCCGCGAGACCAGAACCCTGCCTGTGGCCGTCTACAACATGCTCTCTTTCGAGCAGGTCAGCTGGGGGCCGCTGGCGGCTGCCGCGCTCATCGTCACGCTGCCCGTGCTGGTGCTCACCATGTTCGCACAGAAGCAGATCGTTGCAGGCCTGACGGCTGGTGCCGTCAAGGGCGGCTGACCCAGGCATTCAAAGGACCATCAATATGGCAAATGTGAATATTCGAAACGTCCAGAAGCGCTTTGGTGCCGTCAACGTCATCAGGGATATCAGCGTCGATATCGCCGACGGAGAATTCGTCGTGCTCGTCGGCCCGTCCGGCTGCGGCAAATCCACCCTGCTGCGCATGATCGCCGGTCTCGAAGAGATGAGCGACGGTGAAATCCGGATTGGTGCTCGTGATGTCAGCAACCTTCGAGCCCGAGACCGGGATATCGCGATGGTTTTCCAGAACTATGCGCTCTATCCGCATATGAGCGTCGCCGACAATATGGGCTTCGCCCTGAAGCTGAAGAAGGCCGACACCTCGGAGATTTCAGAGCGTGTCAACAAGGCCGCCAATATTCTCGGCCTGGAAAAGCTGCTCGACCGCTATCCGAAGCAGCTCTCGGGCGGCCAGCGTCAGCGCGTCGCCATGGGCCGCGCGCTTGTGCGCGATCCGCAGGTCTTCCTGTTCGACGAACCGCTTTCCAATCTCGACGCCAAACTGCGCGTGCAGATGCGAGCCGAAATCAAATCGCTGCATCAACGCATCAAGACGACGACGATCTATGTCACCCATGACCAGATCGAGGCGATGACGATGGCCGACAAGATCGTGGTGCTGCATGATGGCGTCATCGAACAGGTCGGCGCTCCGCTTGAACTCTATGACCGTCCTGCCAATCTCTTCGTCGCCGGCTTTATCGGCTCGCCGTCGATGAACTTCATCGACGGCAAGATCGAAGAGGGGATTTTCCGCACGGAGAAGGGCCTCGTCCTGCCCCTGCCGGAAAATATCAAGAGCGCGCCACCCGCCGGTCAGCTCGTCTATGGCATCCGTCCCGAACATATCCGCGCCATCCCAGGCGGAATTGCCGGACGCGCCGACATCGTCGAGGGCACCGGATCGGAGATATTCGCCAAGCTGGATTGCAACGGCGAACAGATTTCCTGCCTCTTCCGCGAACGGCTGGCGATTGCCTACGGCGATACGGTTTCGATCTCGATCGATCCGGCAAGTGTTCATCTCTTCGACAAGTCGACTGGCCGACGCATTTGAGCCCGACCTTTTCCGATGCGGGCGACAGGCCGCGCCATGTGCTCTGCGTCGGGGCGGCCGTGCTCGATACGCTGTTTCGGGTTCGCGCGATTCCGCAGACGCCGGGCAAGGTTCTGCCCTATGAGATGCTGCAGGTGGCCGAGGGCATGGCGTCCAGCGCGGCCTACGCGATCGTCCGCCTCGGCGGTCATGCAAGCCTCTGGGGCGCGGTCGGCGACGATCCGACCGGCCAGCAGATCCTGTCCGAGCTCGGACAAGCCGAAATTGATGTCAGCGGCAGCGCCCGGGTCGCCGGTGCCCGTTCGGCCGTTTCGACAATCCTCATCGACGACGATGGCGAGAGACTGATCGTTCCCTTTTACGATCCGAAACTGCACGAGGAAGTCAGGGACGTCACGAGCGACGATCTCGCGACATTCGACGCCGTCATGGTGGACGTGCGCTGGCCGGCTCTTGCTCTTAAGGTCCTGCAAGCGGCAAGGACTGCGGGAAAGCCCGCGATCCTCGACGGTGATGTCGCTGCGCCTGAGATTATCGACAGGTTGGCGAGACATGCCGACCACATCATCTTTTCGGAGCCGGCCGCCTTCAGCCTTTCAAAGATCGCCGATCCGGCGGACATGGTGTCGTTTCTCCGGAAACAATATCCGCAGGCCTTGATTGTGGTTACCGCCGGAGAGCGCGGCAGCTACTGGTGGAACGAAGAGGCTGACGGCGTCGCGCATGTGCCGGCATTTCGGGTCAAGACCGTCGACACGCTGGCTGCCGGTGACATTTTTCACGGCGCCTACGCGCTGGCAGTCACCGAGGGTTTGACAACCGATGCCGCGATCCGGATGGCCTCCGCCGCCGCGGCACTGAAATGCAGCAGCTTCGGCGGACGGCTCGGCGCACCGGAGCGTGCCGATGTCCTGGCTCTCCTGCGCGATGGAGAGCATTGACGAGCGGCAACGGCAGGCATGATTGCCGGTCCACCAGCCTAGGCCCTCAGTTCTCGCTCACATAGGCGAGGTAGCGCTTCTTGCTGGGCTGCAGGTGATCGACGCAGAGCTGCGCCAGAACCCAATTGTCCCTGCCCTTCAGCATCTCGATCATCAGCCGGTGATGCTCGTGCGAGATGCGCAGGGATTCCTTGCTGGACATGGAATTGGCGCGCACCGGCAGGCTGAGGCGCATGTAGAGCTCGATCGACTGGACCAGATGGGAATTGCCGCAGGCGCCGAACAGCGTCAGGTGGAAGCGGTCGTTCGTCTCGTGCACGCCACGCAGATAGCCGGATTCGACGTGCCGGCCGTGCTCTTCATGGAGTGCCGTTAGCTCGGCGATAAGTTCGTCGGGCGCCGGCAAGGGAATCCAGAGAGCCGCCTGGCGCTGCAGCAACTCGCGCACATCGTAGATTTCCTGAACCTGCCTCGAAGTCAGCGAGCGCACGGTGGCGCCCTTGTTGCGCTCGCGCACGACGATGCCCATCGTCTCCAGCTGGACGATCGCCTGGCGGGCGAAATGGCGGGTGACGTGGAAGCGAGCCAGCAGCGTGTCTTCGGTGAGGCGCGTACCGGGCGCTAGCCGTCCGAAGATGATGTCCTCCTCCAGCGCGCGCGCGATGCTCAGATCGTCGTGTTCGATCCCGTCTTCACTGATATCATCAAGCGTCTGCATCCATAGTCCTCCGGCGGCGGGCCATCTTATCGCGGTTTGCGTCGAGCGTCGAACCGGCTCAGCCGATAGATATCCTCGACCAGCGCCAGCGTCTTCATGTTGTCGTCGGGCACCGTTTCCATCGCCGCACGGCCATCCAGCCCATCGAGGAAATGCGCGATCGTTGCATCATAGGCGCCCTGATAGACGGCATCGGCATCGAACTCTTCCTCGCGCTCGGCACGGCCCTTTGCCGAAAGACGACTGCCATAGAGTTCCAGCGTCGCCTCGGTGCCAAAGATCCGCAGATGATCACGCGGCGCCGGCGGTGCGCCATGCACCGCCAGACTGGCGTTTACAGTGACGATCACCCCATCGTCCAGACGGCGCAGGACGACAGAGGCGACATCTTCGGCGACGATATCGTCGTTGCTGCGCTCAAGCCGTGCGGCGACCACCTCCATCTCGCCGAGCAGGTAGCGCAGCGTATCGAGATGATGGATCATCACTTCCATGACCAGAAGACGCTCCTGCTTGCGGAAAAACGGCTGGCGGATGAGCGCCGGTCTGTTGCCCGCGGCATCGGCAATCATGCCACTCGAGAAGAACTCGAACTGCACATGCCTGATATGGCCGGCAATGCCCTCCTCCAGCCACGCCTTGAGCCGACGATAATAGGCGCGAAACCGCCAGTTCTCATGCACCATCAGTCGGATCTCGTCCGGCAGGCCGGCAACGAGGGTGCGTGCCTGATTATAGTCCGGCGCAAGCGGCTTCTGGCAGAGAATATCAATGCCTTTTTCCGCCGCCAGCCGCACAAGCGCCACATGCACCTCACGTGGCGCACAGATATCGACTGCATCGAGCGCTTCTTCCGCGAACATTGCCTCCGCGCTCGCATAGTGTCTGGGAATGGCGAATTCCTTGCTTCTGGCCGTTCGCGCCTGTTCCGAGGGGTCCGCAATTGCGACCACCTCAGCGCGTGACGCCTGTTTCACCCATGCGGGCAGGTGATATTCGCTGACCCAGCCAGCGCCAATAATCCCCACTCGCCTTCGGTTGATCTCTGCCATGAACCGCTCCATTTCATTTTATCGATAATTTAGACGTCATCTTCAACAAAGCCAATGCGCGCAACAGGTGGAATGGCGAAAAAACCACCAATTATCTTAGATTTTTCTCTCAGAATTTCATTTGAGGCGCATTCGACCCTGGCGTCTCGCAATCTTCTTTATTGACAATCATCGATATCCATCTAGGCTTGGCCTCGATTTAAGGGATGAGGGAGCAACAATGTCGAGCGGTCTGCGTCGCAAGCTGACGAGTTACGGCGATCAGGGTTTTTCCCTTTTCCTGCGAAAGGCCTTTATCAAGGCGATGGGCTACTCCGATGACGCTCTCGATCGCCCGATCGTGGGGATTGCCAATACATACAGCGATTTCAATCCCTGCCACGGCAATGTCCCTCAGCTGATCGAAGCCGCCAAGCGTGGCGCCATGCTGGCCGGCGCCATGCCGATGGTCTTCCCGACCATTTCCATCCACGAGAGCTTTGCCTCTCCGACCTCGATGTACCTGCGCAATCTGATGGCGATGGAAACCGAGGAGATGATCCGCGCCCAGCCCATGGATGCAGTGATCCTCATCGGCGGCTGCGACAAGACCCTGCCGGCACAGATCATGGCCGCAGCCAGCAGCGAGATCCCGGCGATCTTCCTGCCGACCGGGCCGATGGCGGTCGGCCATCACAAGGGCGAACGGCTCGGCGCCTGCACCGATTGCCGTCGTTTCTGGGGCCGATTCCGCGCCGGTGAAATCGATGAAGCCGAGATTTCAGACGTCAACAACAAGCTTGCCAGCTCGATCGGCACCTGCACGGTCATGGGAACGGCAAGCACCATGGCCAACCTGACCGAAGTGATGGGCCTTTGCCTGCCGCGCGCGGGATCGGCGCCTGCCGCCGAATCCGAGCGGGTCCGGCTTGCCGAGGAAACCGGCCGCGTCGCCGCCGCGCTTGCTTCCAACCCGGATGCGCCGACCGTGCGCGATATCCTCACACCTGCAGCCATCCGCAACGGCCTCGTCACCTTGCAGGCGATGGGTGGCTCGACCAATGCCGTCGTCCACCTTGCCGCCATTACCGGACGGCTCGGCTTCCGCCTGGATATGGCGGAACTCGACAGGCTCGGGAAGATTATTCCGCTGCTCGTCGACCTGCAGCCCTCGGGCCAGCACTATATGGAGCAGTTCCATGATGCCGGTGGCGTGCAGACGCTCTTGAAAGCTGTGCGCCATGAGATCGACGGCAGCCAGCGGACGATCTACGGCAAGACGATCGGCGAAGTGATGGATGCGGCACCGGATGAACCCGGCCAGACCATAATCCGCACAGTCGAAAAGCCGCTGAAGCCGATCGGCACGATTGCCGTACTCCACGGTAATCTGGCGCCGCGCGGCGCCGTCATCAAACAATCGGCCGCGTCGAAGGATCTGCTGCAGCATGAAGGGCGGGCGGTCGTCTTCGATTCTGTCGAGGATATGACACTCAGGATCGATCGCGACGATCTCGATGTCAGCGTCGAAGACATCCTCGTGCTTCGCAATGCCGGCCCGAAGGGCGCCCCCGGCATGCCGGAAGCCGGCTATCTGCCGATCCCGCGTAAACTCGCGCGGCAGGGTGTCAAGGACATGGTGCGCATCTCCGATGCCCGCATGAGCGGCACCGCCTTCGGGACAATCGTGTTGCATATCGCCCCGGAGGCTGCCGCCGGTGGACCACTGGCGATCGTCAGAACCGGCGATCGAATCCGCCTCGACGTCAAGGAGAGACGCATAGATCTCGCCATCGACCAGATCGAATTCGAACGGCGCATGGCAGAGCTTGGGGCAATATCGGCGGCCGAACCGGCGCGCGGTTATGCCAAGCTCTATCATTCTCGCGTGCTGCAGGCCGATGAAGGCGTCGATTTCGATTTCCTCCAGCACGAGGAACTGGAGACGAAATGAGCCTGCCGGACAATGACGCCCCGCTCTGCCTGCCGCGCCTGCCGCTGACGCGTCTTCCGGCAAAACCACTGCCGCAGGGCACGATCGATACACATTTCCATGTCTTCCGGTCGAACGCGCCACTCAATGTGCCACGCAGCTATACGCCGCAGATCGCAACGACCGCAGACTGGATCGACTTTGCCACGAAGCTCGGCATCGGCAGGGGCATTCTTGTACAGCCGAGCGTCTACGGCCTCGACAACCGGGTTCTGATCGAGGCCCTCGCGGCCTTTCCTGAGCGTCTGCGCGGTATTGTGGTCATCGATCCCGAGACAGGCTCGGACGAGATCGCGCGGCTGGACGGGCTCGGCGTACGCGGTGTCCGCATCAATACCCGCAACAAAGGCGGCCTGCCGCTGGCTGCCGCCGAAAGGCTTGCGGCAGCGATCCGCGATTTCGGCTGGTCCCTGCAGCTGCAGATCAGTCCGGACCAGATCGATGATCTCGCGGGACGGCTGCCGGCTCTCGGTATCCGCTTCGTCATTGACCACCTGGGTTTCATTCCGCTCGCCGGCGGCGCATGGCGGCAGTATCTCTCGGCGCTGCAGCGGCTGGCCGATCACCCCGGCGGTTACATCAAACTGACGGCGCCGTATCGGCTGACGCGCGAGGCTGGGTATGCGGGTTTTGCCGATATTATACGAGCGCTTGCCGCCAGCCATCCGGAAAAGCTGCTCTGGGGCAGCGACTGGCCGCATACCGAACTCTGGAGCGACATGCCAGATGATGCCGATCTGATCGACGGCATGCAGGAGGCGATCGGCAACCCCACGCTTGCCCGCAAGATCTTCACCGAGAACGCCGAAACCCTATTCTTTGACCGCTGAGCGCGAAGTGTCTTGACGATCGCCGGGGGCATCTATGTCATTGTTGTCGCTCGCTTTGCGAGGCGATTGCGAGTCGGCACATATCATGATCCGCGCTATCCCTGCAGTCTGGAGGAAATGTGAGCAAGAGCTACGACTTCATCATCGCCGGCGGCGGATCCGCGGCCTCGGTTGCCGCCATGCGGCTGGTGCGGGATTTTGGGTTTTCGGTTCTCATCATCGAACGCGGGCCACGCGACACGGCGAGGCTGATGTCCTTTCCGGCTGGCTACATGAAATATCTTGCCCGCGACGATTTCCTTGAAATGCACCATACGGCGCCTCAGCCGCAGCTCGGCGGTCGCGGTCCGATCGTGCCCGTAGCAAAGGCGCTCGGTGGCGGCAGCGCGGTCAATGCCATGGTCTACATGCGCGGCCAGAAGGAAGATTACGACAGCTGGGCCGCCTATCTCGGCAACGAGGCCGAGTGGTCCTACGCGGATATGCTGCCGCATTTCAAAGGCATTGAAGCCAATAGCCGCTTCAACAATGAATTCCACGGCATTTCCGGCAATCTGCGCGTCTCCGAGCCGCGTCATATTTCCGATACGACCGAGGATTTCATCCTCGCGGCGCAGGGGCTCGGCCATCCCTATAATCCGGATTTCAACGGCGTCAGGCAGAACGGCGTCGGCATCATGCAGCACACCTTCGCAAAATGGGGGCGCCGGACGGAACGCTCGGATGCGAAGAAGGCCTTCCTCGATCCACTCTCCGGCGACAGGAGGCTGGAGATCATCACCGAAGCCCGTGTCGACCGCCTCATCGTCAAGAACGGCCGCGCCGTCGGCGTTGCCTATACGCGCGGCGGTGAGAGGCATGAGGCCATGGCCGAGCGCGAAGTGCTCGTGGCATCGGGCACCTATAACAGCGCCAAGCTGCTTATGCTCTCCGGCATCGGCCCTGCCGATCACCTGCGCGAACATGACATCGAGGTGATCGCCGATCTGCCGGGCGTCGGCGCCAATCTGCAGGACCATCACGAAGTTCCTGTCATCGCCACCACGAAGGGCAAATCAGGCTATTTCGGCGAGGACAAGGGCTGGCCGATGATCCGCAACGGTCTGCAATATCTGCTCTTCGATTCCGGACCGGTGACGACGACAGGCATCGAATCCTGCCTCTTCTATGATCCCGATGGCGGCGAGCGGCCGACGATCCAGCTCTATTGCGCACCGATCGTCTATCTCGACCGCGACGTCTCCTCCGCAAAGCCGACCTGGGGCGTGACCTTCACCTCCTGCCTGCTGCGGCCGAAGGCGCGCGGCAGCGTGAAATTGCGCTCGGCCAATCCCGCCGACCAACCGCTCGTCGACTGCAATTTCTTCGGCGATCCCGACGATCTGCGCCTGACGCTGGCATCCCTGACAACGGCGCGACGGCTTCTCGAAACAGAACCCTTCCGTTCGAAGATCGCCATGGAAATCCTGCCCGGCAAGGCGCTGCAGGATGAGGAGGCGCTGACGAAATTCGCCGGCCAGACCGTCAAGACCAACTATCATCCTTCCGGCAGTCTGAGGATGGGACCGGACAGCGATCCGATGGCCGTGGTCGACGGCGCGCTGAAGGTTCGCGGGATCGACGGGCTGCGGGTGATCGATTGCTCGATCATCCCTTTCATTCCCTCGGGCAATACCAACGCGCCGGCGATGGCCATCGGCTCGAAGGCGGCCGAGATGATCGGCCGGCAATATCGATAAAGCGCCCCCAACATTGAATGCCGCTAGATTTGACGCTATATTCCGTCAAGAATATTGGCATGGAGATGGTCATGGGCCTGGCACAATACGCAGATGGCGGACTGTTTGCCCCGCGCAAGATAGCCGATGCCTTCCGCACGACGAGCGAAGAGATCGCCCGCACCGCGGGCCTCGGCAAGGATGCGATCCAGCGCAAGGACCGCCTGCGTTCGGACAAGACGCAGCGACGCCTGCGCGAGATGATCGAGGTCGTCAACAAGGTGGAACCTCGCTTCGGATCGGCACTGATGGCTTATGCTTGGTATCGTTCCGAGCCGCTGCCCGGCTTTTCGGGCCAGACTGCGATGCAGCTCGTCCGCGACGGTCGGGCGGAAGAAGTGCTCGATTATATCGATGCGATCGATGCCGGCATCCACGCCTGATCGATACCAATGCGCTACGAAGGAAAGCTCTATCGGGCCCTCAATCCGATCTATGCACGCCAGCCCCTTTCCGGACGGGGCCCCGAACTCTATGGCGGTCGCTTCAATGCCAAGGGAATGCCGGCACTCTATACCTCGCTCTCGGTGCTGACGGCACTTCGGGAAGCCAATCAGGTCGGCAGCCTGCAACCGACGACACTCGTTTCTTATGAGGCCGATATCGAGAGCGTTTTCGACGCGCGGGACGAAACCGCCTTGCATAAGCTCGACATGGATGCGGCCGCGCTTGCCGCGGCAAGCTGGCGCGACGAGATGAAGACCAAAGGAGAAGCAAGGACGCAGGCCTTTGCGCGGCGGCTCCTGTCCGATGGATATCAGGGCCTGATGATCAGGAGTTTTGCGCCCGCGGCAAGAGCCGAAGATCTCAATCTCGTCCTGTGGCGATGGGGCGACAAAGCACCCTGCCGGCTGACCTTGATCGATGACGAAGGCAGGCTGTCATAGTCATGTGAGGCAATCGGCGCCGGCTCTTTTGCCGGCGCCGATCTTCTTTTGTCTCTCAGGCAGCGCGCACCTTGCTCGGGCGCGCCCATTCCGGCAGCCAGTCGCCATGGCCGGCCAGCAGTTCGTCCACCAGCGACCAGATCTGGTCGAGGTCGAGTTCGGCAGCCGTATGCGGGTCCATCATCGCGGCATGATAGATATGCTCCGGATTTTCGGTCATCAGTGCCTGGACCGTCAGTTCCTGGACATTGATGTTAGTGCGGATGAGCGCCGTCAGCTGTGGCGGCAGATCGCCGATGAAGGTCGGCTGGATGCCGGATGCGTCGACGAGGCAGGGCACTTCGGCCGCGCAATTGGACGGCAGTGACGTGATGCAGCCATTGTTGCGGACATTGCCGTAAATGACGGAGGGTTCGCCCGTCCAGACCGAATTGATGATCGAGGACGCATATTCCTTCGATTCCTTGACTTCGATCTTCTCGGCCGAACGATAGGTCTCCGCCTGTCCCTTCCAGCGAGCGATCTGCTCGATGCAGCGCTTGGGATATTCATCAAGCGGGATGCCGAACTTCTCGATCAGGTCTTCACGGCCCTCCTTGATGAAGTAGGGCGTGTATTCGGCGAAATGCTCCGAACTTTCGGTAACGAAATAGCCAAGCCGCGTCAGCATCTCGTAGCGCACCTTGTTCGGGCAGCGCGGGTTCCAGCCGGGTTTCGGGGCACGCCCTTCGCGATAGGCACGAACCAGATCGGGATAGAGGTTCTTGTAGGAACCATCCGGCTGGCGATGCTCGAACTTCAGGTAGAAGGCCATATGGTTGATGCCGGCCGAGCGGTAGCGGATTTCGTCATAGGGAATGTCGAGATCGTGGGCGAGTTCCATCGCCGTGCCCTGGACGGAATGGCAGAGGCCGACCTGCTTGATATCGGGGTATTTCTCGGCGATCGCCCAGGTATTGATCGCCATCGGGTTTACATATTGCAGCATGATGGCGTTGGGGCAGACGGCGCGCATATCCTCGCAAATCTTCCAGAGGTGCGGCACGGTGCGCAGGCCACGCATGATGCCGCCGACGCCGAGCGTATCGGCAATCGTCTGGCGCAGGCCGTATTTCTTCGGCACTTCGAAATCGGTGACCGTGCAGGGCTCGTACCCGCCGATCTGGAAGGCGACGACGACGAAGTCCGCGCCCGACAGGGCCTTGCGCTGATCCGAATAGGTCTCCGCCTTCGCTTTCACACCGAGCGTCGAAATCAGCTTGTTGACGACGATGGCGCTTTCTTCCAACCGCTGCGGGTTGATGTCCATGAGCGCGATCGTGGCGCCCGACAGCGCCGGACGCTGCAGGATATCGCCGACGATATTCTTCATGAAAACGGTGGAGCCAGCTCCGATGAACGTTATTCTGGGATTTGCCATATGAACCTCCGGCATTCTGAAATCAGGCTACATCGAAAGCGGCCCTGACGAGCCGTTCGGTGTAGGGTGTCTTGGGATTGGAAAGGACTTCGTTGACAGGCCCCTCTTCCATGATCTTGCCGTGCTGCATGACGATGACACGGTGGCAGAGGGCACGCACGACCTTCAGATCGTGCGAAATGAAGAGGTAGCTGAGACCCCGCTCGTCCTGCAGCTTGCGCAACAGCTCAATGATCTGCGCCTGGACGGAAAGGTCGAGCGCCGAGGTCGGCTCGTCGAGCAGGATGAATTCCGGCTCCAGCGCAATCGCTCTTGCAATGGCGATACGCTGGCGCTGACCACCGGAAAATTCATGCGGGAAGCGCGAGAGGATATTCCCGGGCATGCCGGCGGCCGTCAGCGCCTCGCGCACGCGGTCGAGACGCTCGCCCCTTGTCGCGCCAAGCTTGTTGACGACCAGCCCTTCCTCGATGATCTGGCCGATCGTCATGCGTGGATTGAGCGACGAGAAAGGGTCCTGGAAGACGACCTGCATGCGCGAGCGCAATGGCCGCATTTCCGCCCGCGACTTGCCGTGGATCGGCTGCCGGTCGAAATAGATCTCGCCATTGTCGGTGTCGCTCAGCCTCAGCAGTGCCTGACCGAAGGTCGTCTTGCCCGATCCGGATTCTCCGACGAGGCCGAGCGTCTCGTGCCGGCGCAGGGTCAGATTGAGGCTATCGACAGCGACCAGTTCGCGCAGCTGCGGCTTGAAGAAGCCGCCATGGCGCATCATGAAGGAGACGCGCACGCCGCGCGCATCGAGAATGATATCCGATCCCTCCGGCAGCGGATTGGCCTGGCCGCGCGGCTCGGATGCGAGCAGATGCTTCGTGTAAGGGTGCTGCGGATTAGCGAAAAGCTGCTCCGTGACATTGTGCTCGCGCATCTCGCCATGCTGCATCACATAGACATAGTCAGAGAATTTGCGAACCACCGTCAGGTCATGGGTGATGAGGATCACTGCCATGCGCAATTGCGTCTGCAGATTGCGGATGAGGTTGAGGATCTGCGCCTGCACGGTGACGTCGAGCGCCGTTGTCGGCTCATCGGCGATCAGCACGTCGGGATCATTGGCAAGCGCCATGGCGATCATCACGCGCTGACGCTGACCGCCTGAAAGCTGATGCGGATATTGCCGCAGCCGCGCCTCGGGATCGGGGATCTGTACCTGTTTCAGAAGTTCCAGCGCCTTGGCGTCGGCCTGCTTGCGGCTCATCTTGCGGTGGACGCGGATCGCTTCGACGATCTGGCTGCCTATCGTATAGATCGGGTTCAGCGAACTCATCGGCTCCTGAAAGATCATCGAGATGCGATCGCCGCGCAGCTTGCGTCGAGCCTTTTCCGAGAATTTCAGGATATTGTTGCCGTCATATTCGACGGTCGAGCGCGGCGAGATGACCGCACGTTTTGACAGCAGCCCCATGACGGTGCGCGCCGTCACCGACTTGCCGGAACCGGACTCGCCGACGATGGCGATGGTTTCGCCGCGATAGAGCTGGAAGGAAATATCCTTCACAGCTTCGACCGTGCCGTGCTCGACCTTGAAATTCACGCCGATATTGCGCGCATCGATGACAGGGCTTTCCTTGCGTCCGTCATGATCGTGACGGACGGGCGGGGCGAAGGAACTGACAAGAGCAAGAGCCATCTTCATCACCTCAATAGGGATCGACCGCATCGCGCAGACCATCGCCAAGCGCATTGAACGCGAAGACGGTGACCAGCACGAAGGCGACGGGAGCGAGAATCCAGGGATAGGTTCCAATCACGGAATAGTTGGCCGTATCCTGCAGCATCAGGCCCCAGGAAATCAGCGGCGGTTTCACGGCAAAGCCGAGGAAGCCAAGGAAGGATTCAAGCAGCACGACGCTCGGGATGTGGATGGTGACGGCAACGATCACGTGGCTCATCACATTCGGGAAAATATGCTGGAAGATGATGCGCCGGTCAGTCGCACCGACCGCCATTGCCGCCCGCACATATTCGATGCGCGCCAGCGCCAGCGTCTTGCCGCGCACCTCGCGGGACATCTGCGCCCAGCCGAGCGCCGACATGACGAAGATCACGAAGGCGAGGAAGACATTAGTGGGTGCCGTAATCGGGATCAGCGATGTCAGCGCCAGATAGAGCGGCAGTTGCGGAAAGGCGAGCACCAGCTCGACGAAACGCTGCACCCAGACATCGAAGGCGCCGCCGTAATAACCGGAGACCATGCCGACGGTGGTGCCGACGACCGTGACGATGAAGACCACCGTCAGCGCGATCATCAGCGAGATGCGCGAGCCGATAATGGCGCGTGAGAGCACGTCTCGGCCGAATTTATCCGTACCGAGGAAATGCACCGGCTGGCCATCGACCGTTCCGAAGAAGTGGCGGTTGACCGGAATGAGGCCGAGCAGATTATAGTCGGCGCCCTCGACGAAAAAGCCGAGCAGACGCGGATTGTCATAATCGAGGCCGACGATCGGCTGGAAGGTGACGGGGTCGAGCTCCTCAGAATCTGCCAACGCATAGATACGCGGCCAGACGAGATTGCCCTCCTTATCGTGGATGCTGATGAGCTGCGGCGGTGCGAAGCCGACATCGGTCGCCTTCGGATCCATCGGCACGAAGAAATCGGCAAAGATCGCCATGATGATCAGGAGGCCGACGAGGACCAGGCCGATCATGCCGGTCCAGGAGCGCCGAAGCCGGCGCCAGACCAGCGCCATATAGCTCTCATTGCCATGGCCGGTATTCTTGACCGATTCCTCGTGCGGTGGGGGCGGCGTGGAAGAGTCGAAGGCAAACATATCAGGCTCCTCCATATTGACGGACCCGCGGATCGAGCATGGCAAGCAGCATGTCGGCGATGATGTTGCCGACGATCAGCGTTGCCGACAGCACCAGCATGAAGGTGGCGGTGACATAGACATCGCCGATCGCCATGGAGCCGACGATAGCCGGACCGACAGTCGGCAGCGCGAAGATGATCGCGGTTTCGATCTCACCGCTCAGCATGTAGGGAAGCACGACGCCCTGATACATGACGAGCGGATGCAGCGCATTCGGCACGGCATGGCGCAGGACGACAGCGCCGCCCGAGAGCCCCTTGGCACGCGCCGTCTCGACATATTGGGCATTCAGCGTATCGAGCAGATTGCCACGCATGACGCGCATATTGTAGGCGAGCCCGCCGAAGGTGGCGATCGCCACGACCGGCCAGACGTGACTGACGAGATCGACGAATTTCGCCCAGGACCATGGCGCCCCGCCATATTGCGGCGAGAAGAAGCTGCCGATTTCCGTGACGTTGAACTGGAAGACCAAGAGATAGACGATGATCAGCGCCATCAGGAAGCGCGGCACCGTCATGCCGAGAAAGGAGATGCCGGACAGCAGGCTGTCGATCCAGGTGTACTGGCGGGTGGCCGCCCAGATACCGAAGGTAATGCCGAGCACCGACGCGAAGATGTGGCAGACCAGTGCCAGGGCCAGCGTGCGCGGCAGGCGCTCGCCGACGACATCGGCAACCGGCTTGTTGTAATACATGCTGTAGCCGAAATCGCCTTCGGTCAGGATGCCCTTCACCCAGTTGACATACTGGATGACCATCGGCTTATCGAGCCCATGTTCGACGCGGTAGGCCTGGGCCTGCTCTTCCGCCTGGGCAAACGAGGCTCCGCCCTGGTTCATCAGCTGCGAACGGATGTAGTCGGCATAGTCGCCGGGTGGCGCCTGGATGATGGCGAAGGTCACCACGCTCAGGATGAAGAGGACGGGGATCGCCGAGGCGATGCGCATGAGCAGGAATCGTAACATCGGACGGTTCGCTTCTCCTTGCCGCCAGTCGCTCGTCTCCGGCGCGGCCGCTTGTTGATTCTGACCGGCCGCGCGCGTCGCACGCGGCCGGAGTCCTGTTTCGGTTGGGAGGGAGCTCTTAGTTTATGGGACCCTTGTCTCCGGGCTTGCCGGGAAGCTGACCAGGGAAGAGTTCATACTTGCCCTGCTTGTCGGCAGCCACCCAAAGACGCTCGCGAATGACGGAGTCTTCGGCCCAGTTGAACATGAAGATCGGCGTACCCTCGGGTATATTCGAGAAGCGCTTGTTGACGATCAGCGCACCCGGATATTCCGTGAGGCCGACGGTATCGACATTCTCGGTAGCCGTCTTCTGGTACTGCTTCATGAGCGCGACACGCTCGTCATTGTTCTGGCTCGCACGGAACTTGTTGACGATATCGGCAAGGTCCTTCTCGTAAGGCAGCAGGTCGAGCTGGTCATCCTTGCCGGCGCGGTGGTGCCAGCTGGTGCGTGGGCCGACAGCGGCAAGCTGTTCGGTATTCTGCACCACGGACGCAAGCTCCGATGCGTTGCGCTGGATCAGCCAATCGAACTGGCCGGCATAATGCGCATTGTCGCGCTTCGGACCATCAAGGGCATTGATGATGACCTTGAGCCCAAGCTTCTCCATCTGGCCGACGACACCTTCGGCAAGGCTCTTGTCGGTCGCGTAGCCGTTATTGACGAGAAGCACGATTTCGACGTCCTTGCCGTCTCCGGTTCCCGCCGGGAAATTCACGAAACCATCATTATCCGTATCCTTCAGGCCGGCCTTGGCGAGCAGCGCCTTGGCGCCCTTGAGGTCGAAGGGATAATAGACGGTCGAGTTGCGATCATAGAAGCTCGTGCCCGAAGACAGGCCGCCTGCATAGATCGCCGTGAACGGCCCCTTGACGAGAGAGTCGCCGATCGCCTTGCGGTCGATCGCCATGGTGACAGCCTTGCGGAAGTCCTCGTTCCGGTTGAGTTCGCGGATCGCCTGGCCACGCGCATCAGGATCGCCCCAACCGTTGGCCGAGAGGTTCATGCGCAGATTGTAACCGATCAGGCGCGGACCAAAGGCGAGACGCGCCGGAGCGGTCTTTTCGGCGGCACGCTTCAGCGAAGCCACGAAGTTTTCGGGTTGCTCGAGGTTGGAGAAGTCAGCGGAGCCGGCAACAGCCTGCACGTCGCGGTCAGCCCAGGTCGAGAGCTTGTACTGAAGCTCATTCAGGTAAGGCAGCTGATTGCCCTTTTCGTCGACCTTCCAGTAATAGGGGTTGCGGCGCATGACGATGATATCGTCAGGACGGTATTCGACCGGCACCCAGGCGCCCATGACCGGCATGTTCATGAATTCCGGCGGAAAGGCGTTCTTGAACTGGTCGTAGGTATTCTTCGAATATTTGGGGTGCTGCGGCTTCAGGATATGCGACGGGCCCGGGCAGAAGTTCGGATAGGCCATCGTATAGAGATACTGCTTCGGGAAGGCGTCCTTGAAGGTCCATTCGACCGTGTAGTCGTCGACCTTCGTGAGAGTCGTGCCTTCACCGAAAGCTTCCGGCGATGCGCCGCCGCCGAGCGGTGAAACGTTCGGATCGATGACTTCGTCTTCCCAGTAGAACATGATGTCATCGGCATTGAAGGGCGCCCCGTCGGACCACTTGGCGCCTTCGATCAGATGCATGGTCAGCTTGTGGCCGTCCTGCGACCATTCCCAGCTTTTCGCCAGGTTCGGCAGCGGCTCGGTATCCTTGGCTTCCACCTGGAAGAGCGGCGCGGTGCGCGTCAGGCATTCGGAGAGGCCAATATCGATGCCGCCCCAGCCCTGCGTCTGGCCGGCGCCGTAATTCCAGCCTTCCGGCCGGCCGCCGATGACGTGGCGCATCACATCGCCGTAGACACCCATGCCGTCAGGCATGTTTTCGGTCTTGAAAACCATCGGCTCCTTGGGCAGTCGATCCTTGACTGCCGGCAGCTTGCCGGTAGCGACGAAGCTCTTCGTGACCCAATCCGGCTCGTGATATTCCGGCAACGCCTTGAACTCCAGGATGGAGTCGCGGGACACATATTTGATCTTGCCTTCCGCTGGGAAAGCCGGCGGAGCCGGTGGCACCGTCGGCTCGGACGCATAGGCATTCAAGGCTGCGACTGAAACGCCGAGCGCCAGTCCTGCCAGGATGCCGATCTTACGGAAATTCGTCATCGTCTCTCCCTCTTGTTCCGGAGCGCTTGCAGGCGTCTCCGCTTCTCCTCAAACGTGATGAAGAAAGCCGGTATGCGGCGGCCTTCCTCCCGAAGAACCGCCGCAGCTTCCTCCATCCTGACTTAAACGGCCTGCTTCAGCGCCGCCTTTTCGACGCGAAGCTCCTCAATGGAGCGGACGTGACGGCGCGCAGCACCTTCCCACTCCCTCGTCTTGACCTTGGCGTTCGCCAAGCGCTCCTTGGCGGCCGGAACGGCATCGGCATATTGCGGCAGCCAGCGGGCCTGCGCGACAACCATTTCATCAACCATCTGCCAGACTTCTTCCGGCGTGCAGACGGCACCGACCAACGGATCGTGCAGCACTGCGAGCTTCAGGAGATCGATATCGCCGGTAACCGCTGCATGGACCGACATGCGCTGGACGTTAATCGACGCCATGCAGGTTGCCGCACATGCCTCAGGGATGGTGATGCCGGAAACCATGTTGATGCCGAAGCGATCGACGAAGCCGGGCGACTCGATGATCGCGTCCGACGGCAGGTTGGTGATGACGCCGTTATTCTTGACGTTGAAATGACCACGATAGGTACGGCCGGTTTCCAGCGCTTCCAGAATATGGCTCGCATGTTCATTGGAGCGCTTCGTCGGATCGATCGGCTTTTCGGCCGAGGCAAGGAATTGCGGGAACTCCGTTTCGAACCAGTTGCGGGTCTCGGTCGAGTGGCGAAGGTAACCGCCGGTCTCGCCGTGGATCCAGTCAGACATATCGATCCAACGGGTGATTTCGTCAGGCCGCTTGCGATACCAGGGCAGGTATTCGGAGAGATGGCCGTTGCTTTCGGTCGAGTAGACGCCGAAGCGCTTCAGCACGTCGATGCGCAGCTTCTCCTGCTGCGAATAGACAGGATGCGCCTCGAAGGCGGCGACCAGCTCATCCTTGCCGATCTTGCGACCGTTGAGGCGCAGGTCGACGAACCAGGTCTGGTGATTGATGCCCGAGCAGATGTAGTCGAGTTCGCTCTGCGACTTGGCTCCGAGCACTTCGGCAATCTGTTCGGCACCATGTTGAACGCCGTGGCACAGGCCGACCGTATCGACCTTGCCATATTCGATGGCGGCCCAGGTGTTCATCGCCATAGGGTTGGCATAGTTGAGGAATTTCGCGCCGGGTGCTGCGACCTCACGGATATCCTTGCAGAAATCGAGGATGACCGGGATGTTGCGCTGGCCATAGAGAATGCCGCCGGCGCAGATCGTATCGCCAACGCACTGGTCGATACCATATTTGAGGGGAATTCTGATATCGTCGGCATAGGCTTCCAGGCCGCCGACACGCACGCAGCTGATGACGTAACGCGCGCCTTCCAGCGCCTTGCGACGATCCGTCGTCGCCGTTACCCTGGTCGGCAGCTTGTTTGCCTCGACGATCTTGTCGAGAATGGCCTTGATCATCTGGAGATTATGTTCGCTGAGGTCGGTCAGCGCGAATTCGATGTCCTTGAACTCCGGCACGCAGAGAATATCCGTGAACAGCTTCTTGGTGAAGCCGACACTGCCTGCTCCGATAATAGCGATTTTGAAACTCATATCCTTCACCTCGATCCGATCAAATGCTACGGAGAAAGACAGCAAAGGAGGGCCAGCCGCCATGCTTGCGCATGTCGTCAAAAATACCGGAAATGATGCCCGTATTCCTCCCGGCCGTTCTGTCGACCGTGATCTCTTCCTCTAGTGAGGAGGGATTATGCGCATATTCGAAAGGGCGACCAGAGAAGGATTATGCTTTCGAGGGTAATTTTGTGCTGCAGGATTTGATCGCCAACGGACAGTCGATGAGGACGGTTTCGCTGCCGCGCGGACGCCAGCGCCTGCACGCCATGCCGACAAGCGCCGGTTATGAGGTGCGCGCCGACGAGACCTATGATTGGGATGGCAGAAAGCGCGGCCAGACGCCGTTCACGGTGCTGCAGCACACGATCAGCGGCACCGGCCGCCTGCGCTACCAGAACCGCAACTACAAGCTCCAGGGCGGCGACACGATGATGGTGCTGGTGCCGCACAATCACCGCTACTGGCTGGAACAAGGCGAGCGCTGGGAATATTTCTGGATTTCTATGAATGGCGAGGAGACGCTGCGCATCCACAAGATGGTGCTGGCGCTGGCCGGTCCGGTTTTGAAGTTACAGCAATCGACCATCGATCATCTGGCCGATTGCAGCCTTCGCCTCGTCAAGGGCGCCAACACGCCCGGCTCCGCCTCGGCGATCGCCTATGAAGCCGCCATGGCGCTTTACGACGACATTTTCGGCTCATCCGCCTTCATGGCCGAACAGAGCGCAATGCAGCCGGTGATCGACCACATCAACGCCAATCTGGAAAAACCGCTGCCCGTCAGCGAGCTCTCGGCAATCGTCGGCCTCAGCCGCGCCCACTTCTCCCGCAGCTTCGCCGAAAGCGAAGGCGTGCCGCCGGCCGAATATGTGCTGCAGCAGCGCCTGCAGCGCGCCGCAAAACTTCTCACCAAGGCCGATTTCCTCCCCGTCAAGGAAGTCTCGATCATGTGTGGCTTCGAGGATGCGAATTACTTCGCCAAGGTCTTTCGCCGTGTTTACGGCATCACACCGACCGAGTTCCGGACGACGGGCATGTATGCGAGCATCGGCCGTAGCCGATAAGAACGCGCTGATGCCTCAGCCCAGCATCTGCATCGAGCCCAGCCCAAGAATATCGTTCAGCAACGCAATCCCTATTCCGACAGCAACGATAACAAGGCCGATCAGAAATAGACGCCGTGAGCGGTCGTATTTTGCTGCGATCAGGGAATCTCGTGCCAACAGGTCCGCGAATACCTTCACCTGGAGCGCTATGCCGATCGTCAGCAGCGCCATCGGTGCGATATCGATGGTGCTCCAGTCATTGGGATTAGAGACCCAGCGGCCGATGAAGTTCAGCGAAAAGCCGAGAATGATCCCGGCGGCTGTCAGCGAACCATTGCGGAATGTGGAATCAATCTTTTCCTCAGGATCTGGGTCTGGCATTTCGCTTCTCCGGGTAGCGGCTCTGCAAGAAAGGCAGAAGCGATGGAGATCGGCAAGGGTTCTGCGCTCCGAATGTTTTCGTGCCATTGCGCACTGCCACAACGCCCTTCATGATACATCACCCGCAGCACAGACGGACAGACATGCGCATCTTCCTCGTTCGACACGGCGAATCCCTCGGCAATCTCGACGAGAGCGCCTACCGGCAGTTCGGCGATCACAATGTTCCGTTGACGGAATGGGGCTACCGGCAGGCGCTTGTTGCAGGGCAAAGCATCGCTTCCTTTCTGGGATCGCTGCCGGTTGCCGCACCGAAGGCGACCATCTGGCATTCGCCCTATCTGCGGACACGCCAAACTACGGACGCGATCATCGAGGCTGTACATCCCGGCGCGATCGGCGATGTCCATGAGGATTATTTGCTGAGAGAGCAGGATTTCGGGCTGTTTACCGAGATCTACGACCATGCCGAACAACGGCGCAAATTTCCGGAGGAATTCGAGAAATGGGCTCGGCTTCGCAACAATAACGGCAAGTTCTATGCTCGCCCGCCAGATGGTGAGAGCCGGGCGGATGTGGCGCAGCGGGTGCGGCTGTTTTTATCGACCGTCATGCACGATATTGGCCGTGGCAACGATACCGCTATTATCGTCGGTCACGGCGTCACCAACCGCGCCTTCGAGATGAATTTCCTGCATCACAGTATCGACTGGTTCGAGCGATCCAACAATCCCGGCAACGCGGATGTGACGCTGATCGAGGGTATGCACAATGAAGGCTATCGCTCAGTGCTTCTGCACAAGGCCTCCGACCGCGACCCCGCTACGGCGACGGATATGCGCAGCGCTCATGGTTCAGAGTTGACGATCACATCCAAGAGCGGCGACTAAAGCGCAGATTGCGGTCGCCAGATTACTGCCGAGCGCGTCGACAACTTAAGAGGCTGCTACGTCCGCCCACTCGGAGAAGGTTGCAGCCTGACCGAAATCCTGCCCTTTTTCATCCCTCAGCTGCCAGACGACCCCGTTTTCCATCCAGAATCGGCTTCCCGATTTCGTGACGCGCAGGCCGCGATAGCCCGCCATATATCCGTTCTGCGCCACCGCATCGAGCAGCGCCTGACGTTCGCCGCGCTCGCTCGGGCCAGCCGATAGCCGCGATTCCAGCTTTACGAATTCGCTCCAACTGTATCCGAAGCGTCTCTGGGCCGCGCCATTGGCATAAACAAAGACCGGACTGGGCGCCGTGTTATGGGCAAGGACGACGAATGGGGCATCGCTATAGAGCCATTCGGGGCCACGCTCCTTTGGAACGAGCGGCCGGCCGACAAGACGCCGGAAGCTTCCCGTCAAAAGCTCGAAAAATTCCGGATCGTTCGGGTTCAGTCCGCCATTGAGCTGCATATGGTTTCCTTCTCCGGCGCGGTCGTCGACAAATTTTCGGGCACTATAGTCATGAGATATTGGCCTCGGCGCGGCAAGTCGCACCAGATTACTGTTTTAAGCTGGACGGCTGATGATCTTGGTTGCTCTGAATACACAGATTGTGAAGGTGCACGAACGTCACCTCGTCAGAGATGATCGGCCGAATTCAGATCCGCTGAAAGTGGATCGAGGTTTCCAGCCTGCCCTGATGAAGAGACTGACCTGCTCGACGGGTACCTACCAAAGGCAACCGTTGGTCGCCACGAGAAGCAGGGCAGGACTATTCGCTCCTGCCCCACCTGACGACGATCGCGTTGCGCTAGGCGACGCGCTTGGCCTTTGCGAGCGACCAATAGGCCGGTCCCGACTCCACCTTGTAGCCGATATCAAGGCGCGGGTTTCTGGCGATCACATAGGACAGCGCGATGATGCCGAGCAGCGGCAGGTCCGTCAGAACCTTCTTCTCCGCCTCCTGGATAATCGCGATGCGCTTGTCGAAATCAGGCTCATTCTGCGCCTTGGCAAGGAGATCGTCGATCCCGGGCATGGCAACTCCGTAATGGCTGTAATTGCCTTGCCCCTTGCCGTCGGCCTTGACCTCGGCCGAGGCCGCAAGCTGCGAGGCCAGGGTCAGGGTCGGAACCGGCGGAAAGCTCGATGACAAAAGCGGAAGCGCGTTCTTGTCCTGACGATTGTCGGAATGGAACGTCGTATGATCGATGATCTTCAGGTCGAGCGTGATACCGGATGCGCGGAGCTGTTCCTGGATCATCAGCATGATCGACGCGTAGTCTTCGCGTGCGCTGACGTAGCACGGAATGGTGACGCCATCCGGGAACCCTGCCTCGCCAAGCAGCGCCTTGGCCTTTGCCGGATCGGGCTTGTATTGCAGCTCCGCAGGCAAGTCCTCAACTTTCACCGATCCTTCAAATTGCGAAGCGATGACCCCGACCATCGGGCTTGCGATGCCCTGGAATGCGGCGGCGATCACCGCGTTGTCGATACCATAGCGGATGGCCTGACGGACTTTCAGATTGTCCAGCGGTTTGCGCGTCAGATTGATGTTGAGCGTATTGTGCGAGCCCGGCGCCGTCGCGTCGAAGATCGTATCGGCCGAGCGCTGCTTCATCGTCTCGATCCAGCCGGGAGCGCGCACGCCTTCGATCATGTCGACCTGGCCGGCGGCGAAAGCGAGTGTTCGGGCCGTCGTATCGGCAATGAAGGTAATGCGGAGGTTCGGCGTCACCGGCGGCCCGTTGAAATGGTCCGCAAAGCCCGTGAGAAGCAGGCCATCATTGGCATCGAAGGACTGGAGCTGATATGGGCCGGTCCCGATCGCGTCGGTATTGAACCCCTCGCCCTTTTCCTCGAAGGCCTTCTTCGACATGATCGAGACATTGAGCGTCGAGACACAACTTCCATTGAAGATCGGATCCGGGCTCTTCAGCGTGAAGCGCACGGTCATGGGATCGACGGCCTCGCAGCTTGCGATATTGGCGTAGATCACCTTGTTTGCCGTCACCTGCTTGGGGTCGAGCTGCCGCTGGAACGTGAACACCACGTCGTCGGCCGTCACCTCCCCATAGTTCTTGTGGAACTTGACGCCCTTTCGGATTTTGTACGTCCAGGTTTTGGCATCAGCCGACGATTCCCAGCTTTCCGCAATGCTCGGCAAGAATTCGTCCGGCTTAACGGCCCAGCGCCCATCGGGCGCCTTGACCAGTGTGTCGAAAAGCTGGTCGATCGCCCAGTTATCACCGCCATTCAGGCCGGTCTGTTGCGGATTGAGACCAACAGGCGCGCGGGATGCGAGCGCGATGGAAATCGTATCGCCGTCTGCGGCCTGGGCTGCGCCCAGCCCCAACTTCGACACGACGGCGGCCGTGGTAACGGCCACACCGGATTGAACCAGGAATTCTCTGCGTGACGTGCTCATTTCCTTCCTCCCAAGGATAGTATTGCGACGGCTTATTACTGGATTGCGATTTTTCGCTTCTCCATTTCAGCCGCATCGAATTCCATTCCGAGGCCCGGTGCCTGCGGCAGTTCGAACCGGCCGTTCTTCGGCTCCGATGGATTGACGAATACGGGAGCTCCTCTCTCCCAGTTATCCGCCAGTTCCACAGGCTTGGCCAAATGCATGATGGTGCTGAGAACATGAATGTTGGCGAGATGCCCGACGGTCGGCTGCGTCTGGTGCGGGACAAGCTCGACGCCTGCCGCATGCGCAATCGCCGCGCATTTCATGATGCCGGTAATGCCGCCCATCTTGACGATATCAGGCTGAACCATGCGCACGCCGGCGTCGATGAGATCGCGCAGCGCCTGAAGCGTATAGGTCTGTTCACCAGCCGAGACGGTGATATCGAGCCGCTGTGCGACCTCGCCCATGGCGCGGACATTGTAATGCTGCACCGGCTCCTCAAACCAGGTGTAGCCCAGATCCTCCAACACGCGGCCGACACGCATCGCGCCTCCGACCGAGTAGCCGTTATTGGCGTCGAAACCGAGAACGAAATCGTCGCCAAGAAGCTTTCGAACAGCCTTTGCCTTCGCGATATCACCGTGAATGTCGACATCCTGGCGGCTGCGATCGCCATCCCAGCGAATTTTGACCGCAGCGGGATTTTCCTTGGCGACGCGCCGTTCGACAATGCGCACCACCTCGTCGACCGTACGAGCCGCGTTGCCGCCGATGGAGGAGTAACAGGTGAGGCTGGTCTTCCAGGCGCCGCCAAGCAACTTGTAGACAGGCTGCTTGAAGAGCTTTCCCTTCAGATCCCAGAGCGCGATATCGAGCGCGGCGAGAGCGGCCGTCGTGATGCCTTCCGGCCCGAGTTTCACGCAGCGATGAAAAAGTTCATCGAGCAGGACGGCATGGTCGAGCACATCCTTGCCGATCAGGAACGGCGCCATATCACGGGCGATGACCGAAAGTGAGGCATGCCCCCCCTGCATCGGCGAAGCTTCGCCGAGGCCGAATTCGCCCTCCTCCGTCTCGATGCGGACGAAGGCGCTCTTCGATGCGTTCGGGCCGTCACCAAGCGCCAGCTGGAACGGCTCGATTTTCGTGATTTTCAATGTTTCCTCCCAATGCTTTTCGTCACCAAGTGACGGCTATGTATTTCGTCTCCGAAAATTCCAGAATGCCGTGATGAGCGCCTTCGCGCCCGAGACCGCTTTGCTTCACCCCACCGAAAGGAGCGGCCGGATCGGAAACGATGCCGCGATTGAGGCCAACCATTCCGGCCTCGAGCTTTTCGGAAACGCGAAGCCCGCGCGCGAGATCGCGGGTATAGACGTAGGAGATCAGGCCGTATTCCGTGTCGTTTGCTGCGGCGATCACCTCCTCCTCCGAGGTGAAGGTCGTCAGTGCTGCGATCGGCCCGAAAATCTCCTCGCGGACGATCTTGGCGTCGGCAGTGACATCGCGGATGACGGTCGGGGGGAAATAGAAGCCATCCTGCGCAAGCGGCTTGCCGCCCGTCAGGACCTTGGCACCGCGCGAAGTGGCGTCCACAACGAGGTCGTCGATGCGCTCAAGGGCTTTCTGATTGATGACAGGTCCACATTGCGTGACCTTGTCGTAACCTGCTCCGACAGCCATTGCGCCCATGCGCGCCGCAAGCTTTGCGGAGAACTCGTCGACCACGTCGGCATGGACGTAAAAGCGGTTCGCCGCCGTGCAGGCTTCGCCGCCATTGCGCATCTTGGCGACCATTGCGCCTTCGATTGCCGCGTCGATGTCGGCATCCTCGAAGACGATGAAGGGCGCGTTGCCGCCGAGTTCCATCGAGCAGGAGATCACCGTATCGGCGGCCTCGTGCAGCAGCTTGCGGCCGACTTCGGTAGAGCCGGTGAAGGAGAGTTTACGCACACGCGGATCGTGCAGCATCTTGCTGACGACGGGTCCCGATCGTTCGGTGGTGATCACATTGACCACACCATCCGGTACGCCTGCCTCGGCGTAAAGGGCCGCCAGCGCATAGGCCGTGAGCGGCGTTTCCGTTGCCGGCTTGAGCACGCAGGTGCAACCGGCGGCGAGAGCCGGGGCGATCTTGCGTGTCGCCATCGCGGCAGGGAAGTTCCAGGGCGTGACGAGAACGGCCACGCCGATCGGCTGATGCTGGACGATGATCTTGTTGGCGCCTGAAGGCGCCGTCGATATTTCACCGTTGAGACGCACCGCCTCCTCGGAGAACCAGCGAAAGAATTCCGCTGCATAGGCGACTTCGCCATGGGCATCACCCAGCGCCTTGCCGTTTTCCAGGCTGATCAGCTCGGCAAGCATCTGCTTGCGCTCGATCATCAATTCAAAGCAGCGCCTAAGAATTTCCGAACGCTTGCGTGGCGGTGTCGCGGCCCAGGCTGGACCAGCCGCGTATGCTGCGCCAACCGCATCCATGGCGTCATCGATCGACGCATCGGCGACCGCGGCGATCGTAGCACCTGTCGAGGGGTCGATCACGTCGAGCCGCTTGCCCATCGCCCCGTTGCGCCATTTGCCGTTGATAAAGAGATCCGTCGGGATCGACGCGATGTCGAAGCCGATCTGCGGTTTGATTTTCTCCATGAGGGTCATGGGTCAGCTTGCCTTCCTTACGCGAGAATCGGCCCTCAGAGCATCGCGATTGCCGCTGAAGGCGGCCTCGACGAGCACTGTCATGGATGGGGGATCCAATGGCCGGGGATTATTCTTGATGAGCCGAACGCTTCCCATCGCCTGTTCGGCCACCAGGGATAGTTGCTCCTTGCCGATGCCGAGATCGGCGATCGTTTTCGGAATACCGATACTGGCAAAGAGTGCCGCGACAGCATCGATCGTAGCGTCGGCTTGCTGTTCAGCCGGGCGGCCCTTGATATCGAGGCCCATAGCCTGGCCGATCTCTCCGATCTCGGCCTCGCAATAGCTGCGATTGAATTCCATGACATAGGGCATCATCACGGCGACGCCCGCACCATGGGCCGTATGGGTCATGGCGCCGACAGGGTATTGCACGGCATGGGCGGCGGCAGTCCCGGCAGTGCCGAAGGCGAGCCCGGCTGCAGTTGCGCCGAACATCAGGCGCTGGCGCGCCTCGAAATCCTTGCCATCGTCATAGGCTCGCTTGAGGCTGCCTGCGATGTGCGAGATCGCCAGCAGAGCATAGTGGTCGCTGAGCGCATTCTTGCCGAGAAACACATGTTCATGGACGATGTTTGCAGTCGGCTCGCGCCGCACGGTCGTGAAGGCTTCGATGGCATGCGTCAGCGCGTCGGCGCCGGAGACCGCTGTCAGGCCCGGCGGGCAGGAATAGGTCAGTTCCGGGTCGCAGATCGCCGTGTGGCAAATCAGGTGCGGACTGGCGATGCCGACTTTGACAGCCCGATCAGGATCGGTGATGACAGCAACCGGCGTGACTTCCGAACCCGTACCGGCAGTCGTCGGCAGCAGTATCAGGGGCAGGACGGGACCTGGGACCTTGAACTCGCCGTAGTAATCAGATGCGCGTCCTCCATGCGTCAGAAGCAGGGCGGCCACCTTGGCGGCGTCAAGGCAACTGCCGCCACCGATACCGATGACCATATCGGCCCCGAAGGCGGCTCCCGCGTCAAGAGCGCTGTTGATGCAGTCCAGCGGCAGTTCCGCGATCGTCCGATCAAAGACCCTGGTCTCGATGCCGGCCTTCCTCAGGCCGTCGACGAGCGCGCGAAAATCGGCGTCCGAGCTCAGCCGCTCATCGGTGACGACAAGCGCCTTGCGGCCGAGCGTTGCCGCATATCCCGGCAGGGCGGCGCGCTGCCCCGTGCCGAAGACCAGGTTGCGGGTTGAGCGCAAAGTTCCAAAGAGCGACAAGATTCTTCCTCCCCGATTTTGCTAGGCTGTTGCTTCGCAACCAGCGAGCGCCTGCAAGCGATTCCAAACTTCATCGGCGATCGGAATGCCCTCACTCAGTCGCTTCTGCCGGCACGCTCTTCCGCGCTCGCCGGGGATGAGAACCTCATCAAAGCCCTCTGCCGGCGGCAGATGCCTGATGGCTTCCAGGTAGTCTTGCAGGTCACGTCGTGGCCCATCGATGAGGATGAAGACATCGCCCTTGTTGCAGATGCTTGTATCGTCGAGGGTGCCGTGAACCTCGCGTCCGATCGCAGCACCGGAAAGACTGGTGACGATCAACTCGAATGCGAGACCGAGCGCATATCCCTTGGCCTGACCGAAAGGCCCGATCGCCCCCTGTTTTGCGGCGTCGGCATCCGTGGTCGGATTGCCGGCACTGTCGATCGCCCAACCGAGAGGGATGGCTTGGCCTCGATTGGCGTGATCGTGGATCTCACCCATGGAAACGACACTGGTTGCCGTATCCATCATGAATGGTGTCCCGCCGGTTGGAATGCCGATGGCAACAGGATTTGTGCCAAGCATTGCGATTCTGCCTCCCCAGGGGTGGACAAGCGCCTCGCTGGTGGAAAGCGCAATGATCGTAAAGCCCTCTTGCGCCACGCGCTCTGCGTACCATCCGAGCATGCCGATATGGTTTGAATTGGTGATCGCCGCGAGCGCAACGCCATTTTCCCGGGCCTTGGGCTTCAAGGCCTCAAGCGCATGATTGGCGACGACGGGGCCAAGCCCGCACTCGCCGTCGACAGCCAGAAAACTCGGCGAACGCCAGACATGCCGCCCCCTCGCGTCTGGCTTCGACACGCCATTCCTGATCCGCTTCACGATGCGTTCAAGCCGGAGGAGACCGTGCGATGACACGCCTCTAAGGTCGGCCTCCATCAGGAGGTCAATCTGCTGCTGCCGATGTTCGCTGCTGACGCCGGCCCGCTGGAGCACCTCATCCGCGACACGCCTGAGCACATTCGCCTGGATCGTAGCCACAACATAAAATCCGATCGGATATCTGATTGCGATGGAGCGACTATGCTGATAAGAGATTGGAGCGTCAAGGAGCAATTTCGAAAAATGGCACGAGAACTGAAGGGCGTAGGAACGGGTGAACAGGGGCTTCTTCGCCGGCCGCCGCGCCTGGGGGACGAAGTCTACAACGCCATCTATTCACAGCTGATGTCGCTGAAGATCCCGCCCGGCGGCAGGGTATCGGTGGACAGTCTTGTGCGTGAACTCGGCGTTTCGCAAACCCCGATACGCGAAGCACTTTCGCGCCTGGAAGCGCAAGGGCTCGTGATCAAGACCCACCTGATCGGTTACAGCGCCGCACCGCAACTGAACCGGCAGCGGCTGGAACAGCTCTACGAACTGCGTCTGCTCGTCGAACCCTTCGCCGCCGGCCGCGCGGCCGAAGTGATGTCGGAGGAGGCGATTGCCGCACTCGAGGCGGTCGACGTCGAAATGCGCTCGGTCCGCAACGACGATGCCAAACTCGCCTATGGGCAATTCGCGCAGAGCGATGGCGCCTTTCACGACATGATCGCCCTTGGAAGCGGCAACGCGCTCATCCATGAGACGCTTGGCCGCCTGCATACGCATGTCCACCTGTTTCGCCTCTACTTCCACTCCCGTGCCACGACCGAAGCCAATTCCGAGCACGAGTTGATCATCAAGGCCATCAAAGCCAGAGATCCGGCCGCTGCCGAGCAGGCAATGCGCGAACACATCGTCCGTTCCCGGACACGCTTCATGGCCATTTTCCAGGGACTCTGACGAAGAGCCGATCGCCGGTGCCGCATGCGCCGGCGGGGCTTGCCGGCATCACTGGATGCAGACGTGGGAAACCGCGTTCTTCCTGATGTAATCCCAGTCATAGGTCACACCGAGGCCCGGTCCTTCGGGAACCGGGAAACATCCGTCCTCACCGACATCATCCAGTGCATCGGAGTAGTCGCAGAGATAAACAGGCGCGTTGAAATTGCCGCGCGACGGGCCGACCATCGACAGCTCGTAATAGTTGGTGTTGCGGATGGCCGCCATGCAGTGGCGATGGGCGGGACCGGGCGCATGGAGTTCGACGTCAAGGCCCAGCGCTTCGGCGAAATGGGCGATCTTCATCGTACCGGTGATGCCGATATCGAAATCCGGATCGGCGCGGACGAAATCGGTGCCATCGGCAAGCGTAAGGGTCGCCATCGATTCAAGCCCACGCACATGTTCGCCGAGCAGGAGCGGCGTCTTGATCATTTCCCGTAGCCGCCGATGGGCATGAGCGGCTAGCCCGCCATCGCTATAGGGATCCTCGTACCAGTAAAAGCCAGCCTCGTCGCAGGCCCGACCGACGGCAAGGGCATCGGCGAAGGTACGGAAATGACAGGCGGCATCGTGCATCAGGTCCATGCGGCCGCCGACGCGCTTGCCAAGCAGGCGCACCGCATCACCGTCACGCCTGGTGCCGCCATCCGTCCAGCCATGCATCTTGAAGCCGCGATAGCCGAGGTCGTAACATTCCTCGGCAAACTCCGCATAGGCCTCGGGGCTTGCGAGACCGCCGTCATCTCCGCCGAACCAGGTGCTTGCATAGGCCTTCAGCCGCTTTCTGGTCCCGCCGAGCAGTTGCGTCACCGACGCACCCAGCCGCTGGCCGGCGAGATCCCAAAGCGCGATGTCGATGACACCCGCCCCCATGCGATCTTCCTTGCGCAGCTGTCGGCGAATGCGCTCATAGGCGACCTCGCGGGCAAAACAATCCATGCCGATGATGGCGCGGGCGCATGCGCTTGCCTGGGCGAAGGAATTGGCTTGTCCGCCGACATAGGCGCCGATGGCGCCGTCCTTCGTTTCGATCGAGACGGCCATGCGGGTGCGCTCGGATTTCACGCCTGGCATATCGATGCCACCGCCACCAACACCGATCATCGGATAGGTGAAAATATAGAGATCGATCTTGGAGATCTCGGTCGCCCTGGCGGCCGGGATATCGCGCGCGACGGGTTTTGCCTCGGCGGAGACGGTCATGCAGTTTCTCCTTGCATGTCTGTGAAATTGGTCAGTTAGTTGAGCCGCTGCCCCTGCGGCGAGGCGTCAAAGAAATGGGCGGCATTGTCGACCGGCCGAAGGCCGATCCTGTCGCCGGATCTGAAACTGTGGCGTTGGCGGGATGCGGCAATGATCGAGGTCGGTCCGGCGCGGGTGAAGAGAATTGTTTCTGATCCCATCGGCTCTACAACACCGACCTCCACCGAAAGCGAGCCCGTCGTGCCGGCTTCGACGACTTCGAGATGTTCGGGTCGCAAGCCAATCACCGAAGGGCCATCAAATCGCGGCGCTTCGCCGCTTCTGATCGGCAGCGTCCAGCCGTCCTTCGCCAGGAATTGGCCGCCGTCGTTCAGGCGGCCCTCGATCAGGTTCATGGCGGGCGAGCCGATGAAGCTTGCGACAAAGCGGTTGGCAGGGCGATCATAAAGCTCGAGCGGCCCGCCTATCTGCTCGACATAACCGTCGCGCATCACGACGATCTTGTCGGCCATGGTCATCGCCTCGACCTGATCATGGGTCACGTAAATCATGGTCGTCTTCAAACGGTGATGCAGCTCCCTGATCTCGGTGCGCATCTGGACGCGCAGTTTGGCATCGAGGTTGGAGAGCGGTTCGTCGAACAGGAAGACCTTCGGCTCGCGCACGATCGCCCGCCCCATGGCCACGCGCTGACGCTGGCCGCCGGAAAGCTGCTTGGGCAGACGATCGAGATAGTCGGTCAGCGACAGAATTTCCGCCGACTGGCGAACCATCAGCTTGCGTTCGGCCGGCGGCACACCGCGCAGGCGCAGCGAGAAACCCATATTCTCTTCCACCGTCATATGCGGATAGAGCGCATAGTTCTGAAACACCATGGCGATATCGCGCTCCTTGGGTTCCATGTCGTTGACGACGGTATCGCCGATCAGCACGTCTCCTTCCGAAACCGTCTCCAGCCCCGCAATCATTCTGAGCAGGGTGGATTTGCCGCATCCCGAGGGACCGACGAGCACGACGAACTCGCCGTCCTCGATATCGATCGAAACCCCGTGCAGGACTTCGAGAGCCCCGAAAAACTTGCGTACGTCGTCGATCTTGACCGATGCCATCCTATCCTCCTCGTTTCGATCCCATCAGAGTTGCGCCAAAGCCTCGGGCGGCGGCGGGACGCGAGGACGGCCGTCGAAGAAATCATGGATCTTGTGCAGATCGATCAGGGCGCCGGGATCGCGCGCAAGCGCGGCATTGGTGCGAACTTCTTCCGGCGTGCGCATACCGACCAACGGGCAGTCAACTTCAGCAGTCGACAGGCTGAAGCGGATCGCAAGCCGCGTGATGCGGTCATCATCGAGTTCGGGGAACTCGCATTTGAGCAATTTCTGCAAGACGCCCGATGTCGCCGTTCGCATGCTGGTGACACCCATGCCGAGCGCCTTTGCCTGAGGGATCGGTCCAAAGGGCGCGCGCTGATAGTCGCATGCCCCCTGATAAATGACGCTATAGGCGATCTGCAGCACATCGAAGCGATTGGTCGCGAGCAGCCTGTCCAGACCCGACGAAGGCACTTCCGCGGTAATGCCGATAAAACGGCAAAGACCGCTATTGCGCGCCTGCTCGAGCCAATTGAGAACACCGCCTTTCAAAATCCAGTCGGCGCCGTCATCCGTCCAGGAGTTCCCGTGGAACTGCACGAGATCAAGCGTGTCGACCTGCAGCCGTTCGCGGCTGCGCTCCAGGCTGCGTGTCCAGTCACTCGGCGTCTGGTCAGGCCGAACGCCGACCTTGGTGGCAATCGTGATGCCCTCACGGCGACCGCCGATCGCGTTGCCGATGATGGTTTCCGACAGGCCCGTGCCATAGCCCGGCGCCGTATCGAAATAGGTGATGCCCTCGTCGAGTGCCGCCAGAACCGTGTCATGGGAGCGCTGCATCAGCGTGCCGGAGCGGCGCTGCTCATTCGTTAGATAGTTGTCGATACCGATTGCCGCTCCACCAAAACCGATAGCGGAGACTTCAATTCCTGTGCGGCCGAGAATGCGTTTGGGCAGGCTCATTTGTCGAACCTCGGCAATGCGCCGTCCAGCACCTCGTCGAGATATTTGCGCAAGGGGCCGCGCTTTTCGCCACCCCATTGCCGCCAGCCCTCGACGAGACGGCCCGGCAGTTTCGTGTTCATCGACAGTCCGAAAGGCCACATCGGCACGTCGCGGTCAGGATCGAAGCTGAAGGGATCGAAGGGCAGTTTCAGCGGCGCGGGATCGGCTGCCGGAAGATCGAAGATCAGCCGCTGGCTGTTGCCGGTGAAGAAGGCCTCACGCTCTGCCGGCGTCAGCCGGTAGCGCTCGATCCAGCCGGGCGTCAGCGCCACTTCCTCGTCGCGCCAGATGAGGACGGGCGCCTCGCTTGCCCATAGTATCCGATCCCAGCCGAGGCTTTCGACCAGGGCATCGGCCCAGCTCTCGATCAGGGCCTTTTCAAAAATGCCCTGGCGCGAGAAAACTACGGCAAAGCGCGGATGGCGGAAGAGATCGCGCACCGGCCCGGGCTTTTCGAGCACGGCAATATCCGTCGGCCCGGCGAAATGTCCGCCGATGATATGGCTGTCAGGAAAGCGCTCTAGGTGCCGGACCACCAGATCGGCAGCGCCGGCCAAAGCCTTTTCGCCGACGACGAACGGCAGCGCGCGCCGCTCGCCCAGCCAATCGAGCAGCCAGGGATTTTCGATGATTTCGCCGACGGCGAGCCGCAATCCGCAGAAGCCGGCGGAAAGCTGTGCCTCCAGACCGGCCTCCATCTCGCGCCGGTCTCGTCCGAGCGCCAGACCGAGCCCACGGAAATCGCCGGTTCCGTCGGCAAGCGCTTCATGGACAGTGTGAAGGTCGGGGCAGGCATCGAAGGCGCAGACCAGCGCGCGCTTGATGCCGAGGTCCGCCATCAGGCTGCGATATCCGGGAACGGTCTGGAAGCGCGGCATGCCGACATGCGCATAGGCATCGATCATCATTCACCCTTTCATGGCGCCAGCGGTCAGCCCACTGACGAGATAGCGTTGGAAAAGCAGGAAGCAGATGATAACCGGCAAGGTGGTCATCACGCCTGCGGCGTTCAGCCCGCCCCATTGCGTATAGCCCTGCCCGACCATTTGCCCGAGCGCCGCCGGCAGCGTGCGCACATCGTTGGAAGTCGTGAAGACGGTCGCATAAAGGAATTCGTTCCACGACAGGATGAAGCAGAAGACGCCCGTCGCGACGATCGCCGGCACCGAAATCGGCAGCACGATGATGCGCAGGCACTGCAGGCGCGAGCAGCCGTCGATGATAGCCGCCTCCTCGATTTCCCGCGGAATGTTGTCGAAGAAGCCCTTCAGCATCCAAGTGCAGAAGGGGATGGTGAAGGCGACGTAGGCGATGAAGAGCGACCAGAACGTGTTGATCAGGTGCAGCTTGGAAAAGACGAGGTAGAGCGGGATGATGCCCGTCACGAGCGGGAACATCTGGGTCGCGAGGATCAGGAAGGCGATCAGTGAGCGCCCCGGAAACCGGAAGCGGGAAAAGGCATAGGCCGCAAGCACAGACACGATCGTCGAGAGCACCGTCGTGACCACCGCGACGATGACGCTGTTCATGAAGAACTGCGGATAGGGAATGAATTCGAAGATGGAGACGTAGTTTTCCAGCGTCGGATTGCGCGGGAAGATGTCGATCCGTTTCGAGAATATCTCCGATTCCGGCTTCAGCGAGATCGACACCATCCAGACAAAGGGCGTGACGACGAAGGCGGTGAAGAAGGCGAGCACGCACCACAACAGAATGCGCTTCCCGAGCGTGTTGCCTATCGGCCGGTCCGGCCTTCGACGTTTGGCGCGCTGCGGTTTTGCATGACCGGCGGATACGGCCGGATTGACGGCATCCATCATTCCACCCCTCTCTGCTTGAGATAGACGAAACTGACGCCAGCCGTGATCAGTGTGAGGATGGTCGCAATTGCCGAGGCCTTGCCGAACATGAATTCGGCAAATGCGGTGAAATAGGCATCGAAGGCTATGACCTTTGTACTGTCGGCAGGCCCGCCATAGGTCATGATATATTGGAAATCGACGCTCTTCAGCGAGAAGATGATCGATAAAAGCACGGTCACCGCCATGACGCTGCGAAGCCCCGGCAGCGTGATGAAGCGGAACTGGTTCCATTCGGAGGCGCCATCGACCTTGGCCGCTTCATAGAGTTCCTGCGGGATCGCCTGCAGGCCGGCAAGCAGCATCACGGCTACGAAGGGAAAGCCCTTCCAGATATTGGCGATGATGAGGGTCGGCATCGACCATTGCGTCGATGACAGCCAGGGAATGTAGTCGGAGATCAGACCGGCATCGATCAGAAGCTCGTTGATGATACCCTGCGTGTTGAACATCGTGCCGAAAACGATGGCGACGAGCACGGTCGGGACCGCCCAGGGAACGAGGATAACCGCACGTGCAATGGCACGACCGGGAAAGGTCTGGTTGAGGGCGAGCGCCGCTACCAGACCGAAGATGAGCTGGCCGCCGACCGAGCCGACGCTCCAGTAAACCGTCAGCCACAGCGCGTGGTAGAAGGCCGGGTCGGTCAGCACGTCGACATAGTTGTCGAAGCCGACAAAGGGCATGCCGCGCGACGGGCGGTTCAGGTTCAGGCTGAAGAAGCTCAGCCAGAGACTGTAGCCCAGCGGATAGAGGAAGATGACGCCGAGGATCACGACCGCCGGCAAGATGAGCAGGTATGGAAACAGGTCGACCCGCCTGCTCTCTCGCCGACGGCGAGAAAGCGGGGGGAGGACCACCGCTTTCTCGATCGTCATTTCAGGAAGTCCTTCAGCGACTTGTCCATCTGGGCGACGCCGTCCTCGACGCTGATCGAGCCCGCCATCATCTTCTGATAGAGTGGCGTCCAGGTCCCGTCGAAGAGCGAACTCGTGCCGAGAAGGCTCATCCATTTCGGCGTGACAAGATCGGCATTGTTGATCGTGTCGAGGAGGACCTTGTATTTCGGATCGGCGGAATAATACGGATCGGCAAGCGCTTCCTTGTTTGCCGGGATCATGCCGTTCACCTTCATGTAGAGAACGATGCCCTTGGCCGAGGTGTAGTATTTCAGGTACTTGATGACGTCCTCGTCCTTCTTTGTCTGCGAGAACATGCCGAGAGCACCGACATACATGAAGTCGGCCCGGCCGCCCGGACCTTCGGGGAAGCGGAACAGGCCGTAGTCCCAGCCCTCCTTGTCGAAGGCCTCCTTGGTCGCCTGCATTTCCCAGGGACCCATCATCGCCATCGCCACTTTGCCGGCCCGGAAATTGTTGGCGACGTCACGCACCGTGTCGGAGATCGTGCTCGGCGGCGAAGAGCCGTCCTTGAACAGCTGGACCAGCCATTTGAAGCCCGCAACGGTACCGGGAGAATCCCAGGTCACGGCATCGGCCGCCGTGCTTTCGGAATATTTGTTGACGACCAGACGACCGCCGAACGCCTTGGCGGTGGTGATATACTGGCGCACCGGTCCGCCTTCGGCACCAACGGTCAGATCGACGCCCCACTGGTCGACACGCCCGTCGCCATCCGTGTCCTTCGTCAGCCTCTTGGCGACTTCGGCAAATTCCTCAACCGTCTGCGGCGGCTTTTCTGGATCAAGGCCGGCATTCTTGAACATGGTCTTGTTGTAGAACCAGAGTTCCGTTGCCAGCATCTTCGGGATCGCCCAGATATGCGGCTCGGTCTCGCCTTCCTTGGGGAAGGTCACGTCCTTCCAGGCAACGTCGAAGATCTCGTTCTTCCAGGCGTCATCGACATATTGATCGAGCGGCTTCACGTAGCCGATATTGGCAGCGGCTCCCGCATCGGCGAGACGGCCGACATCGGGCAGACCCGTGCCGGCATTGAAGGCGGCAAGGATCTTCTGCTCATGCGTATCCCAGGGCGTGGCTTCGATCTGGACCTTGATATTCGGCTGCTCGGCTTCGAAACCCGCGATAAGGGCATTGATGCCCTTGATATCGGCCGGGCGCAGATTGGTCTGCCACTGCACGAGCGTATCGACGTCCTGAGCGAGCGCCATGCCCGGCAGAGCCGCTGCAAGCGCAAGGCCACTCGTTCCCAGCAAAAATTGCCGACGCTTCACTTCCATTTCGGTTCTCCTCCTCGGTTGGCGATCCAGGGCTCCTCAACCCTTTCGGCTTTTCAGCCAGGCCGCACGCTGCGGCGCTTCGCGATTTTCTCCGCTCCAACTCTCCAAAATAATATATAATATACGATCGGAACCAATAAAGGCCCGTCGCCCCCGAATGTCAAGCAGCTATTGGTGGAGATCGAAACGACAACGCGACAGCGCACGCCCGCCGGCCACGACGGGGCGGCGAATGACGCTCAGAAGCGTCAACCACTTATTTTTATTGTGAAAATACTGGCGCTACGCCTTGGCGCTGCGCATTAGCCGCAAAATATCGGCCAATGAATGCTCTATATGTGTCCGCTCAATGGCACGCGCCTGATCTGCATCGCGCGCCTCGATTGCGCGGACCAGCGCGCGATGTTCCGCGATGATTTCCTCAACCCGTTCGGCGAGATAGCCATAGCGATTGCGCAATGTTCGGATCAACGCATCCTGATGGCCAAGGATGCGGGTCACCTCGCGATTGGGCTTGATGTCGTAGACGCGAAGATGGAAATTGCGATTGCAGTTGGAGACGGCCTGCGGATCCTTGGCGATAACAGCCGCTTCGAACTTTGCCTGAAGCGCGTCGAGATCGCGCACGTCTTCTACCGTGGCAACAGAAGCCGCGCGCCAGACCATTTCGGGTTCCACCATGATGCGGATATCGAAGATCTCCGTCACGAACGTCTCGTCGATCGCCCTCACGCGTGCGCCACGGTTGGCATGGAGGACGACGAGCCCTTCCACTTCGAGCTGGTTCAGCGCCTCGCGGATGGGCGGCGCCGTTACGCCGTAGCGCTCGCACAGGGCACTGATCACCAGTCGCGACTCGTCACCGAAATAGCCATCGACGATATCGTCCCTGATGGCGTCACGGACCCGGGAATAACCTGGCGGGCTGACGATACTCCTCGACGCCGTGAGCGTCCCCCGCACCGGCTTCTCGTCCTGCTCGATACGTTCTTCTTCTCGTCCGATCGCCAATTGCCGCCCTGCCGCACTGCAAAAACATTAGATGGCTAGGGAATAACAGTCCATCGCGCCCGGTCAAGAGTGCTCGACCGGGCATGCAGGGGCCGCACCGAATGCGTCATTGCACGACGATATGGTCGACAAGGTTGCGCTTGACGTAGTCCCAGTCATATTCGACGCCGAGCCCCGGCCCGTCGAGCGGCGGATAGCAGCCATCCTTGCCGACCGCATCCATCTTGTCGGAATAATCCGACCGGTAGATGGTGCCGACCGCCTCGCCGCGCGATGGGCCGACCATCGCAAGCTCATAGAAATTCGTGTTGCGGATCGAATTCATGCAATGGCGATGCGCCGGGCCGTTGCCGTGCAACTCGACATCGAGGCCGAAGGCTTCCGCCATATGTGCGATCTTCATCGTGCCGGTAATGCCGATGTCGAGATCCGGATCGGCGCGGACGAAATCCGTGCCGTCGGCAATCACGATATTGGCCATCGCCTCGACGCCGCGCACGTGCTCGCCAAGCAGGATTGGCGTCTTGATCATTTCACGCAGCCGCCGATGAGCATGGGCGGCGAGGCCGCCGTCGCTGTAGGGATCCTCGTACCAGTAGAAACCGGCTTCATCGCAGGCGCGCCCGACGAGGACCGCGTCGCCGAACGTCTTCAGATGACAGGCGGAATCATGCATCAGTGCCATGCGCCCGCCGACGCGTCGTCCAAGCGCCAGGATGGCACCGATATCGCGCTCCGTGCCGCCATCTGTCCAGCCGTGCATCTTGAAGCCTCGAAAGCCGAGCTCGTAGCATTCCTCGGCAAAATCGGCGAAGGCTTCGGGCGTGGCAAGCCCGCCGCCATCACCGCCGAACCAGGTGCTGGCATAGGCAGGAAGCCGCCGTGGCGTGCCGCCGAGGAGCTGGGTCACCGATGCCCCGGCTCGTTTGCCGGCAAGGTCCCACAGGGCGTTATCGATCTGGCAGGCGCCGATCCGGTCCTCTTTGCGCAAGTATCGCCGCGCTTTCTCGTAGACCTGCTCGCGGCCGAGAGCATTATCGCCGAGAATCCATTTCGCCAGAAATTTCGTATGCAGGACAGTGTCGGAACGGCCGCCGATATATTCGCCGCGCGAACCGTCCACCGTTTCGATCGTGACACCGAGCCGCGTCCGCTTCGTGCGGACGCCGGGCATGTCGATACCACCCGGATTGACGTCAAAGGCCACATTGTTCATCTCCTGTGTGAACAGGAAGATCTCCACCTTGCGGATCGCAGCACCCTTGCCTGCGGTATCGGCATTCGCCGTCGTCTGCATGTCGCTCATTGCGGTCCCTCCCGATCCTTATTCCACTATTACGCGCGAGGTGGTCAGTGCCTCGATGCGCTCCCAGTCATAGGTCACGCCGAGCCCTGGACCCGATGGAACCGGGAAGGTCCCGTCCGAGCTCACATCATCAAGCGCATCGCTGTAGTCGCAGGCGTAGACAGGCGCGCTGAAATTTGCCCGTGACGGTCCGACCATCGACAGTTCGTAGAAATTCGTATTGCGGATGGCGGCCATGCAGTGGCGATGGGCCGGTCCCGGCGCATGCAATTCGACATCCAGGCCAAGCGCTTCGGCAAAACGCGCAATCTTCATCGTACCGGTGATGCCGATATCGAAATCCGGATCGGCGCGCACGAAGTCGGTGCCATCTGCCAGCACGAGTGTTGCCAGGCTCTCCAGGCCGCGCACATGCTCGCCGAGCAGGATCGGCGTCCTGATCATTTCCCTGAGCCGCCGATGGGCGTGGGCCGCGAGTCCCCCATCGCTGTAGGGATCCTCGTACCAGTAGAAGCCCGCCTCGTCACAGGCGCGTCCGACCTCCAGCGCATCGGCAAAGGTGATGAAGCTGCAGGCGGAATCGTGCATCAGGGCCATGCGGCCGCCGACACGGCGCCCAAGCGCGCGCACGGCTGCAACATCTCGCGCCGTCTTGCCGTCAGACCAGCCATGCATCTTGAAGGCGCGATATCCCATCGCGTAGCATTCTTCGGCGAAATCGGCATAGGCTTCGGGGCCGGAGAGCCCTCCGCCATCGCCACCGAACCAAGTGCTGGCATAGGCCTTCACCGCGCGCTTGGAGCCGCCGAGCATGTTGGCGACCGACATGTTGAGGCGCTGGCCGGCAAGGTCCCACATTGCGATGTCGATGACACCGGCGCCCATGCGGTCTTCCTTGCGCAGCTGCCGTCTGATCCGCGTGTAGGCTTCTTCGCGCGCAAAACAATCCATGCCGAGGATCGCCTTGGCGCAGGCGACCGCCTGTGCCAGCGAATTTGCCTGTCCGCCGACGTAGGATCCCTTGGCACCGTCCTTCGTCTCGATGGTGACCGCAAGGCGGGTTCGGTTTGTAGTGACGCCGGGCATGTCGATGCCACCCTGAACCCCGACCATGGGGTAGGAAATCATCCGGATTTCAATCTTGCTTATTGCGGTGCCGACTGAGCGAGGATTATCCCGGCGCTCCGTTTCTGCCGCAACCGATGTTTCTGCACTCATATCCCTCTCCAATCTGACAGGATGGCGAATTTTGGCTCAGGCGAATTCGGCGTGTGGCGCGGCGGGAATCTGGATCGGCCAGGGCGCTGCGAAATGACAGGCAGCGATGTGGCCATCGCCAAGCGCCCTCGCAGGCGGTTCCTCTACGCGACAAATATCCTGCGCCATCGGGCAGCGCGGGTGGAAACGGCAACCGGTCGGAATGGCAGCGGGGCTCGGCGGATCGCCCGGTAACAGGATGCGCTGGCGCCGCCGGCGCGGATGCGAGGCAGGAACAGCCGAAAGCAGCGCCTGGCTATAGGGATGGTGGGGGGCGGAAAAGAACTGCTCCTTCGGCGCGATTTCCATGATCTTGCCGAGATACATGACCGCCACGCGATCGGCGATGTGACGCACGGTCGGCATGTCATGGGAGATGAACAGATAGGCGGTGCCCTTCTCCTGCTGCAGATCCTGCAGGATATTGATCACCTGGGAACGGATCGAAACATCGAGCGCCGATACCGGCTCGTCGGCGACGATCAGCTTCGGGCTCAGCGCAAAGGCTCGGATAATGCCGAGGCGCTGGCGCTGACCGCCGGAAAATTGCCGAGGCCGCTGGCCGATATGCCGTGCACTGAGGCCGACCGCCTCCAGAAGCTGGCCGGCGACACTGCTGCGCTGCTTCGGTCCCCTGATCATTCCGTGCACGACCATCGGCTCGGTGACGATATCACCGGCGGTCATGCGCGGATCCAGCGAGGAATAGGGATCCTGGAACACGAACTGCAGCTCCCGCCGCACCGACCGCAACGCCTTTTGCGAGAGGCCCGATATATCGACACCGTCGAATTCGATGCCGCCTTTCGTCAAGCCGGTCAGGCCGAGGACCATTCTCGCGACGGTCGATTTACCGCAGCCCGATTCCCCGACGAGCGCGAGTGTCTCTCCCGCTTTGATATCGAAAGACACGCCATCGACGGCGCGGATCGTGTGGCCGTAGATCTTGGCGACATTGTCCAGCTTCAGGATTGTTTCGCTCATCCGTGATCGCCCCTTGCCCAGCATGCGACCCTCTGGCTGCGGCCGATACTTTCCAGAACAGGAATTTGCTTGTCGCAGACGACGAGCCGCTCGCCGCAGCGCGGATTGAACGCGCATCCGGGTGGCGTTTCGGAAATATGGGGAACCGCGCCGCCGATCGCCGGCAGCCGGCGCACAAGCGGGCTTTCGAGCGACGGTGTCGATCCGAGAAGCCCCATCGAATAGGGATGCATCGTCCGGTCGAAGAGGTCGACGACTTCGGCCTCCTCCACGACCTTGCCGCAATACATCACGCAGACCCGCTGCGCGAGTTCGGCAATCACCCCGAAATCATGGGTGATGATGATGACGGCAAGCTTCATCTCCTCCTGCAATCCGCGCAACAGTTCCAGGACCTGGGCCTGGATTGTCACATCGAGTGCGGTCGTCGGCTCATCGGCGATCACCAGTTTCGGTTCGCAGGAGAGCGCCATGGCAATCATCACCCGCTGGCGCATGCCGCCGGAAAGCTCATGCGGATAGGCTTTGAACCGGGCGACCGGATCGGGAATGCCGACGCGGGCGAGAAGATCGAGTGCGCGGCTGCGCGCTGCCGCTTCCGAAAGCTTCAGGTGCCGGATGATCGGCGCCGTGATCTGGCGACCGACCGTCATGACGGGATTGAGTGCCGTCATCGGCTCCTGGAAGATCATGGCAATGTCCTTGCCCCTGATCCCGTCAAGCCCGCGGCGATCGAGCTGCAGCAGATTGCGGCCATCAAAGCTCACTTCGCCGCCGACAACCTGCCCGGCCTCGGGAAGCAGGCCCATCGTGGCCAGTGCCGTCAGGCTCTTGCCCGAACCGGACTCACCGACGAGCCCGAGACATTCGCCGCGCGCGATGGAAAGATCGACCCCACGCAATGCCGAGACCGTTCCCTTACTGCTGCGGAATTCGACCTGAAGGTTCCTGATCGAAAGGAGAGTATCTGTCATCGTGTCAGCCGATCCGGATCAAGATAGTCGCGTAGCGCATCTCCAAGAATATTGAAGGCGAGCACCGCCAGTGTGATGGCGAGCCCGGCAAAGAGCGCCGGCAGCGGTGAACTGAAGAGATTGGAGACACCTTCACGCACGATATTGCCCCAGGAGGGCGCCGGTGCCTGGGCGCCGAGACCGATGAAGCTCAGCGACGCCTCCAGCCGGATGGCCGTGCCGATCCAGATGGTCGTCATGACCACCAGCGGCCCGGCAATGTTGGGAAGGATATGGACGAAGATCGTGCCGAAACTCGGCCTGCCCATGGCAATCGACGCATCGATATAACTTTCCTGCCGGACCGAAAGTGAGGCAGCACGGGCAAGGCGCACGAAGGATGGAATAAGAGCCGAGGCGATCGCAACGGACAGGTTCTGGATGCCCGGTCCAAGCATGGCGACAATCAGCACGCCGAGCAGCAGCGGGTCGAAGGACATCATCACGTCGGTGATGCGAGTGACGACGCGCTCCGTCCAGCCGCCGAAGAAGGCGGCTGCCATGCCGAGCGAAATGCCGATCACGCCGGCGATCAACGGGGCGGCGAGCCCGATCGTCATCGACAGCCTTGCACCGCTGATGAGGCGCGACAGCACATCCCGGCCGAGCGTGTCGGTGCCAAGCCAATAGTCGGCAGACGGCCCGGCTTCCTGGGCTGCGATATTCTGGAGCAGCGGATCATGCGGCTCGATCGCCGGGCCGAGTACGACGACGACCAGAAGGATCGCGAGAATAACCAGGGCCACGACGAAGAAGATACGGTCGAGCATGTCAGTTCGTCCTCACGCGCGGGTCGATCACCGCATAGAGCAGGTCGGTGATCAGGTTGACGGTGACGACCAGCAGCGACAGCATGACGAGCCCTCCCTGGATCAGCGTATAGTCACGCGACGTGATGGCGCCGACGAGCAGCTGGCCGACGCCCGGACGGTTGAAGACAAGCTCGATTGCGATCGTGCCGCCAAGTGTTGCGATGATCGACAGCGAGATCTGTGTCGTGATCGGGATCATGGCGTTGCGCAGAATGTGCCGCCAGATGACATTCTGTTCGGAAAGCCCGAGCGAGCGCGCGGTTCGGACAAAATCACGCCCGCTGGAATCGAGGACGGCGGTGCGCACGAAACGAATGAGGCCGAACCCCTTGAGCACGCCGAGCGTAATTGCCGGAAGCGCGAGATAGGAAAGGTCGAATGCCGACTTGCCGCCGCCGAGCAGCGGAAACCAGTGCAGCTTCAGACCGAAGACGACGAGCAGCACGAGACCGATGTAAAAATCCGGAAGCGCCGAGCCGAAGAGCGCGATCAGTCGTGTCGAATGATCGGCGCCACCGCCTGCCTTCATGGCCGAGACCACACCCAGCGGCAGGCCGACAAGAATGCCGATCAGCGTCGAGCTGATGGTCAGCATGATGGTGAAGGGCAGATGCCGCATCATTGTGGTGGCGACATCCACCCGGTTGACCAGCGATTGACCGAGATCGAAATGCAGAAGCCCCCAGAGGAACTGCCCGTATTGCACCAGCAGCGGCTGGTCCAGGCCAAGCGTGCGGCGGGCATTGGCGATCGCTTCCGCGCCGGCCCTGTCTCCGAGCATTGCTATGACGGGGTCGCCAGGCAATAGACGCATGGCGAAGAAAACGAAGCTGAAAACGAGGAACGCCGTCAACAGCGCCTCGCCAGCTCGTTTCAAGACGAAGCTGAGCACATTCTTGTCCTTCAACCGACCGCTGGAAATGGCGGGGCCGGTGATGACCCCGCCTGCTTCACGTCAGGTATTGACCAGTTTTGCCGTCGAATAATCGTACTGGCCGTAGCCGCTGACCGGGTTGAACCCGAGATCGAGCTTGCCATGCATGGCCGTGATGAGCGGAGCCGTCTGTAGCGCCACCACGGGAACATCGCGCAGGATCTGAAGCTGTGCTTCCTTCAGATATTCGAGCTGCTTGGCGGTGTCGGTCTCCGCAACGGCCTTGGCGACCAGATCATCGACGCTGCCGCCGACTTCCCCATAGTGAGAGAAGTTACGCAGTGACGAGGGCTTGCCGACAGCCGCAGCCTTAGACAGGAACTCGTTCAGCACCTGCGGCGCTGTCGGCTCCATTGCCGTCGACAATTCGACGATCGTGCCGCGATCCTGGCGGATGTTGGCGTGGTAGCTCGCATGATCCTGGACCTGCAGGTTGACGTTGACGCCGACCTTGCGAAGCATGTCCTGCACCATCAGCATATTGACCTTGTAGTCGGGCCGTTCGCTGATGATCGCGTCGATGGAAAAGCCGTTCGGGAACCCCGCCTCGGCAAGCAGGGCCTTGGCTTTCTCAGGGTCGTAGTCGTAGCGCAGTTCCGGCGGAATATCAGCCGTCTTCAGCGCACCGTAGAAGACTTCCGGCACGATTGTCGGCAGGTCGCCATGGACGATCCCGAATGCCTTTGCCCACTGGCTGCGATCGATCGCATAGGCAAGAGCCTGACGGACCTTCAGGTTGTCGAGCGGCTTGACGGTCATGTTGAAGGCGATGAACTGCAGGCTACCCGGCAGAAGCACGTTGATATTGGCATCCGGCGCCTGCTGTTTCATCTGGTCGACCCAGCGCGGATCACGGTCGCCGCCGGTAACGTCGAGCTCACCACCAAGGAAGGCGATGGTCGCCGCGTTATTGTCCGGGATGTAGCGCATGTTGATCTCGTCGATCCCCGGGCGACCGCCGAAATAGCCATCAAAGGCCTTCAATATGATCGCTTCCTGCGGCCGATATTCGGAGAATTCATAGGCACCGCTGCCGACCGGCTGGAAACCGAACTTGTCGCCCAGCTCCTCCACGGCCTTCTTCGGCACGATGAATCGGCCAAAACCGGGGATCAGCGCCTCGACATGGAAGAAGGGATCGGTCGCATTCAAATTGAAGCGAACCGTCAGCGGATCGACGATATCGATGCTCTGGATTGATTTGAAACTCGCACCATGCACGCCACCGAGCTTGGGATCTATCTGCCGCTCGAAGGAGAACTTGACGTCCTCGGCCGAGACTTCACCATAGCCCTTATGCCATTTGACGCCGGGGCGCAGATGGAAGGTCCACGTCTTTCTGTCTTCCGAAATATCCCATTTTTCCGCCAGTACCGGCTGCATCTGTTCGATGCCGACGTCAAGCGTACCGCGGGGCGGGGCCACAAGAGAGTTGAAAACCTGCAGGGCGACCGTCTCATCGTCGCCCGTTTTCGTCAGCGCCGGGTCGATCGAGCCGATGTCACGCGAACCAAGGCGCACATTCAGGACTTGCGATCCATCGCCGGCGCTCCAGGCGCGCGGCGCAAAGGCCAGAGCGGCAAGCGCCCCGGCACCACCCATGAGAACTGCTCGGCGTTTGACCTCGCGAGCCACAAGCGTATGCGACAGGTATTCCTTCATCATCTCAGCCCTCCTCTGACTGGTGAATACGAAATTCGAAACTCGCATGTATTCGCTCGGCGCTCACAAGCCCGGCTGCTTACCACCCCTCCCAAGACGGCAACGCAACCTGTTCCTGATAACGCACATTACGACTGTGCGGCAGGCATAGACATCCTTTGTCATGCCGGAACGAGCGCCATTTGTATTTTCGTATATCATATACGATTTTATACTTTGTCAAGCGGAAGGTTTGGAATGATCGCCGCGCTTGGCGCTGTCTGCGACCTGAGTCTCTGAACTTCCTCCCGATTTCGGTGGAGGCCGTCGCATCAAGGAGAGGACGGAATGATGCGTGAGAGCACGATCGGCTCGTTCGGCACGGACAGTGAGGCTCCTCATTCCCCCTCAAACGTGGGAAATGAGCGCGGCTTCCGTTGAAGCTCGGACCCTGCGATCCCATTTGCACGAACATGCCCAAAACGACGAAGAAACAGAAAGAAAGCGACGATCCCGAACTGATCAGAGAGTGGCCGCTTCCTGTGGCGCTGACGCTCGGATCCGCTGTCAGGGTCAAGGGAATCCTCCAGGAAATCCGCTCGCGGCTTCCGGCTACTGTCAGGAAGTCGCTCGACATGCAGGCAAGCTCGCTGACCTTGATCATGCCGGAGAATTCCAAGATCGCGTTCCGCGCGACCTCGTCGGCCGTCTCCAGGGCGCTGGGGGATATCGCCGACCTTCCGATTATCCCACGCGAGATCGAGGATATTCTGACGATCACGGCTTCGGAAAGGAAACGCTGGCTGGAAGACGGCCGCCTTCCGAGCGCCGGAACGCGAACGGTGAGATTACAGGGGCGGGCAAGGAGGATCACGTTCCACGTCTTCGATCCCCGTATCGTCGAAGATCTGCTCGACCGTGCCATCGTGGACGAATGGCGGGAAGAAGACGCTGCGGCAAAGGCTGAAAATCGCAGGCGCGCTGCGTATCAGGCCAAGCTCACGCGTTCGCTGAAGAAGCAAGGGACGGCAGAACGAACCGGACAGAATGCAGAAGACGCTGCGCACGGATTGAGCGGTTGGGACGAATTCGGAAGCGATGGCCTCCTGCGCTGAGAAGCCGCGTCGTCGCCAGCGACGCCATCGGGCGATTCGTAAAAATACCCCAATCCTGAAGCCAGGCCCCCGGCTCAGATTGGTCAAGGCAGGATGCGAGCCACGTTGCCAGTCGGCCTGCACTCAAGCGCTGCGTGGAATGTGAGCGCAGTATCGCTACTCTAAGCGGCGGGCAGATTTCATGCTAGATTGCCGTTCTTGAAACCCGTCACGTCGAGCAAAACAGCCATGGCAGAAGGAAACAAAGTGTCCCAAGTGGGAGCGTCACAAAGGCGTCGCCACAAATTCAATCCAAAGCGGGACCCGAAACCACAGGTACTTGCCCAGGCCAATCGCACAGTTTTACGGATTGTTTGCGTGGTGGTGGCTGCTTTTCTCGTCGTCATCGCCGTTCAGGCGCTGTGGTAGAAAAAGCCATCCTTCCGGGCCATCGTGCCGCGCTCGGCAGAACACCAAGGGGCTGGCCTCGGAAACTGCCGAATATCCTTATAGAGCGGGGGCTTGCGACACGCTGCAGACGTGTTTGACGCACACCGACGGCACTCTTGAGGAGCATTGACCTGCAACGGACGCTCGCCCAAGCCTGCGCCCTTTTCCAACCTTGTCAGACAAGGGTGCCCTTCGTCGAAATCTTTTCACTCACTCGGTGTTGCAGTTCCGCACTCGACTCCCGCGCCGCTCAATGGTTCAATTTCAGCTACTGATAGGGAGTAAGCAGCGATGTATTACGAATGGAGCGAGGCGAAGGCGCGCAGGCACTACCTGATCAAGTTCGCGTCCGTATGGTTGGCTGCTATTGCGCTGGGATTTCTCCCGGTATGGTGGTTGGTGCAGGAGACCACGTTCTAAGCCACAGTAAAGCGTACCGGCGGGGATACACGATCTGGCCGTGATGGGCCCCCTACGGACGATCGTCGTTTGCAAGGAGCTCTTGGTCGCCCGCGATGAAGTCGCGAGTCTCGCCGGCAGGCGATCGGGCTGATCAGGCCCGGGCCCCCTCTGGAAATCTGCATGCTCTGCTCACCAAATCAGCTGAAATAGGCGTTGCGCCAATCCTTCTCCGCGCCGACCGAAACGCCATTGCCATCGAACAGATGAACGAAGGCTTCCCGTATGATAATCGGGATACGGTCGCCAGGTCGTGCCCTGCTGATCCCACGCAGGGCCACAGTGAAGCTGTTGCCCCTGGGTGTCGCGGCATGGAGGATCGTTTCGGCGCCGAGAACTTCGGTGCTGTCGACAATGATCTGCAGGCCTCCCTCGCCAATTTCGCAATGTTCCGGCCTTATGCCGAAAGTAACCGGAGTGTCGTCAGCCAGATCGATTTGGCGACCCGGCAAGGCGATGTCGATGCCATCCTCCAGTCGAAC
>UCGV01000005.1 GCA_900471925.1 Hyphomicrobiales bacterium
GAAACGTCGACATGGCTGTGCGGCGCCGTCTGGTAGCCGCCATAGATGGAAAATTCCAGATCTTCCGCAGAAGCCGTGCCGGCTACCGATGCGAGAGCGCAAAATGCAATACCTGCCAGGAGGGATGCCGAACGGTTGAATTCAAATCTCATAGGATACCTTCTGCTTTGATCCCTTGGATGCGCAACGCCCTTTACTTTGATCGCACCGGAAACGCCGGACGAGCCTCCGTCATCAATCGAACCACATTTCGATAAGCTCTCCGCAATGCCGATGGCGAGACTGATCAATCACTTCCGTGGCGAGTTGAAGAATGGAGATTGGGCGCGTGCTCCCCAGGCCGCTATTCATAAAAAAGCTTTAATGATGATTCCTGACAATAAGCTGAAAGCACCCCGGCAGGGATGCATTATGCACTGATGGTGGCGCGAGGGGCGTCGTGGCAGAACAAGCCTCTCCTGCCGCGCCAGTTGACAGAGAAAGAGCGGCGCGGCCTCCGAAACCACCGGATATATTTGCGAGCAGGCGCTCGCGCCGACATGCAATCATATTTGACTCACTCGGCCGACGCTTTGCGGAGCTGCGACGTCATACGGGTAAGCGCCCAAGCCTCAAGCCGTTCTCCCACCTACCAGGACAAACGGGTTTGCCCTCATCCCAGCAATGTCGCCCATTTGGTTCTGATCCCTGGCGATAGACTCCAAATCGAGGGAGATCGCACTATCATCCTCGCAATTCTGGAAATAAACTAAATAAATCCGCGGATGGGCGACGATTCCCTGTCTTGGCCGAAGTCACCGACGTCCACACAACATCAAACGGCCGCAATGCGACCATATAAGATTCTTGCGATGCCGCGCCGAGGCGGCGATACTGGCTCAAAAGCCTGCATTAGTCGCGGTCAATCATCCCCTAATTACGACGTTTATGGAGCAAGCCTAACGAGGCTTGAATTGTTCTTTTGAATTTACCCTACCGAAATTCCCGCCCATCTACTAGGTCGCCTGCACACGCCAGCACGACTCCAATCGCAGCAACGCGCTCGCAGAGCGCAACGAGGCAATATGAGCACTATATGCTTCTGGCGCAGGAAACCGCCCAAGCCGGCGACCGGATTGAGGCGGAAAACCTCTATCAGCACGCCGAACATTTTTATCGCACGGCAGCCCTGCAGAAAGCCGGCCAGCAACAATGAACGCAAAATCAGCGTACCCCTCGTCTGAAAACTCGGACGAAAAAGCCTGGCTGAAAATCCTCGCCGACTATCGCACCCCGCATGCTGGCCGCAGCGTGTTCGAGTTGGCGGTCACGGCCATCCCTTTCGCCGCCTTCTGGACACTGACTTGGTTGGCGGTCCACCACGGCTTCTGGTGGGGGTTGGTCCTCATCGTACCGGCTGCCGGGTTCCTGTTGCGCCTGTTCATGATCCAGCACGATTGCGGCCACGGCTCCTTCTTCGCCCGCCGGCGCTTCGATGATTGGACAGGCCGTGTTCTCGGCGTCCTGACCCTGACCCCTTATGACTATTGGCGCAGGGCACACGCAGCACACCATGCCACAGCCGGCAATCTCGATGAACGCGGCGTCGGCGACATCACCACTCTCACGGTAACAGAATATTACGGTCGGTCCCGGTGGGGGCGGATCGGATATCGCTTATATCGGCATCCGCTGGTGATGTTTGGAATAGGCCCGGCCTGGCTTTTCCTGTTTAAGCAACGCCTGCCGATGGGCATGATGCGCGACGGCGTCCTTCCCTGGATGTCGACGATGGCCACGAACGTCGCGGTCGTGGCCATCGCAGCACTCCTGATCTGGGCGATCGGCCCCGTCTCCTTTCTGGTCGTTCATCTGCCTATCGTCCTTCTGGCGGGATCTATCGGCGTCTGGCTTTTCTACGTGCAACATCAGTTCGAGGAGACGCACTGGTCGAAGGAGCCGGAATGGCAGTTTCCAAAGGCCGCCTTGCACGGTGCCTCGCACTATGATCTGCCGGGTCCTTTGCGCTGGTTGACCGGCAACATCGGCATCCACCACGTGCACCACCTCTCCAGCAAGGTCCCCTACTATCGCCTGCCAGAGGTCCTTCGAAACCATCCGCAACTCGGCGAAATCGGCAGGATAACGCTGTGGCAGAGCCTGCAATGCGTGAAGCTGGTCCTCTGGGACGAAGGAAGCCGGAGGTTGATTTCGTTTCGCGAGGCGGCCCGTGTCGCATCGGCCATCAAGCGAGCTCCCTGAGATCTCCCTGCCACTGATCAGAACGTCCTGAAGTCCCATTAAATCGGTCACCCTTTCGACGAACAGCTAAAACATTCCCATCGAAGACGCAGATATCGATCCGCTCATTCCTCGGCGCTGGTCGGCACGGGCGGCATGGCAGTCAGCACGATACCGGGCTGAACCAATATCTTGCCGCCGTCTGACGTCGTCGCAATGAGCCCGTCCGTGTAGATCTTGACAGACGATATGATGCCTTTGACCGACCCGTCTGCGCTCTCGATATACTTGCCGATATAATTGGCAGCCTGCGTGACGTTGGAGCCGGCAAGCAAGGCATCCAGCTTCTGGTTCGTCTCGATGGCCTGCTCGACCTGCGAGAAGCTCGCCAGCTGCGCAAGCTGCTCGCTGGCATCGACAGGGTCGGTCGGGTCCTGGTTCTTCAGCTGCGCGATCAGAAGCTGAAGGAAGTCGTCGTAGTTGACCGTTGCCTTGTGCTGTGCGTTTGCGGTGGACACAGATGGCGAGGAGCCGAGGCCGTTGAGGGAATCCGTCATATGTTTTCTTTCCGTGAAGGGCTGGAGCAAAGCGATCGTTAAAAATGAGCATCCCGTCCGTCGAATCAGGAACGGAACGAAGGCAGGCTACCTTCTAGTTGGTAGGCATTCAATCGCTCGTAGAGCCCCCGTGCGTTGCGTGGGGAGCAGATCGCCGTGTGCCTATGTTTTCTATCGGAAACGCGAGGACAGCTTACCCTAGCAGTCAGCGTGCTCACCTGCCCTGTCGCTCCAGTCAGCGTTTGATATCGATGATGTCGTCGCGGCCGGCGGTCAGATCCTCTTGGTTCCAGGCAACGCCGAGCCCGATCTTGAAATCGACGCCCCTCACCGTCGTCAGCTCAAACCCGCGGTTCGGCAGATCCCTCGGCCGGCGCCGACGTGGTTATTTTCGCCGAGACACATCATCGTCATACGCGAAACCCGGCACGCTGCCGGGTTCCTCGCTCCGGTTATAGCCGGAATTCGGCGCGCAGCCGCGCCGATAGGTATCGTGCAGGGCAGCCGAACATTAGAGGTCTGGCGACAATTCGTTGTGAGCATTTTTCACGCCATTGATTGTCAGCGTAATCTCGTCGGCAAGTGACACTTCCTCTCTCTTGTGCACCCAGCCGGCCAGAGTGATCTCGCTGCCGCGGGCCGTGACGAAGATGTAGCTGGGGTTCAAAGTATCTGTATGGGCAAGTGCACTATAGACGGCGAATTCCAGATCGTTTTCGTCGGGCGAGCCGATTGCCATCGGGTTTACGACGCTCAGATGCTTCATGCCAACTGAGATGGCTTGGCTCCTTGAGCGTGTGAAAATTATTGGCGAACGTCCTCCGCGGTGAGGGTATAGCGGTCCTTGCCGCCGCGCCCATAGACGTTGGAGGCTGCCTTGAGGATGGTGTCCCGCGCTGAGTCGAAGGCTCTCAGACACTCGTCCTCGGAACGGCTAACAGCACTTGCCGTTCGCAGGGCGCTAGCCTCAATCAGAAACTTCACTTCGAACATGCCGTCATATCCGGTGAAACGAACACCATTTCGGCTCTCGTCGAAACTGCGACTTCGATTAGGGAAAATCAGAGGCATTAGGACGTCTCCACGAGAATTGTTGAACTATCAGCATCTACCTTGGGCAGATCATGCACGTACTGCCGACTTTCCGTGCGATACGCTAACGGAAGCTCTCGCCGACCCGAGCGCTGAAGGAGTGAGATCTGATGGCTGGTGTAGTGGTACCAGGATGATGCGTGTCTCGCTGCCGATTTGCAGCGTGCGGGAGACTTCAGGTCTTTTCTGCGTATCGGCCACGCCATCTGCGTAATACCGCCTTAGTAACATATGGAGCGCCTGCCGGGGATTGCAATGCGCATCTCTAGGGAGCCCGACGAAAGTCTCCACAGCCTGTCCACTCGGTGAGCAAATATGCGCGAACCCTTGGATCATAGATACCCTGGAATGTGTGCCCGTCGAGCCGGTCCGGCGTGTCTACGATGTGACCGCTACCCCTCAAGTCGTCGGCAAATGCGCGCACATCCTGGGTCAGCCCCTGTGCGTGGTGGAAGAGCAAAACTTCCGTCACACCGATCATTCTATAGCGCCATCAAGTCGCCAAGAATGCGGACACTTTAGAGGAGCAATTCTGCGATCCAGATGGCGAACGTGAAGCGACGAAAGAACCTATACCGCTCACAGCATCCCAACGAGCAGTGATGTAGGGCCGTTGAAAACTTCACGTTTCAAAATGATTTGTCATTTTAAATGACTTTCCATTGGGAGCGGCCGTGTTCAATAAGTCATCAACGACTATTGGAGCGGTGACTCGACATGGAAAAGCCGATCGCGCTGGAGAACATCTCCGAAAACACGGTATTTCGAAAAGGCGATCTCTTCGTTCTCTTCGGCGAATTGTTCGGTCGCGGCTATGCGACGGGCCTGCTCGACCAAGCCCGGAAAGTCGGAATGCAGATCGTCGGGATTACAGTCGGGCGTCGCGACGAAAACAACGCCTTGCGGCCTCTGACCGACAACGAGCTCAGTGAAGCTGAAACGCGGCTCGGTGGAACAATCATCAACATTCCGCTGATGGCTGGCTTCGATCTCGACGCACCGGCGGATGGCCCCACACCCACCGACCTCTTGGCTGGGCTTACTTTGGAGAGTTGGGAGCGCGAAAAGCTCGACTGGGACTATATCGAAGAATGCCAAGCAGTCGCGACGGCGCGGTTCACAGAGTCACTGTCGCAGGTCATGACCATCCTCGACGGCATGATAACCGACGGGCGCAACGTCTTCTTTGCCCATACGATGGCGGGAGGAATTCCCAAGGCAAAAGTCTTCCTGGTCGTCGCCAATAGAATCTACAAGGGTACGGGACCCCGGCACATGTCTTCGCAAACCCTGGTCGAAAGCGATATGGGCAAACTGATCCTTCGCAATTTCGACGAGGTGTCGGCAAACACCTTCCGCCATCTTATTGATTTCAGCACGGCGATCCGGGAGCGTGTTGAAGCCTCGGGCGGCCAGGTCAGGTACACGGCATATGGCTATCACGGCACGGGTATACTGATCGATGGTGAATATCGTTGGCAGACATATACGAACTACACGCAAGGCTACGCCAAGATGCGGCTCGAGGGCATCGCTGCGGATGCCTGGGCGATGGGAGTGAAGGCTAGCGTTTATAACTGTCCCGAGATCCGGACCAATTCATCCGACGTATTCACAGGAATTGAACTGCCTCTTATCCCCCTTTTGCTTGCACTGAAGAAGGAAAACGGCGGCGAATGGGCGTCCGAACAATGGCGCAAATGCGAGGAGCTTCTGGCCGAGGGTCACACGATAGATGACGTCATCCGCAAGATCAGCGAACTGCAGGCGAGCGAAGTCATGACCCCGTTCTATAACTTCTCCGCCTGGCCGATGCCCAACAACCAGGCACAGGCCGACCTGACGATCGGCACGTCGAACCAGATCACCTCGATGCACCGAGACAGCAAGGTCATGATCAGCGATCTCCTGAGCACTCTGGTCGTGGAAGCGACCGGACAGCTGATTTTCGGTGCATCGTCTTCGCCTTCCGGGCCGGTGCAGTGGCTCAACCACGACATCGTGGCCCGCCGTCTCAATGCTTCCCACGGAGAAAACGAAACCGCATCGAAAGGAAAAACGCGCCGATCGCGTGATGATGCGGCATCAAGGCTGGAGATTGCCTGACTGTTAAATGGCCATGGGGGTGAGGTGCTGCCCAGCGACAATCCCTATGCTGATCTAGCCACATCAACTCATTGTTCGGTCGTTGCGAACGCGGATTCGTCCTGCCAGGGGAGCCGTCGCAGCCATATCTGACTGCCGATTGGTACCAAAAATTCCACACCCGCCACTGCGCAGGTTTGAGAACGTCTTAGCCCGACCCCTTCGGCGACACATTTTTGAGTTGTTGAATGATTTCCAGACGATTGGCCGCCGCCAGCCCAAATCCATTCCAAGCGTCGACGAGCTTAGCTGCCGCTTCAATGACTAGGACATTGACCTGCGCTCGCCAGACCGTGCTCGCAGGCAACCTCGAAGACCGCTGTACCATCGCCCTCGATCTCCGATTCGCTCACCTGTCACCTCATTGCTGGTGTCGGTTCACCAAGCGAAAGCATCAGTCGGTTTGCCCAGTTAAAGAACGCGGCCCCGTGGATTGCGTCTGCAATCTCCAAGTCTGTCAGCCCCGCGACGCGAAGCTGCCCGATATCTTCGACGTCGAAATCCGTCGGCGTTTCGGTAAGAGCAACTGAAGCTGCGACCACAGCGTTCCATCGACGGCTACCGAGATCGATACCCGTTCCCTCGTCCAGCAAGCGATTGACGTCTTGCGTCCGCTTGGAGTGATGCGATGCAAACCGCGAGTGAACGGATGCGCAGAAAATGCAGCCGTTCGTTCGGGAAGCAGCGGTGGCGGCAAGTTCCCGCTCGGCGCGCGGCAGCCCCGAGGACGCATTATAAAAGATATCCTTGTCCGTCTTGGTTCTCGCTTCCAAGGCATCGGCGTCACGCACGAGCAGCATGAAGTAGGGAGACTTGGATCTCGAGGCATCCACCAAACCTGCCCAGTGACGATCGGTCAGATCGGCTTCCGTCAAAGGTTCGAGCCATGGCGTCCAACCGATTTCATCTTGAGTGAAGACGTTGGGCGAATTGTCGATATCCGGGCGAATTACGATCTCGGTCATGTTCGGCTCCTTATTCTGCCGCAGCGGTTGAAACGGTGTTCGCAGCGCCGGCGGCGGCGAGTGCCTTGAGGCCCTTGATGACCCTGATCTGGAAGGACAGGAAGGCAACGATCTGTGAGAGCGTCACGATCCCCGTGGTAGACCAACCCGCATCCAGCAAAACCTGAAGCGCATCGACACTGGCGTCCCGTGGACGAAACACGAGCAGATGCGTATGCGCGAGACCTGCGACAAGCTTCGGGCCCAGGACTGCCTGGCTGAAATCGGAGACGGTGAACGTCAATCCTTCAACGTTCTCAGCGGATAGCGGCCCTGCCGGATAGTTCCCATAGGGTCCTTTCGTCGCTCCTCGCGCAGTCTCTGTTTTTATGGCTCCGGAGAGCGATGCTCCGCCCGGTTGCTCGAGCAGGCCAGCCTCGTAAAACGCCTTGGCTTCCTCGGCCTGATGGAGGCCAGAAACGAAGGTCGCAATTGCCAAACGCTCGGCGCTCGTCACATCACCTATTTCCCGCGGTTCGAAAAGCGCCAGATAGCTCCTTTGCGCGTTCAGCTTGGTTTCGGGGCGCTGGTTACGGATGCCGTCCACAGACGAACCGGGTTGGATTCCGGCCAGAAGGTCGATCACATCTTTTGATGACGACATAGAATATCTCCATTAGATCAAGCGGTTGTTGCACGCAGCCGCGGTTGAGAACTAGGTTTGGAACCTGACCATCCGAGCGCCGGAGCTACCTCGGTTGCGATCAGCTCAAGCGACCGCAAAATGTAGGGGTGCGGTGGATCGACCGAATGAACCTGGAATACGAGATCGGTGACGCGTGCGAGGGACACATCCGCCTTCAGGCTGGCGATGACCTCATCGGGCGTACCGACATGGACGTCGAATGCCTTGATCAGCTCTTCCGTCGTGGATGCATTCACCTTGTGGCCGTTCGCGATGAACCGCTCAAGGCTAAGCCGAAGACCGATCTCCGCGAAACGAAGTGCCTCCTTGCGGTCATCGGCAACAAACAGGCTGCGGGAGCCCAGAATGCGCCGAGCTCGTCCCTTCGGAAGCGCGGCCAGATAGGTATCGATAATCGGGTTCTGGAGCTCCCAAAGTTCGGCGTTCGGGGCTTCTTCCGGCCGGGGCTGTGTTCGCGACAACATCAGCCCGTCGCCATCCTTTCCAGCACGCTCACCGCCCGCAACGGAAAACGTTGCTTGCCAAACACGGTCGCCGAGGTCTCTTCCGGACGGATACAGGTGGTTATCTCCGGCAAGCGCCCGTCCCGCCCACGCATCGCGAACGGTGGCGAGATGGCTGGCGTAAACAGTAGCCCGATCGCCGCTTTGCAATCCAAAAGGCAGGAAGGACTGCGGCGTTCCACCCGTACCAAAACCGACCTCAAGACGGCCATCTGAAAGCAGGTCAAGGACGGCTGTATCTTCAGCCACTCGGACCGGATTTTCCATCGGAAGAGTTATAACGCCCGTCCCCAGTCGGATGCGTGAAGTCCGAGCTGCCACGTCCGCGAGGAATACCAAGGGAGCAGGCAGGCCGCCTTCGTCACCGTTGAAATGGTGCTGGGCGATCCAGGCCGTGTCGAAACCGAGTTTCTCCGCATGGACGATCTGTTCTGCCACGAGGCGATAACGGGTCGCCGGGTCTGCCTGGTCGAGCACCCTGCTGAAGAAGCCGAGCCGTTTGGGGATGTCTGTCCATGTCATGCTAATGTCCTGCATTAAAAGTCGTCGGTTGAATGGCGAGATGAGGCAGCTTCCTCCCGGGGATCGCTTCGATCAGTTCTCGGGTGTAGGCGCTCTTCGGATTGGTGAAGACCTCTTCGACGGGTCCGTCATCGACGATACGTCCCTTGTTCAGCACACTGACGGTGTCGGCGATCTGCCTGACCACGGCGAGATCGTGCGAGACGAAAAGATAGGTCAGACCGAGATCGCGTTGCAGCTCGTCGAGCAGTGCGAGGATTTGCGCCTGCACGGTAACATCGAGGGCGGATACCGCTTCATCCAGCACCAGAACCTGCGGCTTCAGGACCAGTGCTCTGGCGATGGCGACACGCTGACGCTGGCCTCCAGACAATGCCTGCGGCCTTCGCTGCAGCACGGTGAGTGGCAAGCCAACTCGCTCAATCGTGTCCTCGACACGTTTAGCTCTTTCTTCCTTGCGCAGTGGTTCGAAATTGAGAAGCGGCTCTTCGACAGTGCGGAAGATCGTTTGCTTCGGATCGAGAGAACCGAACGGGTTCTGGTAGACGAGCTGTATCTTCCTGCGAAACTGTCTCAACGTTTCGCCGCGAAGGATCGACAGGTCGAAGCCGTCCACGATCACCTTGCCGGAGCTCGGTTTCTGGAAGCCCGAAACGATGCGGATCGTTGTCGTCTTTCCGGAGCCGGACTCGCCGACGATCGCGTGGGTCGATCCTCTGCGAACGCGGAAAGAGACGTCATCTACGGCCCGGAAGTTTGCTTTGCCGCCCAGTCCGAAATCCTGGACGAGGTTATCGACGACCAGAATGTCGTCAGATGCCCGGTGACTTTCGCCTTCGGTCGATGCGAAACGCGGTTTGGAATTAAGAGACGGCGCATCTGCCAGCAACTGCCGGGTATAAGCGCTCTGTGGGTTTGCCAGAATATCGGCAGTGCGACCTTGCTCCTGGATGCGGCCCTGCTTCAGGACGACCAGTCTGTTCGAACGGTCCGCGGCCACTCCGAGATCGTGGGTTACCAGAAGGACCGCGGTCCCATACTCGGTTCGTAGTTCATCGACCAGATCGAGAATGTGCTTCTGTACGGTGACGTCGAGCGCACTCGTGGGTTCGTCGGCAATGATCAATGCGGGCTTCAAAGCTATGGCGATTGCGATCAGCACACGCTGCTTCATGCCGCCAGAGAGTTCGTGGGGATATTGCTGGGCACGTAGCTTCGGCTCTGAGAGACCGACGCGCTCGAGCAGTTCTATTGCTTGGGCATAGGCGACGGGACCAGTTGCATGGCCATGGATCGCGAGAATTTCCGCGACCTGCTTGCCGACGGTCTTGACCGGATTGAGTGAATTGCCGGGATCTTGCGGGATCAAGCTGACAACCTTCCCGCGTATTGCGTCGAGACGTTTCTGCGGCCAGCCTGAAATATCAGTACCGTTGAGCCGGATGCTGCCGCTTTCGATGCGACCGTTTGCGGCCAGCAGGCCGATTATGGCCTGCGCCGACGAGGTCTTTCCCGATCCTGATTCACCGACAAGCGCAACAACTTCACCGGGTGCCACCTTGAAGTCGATGCCATGGACCACCTTATGGAGCCCGGTACCGTCTTGATAGCCGACCGTCAGCCCGACTACATCAAGAACAGGTTCCAAACCGACAGCCTCGATCGGCGTTGAGATTGGGCGGTTCATCTTGATCCCTTTCCGATGGCTTGACTGATCCGGTTCACCGACAGCACCACGACGACAACGACGATGCCCGGCGCTGCGGTGAGCCACCACGCGGTAGCGACATAGTTTCGGCCCTCGGCGATGAGCAAACCCCACTCGGGTGTTGGAGGCGGCGCGCCATAGCCGAGGAAACCGAGCGTCGACAGCTGCAAAATGGCCCAGCCGATCTGGAGCGCGGTGTAGGCGATGACAGACGTCAGAGAGTTGGGGAGGACATGGCGCCAGAGCACTTTCAGGAAGCTGCCGCCACTGCCGAACGCCGCCTCGACATAGTCACTGCGTCTGACGGAGACGACTTCGGATCGAACCAGGCGGGCAAAGCTCGCTATTGAGGTTACGCCCACCGCAATCGCCGCGTTGATCGTACCAAATCCCAGAAGGATGATGATGCTCAGCGAAAGCAGCAAAACGGGTATGGAGAGAAGGACGTCGATGATGCGCATCACGACCGTCTCAACCCAGCCCCCCAGAGAACCTGCAAGAAGCCCGAGTGTCGTTCCGACGATCAGCCCAATGCCAACGGCAGCAAGCGCACCGGACAACGAGTGGACAGCGCCGTAGACGAGACGTGCGTAGAGGTCACGCCCAAGCGAATCCGTGCCGAGCAGATGCAGGGCGCTCGGTGCCTTCAGCTGCTGACGCGGAATACCTTCCACGGGATTGTAGGAGGTGAACAGACCGGGCGCGATAGCCCAGAGCAGGACGATGACCAACACGATGCTGGCGAGAACCAGACTGGGATCGAATACGAGGCGACGCCTGGTCGCTATCGTGCTCGTCCCGCCATCGACGCCTTGAGTTGCGGCGGGCCGGGTCACCGGATCGGGGCTGTCCATGTTGAACTGGCGTTCCGGGGCCTCGACATGGCTCATCGGCGTTCTCCCAGCGTTGTTCTCAGGCGCGGATCGAAGACGGGGTAAAGAAGATCGACAACCAGACTGATCGTGACGAATGCCGCGGCCGAAATGACGACGATCGTCTGGAGAACGGCGACGTCCTGGAAGTTCACCGCCTGTTCGGCGAGACTTCCAATTCCATTCCGCCCGAACACGGTCTCGGTGATGACAGCTCCGGCGATCAACTCGCCGAACAGCAGGCCGGCCACGGTCATGACAGGGAGCACTGCGTTCTTGGCGACATGCCGCCACAGCACCCACGAATGAGAAGCGCCTTTGGCACGGGCAACAGGCACGAACGGGCGCGTAAGCACCTCATCGATATTGCGCAATAGAATTTGGGCGAGCGGAGCCGAGATCGGAACGGCGACCGTCAACACAGGCAGGATCAGCCCCTGCCACGGGCCGGGGTTGATGACCGGGACCAGCCGAAAGCGGAACGAGAAAATCTGGATCAGCATGATCCCGAGCCAAAAGGTTGGAACGGAGATGAACAGCGAAGGGATCGAGTGCGCGAGGGAGCGCGCCCATCCGAAGCTTGGTAGGTTCGCGAGCATGGCGATCAGCACCGACAGCACGATCGCCCCGAGCAATCCCAAACCCGCCAACCACAGTGTCGGCGGAAGGTTCGCGGCAATCTGTTCCCGGACGGCGACGCCCGCCTGCAATGAATATCCGAAATTGCCGGTCAGGAAATTGCTGATGGAATGCAGGTATTGGGCGAAGATCGTTCCATCCGCCGCGTAGGCGGCGCGGATATCGGCGATCTGTTCCGGGCTCAAACCGAAGTCCGGGTTTTGGAACTTGATCAGAACCGCGTCGCCCGGCAATGCCTGAAGCAAGACGAAGGAAACCGTGAACGCTGCCCAAAGGACGAGCACCGCCTGCCCAATTCGCGAGAGTATGTATTTTGCCATAAAGGTCTCCTCGGCTGGCCCGGGCTTGCCGGGCCAGTCTCCTGTACTCAATGTTCAGCGAGCCAGGTGCTGTAGAAGGAGGGCCGACCAACAGCTTCAAACGCGACGCCATTGACGTATGGAGCGCCAGCAAAGGCTTGCGGCTCTTCGAAAATCGGGATCGCATAGGCTTGATCGAGGACGTAGTTCTGGACTGCGGCCGCGATCGACAGGCGCTTTTCCCGGTTTGGTTCCGAAGAAAGGCTTTCCAGCAGCTGGTTCAGCTTGTCATCGACGAAGCTCTTCACTTTGTCGCTTTGGCCACCCTTCTGGCGTAGGACGTCCCGGTTCTTCGGGTAATAATTGCTCTTGATCACATCGGGATCTGCACGACCGACCATCGCCGGCGACACCGGCGTCTTCGCCGGATCGAGATCGTCCAATGTCTTGCTGCCTGCGTCCCCAGCCAGCACGTTGAGCGCTACGCCAAGCTTGGCCCACTGCTGTGCAACCAGCTGAAGCGTGGCCTTGTTCTGCGGCTGCGGCGGGGATTCATAGGCGGTCAGCACCAGCTTCTGACCGTCCTTGGCGCGGATTCCGTCTCCTCCGAGCTTCCAGCCGGCGTCGTCCAGGAGTTTTGCGGACTGCGCGGGGTCGTAGCTCAGCTTCGCCGACAGATCCACATAGCCTTGTGCCGTCGAAGCGATGATCGACTTCGCCTGCGGATAATGATCCGAGAACAGTGTCGTCACGATTTCCTGCGCGTTGGTGCCATGGAGGAGAGCTTCGCGGACACGCAGATCGCTCACCAACGGGTTATCCGGGCGGAAGACGACGCTGTTGTTCACGCCGCGAGTCGGGGCCGCGTAGATCTTGTAGCCCTGCGCTTCCACCTGCTCCTCGTCGTAGGCTTGAACCTGGCGGATGAAGTCTGCCTGACCTGAGAGCAGCGCGCCGATGCGGACGCTGTCCTCTCCCGTCACGATGTATTTGATCCCGTCGAGATAGGCGCTGCCCTGATGCTCGAGTTTCGCCGGACCCCAGTTGTAGTCATTGCGAGCCTTCAGCGACAATTCCTTGCCGAGCGTCTCGCTTTCAACAACGAACGGACCCGAGCCGATGATCTTGGTCGCGTCACCCAGCTGCTCGAAGGGCAAAGACAGTGTCTTCAGCGATACAAGGCCCGATCCGATGACCGACGTGCCCTGCAGAAAACCCGGCGACGGGCGCTTGAAATAGAACTTGACGGTATAGGGATCGACCACCTCGCTGTGGTCGTAATTATTGATAACTTCCGACACCGGAAGCTTGAGAGCTTTGTCGCCGAGGCCGAAGACGTCATAGTTCTTGGAAACTGCGTTCGCATCCACGGGCGACCCGTCCGAGAATGTGACGCCTTTGCGGATCTTGAACGTATATTCCGTGGCGTTGTCGTTGACCGTCCAGGATTCCGCGATCCATGGCTCGATCTCCAGCGTCTTGGGATTCTGATAGGTCAGCTTGTCGGTGATCTGGTTGAGAATACCGCCGTTCGGGTAGAAGCCGCCTGCAGGCGGATAAAGATTGGTATGCGTTTGCTGCTCAAGATAGATGAGCGTGCCCCCTTTTGCGGGTTGGTCATCTGCGAAGGCGGATGCGCCAAGCGCGATCCAGGCCCCGAGGAAAGTAGCAGCAGTGAGATTGGCTTTAATGCCCATTTGAAGCGCCCCGAAATTTGTTACGGGACAAAGCTAGGCTATAGATTATTTAGTACATAGAATTTGTATTCTATTTTCTCTCACGCGCGTAAAATGAAAAGAGCGTTGGCTGTCCCCTCGTCGGCGGGACTTTCCGAGCAAGGGGGAAGTGGGGCAAAGGGTACACGCGCGTTGGGTGAGCGGAGGTCGTGCCGCGGCTGGACCCATTCTACTCCGCCGCGATCCTACCAAGCCGGGATGCCGACTGAACCGTCTCCAGATCATGCAGCCGGACACCCGGGCAAACCTTCTTGGCGATCTCGGTCAGGTGCTGATGATGCGTCAAATAAATTACCTGTCCATGCCCGGCCATCTCAGTGAACAACCGGAATGCCTCCTCCGCGCGGAAGTCATCGAAGGTTTCCATGATGTCGTCGGCGATGAACGGAATGGGGGCTCGATTGGCGACGAACTCGTGATATCCCGCCACCCGTAGCGCGAGATAGAGCTGGAACCGCGCCCCCTTGGACAGTTCGTCGGCAATCTTCGAACCACCGTTCGCCGATACGGCGATCAGAAACTCCCCATCCTTGCCGGGTTGCGCGGCGACACCTGTGTAAGCTCCGCGGCTGATGGTCTTGAATGCCTCCGACGCCCTTGTCATCATCCCGCTTCGATGGCGATCTCTATAAAGTTTCAGCGCCTGTTCGGCGGCGGTTATTCCCGCGCGAAGCTCAATGTAACGGCCCGCCCGCTCCTCGATTTCAAGCAAAATGGTGCGCCGCTGCTCTTCAATTGCCGCGACGGCGGAATCGCCGCCGATGGCGTCGAGCGCTTTTTGCATGGTGGAGCGTTCATGGAAGACGTCGTGACATTTTCTGTCCTGGTCTTCGAGGATCGGCGTCAGCAGTGCAAGCTGGCCCTCCAAATCCTCCCTATTCACCGATGCGAGCTTCTCCTCGACATCACCGATATCGTTCGCGCCATTGATCTCGATGAGTTCTTGCTCGACGTCAGAAATCGAGGTCCGCAACGCTCGCCGTTTCGTGGAAAGGTCAATGAAGGCTTCGACCTCATCGAGGCTGGTGCAGCCAAAGAACGCTGCCATCTTCTCTATCTGGGCATCGAGCACTTCCTTGGTGACAAGATATTCGCGCCCGTCCTCGTGCCTCTTGTCGAGATCGCGTCCAAGCCTCTCGCGCTGCTCCCTTCCCCGCTCCGCTGCCTTGATACGATCGGTGATCGTCCGTGTAAGCTCCGTGAGAGAGGCGGATTTCTGGATTTCCAGGCTGTCGCACAATTCGAACACCGAAGCTTCGAAGAGCGCGCTGTCCTTTTCCATTTTCTGGATTCGATCGATGAGGCTGTCCTTGGCTTCGATTGCGGACGCCAGCTTCTCGATAACGTCGAGGATCCCGTTGACTGCATCGACGTCCGGGAGGATTGACGCCTCACCCAACCAGCAGCCGTTGCACAGCTCGGACCATCTGGCGTCCCATTCCTGCAGGGCCTTCACAGCATCGTTCATCGCACGGGCGCGCGCGGCATTATCCTCCTTCAGTCGCACCAGACCATCTGCCTGATCCATGGCGTGGTTGAAGCCATCGAGGCCTTCCTCGGCGGCGGCAAACAGCGTTGCGAGGTTGGCATCGCCGCCGGCCGTCAGGCCAGCAGCCTTGATAGCCGCAAGCAACAGTCTCTTCGATTGCTGAGCCCTGTCGCGGATTTCGGCGACTTCCTGGTCGACGGCCGATAGGTCGTCACGTGCTCTCAGAGCAACGGTTCTTCTGCGCAGCCATTCTTCCAGCTCTGAAGGATCAACGCCAAATTCGACACCGGACGAAATCGATGCCAAAGTTGGGGACATCTCCGCCCGTAGTTCCGCGAGCGAACGTGCGGTCGATTCAATGCGCTCGCGCGCAATTTCGATATCGGAACCTACGGACGCTCGGCTCAGCATCAACTGCGCGAGCTTGCTGGCTTCCGAGAAATGCAGGAGCCGTTGCGAAACGAGGTGATCGTCCGCTCTCATGGTATGCTCAAAGGCGTCGGCCGATTGCTGGTCCATGGCCTGACGGTGTGAAACCCATGCCTTTTCACGGGCGGCCCTGCTAGCCGCAACCGAAGGCTCATCGATCTCCCCTGCCCGAGCGCGCAGGACTTCGATCTCCGCGTTCATCCGTCGGGCTTCCGGCTCCAGGCGCTCGAGTTCGGCATGCGTTGTCTTCGCCCGCTCCCGGCCCGCCTGATATCGCGTTTTCCAATCGTTCAGCTTCGCGGCCGACGGCACACTCATTGCCGCCAGGTCGGCCGGGCTGCCATTCCAGGGAACCAACTGCGCAAGGCTTTCGGCCAATACGCCGTCCGCGCCATCCCGCCGCCGCAGCAGCGAACGGGACGCGACCTCGTCGTCCGATTTCGGCAACGCTTTCACCGTCGCCGCAAGCGCTTCGAAAGCCCTGATCCGTGCAGGATCGCGAAAGTCCTCGAAGAGGGAAATCCGATCGCCCTCATCCTGAAGTGCGCGCTCCGAACGAGCAAGCTCTTCCGCCGCGGAAGCGTGTCGAGCTTCGACACCGGATCTGGCACTGATAAGCGATCGGAATTTCCCGACGGTCGCCGCATCCAGCACCAACTGCGCAGGCGTTTTCTCGCCGGCTTTGCCCAGCTGCAGGAGGAGCGTTTCGACAGAGAGTTCAGCGACACGCCCAGTCAGCTTCGGTACATCGACCTGTGCCGTCAGGTATCTCGGCTCTAAGGTCTTCGTGAGATCGGCAACGCGGGCCGCAAGGCCAAGAGCGACCGCATCATCGACGATCCCGTCAATATCGTTCTCGATTTCCGCTACGGTTCGGGCGATCTCGTCAAGCTTGACGCGGATTTCGATTTCACCGTTGCGGATTTTCGGGAGTTCGATCTTCCACGATTCCGGAGGGTCGGAAACCGTCTCGAGCGCGTCGAGCTGACCTCGAAGCCCGGTGAGCCGCCGCATCGTGGGAAGCGCGCGCAGGACACGGTTGATGTCGTCGGCCTGACGCTGGGTGTTTGCGCGCTCGGTCAAAGCCTTGTTATACAGACCGTCGAGGCGCTGCAGTTCAGCCAACCTCTTACGATACTCAGTGGCTTGGAGGTCGAGCTCTTCGCGCTTCTGCTTCAGCTCCGCCAACCGAGCCTTGAGCTCGCTCAATTGGCTGCTGCGTCCGCGAAATTTGTAGAAGCTGTCCGCATCGCCGCGGATCGCCACGAGTTGACGGCTGAGATCGGAGAGCCCTGCGCTGGCGGAGAAAAGCAGTTCGCCCAGGTCACCCTTGCTTGCCAGAATACTCTCGCCGCCTTTCTCGAGCGTGATGTCATCCAGCGAAAACATCGTCGAAAACGCGTCACGGTCTATCCCGCCAAGGTCGGCCCGTATCTCCGTATCAGCGAGACTGCGTTCTTCTCGATCGAGCAGACTGTTCTGCGGCCGCTTGATACGGACGAAGTCCCTGTCCTGACCTCCCACATGAACGTTCGCCCCTAAGCGCATTGTATTGTAAGGGTGCAGAAACCCGTATTTCGTCGTGTTGCCGATCCCGAAAATCAGGTCGAGGACGGCATCGAGAGTGGTCGATTTACCAGCCTCGTTCGGACCGTAGATGACATGGAGGTCTGGAGATCCGACGGGACGCGGTCCGAAATCGATAACGGCATCGGTGAACTTGCCATAGCGCGTAAGGTCGAGGCGGTTGATGCGCACGCTATTCTCCCTCGCCGCCGCGCAGACGCGCCAAGACCTGCGACGCACCGTCCTCGGCAAATTGCGCCAACAAGCTCTCGAAAGACGCCTCGTCCTTGCCGAAGATCTCGCGAAGCTCGGCTGGGAGCTGCCCACGCAGTTCATCGGCGATCGAGCGTATCTCGTCGCGATATTCGGTCGAGCCGTGGATCTCGCTGTCGATAATCGCTGCAAGTTCATCGAGCGCGCTCGGCCGCGCATCATCCTCTTTGGGCGCGACCGGCGACGTCACCACTTTCTCGATCCAGACGTTCCCGATCGTCGCACCGTGTGTCTCGAGTTCGGTCCGGAGAAGGTCGGCGTCTCGCCGGATGCGCCAAGCGAGTTCTGTGGCTCCGGTTATTTCGACCCGGGCAACCAGATGGTCAGCGGACACTACTGAGGAAAGGCGTTCCAATGAGCCTTTGGCCTCAAGGACCACATCTCTCCAATCGGTCGCTCTGGAGACATCGACGACCATCCTTTCGAACTGGGCGACAGCGCTCTGGCGTTCTTCGATAACGACAGAGCGGTCATCCCGTATGGTAACGAGGCAGACGGACTTTGGACCGTCCTCGTTTATATCGCGCCCTTGAGGAATGCCGGGCATGACGATCGCCGACGATGTGTCCTCGACCGCCGACCTTTTGTGAATGTGGCCGAGTGCCCAGTATCGAAATCCCGTTTGGCGGAGGTCGGCGACGCTACAGGGCGCGTACAGATCGTGCCCTGCCGAGCCGCCAAGACTGGTGTGCATAATGCCGATGTTCACGGCATCCGGCACAGGAGCAGCATAATGCCGAACGAGGCTTTCCGGTGCTTGCGGCTTGGCGAAACTCAGTCCATGTATCGCAACTGGGAACCCGCCGGGAGCTCGGTCGATGGCGATGGTTTCGGCCACGGAACCGAACACTTTGACGGAGTCCGGCATTACTAGCTCTGCAGTGATCTTCGAGAGCGCATCGTGATTGCCGCGAATGATGAACGCCCTGATGCCTGCCTCGTGCAAACGCGCAAGCTGCTCGGCCAGGAACCGCGCGGTCTTCATCGACGTCTGTTCGCCATCATAGAGATCGCCGGCGATGACCAACGCGTCTACTTGTTCGTCGAGGCACAGATCGATGATGCGGACAAACGACCGTCGGGTCGCCAATCCGATCAGCTCGGAAAGCTCGGCATTGCGCAGGGCGAGCGTCCGCAACGGGGAATCGAGATGGATGTCGGCGGTGTGGATGAATCGATAGACCAAAGCAGAGCCTCATCTGTTGGTCGATCTTCGTAGCCCTTACAATTTACCGGCGCCAGCCCTCATTCTTGTTTTGTTCTGGAAATCCCCAGAAAGCTGGACGCTCTCATGGATGTAGGCAAGGGCTTTGCCATCTCGTGCTTTGCCCTTGCTCGAAATTACCCATTCGACACCACTACGCGGATGGTGCGTGAGCATTCTTCACAAGTTCGGCTTTGAGCCGCGCAGTCTCCAAACCGAGTTCGATGAACTGGCGGGCATGTCGGGCCAACGCAACATTGTCGTCCCAGAGATTTCTCCAGATCGCCGTCTTCAGTGACAGATCTTTGTCAACGATGGCGGTCGAGAAGGATTCGAACGTGACGTAGTCGTCCCAGCCGATAGCGACCAGAGCATCGAAGATGGCGGCAAAGTTGATGTTGCCCGTTCCAAGATAGCCGCGATGGCTTTCACCGATATGAACATAGCCGATTTTGTCGGCAGCATTGCGAACTGCCAGTCCGACGTCAGCTTCCTCGATATTCATGTGGAAGGTGTCGAGATGCAGGAAGACGTTCGAGGCACCTGTGTCCTTGATGTAGGCCAGGCCTTGAGCTGCCGTGTTGAGCATGTTGCTCTCGAAGCGGTTGACGATTTCGAGATTGAGAGTGACGCCGGCTTCCTTCGCACGATCGGCGACCCGCGACAGCGTGGTGACACTCGTTTCCCATCCCTTGCGAGACAGCGCATGCTCCTGCTTGCCGTGCGAGGAACTCAGAATGCCGGCGAGCTTTGTGCCGCCTAGATCGCGAACCAGCGCAACGGCTCTGTCCAGAATGGCCTCACCGTTGGCGACCACCGACTGATCATCGCTGGAGATGTCTCCATCGGTCGGGAGGCCCATGCTCACTGCGACGTCGAGGCCCAGTTCCCGGACGCGGGACGCGAGCCATCTCACGTCGACCAGCTTTGGATCGAGATAGGAAAACTCCACGAGCTTGAAGCCGAGTTCATGCGATCTCGCAAGCGTGCGCTCGAGCTCATCACGAGACGAGCCAGCGCTCCAGACGAAAGAGTGGACGCCGATTTTGGACATGACACCGAATTCCTGAATTTCATTGAAGGAAGAGCTCGCCGGGCCAGACGGCACCGGCGAGTTCCTGGGAGGAAAGGTTAGCGAGCTGCAGTCCAGCCCTTGTAGTCCTTGACGTTGTCAGCCGTGATCAGCTTCGGGTCGAGCAGGACGGTGTTCTCGGCCGGCTTCTTGCCGTTCAGAACATCGACAGCCATCTTGAGGGCGTCGCCGGCCATGACGTAGGGGTCCTGGGAAGCAGAAGCCTTGATCATCGAATTGCCGCTTGCCAGCGACTTCTCGATATCCGGGGCACCGTCAACGGCGGTGATGAAGAACTCGTTGCGGTTCAGCTGCTTGGCGGCAAGTTCTGCACCAATCCCTGTCGGGTCATTGATGGCGAAGACGGCGTCGATCTTGTCAAAGCGCGTCAGCAGGCCCTGCATGACTGCGAGACCGCCATCACGCGAACCTTGACCATTCTGGTCGTCGGACAGGATCTTGATGTCAGGGCTCTTCGTCAGCACGTTCTTGCAACCCTGAACGCGGTCGAGGATCGAGGACGATGCCGGACCGTTGATGATGACGACGTCGCCCTTGCCCTTGATCTGATCGACGATGTACTGGCACGCTTCCTCACCAGCCTTGATGTTGTTCGTCATGACGGTGACATCAGCGCCCGGTGCGGAGACGTCGAAGGCAGCAACGATGACGCCAGCCGCCTGGGCCTTCTTGACGGCCGGAGCGATCGCCTTGGCATCGACGGCGTTCAGCATGATGATGTCGACGCCCGCGGCGATGAAGCTGTCGATCTGCGAAACCTGCTTGTTGAGGTCGTAGTCGGCCGAAACCGAGGTGACCTGAACGTTCGGATTGATTTCCTTGGCGCGATCCTCGATGCCTTTGATGGTCGCAACGAAGAACGGATTGCCAAGCAGGCCGACGGAAATGCCGATCTTCTGAAGGTCTTTGGCGGCTGCCGGCATTGCGATGGCTGCGGCCAGAGCGGTCGCTGCGAGCAGTTTCGAAATCATGCGCATATTTTCCTCCTTATGGCGCTTCCTGCGCCCCGTTATCCGGCAACCCCGGTTCCTCCAGCCACACGTCAGGTGCGGCTAAGTCCTTTGAGCCTGTAGCGGTCGAGCGCCACGGCGACGATGATGACAAGTCCCTTGATGATGTACTGCCAGATGTCCGAGACACCGACGAGGATGAGACCATTGGACAGCACTGCGATGATGAGCGCGCCGATCAGCGTGCCCCAGATCGAACCGACACCACCGACGAAGCTGGTGCCACCGAGAATGACAGCGGCGATCGCATCGAGTTCGTAGGATTGACCAAGCTGCAGGCCGTTGGCGGCATAAAGGCGGGCCGCGGACATCACGCCGCCAAGCCCGGAAAGCAGACCCGACATCGAGTAGACGAAGAGCAGCACCAGCGGGACTTTGATACCGGTGAGGCGCGCGGCCTCGACGTTTCCGCCGACAGCGTAGATCCAGGTGCCCAATACCGTACGCTTCAAGATGAACCATGAGATCAGGATCGTGGCCAGAGCGATGATTGCGAGCCATGGCACGCCGAAAAAGCTGCCATTGCCGATAAAGTCGAACGGCAGATCGGGATTGAAAACCGTCGTGTCGCCACCGAGCAGTCGGGCGATGCCGCGCATGGCCGTCAGCGAACCGAGCGTGACGATGAAGGGCGGAAGCTTGAGCGCGGAAATGATCGTGCCGTTGACGACACCGCAGGCAAGTCCCACGCCGATCGCAGCAGGAATACCCAGCATGCCGACATCAGGCCAGAGAGATACGATGACGCCAACCATGGCCGAGGCCGCAAGGATAGACCCCACCGACAGGTCAATGCCGCCGGTCAGGATCACGAAGGTCATCCCGGCAGCCAAGACCGTATTGATCGATGCCTGCTGCATGACGATCGACAGGTTGTTGACGCTTAGAAAGCGACCGCTCAACAGATGAAAGCCGATGGCCAGGATGACGAGCACTGGCAACATGCCGAGAGCGGTAAGCGTCGATCTGAATCTTGCCTTGCCGGCGTTCGGCTGGTCGGTTGATGTCGAGGTCATATCTTTATCCCGTCGTCTTTTGTTATCCGGCTTCAGGCGACTTTCGATGCCGATCCGGTGGAGAAGGCCATGATGGCTTCCTGACTAATTGGCTGATCGGGCGCCGCCAGAACTTCACCCGCGATGCGGCCTTCGCGCATGACAAGGACGCGGTCGGCAATGCCGATGATCTCCGGCAAGTCACTCGAAATCACGACGATCGCGATGCCCGCCTGCGCAAGATCGTCGATAATCCGGTAGATCTCGGACTTGGCACCCACATCGACACCGCGTGTCGGCTCGTCGAAAATGATCACCTTGGGCTTCGTTTCGAGCAGACGGGCAATCAGCGCCTTTTGCTGGTTGCCACCCGACAGAGCACCGACATTTATGCTTGCGCTCAGCGTGCGAATGGAAAGCGATTTAATGGCGCCGGCGGCACGCTCCTTGGCCGCGGCAAAGTTCAATATGCCGCCAGGGCCGGCATCCTTGCCTATAACACCGATGTTGATGTTCTCGTTGATCGTCATGTCGAGGAACAGGCCGAGGCCTTTACGATCCTCGGTGAGATAGGCGATCCCGGCATCCATCGCGTCGCGAGGTCCGGCAATGGCCAGCTCTTTGCCCTCCAGCGACACCGTGCCGGTCGTTTTCGGGTCCGCACCGAAAATAAGACGCGCGAGTTCCGTCCGACCGGAGCCGACCAGACCCGCAATACCGAGGACTTCGCCCGCCTTTGCGTCAAACGAGCATCCGTGAACCCGGCGACCGTCACCGACGTCTTTCACGGACAGAACGGTTTTGGCCGCGTGCGGCGTTGTACGGTGTTCTTTCTTGTAGAAGGTCGAGAGATCGCGACCGACCATCATCGAGACCAGTCGTCCGGCCGACAACTCTTCACGTTCGAGCGTGCCCACGTAAGCGCTATCACGCAACACGCTGACACGATCGGCGAGTGCGTAAATCTCCTCCATACGGTGGCTGATGTAGATGATTGCGATGCCACGTGCCTTGAGGCCCGCGATGACCTCGAACAGCCGTTCGGTCTCCCTGGAAGTCAGCGAGGTCGTCGGCTCGTCCATGACGATGATCTTCGCATTGGTGGTGAGCGCACGCGCGATTTCCACCATCTGACGTTCGCCCAACGAGAGCGTTGCCACGAGCTGTGAAGGTCCGAAGTTTATGCCCAGCTGCTTGAGGATTGGCTCGACACGGGCGCGTGCGGCAGCACTGTCTACGACACCATAGCGCGACGGCTCGGCACCCAGGAACATATTCTGGGCAACCGTCAGGTTCGGGGCGAGCGACAGTTCCTGATAAATGACGGAGATGCCATTTGCCTTGGCCTTGATCGGATCGCCGGACACGATCGGCTTGCCATCGACGAGCACTGCACCGCCAGGATCGGCGACATACGCCCCGGAGAGCACCTTCATCAGCGTTGACTTGCCCGCGCCGTTCTCGCCCATCAAAGCATGGACTTCTCCCGGATAGACGGTCAGCGAAACATTGGTGAGCGCCTTGGTGCTGGCGAACGTCTTGCTGATATTGCGCATCTCCAGGACAGGTGCGCGCGTTTGAGTGTTTGTCGCGCTCATGCGTGGAACTCCTTCTTTGGGGCCGCCGCCCCCGGCTCGTCAATCTCAGCCAATGTTCGCCATGCGTCGCGGTAGGCCTCGAGACCAAAGAGCTGAGATGGCGCTGCTTGTCTTGTCTCATTCGCGAAAGGTTTTTGACCCAGCGTGTCGAAGACAAGTGCCGCAGCCCCAAATGCGCTACCTTCAGCGGTCGGACTGGTGAAGATCTCCTGCGAAGGCCGCAACTGCGCGAGTATCTCGGCAAACAACCCCGTCTTTACCAGGCCACCGTCTATGACGATCGCGTTATCGGATCGAATGAGATCGAGGGACAGATTGGTCATGAGAACCACGTAGAGAAGTGCAGCTGCCGCCCTCTCCTCGCCTTCGACTTCGGGGCCGACAAATCGGCCTTCGAGACCCTGCATCGGTCCGCCAGGCGCGAACGACGGCAAAGCGAACACGCCTTTTGCAATCACGCGTGACAGTGCTTCGGGGCTGATCGGCTTGTTCCAGCCGCCGCTTGCAAGGTCGTATTCTCTGCCGCCCATGAAACGGATCGTCGGCGCTGGCTTGCCGTCGACGGTGACGTTTGCGAGCATGTCCCGATGTTCATCCAGCGCTTCGAGCGGGCATGCCGAATTGAAGATCACCACCCAGGTGCCCGTCGACACGAGCGTGAAATCCTGGAAGCCGACAGACCGGTAGTAGTAGAGAGCGGAATTGCTGTCGTGTACACCGTTGTGGACCACGACCGGGACCGGCGCTTCCTCGTTCGAGGTGACTTGCCAATGGCCCAGGGCGGCCCCGGCCTTCTCAAAAGCAGGCATCTTTCCGCGCCAGCCCCGGCTGTGGACCAGGCTGCTGAAATATCCGCGCAACGGTGCCCAGAGGTGGGAGTGGCAACCGATGTAGGAAACCTCGGACACCTTGCGGCCGCAGAATTTCCACGACCAGAATTGCGGATAGGGAAGGACGGTATCGGCGCGGCTGAAGGTATCCGGCTTGACCGCCTCCAGCCACAGCATGTGCCGTCCATAATTGAAGCCCAGTGGCAGCCTTGGGGAGTAGGTCTCCCCGAAGGCAGGCACCAACATGTCAATGCGATCCGTCAGCGCCTGGGGCGGTTCCTGTTCGTAGTCGAGGATGGGATGAACAAGGTGGTCCTGCTCTACGAGCGCGAACGTGCAGCCGTGACCGGAGAATGTCACGTGCGCCACAGCGTGGTCCTTGACCGCCCTTGCGAGTGAAACTTTCATCCAGTTGAAAAGCGCCTCGTCGTCGAGCACGCGCAAGCCCTCGTATTCGACCCACGAAGGCCTTGTCCTAGTCTCCGAAAGCACGGAGCCGTCAGCTCCGAAGACGAAGAGCTTCGAATTCGTCTTGCCGAGGTCGAACACGGCGATCGCGCTCGTCAACGTCATGATTGACCTCCCACAGCGGCAATCATGATGGTAATCCCGGCGTCCTCGAGCATTTTTGCGCCGGCATCCGACAGTCCGTCATCGATCACGATCGTACCGATACGCGAAAGCGGGAGAACGACATTGCGGGGCTGAATCGAGAGCTTCCTGCTATCCGCCAGGAGAACTATCTCGTCGGCGCAGTCACTCAACTCGCCGATTGCCTTCGTCAACAGCGGATGCGATTCCAGGAGGCCTTCTGCGCTGATGCCCTGGGTGCCGAGAAAGAACCGAGAGGCGAAGAAGTCGGGCGCACCTGCGGACGCGTCATGAATGATCCCGGGCTCCCGATAAAGCTCTCCACCTGCCAAGGTTAGATGGCATGTGCCGTGTTCGCCGAGATAGGCGGCAAGCGGCATGGAATTCGTGTAGAGACGGACGTTGCGGCGGGCCAGCTGAAGGCCAAGCTGGTAACACGTCGATCCCGCATGAACGATGATCGAGTCCCCGTCTCTCACGAGACCCGCGGCGGTTTCTGCGATCGCACGCTTGGCATCGACAGCTATGTCACGGTTTTCGTCATATGGGCGGGCGGACAGGCGCGCGGTCGATGCCGATTCATTCGCGGAAATCCCACCGTAGACCTTCCGGGCCACCCCGATGTCATGAAGCTTGTCGATATCCCTTCGGATCGTCGCGGGAGAAACACCAAGCCGCTTCTGCAGGTCACGAACAGACGCAAAGGGGCGCTCGCGAAGCATTTCTGCGATCAGACGATGGCGATCGGAATCGTTCAAAGCAGTCCTCCAATGACGCTTCTCCCTCAGCGTCCGTGACGAACTATAATCACATAAGATACGGTCTCGCAATGTCCGAGAAGCAAAATCTTCACCGTTGACGATTTGCAATCACATTTATAGGATCACGCAAAAGTTCGCTCATGCGCCTACCGGACCGTAAGGCGATTGTCAGCGTGGCAGGAGGAGACGAGATGACGAAGCCGGACCCGAGGGACACGGAGCTATTCAGAGGTTTTCTGCGCCTCTCCAGCCAGATTGGCGGCGACATCCTCAAGACGCAGGGCGCGGGCGGCAACACGTCGATCAAAAGCGACGGCGTGATGTGGGTGAAGGCATCTGGCACGTGGCTTTCCAAGGCCGATGCGGAAGACATCATGGTCCCGGTCGTTGTCGATCCGCTGGTTGCAGCTCTTCGGGCGGGCGATCCGCGTGCCGAGAAATCCACCGATTTCGTCGTTTCCGAGCTCAATTCCAGTGGCCTTCGCCCGTCGATCGAGACGAGCTTTCACGCGGCACTCAGAAGTCCAGTGATCGCCCACTATCATTGCGTGAACGCCATCGCGCTGGCTGTGCTTGAAGACCGCGACGCAGAACTGGCCGCGCGGATGAGCAATGTTCCCGATCTCAGCTGGGTGACGATACCGTACAGGCGTCCGGGAACCCCACTCGCCAGGGAGATCGAGAAGGCGGCCTCGTCGATGCCGGACGTCCTGATCCTGTTCAATCACGGGATCATCGTTTGCGGCGATACGGTGGAGGTCGTGGCCGATCGGATCGACCGCGTCGCCAAGGCGCTTTCATGCGAGCCTCGCGTTGGCGGTTCCGCTGACATCGATGCGCTGGAGCAGATAGCCAGGAACTCCACCTATCACCCTGCGCGCGACGCACAAAGCCACATGGTGGCGCTTTCGAAGATCAATCGGGAGATCGCAACCGGCGGCTCGCTTTATCCGGACCACGTTATCTTCCTTGGTACCGAAATTGGCGTGCTCCCTGACGGGCAAAGTGCGGCGGACCTGGAAGCCGTAACGCACCGCGAAGGTCGCGACGCTCCGAAAATGCTCATCGTACCGGGCAAGGGCGTCCTCCTATCCGGTACGCTCACTGCAGGCGGCGAGGTCATGGCTCGTTGTCTGGCGGAGGTGGTGGGTCGTATCTCCGAAGGGAAGTCGGTCGTGCACCTCTCCAAGGACGATGAATATGAGTTGACGCACTGGGAAGCGGAGCAATACCGACAGGCGCTGGACCGGGGTTCCGAAAGGCAGCCCGCGTGAGCGCGAACAATGGACAGGCCGTCGCCCTCGGCATCGATATCGGCACGTCCGGCGCACGCGCCGCCGCTATCGACCTCAAGGGCAACTCCGTAGGCTTCGCCTCCGCACCATTCAGTTCGCCAGAAGAGTCGCGTCAAGCTGCGTGGTGGTGGAATAGAGTAGCCGAAGCAGTCGAGCGTCTCGCCCAAAAAACGGATCTCGGTTCAATCCAAGGCGTTGCCGTCGATGGAACGTCCGGAACAGTCCTCTCGCTCGATCATGCTGACGAGCCGACAGGTCAGGTCCTTATGTACAATGATCCCTGCCCCGATGGTGCAATCGTCGACAGCATAGCAAAGAACGCCCCGGCGGGCAGCACGGCCGTCGGCGCAAACTCGGGTCTGGCCCGAGCTATCCATTTGTCGCGCCAGGACGGAGCTCGCTCTATCGTTCATCAAGCCGACTGGATTTTGATGAAATTGGGGTGTCCAGAGCGCGTCAGCGACGAAAACAATGCCCTCAAGACAGGTTTCGATCTGGAAACGGAATGCTGGCCAGATTGGATCGAAGCCGCGGGAATGGATGTCTCAAAACTGCCTGTCGTCTATCGTGCGGGCATGAAGGTAGCGCCGGTCGAAGGACACCTCCGCAATATTGGTCTGCCCGCTTCCGCTTGGTTCCATGCGGGCACGACCGACGGGTGTGCCTCCTTTTTGGCTACCGGTGCGTCGGCGATAGGCGACGCTGTGACCGCATTGGGATCGACGATCGTGCTCAAATTAGCGTCGGACGCCCCGATCAACGCGCCCGAATACGGCATATATTCTCACCGTGTCGGGCGGTTCTGGCTTGTTGGCGGTGCATCAAACAGCGGCGGAAACGTCGTGCGTGCCTTGATCGGCGACGAGCGGCTGGACGAACTCACAGAGAAGATCGACCCTACCCGCAAACTGGATCTCGATTTCTATCCGCTCCTCCGTCCGGGGGAGCGTTTCCCGTTCAACGACCCGCAATATCCGCCCCGGCTTACGCCGCGGCCAGCCGACGACAGTGAGTTCTTTCAGGCCATCCTCGAAGGCATGGCGGAGATCGAACGACTGGGGTACCAGCGATTGCGCGAACTCGGTGCGCCAGCGCTCGCGTCCCTTCGAACGGTAGGTGGCGGCGCGCGAAATCCGGTTTGGACCACCATGAGAGTGCGGGCTATGGGCATCGATACGCTGGCTGCGAAATCAGTCGAGGCGGCTGTCGGCACTGCTGCGTTGGTTCTCGCTCGATTGGATAACGCCAGTGCCTAAAGTAGCGGCTGTCACCCTCCCCCAGTTGATTCAGAAATACGACGTCTTCTTCGTCGATCAGTTCGGAGTACTGAGAGATGATGCCGGCCCTTACGAGGGCGCTGTCACAGCTCTGTCTGAACTCGCGTCGGCTGGCCGAAAAGTGGTCATCCTGTCGAATTCCGGTAGAAGCGGCGAGTACAATGCAGAGCGGCTTGTTAAGCTCGGCTTCGCATCAGAAGGCTTTGACTTCTTCGTCACATCGGGCGATGTGGCTTTTGATATTTTGTCGCGGCCTGACAACGCAATCCGAAAAGGGGCCAACTGCCTTACGATTTCCAGCGGTGGGGACAGCAATCTCGCGGATCGGCTTGGTCTGGTTTCCACCGAAAAGGCGTCGGAGGCCGAAATCGTAGTCATTTCGGGCAGTGAAGCCGAACACATATCTATGGATGACTACCGAGAAATGTTGCGTCCAGCGGCTAAGAGGGCCATCCCCTGCTACTGCACCAACCCCGACATCCATAAATTGAGCAACGGCTCCACCGCTCCGGGGGCAGGAAGCATTGCCAAACTCTACGAGGCAATTGGCGGTCACGTAACCTGGCTGGGAAAACCGTACCCCGAAATCTACGAACACGCATTGAATCTCGTTGGTATCACCGACCGTCGCCGCGTGGTCTGCATCGGCGATAGCATCGATCACGATATTCTGGGAGCAATGTCGGCCGGCCTGGATTCGGTCCTCGTTCGCACCGGTATCCATGCTGAGGCCAGCGATGATCAAATCGAAAAACTGTGCGAGAATGCCGGTGCCACCCCCACGCATATCCTTCGGCATTTTGCACTCTAGTCCGGGCGTGTCACCCCGACTGTCAAAATACAGACTTATAATACTAGGAGCCGGAAGAGCTCACTTGCGCTCGCACCCGGATATCAGAAAATCGAGTATTGCCTTTGCACCCACCGAAAGATGATGGCCGCGGCCCTGGCGTTTGGATGGTGGTCGCGATCACAGCCCGGTGCGTCGCAGTTTCCATTCCGACGAACCGTTCGACTAAATCATTCCGCGACTACAAGCGAAAATCTTTGTAGCAAAAACCGATTATGTTCGCGGAAATCAGGACGATTGTAGAAAGCCCAAGGCAGCTACCAACGGCTTTACAACTTTGAAACACGGTCTACCTGAGCTCGACATCGTGAATTGGAGGGGCCGGCGGCGGTCTACGGACGGTCGATGTTGCCACGCTTTATTTTAGCTCCGGCATCACCGAGATGCACGATCCCGAAGAGAGGCAGGAACTGCCATAGCGCAGAAATTCCGATCAACGTGTAGACGATGCGAGAGAGGATTGCTCCCGAACCTCCCAGGAGAATGCCGATGAAGTCGAACTGAAACAGGCCAATAAGAAGCCAATCCAACCCACCGACAATGATGAAAAGCAATGTAATCGTGCCGAGTATACGCATTTTCGGAACTCCTCGTTAAAGCATCCTGCGCGCGTATTTTGGGACGCGCACAGGATGCTGTCACACTTTGAACTAACCCATCAGGCTCGCACTGCACGGCAACATCGACACGCGCCTCGCAAGAGGCTTCGCCACGTTGCACAGTCGCGATGCAACCCATCATCTGTTCAGGCAAACGTGTCCGCGTGCGCCGTGAAAACAAATCGTGCCGGGGCGACCGATGGAGACGCCGCTCACCCGATCCAGGTACCGCGCACGAACCCATCCGCTGCGCAAGCGTCGAGGCTGCACATGGCACCAGCGACCGGACGGTGTGCAATGGGTTACATTCACCCGGTCGCGTATGCGCAACCGTCCGATGACCCTATACGAAGTGCTCGGGCCTGATCGAAGCTGGACATTGCTGGCTGTAACAACCGCCGGCGCAGCTTCAACAGGAACAATACCCGCCCAAAGCACGCTCGCTGACACGAACGCAATGGCGATCAATCGCTTGAGCATCATAGTTCGACCTCCTCCTCCAACACCGGGAACGAACTCATTCCCGTTATGTCTCCCCCGTCTTTCTCGCCCTTGTCCGTCGCAGTCGCAGCGTAACATCAACAGGAAGGAAGCCTGGGCACTATTGAGAGGATGCGCCAAGCATCTCGACCGCATCGGACATATCGAGCGTGCGATTGAATGCACCGGATTCCAGAAAGTTGACGGCCTCCGCAATGACGACCGGGTTGAACATCATGAAGGTGTGCGTTGCATGCAGAACCAGGTGCTCCTTGGCGCCGTCCAGCCGGGTCGATTGGACCGTGACTTTTCCATCGTTTGGCCCATCGAGAATTGCATTGAAAATCGGATTGACGGAGACATCGCCGGCAATGATGCCAAGCGGGAAATCGGGCTTGGGTAGTCTGGTCAGTATAGATTCTGAATCAGTGCCCAGCTCCAGGCCCGCAGGACCATTGAGCCATTCGAAAGGAGGCATGTCTCCGAAAACATCCACGATCTCCGAACCATGATTGGGAGGCCCCAGCATGACAACCCGGCCGAGATCTGCAGGCCGATGATCCGCCAGCCACAAACGCAGGAGAATGCCGCCCATGGAATGGGTGACGAAGTTCACCCGGCGCGCGCCGCAATCCGCTACGGCCTTGCCAACATGTGCGGCAAGGTTTTCGATCGTTGTGGTCGTTGAAGGATATTCGACATTCACGACGAAATAGCCGCGCTTCGACAATACTTTCTCGATCAGCCAGAACGAGCCGCTCCCGCGGGCGAGCCCATGGATGAGCACAACGCATTCGTTCCCGGCACTTTCCGAAGCCTGGACCTTGCTTGCGCTGGGGGATATGCCGCAAAGCGCGATGGACGCCAACAGGAATGACATGCCGCCACGGCTCCACCACATGCGTTCCCTATCCGGACTATCGACCATGCTCACCCTCGTATCCGGAATTGACCACACCGCTGTCGGAAAGCAGTGTTGCAATCCATTGCGTCGAACCACCCATTGAACAGAAGATAATGAAGGCGATCAATATCGGTACTCCGATGAAGGCTCCGGCCAGCCCCCACATGAAGCTCCAGAAAAACACAGCGAAGATAACCGCGAAAGGCGAAATGGCCAGGGATGCACCCGCGAGCCTCGGCTCGAGATAACTGCCGATGATAAACTGAATGATATTGAGGCTCAGGAATATGATGACGGCGGGTTGCCAGGTATCGAACTGGGCGATGGCAAACAGGGTCGGTAAAGTCGTCGCCACGAGGGGACCGAGGAACGGGATATAATTGAAGGCGAAGGCCATGACACCCCAGGCCGTCGCCAGTTCCAGCCCCGCGGCCAAGGCGAACAGCCAGACGAGTAAGCCTGTGAGCACGCTGGCGAACGTTCGCACCGCCATGAAACGGCGAAACTTCATCGCTATGGTCCGGGTCGCCGAAAGAATGATCCGACCGTAGGGCTGCGCTGACGGTTGAACCAGTCGCGCCGCAAACTCCTCGACTTCCAGCAGACCCAGCATGACGAAGATCAGGACGAGAAGAGTAAAGCCGCCGAAACTGTTCAAGCGGCCCGCCGTGCCTTGCAGCACCGCAAGCAGCCACGATACGCTGAACCAATCCGCAATCGCTCCGGCCATGACGATGCCATGTTGCTCGAGCCACTCCGCTGTCGCGACATAGACCGCCTGGAGCCGGCCGGCATTCGTGAACAGCCATTGGCCCAGCCTGGCCAGCCCCCACGCAAGCGACGAACCGACGGCAATGATCACGCCGATCGTCACCACCAGCGTGAGCAGCAGCGCTATCAATCTGGGAAGCCTTGCCTGCAGGGCGAGCTGGCAAGGCCAGACGATTGCGATGATGAACAAGGCAAAGAAAAAAGGCGCAAAAACCGATTGCGCGACAAACAGAAGCGCCAGAACGAGAATGCCGGCGATCAGCAGGCCAGTCATCGGTTTGTTACGCACGGCCGACATTCATCTCTCCTGACACACCTCACCCTCTTCCATGCATGTTGCTTATGCAGATGCGATGCCTTCGCCACCGCGTTTGGCAAGCAACCCGTTTCACAATGTATTCTTATGAATACGGCCGTCCTTCATGATGACCGACAGATTCTTGCCCGGGTCTTCCAGCAAGCCGATGTCATCCAGTGGATTGCCGTCGACTACGATGAGGTCGGCGAATGCGTCAGCTTCGATGACGCCAAGCTTGCCGGGATACGGATTTCGAAAACTGGATAGGGCCATCAGCTCGGCATTGCCGGACGTTGCCATCTGCAGGATTTCCGCCGTCTTGTACCAATTGCTCAAATGGGTGAGCATGAAGTTCTGGCGTGGCCCCAGTTCGGGAGAAAAAAGCAAGTCGGATCCCCAGGCCGTCTTTATTCCGTATTTCCGGGCAAACTCGTAGATCCTCGGCGTGCCGACAAAAAGCTGCTGGATACGCTCCAGCGCCGGACCGCTCAAGGAAGCGGTATCGTCCAATGTCAGGAAAGGCTGCGTGCTGAGCCACGCGCCTTTGTCGGCTATCATTCTTGCTGTTTCCTCATCGACCAGATGTGCATGTTCGATACAGGTAGCCCCTGCCGCCAGTGCTCGCTGCACGGCGCGCGGCGTATAGGCATGAACCGCGACATAGGTATTCCAATCCTGCGCCACCGTGATCGCCGCGCGCAGCTCCTCCTCGCTGAATGTCGTCATATCGAGCGGACTTCTCGGCGAGGACACACCGCCACTGCCGACAATCTTGATCTGCGAGGCTCCCTGGAGCAATTGTTCGCGCGCTCGCATCTTGATGTCGCCGATACTGTCGACGATTGCCGATGCTCCCATCAGCTCGCTTGAACTCAAGCGAGCCCCATCCCGGGGAATTTCCGTCGGCAGACGCAGATCGCCGTGGCCGCCGGACGTCGTTATCATCGCGCCGGACGGGTAGATGCGAGGGCCGGGTATTATTCCGCTGTCCACTGCCTGCTTGAAGGAAAAGGCGGGCCCGCCGAGATCGCGAACGGTTGTAAAGCCGCGCAGGAGGGTACGCTCCGCCTCGGCGGTCGCGGCTGCAAAAATGATGCCCGGATCTCCGGCCATCAGGATATTGAGTGGAACCCCGGCGAAAATCGTATGCCAGTGAGCGTCGATCAAGCCCGGCAGCAGCACGCCGTTTCGGCAATTGATAACCGTCGCATCCGCCGGAGCCGGACTGTTTGTCGCGTCGACGGCCTTTATCCTGTTTTCCTCGACAAGAACCTGAGCACCGTCCTGGATTACGCCGGACTTGCCGTCGAAAACGCGCACTTCGCGAAACACGATTTTCGATGCGCCCGCTTGTGCAAATGAGATCTTTGGTGATCCGGCCGACACGGCTGCAGCGCCGATGCCGGCCAGGAAACCGCGTCTCGACAATGTTTCCAGTCGCCGTGATACGATCTGAAGCGAAGGATGAAGGCAGCCACAACCGGAACCATGGACAAGATGGCTGTATTTTTCTCCGTAATTTTGCATGGGAAAACCCCTCCCCTGAAATGGACACCTACCGCCGCCCTGCGCGGCAGGGTCGCGATATGACAAGTCAGGGAGCGCATAGGTCTCGGTCGGTTCGGCACGCGCTCCCGGCGGTTTCCTGCAATGCGTCAGTAGTCGACCGCATCGCGGATGATCGGGCAGGTCATGCAGTGGCCCCCACCACGCCCGCGACCAAGTTCGGCACCAGTAATGGTAACGACCTCGATACCCTCCTTGCGAAGTAGAGTGTTCGTGTAGGTATTGCGGTCGTAGGCATAGACCACACCCGGCGAAGCGCAAACCAGGTTGGCGCCGCTATCCCATTGCGTGCGTTCCCGCACGTAGTCGTTTCCGCCGGTCTCGACGACGCGCATCTTTTTCAAGCCGAGAGAATCCCGGACCGTTTCGACGAAGCTACCTTTGTCCTTGTGCAACTCGACCCCGCCCTTACCGTCCGGGCGGAAGGAGAAGGCTTCGATGCCGTTGACGATATCGGGGTAGAGCAGAACGCAATCACGGTCGGCAAATGTGAAGACCGTATCAAGATGCATGGCCGCACGAAGTTTCGGCATGGCAGCGACGATTACGCGTTCCGCCGCTCCCTTTTCGAACAGGGCCGCGGCGACCTGACTGATGGCCTGACGCGATGTTCGCTCGCTCATGCCGATAAGGACATTGCCTTTGCCGATCGGCATCACGTCGCCGCCTTCCAGCGTTGCGAGCCCCCAGTCCTTGGTTGGATCGCCCCACCAGACATTGACCTTGCCGGCGAAATCAGGATGGAACTTATAGATCGCCGTCGTCAGGATTGTTTCTTCGTGACGCGCCGGCCAGTAAAGGGAATTGAGGGTAACGCCGCCATAGATCCAGCATGTCGTATCCCGCGTGTAGAGCGTGTTGGGAAGTGGCGGCAGAAGATACTCGTTGACCCCGGCAGCATCCCGGATCAAGGCGAGTTGCTCTCCGCCAACGGCATCCGGAAACTCGTTGGTCGACAGTCCGCCGATTAGCGTTTCGGCAAGCTCCCGGTTCCCCAATCCTTCAAGATAGGATCGAACTTCGTTGATAAGACCAAGTCCGATCTGGTTCGGTACCACCTGATGATCCAGAATCCAGGTCTTGGCCTCGGGAACGGCGACTGTGTCGGCCAGCAGATTATGCATCTCGACGACCTCGATGCCCCTGTCGCGCATCTTGGTCATGAAATCGAAATGATCGCGCTTGGCGTTTTCCACCCACAGGACGTCGTCGAAGAGCAGCGCATCGCAATTGGTCGGTGTCAGCCGCTGGTGCGCTCGTCCGGGCGCGCACACCATTACCTTGCGCAACTGCCCCACTTCGGAATGAACGCCAAAAGGTTTCGTTTGTGTCATGACCTTCGCCTTTCCAGTTTAGGGTGTGATGATACCTGTGAGCAGGCCGTAGGCCCCGACAAGGCCCCCGATCAGCGTCACTGCGAACACAATGAGCTCTGCGGGCGTGAACAGTGTGAGTTTCTGTTCACGGCGCGCCCAGACGTAGAGAATGGTGCCCGGCACAAACAGCACCGCGACAAGCAGAACGTATTTCAAGCCCGCCGCGGCGAACATGAAGAGCGTGTAGATGACAGCGATCCAGGCAAAGAACTGGTCGCGGCCGCGTTCTTCGGGCGTTGTTTCGTAACCCTCGCCTCTCCGCGCGAGAAGGACGCCATAACCAGCGACCAGCAGATAGGGCAAAAGGGCGGTCACACTTGTCATGTCGAGCATGAAGTTGAATGCATCGCGCGACCAATAGGTCGAGATCACGAAGAGCGACACGACGATATTGGTGAGCCAGAGGGCATTCGCGGGCACGCGGTTCCCGTTCTGCGCGGCAAACATCTTCGGCATGTCTGCCGATTTGGCGGCAGCAAAGAGCACTTCTGCGCAGATCAGAGACCACGCAAGATACGCGCCGAGAACGGAAACCAGGACGCCGATCGAAATGAACACCGCGCCCCAATGACCGGCGACCGCCTCAAGGGCGCCGGCCATCGATGGCTGCTGAACTGCAGCGATCGCCGATCGTGGCAATGCTGCATAAGGCAGCAATGTAACCGCGACCATAAGCCCGGTGACACTGACGAAACCGAGGATCGTCGCGGAGCCGACATCCGATCGCTTTTGCGCGAAACGGGAATAGACGCTCGCCCCCTCGATGCCCAGGAACACAAAAACCGTAATCAACATCGTGTCACGCACTTGGGCGACCAGCGACTTCGCCGGCATATCGACGCCGCCGAAAAAATTCTCGGAAAACTGGGTGAAGTTGAAGAAGACGATCAAAGCCAGAATGAAGACCAGGATCGGAACGATCTTGGCAATCGTCACCACGGTATTGATGAAGGCAGCCTGCTCCACGCCGCGCAGGATCATGAAATGAAACGCCCAAATGCCGATCAGCGAAACGACAATGGCGATTGCGCTGCTCCCGTCGCCGAAGAGCGAAGGGAAAAAGCGGCCGAGCGTTGAACCGATCAACACCCAGTAGAAGACGTTGCCGAGGCAACTGCCGAGCCAGTAGCCGAAGGCCGACAGGAAACCCATGTAATTTCCGAAACCCTCCTTGGCATAGGCGAACACACCGGAATCGATGTCGGGCTTCTTTTCGGCGAGCGCCTGGAAAACCCGGGCCAGCATGTACATGCCTGTTCCCGCAATGCCCCAGGCGATGATCGCGCCAAACGGCCCCGTCGCCGTTGCGAAGCGGCCCGGCAGGTTGAAGATGCCAGCACCGACCATGGAGCCGACAACCATAGCCGTCAGTGAGAATAGTGTGAGTTTCTGCTGCGAACCTGCCATGAACCTAACCCTCCCGGTCACAGTTTCCAGTCAGTTCCCGGCCTTGCTAAAACCGGACAAGCATATGTAAATTCAGAACATTCCACCCGTATTGATGCTATACGACGATCGATCCGTTAGAAATTTTGAATATTGCTATGCAAAAGGAAACAATCAGCGCGACGAAAATGACCGCTTCGATCCGGCTAAATCCAATGTCACCCTGTTCCCTTCTCGCCATCAGGAAGAGAACCGTGCCCGGCACGTAAATCAGCGTTGTCAGGAGCAGATATTTTGCTCCTGCTGCATAGATAAGGCCAGCGGTATAGATGAACGCCAGGACCGACTGCATCCCGTCGAAACGACCTCCCCTCGTCTTGACCAGAGAGCTCCCTCGTTGCCAGTTCGATTTCACACCGAACGCGGCAACCAGAAAGTAAGGGACGAGGATCATCGAGCTTGTCATCGCGACGGCGAGCGCGAAGGCGTAGTCCGTGAACATGGAGACGATCAGGAAGAGCTGGACGATCACATTCGTCAGCCAAAGCGCGTTTGCCGGAACGCCGGCCCGGTTTTCTCGAGCAAGAAAGCTCGGCATCGTCTGATATCGAGCAGCGGAATAAAGGATCTCCGCCGCCAGCAGGACCCAGGCAATATAGGCGCCGGCAACGGATATGACCAAGCCGAAGCTGACGAAGACCGCCCCCCATGGCCCCGTGGCAGCCGCGAGCACGCCTGCCATTGACGGATTACGAAGTTGCGCAAGCGCTTCCTTCGGCATCACGCCGTAGGAAAACAGGGTAACAGCCAGCATGAGACCGAGAACGAACAAGAACCCGGTAACAGTGGCCGTCCCCACATCCGCGCGCTTTTGCGCATAGCGTGAATAAACGCTGGCGCCTTCGATGCCGACGAAGACGAAGACGGTCACCAGCATCGTGTTTCGCACCTGGCTGCCCAGCGCAGCATATCCTGGATCTTCGGAACCCCAGAAATTTGCGCGAAAAACATCCCAATCGAAGGCGAGCAGGACAAGCACAAGGAAAATGAAGATCGGCAAGAGCTTGGCGATCGTCACAATCGCGTTCAGAGCGGCCGCCTGCCGGATGCCTTTTAGAACCAGACTATGGATCACCCACAAAAGAACGGAGGATGTCGCAACAGCAACAAGCGTGTTGCCATCCCCAAAGGCCGGAAAGAACAATCCGAGTGTTGATTTTATCAGGATAAAGTAGGTGACATTGCCGAGAAGCGCTGCCGCCCAGTAGCCGAGAGCGGAAAGAAATCCGAGATAGTTCCCGAACCCTTCCTTGGCATACATGAATATCCCGGCATCGAGATCAGGGCGGCTCTGGGCCAAGCCTTGAAAAACGAATGCCACCATGAGCATTCCAACGCCGGCAATGGCCCAAGCGATGATCGCACCCAGAGATCCCGTTGCCTGTCCGAACGCCTGTGGCAGTGAAAATATGCCGGCTCCGACCATGGAGCCGACGACCATGCCGGTTAATGTTACCAGTGATAACTTTGGGTCATCACGACCAGACTCCGACACCCCCTGATCGTGAATTGAGCTTTGCGTCATCCTTCGCGCGCTCCTGCCTTGACCTGTACGACTTGCGCACCGGAGCCAAACCACGCGGACTTGAGCCGTTCACGGAAGGTCTGAACCAGGACGTAGAGGACAGGGATAATCAGCATGCCGATCAAGGTGCCGACCAGCAGGCCGCCGAAAATCGAAACGCCTATTGCCTGTCGACTGCCAGCGCCGGCCCCGGTCGCCAGGACCAGTGGAATAACCCCGAGAACCGAGGCCATCGCCGTCATGAAAACGGGCCGGAAACGCTGAAGCGTTGCCATATGGGCAGCCTCGACAATACCCAGGCCCGCCTCGCGCTGCTCCTTGGCAAATTCGACGATCAGGATGGCGTTTTTGGCGGCCAGGCCGATCAGCAGGACCAATCCGATCTGCGCATAGACGTTCAAATCCAGACCGGCGACCAGGAGGCTGAAAAGAGCGCCGGCCGCAGCCGCGCATACGGAAAGTATGACTGCCACGGGTATCGACCAGCTCTCGTATTGGGCGACAAGAAACAGGTAGGTAAAAACGATCCCCATGACGAGCAGAATGGTCGTCTGCGCGCCGGCTTGCTTTTCCTGTAGCGCGAGCCCGGTCCATTCAAAACCGAAGCCCGGCGGGAGTGTTTCCGCCGCAACCTTTTCCATCGCGACGAGCGCCTCGCCGCTGCTGACGCCCGGCGCCGGCTGACCATTGATGGCAGCCGCGGGAAACAGATTATATCGGTTGATGGAACTGGGGCCATAAACCGTGGAGATCGAAGCGATGGCTTGGAGGGGAATGAGCGCGCCGTTTGCGGAGCGCACCTTCAGGCGTTGAATATCCTCCACCCGGGACCGAAACTGGGCGTCATTTTGCAACCGCACCTGGAAGACGCGGGAAGAGAGATTGAAATCGTCAACATAGGAAGACCCGAGTTGCGCTTGCGCGGCACCGAAAATCGTCGCCGGTGATACGCCGTAAAGCTCGGCTCGGCTTCGATCGATGTCCATGAACAATTGTGGAGAATCCGCGGAAAAGGTGCTGAACACGCCAGCAAGACCGTTTGACTGATTGGCCTTGCCGATAAGGCCGCGCATGACCTGGGCCAGATCGTCCGCCCCCTGCCCGGCTCGCGCCTGCAACCGAAGGTCAAAGCCGCCTGTCGTCCCGAGCCCTGGTATTGCCGGCGGATTGAATGCAACGACGGAAGCATTGGAGAACACCGAGAAATCCGACCTCAGCTTCTGGAGAATGGCATCAACGCTCTCGGATGCGCCGCGCTCCCTCCAGGGCTTGAGCGCGGCAATCACCATCCCGGCATTCGACCCGCCACCACCAATGAGGCTCATTCCCGATATGCCAATGACGTTATCCACGCCGGGTGTGTTGCGCAGTATCGTCTGTACCTGCGCGACCGTCTGCTCCGTCCGCCCTATAGCCGCGGCATTGGGCAACTGAACATTGGCGAAAAGGTAGCCCTGATCTTCCGAGGGGATAAAGCCGGTCGGCAAGGCGCGCATGAGTGCATAGGTCCCCGCGAAAATTCCCAGGATGATCAGGATCGACACGAATGCGCGCGCGGCGAGTGCATGCAGCATCCGGATGTAGCCATCCCTGACCATTGCGAGCGCATTGTTGAATGACCGGAATATCCTTGGTTTGTCCGCTGCAGGAGGCTTCAGCAGCATCGCGCACAGTGCCGGACTGAGCGTCAGCGCATTGATGGTCGAGATGGTGATGGTGACCAGGATGGTGACCGCAAACTGACGATAGAGTTGCCCGGTTATGCCCGGCAGGAAGGACACAGGAACGAACAACGCGGCCAGCACGAGCGTTGTCGCAATGATCGGGCCGGTCACCTGTTGCATCGTCTTGAGCGTTGCCTCGGTGATCGAAAGCCCCTCGTCCTGCATGATGCGCTGGGCGTTTTCAGCAACGATAATTGCATCATCGACGACAAGACTGATGGCCAGAACCATCGCAAACAGGGTGATCGTGTTTGCCGAATAGCCGATGAAGTAGAGAACAGTGAAGCCACCGATCAGAGACACGGGGATCGTCAGGGTGGGCAATATCGTTGCGCGCCAATCCTGGAGGAAGAGGTACACGACCGCGACCACCAGAATGAACGTGATGGCGAGAGTAATGACGATCTCTTCGATCGTCGCTTCGAGAAAACTGGTCGTATCGAAAACAACCGTATAGGCGATATCATCCGGGAACTGCTGTTGAAGGCGTTGCAATTCGGCCTTGGCAGCCCGTGCGACCGAGAGCGCATTCGCATCGGCGGATTGATAAAGAACGATTGTCGCACTTGGTCGCCCGTTGAACGTCGATACGGTGTCGAAGGATTGCGCGCCGAGTTCCACCCGCGCCACGTCGCTCAACCTAACGATTGCTCCATCGCTGTTGGTGCGAACGACGATGTTTCCGAACTCGGAGGCGTCACTCAGCCTGCCCTTTGCAAGCACGGTCAGTTGCAACTGCTGCCCGCTCACCGTCGGCGGCGAGCCAATCTGGCCAGCCGATGCCTGCGCGTTCTGCGCTTGAACTGCGGCACTAAGATCCGCAGCCGTCACCCCGAGCGCTTCCATCCGATCGGGGTTCATCCATATCCGCATACTGTAGGAGGGACCAAAGACGCCGGCATCTCCAACCCCGGCGATACGTGCCAATGCATCCCGGATATTGATCGAGGCATAATTGCTGACGAAAAGCTCATCGCGCGTCGCCTTTGGCGAGTAGATGGCTATCCCCATCAGCATGCTCGAGGATCTGCTTCTGACAGTCACTCCCGTTTGCGAAACCACGGCCGGCAGACGCGGGGTTGCGGTCGCTACCCGGTTCTGCACGTTGATCTGCGCGATCTCGGGATCGGTGCCGACAGCAAAGGTAACGGTCAACGAATAGGTGCCATTGTTGGTACTGGAGGAAGACATGTAAAGCATGCCCTCGACGCCATTCACCTGTTCCTCGATGAGTGCGCCCACGCTTTCAGCCATGACACCGGCGTTGGCACCGGGATAGCTTGCCGAGACCTGTATCTCCGGTGGCGTGATCGGTGGAAACTGTGTCACCGGAATCTGCGTCATGGCGAGGGCGCCGGCAATCACCATGACGATGGCGATGACCATCGCAAACCTTGGAAGCCGGATGAAGCTTCCCGGGCTCATCATGGTGTTGACCCGCTATCGGCGGCCGGTACCACCTTCAGCGCCATGCCGTCAGCAGCGCTCTGAAGGTTTCCTGTGATCAGTCGCTCGCCACCGACGAGCCCTTCCTCCACAATCCAGGAGCCGCCGATCTCGTTTTCCGCCTTGATCCGCCGCAACTGCGCATGATCGCCTTCTCCAACGATAAGAACGAATTTTCCTTCCTTATCCTGCTGCACGACTTCCTGTGGAACCACAGGCTTCATCAAAGGCGCCACGTCACCCACGACAACGGTCACGAACTGGTTCGGCACAAGCAAGGCGTCCGGATTTGGAAACAGCGCGCGCACGGCAAGTGTGCCTGTCTGTATATCGACCTGATTGTCGAGAAACTCGATCTGGCCGGGCTGCGCGTAGGTTTGCCCATTGGACAAGCGAAGAGCCGTCTTGAACTGTTTTGCCAGTTCCTCTTTCGAGGCTCCGCCCGCTGCGGCGCGCAAATCGAGGATTGAACGATCACTGACCGAAAAGACCACGCGAATGGGGTCCATCTCGACCACTCTGGCAAGCACGGTCGTCGCATTGCCCACGAAACTGCCGACAGACACATGCGATACGCCTATCCGTCCATCGATCGGGGCGTAAACGGTCGTGTAGCTGAGATTGAGTTTGGCCTGGCTTACCCTGACATCCGCGGACTGAAGATTGGCTCGCGCTGAATCACGTGCGGCCTGGCTTTCCTCAAGTGCGGCCTGCGAAACGCTATTGCTGGCAAGCGATCGGTTGCGGGCAAGACGCCGTTCGGCATCATCGAGGCTCGCCTGCGCGGCCTCGCGGGCTGCCTCCGCGTCCTCTAGTGCCAGTTGGTATCCTTGCCTTTCAATCACATACAGCGGCTGGCCCCTGGCGACATACTGCCCCTCCTGGAACGACCGCTGTTCGATAAATCCCTGCACTCTCGCAAGGAGATCCACGGAATTGGCTGCTTCCACCCGGCCCACGAACTCATGCCTCGGCGAAACATCCACGAGCTTGACTGCAACGGTTTCCACACTCTGCAACGTCTGTGCGTATGACGCAGTGGAGCCGATCCCTCCCGCCAAGATCAGCCAACTTGAAGTCAAGAATGAAATAACGAAAAGGTTCGGCTTGCACATTTGTAACCCGCACTCAATCACCGGCGTTGGCAGACGAACTGGCAACAATCGATCTTGATTTGGAGTCTTCGCGGGGTAACCCGCTTGATGCACATGAGAATTCTTGAGGACGAACGTCTTCAAGACATGTCTATTCATTATTAGTAATGTTGAATACCATTTTATGGCGACCGAAGATAGATATGAATTCAAGCCTAAGCTGCTGAAAAAATTAAACCAGTTAAGAGCGCATTAAGGCGAGTGGCCTTCGTCTTCGGTCGCTTTGGATTGATGTGATGTCGCGTGTACGGAAGCCGTGGCGATTATTTTCATCGCAGCCGCAAGCAGCAGTATTGAAACCGGCAATACCAACGCGTTCCAATCAGGCATATCCTCCAGTTCCGCTACCAGCGTCACGAAGTGCACGACCAGATAAAGGATAATCATCTGGAAGAAGAGGTTCTTGAGTTCGGCAACATCCTCTATGACCATCCAGCGTGGGAGCTGTGCTCTCCAAGGCGATCCGGCGCGAATAACGAAGCCGACAGTAATAGCGCATCCGAAAATCACCAGAACGATGGCGAAGAGCAATTTGTCCACGCCTTGCAGAACGGCTGCGACAATTGCCTTGTCGGGATTGGCCCGAACTTGGATGAAGGCGCTGCCGATCGCCATCAAACCTTCCCAAAACATGAGAAAAGAAGCTGCAATCACCCCGACAGAGGCGAGCCCCATGACGTATCGCAGACTGAGCAGGAGTGACAACATCGCCTTATCTCCACGTTTCGGAAAGCCTGATGCGCCGATCCAAAGTATTACAGCGTCCTTTGCGCGGCTGAAAAGACGCGCGTCGCTGTAACACCGGGCAGCGTCCCGGCTCTCCGGCGTTTAATTTCGATCTCAGATCAGTCTGCCTTGGCAAAGCTGCAGCAACTGCACAATGCTGCCACTGCATCATAAAATCTACGCCGGCAGACGGATGTCTTACTTGCATATTTTCTTCCCTAAGGCGACGCTGTGTTACAAATCACTCAGGCGTTCCAAGGTTTCGACCCTTACAGCACTCGAAAGTGAGTGGAGCTGCTCGTGATCAATGATCTTATTCCTCTGCTGTCCGATACGTTGTCGATCTCGCTGCGCTTGATTGCCGCCGTCGCGCTGGGAACAATCGTCGGCCTCGAACGACAATGGCGTCACGGCACGACCGGGCTTACAACACATGCCCTCGTGGCGTTTGGGGCGGCGGCGTACTGCGCGCTGCCCGCCATACTGGACGTCACTGAAGACATCAGGATGGGAGGTCAGGTCGTGACAGGCATCGGTTTCCTGGGAGCAGGCTTGATCATGCGCGACGGCGCCAACGTTCGCGGTCTCAGCACATCGGCCACGGTTTGGGCAACAGGAGCGATCGGCGTGTTGGCCGGCTACGGGGAGCTTTTCGAAGCCACAGAGGCCACGTTCCTGATCCTGCTCATCAACGTCGCCTCCCCCGGATTGGTACGTGCCGTTGAGCGCTTCATTCCGCACAGGTCTCCTGCGGCCAGCGAACGTACAATCGAAATCCGTGCAGCTGCCGAGAATGAAGCAGAGGTCCGGGCAAATTTGATGGCGCAGACGGAACACAACCAGCTGGCCATTCGATCGCTGGCAAAGCGCAGCAATACAGTCGACCAAACAGTTACACTTGAAATCGTGATTTCAGGAGAAGCGATCGAGAGCGACACCATCGGCGCTCTCATTGGAGCTCTCAGCCTTTCTCCGACCATTCTCTACTGCGCTTGCAGGTAGAACGATAATGGCAATCTTGTTGAACCCAATATAGCTGGAGCGGTTACATGCCCAATATGATCGATGCGCATTTCGCCCTCTTACCGGAATCCACAGGTTCGCATTCGAAGGCAGCAAGGCCCCGGCTTTTTCACTATACGACCCTTGCCGGATATCTCGGGATTGTCTCCCAGAAAGCGATCTGGGCAACAAATATTCACTATCTCAACGACTCCGCGGAATTTTCCTATGGGCTGGGCTATCTGACCGAGGAAATGGCGGTCAGGGCCAAGCATGCAGACCCCGTCGGACAGGCGGTTCTGTTTCGTGCTGCGGAACTGGTGAGCCTTTACAAGGAGGGTTTCATCTACACGGCATCCTTTGCCGAGGACGACGACCTTCTCAGTCAATGGCGCGGTTACAGCGCCGGAGGCGGCATCTGCCTGGGTTTTGTGGTAGCCGATCTAAAGAAGATCGCAAACCGGGCGGAATTCCGGCTGATCAGATGTATCTACGAACAGTCTCAGAAAGCTGCCCTGGCAAGGGAATTCGTTGACCATTGGCTAAACATCGTCCGCTCTGAAGACGTCGTACCGGAGGCGCGCATCGAGCGGCATTCGCATGATCTGGTCACTCAATATCAGCAGCTTGCCTGCGCGTTCAAGGATCCGTCGTTCCGCGAAGAGAACGAATGGCGCCTCGTATCGAAATTCGTTCCTTTCGAGCACTCCTCCGTCAAGGTCCGCTGTACGCCAACAATGCTGGTGCCGTATTTTGAAGTGCCTCTCGATCTGGGCTTTGACAATGAGGGTCTCGCGAACATCGGCATCGACACCATTATCGTGGGACCCAGTCTCCAGAGGGAACGGATCCTTCGAGCGGCATCAATAGCCGCAAGAGGGGTTTCGATTGCCGACTTGAGCCTGTCGGAAATACCCTATCGATCGCTCTGAGCATCGTTCCCTGGCGCAAGGATACGATGGCCAAGTCGTGGGAATACAGTCCCTTCTGTCGAACCAACGCCGCCAAACTGGGTTTCGTCGGCAAAGTAGAAATCACCACGCTCTGAAGAAATGCTTGGTGTATCGCCGTATAGACGAGGAACCGCTAGATCGTATTTGTCGGCCAGGCTCGATGCCAACTCGAAATCGTTGGTCTTCATCAACGTTGCAGTAGGAAGATCGCGTATCTCTGCACGGAGAGCTTCACGCCTCTGATCTTGGCGCATTAGTGCAAGGTCCAAAGACCTACGCATCATGCTCAAGGATTCTAACCCGGCGCGACGTCATGCCCGCCGATGGGTCTTTGACCTAAGCGAGCGACCACTTCCGTGCGGTTCTGCGCCTGAAGTTTGCGCATTATATGCTGCAAATGCATCTTTACCGTGTGACCCGAAAGATTGAGTTTTCCTGCAATCACCTTATTCGAGCAGCCGCTTTGCAATGCCGCGAGGACATCCGCTTCTCTGGGGGTGAAATCGGCAAGCGCCAGGTACTGACTCCTGTCATGCACGCTTTTTTCGGCACCACTTCTCGTCGGAATATGATCATCCGAACCGTTCGTAGCAGTGCCCAGGAGTTGCGGGAAAAATGTCCCCCCTGCCAGGACGAGACGAAGACCGGCAAGGGCAAGGTCGATGGGAAGTGACGTCGAGAAAAAGCCGCGGATGCCCATCATGAGAGCCTGACGCGCGATAATGACGTCATCCGTACTTGAGAGCAACGTGATAGGAGCCTCGGGAAAACGTGCAGAAATTGCAGCAAGATCGTCCTGCAGGCTGATGCTCTCGACACCTCTTCCGGCCAGATCCAGCGCAATCAGGCGCACCTCGGCCCCCAAAGCTCGATCAAGGCTCTCGGTCGAGACCAAATCGATAAAGTTCCACCCGACGAGTTCGCGCTCGAGAAGCTTCACCACGGTGGTGCGCGCCAGTGTAGAATGCTCAATCACGATCACAGTTGGGGCGTTGCGCCCCGTACGACGCTTAGTTCCAGCACTGTCGGACACTTGCGTGCTCCCCAGAATATTTACAACCCAACCGTCCTTGATATTATTCCTGTTCTCGCGTCATGTCATGATAAAAAGCGAGTGTATTGGTGACATCAATAGTCTGATCTCTCATGATAATTCTTATAGTCTATAAGATTTCAGCGAGAGACAAATGAACCTAAAGAGCACTTTAAGAAACTTATTTATCCGGATCTGCGAAGGACTTGGCGCGGCAGACTTTAAAGTCTTCGTTGAATTCACGTATGGCAAGCTATTCAACAAATCTTTCAAAGGCACTGAAAAAGCAACCGATCCATTACGACTCCATTCAGGGAAAAGCCAATGGATATGGCGAACTGTCGATCATCCTGGCCTGGTTTCCGGATTTCGCCTCAGAGCATGCATGGGGTTGGACAGCAAATTGCCCGGCTCGAAAACCAACGAAACCGGTGGACCGATAACCACCCGTTATAATTAGAGAAATCTGCGCTCTAATGACGCATTAATACCACTCGGGCATCGGTTTCAGGTGGATGCAGATAAGGTTTTCAACGATAGATGCCCCGTCAGGCAAAGGCTTGAGCTGCCCTCCCGGCGGTCGGGCCGACGAGGATGCGGATAGGGTCATTAAAGAGAGATCGTTATTTCGGCGAGCCCATCGTTTTTCGCCAAGCTGCCAGGAGAGATGGGCGCGGTGCGGAGGAAGCGATCAACATGGGAATGGCGTGAAAAACGACATCGCGTCGTCAAGCGTTTGGCAGGCGGGCAGCCACTAGCTGTGCATGAAGCTCAGAATGTCGTCCACGAGGGCCGAATGGGCGTCGGTAAGGTTGCTCTCCCCGCCGTGGCCGGCGATGCCCGCCAGTTGCATCGCGTGCTGATCATAGAGAACATGATCGATCTGTTGAGCATCCGCCGTGCCGCCGGCGGGAACGGCAATGTTGATCGGGTGGTAATAAGCGAAGTTGAGGTCGACCATATTGCCGGCCGACGATCCGGTCCCGCCGCCGCCACCGGCCTGGTTACCTGTAAAAATCGTGTCCGACGACAGGTTGAAGCCACCGCCATCGCCGCCGATGCCTGCCATCTGCACGGTGCCCTGATCGAAAATGACATTGTTCGTCTGATGGGCCTCTGCCGAGCCGCCAGCGGCGCCTATGGCGATGTTGATCGGCGAAAAGATGGCGATACTCACGTCAACCATGCTGCCGACGAAATATCCATCGCCGCCGTGACCCGCGTAATTGTCGCCGGTGAATGTAAGCGATGTTCCCGGACTCATCGTCGGGCCATGGTTTGCGATGTTGTGGTCTCCGCCCGAGCCGCCAACACCGCCGATCTGGGTCGCCCCTTGCAGGAACGCCGCGTTGTTCGATTGATCGGCATGAGCCACCGCGCCGGGACCTACAGCCACGGCGGTATTGACGGGGGCAAATAGTGCGGTTTCGGTGCTGACGAGCCCACCATAGAAGAGGCCGCTGCCACCGCTGCCGGCATGGTTGGCGCCATCGCCGCCGCCGATGACAGCATTGCCGCTGCCGCCATTGCCGCCTATCCCCGCCATTTCCGTGGGATGCTGGTTGATGAGCGCTGTATTGCCCTGAATGGCGTCGGCACTCGAATGGGGGCCGGCAATTGCGGCATTGGACGGTGTGAAGACCGCCAAAGCGTTGCTGCTGATCACGCCCTGGCTTATCCCATCACCGCCACTACCGGCCGAATTCGAGCCTGCACCGCCAGCGACATCCAATGGAAGCCAGGTTGGTACCAGAGCGAGGTGCCCCGCAGCCACGTTGGAGGTGAGGTATTGATCGGTGCCCGTCTTGGGCATGTCTTCCTGTAAGGGACGAGTGTCCGTCATTACCGTCTCCATTGCGCGATCAGCTGCGCGTCCACCGGGCACGCGTCGGCCGCTCGGGACTGTTCGATTATTGTGCATCCGAATGCAGGGAAAACAGAGCCTGTAATTCGTCTACATCTCGTCGACTAGTGCTATAGCCATTTGGCCGTCATCGCCGCGCTGCTCGTGGAGCGAATTTAATCACCCGAAATCCGCCTCTGGATGATCGGCGCCGCATCTTTCTTGCGGCGGAGCAGTAACGTTTGTTGGCTCCAAACAGGCTCCTTCTTCGCCAATGTCGACCCAGAGAAAGCCACCAAATATCGCCGAGTTTCCGGGCGGTGCCTCACCTCGATAGACGGCATAACTTCGTCGAGATCGAATTCCTGATTACGCCACATCGTCTGGCGTTAAATCATAATGCTCCACGTGAAAGTAACGATTCGCCGCGCGCTATATATACCCAAAGGAACGTCACCGAATATCTAGATAGCTCGCATTCTAAAACACGAGCAATATTCACCTGCTGTCGTATTGGCTGGTGGCGACAAGCTGGATAACCACGTCGCAGTAAATAACTTAGGCGAAACGAAGTAGAAGGAGTGACGTCAATGCCTATTCCACAGATATCGGACACGATTCATCTCAGCAACCCGGATGCGGGTGACGCAAATGCCGGCAACGGCGGTGATGGCTTCAATTATGGGAATATTGATTATAACCCGGTTGCGTATGTCAACCATTCGCAAACGGTCGATGGAGCAACTACCGATCTGCACAACGGCGATCACGTCTGGCAGACGGCAGATTGGGACGCAGGCGGTGGTGGACCCGGGGGCTTCAGCCAGGCACAGAACGGTTTCCTGGCATCGCTCACCAGCGGCGCCGGCGGCGCGGGGGGAGAGGCTCACTCCAACGGCGATCAAGGAAACACGAGCGGTGGTGATACGGCTACGGTGAATGCGGCTACGTCCGCAACACAGTATACGCAGCTCATGGCCGATCAGCATGCCACCATCCTTGCCGGCGTCGGCGGCAACGGCGGCAATGGGAACATGGCTCAGGGCGGCGATATATCATCCGCACTGGTTCACACGGATCCCGAAACGACGACTGTGAACAACTCTCTCGATCACTTCCTCAATGCCTTCGGGCATATCGATCTCAGCCATCTCGGCTCGTGAATTCAATCCTTGAGGGTCGCCGGTTTAGGCTGGCGACCCCTCGAGCATTGGAGAACCGAAAGCAGCCCCTTCTTGTCAGTATCAAGTGCAGTGAGATCTGATAATGGCAACGATTTCCATAAAGCCATCGCGCACGCAGACACAGCTCGTCCTGGCACTACGGGCCTGTGTCGGAGCCTTCGGGCTGGTCTTCATCTATAGCTGTGGCTACAATCTCTTTCTTCTGGCACCCTCCATCTATCTCCTGCAGATCTATGACAGGGTCTTGTCGAGCCGAAGTGCCGACACGCTGCTGATGCTGACGATCATCATCGCGATCGCCGTGTTGGTCGGTTCCATGTTGGATATCGTGCGCAGGGCCGCTCTTTCACGCATCGGCAGCTGGCTTGACCACAGGCTACGGCCCATGGTGCTCACCGCTTCATTCGAATATGCCGCGCGCGCCGATGCGGGTGCCGCGACCGAATGCTACAGGGACCTCGCCGCGCTCCGCCAGTTCCTCGATTCACCAGCCAGCTCGCTTTTTTTCGACGTGCCCTGGGCGCCACTCTTCCTGCTCCTGCTTTTCCTTGTTCATCCGCTGCTTGGGACCATCGGTCTTTTGAGCGCGCTTGCCCTTTTGCTGTTTGCATTCCTGACGGAAGTTGCGACGCGAGAGCCCCTCGCCCGCGCCAATCTCGGCCTTTCGCGAAGCTATCTGCGATTTGCGACCGCCCTCAAGAACATCGAGGTAATCCGCGCCATGGGCATGCAGGATGGCGCGGCGCAAATCGTCTATCGCGATGCGGAAATGGCAAGAAAGGCGCAGGACGTCGCGATGCATCGCACGGAGATCATTCTTGGTTTCTCCAAATCGATCCGCACGCTCGCGCAGATCCTCATGATGGGATCTGCGACGTGGCTGGTGCTTGCTGATAACGGCAGTCCCGGAATCATTTTCGTCGCGAGCCTGTTGCTCGGACGCGGGCTGGCACCGATCGAGGGCGCAATAGGCGCATGGCGCTCTTTTGCCTTTGCGCGCAACGCCTTCAATCGCCTGAACAGAATGCTCATCGCAGTCGCAGCGGATGGCGATGCCCGGATGGTGCCGCTACCGGAACCCAATGGCCTCATTCTCGAGAATGTCAGCTATACCCAGCCATTCGCCAATCGCCGGATATTGACTGATGTCACGCTGCGCCTCGCACCAGGCGACTGCGTTGCACTCATCGGTCCCTCGGGATCGGGGAAGTCGACCCTTGGCCGCGTCATCGCGGGCGTTGCGCAGGCAACAAGCGGATGCGCCCTTCTTGGCGGGGTTGATATTTCGGCTCTGCGTCTTTGCGGAGGAACGCGACACATCGGATACCTGCCGCAGGACATCGAACTGTTCGGTGGCGCGATCAAGGACGTGATCGGACGGTTGGACGGAGGAGATCCGGGCAAGGCGATCGACGCTGCAAAGCTGGTCGGATTGCATGAAGCGATCATGCGGCTGCCGCAAGGTTACGAGACCGATATCGGAGAGGGCGGAAACCTGCTCCTCCGCGCTCAGCGCCAGCAACTGGGACTGGCACGAGCAGCCTATGGCAATCCGTCTCTTGTCGTTCTCGACGACCCGAATTCGAGCCTGGATTATGACGGCGAACGCATGTTGTTCACCGCGATCGAGCGGATGAAATCCAGGCGGATGACTGTCGTCATCATCACTCACCGGATGGGGATCCTGCCGGTCACCAACAAGATCGCCATCATACGCAACGGCACGGTGGCAGCGTTCGGTGACAGTGAGAGAATATATGAAACCTATCTTCAACCGCCGTCACGAACAGGAACATAGGGAGGAATGTCGCCATGACCCTTGTTCAACTGGACGCAACGCTGACGCGGTTTTCCCATTCGCTGGGAACGATACGGCGGCTTGCTCTTCAACCGGTAGCGATTGCCAGAAGACAGGCGGTCTATCCATCTGTGATAACGCCCGATCAACGCGGCCTCGCCCCCTCTTCGCCCATGCCGAGGCTGAGAGGCGTTGTCTGGATAGGGAACCTGTTGATCCTGGTCTTCATCGTCGGATTGGGCACCTGGTCGGTTCTGGCACCGCTGCAAAGTGCTGCGATCGCATCAGGCATTATCGAACCGGAGACCAGCCGAAAGACGATTCAGCATCTGGAAGGTGGAATTGTGCGACGCATCCTCGTGAAGAACGGCGACGCAGTCATGGCAGGGCAAATTCTGGTCGAACTCGACGATACGAAGTCTCGTTCGGAGCGCGACAGCATTCAGGGCCAGCTTTGGGATGCTGAAGCGGGTCGCGCCCGCCTGCTTGCAGAGCAGACGAGTGACGACCATGTCGTCTATCCGCAGGACCTCACGGCAGCAATGGCCAGATATCCTGCGGTCAATGCGATCCTGACCGGGCAGCAGAAAATCTTCGAGGCCCGCCGCCAGGTCAGGCAGGCGGAAATTGGGATCACCAACGAAAAGATCGCACAGGTACGGCAGGAAATCGTTGGACTTGGCGCGCAGAAAGCGTCGCTGGCCGATAGAGCCTCAATCTCGAAGGAAGAGCTGGATCAGGTTACGGCCCTCAACGCCAAAGGGCTGGAAAGGAAGAGCAGGCTTCTCAACCTGCAGCGGGAGAGAGCAGACCTTGATGGCCAGCAGGGCGAAATAGACGCACAGATTTCACGTGCCTACCAGGTGATCAGCGAGTCGCAGGCCGATCTCGCGAAACTTGAAAGCGACCGGTTGAGCGAAGTTGCCCAGGGCATGCGCGACACGGAGACCAAGATCATGCAGTTGCGCGAGCGCCTGCGGGCGATCGACGACCAGGTTGCCAGAACCGATATTCGTGCTCCCGAAGATGGAACGATCATGAACCTGCGCATCCACACGGTGGGTGGCGTGATCGGCGCGGGGGAACCGCTCGTCGACCTTCTGCCGCGCGCCGATCGCCTCGTCGTATCCGCCCATGTCAGACCGGAAGACATCAATCTTGTGCGCTCAGGTCTTGAGGCGCAGGTTCACCTTCTTCCATACAATCAGCGGCGTGTTCCACTCCTGAAAGGTCGGGTCGAGTATGTGTCGGCGGACCGCCTCACCGACCCGCAGAGCGGCCAGCCCTATTATGCCGCGACAATCCGTGTAACGGACGAGCGGTTGGCAAAAATGAGGGATGTCGAGCTGGTCGCGGGCATGCCCGCCCAAACACTGATCGAAACGGGCAAAAGCAGCGTGGCGTTCTATGCTATCCGACCACTCCTCGACAGTTTCAACAGAGCATTTCGCGAGGATTGAAGCTGTGATGGGCAAGAGAAAATTCGACGACGACCAGATTACGGGCATTCTGAAGGAGCACCAGGCCGGGGTAACGGTGGCAGATGTTTGTCACAGATACGGCATCAGTGAGCCAACCTTCTATCGGTGGCAGTCCCTGCAGTTCGGAAATGTCGGTCTCTACACCAGAAGAGTGCGAGCGCTGGAGGAAGAAAACCAGAAGCTCAAGAAGCTTCTGGCCGAGGCCATGCTTTCGGCGGCAACGCTGAGCGAGATGCTGGCGAAGACACCGAAAGGGTGAAGCAATCTCCAAGCTGACCGCGACTGCTGTCGTCGGCTCACATATTGTTTGACGCTGACCGCATCGCGTGTCGTCGGCGCCACCCTTCCCCTGCCCTGACACCGACCTCCCCATTTGCGAGCCGCACGGCCGCGAAACCATAAAACTCGAACAGCAGCTAAGCGCCTGCGCTTAAAATCGGGACGTTCGCTTCCATTTGCTCAATAGTTGCGAAATACCTTTGTTTCAGAGCGACTTTGCCGCTCGATTTGGACAATTCCGGGCGTTACAACTCCTCGCCATACCATCGATGGAAGGTCCCGATGAACGAGCACATGAAAATCGTGGAACGCAAGAAGGCCTTCAGGCTGATCAATCACGGGCCGACGGTCCTTGTGTCTGCCCGCCATGACGGCATCGACAATGTAATGGCTGCCGCATGGTGCTGCGGGCTCGATATCGATCCTCCGAAGCTCACTGTGGTCATCGACAAAATTGCCCAGACGCGTACGCTCATCGAAGCGAGCGGGCGTTTCGTCATCCAGGTGCCGACGGTCGCGCAGCTCTCGTTGACGCGTGAAGTTGGAACGCGAAGCCTCTACGAAGAGCCCGACAAGCTGCAGAAATCGGGCGTGTCGATCTTCGAGGTCCCGGGAGAGGCCCTCCCCTTCGTTGAGGGATGCTCGGCCTGGCTCGCCTGCAAGCTGATCAGTGAACCTCATATCCAGGATGCTTATGACCTGTTCATCGGCGAGGTTACCGCGGCTTGGGCAGACGATCGGGTGTTTCGCGACGGACACTGGCATTTCGAAACAGCCGGCCCGGAATGGCGCAGCCTGCATCACGTTGCTGGGGGTCATTTCTACGCCATTGGAGAAGCCCTTGCGGCTGAGACTGGTTCCGCCTGAAGCGCGACGTCAGCCCTTGGTCGTGCCAGCCGCCAGCCCGCCGACGAATGGGTTCTGGAAGAAAAGAGACAGAAGCACAAGCGGAACCGTCATCATCATGGAGGCGGTCACGACCGCTCCCCAATCGGTATTGAATTCGGCCGAGAATTCAGCAAGGCGCGATCGGCGCCTTCGCAGAAATCCAACTTGAACGCGAACGATGCCAGCGACCGCAGCCAATTCTCATTGACATCGCGGTTTTTTGGCTCCTATAGTTGGTCCGTTATGAACTATATGCTGTTCATATAAGAACAGATCTTCGGCGAACTGGAGGAGCGGGACGCTGTCGATCTTGGGAGGAGGCTCATGGGAATCCGATGGAGCCGCGTTACCCCGCATCTGGCCGTTGCGCCTGCTGCGCTGCTGACGCTCGTCTTTTTCATTGGGGCGATAGGCTGGACCGTCTATCTCTCGTTTACGGCATCGAGACGCTTTCCCGACTACGAACTGGTCGGCTGGAAGCAATATTGGCGGCTGTTTCACGATCCGTCATGGACCTTGTCGCTGCAGAATCTCGTCATCTTTGCCATCGGCAGTCTGCTGTCGATCGTGATGGGCTTCATTCTCGCGGCCTTGATCGACAAGGAAGTGCATGGAGAAGGCATCTTCCGCACGGTCTTTCTCTACCCGCTCGCCGTTTCGCTGATTGTCACTGGACTTGTCTGGCGCTGGCTCTTCAATCCGGGCCTCGGCATTGAAAACGTTCTTCACTCGATGGGGTGGGAGAGCGCTTCCTTCAACTGGCTCGCGAGCCAGGACACAGTGATGTTCGGGGTCATTCTTGCGGCCGTCTGGCAATCGACCGGCTTCTTCATGGCGCTCATGCTCGCTGGCTTGAAGTCGATCAATACGGAGATCTGGCAGGCTGCGCGCCTTGATGGCGTGCCCTTCTGGCGGCTCTATATCGAAGTCATCATTCCCATGATGAAGCTCACTTTCCTCACCTGTATCATCCTGCTCTGCATCGGCGTGGTGAAGGCCTACGACATCATCGTGGCCATGACCAATGGCGGGCCGGGTGGTGCATCGGTCATGCCGGCCTATTTCGTCATTGACGCTTATTGGCAGAAGCAGAATCTCGGCTTCGCCTCGGCGGGCGCCACCGTCATGCTGCTGACGACGCTCGTTCTTTTTCTGCCGCTGGTCATCCTTACCGCCATCCGGCAAAGGAGGGACGCATGACGGCGATATCAGCCGAATCTCAATCCGGGCGCGTGACGAAAGCACGTCGACGCCCGCTGATCCGGCCAAGCCGGGTGGTCATCTTCGTCTTTCTGCTGATGGCCGCTGCCTTCTTTGCTGTGCCACTCTATGTCATCGTCGTCACGTCATTCAAGACGATGGATCAGATCCGCGAGGGGCAGATTTTCTCCCTGCCCTCGCCCTGGACGGTCGATGCCTGGTCCTATGCCTGGGCGCAAGCCTGTTCCGGTATGAACTGCAACGGCGTGCGCGTGGGCTTCGTGAATTCGCTCTATATTCTCGCGCCCAGTCTCGTTCTGACGATCTCGCTATCGATCATCACCGGCTACGGGCTGGCGCTCTGGAATGTCAAATGGGCGAACGGCTTCCTGTTCGTGCTTTTCATATGCGCCTTCGTACCGTTCCAGATCATCATGTATCCGCTGATCAAGATCACCGGCTCACTGCATATCTACGGCACGACATTCGGCATCGCCGTCATTCACAGCGTCTTGTCGATGCCCTTCCTGACATTGATCTTCCGAAACTATTTCAAGGGAATGCCGCCGCAGATCATCGCCGCGGCGATGATCGATTCCGGCTCCTTCTGGCGGATCTTCTTCGAAATCGTCCTGCCCATGTCGGGCAATATCATGATCGTCGTGCTGATCCTGATGATCACGGGTATCTGGAACGACTTCCTGGTCGGCTTGACCTTCGGGGCTCAGGACACGCAGCCGATGACGGTTGTGCTCAACAACATCACAGTGACGACGACGGGCGCCAAGAACTATGCGGTCGACATGGCCTCGGCGCTGCTGACCGCGCTGCCGCCGCTCGTCATCTACTTCGTTCTCGGCAGGTTCTTCGTGCAGGGCATCACTGCCGGCGCCATCAAGGGATAGAAGCATGCCTTCAATCGCATTTAATAACATCGTCAAGAAGTTCGGCGCTCTGACGGTCATCGAGAACCTGAACCTCAGCATTGGCGACGGAGAGTTTCTGGTGCTGCTCGGGCCGTCGGGCTGCGGCAAGACAACACTTCTCAATCTTCTGGCAGGCTTGCTTGAGATCGACGACGGGGAAATCCTCATCGACAAGCGCGATGTCAGCTACCTCGATCCCAAGGACCGCGGCCTTGCCATGGTCTTCCAATCCTATGCGCTCTATCCCACCAAGACAGTGCGCGGGAACATGAATTTCGGACTGACGTCGCGCGGCATTTCGCGGGAAGAAGCGGACAAGCGGATCGCCTGGGCGGCCAAGCTCCTGCAGATCGAACACCTGCTGGATCGCAAGCCCTCCCAGCTCTCCGGCGGACAGCGTCAGCGTGTTGCCATCGGCCGGGCGCTGGTCAAGCAATATGGCGTCTGCCTGTTCGATGAACCGCTTTCGAACCTCGATGCCAAGCTGCGCAACGAGATGCGGATGGAGATCAAGAAACTCCACAACCAGCTCAGGAATACCGTCGTCTATGTGACCCATGACCAGGTCGAGGCCATGACGATGGCAACCAAGATCGCCGTCATGAACAAAGGCGTCATACAACAATTCGGTACGCCCGATGAAATCTACAACGAGCCGGCCAATCTCTTCGTCGCCGATTTCGTTGGCTCTCCGGCCATGAACCTGCTCGATTGTGTCGTCAGACAAGAAGGCAGCGATCTTGTCGCCCTGGATGAGAAGGACGGCATCCGCATCAATCTCGGCGAATATAAATGGAAGATCGGCGCCGGCGCCGGTAAGTCCGTCAAGATCGGGTTCCGTGCCGAAGAGCTCCTGATCGAGGAGCGGCTCGACGCGGGAAACACTGTTCGCTTCGACTGCCCGGTCGAATATTTCGAAAAATCCGGACCTGACGCGTTCGCTTTCCTGACCATGTCGGGAAAGAGCATCGCCGTGCGCATCGATGGGCGCGATGCCAACCGCTATCGCGGCCTGCCGACTCTGCCCGTCTATCTGCCGCTGACCAAACTGAACGTCTTCGACGCACCGACGGGCCAGCGACTGTAACCAGATCAAAAAGGGAGGAATGTTGCATGACGAAATGGAAATCGCTGAAGAGACTATCGCTCCTGCTCGCCGCGACCACGCTTGCCGCCAACGCCTGGGCAGATGAGGTCGTCGTCTATCACACCTGGTCAAAGCCATCGGAGATCGCAGCACTCAGCGTTCTCCGCGATGCTTGGGCCAAGGACGGCCACCAGTGGAAGGACCTGTCCATCGCCCACGATTCCGGCGCCAATGTCAGCCTGATGAACATGATCACCGGCGGCAATCCGCCCGCGATCTTCATGAATTCCGATCCCGGCATCTATCGGGATCTGAACAAGCAAGGTCTCGGCGTGCCGCTCACCAAGCTGTTCGACAGTATCGGCGCCACGAAAAACTTCCCGCCTTCGGTTCTGAAAAACATCACCGTCGATGGCGAGATCATGAAGGCGCCGGCAACGGTGCATATCGACGGCATGATCTATTACAACAAGCATGTCGCCGAAGCCGCCGGCGTCGATCCGAAGTCCTGGAAGTCGCTCGACGACCTCTTCGCGGCCTTCGACAAGGTCAAGGCTGCCGGTTATATCCCTATCGCCCAGGGCGGCGACCAGTTCCAGAAAGCCTATCTGCTACAGGCGCTGATCGCCTCGGAAGAAGGCCCTGCTATCTACGATCGTTTCTACGGTGAAAAGCCTGATCGCACCGTGATCGATACGCCGGAAATGCGGGCGGCGCTGAAACGCTTCCGCCAGATCGCCGACCACACGGATCCGGGCTCGCCCAACCGCCAGTGGAACGACACGACCAATCTGGTGATCACCGGAAAGGCCTTGTTGCAAATCCACGGCGACTGGATGAAGGGCGAGTTCGTGGCGGCGCAGAAGAAGCTCGGCGAAGACTTTGATTGCATCAATATTCCGGGAACCAAGGCTGTCGTCGTCACGGTCGATTCCTGGGGCTTCCTCAACACCAACAATGCCGACACGGCAAAAGCCCAGGAGGATTTCGCCAAGCTCGACGTCGATCCGAAGCTCAATGCCGAGTTCGTGTTGAAGAAGGGCGCAAGCCCTGTTCGTACCGACGCCGATACGACGAACCTCGATGCCTGCAACAAGCTCGTCCTCGAAACACTGAAGGATCCGACCAAGCAGGTATCCAACCCGTTCAATACGGCCGACGCCGATTGGTATCGCACCATCTGGCAGGAAGCCGACAAATATTGGAGCGATCCGAAGCGGACGGATGACGAGTTCGTGCAGGCGATGCAGGACGCCTACGACCAGATCTTCTGATCTACAACGAAGGAACCCGGCAGATGACCGCCGGGTTCCTTCAAGTTACTCGCTGCAATGCATATTACAGTCCGATCAGACTGATTCAGAATGCAACCTCTTGATGGCCTGCAGCTGAATGCAATCCGGCGCCATTTCCATGACCTCGATCTGCGTGCCGTCAGGATCCTCGATCCAGGCACCACGATTGCCATCGATGCCGATCGTGGTCGGCCTTGGCTTGCTTGGCTGAATACCGACTTTTGCAAGCTCTTCGAACGTCTTGTCGATGTCTTCGACAGTGAGGCAGATATGGAAGATGCCAATCATATCAGGCGCGGTTTCCGGCCGCTTTACGCCCTTCGGGAAAAGCTCGAGATACTGATCGTCGTTGATGCGCAGATAGACGATCCACGCCTCGCCCTGGTCGTTGAGCAGACGCGTCATCTCGCGAAAGCCGAGCTTATGGTAAAAAGCCAGCGACTTGTCGAGGTCGTTGACGCGCAATGCGATGTGACCGAGATGCTTGAAAAGATCCATGGCTCAGCCCCTTGCATTGATGCGGCGAACGGCGGCCGTCTGCATGGCGTCGGCGCCAAGCTGCATCAGTTCGATCCGGTTGCCTTCGGGATCTGCGATCCAGGCCTGATAATTGTTGTCGACGCCGAGCTTCTTTTCGGTCGTCAGAACAACACCGCGGCTGGTGATGTCGGCTATCGCCTCATCGATGTTCTCCACCTCGAGGCAGAGATGGTTGTAGCCGACATTGGCAAAGGGCGGCGCGCTGTCGCCGACACCTTCCGGAAACAGTTCGATGAACTGCGTGTCGGTGATCCTGAGATAGACGATCCACAGGCGGCCATCACGCTCCAGGCGGAACATTTCGTCGAAGCCCAGCTTGTTGACATAGAAGTCGAGCGAGCTGTCGATGTTCTTCACACTGACGGCCACGTGTCCGATCGATTTCACACTCTTCATTGCATCCTCCTCCGTATTTCCGTTTCACCGCGCGTGCTGGCGCAGCTGCTCGCCGAACTTCCCGATCCGGCATCCTTAGGGAGCGCTATGCCGAGGATAAATCGACATGGCGTTTCCTATTTGAACTGATATAAGTTCAGGTAAGAATTTATCGGCATTCGTGTGCCGGAGTCAATCGGAAGGAGCTGCGATTGCGTGAACTCCACGCATTGCTTATGGAAGGCTGAGCATCGCCTTGTTGGCATGGCAGGATTTCAATGACTGACATTAGTGAAGACGCCGCGCAGAAATATCGTATCCCCGTCATCGAGCAGATGGTGGAGGTCTTCGCGCTTCTGGAACGCACGCCGGAGGGCGCGACGATCCGCGACGTCGTCAAGGCGGTGAAGCTGTCACGCACTACCGTCTACCGTATGCTCAATACGCTGAGCGCCTACGATTTCGTGCATCGCTCGCCGGCGGGAAGCTATACGCTCGGCCGGCGCCTTCTGACCCTTGCGGCCCATGTTGCGCCGACCGTTGCGAGCTATGATCTGCTGGCGATCGCGCAGCCACATCTCAACAAGATCTCCGAGTTTCTGGGCGAAGGCAGCAAGCTGACGGTGCCGTCAGGTGACAATATCCTGGTCGTAGCTTCGGCACAGGGACACGGCCAATATGCGCTTTCGGCAACAGCCGGCCAGCGACTGCCGTTTCATGCAGGCGCAGCCGGCAAGATCCTGCTTGCCTTCTCGCTGCATGAGGATATCGAACGACGTCTGACCAAGCTGGAGCGCTACACCAATCAGACGATCACCGATCCCAAAAAGATGCTCGAAGAACTTGCGCTGATCCGCAGGCAAAATTGGGCGCGGGACATGGGAGAGCAGATGTCAGGCGTTCACGCAATCGCGGCCCCGGTAAGAGACTACCAGGACGCAGTGATTGCAGCCGTCAGCGTTCCTTTCGTCACCGGCGTGGACGAAAAACGCGTGGCCGATATCCGGCAGGCGGTAATTGCGGCTGCGCAATCGATTACCGCTGACATCAGATCCGCGACGCCCGAGATCCCGTCAGTCAATCCTGTCGCCGAGAAACCCGTCCCCAAGAGTACAAGTCCAAAGACGATAGCAAAGTCCAAACAGCGATAGGGTCGCCATCTTCCCGGAGACGGACGGTGCATTCGCGCATCGCCCGCCTGACCGTCCGGGAGGGAGCCTTACGTGAATTTTCCCTCCGTCAGATGCCGAGGGATCGGGTCCGGGCGACCGCAGCTGCTGTGAATGGCAACCGGCCGTTTCGATTGAGCGGATCGTTCGAAAGCGGTCATGACCTCCAGGGCATGGAAGGCGAGTTCCGATGAGACACGATGCGGCCTGCCTGCGCGCAGCGAATCCACCATCTCGGCAGCGCCCAATCCCCTAAGACCGAGATGGCCGGGAACACCTTCGACATAGGGATGATCGACCGCCACCTCTTCCCAGGCCTCGCCGCCTTCGGTGAAGACCTCGACCTTGCCGGTGAAATTGTTCGGGTCCGGCGTCACCATCGATCCCTTGGAGCCGTAGATCTCGATCTGATTGTGCTTGTGCCTGATCACATCAAAGCTTGTGGCGATCGTCACCGTGGCGCCACTATGAAATTCCATGACACCGGTCAGATGCGTCGGCGTCAGCACCTTGATCGTTTCGCCGAAACGCGGCTCCGTCTTCACTGTGCGCTCTATCCGCGTGACTTTGGCCGCACCGAAGACTTCACGGACCGGCCCGAGAAGGGCGATCAGGTTTGTGACGTAATAAGGGCCGACATCCAGCATCGGCCCTCCCCCGCGGCCATAAAAGAAGGCCGGGTTGGGATGCCAGTGCTCGTGGCCGGGAAGAAGCAGCATGGCCGTCGCTGCAATTGCAGATCCAATCCGGCCCTCGTCATAAAGACGCCGCGTCAACTGATGGCCGCCGCCCAGAAACGTATCGGGTGCGCAGCCGAGCCTGAGATCGCCGGCACGCGCCAGCGCCATCAATTCTTCCGCCTCCTGCATGGAAACGCCGAGCGGCTTTTCGGAATAGACATGCTTGCCGGCGAGCAGCGCCTTCTTGCTGATCGCATAGTGGGCGGTCGGCGTCGTGAGATTGATGACAAGGCCGATCTCGGGATCTCCAAGCATGGTATCGAGTGACACGGCCTGCACGCCGAATTGTGCAGCAAGTTTGCGCGCCGGCTCCTCATAGATGTCGTAGATCGACTTCACGCGAATGAAGTCGAACATATGAAGCGTCGCGACATAGGTGGCACTGATATTGCCTGCGCCGACGAGGCCGACTTTCATGGGACTGCTTCCGCTCATTCTTTCTCCTCAGGCGATGGTGATGTCGAGTTCGGCGGCACATTCACGCAGATAGCGGATGCCGCGCTTCATTTCGGAATCGAATTCCGGCGTAGCTTCCCGAAAATGCGTCCAGTGCGATGCGCCTGGCGCATCCTCCAGCTCGAGCGTGATCGGCCCGGAATAGCCGATCGCTTTGAGAGCTGCGAAGATCGCCTTCCAGTCGATCTTACCGCGGCCAGGACGCCAATGAGCATTGGTATGCCCCTCATTGTCGGAGAAGTGCGTGTTATAGATCCGGTCTCTGAGCTGGAGCACAACGTAGTGCGGCATGTCTCCGGCCGGAAAGAGATGGCTGGGATCGAAATTGAGACCAAGATTGGGAGCGCCGGTGCGCTCGATCAGCCGCAGCATGCCCTGCCCCGAGCTGACCCAGCGATAGGGATGCGGCTCGATGGCGACACGTAGTCCGGCATCCGCAGCAATGGCACAGGCCGCCGCGAAACCTTCGACGACGACCTCATATTCCTCTGCCCAATCCCATTCGGGCTTCACCACCGCCGACCATTCCTGCGCTGTCGGCCGCTGCAGGATCGGCTTGATATCCGACTGGAAAGGATAGGGCGTCATGCTTGTCACGATCGGCGCGCCAATCCTTGCCGCGAGTTCGACGCCGCGCTTGTAAGCATCCAGATTCACGCGTGAAACCGGAGCGCCGTCTCCGCGTGAAAACGGCAGATTGTAAAAGAAGTTGGTCAGGGTCAACCCTTCACCGTCGGCGACAGACTTGAGTTCCCGGATCGTCTCGTTGGTGTAATAACCGAGCATGTCGACCGACCATGCCGTCAGCTCGAAGCCCTTGCAGCCTGTAGCCGCCAGTCGTCGCAGGGCAGCCGCATAGGGCGGGTTCCAGTTGAATGTCCAAATCGGTGAACCGAAAAAAAGTGCCTGGGCTCCCATGCTGTCCTCCCATGGTCATCGCAGCATTCTTAACCTTCGGAGCGCTCCAATCCGCTCTAAAAGTCAATTCGTAACGTTACGAATGAACTTCGAAATTGATGCTGTCAACGGCTAAAGTTCGCTGCTCATTGATGAGCTGTGCTCAAAAAGCCGAATCCGCAACGTTACGAATATGTTGTTAGGCAGCGTGTTTTTGATGCCGATCTAGCGCAAGCTGAATTCGCTGCGTCGCTCGACGAAACTGGCGCGGACAATCTCGGCCAGACTGGATGCCGGCTCGCCCTGAATCGACCGGAAGAGCAGATCGCTGAGGCGCTGTCCGATGATGAAATTTGGGAAATAGTAGGTGCTCAGCGGCGGATTGTAGAAATCATGAAGTCGATTTCCGGAATAGGTCAGGATCGAAAAATCCTCCCCGACCTTTCGCCCGAGATCGGCAAGCGCTGCAACGAAACCGAGGGCCGCCTCGTCGCTTGCCACGAAGGCGCTGGTGACGTCAGGATATTTGGCAAGCGCATCCACCGCGATCTTCCTGCCACTGTCAGGCGTGGTAGCGGTAAAGAACATCCGTTCATCAGGAACCGTCAGGTTCCTGTGATTGAATTCGCTCGTCCAACCCTTGATGAACTGCAGACTGTAGGTGAACTGGCTCGACGGCGCGACGAGAAGCGGTGACTGGTGTCCTGCATCGAGCAGGCGGGCGGCAGCCGCCGCACCGATTTCCTCGTGATCGATATCGATGCTCGGGTGTTTGCTCAAAAGTTCGGTGCGACCAAAAGTGACGAAAGGCATGCCGACTTCCAGCAGGTACTTCACGCGATCGTCCTGCGGCCTCGTATGGGTGAGGATGATGCCGTCGACGGCGCCGTCCTCGACTAAATCGCGCACCGTTGCCAGCGGGTCGTCTGCCTGAAATTGGGGCGCGACCGTCGTGCGGTATCCGCGCTGCTTCATCGCGCCGCAGAATCCTTCGATCAGTGAAGCGACGACGATGTTCATTTCCCCATCGCGGTGGAACGGTATGACAACACCAACAGCATGGGTCTTGCCCGTCCTGAGATTGATACCACCCAGGTTCGGCCGGTAACCGAGGTCGGATGCGGCTTTCTTGACAAGATCGATGGTCTCGCGGTTGACCTCAGGGCCATCCTTGAGCGCGCGACTGACGGTCGTAACGGAAAGGCCGAGCGACTTTGCTACCGTGCGCAGGGTCACCCGCTGCGCACCTGTGCGCGATGCCGGCAGTCTTTTATGATCCGCCACGCAGACTTCCTCCAATTCGACAACAGCATCCTTGTCAGCGATCTCTAGCCTATCTCGGGAGACGCGTCCAAAAGGAGTTATTGAAGAGGGCTAAGCTTGCGCTAGCCACGCGCATACCATTCGCTTAATAGGCGGATAACCGTTTGGTTATTTTGCAACGCTCTGAGGTATTCATCATGAAATTCTACAAATTTCCCCAGACAGACCTGGACGTATCGAGCGTCATCCTCGGGATGATGCGGATCGTCAACATGAGCAATGGCGAGATCCAGCAGTTGGTGGGCGGCGCACGGGATGCGGGCGTCACCTTCATCGACCATGCCGACATCTACGGCGGGGCGCCGCATCGCTGCGAGACCCGTTTCGGCGAAGCGATTTCGCTGACCGCTGCCGAGCGCGAAAAACTTCTGATCCAGAGCAAGGTCGGCATCCGCAAGGGATTTTTCGATTTCTCTGCCGAGCATATTCTGGCCTCGGTGGATCTGTCGCTTGCAGCGCTGAAGACCGAATACCTCGATGTGCTTCTGCTGCATCGCCCCGACACGCTCGTCGAGCCCGAGGAAGTGGCGGCCGCCTTCGATAAGCTGAAGTCCGCCGGCAAGGTTCGCCATTTCGGTGTCTCCAATCATACGCCGGGCCAGGTCGAATTGCTGAAGACGGCAGTCAAGCAGCCGCTCATGGTCAATCAGGTACAGCTCAGCATTACCCATGCGCCGCTGATCGCTTCGGGCGTTGCCGCCAACATGGCCGGGCTCGATCAGTCGATCGACCGTGACAACGGCCTCCTCGATTATTCACGCATCAATGGCATGATGTTGCAGGCCTGGTCACCGTTCCAGAAGGGTTTCTTCGACGGCGTCTTCCTTGGAGATCATGAAAATTTCGCCGAACTGAACGATGCGATCGATGAACTCGCAAAGGCCTATGGCGTGACGCCGACAGGTATCGCTGTTGCCTGGATCACGCGTCATCCGGCGAAGATCCAGGTCGTCCTCGGCACCACCAAGCCGGAGCGCGTGGTCGAAGCCGCCGCCGGTTCCGATGTGACGCTGACCCGCGAGGAATGGTACCGGCTGTTCAGAGCTGCGGGACATACCCTGCCCTGATCCATCGATAGGATCTGTCCGCCCGATCATTCGGCGGACAGATCTCATGTTGCGACCGGCATGAATACGTTCAAGCGTGCAGGCGCGCCTCAAGGCTCCGGATATCCGCGTCGCTCAGTCCGATCTGTGCGAGATAGGCTGTGACGCCGGCATAACGTGCGGCAAGATGCGCGAGCATGCGTGCCATGCTGTGGGGCGTCGACGCGAGAATGAGGTGTGCGAGCTCGCTCGGAACCCCGCGTGCGACTGCCCGCGCATGGAAATCGGCGAGCAAAGGTGCGAATATCGTTCCGGTCAGCGCATAATCTTCGATGATCGTCTTCTCGTCGATGCCGGCAAGTGCCAACATCAGGGCGGCAATGATGCCGGTGCGATCCTTGCCGGCCGTGCAATGGAACAGAACAATCCCATCCGGCGCGTTTGCGATCGACGTCAGCACCTTGACGATCGCCGGCTGGCAGTTGTCGAGGGCATGGCAGTAGCGCTCACCCATATCGAAATCGGCCGATTGTGCCGCCATCATTTCGACAGGCGCAAGGGCCGAAAACAGCGAGACATTTTCGTAGCGAACGCGTGCGTTGCCGACAAACGGATTGGCCTCGCGTGCGAGTTCCTGTGGATTGCGCAAGTCGATCACTGTCGTGACCCCGTGGGCGATCAGCGCCTCGATATCGGTCTCCGTCAGCGCATGCAGAGCGTCGCCGCGCAGGAGCGAACGCCAGCGCGTCTGCCTGCCGTCGATAGCCGTGTAGCCGCCGAGGTCGCGCACGTTGCGGGCGCCGGCAAGCGCGATATGTCTTTCATAATTTTGCATGATCAGCGGATTCCGGATTTCATGAAGGATTCGATGACGTGGCGCTGGAGGACGAGATAGATCACCAGGATCGGCAGGCTGGCGAGCGCAGCTGCTGCCATCAACGGTCCCCAGAGGTTGCCTTCCTGGGTCATGAACATCTGCAGGCCGAGCTGCACGACCGAGTTTTCAGGCTTGCGGGAAAGGAGCAGCGGCCAGAAATATTCGTTCCAGGCGGAAATGAAGGCGATGATCGAAAGGGATGCGATCGGTGCGCCCATATTGGGCGTAACGATCTGCCAGAGGATGCGGAAGCTGCGTGCTCCATCCATGCGCGCGGCCTCCAGCACCTCGGTCGGGAAAGCCCGCATGGCGTGATAGAGAAGCATGATTGCAAAAGCGTGGGCGGCGTTTGGAACGACGAGACCCGTCAAGGTATCGAGCAAGCCAAGCCGTGAGGCGAGCACATAGTTCGGGATCATCGTCACCTGGAACGGCACGAGCCAGGAAAGCGCAATCAGGCCGTGGACGATCGACGACAATCGCATCCGCCAGCGCACCAGCGAATAGGCCGCAAACATGCCGGTCACGACTTGCAGAAAGGCGGTGGCGGCTGAAACGACCGTCGTGTTGAACAGCATCTGCAACATCGGCACGCGCGTCAGGACGAAGATGTAATTGTCCAAGGTCGGATGCGATGGCCACAGTTCGGTCGAGAAGATCTCGTTGTCGGCTCGCAGCGACGTGACGATCATCCAGTAGATCGGAAAGATCGAAAGGAAGGACAGCAGCACCATGACGGCGTGCACCCCGAATTTGCGCGCAAACCCACGGGAGGACGCAGGCCGGCCCGGCTTGTGATCGTCGAAGGCATCAGTTGTCATAGAAGGCAAACCTCTTCGTCAGCCACATGCAGAGAGCTGCAAGCACCGCAAACCCGGCAAAGGCGATCATGCCCGCGGCCGAACTCCAGCCGGCCGAAAGCGTCTGGAAACCGTATTCCCAGAGCAGGTAGAAGATGTTGGTGGTGGACTTCAGCGGACCGCCATTGGTCAACACATTGATATAGGCGAAGCTCCATTGCGCGCCGAACAGTACCGTCATCATCGACAGGAGCAGGATGGTCGGCGAAAGCAGCGGCAACCTGATGTCGCAGATGATGCGCCAGCGGCTGGCGCCGTCGATGCGCGCGGCCTCGATATAGGATGGATTGATGCCGGCATTGGCGGCGGAAAAGAGCAGGGTCGAGAAACCGATCAGCTTCCAGCCGGTGATCCAGGTGAGCGTCGGCAACGCGTAGGCGGGATCGGTCAGGAAACCGATGCGGCCGAGGCCCAGTCCCTCGAGGGCAAGCGTTATCAGCCCCTGGTCTTCGTTCAGCAGCCAGCGCCACAGGATGGCGGCAACGACAGGAGCGATGATCATCGGCACGAAGATCATCGAACGGTAGATCGTCCGCACGCGACCGCCGAGATCCTGCGTCCAGATCGCCACGAACAGCGGGATGATCACCGACATCGGAAACAGCCCAATCGTATAATAGAGCGTGTTCCAGAGCGCGTTACGCATTTCCGGCAGGGCCAGCAAACGCTGGTAGTTGGCAAGCCCAACAAAGCGCTGCGGCGCCGTCGGCAGCATGTTCCACTGATAGAAAGACAGGCGGAAGGTTTCGACGAGTGGGATGTAGGTCCAGATCATCAGCAGGACGAGCGCCGGCGCCAGATACAGCCAGGGCGAAATGCTGAAGCGTTCGCGGGGGATGTCCGATCGCATCGAAGCCGTTTTCGCCACAGCGGGGCCGGCCACCTCTGCCTGGATTTCTGTCATCAATGAAAGCTCCGCTCTGCCGCTTGTGAGGGGCGGCCCTCGTTGCCGCCCCTCACCTCCTCGTAGAGATCAGGGCAGCCTCACGGCATCAGATCCTGGCCCTGCTCCTGCGCGGTCTTCAGGGTTTCCACCGGATCGCCGTTGCCGAAGACGGCTTCGCGAACGCTGTCCATCATCATCTTTTCGACCTGGCGATAATTCGGGCCGGGGAAGGCCATGTTCGCGGTCAGGTGATCGAGCTGCTTGATGTTGGCCCGGAACATCGGGTTTTCCTTGAGCCAGGGGCCGAGATAGTTGGGATCATCAACGATATCGAGACGCAGCGGCAGATAGCCGATCTTGCTGGTGATGATCGTGTAGGCTTCCTTGCTCGTCAGGTACTTGAGCAGTTCATAGGAGGCGCGCTGCTTTTCTGGATCCTTGCTGAAGACGAAGAGGGCGCTGCCGGAATTGGTCGGTGCTGTCGGCTTGTCGCCGAAGGAAGGCATCGGGGCCAGACGCAGTTCGAACTTGCCCTGCGCCGACTTCTTGACGCTGGACAGAAGGGCGCTCGTGTAGAGGAACATGCCCATATTACCGGCGGCAAACGTATCGGATGCGCTGGCAGGATCGATCTTGGCGTGGGCGCCGCTGTCGACCATACCGCGCAGCATCTTGACGGCGTCAGCTGCATTCGTGTCGGCGAAGGTCAGCTTGTCGCCGTCGCGTACCTTGCCGCCGTTCGACATGACGATCGACTGATAAACGAAGGTGCCGTCAGTTGGGCCATAAGCACCGGGGAAGAAGCCGTTCTTTCCGGTCTTTTCCTTGATTGCCTTGCCGGCAGCGTTGACTTCGTCCCAGGTTCTCGGCGGCTTGTCGGGATCGAGACCCGCCTGCTTGAAGAGGTCGGCATTGTAAAACAGGATCGGCGTCGAGAAAGTGTAGGCAAGGCCATAGGTCTTGCCATCGACCTTGCCGAGCTCCAGACCCTGGGGGAGCATGCCGGCCAGATGGTCCTTCAACTCCTTGGCCTCGACCATGTCTTCGAGGGCGTTCGCGCCGAGGTCGCTGGCGATAAAGATCAGGTCGCGGAAGGTCAGCTGAGCAACGTCAGGCTGCTTGCCGGCAACGATATCGGCCTGTACGCGCGACATGATTTCGTTGGACGGAGCTGCGACGGTCTCGACCTTGATATTGGGGAATTTCTTTTCGAAACCCGCGATCAATTCCTTGGTCGCATCGGCTCCGGCGCTCGCCGAGGCAAGATTGTAATTGTAGAAGCTGATCGTCACAGGCTTGTCGACGGCGGCAGGCATTTCGGCAAAGGCACCGAAAGGCAGGAGCGAGACGGCGGCGAGCGCCGCCGTGAACTTCAACGTGGTTCTGCGCAACATTTGTGTCTCCTGAAATTTATTCGGCGGCAACGGGAACGGCCCGTGCCAGCAGCAATTCGAGCGGATAGGTGTTGAGTTCGGCGCGATCGGACGGCAGCGGCACAAAGGCCATGGTCAGGCCGGACGGGCGGATGGTGCCGATGCCGAATGAGGCGCCACGTACCATGCGCAGAATGTCGGTGCGCAGGATGTCGGTCGCGGCATGCTGGCCGGTGCCGACGACGACGGGGATGCCGTGCCAGACCGAAACGCGGTCATGATGGATGTGGCCACTGAGGATGCCAATGATGTTGCGGCCCTTCAGCAGCGCGCGGAACCGTTCCGACTGCGGGAAGTGAATGGTGCGCCAGTGGGTAGCGTCGGCCTCTTCGCCGAGTGCTGGCGGATGATGAACGACGATGAGCTTCGGCAGTTCGGGATGCGTGTCCAGCGTCGAGGCGAGCCAGTCGAACTGCTCAGGATCGATCGTGCCGCCGATCAGGCCGGGGGTCGAGGAGTCGATCGTGATGATGTGGATACCATCGACGACGATGTCGTGATCATAGGGAGCATCGGTATCTGCGGTGGCGACACCCATGCCCTCGTAGAAGCCGGGGCGTGTATCGTGATTGCCGAGCGCATAGATCACAGGCACGTCGATGCGGGCATCCATGATTTCCTTGAGCCGGCGGAAGCTATCCGCGTCGCCGCGGTTGGTGAGATCGCCGCTAGCGATCACGAATTGCGGCTTGGGCGTCACGGTCGCGACCAGGTCGAGCACCTGCTTCAGCGTTTCGGTCGTGTCGCTGTAGAGATGATCGTCATCGGCAGTGCCGATATGCAGGTCGGTGAGATGAATGAAGGTGGTATCGCGTCGCATCGGAAGGCTCCCTGAGGGTTCTCTCATGGGCACCGATAGAGGGAGCGTGTTTCGCAGGCGTGACGGATTTCGAATGCTGTTCGAAATCCGATTGGACGAAAGCCGTCGACTTAGAAGACCCGCCGAAACATCGGCGCGATGACTTCCACCATGCGGGCGATGACGAGATCCGGATTGTCGAGATCCATCTGATGATTGGTAAGAAGCTCAGTGCGCTGCCGGCTGCGGGTGACCTGCGAGCGAATGCCGAGCGCGCAGTTCAAACGCCAGCCGATATCCACCTCATCCAGCCAGGGCGCAATCCGTTTCAGTTGCGGAATGAAGGCCCGATGATGCTCTATGTCGTCGGTGATGCGGCGATAGTGCGGCGCTCCGTCGCGGCTGGAATGTGCCATGGAGGTAAAGTGCGAGAGCACCGGATAGCTCGAGGTCGGGTCCGTCGCCCAGCGAATCGACGGGCCGACGAGGGCTTTGATCACATCTTCAAGATCAGGTGGGTTCGGTGCGCGGCGATCGACGGCTTTCTGCAGCAGGCTCAGCCGCTCGGCATTGAGCCGGCGATAGACACGCTCGGCGACCGCGGTAATCAGTTCCTCCTGGGAACCGAAATGATAGGCGATTGCCGAAGGCGTGGCCTGAGCCTGGATCGCGATCCGGCGTGCAGTCAGCTCTTCATGGGCATGCGCCTCGCAAAGCAGCGTTTCGCAAGCATCCATGAGGCGTTTTGCAGTGACATTCGTTCGACTGGACATGAGGCAGGACCTCCGCCCCGAAGACCTAGGCCGCAAGTGTGTAGAGCAGATGACGCAAGGCGATGAAAGTTCGACAAACTCGATTGCCGGCTACCATACCGCAAGCGTTTTTCAAGGGAGGGCAGCCCTCCCTTGATGCCATTTCTCTCAGCCTCGCGAGAGCTTCCAGGTCCGGATTTCGAACGGCATGATGTCGGCAGATCCCGTTCGCTGCATCGGCTCCTCAAGGATATTCAGAGGCTGCGATAGGTTCCATCCGGACGAGAGATTGACGAACAGTTTGCCACGCCGGCCAGCCGGTTCGTAAAGGCGCAGGACCAGTCCATCGCCTTCTTCCGCCGGCTTCAGACCGGAAAAAGCGACCGGAATGCCGTCGATGGCAACCGGCGACGAGGTGCCCGCCGCAAGCCCGCTTGCCTCAATGCTCATCAGGGGCTGATTGAGATCGATCGCCTCATCGAGAACGCCGCCCTCATCCCATGTGCCGGCGTGCGGCATCAGTGCATAGGTGAAGCTCTGTTCGCCTTCATCGGCCAGCGGATCCGGATAGACCGGACCGCGTACCAGGCTCATGCCGATCACATTGCCGCGCATGCTGTGGCCGTATTTGGCGTTGTTGAGCAGTGCGACACCAAAACCCGGCTCGCTGATATCGACGAAGCGGTGAGCAACGGCCTCGAACATGGCCTGTTCCCATGATGTATTGGTATGGGTCGCGCGCTCGACGATGCCGAAGGCGCATTCGCAGGTAGCTTTTCTCGCCAATGCGGCGACCGGATTGAGCGTGCGCAGAAGCGTGCGGCGATCGTGCCAGTCGATCGTCGTTTCGATGTCGAGCCGTTTTGCGTTCGCCGTCAGGACATAGGTCTGGGTGACGCTCGAATTGCGGTAGCGATAAACGACGCGGATTGCGGCGCGGTGTGCGCCATTTTCCACGAGGCTGATGCTCTCGGGTTGGTCGAGGCGGACCGCCTTTTCCGCATAATCGGCGTCGATATCCCAGGCATCCCAATTGCGCGGCTTGTCTGCGGGATAGACCCAGAGCTGATTTGCGGAGCCATCGATCGCTTCGCGACCGGTTGCCTTGTGGATGAGGCTCGCTACAGCACCGTCCTTGCCAATCTGGACCGAAAGGTGAGCGTTTTCAAGGCGATTGGCGCCCGCTGCAAGCTCTCCTACCGGTTTGAGCGATTGCCTGTCGAACACGGCGATCGACAGGGGAGCGACGATATCATTGGAGGAAATGACTGTGCCGTCGGCGAGTTTGGCGCTCAACGGGCGCGGTGCGAGGGACGGGTTTACGACCACGAGAGCGTCAGCGACCGCCCCCTTGGGGAGATGCGCCGCGACCGACTTCAATGCCTTTTGCTGCTCTTCCTGAGCATGCCCGATGGCGCCGTCGAGCTCCTGTTCCGCATCCTGATAGACTTCGCGGATGCTGGAGCCCGGCAGGATATCGTGGAACTCGTTCTTCAACACGACGCGCCATTCCGGTTCGAGGCTGCGGGGCTTTTCGGCGCCCAGCATATGCGCCAGCGAAGCGATGGTTTCGGCGGTGATGAGTGCTCGTTCCGCCTGACGATGCTTACGCTTGACGCCGCTCTGCGAGGTCAGCGTGGCGCGATGCAATTCAAGATAGATTTCGCCGTCCCAGACCGGCAGGGTCTTTTCCGCTGCGACATGGTGCGCCTTCTCATAATAGCTTTTGACCGTACCCCAACGGGCCTGCGGGATAGCCGGAAAATCTCGAAGCTGCACCTCGCGCTCCACCATTTCAGGGGTGACGCCGCCGCCACCGTCGCCATAGCCGACAGCGAGAAGCGAGGTGTCATGCTGCACCTTGCCGCGGAAATTCTTCCACGTGGGCACGAAGCAATCGGGCTGCACGAAGCCGTTATAGCCATGCATGGGATTGTCGAACGTATGGGTCAGAACCTGGCTACCGTCGAGCCCCTTCCACCAGAACAGGTCGGAGGGGATATGATTGGTCTCGCTCCAATTCACCTTGATCGTGAAGAAGCTGTCGATGCCGCCAAGCCGCAGGATCTGCGGCAACGCGCCGGAGAAACCGAAGCAATCCGGCAGCCAGCAGACCGTATGGCGCGTACCGAAAGTTTTTTCGAAATAACGCTGCCCATAGAGCACCTGGCGGGCAAGGCTTTCGCCTGTTGGCATGTTGGTATCGGGCTCGACCCACATTCCGCCGATCGTTTCCCACTTGCCTTCGGCAACCTGTTTCTTGATACGCGCGAGAAGTTCGGGATCGTCCTCCTCCATCTGTGCGTAATAATGCGCCGTGGACTGGTTGAACCGGAAATCCTCCGAGCGTTCCATCAGCGAAAGCGCCGTGTTGAACGTGCGACGCATCTTCCTGCGTGTCTCGTTGTAGGGCCAGAGCCAGGCAAGATCGATATGGGCATGGCCGGTCAGCAGCAGTTCGCCATTCGGCGGGAACCGTTTCTGCAGAGCCTTCAATTGTGCGGTCAACGCCTCGAAGGCAGATGCTGCCGAGGCACTTTCAGCATCGCTGAGGCCGGCCGGGTTCTCCTGCAGGTCCGGTAGCTGCCAGATCTTCTGCTGCATGACGGCGCCTGACGTGCGCGCGATATAGGCATCCGTATCCGACGGCCAATCGAGGCTGCGAAGCGCCCGTTCCGCAGCATCCAGGAGATGCGGCACGACTTCATGGTCGGCGAGTATATCGATCGCCTCGACAATCTGCTTCAGGAGAAGATGCAGGCGATGAACTGGCTGGTCGAGCCAGATCAGCCGGGCCTTGTTGAGCTTCGGCGTACGGTTCGGCTCGCCGAAGGGAAAGCGGGCAACGCTTTCCGTCGCAATCGAAAAACGCCGTCCCTTCAGCGGGAACTCCTGATGGTATGGGTCGAGACCGAATGTCTCGCTCTGGCCGTCCGCATAGCTCAACGTGATCAAGCTCTCGCCGCCGAGGTCGAGCTGCAGACGTACGTGCTCCAGTGGCCAGGCTTCCGGCGCTTCGGCCTTCGCCGCAAAATGCACAGTCCCCTGGCGATGCGGCCAGTCCTGCTGATGAGCGATGGGCTGACCGTCAAAGGTCCAGCCATCGACCTTCACGCTTTGCCGATCCCGCCAATGCGCGAGTTCTGCGGTGCGGACTTTCAGACGATCGAGACGTTGGGCAATGGTCAGTGGCATGGCGTGTCCTATGGGATGTCGACGACGGTTTTGAAACATGTTTTCCGGGGGAGACAAGAGAAGCGCGCGCAGCAGCGACTGGTCGCGACCTGCCTCCTCCAAACAGGTCCAACCGACACGCCTTAGATTAAGTTACTTTGCTTTCACGTCAAGCGCGAGAGAAGTCGGTTGCGAAGTCCGTCGGCATCGCACCTTCTTTCTTTCAAACAAACTATCGCTAGTTAGGTTCTGCACCGAGCGATTTTCACTTACAGACAATTCCCACACATCCAACTCGAACCAGAACCGCATCGAGCCCAGTATGTCAGCGCGAAAAGACATTTTAGAAGCTGCCAAGAAGTCAGCGCAGGCCCACGGCTATGGTGGCCTCAATATCCGTGATCTCGCCGCCGAAGTGGGCATCAAAGCAGCCAGCCTTTATTATCATTTCGAGAGCAAGGCAGACCTCGCCTCAGCTGTCGCAAAGCGATACTGGCAGGACGCAGCTGCCGATCTCGAAAGGATATGGGACGAGAACTCCGATCCCCTTGAGCGACTACGCCTCTTCCCGGGAACCTTTCGCCGAGCGCTGGAAAATGAGAACCGGATGTGCCTTTGCAGCTTCATGGGCGCCGAATATGATGACCTGCCGGATCTGGTGAAGAGAGAGGTTCAGATCTTCGCCGACGTCAATGTCGCATGGCTACAGAAGGCCCTTGTTGCGACTGGCTCCGTCGCGCCGGAAGTGAGCGAAGGTCGCGCCAAAGCCGTATTCGCCGCCGTGGCTGGGGCGCAGCTGATAGCGAGAAGTCGTGCAGACATCTCGCTCTACGACACGTTCATCGACAACTACCGCGCGGCAGGGCTTTTGCCTGCCTGATGCTTTCAAAGCATCAGCGACCATTGTTCCCAATTGCGTTGACGACCGATCGGGCGCCTAGATGGCGCGACGAGCGACGCGGATCCGCTACCGATCCGCGTCGCTATGTTTTGCCCCTCACCTACTGCGGTGAATTCAGGCTTCGATCAGAATTTCAGCACCGATCTACCGACGATCTCGTTGTTCCTCAGGCGATCGAGATACGGATTGATCTGTTCGAAGGAGAACGTCTCGATCGTATGGCGGATCTTGTTCTTGGCGGCCAACGCCATAACCTCGGCCAGGTCGGTGTTGTTGCCCCAGAACGATCCCTGAAGCGTCTGTTCTCGAGACACACGGGGAAACAACGGAATGTTGATGCGGTCGGCGACGAAGCCAACATCGACATAGTGACCGCTGATCGCCAGCAATCCCATCGCAAGTTCTACCGTCTCGGTCGCGCCGGCGCAGTCTATCGCCGCGTCGATGTCGCCCTGCCCGGTCGCCGCCTTCAGTTCAGCGGCTATGTCGCCGACGGATTTTCCTTTGATATTGATGATATCATCGGCGCCGTATTCCTTGGCAAGCGCAAGCTTTTCGGGATTGCGCGCAAAGGCGACGACCCTCGCCCCGCTACTGAGCAGTTTTGCATATTGCACCGCATAGGCACCGAGGCCGCCGATACCGAAGACGCCGATCACCCGGTCCGGACCGAGCACACCGGCATTGCGAAGCTTCTTGATGCCACGGTAAGGCGTCAGTCCGGCATCGGTCAGCGGCGCGATCTCTTCGAACTTCAGACGTTTATCGACCTTGATGACATAGCGGGCCGGAACCGGGATATATTCCGCGAATCCGCCATAGGCGCCAAATCCCGGCCAGCGCACATTGGCGCAGATCTGCGTATTGCCAACAAGGCAATGCCGGCACGTGCCGTCGCCCCATCCGGGTGCCACGACGACATGGTCGCCTTCCTTCAGCGCGGATTTCGGCACCAGACTCCCAACCTTGTCGATGACGCCGGTGATCTCGTGGCCTGGCGTGATGGGCCGCGGCAGATCGGAATAGTTGTTGAAGAAACCATCGACGAGCAGGACGTCTGACCGGCACATTCCGCAGGCCTTGATGCTGACCAGAACTTCGTCCGGCTGAATATCGGGAACCGGGACTTCCTCAAGGACGAGTGGTTTGTTGTATTCGTGCAGGCGGGCCGCTTTCATATCTTTTCTCCTCTTGGGCTTGGTTGGATATCCGGCCAAACGATTTTGTCCGGACCTCACGCGGGGGCGGCGATTGCGGTAATGGCTGCTTCGGCAACGGCGATATCCTGCTCGACGGATCCGGCACTCGCTCCAACGGCGCCGATGATCCTGTTGTCGCGAACGATTGGAATGCCGCCGCCGAAAATGACCACGCTACCTCGATTTGTCTGATGGATGCCGTAGAGCGGCTGTCCGGGCTGCGCGAGCGTCGCAAGATAGGCCGTCGTCTTGTCGAAGATCCGCGCCGTTACCGCCTTGTTGATTGCCAGTTCGATGCTGCCGATCAGTGCGTCGTCCTGACGGACAAAAGCCACCAGATGACCGCCGACATCGACGATGGCAATGTTGTAGGCGATGCCGAATGTGGCCGCCTTTGCCTCGGCGGCACTCAGCATAAGCTTTGCTTCTTCAAGTCTGATCGATGCGTTCGACATTGCTTCGGCATCCTCGGCGCACAGCGGCGACCAACCATTGAATTGATGCCCAACGGTAACATCCAGGGGGAGCAACGACCTGTTAAAGGCCGTGAAATCGGGGGAATTCTCAAACCCGCCCGGGGAGTCGGCACGACAATCGGCGGATCGAAGCGAATAAATATTGTCTCATTCCGGCCATGGCGGCTTCACGCCCCTTAACACGCGCCAGCGGCGAACCCGACATCTGGAAGATGTCACAGATATCGCAGGCAAGATCGAATGCCGCTGGTTGAGGCAAGCGCGATCCGTATTCGAGGAGAATCAAAGAGTTGCAGGCGGCAATTGGAAAATTGTTGACGGCATCTCCGAAAGGACGTGATACACAAGCAGCTGAAGCTCTTGGGAAGACGGCTATGCGGTATCTTCGATCAGGGCCGCGTCGACGTGATCCACAGGTGACAGGCGTTACGCGTGCCAAATCAATCGGTTTGCGATCCGGTGAGATCGCCGACCGGAATATCCGCGTCATCCTCGAAGCAATTCGCCGACATGGGCCGCTGACCCGCATGGAGCTGGGCCGCCACTCTGGCTTGACCGGTCCGGGGATCACCAACATTCTCCGGCGCCTGTCGGAGGGCAAGCTGATCACCTCCAATCGCCGCGCCGGCCTCGGCGGTGGAGCAACCGCCACGGAATTTGCGCTTCGCCCGGAAGGCGCCTTCTCGATCGGCGTCAAGGTCCGCCAGAGCCGCGGCGAGATCGTGCTGATCGATCTCAGCGGCCAGGTTCACGACCGACGTTATTTCACCCTCGAGCCGGAGACCAGGACCGCCGGGATCAATGCGGCGATCAAGGATATGGGCGATCGTCACGCCGCGTTGCCGATTGCAGGCATCGGCATTGCCAGCAACGACTGGACGGGTGAGGCGAGCGAGCAGATTGCCAATACAGCGACGATGGCTGGCCCCTATGTCGAAAACGAGTGCACGGCGAGCCTGCTTGCCGAACGGATGATCGGCAGTCCGGCACCTGAAGGCGGGCTTGCGATGGTGCTTATCGACGAGGATATCCAGGCTGGCTTTCTGGTTCGCGGCATTCCCTATTCAGGCGTTCATGGCCGGGCAGGCAGTATCGGCGAGATGCTGACCGGCCCCGACAATGTCCAGCTCAACGCGGTTGCAGGCTTCGATGCCTTGCGCTCCCGCATCGGCAATGACGCCTTCACCCGTCTGATCGCCGGCGAGGAAGTATCTTCCCCGACGCTCAACCAATGGATCCGCGAGACGGCAAGCCACCTGCTCGACCCGATCATTGCCATTGCCGGCTTCGTCGCGCCGAGCGTCGTGATGATCGGCAGTGACCTGCCGCAGAGCGTGATCGAAGCGCTCATTCACCAATTGTCGATCGAACGGCGCGACACTTCGACCCGACCGTTTTTAACGCCATGGTTTTCGCCGATGAAGGCAGCAAGCTTCAGCGGCGGCGGCGTTGCATTGGGGGCGGCATTGCTGCCCTTCCTAAACACTTTGTTGCCGCCGCCCGCTTCAGCTTAAGTCGCAGCGTCAGGCAAGCGCTTCATCCGTATGGCTGGCATCCGATGCCAGCGCTTTGTCCAGGACCTTCTGGATATTGGCCGCACGCCGGAAGGATGGTTCCTGCGTCTTGCCCGCCCTCACCGCCTGTACGAAGCGCTGATAGTTGGTTTCGACTGGATCGAAGGCAACGTCCCGCCATGTCGCGGTATGGACATCGTCACCGAGGCAGGCCCGCAGCGTCGATTTTCCGGTATCGTAGATCATCTCTATCGAGCCGGTCTCGCCATAGACCCTCAACCGCAGCTGATCCATTTGGCCGGCGGCCGTGCGCGTTGCCTGGATCGTGCCGATCGCACCGGTGGTGAAATCGACATTCATCGTGAAGCTATCATTCGCATCGAGATCATACTCGCCGATCTTGTCGCCTGGCGCCTTGTTGAACGTCTTCAACCGCGCGAAGACATGAGCAACGTCGAGTCCCGATCCGTAAGATGCGAAATCGACGATATGAATGCCTATATCGCCGAGCGCGCCATTCGAACCGTGCTTCTTGCTGAGACGCCACAGCCATTTGCTTTCGCTCTTCCAGTCGCCCCAATGGCGGCCGACAAGCCAGCTTTGCAGATGCGAAGCCTCGACATGGCGGACTGCGCCGATTTCACCGGCGAGCACCATCTGCCGACCTTTTTGCAGGGCCGGAGAATTGCGGTAGGTGAAATTGACCATGCCAACCTTTCCTGCCCGTTCGATCGCCTCGGTCATTTCCATCGCCTTGACGGCATCAGTCGCGAGCGGCTTTTCGCAGAAGACATGCTTGTCAGCGGCGATCGCCTGCATGGTCGTCGGGTGGTGAACACGATCCGGCGTCACATTTGCAACCGCATCGAACTCGCCCCAGGCGAGTGCTTCTTCGAGCGAACTGAAATGATTGGGAATGCCGTGCTGGGTGCAAAAGGCTGCAAGCCTGTCCGGCTCGACATCCACGCCCCCGACGACGCTGACGCCTTCGATTGCCTTGAAATTTGCGGCATGCTGGTTGGCCATGCCACCAGTGCCGAGAATGAGTAAGCGCATTCTATCCTCCATAGAGCACACATTCCGGCTGCGGCTACAGCCGGGAAAAGTTACACCACCCCATCGCAAGTGACTGCGATAGCTTCATATTTTCGGCAGGGAATTGTCCGGTGGAAGCCCGTCAGCTGCTGTTGATCGTCGCCAGCATCTTATTCCTCCCAAGCTCTGGCTTGACATCAAATCAAAGTAACTTAATCTAATTAATGCAGCATGGAAATGAGGAGAGGTCAACTGACCACCAGGCTGTATTCGTTCAAAATGGGGAGGAGACCCATCATGAAGAGAGCGATGATCAGCGCGCTTGCGCTGAGCACAATATTATTTTCGTCACACGCCATACTTGCACAGGAACTTGCGACAAAGGACCGGATCGGCCTTGCCGATGCGCCCAAAACCCTTGTCGTTCGCTTGACTAACGACAGTCCGAACAATGCGGATCCGGCGATCGCCGAGGGCTACCAGAAGCTCTATGTCGACTTCATCAAGAAGCATCCCGACTGGAAGCTGCAGATGCAGTTCATGTCGGCCGACATCGGCACCGAACAGGCAAAGATGCTGGAACAGGCCAAGGCAGGCAACGCGCCTGATTGCGCAGCCGTCGACTCCTTCGTGCTTGCCCAGTTCATGGTCAATCACGTTCTTGCGGACTTTTCGCCCTACTTCTCAAAGGAAGAAGTTGACGATCTCTTCCCCTTCATCCGCGACGGCATCACCGACAAGGACAAGACGATCCGCGCCTGGTGGTGGGATACGGACCTTCGCGTGCTCTATCGCAACAAGTCGATCGTTGCCGATGCTCCGCAGACGTGGGATGACCTGAAGAAGGCCGGCATCGCTTCGGTCGGCCAGGGCATGGAAGGCATCCTCTTCAACGCCGGCCGCTATGAGGGATCGACCTTCGACTGGCTCGCAAATTACTGGGCGCTCGGCGGCAAGCTCGTCGACGATAGCGGCAAGCCGGTCTTCGGCGAGGGCGAAAACAAGGAGAAATTCCTCAAAGCGCTCAACTACTACAAGGACCTTGTCGATTCCGGCGCTGCGCCGAAACGCGTCACGACGATCGGCAATTATGATGACCTGAATGCTGCGGCAGCAGCCGGAACAACCGCCCTCTTCATCGGCGGCAACTGGCAATATGCCCAGCTGAAGGTTACGCTCGACGACGCCGACTTCAAGAACTGGACCTTCTCGCCCATCCCTGGCCCGACCGCGGACAAGCGCTCGACCGGTACCGGCGGCTGGACGATCGCGTCCTTCAGCAAGGACAAGGACAAGGTGGAAATGTGCGCCAATCTGGCGCGCGAGGTCTACATGGGGCCTGCCAACAACCTGCAGCAACAGTTACCGACGCGGAAGACGCTCTTCGACAAGTATGATGTCTTCAAGACCGAAGCCAACCAGACTTTCGCGAAGGCTCTCGTCGATGGCCAGGCCCGTCCGGGCGCACCGATCTATCCTGAGATCTCCAACCAGATCCAGATCATGATGGGTGACGTTCTCTCCGGAACGAAGAAGCCAGAGGAAGCGCTGGACGCCGCGTTCAACGCCACGATGGAGGCCTACAAGCGTCTCTGATCCTCTTGTGATCGCGACGGCGCCTCATCGAGGCGCCGTCAACATTCTCAAAACCCGGACAGAGAAGCCAATGAGCCCTATCGCCATGGAGGCTGTCAGCCCGCCTCACAGCAGAACGTTCATGCGCCGTTTCGCCGGCGCGCCCCTGCCCTGGATCTTGCCCGTGATCATCGTCATCGGCATTTTCTACCTGTATCCCGTCATCGACGTCTTCAGGCTGTCCTTCACCAATGCGACGCTGATCGGGGACACTTCCGAATATACGTTTGGCTCGATCACCAATGCACTGAGCTCGCCGCAACTGCCCGACATCATGTGGGCGACCTTGATCTTCGTCGGTGGCAGTGTCGTCGGCCAACAGATCATGGGTCTTGCCGTCGCTGTCGTCGTCATCAGAGGCGAAAAACGGGGGCTGTTCGGCACGACGATCCTGCGTACGACGGCATTGGTCGCCTGGGTCGTTCCCGGTATTGCTGGCGGCATCATCTGGCAGATGCTGTTTTCGGAAGCCCCTTACGGTGCCTTGAACAGTATCCTGCGGCTCGTGCACCTGCCGACTGTCGCCTGGCTCTCAGATCCGGCGATCGCACCCTGGTCCGCCCTGATCTCCAATATCTGGCGCGGCACGGCCTTCTCGATGGTGGTCATGTATGCCGCCTTGAAATCGATCGATCCGTCGCTTTACGAGGCTGCGGAAGTCGATGGAGCGACCGCAACCCAGCAATTCGCCTTCGTGACCATTCCGCAGCTGCGCGCTGCAATCCTCGTCAACATGATCCTGATCACGATCATGACACTCAACACCTTCGATGCGATCATCACGCTGACAGGCGGCGGTCCCGGTCGCGCGACCGAAGTCATCTCACTCTACGTCTTCAACATCGTCTTCCGGAACTATGATCTCTCCGGCGGCAGTGTTCTTTCCGTCGTCATGCTGATCATCAGTCTCGGCTTGGCTTGCGTCTACGCATCGTTCCTGCCGAAGGAGGAAGAGCAATGAGCGGACGTACCGGAACGCGGCTCGGCGATGCGCTGAGCTACCTCTTCATGCTGGTGATGTTCATCTTCTTCGCCGGCCCCCTCTCCTATCTCCTGTCGATGGCGGTGCGCGACAAGCGGGAAATCTATCGCGGCGTAGCGCGCTACATCCCGCAGAATCCAACGCTCGACAATTTTATCGCGGTTCTCAACAACAGCTACTTTCCGCTCTATCTGTGGAACGGCCTCAAACTCGCCGCCCTCAGCGGTTTCGGCGTGCTGATCGTCGCACTGCCCGCAGCCTATGCCTTTTCCCGCTTCCATTTCCGCGGCAAGGGCCTTTCGATGATGGGGCTGCTGCTATTCCAGATGATTTCGCCGCTGGTTATCATGGTGCCGCTCTACCGCTACATGAACCGGCTCGGGCTGCTGGACACGCATTTTGCCGTCGTCATGGTCTATGTCGCGCTCGGCGTGCCGCTTGCGACCTGGCTCCTGAAGGCCACGGTCGACGGCATCCCCCGCAGCCTGGACGAGGCCGCCATGATCGATGGCTGCAATCGCTTTTCGGTCTTCTGGCGGATCGTTCTTCCCCTGTCGGCGCCTGGTATCGCCTCGGTTTTCATCATCACCGTGATTGCCGGCTGGTCGCAGTTTCTCGTGCCTTTTCTCCTGCTCACGCAAAACAATCTGATGCCGATCGGCGTCGGAATCTTTAATTTCCGCGGGATGCAGACCGACTCATCCGTTCAGCTTCTTGCCGCCGCCTGCCTGATATCAGTCGTGCCGGCGATCGTGGCCTTCCTCTCGCTCCAGCGAATGATCCTTGGTGCGATGACAAGCGGGGCGGTGAAGGGATGATATCGGTCTCTGTTTTTACCCGTGACAGGAGATTTCGAGCATGAACGAGACGATCGGCGCCAGGCTTTCTTCGGATCTGACAGGCGCCAATGTCGAAGATGCCGGCGAGCACAACCGGGCAGTCGTCCTGCGTTGCATTCATCGGCAGGCGCCGATCTCGCGCGCCGAAATCGCCCGCCAGACAGGCTTCACCAAGCCGGCGATTGCCCGCATCGTCGATCGGCTGCTGGATGAGGGCCTGATCATGGAGGCCCGCCGACGGCATGGCCTGCGTGGCCAGCCGGCGATCGAGCTTGAGATCAACCCGGATGCCCTGTTCGCGATCGGCATCAATATCGATCGCGATCACCTGACGATCCTTGCCGTCGATGCCGTTGGTAATGTGCGCGGCCGCGTGCATCACGAGAAACGCTTCATCCTGCCGGATGAATTCATGCAGCTGACCGCCGATGCGATCTCGCATTTTCAGCGCAGCCGGTTGATCGATGACGCGCATCTGGCCGGTATCGGCCTTGCCATGCCTGACTGGCTTGGCGAGATTTCCTTGCTCGGCAGGCCGGATACCTATCAGCAATGGATGGAATTCGACGTGCGCGCAGCACTCGAAAGCCTAACGCCACATCCCGTCTTCACCGAGAATGAGGCTAATGCGGCCGCCCTTGCCGAACTCAATTATGGTCTGGGAGCCGAAAGCAGCAGCTTCTTTTATATCGCCATCAACGCCTGCCCCGGCGGCGGCCTCGTGCTCGACGGCAATGGGCATCGTGGAGCGATGGGGCTTAGCGGTGAGATCGGTTGGCTACCGATTGTCGATAGCCGGGACGAGGCACACAAGGTCCGTCTGCTTGGCGAAATATTCTCGATGTTCTTCCTGTACGATTTCCTTGCGCGGCATGACATCAAGGTGAGCGTGCCACAGGATCTGCTGACGCTCGACGCCAGAGGAAAGCGTCTCACTTCGCAATGGTTGAAAGAGATGAGTGCGCATCTGGCGGTCGCCGTCAAACATATCGGCATGGTCGTCGATCCGGATGCCGTGCTTGTCGGAGGCAGGATGCCGATCCGCATCATCGATGAGCTACTGCGCTATGTGCATGAGCATCTCGACGCCGACGACACCAACCTTCCCTCGCTTCATCGTGCATCGCTTGGAGAGGACGCTTCCGCCATGGGTGCGGCCGTGATGCCGATCGCATCGGCGCTCATGCTGGCATCCGCCGATATGGCGCACCGTACCCGCTCACCCCTGAAATTCATGGATCGATTAAACAGCTGAAAAGTGCCGCAAAGGCTTGGGAGGATTAATGAAAATCGGCTTTTATACCTCGACATTCAACGACCGCCCTCTGGAAGAAGTGGTCGATTTCGCCGCATCGGCAGGCTTCGATGCAATCGAAATCGACGTCGGCGGACATATCAAGACGCCCGACCAAGTCAATAACGCCGTATCGCTGGCGCGCAGCCGGAACCTTTACGTGTCATCGATCACCTTTTTCGGCAACCAGCTCGATGCCGATCATTCGAAGCGTCGCGAACTCAGAGCAAAGACCGCGGATTTCGCTCGCGCGATCGGCGAAACACGGGTTCCGATTTTCGTGATCTTTCCGGGCCGCGACGATACGGCGAGCGATGAGGCCAATTATGACGACTTCGCCGATTTCGCCAATCGCCTGATCGAGGATACCTCATCGAGCGACCTCACCTTCGCGATCGAGAACTGGCCGGGACCGAAGGACAATTTTATCGGCACGACGCCAAAGGGTTGGCAGGAACTCTTCCAGCGGATCAGGAGCCGCCGTTTCGGTCTCGAATTCGATCCGTCGCATCTCATCCGCATCGGCGTCGATCCTTATGTCGCGATGGACGCGGTCAAGGATCGCATCGCCATTCTGCACGCGAAAGACACGGCTATCGATACTGCAGTGCAGCAGGCCGTCGGTTATCACGGAAAGGGCTGGTGGCAGTATAAGCTGCCGGGCCTCGGTCTTTTGGACTGGTCGCGGTTTCTGCGGCAGGCGAAGGCGAACGGCTTTGCCGGCACATTGTCGATCGAGCATGAAGATGCCGCCTATGGCTGGCCGGGCAAGGATCTGGACGCGCGCAAGGAAGGAGAACGCGTCGGGCTCGCATATCTGAGACGCGTCTTGGGCGAGCTTTGACAGCAGTTTGGGAGGACGGCAATGGCTCATGTTTCCATCAACAATGCCCGCAAGGACTATGGTGCGTTCAAGGCGATCAAAGGCGTATCGGTCGACATCCGGGACGGCGAATTCGTCGTGCTGGTCGGGCCTTCGGGATGCGGTAAGTCGACACTTCTCAGAATGATCGCAGGTCTCGAAGGCATCACTTCCGGCGAGATCCAGATCGGCAAGCACATCGTCAACGAGCTTGCGCCTAAGGACCGGGACATCGCCATGGTGTTCCAGAACTACGCGCTCTATCCGCATATGACGGTCGCCAAGAACATGGGCTTCTCGCTGCGGTTGAAGCGCATGCCACGCTCCGAGATAGACCAGCGCGTCGGCAATGCTGCCAAGATTCTTGGGCTCGAAAGCCTGCTGGAACGCTATCCCAAGCAATTGTCGGGCGGCCAAAGGCAACGTGTGGCGATGGGCCGTGCCATCGTTCGCGACCCCGCCGTCTTCCTCTTCGACGAACCGCTCTCCAACCTCGACGCCAAGCTCAGGGTTCAGATGCGCTCTGAAATCAAGGAATTGCATCAAAGACTTCAGACTACGACCGTCTATGTGACCCATGACCAGATCGAAGCCATGACGATGGCAGACAAGATCGTGGTGATGAAGGACGGGCGGATCGAGCAGACCGGCTCGCCTCTCGACCTATACGATCGGCCGAATAATCTCTTCGTCGCTGGCTTCATCGGGTCACCGGCGATGAACTTTATCAAGGGCACGATGACAGATCAGGGGTTCCGTACGACGGACGGCCTGTTGCTACCGAGTGAACGCCGACCGCCCAACGCGGTGACCTACGGCATTCGCCCCGAACATCTTCGGCTGGACCCCAACGGTATCGAGGTGACGACCGTCGTGGTGGAGCCCACCGGTTCCGAAACGCTCGTCATTGCGCGCCTCGGGGAGCAGACGATCAGCTGCGTCTTCCGGGAACGGATCAGGGCTCGGCCGGGCGATATGCTCTCGATCGCTCCGGAGCATGACGCTGTTCACCTGTTTTCGGAGGACGAGCAGCGGATTTCGGCAGGCGAGGCAAGCTTGCTGAACTGACTCTGCTCAAGGGTTAAGCCGATGAAGAATCGGCTTCTGCCCCGGTCTCAGCTATCAAGCCTGTTTCGAATGCCTGAAGTCCGCGTTTCCGGTATGAAGAAAGCAGGCAACGGCATGGCCGCCTGCTGCTACCGGAGAAAGCGCCGGGTCATTCGCACGACAGTAATCCGTCGCATGCGGACAACGGGATTGGAAGCGGCAGCCGACAAAGACCGATGCCGGCGAAGGCAATTCGCCTGAAAGTCTCGTTATTGCCCGGTGCCGCTCACGTTCCGGATCGGGGACCGGAACCGCATCGAGCAGCGCCTGTGTATAGGGATGCAGCGGATTGCCGAAGACATCGTCTGGGCTGCCCTGCTCGACGATACGCCCGAGATACATGACCGCCACAGTATCGGCGATATGGCGCACCACAGCGAGATCGTGACTGATAAAGAGATAGGTCAACGCAAACCGGCCCTTCAGATCCTCGAACAGATCGAGGATCTGGGCCTGCACGGAAATGTCGAGCGCAGAGATCGGCTCATCTGCAACGACGAATTTCGGACGGGCGATCACCGCCCTCGCAATGGCAATGCGCTGCCGCTGGCCGCCGGAAAATTCATGCGGATAGCGCTGCGCCACCCGCGGATCGAGCCCGACCACGTCGAGGATTTCGGCAACCCTTCCCTTCGCTTCGCGACGCGTCGCAAGGCCGTGGACGAGCAGCGGCTCAGACAGCGTTTCCTCGATCTTCATGCGCGGATTGAGCGAGGAAAACGGATCCTGAAACACCATCTGCATGCTTCGGCGCAACGGCCGCAACAGGGTCTCCGAGAGTACCGTCAGGTCTTTGCCGGCACCGCGGACCACACCCTCCGTCGCCTCTTCAAGCCGGAGAAGTGCACGCCCAAGAGTGGATTTACCGCAACCGGACTCGCCGACCAGCGCGACTGTTTCACCTTCGGCTATTGCAAGATCGACTCCATCGACGGCGCGCACGACCGGAGCAGCAGCACGTCCCATCGAACCGGAATTTGCAGTGCGATAGTGCACCTTCAGAGAAATCGCTTCTGCTATCGGGGTGCCGGACTTCTCGGACAACGAGTTGGTCATGCGTCGGCTCCCGTCAAATGCCAGCATGCGGCTGCGGATTTTTCTCCCGTCGCAAAAAGCGGCGGCGCTTCGCTGCATTTTTCGAATCTCAGCGGACAGCGCGGCGCAAAAGCGCAGCCGGCAATCGGCTTGTCGAGCGCCGGAGGCATGCCCGGTATCGCTTTCGCCCGCTGACCCCGCGGCTGGTCCAGTCGGCTTATGCTGCCGAGAAGCCCTGCCGTATAGGGGTGGCGCGGGCGGGCATAGAGCATATCGGCCGGCGCTTCCTCGACGATCGAACCGGCATACATGACAAGAACCCGATCGGCGACGCGCGCCATCAGCGACAGGTCATGCGTGATCCAGACGAGGCCCATGTTGGTTTCGGCCTGCAGTTCTCGGATCAGTCGCACGAGTTCGGCCTGGACAGTGACGTCGAGCGCTGTCGTGGGCTCGTCGGCGATGAGCAATTCGGGCCTGCCCGCGAGCGCCATGGCGATCATCACGCGCTGGCGCATCCCACCCGAGAACTGGTGGGGATATTGCTTCGCCCGACGGGCGGCATCCGGAACGCCGACGCGGTCGAGCAGTTGCCGCGCCTCGGCATCGGCTGCCGCCCTGTCCATTCCGCGATGGCGTATCAGCACCTCGGCGATCTGGTAGCCTGCAGTGTAGAGGGGATTGAGCGCCGCAAGCGGATCTTGGAAGATTACCGCTGCCTTGCGTCCTCTGATATCGCGCATGGCTTTTTCGGACGCAGTGGCGAGATCGTCATCGCCGAGAATGAGCCGATCGGATGTAATATTCGCCTGCTTTTTTGGATGCAGGCCGAGTACGGCGAGCATTGTCGTGCTTTTGCCGGAGCCGGACTCACCGACGACGCCGACGGTTTCACCACGACGCACGGAAAAGGACACGTCACGCACGGCATGAACCGGCCCGAAACGGACATTCAGCCTTTGCACGTCAAGAAGATCGGATTTCATTTGATGCTCCTCGGATCGAGGATGTCACGAAGCCAGTCGCCCAGCAGGTTCACGCCCAGCACGGTGATGGCGATGGCAACCCCCGGAAAGGTAGCGATCCACCAGGCGCTTTGCAGATATTCCCGGCCATCATTCAGCATTGCGCCCCAGGACGGAACGGAAGCATCGATGCCGACGCCGAGAAAGCTCAGTGCAGCCTGGGTCAGGATCGCCTGCGCTGTCGAAAAGCTGGCGACAACGATGATCGGCGCGGTCGTATTGGGCAGGATATAGCGCATCAGCGTCCGGAACGTGCCGACGCCAACCGAACGCGCCGCCGTCACATAATCCTGCACTTTGACCGTCAGGACCTGGCTGCGCACGACGCGGGCATAGTTGACCCAGGTAGCGAGCGCCAGCACCAGCACGACCGCCGTGAAGCCGCCGCCGAACGTGCCGAGCAGGAAGATTGCCAGCAGCGTGAACGGAAAGGACAGCTGCACATCGATGAACCACGAAATGATGCTGTCGACCCGGCCGCCGAAGTAGCCTGCGAGCATGCCCATCAGACTGCCGAGCACGGCGCCGATCAACGCGGCGGCGGTGCCGACAGCGAGCGAGATACGGCTGCCGAAGATGAGACGCGAGAGGATATCCCTCCCGATATTGTCCGTGCCGAGCAAATGCTTGGCCGAGCCGCCCTCCACCCAGGAGGGCGGGGCAAGGCGGGCGTGAAGGTCGATCTGCGTGACCGACATCGGCGCAATCAGTGGCGCGAAGATCGCGATCGCGACCGCCGCCAGAATGATGGCCGCGCCGAAGACGCCGACCCAGTTGCGGACGACTTTGCTGACGAGAGACGATCTCATTTGAAGCTCACCCGCGGGTCGATGCGCGTGTAAAGCCAGTCGACGAAGAGATTGATCATGACGAAACAGAAGGCTGCGACGAGAACCGTGCCCTGCAGCAGCGGAAAGTCACGAGAGGAGACGGCCGTGATCGCCAGCCGGCCGATGCCGGGCCAGGCGAAAATGGCTTCGATCACCACTGCGCTTGAAATGAGGTCGCCGAGTTCGAGACCCGCCATGGTGACGACGGGCAGAAGCGCGTTTCGGAAAGCGTGGATCCAAATCACCCGGCCTTCGAGCAGGCCCTTGGCACGAGCCGTGCGGACATAATCGGCGTTCAAGACTTCGATCATGCCGGAGCGGACAAGCCGACAGAGGCGCGCGGTCGATTGCATGGAGAGGGTGATTGCCGGCAGGATGATCGACAGGCTGCTCTCGGAACCGGATACCGGCAGCAGATGAAGCTGAACGGCAAATATCAGGATGAGCATCAGCCCGAGCCAGAAGGCCGGCACCGCAAGACCGATCATGGTGAAGCCCGTCACGAGCAGATCGATCCAGCTGTTGCGATAGAGCGCTGCGAGCACGCCCAGCACGAGGCTGAGGACGATCGCAATCAGAAAGGAAGTGCCGGCCAGAAGCAACGTATTTGCCAGACGGTTGGCAACGAGGCTGACGACGCTCTGGCTATAGAGAAAGGACTGACCGAGATCGCCATGCAGTGCCCGCCACAGAAACAGCCCATATTGGGTCGCAAGCGGCTGATCGAGGCCGAGATGGGTCGTCAGCTGCGCACGTGCTTCGGCCGTCGCGTTGCCCGGCACCAGCAATGTCACGGGATCGCCGGTCGAATGGGCAACCATGAAGGTGGCGAAACTGACACCCAGAAGAACGAGAACGGCACGGACAAGGCGCCGCAGAAGATAGTTCAATGTCGTTATCTCCAAACTGTCGCCCGGCATTGCAGCGGCAAAACCGCAACCGGGCAACGGGGCCTGCGGCAAGCAGGCCCCGCCGTAATCCGGATCTTGCTCAGCTCTTCAGCTTGGACCGGTACATTTCGACATAGTCGTCCGGGCGGGCGGCGAAGTCGAGGCGGTTGCTGACACCATAGATAGCCGGCAGATACCAGAGATAGATCCAGGGGCACTCGTCCCAGATGAAGGTTTCCGCCTTGGTCAGCAGCTCCTTGCGCTTGCCTTCGTCAAGCTCCACAGAGGCCGACTTTACCAGCTTGTCGTAGTCGGCATTGTTGTAGCCGTTCGAATTGTCCACCGCGTCGCTGGTGAGGATGACCAGTTCCACCGACGGATTGATGAGCGAAGCCCAGCCGTAATAATAGATACCCTTGAAGGCCTTCTCCTTGAGCATCTGCGTGAACTGGCCGGTTTCATAGGCTTCGAGCTGCGGCTTCAGGCCGATCGCTTCGAGATAGGCGGCAATCGTTTCCGACACTTCCTTGGCGCCGGGATATTTGCCATATGCAACCGGAATTTCGAAACCGGTCTGGCCGGCTTCCTTCAGAAGCGCTGTGGCCTTGTCGGGATCATAGGTAAAAGGCTTCAGGCTGGGATTGTTGTTCGGCGGATTGACGATCGAGGCGAGCGGCTTGGTCATGCCATGCTGGAGCGTTTCGATCATGGTCGCGACATCAACGGCATAGTTCAGCGCCTGGCGCACGCGCTTGTCCTTGAGCGGGTCGATGCCGGTGAAGGAAATGCCCATGTGCATCTTGCGCAGGCCGTTGACGGCAACAACGGTCGAACGGTCCGACTTGGCAAGTTCCGCCGTATCGGGCGTCAGGCCGACGGCGACGTCCACGCTGCCTGCCTTGAGCTCGTTGACGCGAGAAGAGAGTTCCGGAATATCGCGGAAGATGACGTCCTTGATGGTGGGCTCGCCGTTCCAGTGGTTCGGATTTGCCTTCAGCACGACGCGATCGCCCTGCTTCCACTCGACGAAGGTATAGGGACCGGAGCCGATCGGATTGGCGCCGACGACATCAGGCGCGGTGTTCTTCAGATAGGCGGGAGCGCCGATGAAGGCTTCTTCCAGCCAGTAGAGCATGTTGATCGTCGGCTCGCTCGTCACCAGATCCACGGTCAAGGGATCGACGACATCGACAGACTTCAGATTCGTCTGCGGCCAGAGCTGGCTCTCGGCATTGTAGGGCGAAACGTTCATGCGCTCGAAATTGAACTTCACTGCGGCGGCATCGAAAGCTTCGCCGTTGCTGAATTTCACATCCGGACGCAGCTTGAAGCGCCAACGGGTCGGCTCGGCCTGCTCCCAGCTGAGCGCCAGGCGCGGCTCATGCGAACCGTCGGCATTGCGTCGCACCAGGCTGTCAAAGACCGACCATACAACGCTACCGATCGGATGATTGTTGCGGATGAGATGCGGATCGAGCGTCGAAACGTCTTCTTCAGAAGCGATGACGACGGGAGCGGCCTGCGCAAAGGCCATTTTCGGAAGCCCCATAAGGACTGCGAGGGCTGCTGCTCCCTGGCCGAGCTGGCGCCTGGTGAGAATTGGACCTGATGTCATGTATTGGTTCCCTTTTCTTTCTGTCTGTTCCCATCACCGATGCTTGCGCCTTTTCTTCTTTTTGACAATGGAATTTTTTCGAAAGTTGCTGCGACGTAATTTCACTAACACAAATGCTGGCCATAAAAGCGGCATTTCGCAGCATCGCTGCCTATCACGCGGTCAGCACCTGTAGGCCCTCCGCCTCGAAATGACGAAGCGACTCCGGCGCCGCCTCGCTGTCGGTCACCAGGAGATCGGCGCTTTGAAGATCGACGATACGGGCACTGCCGACATGGCCGATCTTGCTGTGATCGGCGAGGAAGACGCATCGGCTGGCGGCCGCGATCATCGCCTTCTCGACTTCCGCTTCCTCCCAGCTACCGGTCGTAAAACCTTTGCGAACATCTATCCCGGTGCAGGAAACATAGGCCGTGTCAGCATTCAGCTGCTCGATTATCAGTGTCGAAAACGGTGCTGTCAGAGAGCGCTGGACACCGCGCAGGGTGCCGCCGGTAACGACCACGCGGACACCGGGATGATCCGCAAGCGCCAGTGCGACATCGAGAGCATTGGTGACAACCGCTACATCGTTCAATGACTTGGACAGAGACCGGGCAAAGGCGAGTGCCGTGCTGCCGGCATCAATCATGATCGTCTCGCCATCGCGCACCAGTGCTGAAGCGGCCTTGGCGATACGCTGCTTTTCTTCGGTGAAGGCCTGGCTTGCCAGATGGATCGGTCGCTCGAAGCGTGCGGCCCGAACGGCGAGCGCCCCACCCCGGATGCGCCTGAGAACCTGCTGCCGTTCCAACAGTTCCAGATCGTTCCGGATCGTCACCACCGATACCCGCAGCTTGTCTGCGAGGTCCATGACAGAGACTTTGCCATCGGCTTCCAGCAGTTCGAGAATCTGTCCGTGCCGCCCCAGCGCGTTGAGTGCTGCCACTTTTCCCTCCCTTTTCAGACTGCCCAAAAATTGTTCTCACATTTTTCAAAATTGAGCCATCGAAATTTTTCGAAAATTTTCCTTGCCTGAAGAAAGGACAATCGTCAGTGTCTCCGCAGTTAGGAGTTTTACGATGAACGATACACCCGCCACTCAGCCTCACATGCTTGTCGACATCCTGCGACAGGCCGAAGTCCTCTCGGCCCTGTTGACCCGACATGCCGAATTTGCGGCCATCGGCGCCGAACATCTCGTGCCGGGGGAAAACGGCGGCGTTTATGCCTTCGGCTGCGGCGACGGCTGGTTTGCCGCGCGTGCCGTTGCTGATGTCGCCCGCGCTGCTTTCGACATGCCGGTCGAGGGCGTCACTAGCCTCGAATTCCTGCTCTCAAAAACCCGCCCTGTCGGAAGCGTTGACCGTGCGGTTGCGATTTCCATGTCGGGCACGGTCGACCGGACCATCGCTGCTGCTGCACGCATTCGTGAGGCCGGCGGTCGCTATGTGGCACTGACGAATGAGGGCGGCGCACAGATGGGTGCGGCCGCCAACGCAGTAGCTTCGCTGCGGATCGACGACATTGCCCCGTTCCTGACAGGCACCACGCGCTACAGCGGCACGATCCTCGGGATGATGATGCTGATTGAGGGTGCGGCGAAAGCCGCCGGCCGCAACATCAACGCCAGCTGCCTTGGCCCTGAAATCGCCCAACTGCTCGAAAAGACGATCCCAACCACCCTCGACATTTGCGGCGACCAGCTTCCCGGCATCTGTCTGGACGTGCTTTCCGCCGGCATTGGCGGAGTGCGCATTCTCGGTGCTGGCTCGGAATGGGCAACGGCGGATTATGGCGCGGCCAAGCTGGTCAAGGTGATCCAGGCACCAGTCTGGAGCAGCGAGATCGAAGAGTTCGCCCATAGCCTTTTCTGGTCGAGCCGTCAGGATGAACTCGTGGTCCTGCTCGCATCGACCCCGGAAGTGACGAAACTCGCTTCCAACACCGCGACCGCGCTGGCTCACGCCGGTATGAGAACGCTGGCGATCGAAACAGCAGGCATTCCTGTCGAGGGCGCCACCTATCGCATCAGCCTACCGGAGACCCCTGCATGGCTTGCGCCGCTTCTGATGCCTGCGCCGCTGCAGATGCTCGCCTATTCCATGGCGATGGCCAGCGGCTACGATCCGAACCTCAGCCAGGATCAGGCTGATCCCGGCCGCTTCCTTGCAGCACAGCTTCTCAGCCGTCGCTGCGAACTCACCTGATCTTCATGCCGGAATTTGCGCGATGACCCAACAATTCGTCACCCCTCTCCTTTCGCCGGACTCCCCGCTCGACGCGCATTCGCGCCAGCTTGTCGAGGCGCTATTCGAAAAGGAAGCGCGCCTTATGGACGCGCTGCCGACCGATGATCCGCTGGACGAAAAGCGCCGTCGCCGCGTCGAGTTGACCCGTGTGGAAATTCTCGGGCAGCCGGATGCGATCCGCAACACGCTATCCGAAGAACGCGAGGCGACGAAGGCCACCGCGGCAGTGTTCGCTACGGCCGGCATCCGCCGGATCGTGATGACGGGCTGCGGCGATTCCCTTGCCGTCATGGTCGGCGCGCGGCTGTTTTTCGAGGAATTGCTGGGCATTCCCGTCGAACCCATTCAGGCGCTCGATTATGCCTACTATGCCAGCCGCACGAGCGGTCCCGATACGCTCGTCATCACGCTGAGTTCCAGCGGAACGACGACCCGCACCGTCGAAGCCATGCTGATTGCCCGCTCGCTCGGTGCGCGCACGCTGGCGCTCAGCAATACGCCAGGCTCGGCCTTGATGGTGGAATCCGATCGCGGCCTCATGGTCCGCGCGGAACGCAAGGGCTGGCCGACACAGGCGAGCACGGCAGCGCTGGCATTGCTCTGCCAGTTCGCGCTCGACTGGGCGAGAGCCGCGGGCCGCAAGCCCGAACTGGTCGACGCATGGCAGAAGGCGCTCGATGCCGTTCCTCAGCAGATTGCCGACGTCATCGAGACGCATGAGCCTGCCATCAAGGCTATCGCCGAACGCGAGCGCGACCGGTCGATCTACCTTTACGCTGCCGGTGGACCTTCCTATGCCGGGGCCATGTTCGGCTCAGCCAAGGTCAAGGAGTGTTCTCCCGACCAGGGCATTGCCATTCCGCTCGAAGAATTCCATCACTACAATACCCAGAAGGAAGGCGATCCGCTGTTCCTCATCGCACCGGCCGGATTCTCGGTCTGCCGGGCACGCGACACAGCTTTCGAAGGAAAGCGGTGGAAAGGCCAGATCTACAGCATCGTTACGGAGGCTGAGACCATGCTCGACCCATATTCCGACGAGGTCCTTCGTCTGCCCGCCATGCCGGAGAGCCTGGCACCCCTCGTCTATTCCGTGCCGGTCCAGCTCTTTGCCTTTCATGTCGCCATGGCGAAGTTTCACCTTGCGGAAAGCGGGAGCTGAGCAAACGTGTCAACGCCTCCCCGCCTGATTTGCCTGGGCAATCTGACACTCGATGATGTCGTCCTTCCGGACGGGACAGAAAAACCTGGCTGCACCGGAGGCGACGCCCTATACGCCTGCCTCGCCGCCCGGTTCCTCGAACCCAACGTCGAGATGGTCGCGCCGATTGGGCAGGACTGGCCGGACGCCGTCAACCGCCAGATCGAAGCCGCCGGGCTTTCGGCACTTGGATTGACAGCGCGAGACCTGGCTTCGCTGCACAATCGCATTGACTATCATGCCGATGGCAGCCGGACCTGGACGCTCTACAATGGCGAGGAAGCGTTCCATGCGCTTTCTCCCCTTCCGAACGATATTCCGGCCGAATGGCGAAAAGCCGAAGCCTTCATGGTGCTCGCCATGACGCTGGAGGCGCAGGTCGAGCTTGTCGAAACGCTGAAGCGCGATAGCACCGCCGTCGTCGCTCTCGATCCGCAAGAGGATTATATCGCCGGCAACGAGGTAGCCCTTCGCAAGCTGATCGGCAATTGCGATATTTTCCTGCCAAGCGCCGAAGAAGTCCGGCGCTTGCTGCGCCACGATGACTGGGCGAGTGCCGCGCGCAGCTTCGCCGAACTCGGGCCTGGCATCGTCGTCGTCAAGCTCGGCGAGGAGGGCAGCCTCATTTATGAGCGCAGCGAGGATCGTATTATCCGCGTGCCTGCCCATCCTGCCACCGTTATCGATACGACCGGTGCCGGCGACAGTTTCTGCGGCGCTTTCATGGCCGCCTTTCTGCAGGACAGAAGCGATCTCGAAACCGCGGCGCGCGCCGGCAGTGTCGCCGCCTCATTCACGGTCGCAGGCTATGGCGTCGATCCACTCTTTGCGACGACCGCCGAGCAGGTACGGCAACGTCTCGCCGAGTGGCGATCTTAGGAGCGACGATGCGCATCGAGATCATCAATCCCAATACGACACGGACTTTTACGGAGCGCCTGCGGTTGAGCGCCCTGTCCGTCGCCGCCGATGGTACGGAGATTCTTGCCGTCAATCCCCATACCGGCGCAGCTTCTATCGAGAGCCATTCCGAAGAAGCGCTCGGCGCGCTCGGTGTCATGGAACTGGTGACGCGCGGCGAGGCCGATGGCATCGATGGCTATGTGATCGCCTGTTTCGGCGATACCGGTCTTCACCAGGCGCGCGAGATTGCCAGAGGCCCCGTCGTCGGCATGACGGAAGCAGCTCTTTTCACCGCCGCCATGCTTGCCTGGCGTTTCTCGATCGTGACGCTGCCCCCGCGTACCCGTGCCCATTCGGCGCGTGTGCTGCATGAAACCGGGCTGTCGCATCGCTGCACGCTTCGTGCCGTCGAAGTGCCGGTTCTGGATCTCGAGGACGAGATAGCCGCAAGCTATCCAATCATTGCCGCCGAGGCGCGTCGTGCGATCGAGGAAGACGCTGCCGAAGCAATCATTCTCGGCTGCGCCGGACTGGTGGAGATCGTCGATCCGCTCAGCGCCGAGCTCGGCGTGCCCGTCATCGATGGGGTGCTTGCCGGCGTCAAATTGGCGGAAGGGCTGGTTGCTAGCAGACTGCGCACGTCCAAGCGCTCGACCTATGATTTTCCGGCATCGGGCTTTGCGATGCCCTCCATGCGCAGCCAGGAGACATGATATGGCAACCCTCTTCAGGAACGTCAGGGTTTTCGACAACACGCTCACGGAAGGCGCCGGCAACGAGACTGATGTGCTGGTCGAAGGCAACCGCATCAAGGCGATCGGCACCGAGGCGACAAGGCTAGCACCTGCAGATGCCGATATCGTCGAAGGCAATGGCGATCTCCTGATCCCCGGTCTGATCAACGGCCACTTCCACTCGCCTGTCAACCACATGAAAGGCATGCTGCCGAGCCTGCCGCTCGAAATCTTCATGCTCTATGAATCGCCCGATATCGAGGTGCTTCGTCCCTCGCCGCGCGAAGCCTATGTTCGTACGATACTGGCGGCCATGGAGATGCTGCGCAACGGCACGACCGCGGTGCAGGACGACGCCTTTTTCGTGCCGTACCCAACGCCTGAAATCATCGATGCGGTGATGCAGGCCTATCGCGATGTCGGCATTCGCGCCACCGTCGCGCTCGACCAGCCAGAACTGGCGGAACTCGACAAGCTGCCCTTCCTTGCCGATCTGCTGCCACAGGATATGCGCGCCGAACTCTCTGTTCCGCCGGCCTTCGGCCGGGAGGCGCTGCTTGGCTGCTATCGCCACCTCATCGAGACCTGGCATGGCCAGGATGATGGTCGCCTTTCTGCCGCCGTCTCTTGCTCTGCGCCACAGCGCATCTCGCCCGACTACATGGGTGAACTCGATCAGCTGAGCCGCACGCATGATCTGCCCTTCTACGTGCATATGCTTGAGACCAAGCTGCAGCGCGTGCTGGCCGACGAGCAGCCGCGTTTCAAAGGCCGCTCGCTGGTGCGCTACACGGCCGATCTCGGCTTACTTTCGGAGCGCATGAACGTCATCCATGCGATCTGGATGGATGACGCGGATTACGACCTGATCGCCGAGGCCGGCACAAGCGTGGCGCATAACCCGATCAGCAACCTGCGTCTCGGCAGCGGCGTGATGCCATTCCGCCGGTTGCGCGACCGCGGCATCAATATCTGCCTCGGCACGGACGAGGCGATAGCCGACGATGCCGTCAATATGTGGTCCGTCGCCAAGCTGGCCGGCCTCATTCACAATATCGGCGGCCCGGACTACGACCGCTGGCCGGCTGCGACCGAAGTGCTCGACTGCCTGTTCAACGGCGGCGCACGCGCGATGCGGCGCGGTGCCGAACTGGGCTCGATCGAGCCCGGAAAGCTTGCCGATCTTGCTCTGGTCAAGCTCGACAGCCTGGCCTTCACGCCGCTCAACGATATCAAGCGGCAGCTCGTCTATTGCGAAAGCGGCAGCTCGGTGCGCCTCACCATGGTGGCCGGCCGCATCGTCTTCGATGGCGATCGGCTGACGCAGGTTGACGAGGCGGCCCTTCGCGCAGAGGCGCGCGACATTTTCCAATCCCGCCGGGGTTCGCTTGAGGCGGCGCGGCGTGAGGCCGACCGGTGGCTTCCATACTATCGGCAGATGATCGACAAGGCTGCCGCACGCAATATCGGCATGAACCGGTGGCTTGGCTATGCCGGCCAATAATTGAAAGGTGCCCGCTTATGCTTCCAAGCCATGGCCGATACGAATTTTCGCCGATCACCGAACGGCCGGACTACCGCTGGCCGAACGGTGCACGCCTTGCCCTCTATGTCGCTCTCGGCGTCGAGGAGTATCGCTTCGGCGACGGCATGACCGAAGACATCATTGCCGGCGCCAGCAAGCCTGACATGGTCAACACGTCCTGGCGGGACTACGGTAATCGCGTCGGCGGCTTCCGGCTTCTCGACAGGCTTGCTTCGCGGGGAATTTCCCCGGCTATCCTGCTTAACACCGAGGTCTACGACCATGCACCGGCCCTGATGAAGGCGGCAGTCGAGGCCGGCGCTGAAATCGTCGGTCATGGACGCACCAATTCCGATACGCTCGCCGGCATGGGGCCGGAGGAAGAGCTTGCCTATCTGCGCTCCGTGCAGGAGCGCATCACTGCTGAACAGGGCTTTGCGGCCGGGGGCTGGTCGAGCCCGTGGCTCGCGCACACGGACAATACACTGGACCTTCTGCCTCAGGCCGGTTTTTCCTATCTGCTCGACCTGCGGATGGACGATCAGCCGGTATGGCTGAAGACGACGTCCTCCCCGGTTCTTGCCCTTCCCTATGCGCTGGAACTGAACGACAGCTCGACGCAAATCGGCAGGCAGGCCACCGCGCGCGACTTTGCAACCATGATCGTCGACGAATTCAACGAGATGCTTGCAGCGTCCCGCAATCAGCCGCTGGTGATGAGCATCGTCGTACACAGCTTCATTTCCGGCCAGCCGTTCCGGCTCGCTGCGCTGACGGAAGCCCTCGATCACATCAATGCGCAGCGCAATGATGTCTGGCTGACGCAGCCGCGAGAGATCTTCGCCTTCATCGCGAACAGTCCGGAACTTGCGGTTTAGCTCTTCAGCCTGGAAATCCCGGCGATCGACTCCTGCGCGGCCGCTTTTGCCTCCTCAATAGGAGGCCAACAGGTTCTGCCCGAATTCCGGCTCGACGCCGAGGATGGGTGCTGCGCGGCTGATGATGTCGTGCACCATCGGGGCAGCCGTGTTGGTCGCGAAAGTGAGCCCGTGCTGCCCGGTCAGCGGTTCGTCGATAAAGGACAGCACGACATATTTCGGTGCATCGATCGGGAAAGCCGCCAGGTAGGCGTTGAAACTCAGCGTGTGCGAATAGTGGCCATTCACGACCTTGTTGGCAGTTCCCGTTTTGCCGCCCACATGGAAGCCGGGCACGTCGGCGGTGCGGCCGGAGCCCTGCTCGCCATTCAGCTTGAAGAGGTAGCGGATCGTATCGCTCGTGCTCTTCTTGACGATCTGCTGTTCGGTTTTTGCCGCCTCTTCTGCCGAGCGCGGAAGGAAGGTCGGCTCGATCAGTTCGCCGCCATCAACGAGAGCAGCACCGGCAACCGCCGTCTGTAATGGGGTGGTCGCAACGCCGTGGCCGAAGGAAATCGTGATCGAGTTGATCTTCTTCCAGACCTTCGGCTGCGTCGGCGTCTTCACCTCCGGCAGCTCGGTCTGCATCCTGCTCAACAGCCCGAAGCGGGTCAGGTAATCCTTCTGTCGATCCATGCCGACAAGGTCCATCATCCTGGCCGTGCCGATATTGGAGGAATAGCGGAAGATTTCCGGAATGGTCAGCCAGCGCCGCGGTACATCATGGTCGTCATGGATGGTGAAGCCACCGTAATGCAGCGGGCCGGTGGCGTCGAAACTGTCCGACAGTTTCACCGTGCCGCTGTCGAGCGCCAGCGCCATCGAGAAGGTCTTGAAGGTCGAGCCCATTTCGAACGTGCCGTTCGACATGCGGTTGAGCCAGCCTTCGCTACCCGTCGCCTGCGGATCGTTCGGATCGAAATCAGGGGCCGATGCCATGGCAAGCACCTCGCCAGTATGGACGTCGAGAATGACGGCACCGGCGGCCTTGCCCTTGTACGTGGTGATCGCGTCGGCGACGACGTCATGCACCACATTCTGCGCCCGGATGTCGATTGACAGCTTCACTGGCTCCAGATTTTCGCGCACTGCAAGGCCGGTGGATTCCAGATCCGAAAGGCCCTGCGTGTCGAGATATTTCTCCATGCCGGCCATGCCCTTGTTGTCGATATCGACATAGCCAAGAATATGGGCGGCCGTGCGCCCGCCGGGATAGAAGCGCTTCACCTCGGGGCGGAAGCCGATAGCCGGAAGACCGAGGGCCAGAACCGCGTTCTGCTGCTTCGGCGTTAGTTGACGGCGCAGCCAGGTGAATTGCGAGCGCTTGTCCGACAGTTTTTGATAGAGCGCCTTGCTGTCCAGCTCCGGGAAAAGCTGCGTCAGCTTCTCGACCGCCTCATCGACATCGACCATGTGGCTCGGCTCGGCAAACATCGATACGGTACGGATATCAGTCGCCAGAAGCTCGCCGTTGCGGTCGAGGATATCAGGCCGGGAGGCCATGATCGGATTGGGCGGGATGCTCGATGTCGTCATATCGACGGCAAGGCCGTAATAGATGAGTTTGCCGAACATTCCGCAGTAGACGAGGCTGAGCACGGTTGCCAGCGTGACGATACGGCTCTTGGCCTGGCGTGCGGTGCCGGCGGTCTTGCGCGCCGCCCGGGCGAAGGGGGCCGATTCAAAGGTGAGCTTCACCAGGCGACCGCTTCTGACGCTGATACTATGAATGATCGACATTGACACACACCGAGAACTGAACGCACCAGCGCATCACCCGCCCGTCGGCACCTGCTCTCAAGTGGGTATGTGCGAATTTAAGGTCCTGCGCGGCGGAACGAATTCACACGACTCTGGCAGAACGTTTAAACCAACCTCCATCTGCGACCTGGATGGTTAATAAGATCTTACTCGAGCGCGTGCGTTTTTGTCGCAGCCCACGACAATGCCAGGTTTCAACCGCGCCCAAGATTTAAAACGATTTTAAAAATGGCGGATCCACAGCTAATCGATTTTAATTTTGTGGTTAAAAATTTCTTGTTGCAGCGCAAAAGATTTCTCGCCTAAATCACCTTCAGAGGTCAATTTGCTCTTTGGAGGAATGCATATGACTGTGACATTTCCGCTGACTGAAAAGCGTAATGCCGATGAGTTGCTGAAGCATCTGGTCCAGTACAATCTCACTTATCCGGGAAGCTGCGCCGTTTCACTCAAGGCCCATGTCGCCCTCGTCACCTCTTCCCTTACTTTCGCGCTCAGCACCGCGCGGACTGCCTGGTAAGCATCGAAAAGCCGGCATCGGTTTGCGGCCGCAACAGCTCCATCAGCGAGGGTTCTTCCGCCCAAATCCACCGTTGCGGGTATAGAATCTTTTTGCGAACAACGACCAGAGCAACATGGGCTCCGGGGGAAAGCCCGCGATCTTTTGCGCGATCAGAAGAGTTTTATATTGTCGTAAATCAAAAATCTGTTTTACTGGCGCCGCGCTGCTTGGCTTTGAGGGGGATATGGCCGATGGAGTGGACCCGCAGAGATATTCTGTTTGGCGGACTGACGTTACTTGGTGCCGGAGCGATCCAGAAACCGGTATTTGCTCAGGCGTCATCCTATTTTAACGGCACGGCCGTCGATAATGGCGTGACGTACCGCGCGACCAATTTCGCGAAGATCGACAAGCAGTGGCATCGTCAGGTCGTCAAATATTTCAGCAGCGAGCCGATCGGTACCGTCGTCGTCGATACGCGACATCATTTTCTCTATCTGATCATGGAGAACAAGACGGCCATCCGCTACGGCGTCGGCGTCGGCAAGGAAGGCTTCAAATGGTTCGGCCGCGCCACGATCGATCGCAAGTCGCTGTGGCCGCGCTGGACACCGCCGCCGGAAATGCGCAAGCGTCATCCTGAACTGCCCGAATTCGTCGATGGCGGCTCGCCGAAAAATCCCCTCGGCCCCCGCGCCATGTATCTCCTGCGTGACGGCGTCGATACCGGCTACCGTTTCCATGGCACGCTTGAACCCTGGAGCATCGGCAAGGATGCCTCCAGCGGCTGCATCCGCATGTTCAATGAGGATGCTATCGATCTCTACCAGCGCTGCCCGATCGGCACCGCGGTGCAGGTTCTGCCGCATATTGCCGACCAGGCGCCACCCGCCGAGGTTAGCCAGGCCACTCCGGTCGAATGAGGAAATCACCCTGATGTCTGTTTTGACCGCATATGCGAAGCGCCTTGCTGCCTCGGCCCTGCTTCTTGTCCTCGCTTCCTGCAGCACCACCGATATCGCCTCCGTGGAGGAGCCTAAGGCAGCGCCGCTGACCGGCGAGACCAACGATCCGGCACCCGGTTTCGAAAGCGTCAAGGCCGGCAGCGAAGAGGATTTCATCCTCAATGTCGGCCGCCGGATCTATTTCACGCAGGATTCCGCCAAACTCGATACCGTCGCCATGACGACGCTGGACAACCAGGCTGCGTGGCTGAGCAGGAACCCGACCTGGCTGATCAAGCTACAGGGATTTGCCGACGATTCCGGTTCGGAATCGAAGATGCGGACCCTGTCACAGCAGCGCGCCGATGCCGTCATGGCCTATCTCGCCTCTAAGGGTGTGGGCACGGATCGCATGTGGGCCAAGGGTTACGGTGCGGATCGCGAAGTCCGCGACTGCACGGATCGCTCCTGCAAGGTGCAGAACCGGCGCGTCGTCGCCAATCTACGGACGGAGCGCGACGCGACCTGATCGCAATGCGCCGGGTTGAAGCAGCATACTCCTACTCATCAATAGTGATGAAGCCAAGTATCCGGCGTCCATCTTCCTTCAAATCTCACCAGGCTGCACACTGGAACTGTTGCCCGCGCCCGGCGTCCGGAGTGCGCGCAGCGCTCTAGGGCATTGAACCTGTATCCTTTACGGATGCTTTGCAGGCTGGGCATGTATATGAAGCTCTTGTACCGCGTTCCTCGCATGTTCTTTCGCACGACGGTTGCCATAGGCGCATTCGTCCTTGCCAGCGGCACCGTCTCGCCTGTTTTCGCTGACGGCGCCGCCTTTGCTCCGCAAACGAAAATCCGCCTGACGGTCGTCCAATGGATGCCGTCCAAAGGCCAGTTCGAGCGATGGGATGCGATCGGCGGCGAATATACGATTTCGGACGACGGCTCCGTCTCCCTGCCATTTCTGGGGTCGCTGCCTGTCGGAAATCTCGATAGCGCCAGCCTCACCAGCGAAATAGGTAAGCGACTGCAGGAAAAAATGGGACTGGCTCAAGCCCCTGCCGTTACTATCGACGTCATCGGCTATCCGTCTATCTACGTCGTAGGAGACGTCACCACACCGGGCGAGTACAAGTTCCACTCCGGTCTCAGCGTCCTGCAATCACTTGCCATGAGCGGCGGCCCTGTGCGTGCGACAGCCCAGCAACGATCGGAGACGATCAAGCTTGCAGGCGACTTGCGGGAAACCGACCATGCGCTCCTGCGCAGCTCCGCCAAACTATCGCGGTTGCAAGCGGAAATGTCCGACGCGAAGGATATTACTTTCGATCCGCCACCTGTCGCCGATCAACAATATGCCAACGGAATCTACAACGAGGAGCGGGTTATCTTTCAGGCACGTGCAAGTGCTCTTGAAAGACAATCGACCGCGCTCGTTGAACTGCGCGACCTCCTGAAGGCAGAGATCGATACGCTCGACGAGAAGTTGACGGGCGCAGACGACAATATCCAATCGGTCGAGGAGCAGTTGACCAGCGTCAAGACACTCGTCGAGAAGGGCCTCACGATCTCGTCCCGCCAGATGGATCTGGAGCGGTTGCTGACAAGTTATCGATCCGACAAGCTCGACCTCGTCACGGCGATCATGCGGGGCAAGCAAGCGATCAACGAGACGACTCGCAATCTCGAGGGACTTTCCGACACACGCCGGAGCGAGATCGCTTCCGAGCTACAGTCCGAAAAGGCAAATCTCGATCAGCTCAAATTGAAGCGCGAAACGACACAGCAACTGCTGCTCGAGCAACTGGCAGCCAATGAGGGTGCGAACGATCGAGGCGAGGAACTCCCACTGACCTTCGTCGTGAGCCGGCGGGACAATGGGCAGGTAAACCAGTTTACGGCCTCGGAAACCACGGAGCTGGCTCCTGGTGATGTGGTCAAGGTCACTCAGCTTCGCACGCCCGAAGGAGCGTCTGATGCCGCCGCGACCACGTCCACGTCCAATGCACTCCCTCTTCAGGCAGAGGCACGCGCCAGCCAGGTAAGCCAGTGACTTACAAACATCCTGATTTGCAATCGACCCTCCCGCGGGCGATTGAACACCGTTATGGGATCAATAGCTAGGGGCATCCGATGACCATACGCATGCCTCCACCGACTAGCCAAACCTATACCCAAATCCTTAAATCGACCGTGCTGATGGGCGGCTCTTCGCTCGTAAACGTCGCGCTCAGCATCGTCAGAAACAAGGCCATGGCCGTTTTGCTCGGCCCCGAAGGCGTGGGGCTTATGGGCCTTTACGGGTCAATCCTCGATATCGCACAGGCCGTAGCCGGTATGGGCCTCGGCGGCAGCGGCGTGCGCCAGGTGGCCGAGGCTGCGGGTACGGACGATGCAGAACGGATCGCTCGATCGGCAACCGTGTTAAGGCGGATAGCGGTCGTGCTGGCCTTGTTGGGCGGACTCCTTCTCGCGGCGCTCGCACTTCCGATCTCGAACTTCACCTTCGGCGACTACCAACATGCCGGCGGCGTTGCATTGCTGTCGCTGGCACTCTTCTTCCGGCTTGTATCTGCCGGACAGACCGCTCTGATCCAGGGTATGCGCGGCATTGCAGATCTTGCCCGTATCAACATATTCGCCGGGCTTTTCGGCACGTTAGTCAGCATTCCGCTGATCTACCTTTTCGGCATGGACGCGATCGCGCCGTCTCTTGTCGTGATTGCGGCAGGCGCGATCCTTCCAACCTGGTGGTACAGCCGACGAATCTCGCCACGCCCCTTGCGAATGTCGGCCAGACAGTTCTGGCAGGAAGTGTCGGCACTGCTGAGGCTCGGCTTCGTGTTCATGGCAAGCGGTCTTCTGACTTTCGGCGCTGCCTATGCCATCCGCATCATCGTGCTGAAAGACGGCGGCGTCCTGGCAGCAGGTCTATACCAAGCGGCCTGGGGACTAGGCGGTCTTTATGCAGGCTTTATTCTTCAGGCTATGGGAACAGATTTCTTTCCACGTCTGACGGCGGCTTCCGACAACAATGTCGAATGCAACCGTCTGGTCAATGAGCAGACAGAAGTCAGTATCTTGCTCGCAGGTCCAGGTCTACTTGCCACGCTGACCCTTGCTCCTCTCGTGATGAACCTGTTCTACTCGGCGGAATTTCATGGAGCCGTGGATCTCCTGCGCTGGATCTGCCTGGGGATGATGCTCCGGATCCTCGCCTGGCCGATGGGGTTCATCGTCGTCGCGAAGCGCACCCAGGCAATCTTCTTCTGGACCGAGGTAGCGGCGGCCGTCGTGCATGTGAGCCTCGCATGGCTCTTCGTAACGCTCCTCGGTACGCAGGGCGCCGGAATGGCGTTCTTTGGCCTCTATGTCTGGCACAGCATTCTGATCTATGTGATCGTGCGGCGGCTTACCGGTTTTCGCTGGTCCGCTGCCAATCGTCGTCACGCGCTGCTTTTCCTGCCCGCTTCAGGAATGGTCTTTCTGATGTTCTCGATCCTGCCGCTCTGGCCTGCGACGGCAATCGGCTCACTCGCCGTGGCGATCTGCGGGCTTTACTCCCTGCGCATGCTGGTCGACCTGCTTCCGCCGGAAGCCCTGCCGGTCATCATCCGCGGATGGATCACGAAGTCTGCATAAACGAACCAGACGAACCAAACGAACAATGCGCGCATCGGGCGATGCGCGCATTGTTCGTTTGTACAATCATCAAATCCGGCAGACAGGATCAGGCGAACGCAGTCTGCATCTCGCGCTGCGTGTCAGCCTTTTCGATGACGGCGTCCGCAAGAGCGTGGCGCAGTGCCTCGACGACCCGCTCCATGTCGAGCTCGGTCATCTGCGCATAGAGCGGCAGGATGATGGTCTGCTTTTGCGCCGACACGCTTCGCATCAGGCTCGTAGCTTCACGATGAGAGCTCTGGTCGGCATAGGCACCTTCCAGGTGGATGTTCATGACACCACGGCGGGTCGATATGCCCTGGTCGAGCATCGCCTGCATCACCGACCGCTGGTCGATCCCATCGGACAATCTCACGCAGAAGCTCTGCCAGTTGCTGCGCGCCCAGTGAGGCTCGACCGGCAGTGACAGGCCCGGCATACCGGAAAGTCGCTCACGATATTGCTCGGCGAGCTGTCTTCTCTGGCCAATCAAACCGGGCAATCGCAGCAGCTGCTCGCGTCCGACGGCCGCCTGAAGGTCGGTCATGCGGTAATTGTAGCCCAGCTCCTCATAATCTTCGAAGATCACCTGCTTGGAGCCATGCCGGACGGCATCGGTGACACTCATTCCATGCTGGCGCCACAGCCGGAATTTCCGGTCATAGTCGGGATTGGCCGTCGTCAGCATGCCACCGTCGCCCGTAGTGACGACCTTGCGGGGATGGAACGAGAAGCAGGCGATGTCGCCATGCGGCTTGCCGATCTTTTCCCATTGCCCGTCCCACAGGATTTCGCTTCCCGTTGCACAGGCTGCATCTTCGATAACAGGAATGGAGCGACGCTTGCCAATCTCAACGATCGGGCGCAGATCGCACGGCATTCCGAGCTGATGCACGCAGAGGATCGCCTTGGTGCGAGATGTAATGGCGGCCTCGATCAGGCTCGGGTCGATATTGTAGCCATCAGCCTCGATATCGACGAAGACGGGCACGCCATCGCAATATCTCACCGCATTAGCGGTGGCGATGAAGGAATGGCTGACCGTGATGACCTCATCGCCGGCACCTACACCAACCACCTTCAGAGCGAGATGAAGCGCCGTCGTGCAGTTGGAAAGAGCGCAGGCATAGGGTGCGTCGACGAAGGCTGCAAATTCGCTCTCGAAGGCTGCGACCTCTGGCCCTTGCGTCACCCATCCCGACAGGATGGCGCGGCGCACGGCGGCCGCTTCTTCCTCGCCGAGAACAGGCTTGGCGACCGGAACTGTTGATAGCGTCGGGCTCATGCTGCCTGGCCTCCTGCCGCGGTCTTCATCTGCCACCAGGCGACAAGGTCGCGAAGCCCCTGCTCCATGGAAATTTCGGCTTTGAAGCCCAGCAATCGTTCGGCCTTGCTCGTATCGGCAAGACGGCGGGTCACGCCATTGACCGCGCGAGCCTCCCGGTGCTCCGGTGCAAGCGAGACGCCCATGACAGCGCTCAGCATCTGCGCAAGTTCCAGCAGGCTGACTTCCCTGCCGCTCGCGACATTGAACACTTCGTCCGTGACGTCGCTTTTCGCGGCCAGCAGATTGGCCCGGGCGATATCACGCGCATCGACGAAGTCCATCGTCTGGCTGCCGTCGCCATAGATGAGCGGCGGCATTCCGGCTGCAAGGCGCTCCATCCAGCGGATCAGCACTTCTGTATAGGCACCGTAGACGTCCATTCGTGGCCCGTAGACGTTGAAATAGCGCAGCGCCACATAGTGCAGACCGTACATTTCCGCGAAGCTGCGCATCAGCCCCTCGTTGAACGTCTTGGCCGCACCATAGATCGTCCTGTTATTATAGGGGTGATGCGCTTCGGTTGTCGGGAAGCTCTCGGCAAGACCGAGAACGGAGGCCGAGGAGGCCGCAACAACCTTGGATACACCGGCCTTGACGGCGGCTTCCAGAACGTTGAACGTACCTTCGGCCAGAACATCGAAGGCGAGCCGCGGCTCTTCCGCACATTGCGTAATACGGATGGCTGCCTGATGGAAGACGATGTCGACGCCTTCAAAGGTTTTCGCAAGCAGCGCCCTGTCGCGGATATCACCCTCGATGATGTTGACGGCCCCGCCTGATATCGCCGTACTGATATTGTCGCGGCGTCCACGCACGAAATTGTCGAGGATGATGATCTCTCGCGGCTTTTCCAATGCGACGAGATCGGCAATGTGCGATCCGATCAGGCCGGCGCCGCCGGTAATAAGTATCCGTTGATTTCTCACGATCTTCCTCCACGCGATATGTCCAGCACAGGATCTGCGTCCTTTCGCCAGCGAATGAATTTCGCGGGTACTCCCGCGACCACGGAATAGGCCTCGACATCGGAAACGACGACGGCGCCTGCTCCGACGATCGCCCCCTCCCCGATGCTCACGCCGGGAAGTATTGTCGCGTTCGTTCCGATGTCGGCGCCCGCGCCAATCCTCACCGGCTTGATCTCGAGATCCGTACGAATGATCGGCACATCCACCGGTAATGCGGTGTGGGTCGAGCCAAGCACCTTGGCACCCGGGCCCCAGCCGACGGAATCCTCGATGACAAGATCGCGAGCATCGAAATAGGCCATCGGGCCGATCCAGACATTGTCGCCGATCTTGCAGGTCCCGTCATAACGACCCTGGATATAGGCCTGAGCGCCGATGAACACGCCGTTGCCGATCTCGAAGGTTTCCGGGTGCTTGAAACCAGCACCGCCCGCAACCTGCAGACCCTCGCCACAGCTGCGCGTGACGGCCTGCCAGATGGCTTTGCGCATCAGAGTGTCCACGACACCGTCACCGGCCGCGAACCGACCGTAGAGGTCGATGAGGCCGGCGCGGCCATATGATTGCCTGAGCTCCTCGGCGAGCCCCGCCTGGTAGACAGGATCCACATTCTTCTGGCCGCGTCCGTGCACTGCCTGCACGACCCGCGCCTCGCCGCCGCGACTAGCTGACATAGGCGTACTCCAGCGCTGCCGCCACCTGATCGATATGCGAGACAGGCATTTCGGGATAGATCGGCAAGGAGAGAACCTCGCGTGCGGCGGCTTCCGAGACAGGGAAATCGCCCGGCTGGTGGCCAAGATCGGCATGAGCCTTCTGCAGATGAACGGGAACGGGATAATGCAGTCCCGACGGAATACCTTCCGCAGTCAGCACGCGCTGGAGCGCGTCACGATCATCGCTTCTGATGGCATAGACGTGGTAGACGTGGCGGCGGTCTGCCGCCTCGACGGGTGTCGTCAATTGCGGCGCTCTCGCCAAAAGCGATGAGTAGCGGCGGGCGTGGTTCCGCCGTGCCTCGGTCCAGGCATCGAGATGCCGGAGCTTGATGCGCAGGATCGCACCCTGGATGGCATCCATGCGGTAGTTGAAGCCTTTCAGCACATGATGGTAGCGCTGCTCCTGGCCCCAGTCTCGCAACATGCGCATGGTCTTGGCCTGTTCGTCGCTGTTGGTGACAACGATACCACCCTCGCCGCAGGCGCCGAGATTTTTGCCCGGATAAAAGCTGAAGCAGCCGGATGCGCCGATGCTGCCGGCACGTCTGCCCTTGTATCGCGCCCCGTGCGCCTGGCAGGCATCCTCGATGACAGGAATGCCGTAATGGTCGGCGATCTCCATGATGGCATCCATATCGGCCATCTGGCCGTAGAGATGGACAGGAATGATTGCCTTGGTCCGGGGCGTGATCTTCGCCTCGAGCTGAGCCGGATCCATTGTCAACGTCACGGGTTCGACGTCGACGAACACGGGCTTTGCACCCGCATAGCAAATTGCCGAAACAGTCGCGACGAAGGTGAAGGGCACGGTGATGACTTCATCGCCGGGGCCGACACCCGCCGCAAGCAGCGACAGATGCAGGGCACTCGTTCCGGTATTGACCGCTATCGCATGCTTGACGTTGCAAAAGTCCGCAAATTCCTGCTCGAGACCGGCAACTTCTTCACCGAGAATGTACTGACCTGAGGCCAGGACGCCGAGCACGGCGGCGTCGATTTCGCTCTTCAGGGATTGATATTGTGCTTTCAAGTCCAAAAACGGGATCATGCGATGCGCCTCGCCTCTTCGAGCTCGATGATACGGCCGCGCTGAGCGAGCGACCGGGTTGCGGCTTCGAGGATGCGCACGACGCGCAGCCCGGCATGGCCATCAGTAATCGGACGAGAGTTCTGCTCGATGCACTCGACGAACTGGTCCAGTTCCCGCTTCAATGCCTCGGTCATATCGAGCTTGGGCGCCCACATATCGCCGCTGCGATAGCCGACCATCATCTGATGCACCTTCTCGCCATAGGCTTGAGAATTGGGATTCAGAGTGATGCCCTTGTCGTAGATCTTGATCTTTTCGCTGGGCTCCAGATCGTCGTAAACAACCATCTTGTTGCTGCCGCCGATCAGTGTCCGGCGCACCTTGACCGGCGCCAGCCAATTGACGTGGATGTGGGCGATAAGCTTGCTCTCGAAGAAGAGCGTAAGGTAGGCGATGTTCTCCGGCTCGCCGAGCACATGGCTCATGCCCGTGGCGGAAACAGCCACCGGCTTTTCCTGTACCACATGATCCAGGATGGACAGGTCATGCACCGCAAGATCCCAGATGACGCTGACATCATGCTGGAAGAGCCCGAGATTGACCCGGACGGAGTCGTAATAATACATGTCGCCGAGGCCGTTATCGACCAGCTCGCGCATCTTGCGGACGGCGCCAGTGTGAACGAAAGTGTGGTCGACGGCGAGGACGAGGCGCCGGCGTGCGGCTTCCTCCACCATTCTCGATGCTTCCTCCGTCGACGACGCCATCGGCTTTTCGACGAAGACATGCTTTCCGGCCATCATGGCCTGCATGGCAAGCTTGAAATGGGTGAAGACCGGCGTCGCAATGGCGATCGCATCTACGCGTGGATCGCGTAGGACCTCCTCGAAATCGTCAGTAATCGTCACGGCCGGGTACCGGCTTTTGACAGCCGACAGACGGTCGATATTCAGATCACAAACTGAGACAAGGGTCGCGCCGGCCGCTTCCGAAATATTACGAACCAGATTCGGACCCCAATACCCATACCCAACAACGGCGATGCCGATCATCGCATTCCTCCCAACGCAAATATATCAACTGGACCATCGCTGGCGCGACCGATCACCCTTGCCGGAACACCGACAACGATCGCGCCATCAGGGACATCTTTTGTCACGACCGCTCCGGCGCCCACCTGCGCGCCCTCTCCGATGATGACACCGGGCAGAATGGTGGCGTTGCTGCCGATCGAGGCATGACGCTTGACCAGAGTGGGAATGACGACCCAGTCGGCCTCCGTCTGAAGATTGCCATCCGGATTGACCGCGCGCGGATACATGTCGTTCGTGAACATCACCCCGTGACCGATGAAAACGCCGTCCTCGAGCGTCACACCTTCACAGAGGAAGGAATGGCTCGAGATCTTGCAGTCTTTTCCGACGATGGAGTTTTTCTGGATTTCGACGAAGGTGCCGATGCGCGTACCCGCGCCGATCGTGCAGCCGTAGAGATTCACGAGATCTCTGTGATGGATGACACAACTCTCATCCAGCTTGACGTTTGATGCAATCATTACGCATGCACCTCTACTCTTCAACACATCCCGTTCTAGATAAAATCGAAAATCACACAAATGTGATCAGCATATCATCTTCGCAGGACAACTATTTCTTACCAGTCAAAGAGAATTGTTTTCGCCTTTCAAGTAAAGAAACAAAACGTCTAAGCTCACTCACCTAAAGACGTATCTACTCATGACGATGTACCCCTGAGCTCATAGCTGACGATCGACATTAGTAGCGGGCATAGCCGCCTTGATGGAAAGTGACACAATATGCTCAGGCATTATTTTCATGCGTTTAGGGACATGCTTGGTAATCTCGAAGTAACGTCATCAACCTTAACGTGAATGTCTTATAATCGTACAAGCCTACAACAATAACTACGTCCTAATTGCATCTTTCGATGGAACTAATCTCCGCGTTTAACCTATATTAGCTAGTTTAACATTGCAGGAACTGTGGTATTCAATTCCTACCGTAGTACCCCCAATCCCTCGCATCTGGAGGGTTTGAGTGTTCGATTAGAGTTGAAGCGTAGGAAAACTCGGCTGGGGAGGATAGATCAGTGAATTCAGCGCTCATACCAAATTTGGATCTTAGGCAGGAAAACTTAGCTCTTCCACTTAAGATTGAGAATAGTTCGGCAACACTGCCTCTGCAGGCAAAACCCAAACATTCTCTCGTAATTCTCGACAACCGCGAACTTGATCGGCAATGCCTTGCTCAGTGCATGGCAGCCTATAAGTCGGATTTGCTTATTCTGGCATTCGGGTCGGTTGAGGAATGGAAGCAGAAAAGCGACGAGTATCCGCCGCTTTCGGCAATTCTACTGAATATCGGCGGCAAGAAAATCGATGAGCCGGCCGTCTCCGGCCAGATCAAAAATCTTTCTGCGGAATTCGGAGCGATACCGGTCATCGTGCTCGCCGATAGCGATGATTTCACCCAGATCGTCAGGGCGATCGAATATGGGGCCAAGGGCTATATCCCCGCCTCCGTCAGCATCAGTGTCTGTATGGAACTGATTGCGCTGGCTGTCGCGGGAGGCGTTTTCGTACCGGCAAGCACGCTGTTTGCGATGCGTCATCTGATGGAATCCAGCAACTCGACCGCGCGGCCGCTCGCCGGCATCTTCACGGATCGCCAGGCCGAAGTCGTCGAAGCACTCCGGCGCGGGAAGGCGAACAAGATCATCGCCTACGAGCTCAATCTCCGGGAAAGCACAGTCAAGGTGCATGTCCGCAACATCATGAAAAAGGTCAAGGCGACGAACCGGACGGAAGTCGTGTTCAAGCTCAACGACCTCTTTCAGAACAGCCTTGCGAGCTTGAGTTCCAGCAAGGCACTGTGCTGATACCCTTCGCCGGCCGATCGTCCGGCACTCTGCAAGCACCTTCTTAAATCTCATTTCCCCCGGAGCGTGATACGCTCCGGGGGAAATGAATTTCAGCTTCGGAAGATCGGCGAACCGGCGACTGTGCGCATGGGATATTGCACTTAATTCCGGCGCAGCTGGCGAGGCTATGATCTCATCCGGCGGGCCGTCTGGCGATGGAATTCAAGGCGATCCAGTATTTCGGGCCGATCATCTGCTTGCAGACCAGCTTGATCCAGGGCAACGATTTGCGCACGTCCGGCGAGACCTCCAGAGCAAAACGTTGAATGGCTTTGGCTGTCGCAAGGTCGAAGTTATTGAAGGCCAGTCCGGCCTGCTGAAGCGACTGTTTTCCGAGATCCCTGGCAAGAAAGCGTTGCAGCCCCTCATCTTTTTTGAGGCTATCGGCGCCTTCTCGAAACACTACATCAACGGCCTTTTTTCTTTGGCGAAGGTCCGAAAGAATGTTTTCTCCATAGTATTGCCGGGACATGTTCGAAGCATGTTTGCGATAGACGGCCTGATCTTCATTGATATAGCCGACCTCAGCATGAGAGGCGAGCCGCAGCCACATTTCCATGTCGCCGGCATGCGGCAGCTCCGCGTTGTAACCACCCACCTGTTTTTGCAGCGCCGTTCTCACGACGGCCGTCGGGGTTGGAACCAGGTTAGTGGCTCCGCTCAGGCGAATAAACTGCGCGCCGGAAAGAACCTGCGTGCGGGACACGTTAGCATCGCCCAGCGGATTTACGCGCTCGGTTATGACGCCGTGCTGCTCGGCAACAAGCGCGTTTCCGAACGTGAATCCCACATCCGGCCGACTGCTCATCAACTCCGATACCCGGCCTAGCGCGCCAGGCAAGAGATAGTCATCGGCGGACAGAAGCAGGAACAGGTCGCCGCCGGCCCACTCAATCCCTTCGTTATAAGTGGCTATATGGCCCTTGTTGGCCTTGTGCCGTCGATACGTCACTCTTTTGTCCCCAGACGCCAACGCCATTCCGACGTCAGGCGTATGGTCCGGAGAAGCGTCATCCAGGATGAGCACCCGCACATCGACGCCAACTTGCGAAAGGACGCTTTCAACGCATTCCTTCAAGAAATGCGCATAGTTGTAGCAGGGAATTACGACATCAACACGTTGCAAATCTATTCCTCCGCAGACAACCGCCTCACTTCATTGTTCGACAGCGGCATCGTTTCGTTCTTATGATTTCTCTGTTTTCCGATTCACTCTCGCAAAAGCTGAGAGGTATTTTTGCATCGCCCATTTCGTGTGGGGCCGGGCACCTCGCAGTGAGACGGCCTGACAAGAAGGATGGGAGCTTAGAGGCTCGGAAAGACGTTCGACATTCATGTTCTGGCGCCGAGATAAGAGTATGGCGAAAGCCTGGTGAGCGCGTATTGGACGACAAGCCGTGCCACAGAACGCCGCCTCAGCGGAAAGCCGAACTCCTGCCAGATCCGCCAGCGATCCCGGGCCGGGAGCGACTTGAACCAGTGATATGGCTGATCGGTGAACGCGAGGGTCTTGCTGCCGGCAGGAATGGGCTCTCCCATTCGCTTGTAATCGGCCTCCCAGGTCGTACGGTAGCATACCGTCGCAACCGGCTCGTGAGCGCGCGACAGCCGGGAGGTCCGTATTGAACTCCAATAGACCGAATCCCCTACCGGATAGAGTTCCCTCGGCATGTAAGCCCAGCGCGCAATGATCGGCAGGGCTGCACGCGTCAGCAGAAGGCAGTTCGTATCGACATGCGTGCGCCCGTCGCTCTTCAGGTCGTCGAACATATAGGTGCCGTCCGCGCGGTGCATAGAACGTCTCGACGTGCAAACATCCGCGCCGGTACGGCGCTGAAGTTCAAGCAGGCGCTGGATGTGGTCGGTTCTGTACCAGTTGTCTGCATCGAGAAATGCGATGGCATCATAGCCCTGTGCAAAGGCGCTGAGACATCCGATCACGCGAGCCATGTTGCCCGCGTCGCCGTGAGCGTTTGCAAGGGTGAAATGCTTGGCGCGCCAGCCACCGATGGCCGCCTTCGGAAACCCGTCGGCGACGAAAATATGGTCGCACGGAAAGGTTTGATCGAGAACGCTCGCGTGGCACTGCTCAAGGAGCGCATCGGGCTCCTTGTAGTATGGTGTGATAACGGCAACGCGCATTATCCATATCCCCAGTGTTTTCTAGCGGCGATTTGCAGGTCTCGAAATCGCCGCTCTCTTGGCAAATCTGGATTCGGCTCGCGATTCATTGAAGGAACGCGAGCCTTGATTTGCGATGGTCGACTTCGCCCTTCAGGTCCGCACGGATGCGGGTTGCTGAACGGGAAGGCCAACGGCCGGAGCTGGCATGTGGCCATAAGCCGTCTGCGGGGATCTGACGCTCGGTGCGGTCCTGGCGCCGCCGGAAAGCTTCCACTCGAAATAGGCGATCGTCTTTTCGAGACCTTGACGGAGATTGACAGTCGGTTGCCAGCCGAGTTGCTCCTGTGCGCGGCTGATATCCGGCTTGCGCTGCGTCGGGTCGTCGATCGGAAGGGGTTTATAGACGATGGTCGACTTGGAACCCGTCATCTCGATGACCATTTCGGCCAGCTCCCGCACGGTGAACTCGCCGGGATTGCCGAGATTGACAGGGCCGGTAACACCATTGGGTGCCCCCATCAGCCGGACGAAGCCCTCGATCAGGTCGTCCACATAGCAGAAGGAACGCGTTTGCGTACCGTTGCCGAAGATGGTGATCGGTTCATTCTGAAGCGCCTGGACGATGAAATTGGACACGACACGGCCATCGTTCGTCTGCATGCGCGGACCGTATGTATTGAAGATGCGTGCCACACGGATTTCGACGCCATATTGACGATGGTAGTCAAAGAACAACGTCTCGGCGCAGCGCTTGCCTTCGTCGTAGCATGCCCGCGGACCGATGGGATTGACGCTACCGCGATATTCCTCGGGCTGCGGGTGGACCGCCGGATCGCCATAGACTTCGCTGGTGGAGGCCTGGAAGATCTTCGCCTTGGTCCGCTTGGCGAGACCAAGCATGTTGATGGCACCATGCACGTTGGTCTTCACGGTCTGCACCGGGTCCACCTGATAGTGGACGGGAGATGCCGGGCAAGCGAGGTTGTAGATCTCATCGACCTCCACATAGAGCGGGAAGGTAATGTCGTGACGAAGAATCTCGAAGCGAGGGTCGTCGAGGAGATGCAGAACGTTGTCGCGTGAACCGGTGTAGTAATTGTCCACGGCGAGGACGTCGTTGCCTTCGCGCAAAAGTCTTTCGCAGAGGAACGATCCGAGAAACCCGGTGCCGCCCGTAACCATAATTCTCTTGTGTCCGTGCATTGGTGTGCTCCGTTGTTGATGATTGCCTCGAGCTACGAGGATCAGGTCAGTAGGCTCCCTTGCGCTTGAAGACCGCAGGGATTGTGCTCAGAAGAATGTGCCAGTCGAACCAGAGGGATCTGTTGTCGATGTAGAACTCATCGAGTTGCTGCTGCAGTTCGATATCGGCATTGCTTCGTTCAGAAATCTGCCAGAGCCCCGTCAGCCCCGGCGTGACCGAGCGCCGCTTGTCGCGAAACTCTCCATCCATCGCCAGAAGGTGATACTCGGGGAAGGGACGCGGCCCGACGAAGGCCATCTCGCCCGCGATGATATTCACCAGCTGCGGAAGTTCATCGAAACTCGACGAGCGCAGCAGGTGGCCGATGACGGGCAGAACCCGGGGATCGTCCTTGAGCTTGAAGTGGGCCAGCCACTCGGCCCGCATTGTCGGATCTTCCCGAAACAATGCTTCGAGGCGCTGTTCAGCATCCCTGTACATCGTTCTCAGCTTCAGGACATGTACCGGCTTGCCGGACAGGCCTTCCCTTGCATGCCTGAAGAACACAGGACCTGGGTCGATCGCGTAGATTGCCGCCGCCGCAATCAGGAGGAAGGGCGCAACCACGATGGTCGCGGGAATGGCGATAGCGAGATCGAGCGCCCGGCGCACGAGATCCGCGTTGACAGAGCGTCCGCCGGTCGTCAGGCGAATGCCGATCTCTCCGCCAACATCGGCAGGCCGCAATCCGCTGACCTTCAGGTTCTGCGTATCGGAGAGCAGAATGACTTCGTCAAAGTTTCGACGCATCGCCGCTAGGTCAGCCATCAGTGAGCCCGCATCGCCAGCAACGAGGGCAATGGAGATCTCGTCATCGAACTCGATCTCCGACACCTCGGCTGCCGATGCCTCAGGCCGAATGCCGTAATGCCAACGATCCCTGAAATGCGCCATCAGCGCGGGAACATGATTGCGCCCGCCGATGATGACGGCCCGCTCTCCCCAGACACCCAGTCTCCAGCACAGACCACGCGCAAGCCAATGTAGGACAGGCTGGATGATCAATCCGAGACCGAGAAAACCGACGATGGCAAGCAACAACTGCTCACCCCCCGGCATGACGATGGCGCCCAACGCAGCGACCGCCGCCACCTTGAGGGAGGCCATCGTCCGGCGACGCAGATGCTCGTGCTCGTGCAGCCGATAGCCGGGATAGAGCCCGCTCGATGCGTAAAGAACGATCGCTGCCAATCCCGATAGAATGAATGCGCGCTCCAGCATCGCTCCTTCCGGACCGGTGGGTAGCAACGGAGTCAAGGCGAGGAAGAAGAAAACGAAGAGATAGCTCGCAATGTCGCCGGCAATCAGAAGCGATGACGTGGCCAGCCGAGAAAACCGACGCCGCAACACGGCCGGCGTATTCAGTGCCGACTGCCTTGAGGCGTCCGCGACCCTCGCCCCCACAATGGGCGGGACGGAGCTTGCGGGAATTGCCCGCGCGACCGTATCATTCGCGGCTGCGGCTTTCGATGGACCGGATGGTCGTGATGACGACTCCGCAAATAAGGACATGATGGCTTACTCCTCTACGGCCTTTGTCCCGACGCACCCGTTCCGGTAACCGCGTCTTCGATCGGAAATTTCCGAAGCCCCAGCCTCTGGAAGGCAGTCAGTGAGATGAAGGTCGGCACGACTAGTGCATAGCGCCGCCACAGCCGTCGCGGCTCGCAGAGGAGACGAAACACCCATTCGAAGCCGCTTCGTTGAATGATCCTCGGCGCCTGGCGCTTGAGACCTGCGTGGAAATCGAATGCGGCCCCGACACCGATCAGCACCGGTGCGTCTAGGCGATCACGCATACGCGCCATCCAGCGTTCCTGCTTCGGACTGCTCAGACCGACCCAGATGATATCTGCACCTGATTCATTGATCCGGTCAGCAACATGCTTTTGCTCCAGTACTGACAGGTCGCGAAAAGGTGGCGCATAGGAGCCGACAATCTGCGCTTCCGGGAATTTTGCAGTCAGCCTCGCCTGCAGCTGCTGCAGCGTCTCGGTCGTTGCACCGTAAAGAAAGTGGCGCATTCCGCTGCTGCTGCCTGCCTTGAAAACGGACAGCATCAGGTCGGGTCCGTAAACCCTGTCGCTGTCGGCATGGCCGGCGTGTTTCAGGGCCCAGACCAGCGGCATACCATCCGGAGTCACCAGGTAGGCCTTGTTATGGATGGAGCGAAGCTCAGGATCCTTCTGGCAGCGTACGACGCCGTGTGCGTCGCGGACGCAGACATATTCCCTCCGGCCGTCGTCGATCGCTTTTTGGATAAGCCCGGTCGCGCTTTCAAGATTGACGGCCGAGATGCGAACACCAAGGACATTGATCCACTTCAAGGCCCCTTTTGCTTCGGGGGTTGAAGTTTGGTTGTTGTCTACTGGTGACGTTCTCATGATCCACGCTTTTACCAACTGGAACTGTTGGCAGAATATGCTGGCACGGCCGTTGCCTCCATACTTGCCATTCCAGCTCTTTGACGTAGAAGAGACTTCACTTTTTTACTTCACATGCGGAAATGACTTACAATATTGGAAGTAAGACCATGCACCCTGGGCTTATTGCATTGTCCCTTTTGATGAGCGCTACCCCGCGAGAGCGGTTTGACCTTCGTGACATCGGGGAAAACAGTTTCGTGGCCACGGCCCGAGTTGGGGAGTTTTGATCGCAACGAAACAGGGATCAAAAGCAATGGAAGGGGCAATCGGTTGGAGATACCGGCAACCAGCTTTCGATAGCACCCACCACCAGCAATCGGATGCGGAAACGCCCGAGCTCCGACGGATCACCAGAAACGTGCTGACGTCAGATCGTGTCATGTATATTGTCGAAAATGTCGCGACGTTACTGACGTCGGGCAAAATCCTTCATCGCCTGAAGCAAATTAAGCGGTCACTGGACGTTGGTCTGCAGGATCAGGACGAAATTCGTGCGGACATGCGACGCGATCGATCGTACGTCGAGTTACCGAGTGCGGATATTGAAACAACTCGCTCCAAACACCGTGATACCGCCATGATGGAAGCGATCACCTCGCACCGAACCGTCGGCGCCCTCCCCTCATTCGGAATGGGCGAAAACACTGTCCTTGTCGGCCCCAACCTTCTGAAGATCGGCAAGACTGCCGAAATCACCCGATCGCATAATCACCGGGTCTATTCGGAAACTCTTGCCATTCAGGTTGCCGCTGTAGCGGTTTCGCGCGAACTGCACGGATCCGGCACCGTGATCGGGCGCATAGACGAAGGCCGCGAGCCCCTGGCTGTTGTCGATCGAAACAATATTGTCTTCTATCCGGTTCGGCGCAGCCCATGCCGGATGCCATCCCCTGCCGGTGCCATCATCCACTCGGAAAGCAGCGCCCGATCCGTTTGAAATGGTGTTTCCTGTCACGACGTTGTTCCAGCCGCCATTGATACCGACCGCGGAGATATTGCCTGAAAGAATGTTTCCTTCGATGCGTACACCACTGGCCTTGCCGTCGGTGTATATCGCCCAGCTGATCGGAGACGGCCATTCATTGATATTCTCGTATCCCGGCGGCCAAAAGGTGCCGTCGACCCTGTTCATGAGCTGCCCCGTCCCGGTGACGAGATTATAGCGGATGCTGCTGTTCAGAAGGTCGCCCTGCTCGCCCATCATCTTGATGGCGCCGCCATCGGCGGTCTGCTGATTGGCGTTGCGCACGATGTTATGTTCGATAATCGCATTATGGACCGCGTCCTGGGCGCCCCAAAGCGAGCCGCCGGCGATCCCGAACTGCGCACTATTTTCGATCAGGTTATTGGCGATCCTCATATCGTCGCCGGCCTGAAACCATATGCCGGCCGTTTCAAAATAGACCTTTCCGACGTCATGGATATAGTTGGACAGAATTCTGGCGCCATTCGATCTGCCGAAAGTGCCGTAGGTGGTGCCGACATAGATGCCGTTGCCTGCAACGTCACCGATCACATTGCCGGCAATCAGAACATCGCTGCTTTCAGTCACATGGATGCCGACTCCGACATTTTCGATAAGATTGCCGAGCAACCTCACGCGGCTGGAATTTTGAAGCCGTATCGCGCCGAACCCTCTCGTGTCGGTATAGAACTTACCGCTGCCTTCAGGAGCCCCGTCGCGAAACTGGAGCCCGGCGATCGTCATGTCATCGGCTCCTTCCAGCCGAAAGAACGTCGGCAGCACTCCGGCTACGACGGTAGAACCGGGTGAAAGTCCCTCAGTGGGAATATAGTCGAGCCGGCCTGCTGGGGCATCGAACAGCCATTCTCCCGGTGCGTCGAGCAAGGCTGCCGTTCCGGTCAGGAAATAGCGACTGCCTTCTGCGGTAAAGAAATAGCTGGTACCCTTCGTAGTAAAGGTCCGGGTTGCCGCGTCGAGCGAAACGACCGGAAGCGTGTCGCTGCCCCACTGGCTTCCAGGCTGGTAACCTCCGACGATATGAACGATGAGCCCTGCCGAATCTTCAAGCATCGGTAGATCGCCGGGGTGGTAGCAAAAGCGCGTATTTCCTTCCCACATGTCTATGGGCGGATTGCATTTGGCAGCAAACAGCCATCCCTTTCGCGGGTCTCCATCAGGAGCTGCGTTGGGAAACCGGGCAAGGGTCTGGCGAATGTCGTTGACGAAGAGGTCGCCCATCCCCACGTCCGGCGGCAGCTTCAGTCGCGCCGTCCAGCGGCCGGCGGCTTGCGACGTCCAGTCGCCCACGCGCGGGCCGCCGTGCAGCACCGGCGTCTCCTGGCATCTGGAAGTGATGACGAGGCCCTTGTCGCGCGCATCGAAGACGACCGGCTGAGTGAGATAATAATCTCCCCCCTCCACCGCAATCGTGCTTGCGCCTCCTGATGCCCGAGCAGCATCACGCGCTCGCTCGATACTGGCGAAGGGACCGTCTGAGCTCTCCGGATTTGGCTCCGGATGACGGCCGCTCCAAGTGTCCTTGCCCTCTGGAGAAACGTAAAATATCGCCCGTCCGGCAGATATATCGGAGACGATATCGCCAAGGACGGTTCCCGGGAGTTTGCCCAACATTGCGGCCGACGAGGCTTCCGCGCAGGTCGCTGCCCGGATCGTCTTGTTGATGACATCAGGCGCGTCCGCATCCGAGATGACAGATGCTGCACTACCCGGCCGCGCCGCGAGTGTTGCAAGCAATATGCAGCAGGTAAGTGTGAAACGCTGACTCATGAGATCAACGAATCTGTCCCCGTCATACCTGCCGGCCTCGGCCACTGCGATCCGGGCTCGGTTGAAACGGCGGGCACATGCAGCGAGAACATGATGATAGCGGTGGTAAATAGGATGAAGATCGCATCATTCTGGACCAGAAAAATGCTCTCGGTCAGGTTCATGACCAAAACCATGACCGTGAATACATTGAGCCAGAGCCAGCCATATTGCGGGTCACGGCATTGAAGAACCGCACCTTGGCGGAGCGCGCGCAAAAGCAGCAGCACGAACGGGATCATGCCTACGATTCCGAAACTCAGCATCGTGTCGCGGAACCCGTTATGGGCGTGAGGCGCCATCCACTGGATTTCGGACCAGATGGCCCAGGCTCCAGGACTGCTATCGGTCCAAAATGCCTGATAGCCGAAGCCGAATAGCAGATTCTGGGCAATCTGCTGATCGACTAGCTCCCAAAGCGGCACGCGACCTGTCAGGGTGGCGTCCTTGCCCAGCGCTTCAAGGAACGGGACCAGGAATTCATGCAGCGCAATGAGAAGGCCAGCCGATAGCTGAACGAATGCAAGGATGAGGACAATGCGGCCGATACCGCGGCTTTTCTGCAAGGCAGAATAGAATCCGATCAGGCAATATGCCGATGCCGTCGCAATTGTCGCGGTCATCGATCCGGACGTCACAAGACAAAGCCCGCCCGCAGCCAGCAGGATACCCGCGGCTCGCCGCAAGCCGAAAGTACCGTCAATCAGCACCGCCGTCGCCGCCAGCACCAGAATGCTCGAATACCAACCGAGACTATTCTTGCTGATAAAAATGCCCCGCATTTCACCATCCATGGGCATACGGGCAAGACCGGGCGCCACTGCGAACATCGCCACGCTCAGGGCGATACAGGTTCCGAAGGTCACGAATACGAGGAGCAGCAACTGTCTCGGCGTGAAGCGCATCGCCAGTACGTAGGCAAGAAGCACGGTAAACAGCAGGCCGACGGCGCGCCTCAAGGTCATTGAAGGACTAACCGACCATGCGAACGACATGAACGGCAGGATGAGCATCAATGGCAGCAGCAGATTGCGTTTCAACGCCGTCAAGAAAAGTGGAAAATTTCGTATCAGAATCAATATAGTGAATGCATACACGGGCAGACTGACGAGACGCAGCAGCCCCTTTGCCGATTCGCTCAGCCCTCCATCCGGATCCGACAGCAAAAGCGGGAAAAGTGCACCCGTCTGCAGGAACAGGCAAAACCCGGCTCCCCAGCATTCTATGCTTCGCCAGGTAATGGCCGGGCCAGTCGCAATTCTGAGACCATACGCGCTCATCGTCGATCCTGGTCGAACCGGACGAAAGAGCGGTTGTTGATCACGGAAATCTGGAAAGACATTTATTTCCTTTCACAGCTATGCAGCACTTAAGAACAACCATCCAGGTATCCGTGCAGTCAACTCGCGCAAATGAAGGCGCGGCTACGCCTAATGCAGGCACCCACCACCCAAGGGCGTGGCAGGGTTTAGGTATCCGGCGATAACCTACTCCAAAGGATAGGGCCTAAGCCTACGAGATTGCCCATAAGAGCAGATGTTGCGCATCTCCATTCGCCGGTAGCTTGCAAAGGTGCAGACAGCAAAGCACGTCACGTTGCCCCGCAGTTTTCGGTGCCCTTAGTTTTCGGTGCAGCGAGCGGTTCCGACGCAGGCAGGCTGTCCGCAAGCGACGCTTGGAAGGTTGGGATTGCTATGGTTTCGCGTTATGATCCTGGTTCCGCATGCTATACTACGAGAACGTCACCGGCCGTGGCGGTGTCGGTACTTGCCCCATTTCCTTTGCGCACGAAGCGGATCGAGCGTGGATACGTGCCGGATACGGCTTTCCGCAATCTTACGTGCGAAGAAGGCAATGCCGGGGCCGGCGTTGCAACCGACATGACGACCACGCTGCTGCACCACGGTGCGCTGCGGCAAGCTGCTTGAGGCCATCATGGAGCGGCCCGGTATCAGTGTCCTCATTAACAACTATAATTACGGTCGTTTCGTCGGACGTGCGATTGAAAGCGTCCTGAACCAGGGCGTCCCCGATGTCGAAATCATCGTCGTCGATGACGGATCGAGCGACGACTCGCGCTCCTTTCTCGAAGCCTATGACGATAGGGTTACTCTGGTCCTTCAGGAAAATTCCGGACAGGCGGCCGCGATCAATGCTGCTGTCAAGATCAGCAGCGGCGGCATCCTCTGCTTTCTGGACGCGGACGACTGGTGGGCGCCGGGTAAACTCTCTGCGACACTCGCGGCTTTCCGCGCCGATCCTGCCGTATCGCTTGTGTATCACCGACTTCAGCCAGTTCTGGTCGACGGTTCTCCTACTCTCAAGCCGATCCCGCGAACCCTGTGTTCGGGGGACCTCTCGCCGCGGCTGAGCAAGTCGGCCGGCTGGTGGCCCTTCCCCATGACGTCGGCCATAGCAGTTCGGCGTAGCGCGTGGGATGCAGCAGGGCCGATACCGGACCAATTCCGCATTTCGGCCGATGCCTGGCTTACGGGAATCTATCCGTTTCTCGGGGACGTGGCGGCCTTGCCGGATTCGCTTGGCTTCTACCGGATCCACAACAACAACTGGTATCGACCGATCGATGATGCAGCCATGCTACGGCGCAGGATGGCGCATTGGCAGCGTACCGTCGAGGCGACGAACAGATTTCTCTCCATCCACGAGATACCAGCAAGGCTGAACCTTAGAGATCACTACCCCTATTGGCTGGCGGCGGCAGAACTGGACGGCGTTGATGCGCGCAGCCGGATAAAGCTTGCGATCGAGGGGCTGCGTTTCGCCGGAGAACCGAACCTGCTCAGACGCACACGCGACGCGTTGCGTTCAGCCCGCCGTCTTCCCCGGCTCGGCCGGGACGTCGGCTTGTCGGAGGCCGTGAAATGAAGGCGCTGCTCCTTGTTTCCGAGCTGGAAGACTACACCATCGCCTTCGCGAGCGGTGTGGCGCGGCATCTCGATGTCGTCCTCGGCGTTCCCAACCGGCGCTATGCGCATCTTGCATCCTGGTTCGATCCGGCGATCGACTTGCACCTGCTGGACTGGCCACGGCACCGTTCGCTCGCCAATCCCTGGTTTCTGCACCAGCTGACACGCCTCGTCCGGCGGGAGCAGCCAAGCCTTATCCATCTTCTCAGCAACAACACGCTCTGGCTGAACTTTGCCGCTCCGTTCTGGCGTCCGATCCCCATCATTACAACAATCCACGATGTCGATGTTCATCCGGGCGATTCAGAAACCCGCACGCTGCCCGGCTGGGCTCCCGAGCTGATGGTACGGCAATCGCGGCACCTCGTCGTTCACGGCGAAGGGCTGAAGCAGATGGTTCTCGATCGATATTCGAAATCCGCCGATCACGTCCATGTCCTGTCGCATCCGGCCATCCAGCGCTATTCGGAACTCGCCCGGCAGCAGAACTTGCTTCGGCGCCCGGCCGACGGAACATTGCGCGTCCTGCTCTTCGGACGGATCTTCGCCTATAAGGGCCTTGAATATCTGATCCGTGCCGAAGCGATGCTCAAGGATGCACTTCCCAACCTGCGCGTCACGGTGGCCGGTCGCGGCGACAATCCCTGGCTTTTCCAGCCACTGATGGGAGAAGCCAGCCGCTACGACATTCGCAACCGCTTCATCGAGGATGCCGAGGTCGCCCAGCTTTTTCTCGATACCGATATCGTCGTGCTTCCCTACACGGAAGCCTCCCAGAGCGGAGTGCTCAACCTTGCAGCCGCCTTCGGCAAACCCGTTATCGTGACGGATGTCGGCGAATTGCGCACGACCGTTCAGCCCAACGGGCTCGGGATGGTGGTGCCGCCGGGAGATGCGGCAGAGCTTGCAAAGGCCATCCGCACGCTGGCCGACAACGACGAACTCAGAACCAGTCTTGGCGCCAATGCGCTCGCCTGGGCCAAGGGACCGAATTCACCCGAGCAGGTCGGAGCCCAGGCAGCGGCCGTTTATCGCGAGGTGGTCGGATCATGCTGATGAAGGTATCGGCAAACAGTCACCAGACACCAAGCGTCCGCCACTATGTCCCCGGCGGCTGCGAAAACGGCGGCGGCATCGGCAGGCTGGTCGGCTACATAACCCACACGGCGAGGCAGGCCGGTGCGACGCATTTCGTCACCGACACAAGGGGCTCTCACTGGTCACCGGCGATGTCGCCCTTGCGACTGCTCGGCGCCGTGCTGACGATGGCCAAGGACCGGATCGCTGCTCCTGCACGTATTCACCATATCCATGTCGCGGGTCGCGGCAGCACGTCTCGAAAACTGATCCTGACCGAGGCTGCTCGGTGGCTCGGGTGCTCGCATATGCTGCACCTCCACGACTACGACTATGCCGGCGACTTCGCGGCCCGCTCTCCGCGTCAGCAATCGCTCATCCGCCGCATGTTTCAAAATGCCGATTGCGTCGTGGCGCTCGGCGAGCGTGACCGCGTGACGCTGACCACCCTTCTTGGCGTGGAGCATGACCGCGTCGTCATCGTCCACAACTGCGTCCCCGATCCCGGAGTGCGCAAGCCCCCGGTCGGCGAGACGCCGTTGATCGTCTTTCTCGGTCGCCTGAGCGAACGCAAGGGTGTCCCGGAACTGTTGCAGGCTTTCAGCCATCCAGCGATGAAAGATCTGCGATGGCGGGCCGTGCTGGCAGGCGACGGACCTGTTGAAGACTATCGCCATCAGGCCATCGCGATGGGGCTTTCCGATCGGGTGGAGATGCCGGGCTGGCTCAGCGCCGACAAGGCGCAGGCGTTGTGCGCGGGTGCAGATATTCTGGTCCTGCCGTCGCATGCTGAAGGCCTGGCGATGGCCGTGATCGAAGGCCTGTCCCACGGACTTGCCGTCGTCACCACACGGGTCGGAGCGCATGAAGAAGTCATTTCCGATGGCAAGACCGGTGTCTTCGTTCCCGTCGGAGATAAGGATGCCTTGGCTGCTGCGCTGGCGAAACTGGTCACGGATCCGGAAATTCGCACCGAGCTCTCCGCTAAAGGACGCGCCCACTATCTCACTCATTTCAGTATGCAGGCGTATATGCGGTCGATGGGAAAACTCTACGAGAACATCCCCACGCAACCTCAAGCAAGGGTTAGCGCATCATGACAATCTCGACTTTTCCGCCAGATCGGAATGTTTCGCTCACATCGATGCACTATGAACCCCGATTTCAGCCTGACGCCAAATCGGATGACTTCGATCTGTCATCGGGTTTTCGTCTTCTCCGCCGCAGACTAGTGCTGATTGCAAGTCTGGTGGCGTTGATGATGATTGTCGCCATCATAATGATCCTGGGAATGCAGCCGTCCTATCACGCCGAATCCCGGCTGATGATCCATAGCCCCTTGGCAAAAGCGCTGGACAGCGACCAAAGCGGCAATAGTGATCCGCTGAACGTGGCATCCGAAACCGAGCGACTGCTGTCCAAAAGCGTGGCTGAGCGTGTCATTCGCGACATGCGTCTCGACGCACGGCCGGAGTTCAATCCGGAACTGCGTTCACTCACATTCATAACCGAGATCAAAGAAAGCCTGAAGCACCTTGTCGACAGCGGAAAACCGCCTCAGCCGGTACGAGACAGTCTCGAGCCGGTGATCGAAGAATATTACAAGGCGCTCCACGTCGTCAGAGACGGCCTAGGCAGCGTTATCCGGATTGGCTTCGATACGAACGATCCGGAATTGGCTGCCGCTGTCCCCAATCGCCTCATCGATATCTATCTTGAGGAACGCAAGAACAGCACCCGCAACCGCCTGGATTCAGCAGAAGAGTGGCTTCGTCAGCGTACAAAGGAACAGCAGGATCGTACCGATGCGGCACAGGATGCCGCTGACGAATATCAAAAGACGATGGGCATCGTTCCGAACGATGATGCACAGAGCGAGCAGATCAAGTCCATCATGGAGTTGAGTGACCGGCAGGCAAAAATCGAACAAAGCCGTGTCGATCTGAAGGCAACGATCACGGCCCTTCAATCGACCGACGATACCTCGCTCATCGAACAGACCAACGCTATTCCCGACGGCATCGGCGCAATGGAACGCGACATGCGCGCCCAACAACAGGACCTCGCCCGCCTGCTCGACATCTATGGCAGCGATGCCCCGGCGGTGGTCGACATGCGGGCGAAAATCGCCAAATCCCGCTCCGATCTCGCCACCGCGATCGATCGATACGTGCAATCTTTGCGCGCCAAGGTCGCGGCACTTGATAATGAGGACGTCGCTGTACGCTCCGCGCTGGCCGCCGCTTACGCCCAGCGGTCCCGCTCCACCCTGGACAAGATCGAATTGGCGCGACTGGAGCGCGTCGCCGACAGGGAGCAAGTAGCACTTGATAAGCTCGAGGAGCAGCGCCGGGTGCTTGCCGGACAAGCCATGCTGCCGGGAGCCGAAGTGGAGGTTCTCTCACCTGCAGCGGTACCGCTGATGCCCCAGGGGCGCGGACGACTTTTCTATGTGATCGGTGCTTTTGTGGCTTCGGTTTCGATTGCGGTAACGGTCGCCTTCGCGATCGAGATGCTGGACAAGTCGATTCGCAGCTTCGACCAACTGGCGGGGATGGCGCGTATCGTGCCAGCCGGATTCATACCGCGCCTCAGACGAGCGACTCGACGAAATCCGTCGATCCTCTTTGGCCACGTTCAAGGCGGGATGTTTGACGAAGCCATGAGAACAGTCATGATTTCGCTCAAGCAATCCAATGGCGGAAAACTGCCGAGCAGCATTGTCGTGACATCGGCTCATAGCGGCGAGGGCAAATCGCTTGTCGCTGGATCGTTGGCAATCGAGCTCGCGGCGAACGGAATCCCCGTCCTGCTCGTCGACGGCGACCTCCGGCGCGGAAAGCTCGACACGCTTTTCAAGTCTGGTCTCCAGCGCGGATTGAACGATTTCCTGACCGGACAGGTTGAGATACGCGACATCATCCATCGTCATCCAAGCGGCATCGACTTCATTCCCGCCGGCAATCTCAGTCATCAGCGGCACACTCGCCTGGGAGATCTGGGAGAAATTGTCGAAATGGCCCGCGCAAATGGCCAAATCGTGATCTTCGACAGCGCTCCGGTGCTTGCCTCCACCGACACGCTGCACCTGACCGCGCTGGCCGAGCGAACGCTCGTGATCGTCAGATGGGGAAGAACGAGCCACAGGGCGATCGAGTTCTGCCTGCAGCAGCTGAAGGTCTCGCGTAGCTCGGAAATAGCCATCGCTATAAATGACGTAAAGCCAAGGAAGCACGCGATGTATACGTTTGCAGATTCCGAACTATTCTCGAGATCCCTGATGAAATACTACAAGAAAACAGTTTAAGACGACAACGACAGGAAGATCTATATTCACAATCGAAACTGTAGTCAGGCAGCGCGACACACGAGGCAGATAGACAGCCAGAAGCATCGACGTTGGTACCGCTACCTGCAGCACCAGCATCCACAGCACCCTTAGTATTCGAGTTGGAGAGCGATCATGGATACCGGAATGAGAAATAACAGAAAGGTTGCGCTGATCACCGGCGTGACTGGGCAGGACGGCGCGTATCTGGCCGAACTGCTCCTGGAAAAGGGCTATATTGTTCATGGTATCAAACGGCGGTCATCGTCCTTCAATACCAATCGCATCGAGCATCTTTACGAGGATCCTCATGTCGAGAATCCCCGTTTTATCCTGCACTACGGGGATCTGACCGATGCGACGAACCTCATCCGCATCGTCCAGGAAACGCAGCCCGACGAGATCTACAACCTCGCGGCACAGAGCCATGTTCACGTCTCTTTCGAGACCCCGGAATATACCGCCAATGCAGATGGTATTGGCACCCTGCGGCTGCTAGAAGCCATCAGGCTTCTCGGCCTGACCAAGAAGACCCGCTTCTATCAGGCATCGACATCGGAACTGTACGGCAAGGTTCAGGCCGTACCGCAGAGCGAAACGACACCTTTCTATCCTCGCTCTCCCTACGCGGCTGCCAAGCTCTATGCCTATTGGATCGTGGTCAATTATCGCGAAGCCTACGGCATGCATGCTTCGAACGGCATCCTGTTCAACCACGAAAGCCCGCTGCGCGGCGAGACATTCGTGACACGCAAGATTACCCGTGCGGCCGCGGCAATTCATCTCGGCCTGCAGGATCGGCTCTATCTCGGCAACCTGGATGCCAAGCGCGACTGGGGACATGCCCGTGAATATGTCCGCGGCATGTGGCTTATGATGCAGCAGGACGAACCGGAAGACTATGTTCTGGCAACAGGCGAAACGCACACCGTCCGCTCCTTCGTCGAGAAGGCCTTTGCCAGAGTGGGCATGCCGATCGAGTGGCGCGGAGAGGGTGTTGAGGAACGAGGGTACGACAAGCTGTCCGGTAAATGCGTGGTCGAGATCGACCCGGCCTATTTCCGGCCCACCGAAGTCGACCTCCTGCTCGGCGACCCGACTAAGGCGCATACGAAGCTCGGCTGGAAACACGAGACCACCCTCGACCAACTGGTTTCGGAGATGGTCCGCGAGGATCTGAAGGTGATGGCGCGCAATGTTCCGACAGTCGGCGCGAACAAAGGCCTCGTCCATGCCTGAGGTCATCTACAGCCTTGCCGGCAAAAAAGTCTATGTCGCGGGCCACCGCGGCATGGTGGGTTCGGCGATCGTCCGGCGCCTCTCCATCGAGGGCTGTGAGATCCTGACGGCTTCGCGGGCAGAGGTCGACCTGAGACGACAGGATCAGGTGGAGAGCTGGATGGCGAGGAACCGTCCGGATGCCGTCTTCGTCGCCGCCGCAAAGGTCGGAGGCATTCTTGCCAACGACACCTATCCGGCCGACTTCCTCTACGACAACCTGATCCTGGAAGCGAATATCATCCACGCGGCCCGCTACGTTGGCGTGGAAAAGCTGATGTTCCTGGGCTCGTCCTGCATCTATCCGAAGTTTGCCGCACAGCCGATCGTCGAAGATGCGTTGCTGACCGGATCGCTTGAGCCGACGAACGAATGGTATGCGATCGCCAAAATCGCCGGGCTCAAGCTCTGTGCTGCTTATCGAAAGCAGTACGGCAACGACTTCATTTCGGCCATGCCCACCAATCTATATGGGCCGGGTGACAATTTCGATCCTCAATCAAGTCATGTCATGCCGGCACTGATCCGCAAGGCGCATGAAGCCAAGGTCAACGGAGAGAGAGAAATACGCATATGGGGCAGCGGCACGCCCCTACGCGAATTTCTCCATGTCGATGACTGCGCGGATGCCTGCGTCCATCTGATGAAGACCTATTCCGACGAAAGCCACGTCAATGTCGGTTCGGGGGAAGACATATCCATCCTCGAACTGACGAAACTCGTCGCCGAGGTCGTCGGCTTCAGGGGCGGGATTACACGAGACCTCACCAAGCCGGACGGCACACCGCGCAAGCTCATGGGCGCTGACAAGCTCCGCGCGCTCGGTTGGTCCCCGAAGATCAGCCTGAAGGAGGGCATCGCCGATGCCTACCACTCCTTCCTGAACGGGCATTATCTCGAGCGTCACAACGAGGCTGCCGAGTAGCGTTACGTCGACGCGGTCACCCCTGAAGAATGTGCTGCCGCACCAGTTCCTTCAGATGTTCCGCATTGCCGGCTTCGACCGCGTCGACCATCAGGTGATGCTCGCGGCTTGATTGCTCCACGCGGGCGCGCGTGCGCCATTGAGAAACCGGTGCCGACGAGGTTCGCTGGCGAATTTCGGTAATGAGATCGACCAGTTCCTGATTGCCGCCGAGAACCAGCAATTGGCGATGGAAGGCGAGATTTGCCTCGTAAAGTTCCAGCATCGTGCCATTCAGCACCATGAAGTCGAATTGTGCCGCAAGGGTGCGCAGATTGGCGATGTCTGCCGGGGCGGCATTCTGGATAATCGTTGCCGCGATCGCCGTTTCCAGGATGATGCGGATTTCGCTGACTTCCCGCGCCCGCCGGCCATCGGGTTCGTAAACGTGGTAGCCACGGTTCGGCACATGTTCGACGAGCCGCTTCTGGGCCAGCCGGTCGAGAGCGCGGCGCACCTCCGGGCGGGTGCATTTGTAGCGGCGCTCCAAATCGATCTGCTTCAGCCAGGTTCCCGGCAGGAGGACACCAGCGAGAATATCCTGCAGCACGAGATCGGTTACATCGCGCCCGTCCGACGCTCCCTGCCCCGTTTCCATCAAGACGTCTGCCATTTGAACTTCCCCTGACTTTGCTCTTCGATATCACGGCCCAAGGCATTTCCGTAAGGCAGCGCCGGTCGTTTGCCGTGATGAAAATTTATTCCTGCACACGGATTGCGCATAAATTTTTTGTATCCTAAATTGGCGCCAATTTTGGATACTATGCAAGACAGAGCTGTTTTGGAAGCCATGAAAAATTCGGATACCGTGTGGGATATCGTCGAAGCCAAGCGTGAAGCCTTCTTTGCGCTCAGCGACCGGATCTGGGACATCCCGGAGACGAATTACGAGGAATATCGCTCCGCCGAAGAGCATGCACGCCAGCTGGAAGCGGAAGGGTTTCGCGTCGAACGCGGCATCGCGGGACTGCCGACAGCCGTCATGGGCGAAGCCGGCGAAGATGGCCCTGTCATCGCGATCCTTGGTGAATTCGATGCCCTGCCCGGTATGAGCCAGGAAGCCGGCGTCGCTGAAAAGCGCGAGGCAACGGCAAATGGCAATGGCCATGGCTGCGGCCACAACATGCTCGGTGCCGGCTCGATGCTGGCAGCGGCCGCAGTCAAGGATTTCCTGGCCGCAAATGGCCTCAAGGGCCGTGTGCGTTACTACGGCTGCCCTGCGGAAGAAGGCGGATCCTCCAAGGGATTCATGGTTCGAGCAGGCGTTTTCGACGATGTCGATATTGCCATCTGCTGGCATCCGGCCGCCTTTGCCGGCATCAACAACCCCGTCTCGCTTGCCTGCAACGAAATCAATTTCCACTTCACCGGTCGTGCCTCGCACGCCTCGGCAACGCCGCATCTCGGCCGCAGCGCGCTCGACGCCGTCGAGTTGATGAATGTCGGCGTCAACTATATGCGCGAGCACATGCCATCGACCGCGCGCATCCACTATGCGGTCACCGATACCGGCGGCTCGGCCCCGAATGTGGTGCAGGCGCGTGCGACCGTGCGCTATCTCGTCCGCGCACGAAACCTTCCCGAACTCCTGTCGCTCGTTGCCCGGGTCAAGAAAGTGGCAGAGGGTGCGGCCCTGATGACCGAGACTTCGGTGCGTAGCGAAGTGATCAGCGGTGATGCCAATCTCGTCGGCAACGTTCCGCTCGAAGAACTGATGTTTGCCAATCTCGAGCGCCTCGGCCCGCCGGTCTTCGATGAAGCCGACCGTGCGACGGCCCGGAAATTCCAGGCAACGATGAGCGCCGAGGATATCGCCGCCTCCTACGCCCGTTTCGGCCTGAAGCCTAGGAAAGACCAGCCACTCTGCGAGGACATCTTTCCGCTCTATGCCGGTGACAGCACGATCGTCGGCTCGACCGATGTCGGCAGCGTCAGCTGGGTCGTGCCGACGGTACAGATGCGCGGCGCCACCTATGCGATCGGCACGCCCGGACATTCCTGGCAGCTCGTCGCGCAGGGCAAGCTTCCGGCAGCCCACAAGGGCACGGAACATGCGGCCAAGGTCATGGCGAGGACCGCCATCGATCTCATCCGCAATCCCGCACTCATCGAGGCGGCCAAGGCGGACCTGAAAGGCCGTCTCGATGGGACGCCGTTCGTCAATCCGATCCCGGATGACGTTCAGCCGCCGCTTCCGGAGAAGAAGGCATCATGAACCAGCCCGGCATTCTCGAGCTTGTCAGTTTCGGCCCCGATGGTTGGGGCAAGGCGCTGCTAGCAGGCGCGTGGATGACGATTCTTGTGGCATTGGCCGGTTATGCGGTCGGCGCCTTCATCGGCACTTTCGGCGCCTGGGCGAAAATATCGGGCGGGCGCGGCCTGAAGATCGCCGCCGACACCTATACGACAGTCCTTCGCGGCATTCCTGACCTACTCGTCATCTACCTCTTCTATTTCGGCGGCAGCGCCGCCGTCACCGCGCTCGGCCGGCTCCTCGGCGCCGAAGGTTTCCTTGGCTTCCCCGGATTCCTTGCCGGATCGCTCGCCGTTGGCGTCACCTCAGGCGCGCAATTCACCGAGGTTTTCCGCGGCGCCTTCAAGGCTGTTCATCCCGGTGAAATCGAGGCGGCGATCGCCTGCGGCATGAACCGCCTGTTGCGGTTTCGCCGCATCGTCGCGCCATTGACCCTTCGTCATGCGCTGCCGGGCCTCGGTAATGTCTGGCAGGTCGTTTTGAAGGAATCCGCGCTGGTCTCCATCACCGGCGTCGCCGAACTGCTGCGCCAGACACAGGTTGCTGCAGGCTCGACCGGCCTTCCCTTCGATTTCTACGTCGTCGCAGGCGCGATCTATCTCATCATTTCAACCGGCTCCGGCCTTTTTTTGAGACAGGCTGAAAAGCACTTCTCCCGCGGCGTGAGGAGAGGCTGATGGACTGGCAATTTCTCGGCGAAACATTCGTCAGCCTCGTTTCCGCAATTCCGCTGACACTTCAACTTGCCGCCACGTCGATCGTTCTGGGAGCCGTCCTGGCTCTCGCCATCGCTCTCTGCCGGCTCTCGGGTATCACGGCGCTTGAATGGTTTGCCCGCGCCTATGTCTTCGTATTCCGCGGCACGCCCCTGCTCGTGCAGATCTTCCTGATCTATTACGGGTTGGGACAGTTTCCCGAGGTAAGACATAGCGTCGTCTGGCCGTTCCTGCGCGAGCCCTATTGGTGCGCCGTGCTGGCGCTGACGATGAATACAGCGGCCTATGCCAGCGAGATCATTCGCGGCGGGCTTCTGTCGGTGCCCCTCGGCCAGATCGAGGCGGCGCGCGCCTGTGGCATGCCGTGGCTCATGCAGTTCCGGCGCATCGTCCTACCGCTCGCAATAAGGCAGGCCCTGCCCGCCTATTCCAATGAAATGATCTCCATGGTGAAGGCCACGTCGCTCGCCTCGATCATCACGCTGATGGAAGTGACCGGCGTTGCCGCCAGGATCATTTCCGAAAGCTATCGGGCGATCGAAGTGTTCATTGTCGCTGGCGCCATCTATCTGGCCATCAACTTCCTGCTGACGCGCCTCGTCTCTCTCGTCGAATACTGGCTGAGTCCGCATCTGCGCCAGCCTGTTCCCTACAATCCGGCGGTCGCCCCCGCATCCGCACTCGAAGGAGACGCCTGATGACTGCGGCGAATGCCCCTCTTTCTCCGATCGCGCTGAGCGTAAAGGATCTGCACAAGAGCTTCGGCCCTGTGGAAGTCCTGAAAGGCATCTCACTCGATGCCAATGAAGGCGATGTCGTCTCGATCCTCGGTTCCTCCGGTTCGGGAAAATCCACTTTCTTACGCTGCATCAATCTTCTCGAAACGCCGAATTCCGGCGAGGTGACGGTCGCGGGTGAGACGATCCGCATGGTAGCCGACGGCAAGGGCGGTAGCCGGCCGGCTGAACGCGGGCAGGTCGATCGCATCCGCTCGCAACTCGGCATGGTGTTTCAGAGCTTCAATCTCTGGTCTCACAAGACGGTGCTCGAAAACGTCATCGAAGCCCCGGTGCATGTGCTCGGCCGTTCGAAAGCGGAATGCATCGAGGAAGCCGAAGCATTACTTGCCAAGGTCGGCATTGCAGAAAAGCGTAATTTTTATCCCTCGCACCTTTCCGGCGGTCAGCAGCAGCGCGCGGCGATCGCACGCGCGCTCGCGATGCGGCCAAAGGTGATGCTTTTCGATGAGCCGACGTCAGCGCTCGATCCGGAACTCGTCGGCGAAGTCTTACGTGTCATGCGCGCGCTTGCCGAAGAAGGCCGCACCATGCTGGTCGTCACCCATGAAATGGGTTTTGCGCGCGATGTCTCCAGCCGCGTCGTCTTCCTCCATCAAGGCGTCGTCGAAGAGGATGGAAAGCCGCAGGAGGTTTTCGCCAATTCCCGGTCGGACCGCTTCCGCCAGTTCATCAGCAAATAGTTTTCTCAGCCCAAACAAAGAAAAGGGGAGCAAAAACATGACGTTCTTTTCAAGGGTTCTGATGGCGACATCAGCCGCAGCCCTCATCGCGACTGCAAGCATTGCGCATGCCGAAGACAAGAAGTGGACGACGGTGACGATCGCCACCGAAGGCGCTTTCAAGCCCTATAACTTCACCAAGCCAGACGGCACGCTCGACGGCTACGAGATCGAACTGACCAAATATCTCTGCGACCACATGAAGGTCGAGTGCAAGATTGTCGTCCAGAATTTCGATGGCATGATCCCGGGACTGAACGCCGGCAAGTTCGATGCCATCATCTCCGGCATGTCTGCAACGGCCAAGCGCGAAGAAGTCATCGCCTTCAGCGATTCCTACGGTTCCACCGGCCAGGCCTTCGCAACCTCGAAGGAAGGCGATCTGGCAAAGCTGCCGGAAAAGGGTCAGGTCTTCTCGCTTGCCAGCGATGAAGCGGGTGCAGCTGCCGAGATCGAGAAGATCAAGCCAGCACTTCAGGGCAAGACAATCGGTGTGCAGACAGCCTCCACCGCCGCCGCTTTCGTCGACAAATATCTGAAGGGTGTCGTCGATGTGCGCGAGTATAAGACGACGGAAGAGCACGACCTCGACCTCAAGGCGGGTCGTGTCGATATCGTCATGGCATCGATGGCCTATCTGACGACGGCCTCGCAGAAGCCCGGCAACGAAGACATGACGACAACAGGCCCACGTTTTCAGGGCGGCTTCCTCGGTCGCGGCAGTTCCGTTGGCCTACGCAAGGACGATACCGAGCTGAAGGCCATGTTCAACGCCGCGATCGCCGCAGCCAAGGCGGACGGCACGATCAAGACGCTGTCGGAAAAGTGGTTTGGCTTCGACGTGACGCCGAAGTGAGCTGATTTCAGATCGATCCCCGGCGGGCAGGTCTCGCCGGGGGCGCTTAAGCGACGTTAGAAGAACTCGCAGCATAGGCATGCAGGGCAATTGAGAGTTGATGCACGGCGCGATCGAGATCATCGGTCTCATCGATGGCCAGTAGCCCCGGATCAGCACCGCGAACGGCCAGCGTCTTGAGAAGTGCTGCGGTAACAGTCTCGTACCGTTCCGCCCTTTGCCGATCCCGTCCGCCCGATCGACCGCCACCGGTAATATCCAGAACCGCAGCCATTCCGCAGATCGAGCGTAACGCCAGGATGACATCTCGAAGGTAATCCTGCCGGCGCAGGCCGAAGCGGCCTTCTAGGAGCATCCGTTCCCTAGCCGTTTCCAGGCGTGCACTAGCAAGCCCGGCCTCGCGTTGCATCTGGTCCAGAATGGCTGGATCGTCTCCATTCCTGCGCAGGACGCCGGCAGCGAATTTCATGTTGGCGGCGACTGCCGTCGAAATTGCCGCCGTGAGCGCATCGTCCTCCCTTTCCGGCCAGAACAGAAAGCTGGCAGCGACCCCGATACATGCACCGATCAGTTCGTTGACGAAGCGTGCGGCGATCAGCCCCTCTGCGGGGCGTATGAAATCCGCGAGCAGCATGAACATTGGTGTCAGGAAGATCACGAACGTGCCGTAGCTGACCAGGCGTAAAGCAATCACCAGCGCTGAAAGTGGTACGATGACGAGCACCATTCCCACCGGGCTCGATATTTCCGCGATCAGGATTGCGGCAAGCAAACCGCCGATTAGGCTTCCAACAGCGCGCTCCAGCACACGCAGCCAGGTATTCGCCGACATGGGCAACGTCACCACCAAAGCCGCGATCGCCGCCCAATAGGCAAAGATCGCCGAAAACCAATGCCCGGCCAGGTAGGCGAGCACGACAGCTGTCGCCACGCGCAGCGCATGGCGCCGGACGAGCGCATCGACATGGAGATTTGCGGAGGGGCTCGGCAGTGGCGGGGACGCTTCCTCGCGCCCGGGTTCGCGCCAGCTATGTGCGAGGTTGAGGATGGCATTGGCTGCATAGGCAGCTGCGCGGGCCACCGGCCCCTCCCTGCCTTCCGCCTGCAGCAGAAGGGAACCAGCCTGCATTAGGGTCCGCGCCTCCGGGCCACGCCGATCGACATGCTGTGCCACGCTTTGCAGCAATTGCTGCAGGCCCGTCAGCATTGGTTTTTCAAGCTGCTGGTCGAACGGATGCCCAAGGTGGCGCCTGTAGGATCCGAGCGCGATCAGCGTCACAAAAGCCTTGCCCGCAGTATCAATGCCCGCATTCAGAAACGTGCGACCCGCCGCCATACGCGCAACGGTCTCACGGCCACGTTCCATCGAAAACCGGATGCCGCGCCGATAGACCGTATCGAAACGCAGCCATCGACCCGGCTCATCCTGTTCATCGAGCTCCTGCAAGAAAGCCGCCATATCCTCGAGACGGGTAAAGAGGGATGCGAGCGTGCGCTCGGCGGCGGCCTGTGTGCGGAGGGGCCAGACATAGACGGTCAGAAGGATTGTCCATACCGAGCCGAGCAGGAAAAAGCCTGCCAGCGTCAAGGCACCGGAGACATCCCTCGGCGTGGTGATGCCGATAATGACGGCAAGAGAGGCGAGCAGACCCGCTTGAGCTGGCCCGGGACCGAAGGCGGCATTGTAGGACCGTGTCAGCCCACAGAGGAGAACGAGGAGGAAGAGCGACAGGACGCCGGCAACAGGACCCCAATGGGCACCATAGGAAGCCAGCATGATACCAATCGCGCCCATGAGACTGAAAAATCCCATGGCATGCAGTCTGCTTTCATCAGAGCCGAGCGGATCGCAGAGACAGTTCCAGAAAGCCGCAACGGCACCGAAGGCGAAATCGGGAATTTTGAAGATGATGGCTGCGGCGAGCATCGCGCCGATGGCAATCGAAGCCCGTATCCCCTCCGCCATGCAGATCCGCTCGGGGCTGATCGCAAAAACATGGCCTTCCGACCAGAGCGTATGGCGGCTGACAAGGGATACGAACTTCGTCATCACAGTCATGGCACAGGCGCTATTTCGCCGCTTTCAAAATGAGGTCGGCAACTTCCTTGGGATAGGACAGCATCGCGACATGGCTGGACGGCACCTCGATTGCCGTGGCATTTGCCGCCTTGACCTGGTCTTTTTCCATCTGCGGCGGAATGATAGCATCCTTCGTTGCCACGACCATGAAGGTCGGCTTGTCACGCCAGGCGGCGTGCTTGACGGGGGCCGTCAGCGTGCGCGTGTGGAACGGGCCTTGCGTAGCGGCAACGATCTTCTTCTCTTCGTCCGTCAGATCGGCGGCGAAGTACTTGCTGATGCCCTCGTCGCTGATCCGCAGATATCCGTTCGGGTCCGCCATGAAGGTCGTCCGGCTTTCCATTTCGGGATATTTAGAACGAGCACTCTGGAGCGATTCACCCGTATCCGGCGCATATGCGGCAACGTAAACCAGCGACTTCACCTTCGGGTCATTGCCCGCTTCCGTGATGACGACTCCGCCCCAGGAATGGCCAACGAGCACCACCGGTCCCTCGGCATTGCCGATGGCTCGTTTTGCGGCCGCGACGTCATTTTCGAGAGAATCGAGCGGGTTCTGGACGGCAATGACTTTCAGACCAGCCTTTTCGAGGATCGGAATGACCTTGTGCCAGGAGGTGCCGTCGGCAAACGCGCCATGCACGAGAACTGCCGTCTTTGCGCTCAGGTCCTGGCTTCGGCCCGGAACGGCCCCGGTGATCGCAGCTGTCAGAAGGACCACGAGGCCGACGGTATATTTGGACAGATTCATTCCATTGCTCCGTTTTTCAGAGGATTTTCGCCAGTTTCGCCCGACACGGCGAGGCAAGCGGGAACGTGGATCCTGCGCTTGTCCGCTCTGTCGGCAGATTACTTCGTTGATCTTCGGTCTCGTCAGTGGATCAGGGATGCGGGGTTCAGCCGATCGCACGGATCCGTCCGCGCGGCCGGTTGCCTTGACGCTCTGGCCGCACGCTTTGATCATTGCCTAACATTGCTGGGAAAAACCCGCACGTTAAGCCCGGTAAAAGAATGGGAATTTCGGGGCCAACTGCGCTGTCCTGCGCCCCACCTGCTCTATCTGAAACGATCAAATGCTCAGGTCGTCAGCGGCCGATCTGCTTGTTCCATGCTTCGATCCAGGCTTCGCGCGATCTGTTGATGTCGCGATAGGAGGGGATAGCCAGATCCTCGTATTTGGTGATCGTCGGCGCCGCTGAAGCGTCGAAAACGGCCTTCAGGTTGGTGATACCGTAGCGCGTCTTGCTCGCAAAACAGCCCTGCCCTTGAGCGCCCATGGCGCTATCGATGAACTTCCAGCCGAGGTCACTGCCGTTCTTCACTTTCTGGATCCAGGTCAGTGCGGCGGGGCCGCCAGGTTCAGGCGTGACAAATTTGAACTCGGGATGGTTGCCATCGATGATGAAAGCCCAGGAGCGTCCGTCCCAATACATGGCGGCATCGACTTCGCCGGAACTCAGTGCAGTCAGCACCTGATTGGGATCGCTCCAGAAACTCAGATCGCCGCCCGCCATCATTTTCTTGATGCGATCGAGGCCAGGCTGTGCATTCCTTTCGTCGCCGCCGCTCACTTTCGAGATGTTCCAGAGACTGGAACTCAGCGAGCCCGGGTAATAGATACCTGGAATCATCGCGGTGAACTCGCCTTTTTCGATGGAATTGAAAAAGCCGTCCCAGGTTTTGACCGGTGTCTTGACGGTTTTCGAGTTGTAGATGACGCCCATGGCGCCATAGTCGAAGACGACGCCGTACCCCTCTCCGAATGCCACGAGGTTGGAATTGAGTTCCGGCAGTACCGGCACTTTATCGGCGGTGAAAGGCTCAGCCAGGCCTTTTTCGATCATCAGATAGGCCGTCTCCGTTGGTGCGAAGACGATATCGAAGGGCGGCGTGGCCTTGTTGGCATCGATCTGGTTCACCCATTGCAGCGGCGCACCCAGAACCACTTCGACCGTCTTTCCGGTCTCCTTCTCGAACGGTTCGACGATGCAGGAACGTAAGGACTGTTCCCATATGCCGCCGAACGCGCCGACGGTGAGATCTGCCGCACAGGCCGAATCTGCCATAACCGCTAATCCCAGCAATGCCACCCACTTGTACCCAATCATTGTTCCCCCCATGCTTGGCATCGGTTGCAGAGCGGCCCCATGCAGTAAGGCCTGCCGGCGTGACATATAACAAGAAAGGCGATGAGCAGCCATGAGCACATCGATGCCGCTGACGCTTGAAAATATCAGCAAAAGCTATGGGTCGAGCTATGCCTTGAAGCCTACGCTGCTCGAGGTCGCGGCAGGCGAGATGCTGGCACTCCTTGGCCCCTCCGGCTGCGGAAAGACGACGATGCTGCGTATCATCGCGGGTTTTGTCGTGCCCGACACCGGAAGCATTCGCATCGGTGGCACCGATATTACCGAGCTTGCGCCTCACAGGCGCGGACTTGGCATGGTCTTCCAGAATTACAGCCTCTTCCCGCACATGACGGTTGGCGAGAATGTCGCTTATGGATTGAAGATGAAGGGCGTCGCCGTTGCGGAACACACGCGCCGGGTTCGCGACATGCTCGATCTCGTCAGGCTTTCAACTTCGAGGAACGGCAAATCCACCAGATTTCCGGCGGCCAGCAGCAGCGCGTGGCTCTTGCTCGCTCGCTGTTGACAGATCCTAAAATACTGTTGCTAGACGAGCAGCTCGGCGCCCTTGATGCTGGCGCCGATCTCGATTCCGGCGATCCTCCTGGGCTTTTCTCTGCTCTATCTGCTGTCGGCGATGATATCGGGCATTTCGTTCCTGTCGCTTCTGATCACCCATACCGTCGTTGCCATTCCCTATGTGTCGCGCACCGTTCTTGCCGTCTACCGGGCGCTTCCGCCCGACCACGAGGAAGTGGCCGCACTTCTCGGCGCATCGCCCTTGCGCGTGTTCTTCACGATCACATTGCCGCTCGTGCGACCGGGCATATTCGCCGGCGCGCTTTTTTCAGTGTTGGTCTCGTTCGACAACCTGCCGCTATCCTTATTTCTCAGCGGACCATCGACGACGACGCTGCCCGTCGTCATGCTAAGCTACATGCAGAACCAGTTCGATCCTTCGATTGCGGCGATCGCAACGATCCAGATGCTGATCGCAGTCGTCGCGCTCGCTGTCGTCAACGCGATCTACGGGATCGAAAAGATCATGGTTCCCTGAGCCGCGGCTTACCTACTCGCTTTCAAAAAGATCGCGATAGCGGCTCGGCTGTGAGCGAAGATATTGCTTGGGCACACGCACCCTCGCACCCAATTGCGCGGCGGCATGCCAGGGCCAGTTGGGATCAAACAGTATTGTGCGGGCGAGCGCGATCATATCGGCGTCGCCGGTTCCGACGATCGCCTCCGCCTGATCGTAGCCGGTGATCAGCCCGACTGCGACGACCGGTATTCGGACCGTCTGCTTGACGGCGCGGGCGAAGGGCACCTGATAGCCCGGCCCGACAGGGACACGCTGGTCCGGGTGCAGGCCGCCGGTCGAGATGTGCAGAGCGTCGCAACCCCTCTTCTCCAGCGCCTGCGCAACGGCGAGCGTCTGATCGAGTTCCAGCCCCCCCGCCGTCCAGTCTGTCGCCGACAGCCGCACGGAAATGGGCTTATCCGGTGGAAAGGCGGCACGAACAGCATCGAAGACTTCAAGCGGGAAACGCATCCGGTTTTCCAGCGATCCGCCGTAATCGTCCTCACGCCGGTTGGTCAGCGGCGACAGGAATTGGTGGAGCAGGTAGCCGTGGGCGACATGGATCTGGACGAGATCAATGCCGATCCTTGCTGCCCGCCGCGCGGCATCGGCAAAGGCATCGCGGATGCGCTTGAGTGCTTCCCTGTCCAGAGCCTCCGGCACCGCCCCTTCCCCGTCACGATAAGGAACTGCCGATGGCGCGACCGTTGCCCAGCCGAACGCATCGGTCGGCTGGAAACGCGCCCCGCCCTTCCAGGGAACTTCGCTCGACGCCTTGCGGCCGGCATGGCTGAGTTGGATGGCGATCGGCGTATCAGACCACCGACGCACGCTTTCGAGCGTCAACGCCATGGCCGCAAGCGTCTGGTCGTTCCAGAGCCCGAGATCGGCATAGGTGATGCGTCCCTCCGGCAACACCGCAGTCGCCTCGATCGTCACCAGGGCCGCGCCCGAAAGCGAAAGCTTGCCGAGATGCATCAGGTGCCAATCGTTCATACAGCCATCCTCGGCCGAATACTGGCACATCGGCGCGATGACGATGCGGTTCGTGAGACGCAGGCTCCTGATCTCGATCGGTTCGAAAAGACGTGCTGTTGCCACGGCTGACCTCCCTTTGTGCCCCATGTTGCCGCGATAGCTGCCCCCATTTTCTCCTATCGGTCGATCGGCAGAGGCGCGTCGGCGGCAACAAGGCCACTCTCCCGAAGCGCACGCCAGAATTCCGCAGGAATGGATGTGTTCAGTGCCTCGTGATCGCCTTTGATGCGATCCGGCTTGCTCGCCCCGGGGATCACAGAAACGATTGCAGGATGCGCGAGACAGAATTGCAGAGCCGCCGCTTTGATCGGCACGCCGTGACGCTCGGCGATCGCCTTTATCTTCGCCACCTTATCGATGATCTCTGGCGGCGCTTCGGCATATTCGAAGTGGCTGCCGCCGGCGAGAATCCCGGAACTGTAGGGACCGCCGACGACGATCTCGACGCCCTGGCGCGTCGCCGCCGGCAACAGGCATTCCAGAGCATCGACATGGTCGAGAAGCGTATAACGACCGGCAAGCAACGTGCCGTCGGGTCGGACATCGCCGAGTTCGAGAAGCGCTTCGACCGGCTCGATACGGTTGACGCCGAGCCCCCAGCCTTTGATCGTGCCCTCATCGCGCATTCTGTCGAGCGCCCGCATGGCGCCGACATGCGCCTCTTCGAACACGTCCTTCCAGGCATCGCCGTGAAAATCCTCAGCGACATCGTGGATCCAGACGAAATCGATCCGGTCCACGCCCATTCGCTTCAAACTGTCATCGATAGAACGCTTCGTGCCGTCGGCCGAATAATCGTAGATGACCTTGTTCTTGCGGCCATACTCGAACAGCGTGCCCTTCTCGCCGAATTCCTGCGCCTCGGTGACGATTTCATCGAGAATGATGCGACCGACCTTGGTACTAAGCGCGTAGTCGTCCCTTTTGTGCTTGCTGAGTTCGCGGCCAAGCCGGATTTCGGCAAGCCCTGCGCCATAGAAGGGCGCAGCATCGAAATAGCGGGTACCCGCCTCCCAGGCTGCAGCCACCGTCGCGGCGGCCTCATCATCAGGAATATTGCGGAACATATTTCCGAGCGGCGCGGTTCCAAACCCCAGCGGACCATTCGGCAGATTGCTTTTGATCGTCATGACAGGCTCCTGATATGGGCGAAGTGAACAAGTGGAAGGCGGCTGTTACGCCCCGACTAGGCTTCTGCAAGCTGGGGCGCGCGCGGCAGCGTTACTGCAAAGACGACAAGGCCCAGCAGCGTGAGGATGAAACCCGCCCAGACCGCCGAGAGCAGGCCGAACCCCGCCGCAATCACCGCTCCGCCGGCCCAGGCGCCGATGGCATTTGCGACGTTGAGTGCCGCAAGGTTCATCGCCCCCATCAATGTCGGCGCCTCCGGCGCAAAGCTCGTCAGTCGTACCTGGATCGTTGGGATGGCGATCATCATCGTCGTGCCGACACCGAAGAGACCAGCCATGAGCAGCACGACATTTGACCCGAGCCATGCGAGGGCCGCGAGCACGATCAGTGCGCTGCCGAAACCGATGAGAAGCCCGCGTGACGGATGGCTATCGGCAATGCGTCCACCGATGAGATTGCCGGCCGTCATGCCGATACCAAACAAGGCGAGCTCCAGCGGAATCCAGGCGCGATCGATGGCAGCGACATCGGTCACCAAGGGGCCGATGAAGGTGTAGACTGCAAAGATGCTGGCGACGCCGAGGGCGGCAACGAGCATCATGATCCAGACGGAGCTGCGGCGGAGCGAACTCAGTTCCTGCGCGATCGGCCCGCCGTTCAAAGCATCGGTTCGGGGAACCCATGCCCAGAGCGCCAGAAGGGCCAGCACGCCGACGCCGGAAACAGCGAAGTACGTGTTTCGCCAGCCAAGATTCTGACCGAGGAAGGTGGCGACCGGCGAGCCGATGATCGTGGCGACGGTCAATCCTGTCATGACGAGCGCGAATGCCTTGCCGCCATGGCCCGGCCCGACGATATAGGAGGCGACGACGGCACCGGCGCCGAAGTAGGCCCCCTGCGGCATGCCGCTGATGAAACGGGCAAGTGCGAACATGCCGAGATTGGCCGCCAGCGCCGAAAGCACGTTGCCGACGATGAAGAGCCCGAGCAGGGCCAGAAGCAGGCTTTTCCGGTTGAGACGGGCGGCGGCAAGCGTGACCAGCGGAGCACCGATCACCACGCCGAAAGCATAGGCGGTGATCGCGTTCGTTGCCGCCGGTATGCTGATATCGAGGCTCTCGGCAAAGAGCTGCAGCACGCCCATGCTGGCGAATTCGGATGTACCTATACAAAAGCTTCCAAGTGCGAGTGCAAACAACGTCAGGCCGCGCTTGCGCTGCTGGGCCGCATCCGTGCAATGGGTAGCGACCGCCCTGCATTGAGGTTCAAACGCCTTTTGAAGCATGGCTCTCTTCGAACTCCTCTGAATCTGCTGAATCGGACATTGGACGCGAAATGCTGTTCCCGTCGCACGCACGTCGATGCCGACGAGCGCGCAAGGCCGGAATACAATCACTAATATTAGCGGCGTGCGGCAGAGCGAGGGGTTAAGCTTGGTGAAATTTCGGGAAATCCACTCCTCGAAACAGGCAGCGCATTCTCATTCCGGTGAAGCTTCGACATCCAGCGACGTGGCGAGAATTGCGGTGCGCGAAGCCAGATCGCCGATGCGGGCAAGATAGGCCTTGAAATGCGGCGACGCGCGATGGAAGGCAACGGCATCTTCGTCCACATAGAGTTCATCGAGAACGAAGTGACCGGGCGCCGCCGCCTCTCGCCAGAGATCGTAGCGGAGGTTTCCGGGTTCGGCCCTTGACGGAGCAAGCATGCTGCGCAGAAGCGTTTCGAGCTCTGCTTCGCAACCTTCCTTGGCGAGAAATAGTGCGACGGTCTTCATCTGTCCGGCCATTCCATTCGCCCTTTCCTTGGCTGCATTCGGGACCAACGGAAGGCTACAGCATCGCAGATAGGCGTGGCGTTAAACGTCGTGAATGGCGGTGAAATACCGTCACCGCCGGCGCTGATGATCGCACTGTTACCGCTCGAATTACCCTGGGTTGCGGAAATGTGCCCGCGAGACCTCTTTGAGCGGCTTTTTTACCTATTTTAACCACGGATGGCGGGCTAACTGCGGTATTCCTGCTTCAAACCCAAACACGAGCGGCAAGACTTATCGTTTGCACGCCGTTCGATCCGGGTCGGCTTGTCCTGGCCAACGTCATCGCTTGCTGCAAGGAGCGTCCCATGGACGGCATTTACGCCTTCGGGCCATATCGCCTGCATCCTGCCACCCGTGTGCTGACTCGAGAGCGTCTTGAGGTGGCGATGGGCAGCCGCGCATTCGACATGCTCGTCGCGTTGGTTCTGCATAGTGGCGAGGTTGTTTCGCGCCGGCAGCTGATCGCCTTTGCCTGGCACGGGCTGAGTGTCGAGGAATCCAATGTCCGGGTGCAGATTGCCCACCTTCGCCGGGAACTTGGATGCGGCGTGGACGGTATGCGTTACATCATCAGCATCCCTGGTCGCGGCTACTGTTTTGTCGCGCCGGTCGAACGAATCCTTGACGGCCAACCCGCACTTCCCGCCACGGGGGCACCAGATTCAGTAAGGGCCGACGTGTCGCCTCGGCGCGCCACACGCCTGCCTCTGCCGCACGTTCAGGCATTCGGGCGTAGCGAAAACGTCGCCGAGCTGTCGCGGGCAATTACGGCCCGCCGCTTCGTGTCCGTCGTCGGGCCTGGCGGTGTCGGCAAAACCACGCTGGCAGTGCTGGTCGCTCACGCTCTGGATAGCAGCTCGAAAGCCGTCTATTTCGTTGATCTCAGCTGCATCGAGAAAGCTTCACTCGTCGCGACAGCAGTCGCCACAGCCCTCGGTCTTTCCCGGACAAGCGACGACATCAAACCCGACCTGCTCGCCTTCCTCGCCGAAGAACCCGCGCTCCTCATTCTCGACAATTGCGAGCACGTTATCGATGAGGTGACGGCGCTTGTCGATTTCATCCTCGGCCATACGGACGACGCCCATATCCTGGTCACCAGCCGCGAAGCGTTGCGGCTGCAAGGCGAGGCCATATACCTCCTGCGTCCGCTCGCCTCCCCGCCGCATACCGGCCGGCTGACCGCCAGCCAGGCGCTCGTCTGGCCCGCCGTCGCCCTGTTCATGGAACATGCATTTGACGGAGGACACCACCAGCCGCTCGGCGACGACCATGCTTCCGCGGTTGCGGCCATCTGCCGCCGGCTCGACGGCAATCCTCTCGCCATCCAGGTCGTTGCAAGCCGTGTTGGCACCTACGGCCTGGAGATGGTGTCCAATCTGCTCACCGACCAGCTAGCGCTCAGCTGGCGCGGCAGCAGGGATGCCGCGCCACGCCATCAGACAGTCGAAGCCATGCTCGATTGGAGTTACAATCTGCTCTCCGAACTGAACCGAAAGGTTCTGCGCCGGCTGTCCGTCTTCGTCGGCGATTTTTCCATGGACGCGGCGGCTGCCGTCGCAGGCGATGACGAAACGAGCGCTGCCGAGATCGCCAAGTCGATCAGCGATCTGATAGACAAGTCATTGATTGCACCTCATGCCGCCGAAGGACCGGTTCAGTTCAGGTTGCTCGACATCACCAGAACCTATGCCGCAATGAAACTTGCCGCCTCTGACGATGGTCGGCAGGCACGGCTGAGGCATGCCGATTTCTATCGGCGTCAGTTGAAGACCTACGCCCCCGACAGCACAACGGCACGAGAAGGCCGGAAAGACGGCTATCCCGAACAGGATATCCGCAACCTGCGCATCGCTCTGGACTGGGCATTTTCAGAGGATGGTGAGGCAGAACTCGCGACCGAAATCTGCGCTCTGGCGGTGCCTGTCTTCCTCGACCTCTTCATGCTGAGCGAATGCCGCCAATGGTGTGGTCGCGCCTTGGGAGCGCTTCCGGACAGGCTGCGCGATACGCCGCTCGAACTCGCCCTGCAGGAAGGTTTTGCAATCAGTGCCTGTTTTACGGCGGTGGCCGAGGACGAGGTTCGCCGGGCACTCGAGCGCGGCCTCGATCTCGGTCGCAGACAGCAAAGTCTCCGGCATCAATTCCATCTAATGGCCGGACTCAATCTCCTGATGCTCAAGTCGGGTGAATTCCGGCGAGCGCTCGACATGGCCGAGCGCTATGCGGCCGAAGCGATCATGCGCGGCAGTCCCTGCGAACTGAGGGTGGCAAGCTGGATGCTCGGCATCGCCCATCATTATGTGGGGGACCAGAACGCTGCCGAAACCAATTATGTGGACAGCTCCGCCCATCACTTCAATCCCGGCGCGGTGGGGCTCGGCTATTTCGAAACCAACCACCACCTCATGGCATCCGTCGTCCAGGCGCGTGTCGCCTGGATGCGGGGCCAGCCGGGCCGGAGTATCCGGCTTGCCTTGAAGGCGATCGAAGATGCACGGTCGCATCCCGCCTCGCTCTGCATCTGCCTGCTGCTCGGCATTCCGGTCTTTCTTCTCTGCGGCCAGTTCGAGCGCGCCGAGCGGCTGATCGACGAACTCCAGCACGTGACCAAGCTCTATTCCTTTGGCGGTTACAACGGCGCGGTCACCGCACTGCGCGGAGAGCTGCTGCTGCTGCGAGACAAGACGGACCAGGCCATAGACATCCTGCGCGGCGACACGCTGACAGGACCGCCGACGGCGTTGCATCTGTCATCGACCGACGCTTTACGTGTGCTTGCCGAAAGCCTCGCCCTGTCAGGCGACCCCGAAGAAGCGATCTCGACAATCGATGCGGCGCTGGAGCGCGGCGAAAGTGGTGGCGGGTCTTTCAATCTCGCCAACCTGCTGCGCACGAAGGCCGAGATTTTGCTGGTTCTGCCGGAGCCCGATATTGACGGCGCGGATGACTTGCTGATCAGGGCGATCGAAGTGGCCCGCGTGCAATCGGCCCTGGGTTACGAACTGCGTGCCCTCTTGACGCTTGCACGGCTCAGAGAAATGCAAGGGCGGGAAATCGAGGTGATCGGTCCTCTGAAGACTGTGGTTGACCGCTTCAACGACGGTTTCGAAACGAGCGATCTCAAACGCGCCCGGCAGATCCTGAAATCCCACAGACGCAGCATCAGTCGCCATGGGAACGCCGGCGACGAATTTGCCGGAAATTACCGCGTTTAACTCTCGCACCTTCCAAAGCCGCGCTAGATTGATAAACACGCCCGGACAATAATTGCCCCGAATACCGCCGGCACCAATGTCCGCGTTCCCGAAACCAACATATCGAGATCTTCCATGATTGACGTCGTACAAGCATTCGACCGATCCCCGATTGCCGAACTTCCGAGCGATGATGCGGCAGCTCTCGAAAACAAGCTGAGCCTCGCCCAGCGCCGCTTCAAGGATCGCGCCGGCTGGCTGAAACCTTACCAGCGCATCGAGATCCTGCGTCGGCTCGCCTCGCTGGTCGAGGGCAAACGCCAGGACTTCGGCCGGCTGATCGCCCGAGAGGGCGGCAAACCACTGACCGATGCACTCATCGAAACCGATCGTGCGATAGACGGCATCCGCAATGCCGCCGATATTCTGCGAACCTGGGCCGGGCGTGAGATCCCGATGGGCCTGACACCGGCAAGCGCCAACCGCCATGCCTGGACGGTACATGAGCCGATCGGCGTCGTTGCCGCCATCGCTGCCTTCAACCATCCACTGAACCTCGTCGTCCACCAGATCGCGCCGGCCATTGCTACCGGCTGCCCCGTTATAGTCAAACCGGCGACGGCGACACCACTCAATTGCGTGGAATTGGTCAAGCTCGTTCACGAAGCTGGCATGCCGGAGGGCTGGGTACAGACGTTCCTGCCTGAAGAGCGCGGCCTCGCAGAGGCCTTTGCAACCGATCAGAGGATCGCTTTCCTGAGCTTTATCGGCTCGGCCAGGGTCGGCTGGCAGCTTCGCTCGAAACTGGCGCCGGGCGCACGCTGCGCTCTCGAACATGGCGGCGTAGCGCCACTGATCGTCGACAGGAATGTCGACCTCGACAGCATCATCGAGCCGATCGCCAAGGGTGGCTACTATCATGCCGGCCAGGTCTGCGTATCCGTGCAGCGCATCTATGTGCACAAGGAAATCGAGCGCGCTTTCACCGAGAAGTTCGCCGCACGCGTCGCAGCTCTCAGAGCCGGCGATCCGACCCTGGCCGAGACCGAGATCGGACCGCTGATCACACCGAAGGAGGCCGACCGGGTCGCGAACTGGATCGAGGAGGCCGTCTCCGCAGGCGCCAGGCAGCTCGGCGGCGGACGCGTCAGCGAGACGACGCTGAAGCCGGCGATCCTCGTCAACCCACCCAAAGATGCCAAGGTTTCGACGCTGGAGGTTTTCGGGCCGCTCACCTGTATCTTTCCTGTCGAAACACTCGATGAAGCGATCGCCGAAGCGAATTCCCTGCCTGTCGCGTTCCAGTCGAGCATTTTCACACGCGATCTCAATGCCGCCTTCTACGCCGCCGAACGTCTCGATGCCTCAGCCGTCATGATCAACGACCATACGGCCTTTCGAACCGACTGGATGCCTTTCGCCGGCCGCCACGAATCCGGTTACGGCATTGGTGGCATTCCCTACACGATGCATGAGATGACTGCGGAAAAGATGTTTGTTTTCAAGATGTAGCGATCGTCATCGCAAGCGTTGAAACAGTTGGGAAAAGGCCACTCGCGGATTACGGCTGGCATATATTCTCGCGCCATCGTCACCGCACGGAAGCGATCTTTTCCCCACACATCACCGTCACCAAAGCTCGTTCCAGGTCTCCACCGTTGACTGCGGCGCGCTCCTGATAAACAGAAGGTATGATTGTCATTGCGTTTCAATCGGCGCAGGTTAGCGCTGACGCTCGTGATGTCATCACCAGGTCAGCTTGATCAGAAGCTTCGTTCAGCAGCTGGCCCTGTCGCGAAGTGGCCGTCAGACTGAGAGTGAGATTGCACGGTGGATGATCTGAACATTCGTATGGCGGAAGACAAGGTCCGTACGTTCGGACCATTTCAGCTGTTTCCCGCCAGACAGTTGCTTCTATGCGACGGTGTGCCTGTCAAGCTCGGCGGCCGTGGATTTGCGCTGCTCAGTCTTCTGGTCGAGCGGCAGGGCGAACTCGTCAGCAAACAGGATTTGATGGCGACCGCCTGGCCCGAGACCTTCGTGCACGAGAGCAATCTCAAAGTGAACATGTTCGCACTTCGCAAGGCGCTGGGCGACGAGAAGGAGCAGCCCACCTATATCGCCACGGTCTCCGGGCGCGGCTATCGTTTCATCGCGCCCGTCATCGCAGTTGCCGAGCCGCTTCTCGCGCCGATTGCCGTCGCACAACACCGTCCCCTACCGCCAGTCACCGACATTATCGGCCGGACCGTCGAAATTTCGGATGTCCTGATGCACCTGAGGAGGGTGTCGCACGTCACCATCGTCGGCACAGGAGGCGTGGGCAAGACCACGCTCGCCCTGGCGGCGGCGCGTGAGATCGAAATGGCATTTCCCGATGGCCTGTGCTGGGTCGATCTATCCGTCATCGATGACCCGATGCTCGTTCCATCGGCGCTGGTTTCTGCATTAGGATTGCGCGGCAACAGTGGCGACAAGCTCAGCAAGGTTATCAACTATCTCGACAGGCGACGGATGCTGATCATTCTCGACAATTGCGAGCATGTGCTGCCGGCCGCGGCGCTTTTTGCGAGCAGCCTGGGGACCAGCTGTAAATCCCACATCCTCGCAACCAGCAGAACGCCGCTAGGAACACCTGGCGAACAGGTTGTCTGGCTCAGTCCGCTCGACAGCCCACCGGAGGGAGTTGCGCTCACGGCCGAAACGGCGGGGCACTATCCTTCAATGCAGCTCCTGATGGAACGAGCCCGTGTGTGGACCGAATACAGGCCGACCGATGAGGATTGCGAAACGCTTGGCGAGATCTGCCGGCGCCTCGACGGAATTCCTCTGGCTATCGAGTTGGCGGCCGGCAAACTTGGCCAATATGCTCCGCGGCAACTGTTGGCGATGCTGGAACAGCATCTGGCCGTTCTCGAGCATAACAGCGATGCGACACCGCGCAGGCACCAGACCCTGCGCGCGACCATCGACTGGAGTTATCAGCTGTTGACGAAGGACGAAGCGCTGATCTTTCAGGTCATCTCGGTCTTTGCCGGTACATTCGATGCGACGGACGCGGCGACCATAGCCGCAGGCGCCGGATTAGGCCCGGCCGTGACGGCGGCAAGCCTCGGCAGCCTCGTTGCAAAATCGCTGGTCGCAGCGGCGGCGGATCGACAGGCACTAAGCTACCGTCTGCTCGACACGAACCAGCGCTATGCCCAGGACCGGCTTAAGCGGCATCCGTTGCGATCGACAGTGTCTCGGGCACATGCCGAGCGCATGCTCGAACTCTTCGAGCGATCCGAGCGCGAATGGGAATGGCGGGAAACCCATGAATGGGTTACCTCCTACCAGAACCGCTTGCCCGATCTGCGTAAGGCTCTCGATTGGGCCTTCGACAACAAGGGCGATGTCGAACTCGGCATCCGCCTGACTATCGCGGCGATCCCCGTGCTCTTCGAAATCTCGGCGGTCCCAGAAGCGCGTCAGACGGCGGAAAGAGCGCTTCGCCATCCAACGACCGACGCCCAGCACATGAAGCTTGCCAGCTCGCGAGCCTGGAGCATGCTCTACGGGCTCCGGCGAGAAGCCCAGGCGGAAGACGCGTGGCGCAAGGCGGTCGATTTTGCGCGCCGCTCCGGCAATGCCGATTACCATCTGCGCAGCCTGCTCGGGTATTCTTTTCATCTCAATGGCAGCGGTCGCGTGCCGGAGGCAATGGAGAACCTGATCGCATGGCGGGAATTGGCTTCGACCAATCCGCAGTCACCATCCGCAGTCGACGGAGAACGGTTCTTCGCCCTTGTCTGCGGCTATATGGGCAAGCTGAAGGACGCCCGACAGATATTGGACCAGCTGGCCCTCAGCGCGCCTCACGTCGGACGACGCTCGCGCATGGCCGGTTTCCAGGTCGATCGCTATATCGGCACGCGCAACTATCTCTCTTTCATCTCCTGGCTGACCGGGCAGCCCGCCTACGCCGCCTATGTCGCAGATGAGGGCCTCAGAGCCGCCGGGGAACTCGGCCATCTCGTCTCGCAATCCAATGTGCTTGCCATGGCGGCATTACCGGTCGCCTTCTGGAACGGCAATGCAGAGAGGCTTGGCGTCTATACGAGCCAGCTCAATGCCAATCTGGAAATCGAAGGCACCGAACTCTGGAAGCCGATCTTGCGATTCTACAGCGCAGTAATGCCTGAACTGCGCGGCGGCATGGCGGATATCGAAGCGATGCGCACGGTGATCGGGGAACTCATCGAGTCCGGCTTCACCATCCGCATCGGCCTCTATCTCAGCATTCTCGCAGACACGCTCGCTTCGCGGCGGCGGATCGATGAGGCAGACGAAACCATCGACATGGCGTTCGACTATCAGAGACGTCAGAGCGAGGTCTGGTGCCTGCCGGAGCTTCAACGCGTGCAGGCTTCGATCCGGCGGCAGCGGGGCGAATTTTCCGAGGCAGAAAGCATGTTTGAGACGGCACTTACGCAGGCTCGCTCGGTCGGAGCGCTGTCTTTCGAATTGCGGATCGCGACGGATCTGGCGACACACTATCTGGAAACGGAGAAAGCGCCTGTCGCGCTGCAGACGCTCGAGCCCGTCTATGGCCGTTTCTCCGAGGGCTTTGCGACACGGAATCTGCTCGCGGCTTCCCGCACCCTGGAGAGAGCGAAGAAGATGGCCCGCCCGGTTGCCAACTGAGCGTGGATATCCGAAAGACGGGGACTTGCGGTGCTCGCAAAGCAAAGCCTACATCGCTATTCGTGCACATGCCGGTATCGCCGGGGTGAACCTGGCATTAAACAGCACGACACGACCTGATCGCGAAGGAGCAGCAGCGATGGCAAATCTTCCGGATATGACAAAGCACCGCGGCTTTCCATCGGGCATGCCGGGCACCGGTATCCAATTCACCATCCGCCGCGCCAATCCCAAGGGCGTCACACCGATCAAGACGCTGCCTCGCCGTGCGCGTCCGGGCACATCCGAGCACCGGGTCGATGCAGCCTTCCTGCACGCGCTTTGGCACTATTTCGGAGCGGAGCCTTTCGAGCGTGGCAACCTGGATGCCGCCCGGCTCAATCTGCTGTTCGGACGGGAAGTGGTGGCAGCAGACAAGGACTTCGATCCGATGTCCTACGAGGCGATGCTCGTTATTAACGAGAAGGTGGCGCGCCAGAGCTTCCCGGAATCGTTCGAAGACATCATGGAAGTTTGACGAAAACGCGGATCGCATTGCGACCGGGAACATGCTGTCCCGTGCTGCTTGCGATCCCGCCTCAGACGGTCATCGTGCCAGTGCCTGCTCTACCGCAATCTGTGCCATAGCAAGGGCTGCTTCCCGAGTTTTAGCGGCGGCGACAAACAGGCCTTTATGGCAGAAGGTCGCGCCTTCGACGCCACAGCTGCGCTCGAGTTCGGAGCCGGTCAGACCCGCCCATGACGCAGGCAGATCGGCGCGCAGTTCGAAACCCTCGTCAGCGCGGCGTATGCCGGTCAGACACCAGTCGTTTTCCCGGGGGTGGACGACGAACAGCAGGTGATCGGCTTTCGCTTTGACGATTGCCGCACGGAAGGGCATTCCGATCGGCAGTTCGAGGATGCGCCCCTCTCCCGTCTCGTTGATCGCCCTGAGAACGAGGGCTTCCGCGCGGAGTTTTGCATCCTGCCCTGCAATGCCGGCTTCGACGAAGCTTCGCGCAATCGAAAGAGCGGAATGAAACGCCCGGTCGTCAGCCCCTGGATCCTTGGCATCGAAAACCGGCTTCAACGTTTCCAAGAGCGCAGGCAGCGTCAGGCCGGCCAGCTCGCCGGCAACGGAGGGGTCGAGCGCACCATTGTCGGTCAGGTCGACAGGCAGGACGAACTTGGTGTCGAAGGAGGCATGAACCAACGAGACGTGCGCCTCAGGCACGCCGAGCGCGGCAAGATAATCGGACCCGTAATGCTTCCAGACCAGACCGAAGGAACTGTAGGGGCGTCCGTCTTCGCGCACCGGCGCGCCGCGTTGATGGTGGTCGAAAATGCCGGCGGCAGGATCATATTGCCCGCCGACATCGTAGATGATGCGGTCGGCAGCCGGCGTCGTCCATTCGGCACTTCGGCTGCGAACGATCGCAGCCTGCGGAAACAATCGCGTGAGGACGACACTCGAAAGCAGCTCATCGGCGTGGAAGCCACCGGAATGTGTAACCAGATAGGAAGGGGTCATAGTCAGATGGGCCTCTCGGAGCCGGAAATATGTTGCCCGCCCTGATAGCCCGCGTCGGTCGCCAGCTCAACAGCGGGTACGGAGAGCAACTGCAGAATTCTTCCGTCTGATCTTTCGTGGAGAGGCGGACGACAACCAGTTAAGGTTGCTGTTGCGATTGTCGACAACAAGATATATGTCGGAAATGCCACCCGAAATTGTCTTTTTTCGCCGCCGTCGCGATTGAGATCCACCTCCCGAACCGATCACATCCCGGAGCGATCGAATGCATATCCAGCCGCAACACCGGATCTATGTCTGCTTCTTTCTCTTCGCGACCTCGATGGGAGCGCTGCTTTCGCGCCTGCCCGACCTGCAGGATGCCCTGGCTGTCAACAAGTCCGAGCTCGGCCTCACGCTGATCGGTGCCGCGATCGGTGCGCTGATTTCGCTGACCTTCGCATCGCCGCTGATTGCGCGCTTCGGCGCCCGCAAGACGGCTTTCCTGACAGTTCTCGGAACATCCGCGCTGCTCGCGACCATTCCCTGGGCCGACGCCGCCTGGCTGGTCTTCTTCATCCTGTTCTGCGAGGGGCTGCTGGCCGGAGCGCTGGAAATCAATCTCAATGTCGAGATAGACCGCATCGAAGCCCAACTCGGCCGCGGCGTCATGAACAGGGCGCACGGTTTCTGGAGCCTCGGCTTCTTCCTGACCGCACTCGTCGGCTCGGCCGTTCGTCAAGCAGGCGTGCCAATGTATCTACATCTTGCCCTGACATTCGCGTTCGTCCTGATCGTCGGCACGATCTTCATCTCGGGTATCAAGAATGCGCCGGCCCGTGCCGGGGGAGAGCATGTCGAGGGGCCAAGCATAGCGCTGCCGACATGGGGCCTCATGCCACTCTGCATCATCGGCATCGCCGCCTTTCTCGTGGAAGGCGCCGGCATCGACTGGTCCGCCATCTACATGCGCGATGCCTTCGCGGTCGAACCCTTTATCGGCGGCCTCGGGCTGACGCTGTTCACCTTCTTCATGGCGCTCGCCCGATTGTTCGTAGATCCGCTCGTGGACCGGTTCGGTGCACGCGCTGTCGCGACCTTCCTGCTGGTACTCTCGGCGGTGGGCCTCTGCGCCGTCTGGCTCGCGCCGCACGCCTATGTCGCGCTGCTCGGCTTTGCGCTGATGGGCGCCGGCTGCAGCGCGGTCTATCCCCTTGCTGTCTCTGCGGCGGCACAGCGCACCGATCGCCCGACACATCTCAATGTCGCAGCCCTCGGGCAGATGTCCTTCGTCGTGTTCTTCCTTGCTCCGCCATTGCTCGGTTTCGTCGCCGAACATGCCGGCATCAGGGTCTCCTACCTCGTCTGCCTGCCGGTCATCATTGCGGCCCTATGCCTGACAAAGGCTCTGAGATCGCGCGAGAACGGCAAGAAGGCCGACATCGACAGCGAAACCAATCAGGCAGCGCGAGTATAAACGATCGGCGGCCCACTTCAGGCTTGTCCTGCGGAACGGCGAACGACAAGGGTGCACGGTAATCTCTCGATGCCGGGCTCGATCGTCTCGCCTTTCGACAGGTTGAGGATCGCAAGTCCGGCCCGGTGACCGAGCTCCTTGAGTTCCATATCGATCGTCGTGAGCGGCGGACGCGTCTGGCGTGAGACGACCTCCCAATTGTCGAAACCAACGACAGCGATATCGTCGGGTATGGAAATGTTTCTATCGCGCAGTGCATCGATGACGCCGCGGGCGATCTCGTCGCTGCCGCAGAAGATTGCATCCGGCTTTGCCCTGGAGCGCGAGAAGACCGCCTCGATCGCCGCGTGCCCCCATTCTTCCGACCAGTCGCCGAACATGACCTCCGCCGTCGGCCCAACGAGTTCCCGATAGGCCTCGGCGCGAATACAGGCGGCGCGATAGTTCTGCTCGCCGGTAATGTGCAGGATGCGCGAGCGGCCGAGACCCTGGAGATGTTCGACGGCAAGGCGCGCCCCCTGGGCGTCGTCAGGATGAAAGCTGACGCTGTCCGATGGTCCTTGCGCGAAGACGTAGACGACCGGAATGCCTAGCTGCGTCAATTCCGGCGGCGGCTCCATGTCGATGCGCGTCGCCGTGAAGATGATGCCATCGACCTGCCGGTCGCGCAGCGCCTCGAGATGCAGTCTTGCCAGCCTCGGATCGTTGTTGGTGGCGCATAGGAAGAGCGACACACCATGATCGACAAGCACCTCCGACACGCCGGAGGCCATCGGCAAGGTCAGGCGCCCATAGGTGTCGTTGGTTAGCATGCCGATCGCATGACTACGCCTCGTCAACAACCCACGCGCGAGAGCATTCGGCCTGAAGCCGATTTCATCGGCGATCCGTCGCACCTTGTCCCGCGTCTCGGCATTGGTTCGCCCGGTGCCGTTCAACGCGTTCGAGGCCGTTGAAATACTCACCCCCGCAGCCCTCGCCACATCACGGATCGTATGCCGGCCGCCACCAGATTTCTTCAAATTCGCACCCACTCAACTGGCTTGTTAAAACCTTTTAGCAGAAAAAATTTAGCTGCTAAAAGGTTTTAACAAAAACATGACATTTTGATGCATACAGCCTGTCGACATAAAAAATGTTCTCTATTAACGTCGTCTCCGTCCTGAGGCCCCGGAGCCTCGCATAAGAGAAGGGGAACCCACATGTTACATTTGAAAACCACGATTGCCGCCGTTGCGCTGCTGGCGAGTTCTTCTCTCGCCAGCGCCGAAGAAATCACGCTATGGGTGCGCACATCTTCAGGTGCCGTGCTCCAGGGCCTGGCCGAAAAATACAACGCCTCGCATTCCGACAAGGTTAACGTGACCCAGATCACCGCCGAGCAGATGGTGCCGAAACTCGGTGCTGCGATTGCCGGTGGCGCCGCTCCGGAAGGCGCAGTTCTCGACCTGATCTACCTTCCGACCTTTGCCGCCAATGATAGCCTTGAGGACATCAGCGATTTCGTCAAGGGTCTGCCCTATTCGGCGGCGCTGAGCCCGTCGCATATCCGCCTTGCCACCTATGACGGCAAGGTCTACGGCGTGCCGGCTCTGCCCGACGCCTCGATCATCGCCTACAATACCGACCTCTTCAAGAAAGCCGGGCTCGATCCGGACAAGGCGCCGGCCTCGCTCGAAGAGATCGCCGCCGATGCCAAGAAGATCCATGCGCTCGACAAGGAAACCTATGGCTTCTACTTCGTCGCCAATTCCGGCAGCTGGCTGATCTACGACTTCCTGCCGCATCTGTGGGCTGCCAATGCCGACGTGCTCTCCGATGACGGCCGCACCGCCACGGTCGATACGCCAGCGATGCGCGACACCATCGCAGCCTATCGCGATATGTGGAAGGACGGCGCCATCCATCCGACCTCGCGTTCGGGCAACGGCAATAATGCGGTCGAAGCCTTCGCCTCCGGCAAGGTGGGTATCCTCATGACCGGCTCCTATATCGTCAACCTGCTGACCAGCAAGTATCCCGACGTGAAGTTCGCCGTCGCCCCGATCCCAGGTCCGAAGGGCGGTGCATCGAGCTTTGCCGGCGGCGACACGCTGGCGCTCATCAAGGGCATCAGCGATGAGAAGAAGAAGGTCGCGCTCGACTTCGTGAAATTCTACATGGAGCCGGAACAGCAGGTCTACATCACGCAGGAATCCGGCATGCCGTCGCGCACCGACCTTGCCAAGGAAGCCTATGCCAAGTTCGACCCGCGCAACCTGATCGCCTACGACATCCTGGCCAAGGCGCGTACGCCTTACACTTTCTCCTCGGATGAGCTCTTCGTCAGCCGTACCGGCCCGTTCCTCAACCTGATCCAGGGGACGATATTCGGCGACGATGTCGACGGCTCGATCAAGAAGGCGCAGGACGACTTTACCAAGATCCTCGACCGCACAAATCCGTAACCGCATCTGGCGCGGGGCGGCCTTCCGCCCCGCATCTTCGCCGGATTACCGACACGCGGGTTTGAAATCGTCGAGGAATAACAGTGGTCGATACGCCGACAATACAGACAAGACAGCGGATTTCCGGAGAGCCGGAGCCGAAGGGCTGGCTTGGGCTTGCTTTCATCCTGCCCGGCTTCCTCTTCATCCTGGTGCTGTTTCTCGTTCCGCTCGCCATGACCATATGGATGAGCTTCTACAACTGGCCGCTGCTCGGCCGGAAAAAATTCATCGGTCTTGCCAATTACAGGGAGCTTCTTGGCGATATGCAGCTCTGGCATTCCCTGGGCTTCACGATGCTCTATACAGTGCTGGTCACGGCAGCGATCTTCGCAGTCGCCTTTCCGTTGGCGCTGCTTGTCGATCGCCCACTGCGTTCGGCCGGTTTCTTCCGCACGATCTTCTTCATGCCTGTTGTCATCGGCTTCGGCGCCGCCTCGACGCTCTGGATGTGGCTCCTCAATCCCGATAGCGGCGTCTTTGCGCAGGTCCTGCGCGGCATCGGCCTCATCAGTTCGGCGCCACGCCCGCTCGAAAGCTTCTGGCCGGCGATGGCCGTCATCATCCTCATGGTCGTCTGGAAGACTGCCGGCTTCACCATGGTCATCCTGCTGACCGGGCTGCAGGGAATTTCCAACGATGTCATCGAGGCCGCCAAGATCGATGGCGCCAGCACCTTCAGCCGCTTCCGCCGCATCACCCTGCCGCTGATGCGCAATTCGCTGGTGCTGGCACTGGTGCTCAACGTCACCTCGTCCATGCTCGCCTTCGACCAGTTCTTCATCATCACCCAGGGCGGGCCGGAAAACAGCACGATCTCGGCGGTCTTCTCGATCTACCTGGCATCATTCTCGTCCTATCGGCTCGGCTACGGTTCGGCGCTTTCCTTTGCACTGCTGATCGTGCTCGTCGCCATCAGCGCCATCCAATTCGTGCTGTTGCGCGAGCGCCCGGAGGAAGGCTGATGACCCAGCCGACGACAAATACCAATCCGCGAGGCGGCCAGACCGGCTACCTGCTCTTCCTGCTCGCATCGATCCTGTTTTCGATCTTCTTCATCATGCCGATCGTCTGGTCGCTGGCGAATTCGTTCAAGCCGGCTGCCGAAGCGCTCGCCAATCCGGCGGCGCTGTTCTCCAAGACCTTCTCGCTGGAAAACTACCGGCGGCTCGAGCATGTCGGCGCAGGCTGGTATGTCTATGCCGCCAATTCGGTGATGATCGCGATCGGTACCGTCCTGCTGACTGTCATCGTCTCCGTGCCGGCCGGCTACGGCTTCTCCAAGTTCAAGTTCCCGGGCCAGTCGATCCTCTTCGTGCTGATCATGGCGACGATGATGATCCCGTTCCAATCAATCCTGACGCCGCTCTTCCTGATCCTGAAGCTGCTCGGTTTGCAGAACAGCCTGGTCGGCCTAGTGCTGATCTATGTCACCTTCCAGCTGCCCTTCTCCGTCTTCATGATGCGCAACGCCTTTGATGCCGTACCCAAAGCACTTATCGAGGCAGCACGCATCGACGGGGCCTCGCAGGCGACGATCCTTCGACGCGTCATGCTGCCGATCGCGCTGCCCGGTGTAGCGACAGTGGCGATGTTCGCCTTCCTCAACTCGTGGAACGAGTTCCTGGCGGCGCTCATCTTCCTGTCGGATCAGAACAAGTTCACGCTGCCGATCATGCTGGTGAATGTCTCCTCCGGCCTCTACGGCATCATCGACTGGGGTGCGCTTCAGGCCGGTATCGCGGTCACCATGTTCCCCTGCATCATCCTCTTCCTTCTTCTGCAACGCTATTATGTGCGCGGCCTGACGGCCGGCGCCGTGAAATGAAAAGCGGCCCGTCCGCTCAAGGAGTTCCCATGCCTATCGCCCAGAAATCCCAGCCAAGAACCCCGATCGATCGATACGTGCCGGCCGACCATACCCGCGTCACCTTCAATGGCGGCTTCTGGAAAAGCTGGACGGAAACCGTCCGCGACGTCACGATCCCAACCCAGCACATGCGGCTCGATGAGGAAGGCTTTCTCGAAGTGCTCGACTTCGACAAGCCGGCCGGCCCGCTCGCCCGGCCGATCCAGCCAAGCGGCCTGTCGATGCAGCATTTCTTCGATTCCGATTTCGGCAAGTGGATCGAGGCGGCGAGCTACACGCTGAAGAACAACCCGAACCCCGATATCGAAGCCAAGATCGACGCGATCGTCGAAAAGCTCGAACATGGCCAGCTGGCCGATGGCTATCTCAACAGCTGGTTCATCCGTCGCGAGCCGGAAAAGCGCTGGACCAATCTGCGTGACCTGCATGAGATGTATTCGATGGGCCACCTGCTCGAAGGCGCTGTCGCCTATTATGAGGCGACCGGCAAGCGGCGTTTCCTTGACGTGATGATCCGCGCCGTCGATCACATCATCGATACGTTTGGCCGCGAGCCCGGCAAGCTGCGCGGCTATGATGCGCATGAAGAAATCGAGCTGGCGCTGGTCAAGCTCTATCGCGTGACGAAAGATCCTCGCCACCTGAAGCTTGCCACGTATTTCGTCGACGAGCGCGGCCAGATGCCGTCCTACTACGATGAGGAAGCTCTCAAGCGTGGCGATGATCCGGCAAAATATGTGTTCCACACCTATGCCTATAGCCAGGCGCATATGCCGGTGCGCGAACAGACGCAGGTCGTCGGCCACGCCGTGCGTGCCATGTATCTGTTCTCGGCCATGGCCGATCTCGCCGTCGAGAATGACGACGAGAGCCTGAAGAGCGCCTGCGACCGCCTGTTCGACAATCTGGTCGGACGCCAGCTCTACGTTACCGGCGGCCTTGGCCCTTCGGCATCGAACGAAGGTTTCACTCGGGAATACGACCTGCCGAACGAGACCGCCTATGCCGAGACTTGTGCGGCAGTCGCACTCGGCTTCTTCAGCCATCGCATGGCGCAGATCGAGCTCGACAGCAAGTTCACCGACAAGCTCGAAACCGTGCTCTACAACGGCGCATTGTCAGGCATCTCGCGCGATGGCGAGCACTACTTCTATGAGAACGTGCTCGAAAGCCACGGCCAGAACCGCCGCTGGAAATGGCATTATTGCCCCTGCTGCCCGACTAACATCGCCCGCTTCATCACCTCGCTCGGGCAGTATTTCTATTCGACCAAAGCCGATGAGGTGGCCGTACATCTCTATGGCGAAAATACTGCCGAACTGTCGGTCGGCGATGCTTTCCTTCGTCTCAGGCAGACGACCGAATATCCCTGGAATGGCGATGTCAGGATCTCATTTGGCCTCGACCAGTCGAAGTGCTTCACGCTCCGCCTGCGCATTCCCGGCTGGTGCCGCGACGCCAGGGCCGTCGTCAATGGCGAGGCGATCAAGCTGGATATCGCCAAGGGTTATGCGGCGATCGAACGCGAATGGAAAGATGGCGATGAGGTTCGCCTGGCATTCGACATGCCTGTCGATCGGCTCTATGCCCATCCAGCCGCGACCGAAGACAATGGCCGCTTTGCGCTTCGCCGTGGACCTGTCATTTTCTGCGTAGAGGAAGCCGATCTCGGCACGGAGCCGCAGCGGCTGCGGCTGCCGTCGCAGGGCGAGATTGCCGCGAGCTTCGACGCAACGCTTCTCGGCGGCGCCACGGTTCTCGAAGGTGATGCATTGGAGGCCGATGCCTCGGACTGGCAGGAGACGCTGTACCGCACCCAGCCGCCGGCTCTGAAGCCGAGGCAGTTCAGGGCAATCCCCTACCATCTCTGGGCCAACCGCGCGCCGGGCGCGATGGCCGTCTGGCTGCACGAAAAGTAGGGAGATCACAATGGCACGCCTCGAACTGCGCAACGTGGTCAAATCCTACGGCATCTATGAAGCCGTGCGCGGCATCAACCTCGATATCGAGGACAATGAATTCGTCGTCTTCGTCGGTCCCTCGGGCTGTGGCAAGTCGACGACGCTACGCATGATCGCCGGGCTGGAACACATTACGGGCGGCGATATCGTCATCGGCGATCAGGTCGTCAACCGGCTTGGCCCAGGCAAGCGCGACATCGCCATGGTGTTCCAGAACTACGCGCTCTATCCGCATATGAGCGTTCGCGAGAACATTTCCTTCTGCCTTGAGCAGCAGAAGCTGCCGAAAGCGGAGATCGACGAGCGTATCAACCGCGCAGCCGAAACGCTGCATATTACCGAATTGCTGTCCCGGCGCCCCGGCCAGCTGTCGGGTGGCCAGCGCCAGCGCGTCGCGATGGGCCGCGCCATCGTGCGCAATCCCAAGGTCTTCCTGTTCGACGAGCCGCTTTCCAATCTCGACGCCAAGCTGCGCGTACAGATGCGCACAGAGATCAAGCGACTGCATCAATTGCTGCCGACAACAACCGTCTACGTCACCCACGATCAGGTCGAAGCGATGACCATGGCCGATCGCGTCGTCGTCATGAATGGCGGTATCATCGAACAGGCCGGGCCGCCGCAGGAACTCTATCATCACCCTGTCAGCCAGTTCGTGGCCGGCTTCATCGGCTCGCCTTCGATGAACTTCCTGAACGCGACGCTGGAAGCTGGCGGTGACGGACTGGTCGTCGTGCTCGAGGATGGAAACCGGCTTGCCGTTCCCGCAGCGAGAGCCACGGAATATCAGGCGCATGCCGGTAAGCCGGTGATCTTCGGAATCCGTCCGGAATCGATCTCAAGCCTCATGCCAAGGCCCGGCTTCGAAACCATCGAGGCCAATGTCGATCTGGTGGAGCCGCTGGGGCCGGAAACGATGATCTATTTCGACATCGGCTCGGTCAGCATGTGCGCCAACGTCGATCCGGAAAGCGATCCGCGCCCGCGCACGAAAATGCCGCTCTCCTTCAACATGAACCGGATGCACCTGTTCGATCCCGTCGGCGGCAAATCGCTCTCGGCCTAATATCCGGCAGGCGTAAATCCCTCGGCTCAGCCGAGGGGACCGCCGCTATCGCGCACCATCTGTCGCAGGCGTGTGAAGACGGCCGGCGACTGGCGCACGCCGTCATGCTCGAATTCGTTCGTCACCCAGGTCTTCACATTGCCGACATCCCGCGCCGTGGCGAGTGACAGGTCGGCATCGACATACATATCGTCGAAATAGACAGCGGCGGCGACCGGTACTTCGTTCGCAGCAAGACGCGCGGGATCATAGAGCGGTTCGAATGCATCGTAACGCGCCAGTGCTTCGACGGCATCGCGGAACGGGCGAAGCGAGCGGATCTCCTCGAACATCCACGGATACATCATCTCACCGGTCAGATGGAGCGGCCGGCTCTCATCACCGAATTCGGCAAATTCCGCCCGGATGCGCTCGGCCGCCCAGCCGGTCGCGGCCCTGCCCTGCCCGTAAATGCTCTCCTGCAACACCGCAAACATCGGATTGCCGTCATAGGAGGTCAGCGACATGACGGAGGCCAGGAAGGCGTCGGAGAAGCGCGTTTCTTCGGCATCGGAGAAAGCCTCGTCCACCAGCCAGTGCACGTTTTCATAGCCCGGCCCCATGCCGAAATCGATCCCGATCGTCTGAAACCTGCGGACTGTCAGGCGGTCACCGTCGGAAAGGCGGATATCGTCAGTGGCAATACGGTCGGCGATACGGGCGATCCTGCCACCATCATCTGGGTAACGCTTGTAATATTCCCGGTTCTTGGCGGCCACACGCGGATAGGTGTGGCGATAAATATCATCGGCCGTTGCCGAGAGCCCAGCCAATCCGCCGGTGACGTAGCAGGCAGCCAGCCCTTCCGGCGCTTGCGACAGATAGGTCAGCGTCAGGAAGCCGCCATAGCTCTGGCCGAGGGTTTCCCATCGCACGCCGCCGAAAACAGTCTTCCGGATATGCTCGCAATCGGCAACGATGCTGTCGGCGCGGAAATGGCTCAGATAATCAGCCCCCGCCTCACCATCGGCAAAAGCGGTCATGGTGGCGCTTTCGATGCGGGTGCTTCTGCCCGTGCCGCGCTGGTCGAGCAGCACGACGCGGTAGGTCTTCAGCGCTTCGCCAAGCCAGGAAGGACCACCGCCGACGGGACGCGGCGACTTGCCACCCGGACCGCCCTGCAGGAAGAGGAGGACCGGCAATTTTTCTCCGCGGCGCGTGGGATCGCAGACCTCGCGCGCGAAGACCTTGATCGATGCGCCATCGGGCTTTTTCCAATCGAGCGGCACGTCGATGAGATGGTCACGGACGTGAACGCCTGGGATCGTGTATTCGCTGACGAGCATGGCAAAATCCTGTAGATTGTTTGTCGACACATTGCCTACAATTGCCCTATGCTGGAATCAAGCATCTAATTCTGGCAAAAATTACGGATATATCGCGTGTCTCATTCCGCCTGGTCCCATCCCGTCGCAGCCATCACGCATGAAGAGCGGCAGGGCCGCCTGTCGCGGCTGCGCGAGCGTATGCAAGCGCAGGGCATCGCCGCCACCCTGCTCGGCCCAACCGAGAGCCTGCGCTATTTTACCGGACTCGTCTGGCATCCGAGCGAACGTCTGCTCGGCGCTGTCGTCACAGAGGATAAACTCACTTATATCGTGCCCGGCTTCGAACGCAGCCGCGTCGAAACGCTGCCGCGCCTGCCAGGCGACATTGCCGTCTGGGAAGAGGAGGAAAGCCCTTCGGCGCTGGTCGCGAAGCTGGCCGGCCCCAGCGGCAAGCTCGCGCTCGACGACGCACTGCCGCTTGTCTTCTATCACGCCCTTACCGAACAGATGGGTGCCGCACGCCTCGTCGATGGCGGCCCTATGATCCGCGCACTGCGCGCCATCAAATCGCCGGCAGAAATTTCCCTTATCCGGTACGCGATGGGTCTTACGCTCGATATTCACCGCAAGGTCCGCGATACACTGACGCCGGGCACAGCCGCCTCAGACGTCGTACGCTTCATCGACCAACAGCATCGCGGCGCAGGCGCCGCCGGCTCCAGTTTCTGCATCGTCTCGTTCGGCGTCGCGACCTCGCTGCCGCACGGAGCCGACGGCGAGCAGATCCTGCAGGCGGATGATGTCATTCTCGTCGATACGGGCTGCCGCATCGATGGCTACCATTCCGACCTGACGCGCACCTATATGCTCGATGGCGGCAACAGTGAATTCGAACGCGCCTGGGCCATCGAGCGCGAAGGCCAGCAGGCCGTGTTCGAGGCGGCCAAACTCGGCGCACCTTGCGAAAGCCTCGATGCTGCCGCCCGCAACACCTTTGCTCGGCACGGCCTCGGCCCCGTTTATCGCCTGCCCGGCCTGCCGCATCGCGCCGGCCACGGTCTCGGCCTGGAAATCCACGAGGCGCCCTATATCGTCCGAGGCAATACAATGCCGCTGGCACCGGGCATGTGCTTCTCGAACGAGCCGATGGTCGTCTTCCCCGACACATTCGGTGTCCGCCTCGAAGACCATATCTACATGGGTGAAGACGGCCCGCACTGGTTCACGACACCGGCGTCGAGCCCCTACGCAGTCTAGATTCCCACCTTACAGACGAGGGACGATCCGGCTCCGCACGCCTTTCGGGCGGAGCCGGACATTCTTGTTCAGCCTATGCCGGCCGCTTCGCCATTATAGATCGATGTCTATGCGCAGCGGCTGGTGATCCGATCCATCGGCCTGTTCGTCCACCCAGACCTTACGGATGCGGCTCGACAGCCACGACGGAACGAAGCAATAGTCGATGCGGATGCCGGTCTTGGCGTCGAAGTCGCGATAGAGAGTGTGACCCTGATCCTCCGCACCACCGGCAGCGACGAAGGCATCGACGAAACCGGAGGCGTCCGGCAACCGGCCGTGCCAGCGATTGACCGGACCGCACATCCATTCATATTCCGGCGAGGTCGGCTCGAAATTGAAGTCGCCGAGCAGGATCGCTTCGCGCGGCATATCGGGCAGAGCCGGCTCTTCACGCCAGGACGGAACGATCTCGCGGCCGCCGATCGCCGGACCGTCGGAGAAGGCGCGGTTGGAGACATTGACCAGTTCCTGCAGCTGCACCATCCGGTAGCGGCTCGCCAGATGGTCGAGATGGGTCGAATAGAAGCGGATCGGACCGGTGGATGTTTCGATCAGCGCCTCGATCGCGCCGCGTTGGATGGTGTGCGGGCCGGGTGCTGTGAACTTCGGATACATATGATTGCGCGTCGACAGGATCGGGTAGCGCGAGAGGATCATGTTGCCGAACTGGCGACGCTTGTAATCCGTCGGGCGCTTGCCATCGGCGTCGGAGATCTTGAGCACGTCGACCGTCGGACCCCAAACGTAGAAATGATCCGGCAGAAGGCGCGCAATCTCCTCCGCCTGGCTGATATTGCCCGAACGATCCCAGTAATTCTCCACCTCCTGCAGGGCGATGATATCGCTGTCCTTGACGGTATCGACGATACGTTCAAGATCAAAGCGATCATCCCGGCCGCGGGTGTACTGAATGTTGTAGGTGGTGATGAGCATGGAGCCTCGCATAAATTTGAGTTGCGCTACACCAAGAAAACGTTTCATTGTGTAGTCACGCCGAGGGCTAATCCGTAAATATGAAACTTCCGACACGCTTATGTGATGATTGCATGAACCTTCATTCCTTCCCGATCCCAGTTTCCACCGCGCCCATTGGAACCCCGCCGACTGGAATGTGCCGGAACGCCCTCACCCAGAGGTTCACCGCGCCATGAAATCCCGCGCCACCATCAAGGATGTCGCCCGGCTCGCCCGGGTCTCCGTCGGCACGGTCAGCCGTGTCGTCAACAACAATCCCGCGGTGACAGAACAGAACCGCATCGCGGTCACGGACGCGATCCAGCGGCTAGGCTACAGGCCAAGTTCCGTTGCCCGCTCCCTGGTCGGGCAGACCGAACAGGCCCGCCGCGGCATTACGCTTCCTCCCGATGCCCCGCGGCTGACGACAATCGGCTATGTCAGCATCGATCATTCCATCCTCGCAGATGAAATGCCGGCAGCGGGCAGCCGTGTCTCGGCCCAGCTCATTCATCGCTCGGTCGGAGGACCGGCCACCAATGTGGCCATTGCCGCCAGCCGCCTGGGTGCCGATTTTCCGGTCGCGGTGAGCCTGATTTCTTCGCTCGGCGACGATCCCGAGAGCGACTGGGCCCTGGCGCAATTGCTGGAATACGGCCTCGATGTCGAGGCGGTCGAGCGGCTTGTCGGTGGCCGGCTGTCGCGAAGCGTCATCATCGTGGAAAAGGGCGGTCGCAGAACCATCCTCAACGAGCCGCTGTCGATGCCCGTTCCGCGCATTCGCGACTATATGACGGAGGCTGTCGCGAGGGGCGGACGCCACTGCCTGCATCTGGAGGGCTTCAGGGTCGGCCTGCTCGATGAATTGAGCCTGACCGGCAGCATGCGGCCGGAGCTTGTGACCATCGATACGACCGGACTTCCCCCGCACTGGCAGACGCCTGCCGCTTTCGACGAGCTCAGGCGTGTTTGCGATTTCATTTTCATGAGCCGCCCTGCAGCGCGCCAGCTGATAGGCGAACATGCCGAAGACGCCGAACTCGTCCACGCCTTGGCCAAACGTGTCGATGGCGGCGGCGCCAGCCTCTTGCTGACGATGGGCGCCGTCGGCTCCGCGCTGATCAGACCCGGCCATGAACCTGTCATCGTCCCGGCGCTTGCCCTGGAACCGGTGGATGTGACAGGTGCAGGCGATATCTTTGTCGGCGTCTTCCTCGCCGTTTATCTTAATAGTCGCGATGCCGAGCTGGCCGCGCGCTGGGCAGCGGTCGGCGCGTCCTATTCCATCGGCGCCGTGGGCGTGAATGCGGTCGAGATCACCGCGGAGCTTGTCAGGCAAGGCCTGTCATCGCTGGCCGAAACAGCAGAGCGGTAAGCCCTCTCCTCCAGCTCTAACACGTTTTACCGCCCCTCTTTTCCTTTCACGGGGAATGAGGGGCGGTTTGCGTTCGCCCTTGTAGTCACCTCCCTGACGATCGCCAAGTGCTGAAACGTCACTAATCTTACACATAGCCGTCATGTCGATGAAACGTTTCCACGATAGGAAAACGCCCGTTGTCGCGGAGCCGCGTGTTTACCGGCTGCCGCATGAAACGAATTTGGAGATAGGGATGTTAAAGACTGCTCTTATCGCAGCCGCCGCTCTTACAGTTCTGTCCGCTGCTGCGCCTGCCAGCGCCAAGACGGAGATCAATATGTGGTTCGGCCTTTCCGGCCGCCTGCAGAAGGAAGTCGTCGCACAGTGCGATCGCTTCAACCAGAGCCAGAACGACTACCACATCAACTGCACCCGTGAGGGCACGTACGACGAAATCTTCCAGAAGGCGATGGCTGCTGTTCGCGCCGGCAATCAGCCGCACATCCTGCAGGTCGTCGACCGCGGCACCGGCACGATGATGCTGTCTGGCGCTGTCGTTCCGGCCTACCAGCTGGTCGAAGAAACCGGCATCAAGGTCAACTGGGACGACTACTTCCCGGTTATCGGCAATTATTATGCCGGCCGCGACGGCAAGCTCTGGGCGTTCCCGTTCAACTCCTCGACCGCCATGGTCTATTACAATACCGATCAGCTGAAGGCCGCTGGTTACGACAGCTTCCCCGAGACCTGGGAAGACTTCGACAACCTGCTCGTCGCGCTGCGCGACAAGGCCGGTTCGAAGTGCCCGCTCGGCTGGGCGATCGACCTCTGGTCCGACATGGAACAGTTTTCGGCGATCCATAACGTCCCCGTCGCTACCGAGAATAACGGCTACGATGGCCTCGATGCCCAACTCGAAATCAACAAGACGCTGTTCGTCAAGCACATGGAGCGCCAGAAGCGCTGGTTCGACCAGGGCCTCGCCAAGTACGAGCCGAATATCGACACCCGCCGCGACATGTTCATCAACGGCCAGTGCGCGATCTTCTTCGACTCGATCGCCGGCTTCACCACGACGGACGAACTGGCTCGCCCGAAGGGCACGCACTGGACCGTCGCCCAGCTGCCGCACAACAAGGACGTAACGCCGATCAACAGCCTCGTCGGCGGCGCCGCTCTCTGGACGATGAAGGGCTTCTCCAAGGAAGAGTACAAGGCCGTTGCCGCCTTCTACCAGTTCATCGCCCAGCCGGAACAGCAGAAGCTCTGGTCCGATGGCACCGGCTATATCCCGGTCACCAAGTCGGCCTATAACGACCTCGTCGCATCCGGCTATTACAAGCAGGATGGCAAGGTCAACCGCGATCTCGCCGTCAAGAGCCTGACCCGCGCAACGCCGACGCCGCTCTCCAAGGGCGTTCGTCTCGGCAACTACGTCGAAATCCGCAACATCATTACCGAAGAGATCCAGAAGGCTCTCAACAACCAGGTGACGATGCAGCAGGCGCTCGACACCGCGACCGACCGTGGCAACCAGCTGCTCAAGCGCTTCGCCGACACCTATCCGGGCGCCAAGCTGCCCTGATCGGCAGACCTGCCTCTTATCTGACGACGCCAATCCGGATCGCGCCAGCGCTCCGGATTGGCTCCCCGATGTCCCATCGTCCGAGCATTCCGCATGATCAAACGCGTCATCTTCGAAGACCGGTGGCTGCCCTATCTGTTGATAGGACCGCAACTGCTGATAATCTTCGTGTTTTTCTACTGGCCGACCGGCCAGGCCCTCTTCTGGTCCTTCACGCTGGAACCGCCATTCGGCGGCGACGCCGTCTGGGTTGGCCTGCGCAACATCGCCGAGATCGTCACCAGTCCGGTCTACCACACCGCCATCCGCAACACGCTGATCATGTCGGCATCGACCACGACTATTTCGCTGGGGCTCGGGCTGATCTTCGCGGTCTTCGCCGACCGGGGGCTGCGCGGAACGATCTTCTACAAGACCGCGATCATGTGGCCTTACGCAGTCGCGGCACCTGTTGCAGCCGTCGCCTGGCAGTATATTTTCCAGCCGCAGATCGGCTTCATCGGCATCCTGAACCAATGGTATCCCGGGATCTGGAACCCGTCGCTAAGCGGCACGGACGCTCTGATCATGGTCGTCATCGCCTCGAGCTGGACCTCGATCACTTTCAATTTCGTCTTCTTCCTGGCCGGCCTGCAGGCCATCCCTAACAATCTGGTCGAGGCCGCCGCCATGGACGGCGCCGGACCGGTGCGCCGCTTCTTCGACCTCGTCTTCCCGCTGATCTCGCCGACCTTCTTCCTGCTTCTCGTGCTGAACGTCGCGACCTCCTTCACCGAGGGCTTCGGCATCATCAACGTCATGACCCAGGGCGGGCCGGGCAATGCCACCCAGACCATGGTCTATAAGATCTACAAGGACGGCTTCATCGGGCTCGATCTTTCCTCGTCCTCGGCCCAGTCGCTGATCCTGATGCTGCTGGTCATTTCCGTCACCCTTCTTCAGTTCCGCTTCGTCGAGCGCAAGGTTCACTACGCCGGCTCCGACAAGGGGGAGGCCAGCGAATGATCGAAAAGACACCCATTCTCAATATCGTCACGCATGCGATCATGATCAGCGGCGCGGCACTCATGTGCTTCCCGATCTACGTGTCGTTCATCACTGCAACTCTGCCTCTCGAACGCATGGGGGAAATCCCGAGGCCGCTGCTGCCGAGTGATCACCTGTTGGTCAACATGGCTGCGGCCTGGGAACGGGGCGGATTTTCCACCCTCTACCTGAATTCGCTGATCTCCGCCTTGACGATCATGGTCGGCAAGATCGTGATCGCCATGATCACCGCCTTCAGCCTTGTCTATTTCCGCTTCCGTTTCCGAGGCGTGGCATTCTGGATGATCTTCATCACCCTCATGCTGCCGCTCGAAGTGCGCATCGTGCCGACCTATGAGGTCGCCTCGAATGTGCTCCTGCCCTTCCAGAAGATCATGGAATGGACCGGCATCGTCTGGCTTGTGCAGATGGTCTCCGGCATACGGATCAATCTCAATCTCAGCCTCATCAATACCTATGCCGGCCTGACCCTGCCGCTGATCGCAACGGCGACCGGCACTTTCCTTTTCCGCCAGTTTTTCCTGACCATTCCGGACGAACTGACGGAAGCGGCCAAGATGGATGGATCGGGCGCATTGCGCTTCCTCTTTGATATCCTGCTGCCGCTGTCGCGAACCAATATCGCCGCCCTTGCCGTGATCATGTTCGTCTTCGGCTGGAACCAGTATCTCTGGCCGCTTCTCGTCACATCAGGCCCGACATACCGCACGCTCACCATTGGCCTGACGTTCATGCAGCCCGGCGCAGATGGCGCCAACGACTGGAACGTCATACTGGCCGGAGCGCTGCTCGTCATGCTGCCGCCGGTCGCGGTGGTGATCTTCGCCCAGCGATGGTTCGTCAAAGGTCTGGTCAACTCGGAAAAATAAGCCCTCGCGGGCACAAGGATCAATTTCAATGTCCGAAATAGAATTCACCAACGTCACCAAGTCATTCGGCACGACGCAGGTTCTTCACGACCTCAGCCTGTCGATCGAACGCGGCGCCTTTGCCGTCATCCTCGGCCCGTCGGGCTGCGGCAAGTCCACCTTGCTCAGAATGCTCGCCGGTCTGGAAAGGGTTTCGACCGGGAAGATCTCGATTGCCGGCCGGCAGGTCGAGGAATTGCAGCCGCGCGAGCGTGATGTCGCGATGGTCTTCCAGAACTACGCGCTCTATCCGCATATGTCGGTCGCGCAGAACCTCGGTTATTCGCTGACGGTTTCAGGCGTGAAGCGTGCCGAGATCGACCGGCGCGTTGCCGAAGTCGCCCAGGTGCTGCAGCTCGAAGACTACCTGAAGCGCAAGCCTGGCCAGCTTTCCGGCGGCCAGCGCCAGCGCGTTGCCATGGGCCGCGCCATCATCCGCGAGCCGAAGGTGTTCCTGTTCGATGAACCGCTGTCGAACCTCGACGCCAAGCTGCGCACGCAGATGCGGCTCGAAATCAAGCGCCTGCATCGCCGTCAGGGTGTCACCAGCCTGTTCGTCACCCATGACCAGATCGAGGCGATGACGCTCGCCGATGTGCTGATCGTCATGAACAAGGGCCGGATCGAGCAGATGGGCCGACCGGCCGATATCTATGAAAAGCCGGCAAGCGCCTTCGTCGCGAGCTTCCTCGGCTCGCCGCCGATGAACCTCATTCCCGCGGTCGTCGATGCCGACAGCCGTAGCGTCGTGATCGGCGACGATATCAAGGTTCCGCTCGACCATGCGCTGCCGGTCGTACCAGGCACTGAGATCGTTGCCGGTATCCGGCCCGAGCACATGCAGATCGGTGCAGGCCCCAATCTGCCGGTCGAATTCGTCGAGGAACTCGGCAATGGCCGGCAGGTGCATCTGCGCATCGGCCAGACGGCATTATCGGCCCTGCTGCCTGCCACCGACAAGCAGGTCGTCGGCCAGGCTCTGACGGTGAACCTGCCGTCCGAGCACCTGCATTTCTTCGGCCGCGACGGCCGCCTTATCGAGGCGCAGCCGGCCAGCGTCGCAGCATAATCATATCAGGAGATATCAATGCCTAAATTCATCCAGCTCACCGACGTCCATCTCATGCCTCCGGGCAGCTCGCTCTTCGACACGGACCCGGAAGTGCGGCTACGCCTGGCGTTGCGCGATATCAGCGCCCACCAACCCGATGCCGACTGGCTGATCTTCACCGGCGACCTTGCCCATCATGGCGAGGTGGAAGCCTACGCGCTGCTACGCGACATTCTCGATCAGGAAACGACCATTCCCTACCGCCTGATGATCGGCAATCACGACAATCGCGACACGTTCCGCTCCGTCTTCCCCGAGCAGCCGATCGACGAAAACGGTTTCGTCCAGTCGGTGATCGATTATGACAGCTGCCGGCTGATCATGCTCGATACGATCGAACACGGCAAGCATACCGGCCACATGGATGCGGCGCGTCTTGCCTGGCTCGAAGCCCGGCTCGCCGAAGCCAAGGACAGGCCGGTCTATCTGTTCTTCCATCATCCGCCCTTCCGCATCGGCATGAATGGCGTCGATAATATCCGCATGGTCGATGACGAGGCGCTGCTCGCCGTGCTCAAGACCCATCCGGCAATCCGTCATATGTATTTCGGCCACGTGCACCGGCCGATCGCCGGCTCCTGGCACGGCATTCCGATGTCCATGTGCTACGGCCTCAACCATCAGGCAGCACTCAACCTCGGCGACTCCCGCCACCGCGATCGCGTCGGCCCGGCGGAATATGCCGTCACCCTGATCGAGGGCCCCTCGACCGTCGTGCATTTCCACGACTTCCTCTACCTCTATCCCGAAATCGTCACGCCGGGCATGGATGGCAGCGGCGGTTTCAAGCGCACGACGCGCACGAGCGCCGTGCCGAGCCAGGCAACGCCGGAAAACTAAGTTCGGCAGCTGGAGACATCAGCAGCGACCGAAGTCATTCACCTGCCGGCTCAAGACGCCGGCAGGTGATGATGCCATTTGCATTCGAAATTTTGTGCCGACTTACACAAAAGCGTCATCGACACCGTCTATGTTAAAGTCATCCGAATGAATTTAGGATTCATCCGAATGACTAACGAACAACATTCGATCGAAATGAAATCGCGGTCCGGCCAATGGCAGATCGTCGAGCAACGGATCAACAGCGACATTGCGTCGGGCGCTCTCGCGCCCGGAACTCGCCTGCCGACGGAAACCGAGATCATGGAGCAGTTCAAGGTCGGGCGTCACAGCGTTCGGCGGGCCATCGCCGAACTCGCCTCCGCCGGCAAGGTGCGGGTCGAACAGGGACGGGGCACCTTCGTGGAAGAGCATTCCGTCATCACCTACAATATCGCCCGGCGAACGCGCTTCCGCAAAAACCTCATGGAACAGGGGCGCGTCCCTTCTGGGCACCCGGTCTCCGAATCCGAGATCGTGGCACCGCCGGCGATCGCCGCAGCTCTGAAGCTCGCTGAAGGCGCAAAGGTCTACATGATCGCCTGGCGCAGCTTTGCCGACGACGTGCCGATCAGCCTCAGCCATTCCTACCATCCGGCCGAACGCCTTCCCAATATGCACCTGCGCCGCCGTGCAGGCGAGTCCATCACCAGCATCTACGCCGCCTACGGCATCGCCGATTACGTCAGGCAAAGCACCCTGATCTTCACGCGCCGCGCAGCCGGTGACGAAGCGGAGCTTCTTGCGCAGTCGCCCGAACAGCCGGTGATGGTCGTCCAGAAAACCGACGTGGATATGGAAGGACGACCGATCGCCTATTCCGAGACGGTCTGGGCCGGAGAACGCATTCAATTCAGCATTGATAACGGGCCGGAGGATCGCGCAGTGACCCCGGCGAAAGGACAGAACGATGAGTGAAGCCATGGAAGCCGGCGCGCCCCCTGCCAGCTTCAGCCATGCAAGCATGCTCGACATACTTGCAAGGGCGGATGCTAAAGGAATCAAGGCCTTTGCAGAAGAATTGCTCGATGACGTCGGGCAGGTCGAGGTTCTGGTGAACCGCACCGGCCTCGCAATGCTGCCCTATACCGACACCGTGCACAACACGGCCTTCCATCTTGGCGAAGTGCTGATGGCCGAGGCCCATATCCGCTTGGCCGATCACGAAGTGGAAGGTTATGGCGCCGTCGTCGGCCGCGATCTCGAACATGCGATGGCGATGGCCGTCATCGATGCGAGCTTTGCCGGCGATATCGGCAAGGCCGGCATCGAGACCTTCCTGACGCGTGAACAGCAGCGTCAGACGGCAGACGACGATATCAGGCTGCGCAAGGTCGAGGCGACCCGTGTGCGGATGGAGACATTCTGATGAACCAGACCCTGCTTCTTCCGACCGTCGAGGACATGCGCACCAACGCTACCTTCGATGCGCTGATGTGGGCGCTTGCCCGGCCCGGCCGCGCGCAGCCCCTGCCCTTTCCGGGCCTGCTCGCACTGGCCGAAAGCCTGCTCGACCGCGAATGCAGCTTCTTCTGCAGCGAGGAGAGATTGAAGACCGAGATTGCCGGCACCGGCGCCAATGCCGTTGCCCTGCATGAAGCCGAATATGTCTTCGCCTCGATTGGCGAGCGCGCCGACATCTCTGCTCTTGCGGCAATGCTGAGCGGCAATCTGCTCTATCCCGACGCCTCGGCGACGATTTTCGCAGAGGCGAAGATCGGATCTGGAACGACGCTTCGCCTCACTGGCCCCGGTGTCAATGGCTCGATCGATATCGCTATCGGCGGCGTGCATCCGGATTTCTGGGCGCTGCGTGCCGAGGCGATCCATTATCCACTCGGCTGGGACATCTATCTTACCGATGGCGCAAGCCTGATCGGTATTCCCCGCTCCACCAAGATCGAGGTGCTCTGATGGCCTATGTGGCAACACGTGGCGGCGAACACGCCATTGAACAATCCGAACGCCTTTACCGCGAGGAACTCGGGCAGATCGACAAGGCCCGCGTCGATGTGATCGGAGAAAGCCTGCCCTATCTGGTCGATCGGGTCATGGGCGAGGCTTCGCTCTATGCGCCCGAGCTTGCCGCACTGGCGCTCGCCCAGTCCGGCGGTGATCTCTACGAAGCGGTTCTGCTGTTGCGCGCCTATCGCACGACCCAGCCGCGCCTGACGATCGCCGAGCCGGTGCGCCAGCAGGATCTCTTCACCGTGAGGCGTATTTCGGCCGCTTTCAAGGATATTCCCGGCGGTCAGATCCTCGGACCGACGCTTGACTATTCGCATCGTCTTCTGAATGTCGATGTGCTGAACGGAACGGCGTTCGTTCCTGAGCCGGTGGAACTCGCAATTGAGCCTGCACCCGCGACGCAACCGTCTCTCGCCGATTGGCAGAAGGCGCAGGGCCTGATCGAGACAACACCGGCAGAAGATGTGCCGCTCGAGCAGATCCCCGACGTGACGCGCGAGCCGCTGCTCTTCCCGGCAAGCCGCGCCCACAAACTGCAGAGCTTGGCACGTGCCGATACCGGCGGCACGCTGGCGCTTGGCTATTCGACGATGCGCGGCTATGGCAGCGTGCACCCAACGGTCAACGAACTTAGGCTCGGAGAAGCGGAGGTGCGTGTTCGCCATCCGCGCGGCACGCTCTTCAGCGCCGGCCGTGTGCGCGTCAGCCAGACTGAAATCATTTCCAAGAGCAAGAACCTGGAACTCGGCTTTTCTGCCACTTTCGGCTGGAACGAGGTGAAGGTAATCGCCGCCGCCTCGCTCGATCTCGCTTCCAATCAGCCAAATCCGCATCCGGCTTCGAACGAGGAATTCATCCTCTACCATACCGAACCCGTCGAAAGCTCGGGCTTCTGCATCCACTTCAAGCTGCCGCACTACGTCACGTTCCAGTCAAGCCTCGATGCCATCAGGCGTGTGAAAGCCGATAAGGCAGCCAATGCAACAGGCGCGCCCGAGGGCGCGGCAAAGCAGGCCGAACTCGAAGAGGCAACGCCGTGAAACTCGATCAACTGACCAAACCCTGGGCAGCCTTCAGCTATGGCTTCCTGGATGAATCCGCCAAGCGCGAAATGCGCCGCCGCATCCTCAAAGCCATAGCCATCCCCGGCTATCAGGTGCCCTATGCCAGCCGCGAAGTGCCGATTGCCCGCGGATGGGGAACAGGTGGCCTTCAGGTGACGCTGACGCTTCTGAAGCCGACCTCCGTCGTCAAGGTCATTGACCAGGGCGCCGACGATTCCGTCAATGCGAGCAGCATCCGCAAGTTCCTGCGCCGTGTAAGCTCGGCCAGGGAGACGCTGGATACACTGGAGGCCGACCTCATCCAGTCGCGCCATCGCATTCCCGAGGAGAAGCTGCGCGAGGACCAGATCCTCGTGCTGCAGGTTCCCAATCCCGAGCCGCTGCGGCCTGTTCAGCCCGACATGTCGGAAGCCCGCATCATGCATGGCGATGCCGATTATGGTCAGCTTTGGCTGACACTTTACGAACAGCTGGTCCGCTCCGGCCGGATCATGCAGGGATCGAGCTATCCGAGCATGGTCAATGGCCGGCATGTGATGACGCCTTCGCCGATCCCGCGGTGGGACGTGCCGAAGATGAACCAGTCCGCAAACCTCACCATCCTCTCGGCCGGTCGGGAAAAGCGCATCCATGCCGTGCCGCCTTACACAAGCGTCGAGCCACTGGTCTTCGACGACGTGCCCTACCGGGTCGAGGATCATGCTGACAAGATTTGTCACCGCAGCGGCGTAACAGGCTACTTCATGAACGAGCTGCCGCAGGACGATGGCTCTTCCAGCTTCGAGGTCTCCGACAGCCAGTTCGGCGTCAAGCATATTCGCAAGCAAGACGGCGAGACGGTCGCCATCGGCGAAACCTATTACAAGCAGGGCAGGATCGAGCAATGAGCGCCGCCAATCTTTCCGCATCTGGGCGCCAGCCACCGCGCCTCATGCTGTCCTCGCCGATCCTGACCATGAACGGCATCCGCAAGACTTTCGGTGATATCAAAGCGCTGCGTGGTGTCGATGTTAGCGTCTATCCCGGCGAAGTTCTCGGCATTGTCGGTGAATCCGGTTCCGGCAAATCGACTCTGCTTCGCATGATGAACCTCGAAGATCGGCCTGACGAAGGCGAATACAGGCTGGCGCTTCCCGGCCGCGAGGATCTGAATCTCTTCACGCTCGACCGTTTCGAGCGGCGCATGCTGCGGGCACACCACATCGGCATCGTCTACCAGAACCCGCATCTTGGTCTCCGGATGAACAATTCGAGCAGCGGCAATGTCGCCGAACGGCTGCTGATTGCCGGCGAGCGCAATTTTGCGACACTTCGCGCCCGCGCCAAGGGCGCGCTCGATGCCTCGGAATTTCCGGTCGCACGCATGGATGCCCGCCCGGCAGAACTTTCCGGCGGCATGCAGCAGCGCGTGCAGCTCGCCAAGGCGATCGCGCTCGAACCGGCCCTCCTGCTGCTCGACGAGCCGACAACAGGGCTCGATGTCAGCGTTCAGGCAATGGTGCTCGACACGCTGAAGCGGCTGCAGCGCGAGCGACGCATTACCATTGTCATCGTCTCGCACGATCTCGGTGTTATCCGCACCATGGCAGACCGGGTGATGGTCATGCGTAACGGTGAGGCCGTCGAAGAGGGTCTTGCCGACCAGATCTTCCAGGATCCGCAGCATGAATATACGCAGCAGCTCGTGCATGCGAAGCTTTGACAGGAGAGCCATCAGGTGAACATGCACACACATCCTGCCGCTTCGGCGCAGACGATCCTCTCCGTTCAGGGCCTGACCAAGCATTTCGAGATGCATCATCTCAAACGCACGCTCTATGCCTTCGACAAGGTCGATTTCGATCTGCACGAAGGTGAATTCATCCTGCTGACGGGCGAAAACGGCGCCGGCAAATCGACGCTGCTACGCACGCTCTATCGCTCCTACCTGCCGCGAGCAGGCCATGCCTTCTACCACACAAGCGAAGGCATCATCGACCTGACGGTCGCAGCCGATGTCGATATCGCTCTTCTGCGCAAGCGGGAGATCGGTTTCGTGACCCAGTTCCTGCAAGCCCGCCCGCGTGTGGCGGCCGAAGAACTGGTCGCCGAGCCGCTACGTCTTGCCGGCCGGCCCTATGACGAAGCGATCGAGGAGGCCCGCCGTTGGCTCTCAGCCTTCGGCGTCAAGCCGGGTCTATGGGCGGCCTATCCTTCCACCTTTTCCGGAGGAGAACAGCAGAAGGTCAATCTGGCCCGCGCCCTCATCCTGCCGCAGCGGCTTCTCTTCCTCGACGAACCGACCGCCTCGCTCGACAAGAACGCGCGCCGCGCGCTCGTGGACCGTCTCGCCGAGCTCAAAGCGCAAGGCGTCGCGATGATCGGCGTCTTTCATCATCCTGACGATGTCGCGGATCTGATTGACCGCGAAATCAGCCTTCAAACCCGCAAGATACCTGATGGAGCAGAGAATGTGGCTGAGTGACTTCGAAATCGTACTGCGCGACAGGATCATACCGAGCGGTGCCGTGAGGATCGAAGATGGCGTGATTGTCGATATCAAGGATGAACCGGTTGCCTCGGCCGATATTTCCGGCGACGGAAGGTTATTGCTTCCCGGCTTCATCGACATGCACGGCGATATGATCGAGCGCGAGATCGAGCCGCGCCCGAACGTGCGCTTTCCGCTGGAACTCGGCATTTTCGAACTCGACAAAAAGCTTGCCGGCAATGGCATCACGACCGCCTATGCTGCGCTCTCCTTCCATGCCAATAGCAGCTACGGCCACATCCGCTCGGAAGAACATTCGCGCTCGATCATCCAGACCCTCGTCGAATTGCGCAAAAACGATCTCCTCATCGATCACCGGGTTCATGCGCGCTTCGAGATCACCTTCACCCATGCCCGCGCCGTCATCGAGGACCTGCTGCGGGACGGTGCGCTCGATCTCGTCTCGCTGATGGATCACACGCCGGGCCAGGGCCAGTACCGTGACGTCGAACGGCATGTCGAGAGTATCGCGCGCAACAACAAGATCAGCCTCGAACAGGCTGCCCAGCGCGTGCGTGAACGCATGGAAAACCGTGCGCAGAACAATGACGCGGTCGATAATCTGCAGGGCATTGCCGCTACCGCACGCGACCACGGCGTCATCATCGCCTCCCACGATGACGACAGCATCGAGAAGGTTGCAATCGTCGAGGGTCTGGGCGCGCGCATCAGCGAGTTTCCAGTGACTATGGCCGCCGCGCAGGAGGCCCGCAAGCTCGGGCTGGCGACCGCCATGGGCGCGCCGAATGCGCTTCGCGGGCTTTCCTATTCGGGCAATCTGTCTGCAAGGGAAGCCTATGAAGGCGGCGTTCTCGATATCCTTGCCAGCGATTACCACCCCTCGGCCATGCTGCCGGCAATCATCGCCCTTGCAGATGTGGGACCCGGCGGACTACCGGCCGCCACCGCACTCGTGAGCGCCAATCCCGCCCAGGCGCTTGGATTGACCGACCGCGGCGCGATCGAAATCGGGTTGCGTGCCGATCTCGTCATCGCCGAGCGAGGCCGTCTGCCGCGTGTGCGCGCCACCTTTGCGGCGGGCAAGCAGGTCTATTCGGACGGAATCGTTCCGCGTTTCCAAAAGGCTGCGTAAAAAAGCCCCGCAATATCGATTTTCCTCCGCCTGGCCTCCCGGTAATATCATCGGCAGAAAAGACCGCGTCGGCCCGGCGGAGGAAACAGGCGGCAAGGAGACGGAATGGCAAGAATAATGGTGGTCGGCAATGCCAATGTCGACCGGATCTGGTGGCTTGACCGGCCGCTGGTGGCAAGCAGCAGGCTCTCCTGCCAGGCAACCGAGGAGCGTTACGGTGGTGGTGGCTACTATACTGGCCTCGCCCTGCTCGACCTCGGCCATGAGGTTATACTCGTCGCCAGCCTTTATGACGATGACAAGGGACGCTGCTATCTGAAGGATCTCGACCGGCGCGGCTTTAACACCGATTTCATCACTCTCGTGCCCGGGACAACGCCGTCAGTGGAAATCCTAGTCGATCCGCATGGCGAACGTACCATCATCGCTCCAGCCGGCCGCAACAGACCAGCGATCGACAGCCTGCCACCGGTCGATGTGTCAATGGTCTATCTCAATGCGCGGGGCATGAGCGCAGGAGCGTTGCGACAGCTCGATGATTTCGAGCATGTGGTTTCGCAATATCCGCTCTTTGCCGAACGCCGGCCGGCACATGTTCTGATCGCCTCGCGCTCTGACGTGAAAGGAGAGGCACGGACCGCTTGGGGGGCGGCAGCCGAGATTGCCGCCTCGCGGCTTGAAACACTTGTGCTGACGAACGGCATGCAGCCTGTCGAGATCGTCAGCCGCGAGCATTCTGTCTTCGTCGATGTGCCGCCGGCCGGCCCGGTCCGGGATACCACGGGAGCGGGCGACTATTTTGCAGGCGGCTATATCGACGCCATCGCTCGAGGTCTCGATGCCGGCGCGGCAGCGCTCGCAGCCTGCAAGGTCGCGGCTTTGCGTCTTGCCGCCCCGGAACATGCCGGCCCTTGAAACACCGCTCCATAAATCTCACCTGATAAGCTCAACTGTTCACCTGTCGAACTGACAGCCCCTAGCCTTCCGCAGTCGCTGCCGTTCCTCTGTGTCGACGCTCCAAGCGTCGGAGGAGTTTTCATGGGATTTATTGATCGTGACATTCAGCCGTCATCCGATGCCGGGCTGCTGGATGCCTATTCCGAGACGGTGTCGGATGCCGTCGATAAGGTCGGCCCGGCGGTCAGCCGCATCGAGCGCATCGGCGGACGGGCTGGACACGGTTCCGGCTTTGCCATCTCGCCCGACGGTCTCGTCGTCACCAACAATCACGTCGTCGGCGATGGGAGGGCCGTGACCATCAAGACGCCTGACGGCGCTGTTGTCGAGGGCCGAGTGCTCGGTCGCGACGAAGACACCGACCTTGCGCTGATCCGCGCCAATGACTGGTCCGGCGCCTGGGCGCAGCTTGCCGATTCCAAGAGGCTGAAGCGCGGGCATATCGCTGTCGCGATCGGCAATCCGCTCGGCTTCGAATGGACCGTTACGGCCGGTGTGGTCTCGGCGCTTGGGCGCTCGATGCGCGCAGCCAGCGGGCGCCTGATGGAAGATATCATCCAGACGGATGCAGCCCTGAACCCCGGCAATTCCGGCGGCCCGCTCGTCTCTTCCTCGGGCGAGGTGATCGGCGTCAACACCGCCGTCATCCAGGGTGCCCAAAGCATTGCCTTTGCTGTCGCCTCGAATACGGCAAAGCATGTCGTGTCGGAGATCCTGCGTTTCGGGGAGGTGCGCCGCGGCTATATCGGCATTGCCGCCGATACGGTCGATCTGCATCGCCGCATCGCGCTGGAAGCCGGTGTTCCGCAGCGCACGACCGTGCGTCTGCGAAGGGTCGAAGATGCCGGACCTGCCGCCAGAGCCGGTCTTCGTGAAGGCGACTACCTGCTTGCGATCGGCGGACACCCGGTCTCGGGGATCGACGATGTCGTTCGTCTCCTGGACGGCGCGACGATAGATGCCGATGTCGATGTGCTGATTTTCTCCGTTGCAGGACGGATCGAGCAACGCACCGTTCGCCCCACGAAACGCGTACACTAGGCCGCAAACAAATAGGGCGCCCGCCTGCCGGTGGGTGCCCTTGACGATGTCTGTCACAATGTCAGCTGCGATCATCCCGGCAGAGCGGCTGTCGCAGCAAGCAGGCCCCACAGCGGCGACGGCTCCGTGGAGAAGGCGTCGTAGATGCACGGCGCCGCAAAGACCGCGGCCCCCAGAATGCAGATGATGAACCTTTTCATCGAAACCTCCATAGTTTGGCCGGCTAGTGTACTGTTTACGCCTCAGACGAGGTTCAGCTCGACATTGATGTTGCCGCGCGTTGCCTTGGAGTAGGGGCAGGTCTGGTGCGCCTCCTCGATCAGGGCGCGGGCAACTTCAGGCTCGAGGCCCGGCAGGCTGATATTCAGGCGTGCCTGCAGGAAATAGGCATCGCCCGTCATGCCGAGATCGACTTCCGCATAGACGGAGGTATCAGCGGGAAGGCGGAGCTTGCGCTTACCGGCGGCGAGGCCCATCGCGCCGATGAAGCAGGCCGACCAGCCGGCTGCGAAGAGCTGTTCCGGATTGGTGCCGGCATGGGCGCTGCCCGGAGGCGAAAGCTTCACGTCCAGCTGCGCATCGCTGCTGCGGGCGGCGCCATCGCGACCGCCTGTGGTGTGGGTCTTGCCGGTATAGAGAACCTTTTCAATCGTGGTCATGAGAGCACTCCTTGGTTTGGTGTCGCGACCTGCGACATCTGGTGACGGAGTGGTTTTTGCTCTTCTGACGTATCCCCTATGTTTCCAAAACCGGCCGAACTGTATCAGAACGTAGCGCAGGCCGATCTGGACATTTTCGTATACAAAACAGCGAAAAAATCAGCTGCCACCGATAGTGACTTCCGCCGCCAATCCACCACCCTCGCGATTGTAGAGCCGCACCGAACCGCCGATCGCGGCGGCAAGCTGCTGCGCGATGGCAAGGCCGAGACCCGTGCCGCCGGTCTCGCGGTTACGGGATTGCTCAAGCCGAAAGAAAGGCTGCATGGCGGCTTCGAGCATGGTATCGGGAATGCCGGGGCCACGATCCATCACCGTGACGGTTACGGCACCTTCGTCATTTCGCGCGACGCCGATTTCGGCACTGCCTGCAAATTTCAGCGCGTTGTCGATGAAATTCGTCAGAATGCGGCGAAGCGCATGCGGTTTCGTCGATGCAACACCTTGCACGAGACCGACAACGGTTACCGCCTTGTCCATGTCCTGATAATCATAGGCGATGCTGTCGATGAAGGACGAGAGGTCGATGCGTGAAAATTTCTCGCCATTGCCATGGGCACTGCGGGCATATGCGATACCGTCCTGTACCAGCCGCTCGATCTCGCCGAGATCGCGCACCAGCTTGTCCCTTTCGGGGGAATCGTCGGCCATATCGGCGCGCAGCCGCATACGCGTGATCGGGGTCTGCAGGTCGTGCGAAATCGCTGCAAGGATCTGCACGCGCTCTTCGAGATAGTGAGCGATCCTCTCGCGCATGGCGTTGAAGGCGCGCGCGGCGTGCGCAACCTCGCTCGGTCCGCGCTCGCTGAGCGGCGGCCCTTTCTTGTTGGGGTCGAGCGCGTCGGCCGCCGCGGCAAGGGCGCCGAGCGGGCGGATCGCCTGGCGCACGGCAAACCAGGTGCAGAGCACGAGCAGCGCCATCTGAATGGCGAGCACATAGGGCAGCCATGCCGCAATCGGCATCGGGGGCCTCGGCGTGATATCGATCGTCAAGGGACTTCCGTCGCTCAGCGTCAGATGGGCCTGCAGGCGGCTGACATCGCCCGGGATAGCTTCCATGCGGATCGGATAGGTGCCGCCCACCGCCTCTTCGATCCGAGCGCCGATTTCCTTGCCTTTGCTGGAATTGTCAACCACGCCAGGCAATCCCGGCCCGAGTTCAAAACGATAATTGCCGCGGCTCAGGCGATCCAGCAGATCGGCGCGCTGATCCGCCGGCAGGCGATCGAGAACGGCAATTGAGGTCGCGACGTCGCTTTCCAGCGTGCCGAGCATGACGGCCTTGGCCGACATGGAGCGTTCCACGAAGAGAACCGTGAAAGACAGTCCGTAGGCAATCGCCAGGCCCAGCAGCAGAATGAGGAAAAGCCGAGCCCTGAGTGTGCTCGGCCAGAAACCGGAACGAATGACTGCACCCGCACTCATGATCTGGCCTCTTCAATCTCAACCGGAACGGCAAAGACATAACCTTCGCTGCGTACCGTCTTGATATAGGTCGGCTCGCGGGCATCATCGCCCAGCCGCTGGCGGACGCGGCTGACGAGCAGATCGATCGAGCGATCGAAGATTTCGGCGTCACGGCCCTGTGTCAGGTTCAGCAACTGGTCGCGGTTGAGCACTCGCTGGGGATGATCGATGAAGACACGCAGCAGCCGGTATTCGGCACCACTCAGCGCAATCTCGGTTCCTTGCTTGTCGAGCAGATGGCGACCGACAGTATCGAGGCGCCAATCACCGAAACGCAGCCACTGCCCGGCCTCGGAAATCTGTAAATTCGGCGGCAGCGCGCGCGTGCGGCGCAGTACCGCCTTAATACGTGCCAGCAATTCGCGGGCGGCAAAAGGCTTCGGCAGATAATCGTCGGCGCCCATTTCGAGACCGATGATCCGGTCCATCTCGTCGCTGCGAGCCGTCAGCATCAGGATCGGCGTCGCCTTGTGCTTGCCGGCGCGCAGTTCGCGGGTCAGCACGAGCCCGTCATCACCGGGCATCATGACATCGAGCACGATGAGATCGACCGTGTTGCCCTCGAGGAAGCTGCGCATCTGGCGGCCATCGGCGGCAACCGAGGTGCGAAGGCCGTTCTTCTTCAGATAGCTCGAAACCAGCTCGCGGATTTCACGATCATCGTCGACGATCAGGATATGGTCGATATGCTCCATGTTCGGACTTCCGGATCCTTTTGTCTGTCGGGCGCAAGGCAGATTCGCCAGCTCTCTTTTGACTCTGAATTAGCAGCCGCGAAACAGCTAAGTCTGTTCGCGGCTGCCGGGACAGGTTTTAGAAGCGATCCACATCCAGAATGGCCTGGGCAAAGGCCTGCGGTGCCTCCTGCGGCAGGTTGTGACCGATGCCACCTGATATGGTGCGATGCTCATACCTGCCGGTGAATTTCTTGGCATAGGCCGAAGGGTCGGGATGCGGGGCGCCATTGGCATCGCCTTCCATGGTGATGGTCGGCACGGCGATGGCGGGGAAGGCAGCAAGCTTCATCTCGAGCTCGTCATGCTTCCGCTCGCCATCGGCAAGGCCAAGCCGCCAGCGGTAGTTGTGAATGGTGATGGCGACATGATCAGGATTTTCGAAAGCCTTTGCCGAGCGGTCGAAAGTCGCGTCGTCAAAATTCCATTGCGGCGAGGCGAGCTTCCAGATCAGCTTGGCGAAATCGTGTGTGTTTGCCTGATAGCCTTCACGGCCGCGCTCGGTCGCGAAATAGAACTGATACCACCAGGAAAGCTCGGCCTGCGGCGGCAGCGGCTTCTTGTTGGCTTCCTGGCTGCCGATCAGATAACCACTGACCGAGACCAGGGCGTTGCAGCGTTCCGGCCAGATGGCGGCGAGGATGTCGGCGGTGCGACCGCCCCAATCATAACCGCCAATGACAGCGCGCTCGATCTTCAACGCGTCCATGAAGGCGATAATGTCGGTGGCGATGGCGGCCTGCTGACCATTGCGCGGCGTGTCGGCCGAGAGAAATTCGGTTGTTCCGTAGCCGCGCAGATAGGGGATCAGCACCCGGTAGCCCGCGTCGGCAAGGACCGGCGCGACATCGACGAAGCTGTAGATGTCGTAGGGCCAGCCATGCAGCAGCAGCACGACCGGGCCGTTGGCCGGGCCAGCCTCGGCGTAGCCGACATTAAGTGCGCCGGCCTTGACCTGCTTCAGCGCCGCAAATGAGGTGTACGTGCCGGCCTTGATGGCCGGGACGACTACCTTGGGCGACTGAGCGGCCGCAGCGCTCGCCAGGCCGAATTCGGCTGCCGCCATGGTCATGGCCGCAACACCTAGAAAGTGACGACGCTGAAGATTGATTTCGCTGGACATGGGCTTTCTCCGTTTCGATTTGATGGCGAGAAGAAAACAGCCGGCATGTATCCCCGATGTTTCGGGCATCCACCTCTATTGCATGCGGATGTAGCTTCCGGCCGTCCAGATACGTTCTGATACAATCGGCTTCCCACCCAGCACGACCATCCTGGTGTTAGCCGACTGCGGACCATGACAACGATACTCTGTTTTCTCCCTGCTCCGGCGACTATCCCGATTTTCAGGCGATTTCAGCCGGCCGAAGCAGCCAAGGCAGGAAGATAGCTTAGCCATGATCGGGTTGCTTCCTACACTTCGGTACAGATTGCCACCGAACCGGACACATCCGAGATACATCGCCTCGACCAAATTGGCCCCGTTGCTGGTCGAGCCACATCGCCGCCCAGAGCCCGATCACCCGGTTTCAAAGGAAACGATGATGACGCTTCTTATCATTGCCTATCTCGGAGGGGCGCTGACCATATTCAGCCCCTGCATCCTGCCCATCCTGCCTTTCGTCTTTGCCCGCGCTGGGCAGCCTTTCATGCGCAGCACGCTGCCCATGCTGATCGGCATGTCCGCCACCTTTGCGCTCGTGGCAACGCTCGCCGCCATCGGCGGCAGCTGGGCAATCAATGCGAATGAATATGGCCGCTTTGCCGCGCTGATCCTGTTTGCGATCTTCGGCGTCAGCCTGATTTCACCACGCGTCGCAAGCTACATCACCCAGCCTGTCGTCGACTTCGGCAACCGTTTGCTGAATGCGTCCGGCAGGACGGGTACGGCACCGACTGCTGCAAGCGCGCTCGTTCTCGGCGTCGCAACCGGTCTGCTCTGGGCGCCCTGCGCTGGGCCGATCCTCGGCTTGGTGCTGACAGGTGCTGCCCTGCAGGGCGCCAATCTGCAGACGACATTGCTGCTGCTTGCCTATGCAGCCGGTGCCGCGACATCTCTTGCCATTGCGCTTTCCGTCGGCGGAAAGATCTTTGCCGGCATGAAGAAGTCGCTCGGCGTCAGTGAGCGTATCCGTCAGGGTCTGGGCGCCGCCGTCATCGCCGGAGTCGCCGTCATCGCGCTCGGCCTCGACACGGGCCTTCTTTCCAAGATCTCCTATGCCAGCACTGCGACCTTCGAACGGGCCGTGCTCGACAGGTTGAATGTGAAGCCGACTGATGGCGTGGAGTCTGAGGTTGCAAGTAACGACAAGTCGATCGGCATTGCCGATGCCGCAAAGCCTTTCCGCAGCGATCTGCCGGTCGAAGGTCGTGCGCCCTCGCTCGATGGCGCCGTCGAATGGCTGAACTCGCAGCCGCTGACCACGGAACAGCTTCGCGGCAAGGTCGTGCTTGTCGATTTCTGGACCTACTCCTGCATCAACTGCATTCGCACGATCCCCTATGTCCGTGCCTGGGCCGAAAAGTATAAGGACCAGGGCCTTGTCGTGATCGGTGTTCACGCGCCGGAATTCGCCTTTGAGAAGAAGATCGACAATGTCAAAAAGGCCATCGGCGATTTCAACATCGGCTATCCGGTTGCCATCGACAACGATTACAAGATCTGGCGCGCCTTCGATAACAGCTACTGGCCGGCTCACTATCTGATCGACGCCAAGGGCCAGATCCGCGAGCATCATTTCGGCGAAGGCAATTATCGACAGACCGAACAGGCGATCCAGGACCTTCTGCGCGAAGCCGGCAGTGAAATGGCCGCAAGCGCACCGGTCGTGCCCGATGCGAAGGGTGCCGAGGCAAGTCCGGACCTTAAACATATCGGTTCAGGCGAAACCTATATCGGCTACCGGCAGGCCACCGGCTTTGCCTCGAACGAAAGCATGCGCGCTGACGCCAGCAAAGACTATTCGGTCGATCAGCCTGATATCAATCAGTGGGGTCTGTCAGGCAAGTGGACCGTCGGCGCCGAAGAGGCAAGCCTCGATCAGGCAGGCGGCGGCATCGCCTATCATTTCAGTGCCCGCGACCTGCATCTGGTCCTCGGACCGGACGCGGACGGAAAACCGATCCGCTTCCGCGTGACAGTCGATGGCAAGGCGCCCGGCACAGACCACGGCAGCGATATCGATGCCGATGGGAATGGAACGGTGACCACAACGAAGCTCTACCAGCTGGTGCGCCAGTCCGGCCAGGTCGAAGCGCGCAACTTCGAGATCCGTTTCCTCGATCCCGGCGTCCAGGCCTACGCCTTCACCTTCGGCTGAATCATTCAGCCTCATCCAACCACAAGCAACAGGAGCAACCACCATGAAACGTAACTATCTCTCCACCTTCGCCCTCGCCTTCGCCACCAGCGCTATCGCTTTCGCCGCGCAGGCGGCCGAGGTGAAGAACATCGTCATCGTGCACGGCGCACTCGCCGATGGCTCCGGCTGGCGCCAGGCAACCGAGATCCTTGAAAAGCGCGGCTTCAACGTCACCATCGTGCAGGAGCCGATAACCTCGCTTGCCGACGACGTTGCCGCCACCAACCGGGTTCTGGAGCTGCAGGACGGCCCGACGCTGCTCGTCGGGCACAGCTACGGCGGCATGGTCATAACCGAAGCGGGCAACAGCCCCAATGTCGCGGGCCTCGTTTACGTCGCGGCTTTCGAGCCGGACCAGGGGGAAAGCCTCATCAGCCTTGCGAGTTCGAAGCCGGCCGGTGGCATGAACATTCGCGAAACGAAGGACGGAAAATATCTCTATCTCGACCCGGCCGCCTTCGCGAACGACTTCGCGGCTGACCTGCCGAAGGATGAGACCGCATTTCTCGCAAAATCACAGGTCTTTGCGTCCAAGGAGGCTTTCTCCGCCAAGGTGGGCGACCCTGCGTGGAAGACCAGGAAGAGCTGGACAATCGTTGCCACCGAAGACCGTTCCATCAATCCCGACCTCGAGCGTGACATGGGGAAGCGTGCGGCAAGCACGATCACCGAAATCAAGGCAAGCCATGCCGTGTTTGCCTCGCAGCCCGAAAAGGTTGCCGAGGTCATCGAAAAGGCCGCTCAGGAAGCCGGCAAATAGACGGGCATATCCTTCCTAGATGAAGCCGCCGAGCTTGCGTGAGAGCTCGGCGGCATATGGCAGGGCGGCATCGCGAAGTTCCTCAAGCTTTGCAACGTCGAAACGACTGCTGGGGCCGGAAATGGCGATACCGCCGGGCACCGTTCCACCCTTTTCGAAGACGGGAATGGCAAGGCAGCGCATATCGGGGGCAAATTCCATGTCGTCGAAGGCGTAGCGTTGGGCGCGCACAAGACCAAGTTCTTGGCGCAGGGCATCCGCATCGGTGATCGTCTTTGGCGCCACGGGAGGAAGCCCGCGGGAGATGATCATCTCGGTGAAACGGGAATCCGCGTAGGCGAGCAGTACCTTACCGATCGAGGTGCAATGCAGCGGCGAACGATCGCCGATCTGGAAATCGACACTGACACGCTGGACGCCCTTCGCCCGGTAGACGAGTACTGCGCAGTCATTCTCCAGCACCGAATAATGGACGGTTTCGCCGGTCTTGTCGGAGATCTCACGCAGGCAGTTCAAGATCTGCACGCTGCGCTCATCCTCGCTGACGAGATAACGTGCAAGCGAGAGCACCTTGTAGCTCAGGCGATAGTTCTTCGAGGCTTCGTCCCTGGAAACATAGCCGGCATGAACCAGTGTCATCAGCATGCGATAGGCGGTGGCGCGATCGGCGCCGATACCTTCCGCAACTTCATTCACCGCCAGCGGCCGTTTCTGCTCTCCAATGAAATCCAGAACTGTCAGCGCCTTGAGGGCGGTTGCGCTGATGTTGCCATCAATATCGGCCATTCGAACTCCTCGTATTCAATATTCGTATACAAAAATAAAAAATTGAATGCAAGTTCAATAATCGTTGACGCATTTCAATTATTGATCTAGCTCTGTCAGCATAAGAGGAGGAGCTTATGCTGATGTTGATTGACGGCGGCTGGACAAAGGCCGCCGACGGCCTTGCCGATCCCATTCTCAATCCGGCCACCAACCAGCCGATTGCCGAGGTTCCTCGGGCGGGAGTGGCCGATGTCGAACGAGCCGTTACAGCCGCCCAACAGGGCAAGGTTCGCATGGCCGCCCTGCCAGCCCATCGCCGCTATGAGATCCTTGAGGCTGTCGCCCGACGCATCGAAGCCAATCAGCTGGAACTTGGTCGTCTGCTCTGTCAGGAGAATGGCAAGCGGCTGGCCGAAACGACCAGCGAAGTCGGTGTCGCCGCACGGATATTCCGCGGCTACGCGGAAGAGGCCAAGCGCCTCTTCGGCAAGACCGTGCCGCTGGATTCCATCCCCGGCCGAGAGCGGTCGATCGCGATCGTCAGGCATGAACCGCTCGGCGTCATCGCCGCCATCGTGCCCTTCAATTATCCGGTCGAACTCTGGAGCCACAAGGTCGCCGGGGGACTTGCCGCCGGAAATGCCGTCATCACCAAGACGCCGGAAGACTGCCCGCTCGCCATTATCGAGATCAGCAAATATCTGGAGGAGGAAGGCTTGCCGCAGGCCGGCCACCAGGTGCTGACCGGCGGGCGCGAGACGGGCGAGGCGCTGGTGCGAGCGGAAGGCGTGCAGATGATCGCCATGACTGGCAGCACGACCGCCGGCAAACATATCCTGGAAGCCGCCGCGCAGACGCTCAAGAAGGTGCATCTCGAACTCGGCGGCAATGATGCAACGATCATCTGCGAGGATGCCGATATCGATCAGGTAGCCGCAGCTCTCGTCTCCGGACGCTTTACCAGCGGCAATGGCCAGATCTGTTGCGCGGTCAAGCGCGTGCTCGTTCATCGCTCGATTTTCGATCGCCTCCTCCATGCCGTTACGGCGCGAACCAGGCAGTTGACGGTCGGCGATCCGCTGGAGGCCGGAACCGATGTCGGCCCGCTGATCAATACCCGCGCGGCCGAGCGCGTCGAAGCGCAGGTTCGGCAGGCTGTCGCCGATGGCGCCAAGATCGTCACGGGCGGCAATCGCAACGCCAACTTCTTCGAGCCAACGATCCTGACCGGCGTAACGCCGGGAACGCCGGCTTTTGCCGAGGAGACTTTCGGACCGGTTCTGCCCCTCATGCCCTATGACGAATTCGAGGACGCGCTGCAGCTTGCCAATGACAGTCCCTTCGGGCTGCAGGCGGCGATCTTTACGCGCGACATGCGTCGCATCATGCGCGCCTATGAAGTGCTCGATGTCGGTACCGTCGTCGTCAACCATACGACGGCCGTGCGCGTCGAGACCCTGCCGTTCGGCGGCAACAAGGCGAGCGGCAACGGCCGCGAGGGCATTCACGAGACATTGCTGCATATGAGCAAGGAAAAGACCCTGCTCCTGACAGATGTCTTCGGCGCGGAGGCGTGAGCATGATGCAGCTTGAGGTCCGCAGGATCGCCAAGAGCTACGACGGCAATCCGGCGGTGCGGGAGATTTCCTTCTCCGTTTCCGCCGGCAAGGTTCTGGCGCTCTGCGGTGAAAACGGTGCAGGCAAATCGACCTTGATGAAGATGCTGTCCGGCGCGGTGACGCCCGACAGCGGCGAGATCCGGTTCGATGGCGCCGCCGTGACGATCGCCTCCCCAGCCGATGCGATGGCCTACGGCATTTGCACGGTCTATCAGGAACTGAGCCTGCTCCCGCATCTCAGCGTCGCAGAAAATATGCTCCTCGGCCGGATGCCGTGCCGTCTGCTGCCCTTCATGATCGATTGGCGCACGGCAAACCGCATAGCCGCGCAGGTTCTTGCCGATTTCGGCTTCGCCAATATCGATCCCCGCACATTGGTGCGAGATCTGAGCGTCGCGCAGCAGCAAATCGTGGAAATTGCCAAAGCGCTTGTCGCAAAGCCGCGCATTCTGATCCTGGACGAACCGACCGCCGTGCTGTCTGCCATGGAAACGGAACGGCTCTTCGCCAAGGTGCGCAATCTAGCAGCCGGCGGAACAACCATTCTCTACATTTCGCACCGCCTGGAGGAAATCTTCGACATCGCCGACGAATTCGTCGTGCTGAAAGATGGGCGAAGCGTTCTGGCCGGCCATCTCGACACGGTCAACCAGGGGCGGCTCATCGAAGCCATGGTCGGGCGACCGCTGGAAGCGATCTTTCCGGATCGTAATCGCAGCCGTGGCGAGGTCGTGCTTGAGGTCGAGCATCTGTCGCAGGCCGGCGTTTTCGAGGATATCGGCCTGACCGTCCACGCCGGCGAAATCGTCGGCATGTTCGGCCTGGTCGGCAGCGGCCGAACGGAAATTGCCAAAGCAATCTTCGGCGCGAGACCCGCCGACAGCGGTTCGATCCGATTATCGGGGCAACCCGCTCGGTTTGCCTCGCCCACCGAGGCCGTGCGCAACGGTATTGCCATGATCACCGAGGATCGCAAAGGTGACGGGCTGGCGCTCGATGCCACCGTGCTCGACAATGCTGGACTCGCAAGCTTCGGGCGTACCGCACGTTTCGGCATGATCGACGGCGCGGCGCGGCGCCGACTGGTGGACGAGCAGGCCGCGAACCTGTCGATCCGCCCGAAAGGAACGACGCGTCCGGTACGCCAACTCTCCGGTGGCAACCAGCAGAAAGTGGTGCTGGCCAAATGGCTGCTGGTCGAGGGCGTCAAGCTCTTCATTTTCGACGAACCGACGCGCGGCGTCGATATCGCGACCAAAGTCGAAATCTACCGCATCATTGCCGATCTCGCAGCCGATGGTGCCGCAGTACTGCTGATCTCCTCGGAAATGCCTGAGGTGATCGGCCTCTCCGACCGGCTGGTCGTCATGCGCGAAGGCCATATCGCAGCGGAGCTGACACCCGATCAGTTCAGTATGGAGGTGCTCTTCATGCATGCCGCCGGCCTTGCCGCCCCGCAAGTGAAACAGGAGCGCCTGCATTGACCGACGCCCTCACCGATACGCAGCCGAGGATGGGCTTCATGCAGCGTTTCAGCCGCGCGGACCTGATCTTTACTGCCGCCATCGTCCTGCTGATCGTCTTTGCCGCCTTCACGTCAGACGTATTTCTGACCCAGCGCAATATCGTCAACATCTCACGCCAGATCGTCACCAATGGCTTCCTGAGCCTCGGGATGCTGGTCGTCATCCGCACCGGCGGCATCGACCTCTCAGTGGGATCGGTATTGGCCTTCGCCGGGCTTCTGGCGACCGGTTTGCAAACGGAAATGCATTTTTCGGCCGCCATCCTTGTTGCGCTTGCCATGGGCGTCGCGGTCGGGGGACTGAACGGCTGTCTGATCGCCAGTTTTAACCTGCAGCCCTTCATTGTCACGCTCGCGACGATGGGAAGCCTGCGCGGTTTGCTTTACGTCTATGCCGCGACACCCCGTTATCCGGCGGACGAGGCGTTTCGGGCGCTGATCGGCGGCGCCTTCCTCGGGCCGGTCCCGGTTAACTTCATTCTCTTCGCCGTCGCTGTGCCGATCGTCTGGTTCTACCTCGAACACACCGTGTCGGGCCGTGCCGCCTATGCGCTCGGCGTCAACAAGGAAGCCGTCAGGCTTGCCGGCGTCAATGTGCGAAAGCACCTGATCTCGGCCTATGTCATCTGTGGTCTTTTCGCCGCGATTGCCGGCGTGCTGCTTGCAAGCCGCCTTGGTATCGCCCAGCCGAGCGTCGGTGTCGGTTATGAACTCGACGCGATTGCCGCCGTCGTCATCGGCGGTGGCCTGCTTGGCGGCGGAGGAGGAACGGCAGGCGGTGTCATCGGCGGCGTGCTGGCGCTTGCGGTGGTCGACAACGTCCTGAACCTCTTCAACGTCGATTCCTACTACCAGCAGCTTCTCAAGGGCCTGATCATCCTGATCGCGGTTCTGGCGCGGCGAAAGAAAACCTGAACAGTCAAGCATACCGCCGGGAGGGATGGCGGAATTTCAAAGGGAGGAAGTCATGGATATTTTCGGGAAGATGAAGCTTATCGGCACGGTGGCGTTGACGGCGGCCGCGCTTTCGGCCGGCGGCGCGCGTGCAGCCGACGAAATCAAGATCGGCATGGTCAATCTATCGCTCTGCTGCGCCTATTTCGTCGGCATGGATGCGGCCGTGAAGGATGAGGCAAAGACCTATCCGAACATCAAAGTGCTCTCGACGGATGCCGGCGGCGATGTCGCCAAACTGACAGCCGATGTCGAGGATCTGCTGAACCAGAACGTCCAGGGTTTGGTCGTTTCCGGCGCCTTCATCGAAGCGGCCCCGGCCGCACTCGATGCCATCAAGCAGGCTGGCGTTCCCATCGTCATGGTCGATCGGCTTTTGAAGGGTGGCGATTATACGAGCTGGGTCGGACCGGATAATCGTGTGATCGGCGAAGGCATCGGCGATTACATCGTCAAGCGCCTGAATGGCAAAGGCACAGTCGTCATCATCCGCGGCGGGCCGACCGACAATACGATCGGCTCCAACCGTTCGGATGGCGTCACCGCAAAGATCACCGCCGCCGGCATGACACCCGCCGTGGCACCCGGCTGGGGAGACTGGAGCGCCGATGGCGGCTTCAAACAGATGGAAGACATGCTGACCAAGGAAAAGGAAATCAACGCGGTCTTCTGCGAAAACGACAGCATGTGCCTCGGTGCCCAGAAGGCAATCGCCGATGCCGGCCGCAGCGGCGAGATGTTCATCACCTCGGTTGACGGTGAGATGGGCGCTCTGAAAGAGATCGACCGCGACGGCAGCAACTACGGTGCTACGGGCCTCAACAGTGCCGACCAGATCGGCCGCGCCGGCTTCAACCGGCTGATGGCGATCCTTGCCGGTGCCGACGCCCCCAAGGAAACCGCCCTGCCCTCACCGATCATCACCAAGGACAATGCTGTCAAGTTCATCAACGAGGGCAGCACGTTCTGAGGCCATCAAGCCTCTGCTTCGTTGCAAGATTGGAAGGAGCCGGCGGATCGTTCCGTCGGCTCCTTGACCTCATATCTTCTGCCGCCCATACAGCAGCAACATGCCGATAATGACGGCACCGTAGATAAGCTGACGGCCGGCTTCCTCGATCTGCATGACCGAGAGGATCGACTGCAGCAGCGTGATCAGAATGACCCCGGCGACCGTGCCGAGATAGGAGCCCTTGCCCCCGAGCACATGTGTGCCGCCAAGCACCACGGCGGCAATTGAGGGCAGCAGATAGGCATCACCCATGGACTGGGAGGCTTTCGATGCATAGCCGGCGAGCAGCACGCCGCCGAGCGCGCTGAGGCCACCCGACATGATGAAGGCGAACAAGGTAATCCGCCGAGTATTGATACCCGACATGTAGGCGGCGCGCTCGCGATTGCCGATCGCGTAGAGCGACCGGCCAAAGGTGGTGCGCGTCAAAAGGAAGACGGCGAGCACGCCGACGGCGACCCACACCAGTACGCCATTCGGAAGACCGGGTATGGCATAACCCGTTGCCAGGAAGCGCATGGCGGCAGAAGCCGAATCCTGCGGCGAGAAGCCCCCGGTATAGACGACCATCAACCCTTGGGCGACGGCATTGGTGGCAAGCGTGATAATCATCGAGGGAATGCGCAGATAGGCAACCGCGATGCCATTGATGGCGCCGATCGCAGCACCGCAGAGAATGCCGAAGGGGATTGCGAAAATTGCGCCCGTCGTTCCGTAGGCGGTGGCGGCGCAAGCCATCATCGCCCCCGTCGTCACCACCCAAGGCACCGACAGATCGATCTGCCCCAGCAGGATGACCGCCATCATACCCGTTGCGATAACACCGAGGAAGGAAGCCACCTTCAATTGCTGCAGCAGGTAATCCGGCGACAGGAAATTGGAGGAATAGAGCGAACCGCCGAGAAGCAGCAGGATGATGCAGCCAAAGGCGATCGCCACGGCCGGATCGACACCGCGCAACCGGGCAGGCATGGGGATTTGCCGCATGGTGGAAGCATCCTCGCTCATTGGAACCACTCCAGACGATTGCGCACCCGCGACAGGCCGATGCAGCCGATACTGACCGCCAGCATCAGCACCACCCCCTGGAAGAGCGGCTGCCAGAGCGGATCGAGATCGAAGACGAACAGAAGGTCTCCGATGGTCCGGAAGGCCAGCGCCCCGAAAACGGCACCGACAGCGCTTCCCTTGCCGCCGGCCAGCGACACCCCGCCAAGCACCACCGCAGCAATCGAATAAAGCGTATAGGCGTTGCCGCTCGCGAACGCTGCCTCACCGGTATAGGAGAAGAAAGTCAGGTAGAGCCCGCCGATCGCCGAAAGCAGGCCTGCGAGCGCATATGCTGCGAGCTTCGCCCGCTTTACCGGCATTGCCGACATATAGGCTGCATTTTCCGCCGAACCGACAGCATAGGCGGTGCGGCCGAGCACCGAACGTCTGAACGGCACCCAGATGACCAGCACGACAAGAGCCAGCACGACAAGGCTTGCCGGCACGGTACCGAAGAGCTTCGAGGTGAAGGCATCGGCGAGATCTTCATTGACCGAACCGCCGGGCGTCGGCCGCAACAGCAGCGCCAGCCCGTAAAAGACCGCGCTGGTGGCGATCGTGGTAACGATCGGCTGCAGCCGACCGAAGATGATAACGAGCCCATTGAGAAGACCGCAGGCAAGGCCGGTCAGAAGCACCGCCACGACGCCGAGCCCTGTTTGAAGCGGTGTGCCGACAACGAGCCAGGACGCGAGGCAATTGCAGAGGATCAGGATCATGCCCACAGAGAGATCGATGCCTGAGGTGATGACCACGAAACACTGCGCCATCGCCACGAAGGCAAGCAGCGTTGCCTTGTTGGCTGCCGTCTGCACCACATTGGGCGTGAAGCCTGCCGGATGGTTCGAGACATAGATGATGAACATCAGGATGAAGAGAAGGGCCGCGAAAAGCGTTCCCTTCTGCTGAACGTACCAGTAGCGCCATTCGCCGGTCGCCTGCCTGCTCATTGTGCCATCCTTTGCTGCGCCTCGCCGGCGCCGATGTTGAGTGCGGCGCTGACGAGTTCGTGCTCGTTGATCTCGTCGCCCTCGAGAACCCGGATGATGCTGCCATCATACATCACCAGCACGCGGTCGCAGCAGCCAATCAGTTCGTCATAGTCGGTCGAATAGAAAATGATGGCCGCGCCGGCATCGGCGAGCTTGCGCAAAAGGGCATAGATTTCCTGCTTGGTGCCGACATCGATGCCGCGGGTCGGATCGTTGAGAAGGATGATGCGCGGACGGTTCATCAGCCATTTGGCGATCACCACCTTCTGCTGGTTGCCCCCCGAAAGCGAGGCGACTGGCATGTCGATCGTTGCCGCCTTGATGCCCAGAAGCTTTACGAGGTCGTCGATTTCGCGAAGCTCGGCCACGCGATCGATCACGCCATTGCGCGACACGCGGTCGAGCGCAGCAATCGACAGGTTCTCGCGCACCGTCATCGGCAGCATCAGGCCCTCGGTCTTGCGATCTTCGGGAATGAGCGCCATGGAAATGCCGCCGGATTTCGCCTCACCGGGGCTCCTCAGTGCAACCGGCTTGCCGCCGATCGCCACTTCGCCCTTGAGATCTCGCAGCACGCCGAACAATGCCAGAAGCAATTCACGCTGCCCCTGCCCGTCCAGACCGCCGAAGCCGATAATCTCGCCCGGCCGCACGTCGAAATTGATGCCGGATAGCCGGTCTCCCCAGGAGAGATCACGGCAGGAGAGAACCGGCGCGTCTGCTGCCACAAGATCAGGCTTGGGTGGAAAGACATTGGTATATTCACGGCCGATCATCAGTTCCACCACCTGCTGATCGCTCTTGCTGCCGGCGGGATAGGATTCGATGCTGCGACCGTTTCTGAAGACCGTGCAATCGTCGGCAAGTTCAGCGATCTCCTGCATGCGATGGGAAATATAGATCAGCGCCATGCCCTCGGCCCGGAGCTGCTTGAGAACGCCGAAGACCTTCTCGACATCCGATTGGGTCAGTGCCGAGGTCGCTTCGTCGAGGATCATCAGCCGGGGCTTGCGGGCGAGCGCCTTGGCGATCTCCACCATCTGCCGGCGCGACAGCGGCAGATCCTTCACGAGGGAAGAGGGATGGATGTCGGCGGCACCCGCCCGAGCGAGTGCCGCCTCGGCGATCTGGCGCTGCCTCTTGCGATCGATCATGCCGAAGCGAAGCGGTGGATTGCTGATGACGATGTTGTCGGCCACGGAGAGATCGGGAATGAGGGAGAGCTCCTGGAAGACGCAGACGATACCGGCCGCGTTGGCAGCAGCGGGCGTCGAGAAGGACACCTCGTTCCCATCCAGCAGCATGCGCCCTTCATCGGGCGCGACGACACCTGCCATGATCTTGATGAGGGTCGATTTGCCGGCACCGTTTTCGCCAAGCACGGCATGGATCGCGCCGGGGCGGATCGCGATATTGGCTTCCTTCAGCGCAATCGCGCCGCCATAGCGTTTCGATATGCCTTCCAGGCGCAGAAGCGGTTCGGAAAGGGTCATGCATCCAGCCTCCATTCGGTCGCGTCGAGATCGAGATTGCGGGCGCTAACGCCCGCAATCAGGTCCGGATGGTGGCGCTTACTGGTTTTCCTTGCTCTGCCCCATGATTTCCTGTGCGGTGAAATTGATGCCGCAGGTCGGGAAAGCGTTGCCGACGAAGAAGTTGTCGGATTCTTTCGGGTAATAATCCTGACCTTCCTTGAAATCAGGATCGGAGACCAGTGCCGTCGGCAATTTCACCGCCTGGGGCACGACTTCACCTTCAAGAGCAGAGATCGCCGTCTTGATGGCGACGGCAACCTGTGCCGGGCCGGTGCCGGCTGAGGAGCATTTCAGGCCATCGCCGGCATGGGCGGCGCAGAATTTGCGGAAGCCGTTTTCAGTCTCGCCGCCGAAGGGCACGAATGCATGTTTCGCATCGATCATCGCCTGTACGACGCCAGTATCACCGCCCTGCGCGGTAATGCCGTCGAACGGGCCATTGGTGGCGATCGCATCGGCCGTCGCCTTCTGGGCAACGCCATCATCCCATTTGCCGACGACTTCGGTGACCGTGAACTTCTTGCCGGACGCGTCCAGCGTCTCATGAATGCCGTTGTGGCGGTCGGTATCGACGGAGGTACCGGCGACGCCGCGCACTTCCAGGATCTTGCCGCCCTGCGGCAGGTGTTTCACCAGCCAATCGGCCCAGATAACGCCGAGCCCTTTCTGGTCGACATTGACGTTGATCGCATCCTTGGTATCGAGAATGTTGTCGAAGGCAACCAGAATGACGCCGGCCTCCTTGGCGCGCTTGATGACCGGGCCAAAGGCCGTGGGGTTCTGCGCGTTGACGACGACGGCGTCATAGCCGGCATCGATGAAATTGTTGATCGCGGAGATCTGCGCCGGAACATCTTCGCCGGTGGAGACCACCTTGAATTCCTTGAGCTTGGCGGCGACATCCGGCTGGGCGGCATAGGCCTTGGCCGTCTGCACCATCTGGATACGCCAGGTATTGGCAATGTAACCATTGGCAAGCGCAATACGATAAGGGCCATCCTTCTTCGGATATTGCAGGAACTGGGTTTCCGCCGACCACGGAACCATGCAGTTCGGATCGGCGGCGGGGCCGGAAACGACCTTTGGCTCCGCCATGGCCGTGCTGCAGAGCAGAGCAAACGCCGTCGCGGAAAACGCGGCGACACGGGCCATCTTCGCTTTCTTCACCTTGAGCATTGAATATCTCCTCCTCAGGCGGACTAGGCCGCCCCTCCATAATTCTGATTGGCATGCTGATCCCGGAAGGCTCTCTCCCATCCCTTTCCGGTACAATTTGAAGGTAACATAGTTGACAGCGCTGTCAAATCGGATTTGCTAGCGCTGTCAACTACTGAAACCTCGGAGAAATATTTCGCAATTGCGAGATAAATTACTGATCGCTACGAATTTATATGCAAAGCGAGATTACAATGCGCAGAGTAACTTTGGATGATGTGGCAAATCTGGCTGGCGTCAGCCCGATCACGGTTTCGCGCGTGCTGCGCAAGCCCGATGCTGTCTCGGAAGCGTTGCGGCGTCGTGTCAATGCCGCCGTCCAGGAACTCGGCTACGTGCCCAACATCGCCGCCAGCCGGCTTGCCTCCTCGCGCACGCATGCGATCGGCGTGATCGTACCGACCCTCTACAATGTCATCTTCGCCGAATATCTCTTTGCTCTGCATGACGTGCTCGTCAGCGCTGGCTTCCAGGTCATCGTCGTCAACAGCCGCTATTCGGAGCAGGAAGAGGAAAATGCGATCAAGGTACTGCTCGGCCAGCGCGTGGAGGCGATCGTCATTGCCGGCATTCATCATACGGCGCTTGCCCGCCAGTTGCTGACACGCGCACATCTGCCTGTCGTCGAGACATTCGAGCTCTCATCCGACCCGATCGACCTGAATATCGGCATGTTGCAAGATCGCGCCGGACAGGTGGCGGCCCAACATCTGATCGACAGCGGCTTCAGGCGCATCGCATTCCTCGCCGGCAATCTCGATCATCGTGCCCAGTCCCGCTTCGACGGATACCGACTGGCGATGCAGGAGGCGGGATTGCAGAAGCTCGAAATCGTTACCCAGCGGCCGCGCCACAGTTCGGTCGCGCTCGGCTCCGACCTCCTCAGCCTCATGCATGAACGCGGCGACCGGCCGGAAGCGATTTTCTGCACAGATGACAACCTGGCGCTCGGCGCCATGCAGGAATGCCGCAAGCGCGGCATCCGCGTGCCCGACGATATCGCCATTATCGGCTTTCACGATCTCGAATTTTCGGCCTGCGCCTCGCCGTCCCTCTCGTCGATTGCGACCAGACGCTTCGAGACGGGCAAGCTTGCGGCCGAAAGAGTGCTGGCATCCCTTGAGTCGGCAAGCCGACCGCCGCCAAGCCAGATCGATCTAGGCTTCGGGCTTATCGCCCGCGAAAGCACCGGCGTCGCTGTCACGATTTCGCCCTAGGCTGCCGCTTGAGCCTCGCTCCTGGCGATCGTGACAGGAACGCCCTTGTAACCCGGCGTGCCCGACTTGCGATCATAGTGATCGAGTGCCACGACTGCATTCATCTCCGGATAGTAGCCAGCGACCGATCCGACCGGAATGTTGTATTCGACGGCGGTAAAACCGACGACGCTTTTGTCGCCGCCAGTGGTGGAGCGGATATCGATCCGGTCGCCATCCCGTAGCCCGCGCTCAGCCAGATCCTGGCTGTTCATGAAGATCACATCGCGACGGCCGAAGATGCCGCGATAGCGGTCATCGAGACCGTATACTGTCGTATTGTACTGGTCATGGCTGCGCAACGTCGTCAGCACAAGCGTCGTCGGGTTCTTCAGGCGGGGATCTTCGTCGAGACCGGGCGCAACGAGGAAATTCGCCTTGCCACTCGCCGTCTTCCAGACGCGGTAGGACGCGGGAACATCCAGACGGAAGCCGCCACGGGCGCGAACGCGGCTGTTGAACTGATGGAAATCCGGGAAAACCACTTCGATCTTGTCACGAATGCGATCGTAGTTGGCCGTCAGTTCGGTCCAGTCGATGCCATATTTATTGCCCAGCGTCGCCATCGCGATACCGGCGATGATGGCAGGTTCGGACTTCAGGAATTCGCTCGGAGGCCTCAGGAACCCGCGCGAGGCATGCACCATAGACATGGAATCCTCTACCGTTACCGACTGCGGGCCTGACGCCTGTGTATCGAGATCGGTTCGCCCGAGGCAAGGAAGGATAATCGAGGTCTTTGCCGCTAGGAGGTGCGAACGGTTGAGCTTGGTGGCGATATGGACGGCAAGGTCGAGCTTGCGCATCGCCGCGAAGGTGACATCGGGATCGGACATGGCAACCGCCAGATTGCCGCCAAGGCAGATCAACGCCTTGGATTGGCCGGCCGCAATTGCTTCGATGGACTCGACAGCATTGTGGCCTTTCGTCTCCGAAGGTCGGAAACCGAAGGCGCGCTCCATGCCATCGATCAGTGCCTTGTTCGGAATCTCGGTAATGCCGACAGTCCTGTCGCCCTGCACGTTGGAATGGCCGCGCAACGGGCAGAGACCGGCGCCGGCGCGGCCGATATTGCCGCGCAGCATCAGGAAATTTGCGAGCTGCTGCACATTCGCCGTGCCGTTTGCATGCTGGGTAATACCCATACCGTAGCAGAGGATGACATTGCGGGCGTTTAGATAGACATCGACCGCGCTTCCCAGCGCTTCCATACTGAGACCGGAAACGCTGAGAATATCGGCCCAGCTGGTATTGGTGAGATCCACCTTCAGATCTTCGATGCCGGCCGTATGTTCGGCTATGAAATCCCGGTCCAGAACGCCCTTTCCGCCGGCCGCGAGATCAGCATCGTCACGCTCGAAAATCAGCTTCATCAGGCCCTTGAGGGCTGCGAGATCGCCGCCGGTGCGGACCTGATGATAGGCCGAGGCGATACGCGTCGAAGAGAAGGTCACCATTTCCACCGGATTTTGCGGCGCGGCGAAACGTTCCAGCGCCCGCTCCTTCAGCGGATTGAAGACGATGATCGGTACACCGCGACGGGAGGCTTCGTGCAGGGTCGTCATCATGCGAGGATGGTTGGTTCCGGGATTGTGGCCGAAGCTGAAGATGGCATCGGCGTGATCGAAATCCTCCAGCGTCACCGTTCCCTTGCCGACGCCGAGGGATAGCGGCAGCCCGACGCTGGTCGCCTCGTGGCACATATTCGAACAGTCCGGAAAATTGTTCGTGCCATAAGCCCGCACGAAAAGCTGATAAAGGAATGCCGCCTCGTTGGAGGCGCGGCCGGAGGTATAGAATTCAGCTTCGTCCGGACTTGCGAGCTTGTTGAGTTCCGAGCCGATCATGCTGAAGGCGTCATCCCAGTCGATGGCTTCGTATTTGTCAGTGGCGCTGTTGTACTTCAGCGGATGTGTGAGCCGGCCCTGGTCTTCCAGCTTGTGATCGATCCACTCCCAGAGTTCTGAAACGGTGTGTTCGGCAAAGAATTCCGGTGGCACACGACGGGCGGTCGATTCCCAGGTAATGGCCTTTGCGCCGTTTTCGCAGAATTCGAAGGAGGAGGTGTGTTTCGGATCGGGCCAGGCGCAGCCCGGACAATCAAAGCCCTCCGGCTGGTTCGCTTTCAGCAGGGTGGCACTGCCTTGTGCAACGATCTGCTGATGTTTCAGCGTCTTCGCCACCGCTTTCAGCGCGTCCCATCCGCCTGCGGGATGCCCGTATGCTTCAACACCTTCAGGACGCTCGTCGCTCATGTCAGCTCTCCGTCTTCAAGATAACCCGACGATATCAGTGTGCGGCCGGGCGGGGCATTATACTGAGGCATAGGTAGCGCAGGTGCCGCGAAAGCTAAGAGCGCGGCGATGCGGAGATTCATGCACATCGTGCAGGCAACATGATTATTTATTGGCCTTATTTTTATTTTGCCTAATTTTTTATCGTCGCAACTTGTCCGCCTTGCTGCATTGCGTCATAAATGGCGCATGAGCCGGCTCGATCTGACCATTCTTGTCATCGATGAAAACACCATTCGCGCCTCCATAATCGAAGAGGGGCTGCGGGAGGCCGGTCATGCGCGCGTCACGGTCATCCATGAGGTCCATGGCGTGGCGCGGATCATCGATAGCTTGCGCCCCGACGTAATCATCATCGATATAGAGAACCCCAATCGCGACATGATGGAGCATCTGTTCCAGCTGACACGAACCGTCGGGCGGCCGATCGCCATGTTCGTCGATCGCTCTGATACGGCCTCGATCGAGGCCGCGGTGGATGCCGGCGTTTCGGCCTATATCGTCGACGGCTTGAAGAAAGAGCGCGTCAAACCCATTCTCGATATGGCAGTCAGCCGTTTCAATGCTTTCAGCCGGCTGCAGCGCGAACTCGCCGACGCCAAATCGGCGCTGGAGGAGCGCAAGGTTGTCGAACGCGCCAAAGGCATATTGATGAAGATGCGCGGCCTGTCGGAGGAAGAGGCATTTGCACTGCTGCGCCAGACGGCGATGAACGAGAAAAAGAAAATGTCCGACATCGCCCAGAGCGTCGTGACCGCAGCGGGACTTCTGATGTGATGGCGAGCTTCCGTATGACCGCGCGGAGGAAGCCGGAGTGAATATAATGACGAAAAACCTCAATTCCGATAACGGACTGCCCGCGCCCGCGCGAACCACTGGCGAAGGCTCCAGAACGCTACGGGCGGGCTTTATTCCGCTTGTCGATGCCTCGGTTCTGATTGCAGCCGCTGAATTCGGCTTTGCCGAGCGTGAAGGCCTGACGCTCGATCTCGTCAAGGATGTCTCCTGGGCCAATGTTCGCGACCGCCTTGCCTTCCGGCAGTTCGATATCGCCCATATGCTGTCCCCGATGCCCGTTGCCTCCATGCTCGGCCTCGGCTCCAATCCCTCGCCCACAATCACACCCTTCTCTCTGGGACGCGGCGGCAATGCGATCACGCTCTCAACCCGCCTGTTCGACAGGATGCGGGACACCGCGCATCTCTCGGAAACCGCCAGCGCCCTGGAAAATGCCGGGGCACTGGCAAACGTACTGGCCGATGTCAGGGCGCGCGGTGAGCCTTTGCCTACTTTCGGCGTCACCTATCCCTTCTCCTCGCACAATTACGAATTCCGATACTGGCTGGCGGCCGGCGGCATCGATCCGGACAAGGATGTCAAACTCGTTGTCGTGCCGCCGCCGCTGACATCGGATGCGCTGGCCGCTGGCGCAATAGACGGATTCTGCGTCGGCGCACCATGGAACATGGTGGCTTCGGAACGCGGCGTCGGGCGCATCGTGGCCGCCAAACAGGATATCTGGCCATCGGCACCGGAAAAAGTGATCGGCATGCGGCCGGAATGGGCCGACAGCCATCCTGAAACGGTCTCCCGACTGATCGTCGCACTCGACGCCACCGCGCGCTGGTGCGACCGGCCGGAAAACCATGATGCGCTTGCTGAAGCCCTTGCGGATGCCCGCTATATCGCGGCACCCGTCGATATCATCCGCCATGTGCTGGCAGGCGAGTTCAGTCTCGACGCCAAGGGAAACCGGCGGATCATCGATCATTACTTCACGTTTCATGCCGGTTTTGCCAATTATCCGCGCACGAGCCATGCGCTCTGGATCTACAGCCAGATGATCCGTTGGGGTCAGGCCGAAATCGGCCTCAATCCGGCACGTGCCGCTGCTTCCGCCTATCGCCCCGATCTCTATCGCGCAGCTCTCGGCGAAGGCAGCGCACCCGACGATGCAGATGTCCGCATCGAGGGTGACGACGAGAACGACCGCTTCATGGACGGACATATCTTCGACCCCTCCAAACTGCCGGATTACATTGCAGGCTTTGCGGTGAAGAGCGCTCTCCCCTTCATTCCGCATCCCGATGAGGGCTGAGACGGCTGCTGCATTGCATAAATGGGTTGCAGCAATTCGGACGCGCCTCTGAGCAATCGCACAAAAATCTTGCAGGCCAATCCGGCGCCTCGAAAAACGCCATCGGGCACAAATCGGAATAATCCCTTTTGATTTCAATCAGCTGCGGCGATCCAAACAAACTGGCACGCTGTTTGCAGGATTGAAATCGCATCGGTCAACGGCGACCGGGCGCAAGATGAGCGCGCGATAAGCGCTCACAAAAGACATCGACGTCGCAAGGTTTTTGCTGTCCGGGACTTCTCCTTTCCCGCGGACGCAATCTCCGAGCGGCGTTTTTTTATTCCCAAAATTCCGGCAGCCACCCAGAGGAGCCCGCGCATGACCGATATTTCCACGACCGCGATCAGCCGTCGCAGCATGCTGAAGACCACTGCCGCCGCAGCGCTGGTGGGCGCCGTGCGCGCAGCCTTTCCCTCGGGCGCTTTCGCCGCTGCCGCAGCGCCTGAAGTAACCGGTGTCAAGCTCGGCTTCATCGCGCTGACGGATGCCGCCCCGCTGATCGTTGCCAAGGAAAAAGGTCTCTTCGAAAAATACGGGCTTCCCGATGTCGATGTCGCGAAGCAGGCCTCCTGGGGCGCGACGCGCGACAATCTGGTTCTTGGTGGCGCGGCCAACGGCATCGACGGCGCACACATCCTCTCACCGCTACCGTACCTGATGCATACCGGCAAGGTGACCCAGAACAACCAGCCAGTGCCGATGGCGCTGCTTGCGCGGCTCAACTACGACAGCCAGGGCATCTCGGTCGCCAAGGAATATGCCGATACCGGCGTCCAGCTCGACTCCTCCAAACTGAAGGCCGCGTTCGAGAAAAAGAAGGCCGAAGGCAAGGAGGTGAAGGCCGCCATGACCTTCCCCGGCGGTACCCATGACCTCTGGATCCGCTATTGGCTCGCCGCTGGCGGCATCGATCCGGACAAGGACGTCTCGACCATCGTCGTACCGCCGCCGCAGATGGTGGCAAACATGAAGGTCGGCAACATGGACGTCTTCTGTGTGGGCGAGCCGTGGAACGAACAGCTCGTCAACCAGGGCATCGGCTTCACGGCGGCGACAACCGGCGAACTCTGGAAAGGCCATCCGGAAAAGGCCCTCGGCATGCGCGCCGAGTGGGTGGAGAAAAACCCTAATGCCGCCAAGGCCTTGCTCATGGCCATCATGGAAGCTCAGCAATGGTGCGACAGCATGGACAGCAAGGACGAGATGGCGACCATCCTCGGCAAGCGGCAATGGTTCAACGTGCCGCCGAAGGATGTGCTCGGACGCTTGAAGGGCGATATCAATTACGGCAATGGCCGTGTCACCCACGGCAGTGATCTCTACATGAAATTCTGGGCTGGCGGAGTCTCCTATCCCTTCAAGAGCCACGATACCTGGTTCCTGGCCGAGAACATCCGCTGGGGCAAACTCGCGCCCGACACGGACATCAAGGCGCTGGTCGACAAGGTCAACCGCGAAGACATCTGGCGCGAGGCCGCAAAAGATCTCGGCGTTGCGGCAGCCGATATTCCGGCTTCGACATCACGCGGCAAGGAAACCTTCTTCGACGGCAAGGTCTTCGATCCCGAAAACCCCTCCGCCTATCTCGATAGCCTTTCTATCAAGGCCTCTTCCTGATCCCCGCCTCCGGTGCGTGACGGGCGCGCCGGTCTCTTATTCCATCAAGGAGCGAACGCATGCCAGCGCTTGCAAAGAATGAAATCATCAAGGCGGCTGTTGCGCCGAAAACCGCCGATATCGTCCACCTCGGCAGGAAGCCGGTACGCAGGATCAATCTCGTGAATCTGACGGCGGCGGCGGCCCGCAACGTCGTGCCACCGCTGATCGTTCTCGCGATCATGCTCGGCCTCTGGCAGATCCTCTGTTCTTCGCCAAATGCTTCTCTGCCCTCGCCACATCAGGTCTGGCAGGAAAGCTACGATCTCATCGCCTTTCCCTTCTTCAACTACGGCTCCCAGGACATTGGCCTCGGCTGGCGGGTGCTGGTGTCGCTACAGCGTGTTGCCTATGGCTTCGGCCTCGCCGCCATCGCCGGTGTCTTGATCGGCGCCGTAATCGGTCAATCTGTCTGGGCAATGCGCGGTCTCGACCCGATCTTCCAGGTGTTGCGCACAGTGCCGCCGCTTGCCTGGCTGCCACTCTCCCTCGCAGCCTTCCAGGACAGCAACCCTTCAGCGATCTTTGTGATCTTCATCACCTCGATCTGGCCTGTGATCATCAACACCGCCGTCGGCGTGCGCAATATTCCGCAAGATTATCGCAACGTCGCAAAAGTGCTGCGGCTCAATCAGTTCGAATTCTTCTTTAAGATCATGCTGCCCTCAGCAGCCCCATACATCTTCACCGGCCTGCGCATCGGCGTCGGCCTGTCGTGGCTGGCGATCGTCGCTGCCGAGATGCTGACCGGCGGTGTCGGCATCGGCTTCTTCATCTGGGATGCGTGGAATTCTTCCCGTCTGCCCGACATCATCGTGGCGCTTGCCTATATCGGCGTCGTCGGTTTCGCCCTCGACAAGCTCGTGGCCGCCATCGGCAAACTCGTCACGCGCGGCGCTTCGGCCAATTGAGGGGATCGACCATGAATGCCTATCTGAAACTCGACCATATCGACAAGCATTTCGACCGCGCCGGCGCTCGTACGGAGGTCCTGAAGGATATCAACCTCGTCATCGACAAGGGCGAATTCGTCTCCATCATCGGCCACTCCGGCTGCGGCAAGTCCACGCTCCTGAACCTGATCGCCGGCCTCACTCCGGTTTCCAATGGAGGCGTGCTGCTCGAAAATCGAGAGGTCAACGCACCCGGCCCGGAACGCGCCGTCGTATTCCAGAACCACTCGCTGCTGCCCTGGCTGACGGTCTATGAAAACGTCAATCTGGCCGTCTCCAAGGTCTTCTCCAGCAGCAAGACGAAAGCGGAGCGGCACGACTGGGTGATGGCCAATCTCGACCTCGTGCAGATGGCGCATGCGAAGGACAGACGCCCTTCGGAAATATCCGGCGGCATGAAGCAGCGCGTCGGCATCGCCCGGGCGCTCTCGATGGAACCGAAGATACTGCTGCTCGACGAGCCCTTCGGCGCGCTCGACGCGCTGACCCGAGCCCACCTCCAGGATGCTGTCATGGAGATTCACGCTCGGCTCGGCAACACGATGGTGATGATTACTCATGACGTCGACGAGGCCGTGTTGCTCTCCGACCGTATCGTCATGATGACCAACGGGCCGGCCGCTCGCATCGGCGAAGTACTCGACGTTCCGATCGCCCGGCCGCGCAACCGCATCGAGCTCGCCTCCGACCGAACCTACCTCAAATGCCGCGAAGCCGTGCTGAAGTTCCTCTACGAACGCCACCGCTTCGTCGAAGCCGCGGAGTAAATCCATGACGGAAACCAAGACCGAAAAACTCGTCATCATCGGCAATGGCATGGCGCCGGGCCGCATGCTGGAACACCTCTTCGAGCAGGCGCCTGATCGCTATCAGGTGACGATCTTCAACGCCGAGCCGCGCGTCAATTACGACCGCATCATGCTCTCCCCGGTGCTTTCGGGCGAGAAGACCTATGAGCAGATCGTCATTCACGGCGACGGCTGGTACATCGATCACGGCATCACACTCTACAAGGGGCACAAGATCGTTTCGATCGACCGCGACAGGAAGACGGTCACATCGGATCACGGGGTGACCGAGAGCTACGACAAACTCGTCATCGCCACCGGCTCCGTGCCCTTCATCATTCCCGTACCCGGCAAGGAACTGCCAGGCGTCATCACCTACCGCGACCTCGACGACGTGCAGGCGATGCTGCTTGCCGCGCAGTCTCGCGAAAAGGCGATTGTCATCGGCGGCGGTCTGCTTGGACTTGAGGCAGCAGCCGGCCTTGCCCAGCGGGGCATGGATGTCACCGTCTTGCACGTCATGCCGACGCTGATGGAGCGTCAGCTCGATCCTGCCGCCGGCTACCTCCTGCAAAAGGCCGTCGAAGACCGTGGCATCAAGGTCATCTGCAAAGCCAATACCAAGCAGATCATCGGTAATGGCAAGGTGGAAGGGGTCGAACTCGACAACGGCACGATCATTCCTGCGACACTCGTCGTCATGGCGGTCGGCATCCGACCGAACGTCAATCTCGCCAAAGAAGCCGGGCTTGCCGTCAACCGCGGCATCGTCGTCGATGCCGGCATGCAGACTTCCGATGGCGACATCTATTCGCTGGGCGAATGCGCCGAAGTGGGCGGCATGGTCTACGGGCTCGTCGCGCCGCTTTACGAAATGGCCCGCATTGCAGCCGCGCATCTGGCCGGCGATACGAAGCCGGGCTTCGTGCATTCCGACACGCCGACAAAGCTCAAAGTTACCGGCATCGAACTCTATTCCCTGGGTGATTTTGCCGATGGCGACGACCGGCAGGAAATCGTGCTGCGCGATGCGACGGCGGGTGTCTACAAGCGCCTCGTCCTCAAGGACGACCGTATCATCGGCACGGTGCTCTATGGCGAAACCTCCGATGGCGCGTGGTTCAACGACCTCAAGAAGAAGGCTGTCGATATCTCCGATATGCGCGACACGCTGATTTTCGGCCAGGCCTATCAGGGAGGATCCCCGCTGGACCCTATGGCGGCCGTTGCAGCCTTGCCGGATGATGCGGAAATCTGCGGCTGCAACGGCGTCTGCAAGGGCAAGATCACGTCGACGATCACCGCCAAGGGCCTGACATCGCTCGATGATGTGCGTGCCCATACGAAGGCTTCCGCCTCCTGCGGCTCCTGCACCGGTCTTGTCGAGCAGTTGATGTCGCTGACTTTGGGTGATGCTTATAATCCGAAGGCCGTGCATCCGATGTGCACCTGCACAGAGCTTGGCCACGACGACGTTCGCCGTCTCATCAAGGCGAAGGGGCTGAAGACCATACCGGCCGTCATGCAGGAATTGGAATGGAAGACGTCTGGCGGTTGCGCCAAATGTCGGCCGGCACTCAACTACTATCTCGTCTGCGATTGGCCGGATGAATATGCCGACGACTATCAGTCACGCTTCATCAACGAGCGCGTCCACGCCAACATCCAGAAGGACGGTACCTATTCCGTCGTGCCCCGCATGTGGGGCGGTGTCACCAGTTCCGGGGAGTTGCGCGCCATCGCCGATGTCGTCGACAAGTTCGCCATTCCCATGGTCAAGGTCACCGGCGGCCAGCGCATCGACTTGCTCGGCGTCGAAAAGGAAGACCTGCCTGCCGTCTGGGCCGATCTCGGCAAGGCCGGCTTCATCTCCGGCCAGGCCTATGCCAAGGGCCTGCGCACGGTGAAAACCTGTGTCGGCTCCGATTGGTGCCGTTTCGGCACGCAGGATTCCACCGGGCTCGGCATTCGCATCGAAAAGTTCATGTGGGGCTCGTGGACACCGGCCAAGCTGAAGATGGCAGTATCAGGATGCCCGCGAAACTGCGCGGAGGCCACCTGCAAGGATATCGGTGTGATCTGCGTGGATTCCGGTTTCGAGATCCATTTCGCCGGTGCTGCCGGACTCGATATCAAAGGCACGGAAGTGCTCGGCCTGGTGAAGACCGAAGACGAAGCGCTCGAGCATATCGTGGCGCTGACGCAGATGTATCGCGAACAGGGCCGCTATCTCGAGCGCATCTACAAGTGGGCCAAGCGCATTGGCCTCGATGAGATCCGCCGCCAGATCATGGAGGACCACGACAAGCGTCAAGCCTATTACGACCGCTTCGTATTCTCCCAGAAATTTGCACAGGTCGATCCCTGGTCGGAACGCGTGTCCGGCAAAGACAAGCACGAGTTCAGGCCGATGGCGACCATCGGCTTCAGCCAGGCGGCAGAGTGAGGAGAACCATCATGAACTGGCATCTGATCGGCCACATCTCCGACATTCCGCTGCGTGGCTCGCGCTGCATCAAGACCCCGCAGATGACCATCGCCGTCTTCCGCACCGGCGAGGAAGAGGTCTATGCAATCGAAAACCGCTGCCCGCATAAAGGCGGACCACTCTCCGAAGGCATCGTCCACGGAAATGCCGTCACCTGCCCGCTTCACAACTGGGTCATTTCGCTGGAAACCGGCAAGGCGCTCGGCGCCGATGACGGAGCGGTAAGAACGATCCCTCTCAGGAACGAGGGAGGCACGCTCTATATCGCGCTCGAAAGCCTTGTCATGGCGGCCGAATGATGGAACGGGAGGTCAAGACCACCTGTCCCTATTGTGGCGTCGGCTGCGGCGTGATCGCCAAGGTGGATCAGGCCGGCGGCGTGACCGTGAAGGGCGATCCCGAGCATCCAGCCAATTTTGGACGGCTCTGCTCCAAGGGGTCGGCACTTGCCGAGACGATCGATCTCGATGGCCGCCTCCTCTATCCCGAGATCAACCGCAAACAGGCGGCATGGGATGGGGCGCTTGACCTCGTCGCACAACGTTTCTCCGAGACCATCGCCGAACACGGACCCGACGCCGTCGCCTTCTACGTCTCCGGCCAGCTCTTGACCGAGGACTATTACGTCGCCAACAAGCTGATGAAAGGCTTCATCGGCTCGGCCAATATCGACACCAATTCCCGCCTCTGCATGTCCTCCTCGGTCGCCGGCCATCGCCGTGCTTTCGGGGCCGATACGGTGCCTGGCCTCTATGAGGATCTGGAGCTTGCCGATCTCGTTATACTCACCGGATCTAACCTCGCCTGGTGCCATCCGGTCATCTACCAGCGGCTCGCAGCCGCCAAGGTTGCCCGGCCGGGACTGAAAATCGTGGTCATCGATCCGCGCCGCACGATGACATGCGATATCGCCGACCTGCATCTGGCTATCCGGCCCGACGGCGACGTGGCGCTGTTCATGGGATTGCTCGCCCACCTAGCCGCAAGCCCGGCCATCGACCAGAATTATATCGGCGCTCACACCGAGGGTTTCGGCGCCGCATTTGCCGCCGCTGCCGCGCTCACATCGGACGAACTGCTCGACCGTACCGGTCTGCCGGCCATGCAAGTCAGGGAATTCTTCCGCCTGTTCGAAACAACCGAAAAGATCGTGACCTGCTACAGCCAGGGTGTGAACCAGTCCATGTCGGGCACCGACAAGGTCAATGCGCTCATCAATTGCCATCTGGCAACCGGCCGCATCGGCCGGCCCGGCATGGGACCGTTTTCGCTGACAGGGCAGCCCAACGCGATGGGCGGGCGCGAGGTCGGCGGCCTCGCCAATATGCTGGCCGCCCATATGGCAATCGAGAATGCCGGCGACCGCGACCGCGTACAGCGTTTCTGGAGTGCGCCTCAGATTGCGACCAAACCCGGCCTCAAGGCCGTCGACCTGTTCCGCGCCGTCGAGGAAGGCCGCGTCAAGGCTCTCTGGATCATGGCGACCAATCCGGTCGTTTCACTGCCGGACACACGCCGCGTGGAAGCTGCGATTGCCGCCTGCCCCTTCGTCGTCGTATCCGACATATTGCGTGAGACCGACACCACACGGCACGCGCATGTGCTGCTGCCGTCGCTCGGCTGGGGCGAGAAGGACGGCACTGTCACCAATTCGGAGCGCCGTATATCGAGGCAGCGTCCCTTCCTCGACCCGCCCGGCGAAGCCCGTGCGGACTGGTGGCAGTTGACCGAGGTCAGCCGCAGGATGGGTTTCAGTGCTTTCGGCTACGCGTCGCCGGCCGATATTTTTGCCGAGCATGCAGCACTCTCAGCCTTCGAGAACAATGGCAGCCGCGACTTCGATATCGGAGCCCATGCCGATATCGATCTGCCGGTCTACGATAGTCTGGCGCCGTTTCAGTGGCCGCAGCCTGCCGGGGTAGCGACGAGGGAAACCCGTTTCTTTGCGGACGGCGGCTTCTTCCATCCCGATCGCAAGGCGCGTTTCATTGCTGTCGAAGCACCGCTGACGGACCTAACAAACTCGGCCTATCCCTTCACGCTGAATACCGGCCGCATCCGCGATCAGTGGCACACGATGACACGGACGGGGAAAAGCGCGCGGCTATCGTCCCATATTGCCGAACCCTTCGCGGAGATCCATCCGCGCGACGCAATGGAACTCGGCATCGCCGATGCCGCCCTGGTTCAGGTCGAGAGCCCCCATGGCAAGGCAATCATCCGCGCGCTGGTGACCGACAGGCAGGCCCGTGGCAGCGTCTTTGTGCCCATGCACTGGAGCGACCAGAACTCCGCCGGAGGACGGATTGGAGCCGTCGTCAAGCCGGCAACGGACCCCGTTTCGGGACAACCCGCATCGAAGAACGTCGCGGTTGCCGTAAGCCGTTATCGCGCCGCCACCTACGGCTTTGCCGTCAGCGTAGCGAAGCCCGATATGCCAGGCGCGGATTATTGGGCCACCGCCAAGGCCGAGGGCGGCTGGCGGACCGAACTTGCGTTACATGACGACATTGAAGACTGGGCCACATGGTGCCGGAGCAGCTTCGGCGTTCCCGACCATATCGAACCGCTCGGTTATGCCGACCGGCAATCGGGCGACCGACGCATTGCCTTCTTCGAGCGGGAAAAACTGCTTGCAGCGCTCTTCCTTGCAAGGGAGCCGGTTGCCGTTGCGCGCAACTGGGCCGTGTCGCAACTGACGGCAGATCACAGCGATCTGCGCCGCCGCTTTGCCATCATTGCCGGCCGGCCCGGCGCCGACAGGCCGGATCCGGGAGCGACGGTCTGCTCCTGCTTCAGCGTCGGCGTCAACCAGATCGTGGCCGCTGTTCGCTCTGGCTGCCGTAGTGTCGAGGCGATCGGCGGCGAACTCAAGGCCGGCACCAATTGCGGCTCTTGCCGCGCGGAAATCAGGGGGATCATCAATGCCTGTGCTGCAGACGCTGCCGAATGAAATCGCAGACCGGGCGCCCGCACGTATGGCGCCGCTCGCCAAGCTGCCCGTCTTCTGGTCGCTTGCGGGACAACGGGTCATCGTTGTCGGGGGCTCGGATGCCTGTGCGTGGAAAGCCGAGCTTCTGGCCGCCTGCGGCGCCAAAGTGGAGATCCATGCCGAGCAGATCGGCGAGGCTTGCGCCGGTCTCATCGAACGTGGTTCCGCGCATCCGGATGGTGCGCTTACCCATTATCCGGGGGCATGGGACGAAGACACGCTTTCCGGTGCGGCACTTGCTGTAGCGGACTGCCATGACGATGCGGAGGCTAGGCTCTTCTTCGAAGAAGCGCAGCGTTCAGGCGTGCCTGTCAACGTCATAGACAAGCCCGCGTTCTGCCAGTTCCAGTTCGGCTCGATCGTCAATCGCTCGCCTGTCGTGGTGTCGATTTCGACGGATGGTGCAGCACCCATCCTTGCGCAGGCCATTCGCCGCCGCATCGAGACATTATTGCCGGTGTCGCTGAAATCCTGGGCGATGCTTGCCCAGTCGATCCGTGATGAAATCGCCCTTCGCTTGAAACCCGGCGCCGAGCGTCGCGCCTTTTGGGAACGTTTTGTCGATCGGGCATTCGGCGGGGAACCAAGCGATACAAGTGTCGGTGATCTTCTTTCCGACGCGCGGTGTCCGGCTCAGGCCCGCACTATGGGGCGAGTGACGCTTGTCGGGGCCGGCCCCGGCGATGCGGAATATCTGACGCTGAAGGCCGTACGCGCCTTGCAGGCGGCCGATGTCATCCTGTTCGACGATCTCGTGTCGGACGAGGTTCTGGAACTGGCACGGCGCGAGGCCAAACGTCTGCTCGTCGGCAAACGTGGCGGCCGCGTCAGTTGTCGCCAGGAAGACATCAACGAGATGATGCTGACCTTCGCCAGAGCCGGCAAGAACGTTGCCCGGCTGAAATCCGGCGACCCGATGATCTTCGGCCGCGCCGGCGAAGAGATCGAGTATCTGAAGCGGCATGATATCTCGGTTGAAATCATCCCCGGCATTACGGCAGCAAGCGCGATGGCTTCACGGCTCGGCGTCTCCTTGACGCATCGCGACCATGCGCAGAGCGTGCAGTTCGTTACCGGACATTCACGTCATGGCAGCCTGCCCGAGACGATCGACTGGCGGGCGATCGCAGACACGACAAAAACGACGATCTTCTACATGGGCGGGCGTACGGCCGGGACGATACAGAGCAGACTGATCGGGGCCGGCCTCGACATAGATACACCCGTCGTGATCGTAAGCTCCGTTGCCAATGCAGACGAGCGGCGCTGGGCGGGTCATCTCGGCGATCTCTCGTCGGCGATGACCGCGATCGGTATCGATCGACCTGTGTTGATTGGGGTCGGCGCGGTTTTTGCTGATTGCGCGCTCGCGGCAGATGACGTCCTGCCGGTCATCGCCCAAGCCGCGATAGCGGCGAATCACCGCAAAAATCCTCTATAGTGCTGAAAATGGAGACCGTTTCTGTCCTGCGCTGACGAAAACTCGGCGGTTCGAAGGCCCTATTGCTGCAAACAATCCTGCCTGCCACGATCTAATCCGTGACATTAGGTAATATTTTGCTCAAACATTTTGCGGCATTGTCCGATTCCCTTTTAGGCGACACGAGATCTCACATGCCCTCGAGACTGAATCGCAAATTGCAGATGCCCCGCCGCGATGACCTCGGCCTTCTGACGATCGCCAACGGCTCTGGCCTTTCCATATCCGCACTGCCGAACGGTACGCTGTTTTCCATCGATTATGGCGACAGCCTCGGATCTGTGCAGATCAATCAGATCCAGGGATCGCCACTGGCGGGCAGCGTCGGGCGCCTCTATCTGAGGGTTGGCGGCAAGACACCCATGGTCGCCGAGATCGTCGGGCCTCGGGCCCAAGGCAAATTCGGCCATGGTGAGGCAGGGTTATCCTGGAGTGGCGACGTCGCCGCCATCCACTATGAGGTAAGCCTCGTGCTTGCCGCTTCCGAAACGACATGGTTCTGGCATGTGACGCTGACGCATTCCGGTGCGGAGAAGCTACCGGCCGATCTCGTGCTGGTCCAGGATATCGGACTCGGCGACCGTGGTTTTCTGATGAACAGTGAGGCCTATGCCTCGCAATATGTCGATCATCACATTGCCGAACACTCGGTGTTCGGACCAGTCGTGTTCAACCGCCAGAACCTCAAGCAGGGCGGTGGGCGCAATCCGTGGCTTGCGCAAGGTTGCTTGCAAGGCGTTTCCGCTTACGCCACCGATGCCATCCAGCTGGTAAAATCAGCCGCCGCCAACGACGATCTTCTTGTCGGTTCCTTCGGCACCGATCTGCCGAGCCAGCGCAGTCAGCACGAAATGGCTTGCCCGGCCCTTCAGTCGAAACCGGTTGCGGTTTCATCCGACGGCGTCACGGTGAGCTTCTTCGGTCTGTTTCTGAACGATCATCAGGCCGCGTCGGGCAATGCCGACCTTTCCCGCCTCGACCACCTCGGCGCCATGGAAAAAAAGTTGGCAGGCCCAGCGGGACAGGTACCGCCGCGCAGCATCCTGCAGGATGCGAGGATTCTTACAGTGGAGGCGCTGGACGACAAGGCGCTCGCTCGCCTCTATCCCGAGCGCATCCTTGAAGAGCGTATCGACGGAAAGCTCCTCTCCTTCTTCGTGCCCGAGGGCGCTCTCAACCGCCATGTGGTGCTGCGGGAAAAGGAGCTGCGGGTAGCGCGCCGCCATGGCGCAATCGTGCGCAGCGGCCAGAACATGCTGCTCGACGATGTGACGCTGGCCTCGACATGCTGGATGCAGGGCATCTTTGCGGCGCAGCTGACGATCGGCAACACGTCTTTCCACAAACTGTTTTCCGTCTCGCGAGATCCCTACAATCTGACACGCAGCAGCGGGTTGCGTATCCTCGCCGATGCTGGCCATGGCTGGCAGCTTCTCGGTGTTCCCTCGATCTTCGACATGGGCCTTAGCGACTGCCGCTGGATCTATCGCCTTGCCGACCGCACCATCACCGTGACGGCAACGGCCTCGGGCGAAGATCCCGCCATGCAATGGAGTGTCTCCGTCGAGGGCAAGCCCTGCCGCTTTCTGGTTCTCGGCCACCTCGTTCTCGGCGAGCGGGAATACGACGCGAGCGGTTATGCGGAATTCGATGAGAACGCCAAGCGTATCCGCTTCCGCCCGGACCCGCATTGGCTATGGGGCGAGCGTTTTCCCGATGCCAGCTACTGGCTGGTGAGTTCCACGCCTGACGCCGTCGAGGCGGTCGGTGGTGACGAACTTCTTTATGAGGACGGCGTTGCCCGCAACGGCGCCTTCATTGCCCTACGCTCCACGGAGACACAATCGTTATCCTTCGCCGTCGTCGGCTCGATGACCGATATGGCAGAGGCCGAGCGTCTGGCGGATCGCTATGCAGGCGGCGTCACTCAAGAGGCGATGCTGGCTCCGGCTGTGCGTTTCTGGCAGCACGCCATTCGCGGCGTAACGCTCGACAAGCCGAAGGGTGATGCCGTAGCCCATTCCACGATACTGCCATGGCTCGCACATGATGCGATCGTGCATCTGAGCGTCCCGCATGGGCTGGAGCAATATACGGGTGCGGCCTGGGGCACGCGCGATGCCTGCCAGGGACCGGTGGAATTCCTGCTCGCCTATGAGCATGATCGCGAAGCCAAGGAAGTGGTGAAGACGGTCTTCAGCGAACAGTACCTTGAAAAAGGCGACTGGCCACAATGGTTCATGCTGGAGCCCTATTCCAACATCCGCTCCGGCGACAGCCACGGCGATATCGTCGTCTGGCCGCTGAAAGCGCTCTGCGACTATATCGAAGCGACCGGCGATCTTGCCATCCTCGACGAGAAGGTGGCCTGGCGCGATGACAAGACCATGGGCAGGGCGCCGGCCGATACGATCGCGCTCCATGTCGACAAGCTTCTCGCTACTGTGCGCGAGCGCTTCATCCCCGGCACCCACCTGATCCGCTACGGTGAGGGCGACTGGAACGACTCCCTGCAGCCGGCCGATCCGCATCTGCGTGACTGGATGGTGAGCAGTTGGACCGTCTCCCTGCTCTACGAACAGATCGTACGCTATTCCGCTATCCTGCGCCGCATCGGCAAGGGTGCCGACGCCACGGAACTGCGCAAGATCGCCACCGCCATGCGGCGCGATTTCAACAAGCACCTGATCCGTGATGGTATCGTTGCCGGCTACGGCATCTTCGATCCCACCCATGATGGTGTCGAGCTACTGCTGCACCCCGACGACCAGCGCACCGGGCTGCATTATTCACTGATTTCAATGACCCAGGCCATGCTCGGCAAGCTCTTCACCCCGGAGCAGCGGCAGTTACATATGAAGCTGATCGAAAAGCACCTGCTCTTCCCCGATGGCGTGCGCCTGATGGAAAAGCCGGCGACCTATGCTGGAGGTCCGGAAACCCTGTTCCGACGTGCCGAATCCTCGTCTTTCTTCGGCCGCGAGATCGGTCTCATGTATGTGCATGCGCATCTGCGTTACTGCGAAACCTTGGCAATCGCCGAGGATGCAAAGGCGCTCTGGAAGACGATCGGTCTCGTCAACCCCATCGCCGTCACCGACGCCTTGCCGCATGCGTCGCTGCGCCAGCGTAACACCTATTTCAGCAGCAGCGATGCCGCATTCCTCGACCGCTATCAGGCGATGAGCGACTGGGATCAGGTCAAGAAGGGTGACGTCGACATCGACGGCGGCTGGCGCATCTATTCCAGCGGTCCCGGCCTCTATGCCCGCAGCTTCATCGAAAACATCCTGGGCTTCAAGCGCCGCTTCGGGCGGCGCAAGCACGAGCCGCTGCTGCCGTCTTCCGCCTCGATCACGATAAAGACAGATCATGCGCCCTGGCGCCGATTGAAGCGCTAGAGCTAGGCTGCGATTTCCCGCACGCGTGGCGGGATCGGATTGGGAGCGGCGAAATGGCAGGCGGCCATCTGGCCGCTCGCTACCTCGCGCAGAGCTGGTCGCTCGACCTTGCATATGTCCTGCGCAATCGGGCAGCGCGTATGGAAACTGCATCCCGGCGGGATACGCGACGGACTGGGCACATCACCTTCGAGCACGATGCGGCGGCTTTTGCGGTCGGGGTCTGGTTCGGGCGCCGCGGAAAGCAACGCCTGCGTATAGGGATGCTGCGGAGCTGAATAGACTTTCCGCTTGTCGCCGATCTCGACGATCCTGCCGAGATACATTACGGCCACACGGTCGGCGATGTGGCGGACGACGGCAAGATCATGGGCGATGAAGAGGAAGGAGAAACCTTTCTTCTCCTGCAGATCCTGCATGAGGTTGATGATCTGCGCCTGCACGGAAACATCGAGAGCGGACACAGGCTCGTCGGCGACGATAAAGCCAGGATTGAGAGAGATCGCCCGGGCGATACCGATACGCTGCCGCTGGCCGCCGGAAAATTGTCGTGGATAGCGGTCCATGGCACTGGTCGGGAGGCCAACTTGCGTCAGGAGATCGGCGACGCGCTCCCGCCGCTCACGCTTCGAGTTCACCAAGCCGAAGGCGTCCAAGGGTTCGCCGATGATCTCGGAGATCGACCGGCGCGGGCTGAGCGATTCATAAGGATCCTGAAAGATCATCTGCACATTGCGCCGCATGCTGCGCATCTTCTCATGCGACAGCCCCGTCAGCTCCGTGCCCTCGAAAAAGACGCGGCCATCCGTCGGCTCGATCAGCCGCAGCAGCAGCCGGCCGAGCGTAGACTTGCCGCAGCCGGATTCACCGACGAGCGCCAGCGTTTCCCCACGCAATATCTCGAAACTGACATCATCGACAGCGCGGACGGCATTGCTATCGGGCTTGAAGGACAGCATGCCGCCATCGGAAAAAACCTTGCTCAGCCCCTCGGCGCGCAGGATCGCATTCATCGCATATGCTCCTCGATCGACGGGGCAGTAGCCTTGTTTTCGGCCGTCACCCAGCAAGCGGCCCTGTGTTTGGCTCCGAAGGCAAACATCGGCGGCATTTCGCTGCGGCACTTGTCGATGCGCAGCGGACAACGGGCGTAGAAGGGACAGCCTTCCTTCACAGTACCGGCAGTCGGAACTGAACCGGGGATCTGGTAGAGACGTTTCTGATCGTCATCGAGGCGCGGGATAGATTTGAGCAATCCCTGTGTATAGGGATGGCTCGGATTGCTGAAGATGGAGCGGACATCCGCATCCTCGACGACATGGCCGGCATACATGACAATGACACGGTCGCAGACTTCGGCGATGACGCCGAGATCGTGCGAGATCAGCAGGACAGCCGTGTTCAGCGTCTTGCGCACCTTTGCCATCAGATCGAGAACCTGCGCCTGGATGGTGACGTCGAGCGCCGTCGTCGGTTCGTCGGCGATCAAGAGTTTCGGATTGCAGGCCACCGCCATTGCGATCATCACGCGCTGGCGCATGCCGCCGGAGAATTGATGCGGATAGGCGTCGAGCCTGCCTTCCGGATTGGGGATGCCGACGAGTTTCAAGAGTTCGATGATGCGGGCGCGGCGCTGCTCGCGGTTCATCTTCTCATGCAGCTTGATCGCCTCACCGATCTGGTCCCCGATCGTCATGACCGGGTTCAGCGAGCTCATCGGCTCCTGGAAGATCATCGCGATATCGCGGCCGCGGATTTCCGGCATCGTGCCTGCTGGCAATTTGAGGAGATCATTTCCCTCGAAATTGATCTTGCCGCCGGAAATTCGACAGAGTTCCGGCACCAGGCGCATGATCGCAAGCGAGGTGATCGACTTGCCTGAACCGGATTCGCCGACGATACCGACCGCACCGCCGGCTTCGATTTCAAAACTCACATCATCGACAACGACGATAGGGTTCGTCGATGTTCCGAATTCCACGCGCAGGTGCTCGACGCTCAGCAGCGGCTGCTTCATTGCGCCGTCTCCGGGTCGAGAACATCGCGCACCGCGTCACCGATCAGATTGAAGGAAAGGACGACGAGCGTGATGGCAATACCGGCACCGATGATCGGCCAGGGCGAACCGAAGAGGTTGTTGAGACCGTCGCGAATGATATTGCCCCAGCTTGGGTTCGGCGGCTGCGTACCTATGCCGAGGAAGCTGAGCGATGCTTCGAGACGGATGGCGGAAGCCACCCAGAGCGTCATCAGCACGACGATCGGTGCCGCGATATTCGGGATAATGTGCCGGAGAATGATCGTGGGCGTACGCACGCCGACGGCAATCGCCGCCTCCACGTAGGGCTCCTGCTTGACGGCCAACGTAGAGGCGCGCGCGACGCGAGCAAAACCAGGAATGAAGGCGACTGTGATGACGGCGATGATATTCCAGAAGCCGCCGCCGAGCACGGCTGCGATGATGATGGCGAGCAGCAGTTCGGGAAAGGCAAGCAGCAGGTCGATCAGGCGCGAAATGATGCGGTCCGTAATGCCGCCGAAATAACCGGCTGTGACACCGAGAAGCGTGCCGAAGATTGCCGCGAGGACCGGTGAGATGAAGCCGAAAATCAGCGAATTGCGCGAGCCGTAGATCATACGGGACAGGACATCGCGCCCGAACTGGTCCGTGCCGAGCCAGTGAGCGGCAGAGGGGTTCTTGTTGATCGAGAGAATACTCTGGGCCAGCGGATCATAGGGCGCGAGCCATGGTGCGAAGACTGCGACGAAGATGAAGATCAACACGACGAGCAGCGCAAAGCTGGTCGAGATCCGCCCATAAAGGATATGGCGGAATGCGTCTGCGAGCCGGTGATCGTCGGCAATGACTTGGGGAGCCTGTTCTGTCGCAGCCATCACTTCACCCGAATTCTTGGATCGACGACGATGTAGACAAGATCCATCGCCAGATTGATCAGCACCACGAACATCGCAAACACGACGACACCGCCCTGGATGACGCCATAATCGCGCTCGGAAATGGCGCTGATCAGCAGCTTGCCGATGCCCGGACGATTGAAGACGAGCTCGATCGCAACGGAACCGGAAAGCGTCGCGAGCATGCTGAGGCCGAGACCGGTCGTCAGCGGAAGAAGCGCGTTGCGCAACCCATGACGATAGATGACACGCGTTTCACGCGCGCCCTTGGCGCGGGCGGTGCGTACATAATCGCGCCCCATGACCTCCAGCAATGACGTGCGGGTAAGGCGACCGATGAAGGCCGCCTTGACGAGGGCGAGCGTCAGCGCGGGGAGGAAGACGTGGTGCATGCGATCAACGAACCCCGTGCCGCCGCCGTTGATCGGGAACCAACCGAGATTGAGCGCGAAAGTGATGAGCAGCAGCGCGCCGAGATAGAAATCCGGAATGGCATAACCGAACAGCGAAAAGCCGCGCATGGCTGAATCCGGCAAACCATTGCGGTGAGTGGCCGCCCAGACGCCGAAGGGCACGCCAACGACCACACCCATGATCATCGCAACGAGTGTCAGCTCGATCGTATAAGGGAGATTATAGGCAATCAGCCCGAGCACCGGCTGGTCGGTCATGGCCGAACGGCCGAAATCAAGGCTGAGCGTTCCTATGACGAAGTTGATATATTGCTGCCAGAGAGGAGCATTTAGCCCCATCTTCTCACGAAAGAGCTGAAGCTGTTCGGCCGTGGCATTGTCACCAAGCGCTGCAATTGCCGGATCGCCCGGCAGGATGCGCATGGCGATGAAGACAAGCGTCAAAACCAGCAGAATGGTCGGAATAGCGTCCGCCAGCCTGAACACGAGATACCGGGTCACAGATCCGTCTCCTCCCTGTCACCGCCGTGGCGGTCTCCTCCTTCGGCGCGGTCGGCATTCCCGCCGGCAGACGCCCGTCATGAACTCGCGCGGTTCAGTCCTGCAGCGCCGTGTAGTAGGGCTCGTTGGAAAGATTGTCCTCGAGACCCGGTGAAAGCACGCTTCGTCCGCCCCTCCTCGAGCTGACGAAAAACTGCAGGTGGAACTTGGAGTCGGTGTAGTCGCCGGGAATGGTGGCGGCGAAGCCATTGCCATTCCGGGTCATTCTCGCCGAATTCCAGCGCTCGGCCTGATTGACATGACGATAATGCAGCACCGGTTCTTCGTCCATCATCTCGTCGACACGCACAGTCAGGGCCTCTCCGGCCTTGAACGTCGCAGGTGCCAGAATACCTGCGGAGCTGGTAATGACTGGCTGACGTGCCTTGAGCGCCTCGATGGCGGCGAGCACCTGTTCGTCGGCCTGCACCGATTCAAACTTGCCGGCGCCGCGCAGCGATTCCAGGTCCAGGATCTCGGCCGCCATTTCCGGCAGACGCGATTGCCACGAGCCGCGCAGCCAGGATTGCGGACCATAGGTCAGATCATCGTGATAGACGTCGCGCGAAATGTCGGCTGCGGTTTGCCACGCCATCACGGAGCGCCTGGCGTGATCGATGACGGGTTCGATCAGCGTCGTGACCTTGGTAGCGATGAACAGTTCGGCCCAGCAGGCCGCCCGGAACCGCTCCGCGAAGAAACGCGCGATGCCGGCAGAGATCTGCACATCAATCATGATGCGCTGGACGGCAGCAGAACCGAAGCTTTCGGTTGCCTTCGCCTGTGTAAGGGCCGCCTCGCAGCCCTCTGCCATCTCCTCCAGCCAGTCGGCCACATCGAGCGGCGTATAACGATGCGAGGGTTTTCCCGCGAGAAGCAGCTCGGCATATTCGCGTGCATTGGCAAAGAGCGATGAATCGAAGGTCGGTGCATTTCCGAAGCGAACCGGCCCTTCCATATCGAAGCCATAGGCACGACGGCCGGTGCCTTCGACAAGCGGCAGATTAGTGTAGATTTCCGGCCAGTAGTGATTGTTCGAGGCGGAAGGACCATGTGTCAGGGTGATCAGCGGCAACACGCGGCTTGCCCAGGAGAGCCCCTTCTCGCACTCGACAGCGGCATCACCGCATTCGTGCTCCAGATAACGCAGCCAGCTTTCGCGCGGCGCTTCCGGATAGTAGAGAAGCCGCCCCCAGACGCGATACTGATACTCATATTTCTGCCAGTCGTAGCGCGTCGGCAGACCATGCTTCTGGTAGTTGAAACGGCCGCCGGGAATGCCGGTGCCCATGCGGCCCTTGAAGCTCTGCGGCTCACACCATTCGACACCGTCCGAGCCGGCAAACATCGAGCTGCGACCATAACCTGCAGCAAATTCCGGATCGCCCCAGAGCAGCACGCGCTGCGTTCCCGCCCATATGCGATAAATGACCTTGTAGTCCTTGTCCTTCGTCAGCAGGTCACCGTAGCTGTAACGCAGGAATTTCCGCGAACCTTCACTCAGCTGCTCGCGCTCGCTGCGCGCCACTTCCGGCGGGTATTCCTTGTTGCGAATGGCCGACTGGTGATAGGGCGGCCCCATATGTTCGGCGAGATATTTCGGCGAGGCGGCGAAGGGCATGCCGGATTCGCGGGCGATCTGCAGCATGGTGTGATCGAGCCCCTTGCCATGCATGTCGATCTCAACCGGGCGGCCGGCGGCTGCCACACCTGCAAAAGCCTCTTTCCAGAAGCCGTATTCTCCCTCGGCAATGCCCCCTTCCACATGGACGCGGAATGTCAGGCCGGTAATCTCAGGTACCTGCCGCAGCAATTCGGTGATCGCGTCGCGACAGTAGGGCGCAAGATTATCATTCGTGACACCCGTCACCGTATAATTGGCGCGCGGTACGTCGTCGAAATCATAGCGTTGCGTCCAGAGCGCCAGCTGGAACTCCAGCCCGCGTTTTGCCGCCTCGCGGGCGATGAATTTCAGCATGTCGAGATTGGTTTCGCGCTCCTCGTCGGAGAGCTCGGTAACCTCGACATCATAGCCTGGCAGCTTCAGCAGGAACGGATACGGGAAATAGAAGTAGACGTCGGTGATCCAGGGATTGTGGTAGGGATAATTGTAGCCCATGCCGAGCGTGAGAGCGAAGCGGTTGAAGCGGTTCGAAGCCAGCATCGTGAGATAATCGCGCCATTGCTGCTTGTCGTAGAACCAGACCTTGTCTTCTTCCTCGCTGCAAAAGAGCCGCGCCATGCTGCGAATGCCGGCCGACGGCTTTTCGGTAAGCGGAAACTTACCTTCGAATAGGTCTTCACCACTGTTGTAGCGCACCCGATCGGCGAGCTCGGTCAGCGCATAGACCATACCTCTCTCGTCATGCGCCCATGCATTGATGGTGTTGCCATCGCGGGTCAGGGCGAAGGCTTCGTCACTGCGCGCCATGTCGGCCGGCGCGCTCGTCGATCCGATCTCGGCGACCACGATCGAGACGCCCTGCGACGCAGCTTTGTCGGAAAGACCTACACCCCGTCGCTTCAGGCGGCTGCGCAGTTCTTCTACCGCCCATTTTATCGCATCCGGAGCTGGAGAAGATGGAAGACTGATGGATACGGTATCGGCTTGCGCCATGACTGACCTCGCGGGAACGGGAACATTGTCTGCGCGCATGGCGCAATCCCCCCGGCCTCAGGCCGGGGGCACGAACACGGTGTCGGAACGTAGGTGCGGCGAAGGCGCCGCTCAGGCCTTGATCTTGGCCTTGGTCAGCGGCCAGTTCACGTAGCCGGAAACAACGTCATAACCGAGGTCGACCTTTTCGGAGCGGACGATCAGGAAGCCGTTATTGGATACGGGCAAAATGACCGCATCCTTCAGGGCCTTGATCTCGATCTCCTTGACGATCTCCAGGCGCTTGCTGAGATCCGGCTCGGCGAGCGCCTTGTTGAGCAGGTCGTCGATGCCGGGAATGGCCACGCCATAGTGGCTCATATTCGCCCCGCCATTGCCGTCGGAACGGACCTCGGCTCCCTTCGACAGGTAGGTGACGATCACCTGTGTCGGCACCGGCGGCAGTGCGGACGACTGCTGCGAAAGCGTGTTGGTGCCGATATTCTGGTCGGCATGGAAGGCCGTGTGATCCTTGATATTCAGCTCCATATTGATGCCGACCTTGCGCAGTTGCGCCTGTATCATCAACATGATGGCCGAGAAGTCCTCGCGCTGCGAGGTATCGTTCTTGAAACTGAAACCATCCGGGAAGCCGGCCTCTGCCAGCAGCGACTTGGCCTTTTCCGGATCGTATTTATAGGCGACATCGGCCGGAATGTTATCCGCCGTGAAGCCGCCCGGATAGGAGGGCGGATTGAGGCCATAAGTGCGCTTGCTGATCGGCGCAATCGCCGTGGTGATCTCGTCGCGATCGATCGCATAAAAGAGCGCCTGACGCACACGCACATCGTCGAACGGCTTCTTCGTGACGTTCACCTGCATGGTGAAGAAGCTGCCGGGGCTGACGACGTCGAAGATCAGGTTCGGGTCACGCTGCGACATTGAAGCAGCCCAGCCGGGAGCGCGCACGCCCTCGATCAGATGCACATCTCCTGACAAGAGCGCCAGAGTGCGCGCTGTCGTGTCGGCAATGTAGAGGCATTGCAGCTTCGGTGTTGCAGGCTGGACGTCCCAATGTTCGGTATTGGCAACGAGCAGCACACCCTGCGATGGATCCTGATAGACCGTATCCAGCACATAGGGACCAGTTCCGATCGGATCGCGGCCGATCGGCTCCTCTCCCTTTTCCTCGACCGCCTTCTTGCTCATGACGGAGGCATCGTAATCGCTCAAGACGCCGAGCAGGAACAACGGGTCCGGCTGCGCCAGCTTGAAGGTAACCGTATAGGGATCGTCGGCGACGACCTCGCTGATATTGGTGAATTTCGGACGGACGCCACCGACACGAACAGCATCGCGAATGCGGTCGAAGGTGAACTTGACGTCTGCGGACGTCATCTCGCCATAACCCTTGTGGAACTTCACGCCCTGGCGCAGCTTCAAGGTCCAGGACTTGGAATCCGGCGTCGAGGTCCAGCTGGTGGCAAGGCGCGGCACGAGTTCGTCCATCGTCGCCGGGAACTTCCAGAGCGGCAGGTCGACGAGCTTGTCATAGACGTGAATGATCGCCCAATTATCGACACCCTGGATCGACTTCGCGGGGTCGATCGTCCTGAGGCCACGGGCTGCAAAAGCAATTTTCAATGTATCGGTGGCTTGCGCAAACGCGGCCGGCCCGAGGCTTGCAGCAATACCGGCGCCGACAACGGCAGCCGCAGAATTCTCCATGAATCTACGTCGAGTAATCGCCATGCTCAGATCCTCCCTTATCGAGGCGCTGCATCCCGGCTGACGCTGAATTTCTGGTGTTTTTATTATTGGGGCGTCTTGTGGGTCGACGAGCAACGCAGGGATACGGTAGCGCTACCAGACACAAGCGTCAAGTTTGTTCGACGGTCGATTTATGGCGTTTTGGAAAAGCTCTTATTCAAATTGCGACATATGCGTGCAGCAGGAAATAGACAGTCTCGAGATCACTTGCCGGCCAGCTTGCGGCGAAGTTCGCCGCTGCGGTCGGTGCTCGCGCGTCGCTGGATTTTGAAGCCCAAGTCAATAATCCGTTCGCCGCTGTCGTCGCCGCTCAAACGGCGGCGAAGAGCCGTGACGGCATTATAGCCGGACTCCCAGCGCGGGCTGCGCACACTGGTGATCGAGGGATAGGCAGCTTCCATGATGTCGAAATCGTTGAAGCCGGCAATGCCGAAATCTTCCGGTACGCGGATGCCGCGCTCCATGCACTCGAATAGCGCACCAAGTGCCATGACGTCATTATTGCAGAAGACGGCATCCATATCCGGATTGGCATCGAGAAGATCGGCCATCAGCTTGCGTCCGTTCGACGGAGTCGCGAAGCGGGGCGTTTCCCAGCCCACGCCCTCGGGAATATGGTCGCTCGTATCGATCGGCGAAATATAGCTCGGATTATAGATGCCGGCTTCCGTCAACGTATCCTTCAGGCCCGTATAGCGACCGAAAGAGCGGCCGTTCAGCCAGCCACTCAGGAAGCCGATATGCCGGTAGCCGGCTTCGATGAGGTGGCGGGTGATGGCGCGGCCGGCCTCGTAATGCGAAAAGCCGATGATCGTGTCGATCGGCTTGTCCGTGATGTCCATGATCTGGATGACGGGGCAGCGGGCATTTTCCAGCATCTCGCGCGAGCGGTCGTTCTGCTCGATACCGGAGACGATCATGCCGGCCGGCTTTTGTCGCAACATCTGGGCGATCAGCCGCTCTTCCTCTTCCGGCTGATAGCGGGTGTTGCCCATCTGGATCTGCAGTTCCGTGCCTTCCACGCCGTCGTAGACACCGCGCAGAACGTCGGAGAAGATGTTCTGCGTCAGCGAGGGAACGAGGACACCGATGACATCGGCCCTGACGGAGGCGAGCGCCCGCGCACTGAGATTGGGAACATAGTTGAGCTCCCGCACCGCCTTGTCGATATTGGCGCGCAGGGTAGCCGAAACCTGGCTCGGATCGCGCAGCGCCCGCGATACCGTGATCGCTCCGACTCCAGCCAGGCGCGCAACATCGGCAATCGTGGGACGACCATCGGTCCGTCGGCTTCGCAATCTTTTCTCCCCTCGCGGCATTTCGGAACAGCGCTGCGTACCCTCAATTGAAAGGTTCTCAGGCATTACTCAAAACGAATATGTCAATTCCAAAAAGCAAGAACGGAGTCAACGCGGGCGCACGAATAGCCGCTTCGCGCCAGTCCTGACGCTGGAAGAACATGCCTCCCCGGCGGCGGCCACTTTGCGGCAACGATACACGCTGGCGTTTTACAAAAGCTAACCTATACGCACTCCACTTGTACTGTCAAAAAGATGCGCCCGTGCCAGATCGGGCAGAAAACGGATAATGTCATCAGGCCGGAAATTAACGCGATCCCTGAAGACGGCAGTGATCGGGTTCTTGCCGAAGATGGCATTGAGCTGCGTTTCTGAACCCGTTGGCTCGACCACGAGCACACGCGCTTCGACGCCTGCCTGATCGACCAGGATATGTTCGGGACGGAAGCCGAAGGTCACCCGTCGGCCGGCTTCGCTTGCAATCTTTGCCGGCAGAGGGATCAGCAGGCCATCATCGGTTTCGAGCATGACCCGGTCACCGGCGCGCACCGTGCCCTGGATGAAGTTCATCGACGGCGAACCGATGAAGCCGGCAACGAACAGCGTACGCGGATTGTCGTAAAGTTCGAGCGGCGGTCCCGCCTGTTCGATCCGCCCGCCGTTCAGCACCACGATCTTGTCGGCAAGCGTCATCGCCTCGACCTGATCGTGCGTGACATAGACAGTCGTCGTCTTCAGGCGCTGGTGCAGGCTCTTGATTTCGCTGCGCATCTGCACGCGAAGCTTGGCATCGAGATTGGACAACGGTTCGTCGAATAGGAAGACCTGCGGATCACGCACGATCGCCCGGCCCATCGCCACACGCTGGCGCTGGCCGCCCGAAAGATGGCGCGGGTAGCGGTCCAGCAGATGGCCGAGACCGAGGATAGAGGCCGCGTGATTGACCTTCTCGGTGATCTCCGCCTTCGAGGCGCCTTGCAGTCGCAGCGAAAAGCCCATGTTACGGGCAACCGTCATGTGCGGGTAGAGCGCATAGTTCTGAAATACCATGGCAATATCCCGCTCCTTCGGCGCGAGATCGTTGACGACAGTCTCGCCGATTTCGATCTCGCCGCCGCTGATGCCCTCAAGCCCGGCGATCATGCGCAACAACGTGGACTTGCCGCAGCCGGACGGACCGACGAAGGCGACGAACTCGCCATCATCAATATCGAGCGAGATGCCGTGAATGACCTGGAGGGAGCCGTAGCTCTTGAGCACATTTCGCATTTCCACAGTGGCCATGAGTATCTGATCCCGATCCTATCTGTTCGATCCGTCCGCCTGAACGCCGCGGTCGATGAGTTTTTCGATGTAATTGCCAAGGCCGCCCTCGCCGCCCTCCGCGAGCCATGCATGCACGAGGCGGCCGGCAATCGACTGGTCGATCGGTAATCCGGATGCGAGGATCGTGGCCGGGAAGGAGCGTGCCCGGCTCTCCGGTTCGAACGGCATGGAGAGCGGCGCCGATATCGCTGGCCGGCTGAAATAGAGCTCTGCCGCATTGCCGCCAAAGACGGCAATGCGCTCATCTGCGTCGGGTGCCAGCCGATCCATCCAGCTCATTGCCGAGCCGATCGTCTCGTTGCGCCAGAAGAGCACCGGCACTTCCGATCCCCAGAGTATGCGTCCCCAGCCGGTATGGGCGACGATCGCTTCCGCCCAGCGCTCGATCGCAGAAGCCTGAAAGCCGCCATGACGTGAGAAAACCACATGGAAGCGCGGATGCCGGAACAGTGCCGCCACCGGGCCATCGGCAAGAACCGACGGATCGCCGCCGCCGGCGAAATGGCCGCCGACCACAATGGCTTCGGAATTCCGCTCCAGATGATCGAGGAGGATACGCGCATTGTCTGCCGACGCGACCTGGCCGCAGACGATGGCAACAGCACGGTGCGCGGCAATGATATCGAGGAGCCAGGAACGTTCGCGCACATCCTCATCGCTTAAGCGGATGCCGCTGAAACCGGCGGCGAGCTGAGCGCTTACGGCGGTCTCCATCTCATTCTTGTCGCGGCCGAGCGGGATACCAAGGCCGCGAAACTTTTCGGGCCACCGGCTGATCGCGCCATGGATCGCGGCAAGATCGGGGCTGCTATCGAACGAGCAGAGCACGGCACGGTCGATTCTGCCGCGCTCCATCACACCGAGATAATCCGGCACGCTGACGAAACGTGGCATGCCGACATGGGCATAAGCGTCGATGACCGGTGCGCTCATGGCCTTCCCGCCTTTCTCGTCTCCTTCATTCGGCATCCTCCGCCCGGTAGACATCAACCGTCATGCGCGGCAGCTTCGCGAAATCGAAGGCCGGCTTGAAATCATTGACGAGCTTGACGTTAAGATCGACTTCGGACGGCCAGCGCATGCCGACGATGGCGGAATGGACGCGTGAATCCGAGAGAACGAATTCGAGGCAGACCTGAAACAGGTCTTTCGCCTGCTGCCATTCCGGCGCGAGATAACGTGCGCCGCGCTGGAAGATGCCGGACGTCATCGTGCGCATCGTCACCACGGCGGCATCGACCTCCTTCGTCTCATTGAGGATGTGCCGCGCCGCCGACTGATAAATGAAATTGTAGGCGAGCTGAAAGACATCGAATTCCCGATGCGACAGGAATTGGCGGGCCGTCCAGGGCTCCTCCGACGTCAGGCCGATGAAGCCGACCTTGCCCTGCTGCTGCAGTTCGACCAGTCCCTCGAGCGGGCCACCCTTGACGATATGCTCGTAGTCGGCGGCGGTGAACATGCCACCGTGGAACTGCACGATGTCGAGACGCTCGGTCTGCAGCCGCTTCAGGCTTTCATGCACGCTCTCGATGACGAATGCCTTCGTCATATTTTCCCAGCGCACCTTGGTCGCGAGCACGCATTCGTCGCGACGCGTCTTCATCACCTCGCCAATCAGCCGCTCGCTGTTGCCTTCGCCGTAACCGGGAGCCGTGTCGATGTAGTTGATACCCTGGTCGATTGCGTGGTTTATGGTGGCGATCGCCGATTTGCGGCCTTCTTCGGACCAAGGATCCCAATCATTGGCGCGGTTGAGACCACCGAACGGATATCCGCCAAGCGCGATCCGCGATACCTGCAGGCCGGTTCTTCCAAGGGCTATCTTCTGCATCATCATCTCCGAACATTACGTGTGGAGGCCAAGCCTCCGGGATTCCATTTTCGATCTCAGCCAAGCTCGGCGAGCGCGCCGCGCACGCCTGAGAGATTGGCGAGCTTCATTTCCGAATATTTCCGGCCGAGCACGACACCAGCGGCGCCACCGTCGAAGGCAGCACGGACAGCCGCCTTCACCCGCTCCGGCGTCGTCTTCGCCAGCTCCGGTCCGCTCGTGTCGTCGGCATCGATCATCGCCGCGTCGCCCAGGACCGGCGGGGCAATATCGCTTTTGTCGGGCTGGCCCGCCGGGATATCGACATCGATACCCGTATAGATGACGCAGCGGCCCTCGCCGCCGACAAGCGCCCGCTTCGTCTCACGACGGACGTAATCGGCAGACAGGCCATTCTTCGGAAGATCGGCGTAGGAAGCTTCATCCAGCCCCAGTATCTTGAGGATCAACGGATAAACCGTTTTCGGATCCGCATCACCGAAGACGGTGCGACTGATGCCGGCTATCCAGCTGTGGAAGCGAGGGCCGCCTGCATTGTTGTAGGTCGAGATCTTGATGAAATCGGCGATATGGCTGAGATCGGCATAGTTGTTAGCCGCCCGGTAGAAGGGGCTGAACGACATGTTCTGCGGCATGTTCCAGCCAACCTTCATTTCGGGACGGAAGGCGCGCACCGTGCCGAAAATGTCGCGATACATCTGGTGTTGGCCATCGACCCAGATGGATTGCCAGGACAGCAATTCCGGATAGGTGAAGAGCAGCCGCCAGAAGGTCGCGAATGCCCCGTCGGAGGGGATCTTTCCAGCGGCGACGTCGGCATTCCACAGCACGAGTTTGCGGTAGCCTTCCTGCGCGCGGCGCCAGCTGATGCCGCGTTCCTCGCCAATCTCCCGGCAATGGCTGCAATAGCACGTGATAAGGCCGAGCCCCTGGCGTGTCGGCTCCTGCATCAACCGGTCGAGAGGGCTCGGGCGCTCGGAAGACCAGAGGATACCATCGAGCTCGTAGCTCTTGATGTAGTCCTCGATCATGCCGAGATGCCAGTTGCGATAGTCCGGATTGTTGAAACAGGGCCGGCGCGCCGGCTTATTCCAGATGTCGACCTCAAGGCATTTCAGAAAATTCGGATAGCCGCGCAGATGGCGGGCATGGCTGCTCTCGTCCATCAGCGCATAGGACTTCATGCCACGACGTTTTGCTTCGGGAATGACGGAGCCTAGCATGTCCCAGGCGGGATATTCCGGCGCGCGGCCGGCAGCACCGAGAATCGTATTGGCGTAGTATTCCGGATGAACGGTAGCATAGTTGCCGCCACGCCAGTCAGCTTCATGCTCCGGCGTGCCATGATCGGGAAACGGCCGGCCCGGCTCCGGCCGCCCCCCAGTGGCGGTATTCCAGGTCGGCGTCGCCAGAAACAGCGCGTTGACCGCGGCGCGCTCCTGGACCGTGTCCAGAACCGTGCCGACGCCCTCGTCCATGAAGGAAGAGGCTCCGACCTGAATTCCCACCAAACGTTCGCTCATGTCAGCTTCTCCTTGCTCAGCCCTTGAGGCCGGTCGTGGCGATGCCTTCGACGAGGCGTTTCTGGAAAAAAAGGAAGACGATGAAGACCGGCACGAGAGACAACGTCGTCATCGCGAACATCGAGCCCCAGGACGACTGGCCGGAAGCGTCGAGGAACTGCCTGAGACCGAGCGAGACCGTGTAGTTCTTCTCGGCGTTGAGGTAGAGAAGCTGCGAGAAGAAGTCGTTCCAGGTCCAGATGAAGGTGAAGATCGTCGTGGTCACCAGCGCCGGCGCCATCAGCGGCAGGATGATCAGCAGGAAGATCTGGAACCTGTTGCAGCCGTCGACCATCGCCGCCTGCTCCAGTTCCACCGGAATGCCGCGGATGAACTGCACCATCAGGAAGATGAAGAAGGCATCGACCGCAAAGAATTTCGGCACGATCAGCGGCAGGAAAGTATTGATCCAGCCGAGATTGTTGAAGACGATATATTGCGGGACGACGGTGACATGGAACGGCAGCATCAGCGTGCCGAGCATCAGCGCAAAGAAGATGCCACGGAAACGGAAGTTGATGCGTGCAAAGGCGTAGGCCGCCACCGAGCAGGACAGGAGATTGCCGATGATCGCGCCAAGGCAGACTATCGCCGAATTGATGAAGAAGGTCGAAAACGACGTGCCGGTCCCGAGCGTCCATCCCCGCGTATAATTCGAGAAGTCGAGCGTGTCCGGTATCGGATTGAGGTTGGAGAAGATCTCTCCTTCGGGCTTGAAGGAACTCCCGATCATCCAGAGAAGCGGATAGACCATCAGGAATGCACCGGCGATGAGGACGACATGGAGCATCCAGTGCGGCCTCTCGTCCCTCGATTTTCTGCGCGTCAAAGCAGCCATGGCTATTTCTCGCTGTCTTCGTAATGGACCCAGTATCTACTCGAGAAAAAGGCGAGCGCGGTGAAGACGCCGATGATGATGAGCAACACCCAGCCCATGGCCGAGGCGTAGCCCATGCGAAAATTCCCGAAGCCCTGCAGATAGAGATAGAGCGTGTAGAAGAGGGTGGAATCCAGTGGTCCGCCGGTTCCGCCGCTGACGATGAAGGCCGGCGTGAAGGCCTGGAACGAATTGATGATCTGAAGGATCAGATTGAAGAAGATCACGGGCGTCAGCATCGGCAGGGTGATCATCCAGAAGCGGCGCCAGGGACCGGCACCATCGACGGCAGCCGCCTCGTAGAGCTCGACCGGGATCTGCTTCAGGCCGGCGAGGAAAATGATCATAGGCGAGCCGAACTGCCAGACATGCAGGATAATCAGCGTCCACAGCGCCTGTTCCGGCGACGACACCCAACTCTGCCCTTCGATGCCGAAGAAGGCGAGCACCTGACCGACGATACCGTTGAAACCGAAGACCTGCCGCCAGAGAATGGCGATGGCGACGCTGCCCCCAAGCAGCGACGGCACGTAATAGATCGCCCGGTAAAGCCCGAGCCCCCTGATCTTCGTGTTGAGCAGCATGGCGAGCGCCAGCGCGAATGCGAGATTGAGCGGCACCGCAAAGGCGACATAGGTGAATGTCACCTGCATCGCCGTCATGTAGCGACTGTCCTGCGTAAACAGCCGCACATAATTCTGCGCACCGACCCATTTTGCTGGCTGCAGCATGTTGAAATTGGTGAACGACAGATAGAGCGAGACGAGCGTCGGCCCGGCAAGGAAAAGCACCATGCCGAGTATCCACGGCAACAGGAAGATATAACCCCAACTGTTTTCGCTGAGCGGCTTGCGGTGCGGCCGCGTTGCCGACCGTTTGCGGGATTTCGATGCGGTGGCCGCGGGCGGCGCCTCTGAAAACGCCGCCGGCATCCCGCTCTGCTGTGGTTCGGGTCCCATTAGTTCAGGATGATCCCAGACTCGTCGAAGAACTTGTTGACCGTGCCCTCGACCGTATCCTTGCCGAAGGCGATCGCCTGATGTGAACGCTGCATGAGATCCTGCACCTGACCGCCGGCGACCGGCCAGGAAACGATCTGCGGCACGGCCTTCTGCTGCACGTAGAGAATGACCTCGACCATGCTTTGCTCGACAGGCGAGACGTCAGCCTGGATGAGCTGCGCCACCTTGGCGGAGAGCGGCGCGCCGCGTGCCATCAGGTGGATCTTGGCGGCATCCGGATCATTGGTGACGAAATCGAGGAACTGGATTGCCAGATCCTGATTTTTGGAAGCCGCGTTGATATAGACCTGAATGCTTGAATTGATGAAGGCGCCGAACGTGTCGCCTGAAAGCGACTTGCTGCCGATACCGTTCGGGAAAGTGGCGCAGACGAGCTTATTCTTCGTCAGGCCCTGCAGCGAGGAGGCGATCGAGCTGTTGATTGGATACATGGCAGCCTTGCCGGTGATGAGCGGCGAGGTCTCGAAGCCGCCCTCGGACGCCGTGATCTCTGCCGGCGGCGTGCCACCCGCTTTGCGCAACTCATCCCAGAAGGTGAACCATTCCGTCAATTCTGCCTTCTCGAAGCCAAGCTGGCCATCGGCGGTGAAGGTGGATTTGCCGCGCTGGCGCAGGAAGAATTCGAAGGGATAGAGCGAGCGTGTTCCGGCCGGCGCCCAGATATCGCAGGAGCCATAGACCTTGCCGCCGCTTGCCTTCGTGATGGCTTTCGCCTTTTCGGCGTAGCTGTCCCAAGTCCAGTCGGGACCGGGCAATTCGACCTTGGCATCAGCAAAGACCTTGGAGTCCAGGAAGTAGCAGCCGCAGGCAAGGCCCCACGGAATACTGTAGAGCTTGCCGCCGATCTTGATTGTCTCGATCACGCTCTTGTTGGCGTCGGAAAGGTTGATCTTTCCCGAGCTGATGGCGTCGTCGAGCTCCAGCAGACGCCCGGAGGCAACGAGTGCTTCGCGATTGTCGGAGATCTGCATGACATCTGGCGCATTGCCGCCGGCAAACTGGGTGGCGATCTTGTCCGAATAGCCGATCAGGCCGCCATACTGGGCGTTGAGCTTCAGCCCCGGATGTTTCTCCTCGAAGAGCTTCATGATCTTCAGCGTCTTCTGATGGCGGTCATCCGAGCCCCACCAGGCGATCAGCATTTCGGCCTGCTGCTGGGCACTCGCGAAGGAGCCAAACAACGGGCTCGCCGCAATTGCCGCGGCACCCGCCAGAATGGTTCGCCGGCTGACGCTCGGCAATGCTGATTCATGCGTCTGTTTCGCCATGATATGCCTCTCCTCCTCGGCAATTTGCGCAGGGCCCCTCTCCCGTGGACTGCCCGCGCCATGTTCGTTGCAATGGTTTGAACACATTTCCGGACGACCATCGAACCCTTTGCTGGGATTTTCCGCATCGTGGAATTTCCGGGAAAAGTCGGCGACTAAGCGGTGCTTTCATTTAGTTTGGCGGTGCAAACCAACTGAAACGAGGGTGGAAATAGTCATGGGATCGGAGCCTTGGTACAAGACGGCACTGCGATGGGGACAGACCAATCTGGTCGAGATTGACCCGGCGCGCTACGATGATCAGTGGTGGCGTGAACACTGGCGCAAGACGCGTGTTCAAGGCGTCATCATCAACGCCGGCGGCATCGTCAGCTACTATCCGACGAAGTTTCCGCTGCATCACAAGGCTGAGACGCTCGGCGAGCGCGACCTCTATGGCGAGATCGTCAAGGCGGCGCGCGAGGAAGGCTTGAAGGTCATCGCGCGCATGGATTCGAACCGTGTCGCCGAGGACTTCTATCGCGCCCATCCCGACTGGATCTGCCTCGACATCGACGGCAAACCCTACCGGCAGGCCGACAAATACGTCACCTGCATCAACTCGCCCTATTACAGCGAATATCTGCCCGATATCATGCGCGAGATCATCGAGCGCACCATGCCTGACGGATTTGCGGACAACAGCTGGGCCGGCATTCCGCGCAAGAATATATGCTATTGCCGGCATTGCACCGAGCAGTTCTTTGCATGGTCGGGTGTGGATCTGCCCCGCCGGCACGACTGGGCAGACGAGAACTATCGTCGCTGGATCCAGTGGAACTACAAGCGCCGCACCGATCTTTGGGAATTCAACAACAAGGTCACGACCGATGTCGGCGGCAAGGACTGCTGCTGGATGGGCATGATCAGCGGCGATATCCTCAACAACGGCAACCGCTTCATCGATCTCAAGGAAATCCTTGCGCGCAGCCCGATCGTCATGCTCGACCACCAGCGGCGAAATCTGGTCGACGGCTTCGAGGACAATACCGAAACAGGCAAGCGGCTGCATGAAGTGGGCGGGTGGGACAAGCTGATCCCCGAGAGCACGCCGCAATACCAGCTCGGCTCGCCGGCCTTTCGCCTGGCCAGCATGCCGCCTGCCGAAGTGCGCCTCTGGTCATCGTCAGGCTTTGCCGGCGGCATCCAGCCCTGGTGGCATCACATCGGCTCGCTGCATGAAGATCGCCGCCAGTACAAGACAGCGGAACCAATCTTCAAATGGCATGAGGCGAACCAGGATATCCTCGTCAACCGTCAACCGCAGGCGGATGTCGGTGTCGTCTGGTCGCAGGGCAATCACGACTATCACGGCCGCGACAAGGCGAACGACCGCACGATGAACCCCTACCGTGGTGCGACGCGGGCGCTCGACCGTGCCGGCATCACCTACCTGCCGGTGGACGCCGACGATATCGGCAAGGCCGCCGGACGTTTCACCGTGCTCGTCCTGCCGAACCTCGCTGCTATGTCGGATAAGCAGGTTGCCGCGGTCGAGGCTTTCGCGGCCCAGGGCGGCTCAGTGGTCGCCTCCTCGGAAGCAAGCCTCTACGACGCGCATGGTGACCGCCGCAAAGACTTCGCCCTTTCCAAGCTCTTCGGCATTCATCGCAAGAGCGGTGCGCATGGCGATTTCGAAGCGGCCAATCCCGACATCGAGACCAGCGCCCGCCATACCTACCTTCGCCTCTCGCCGGAATTGCGCGCCGGCGTGCATGGCCCATCGGACAAGACGGCGCCGAAGTCGGACGGCACCCGCCATCCGGTTCTGGCCGGTCTGGAGGAAACCGATACCCTGCCCTTCGGCGGTTACCTGCCCGTCGTCAGTGTCGACGACGACGTCAAGGTACTGGCAACGTTCATTCCGGACTTTCCGATCTATCCGCCGGAAACCTCCTGGATGCGGCAGCCCTATTCGGACGTGCCTGCCATCACCGTTCGCGAAAGCGGCAAAGGCAAGTTCGTCTGGTTTGTCGCCGACCTCGACCGGTGCTATGCCCGTGACGATCAGTTCGAGCATGCCCGGCTGATCACCAACGCCGTGCGCTGGATGCTCGCAGATCGTTCGCTCCTGCGGCTCGAAGGCACACACGGCCTTGTCACCGCGGTGCTTTATCAGCAGGACAAGCGCCAGATCGTTCACCTGAACAACCGTGTTCTGGTCTCTCGCGTGCCTGGTCGCCAGAACGAACTCGTCCCGATCGGGCCTGTAACGCTGCGCCTGCGCAAGCCCGCCGGCAAGGCTGCGTCAGACGCAAGCCTCAGGGTCGCCGGCAAGACTGTGAAAGTCACCGACGAGGGCAGCGAAATCGCCATCGACGTCGGCGCTGTCCTCGATCACGAAGTCATCGTCGTCGACTGGTCCTGATCAGCCAAAAGAAAACCGCCGGCTTGCAAAAGACGGCGGTCCATTCATTCGAGCTTGGTGTCTCGCGTCAGCTCGCAATGGCGTTGACCGGCGGCATCTCCCCACTGAGTGCCGCCGTCAACTGCGCCGAGGTATCGGCGAGCAAACGGCCGAGTACCGGAATGCGTTGCGGCGTGATACGCGATGCGAGGCTCGACAGCGATATGGCGCAGATCGCCTCGCCCTGATGGTTGTAGACCGCGGATGCGACGCAACGCAGGCCGGAAACCAGCTCTTCATCATCAACCGAATAACCGTCCATCCGGATTTTTTCGAGGTCGGCCCGAAGTGCCGCGTGGCCCGTCAGTGTGTTGGCAGTAAAGCGCCGGCTTCCATCACGCGACAGGATCGCCTCAAGATCCTCCTGCGAATAGGTCGCCAGGATGGCTTTACCCATGGCCGAAGCCGTCATCGGCACCCTGGAGCCGACGCGTGCAACGGTGCGGGTGATATCGCGGCTCTCGACCCGCTCCACGAACACCACCTCGCCATCCTGCACGAAGCCGATATTGGCGGTTTCGCGCGTCTGGTCACGCAGCCTTCTGAGATAGGGGAGCGCGGTAGCAACGAGATTGCTTTGGCGGGTGAAGACCGAGCCGATGGCGAATGCCTGCCGGCCGATATGCCACATGCGATCATTGGGATTGTACTGAATGAACTGCCATTGCTCCAGGGTCGTCAGGATGCGGTGAACCGTCGATGGTGCGAGGCCCGTACGGTTGGCAAGATCGACGAGACGGTTGCCGTCTTCGTCCATTCCCATCGCCTCGAGCAGCATCATGGCGCGGTCTATCGATTGAACACGCCCATGAAGACTCTTCTCCTCCACATGCTCTCCCATGCGTCTCCTCCATTGCGGTATTTCTCAAGCGTCTCCCGGCGCCGATGATTTTATGGTAACGCTACCATGCGAGGCCGTCAACGGTTGAAACCCGGCTGTGACAATCGAAAACCACCCTCCTCACGTGATCGTGCGCAGCGTCTCCAGAAGTCGAACAAAACGATTGCGTCCCCCCGATGTTCGGCGGATTGCAAGCATCCTTGGCGTCGCTTATCCAGAGAACGCCAACGAAAAATTATCATACCTGTTCGTTTTTCTGCAGCATTTAGAAACGGTTAAATCGATACTCGTTTGTTTATCGATAAAAACACTTGTTCGATGCAAAATAGATGATAACGTTTCAATTAAATTGATTGCCAGATGGCAGTAGTCAACGTTTGGGAGGACGTGACATGACCAGCAGCAGTAGATTTATGCTCGAAATCCGTCGTCGCACCCTGCTTGCAGGAGCAGGAAGCACCGCCTTGCTGGCGGTGACAGGTGCGGCACGAGCGCAGGATGCGGTGAGCGGCGAACTCGTCGTTCTGAACTGGCTCGGCGGTTCCGAGCTCGACATGATGCATTCGATCCAGAAGGCGTTTCTGGCGAAATATCCCAATGTCACGATCCGTGAAGTCGCCATCACCGGTCAGGGCGATATGCGCGGCGGCATCCGCACCGCGCTGATGGGCGGCGAAGTGGTGGATGTGCTGTTCAACACCTGGCCGGCTTTCCGCAAGGAGCTTGCCGATGCCGGCATGTTGCGGCCGGTCGACGATCAGTGGAAATCCTTCGGCTGGGACAAACTTGTCAGCCAGTCCTGGAAGGATCTCGGCGCCATCGACGGCAAGACCTATGGCCTGACCTACACATTCGGCGACCGCTCAGGGATCTGGTACAAGAAGGAGCATCTTGCCAAGGCCGGCATTACCGAGCCGCCGAAGACTTGGGACGAGTTTGTCGCCTCCTTCGCGAAGCTGACCAAGGCCGGCTTTGCAGCCCCGGTCGCGATCCCCGGAAAATACTGGGCGCATGCCGAATGGTTCGAAACGCTGCTGCTCAGAACCGCAGGCATCGAGACGGCGACGAAGCTCGCTGCCCATGAGATCCCGTGGACCGATCCGGCCGTGAAGACGGCCCTCACCAAATATGCGGAAATGCTGACATCAGGCTGCTGCGGTGCGCCGAACACGATGCTTGCCAACGACTGGGACGGCGAAGCCGATCAGATCTTCCAGGCCAATGCCAAGAACTATCTCCTCATCGGCATGTGGATGAATAACCGCGCCAAGAACGATTACAAGCTGACAGAGGGCAAGGATTACAGCCTCTTCCAGTTCCCGTCCCTCGGTATGGGCCATGACGATACGTCGAGCGTCGATGCCAAGGAATTGCTGGTGACGACGAACGGGCCCAATCCGAAAGCGGCCGACGCTTTCCTTGATTTCTGGACGAGTGCGGAAGCGGCCAACATTCTCGCCAAGAACGGCTATGCCTCACCGAGCAGCAATGTCGATAGCTCGCTCTATGGCGAAGCGCAGAAGGTGGCGACGCAGGCCGTTGCGAATTCGAAGCTGCAATTCGTACTCGGCGATCTCCTGCCCGGCGATCTCGTCGATGAATACCGCGTGCAATTGCAGAAATTCCTGCAGGACCCGTCCGATGCCAATATCGACACGGTTCTCGCGGCCATCGAGACCAAGGCCCAGGGTTCCTACTGATGGTTAGCACCTCCGCTTCCCCGGTGCGGGAAGCGGCGGGCGTGATGCAGGGTTCTCCGCTGGCGGCTGGCATCAAAGGCCGCCGGCGACTGCTCAGGGACACGCCCGCCGCACTCATCCTGATCGCACCGGTCCTCGTGTTGTTTGCGATCGCCGTGATCTATCCACTGGTGGAAACGATCCGGCTGAGCTTCTGGGATATCCAGGGGCTGAGAAAGCCAAGTTTCATCGGCTTCGGCAATTACGCGCGGCTCTTTGCCGACGCAGCCTTTCGCAACACGCTGCTGACGACCTTGATCTTCACCATCGGTACGACCGTCATTTCGGTGACGATCGGCTGGGTTCTGGCGATGCTGTGCGCGTTTGCGCCACAGCAGACCCTTCCTTTCCGTGTGATGATCTTTGCGGCCTTCGGCATTTCGGAAGCGGTATCAGGCTATATGTGGATCGGCATTTACAGGCCGGATACAGGCGGCCTGTTGAATTCCATGATCCAGCTCCTCGGCTTTCCGGGTTTTGCGCATGCCTGGCTCGGCGATGCCAATACGGCGATCTGGGCCTTGATCATCGCGGCCTCCTGGAGCGGTGTCGGCCTGCCGCTGATGCTGATCTTCGCCGCCATCCAGTCGATCCCCAAATCGGTGCTGGAAGCCGCCTATATGGATGGCGCCAAGCCGGCTTCGACCATGCGGCATATCATGATGCCCCTGTCGATGCCGGGCGTGCGTGTCGCCGTCTTCATCAATCTTCTGACGGCTCTGCGCGCCTTCGACATCATCTATATCCTGACCGGCGGCGGACCGGTGCGTTCGACTGAAACCGTCGGTTACTTCATGTATCGGGAATCCATGACCCAGTTCAAATTGGGTTATGGCGCGGCAGCCACCGTCATCCTGCTGCTTGCGGTCCTCATCGTCTCGATCCCCGCCATTATTCAGCGAACGGCAGGTGCGAAATGATCGGCAAGGCTCCGCGCTGGATTATCGTCACCGTCGGCATCGTCGCCTTCATCTGGGTCATCCCGATCATCGGCATCGTCGTCACGTCGCTTCGCCCGCCCGAGGGCGTCTCACTCGGCTGGTGGCGTTTCGATCATTTCGATCTCACCTTTGATGCCTGGCACCGCGTCTGGGAAAAATATCCGCTCGCCGACTCCATGTGGGTGACGATGAAGACGGCGGGCATTGCGACAGCACTCACCATGCTGCTCACACCGGCGGCGGCCTATGCCTTCCACTTCCTGACATTCCCGTTTCGCCGGGTGCTATTGATCATCATCATCAATGCATTCGTGCTGCCGCAGCAGGTCGTCATCATCCCGCTCTTCACGCTCTGGCGCGACATGGGGCTGATCGACAATATCCTCTCGGTGCTGATCCCCTATGTCGGGCTGTCCTTCGCCTGGTCGATCTTCCTCGTCAAAAACTTCTTCGAGGATTTCCCGAGGGAATTGGTGGAGGCCGCCAAGATAGACGGCTGCGGACCGCTGGCAACCTTCCGCCATGTGGTGCTGCCGAACAGCCTGTCGCCGATCTCTGCCGTCGGTATCCTGCAGTTCCTCTGGACATGGAACGCCTTGCTGCTGCCCATGCTCTTCCTGCGGAGCGATGTGCCCCTTCCCGTGTTGCTTGCCCGCATTTCCGGCAGCTACGAGATCAATTGGGATCTGAGATCGGTGGCCGCCATCATCACCACCATCGTTCCCCTGCTCGTCTTCCTTATCTTCCAACGTCAGTTCGCCGCCGGCTCGCAGACACGCACCGGCGCAAAGGAATAGGACCATGCCAAACATTACCAACAAGCCGCTGCGCTATCGCCAGATTCACCTCGATTTCCATACGTCGGAACATATTCCGGGCATCGGTGCCGATTTCGATCCGGAAGCCTTCGTCTCCACGCTGAAGGCAGCCCATGTCGATTCCATCACCATCTTCGCCAAGTGCCATCACGGCTGGTCCTACTATCCGACCAAGGTCGGCAAACCGCACCCGCAGCTTGCCCGCCCCGACCTGCTCGGCGACATGGTGAAGGCGCTTTCTGCCGCAGATATCGAAAGCCCGATTTACATCTCCGTGCAGTGGGATGAGCTGACCGCACGCGAACATCCCGAATGGCGCGCCATGAGCGCGTCCAACCGCTACCATCACGACCGGCCGGCCGATCCCTCCGCCGGCAAACAGCTCAGCCCCGCCTGGCACACGCTCTGCCTCAATCATGCAGGTCTGAGACACTACATTCTTGAGCAGGCTCGCGAAGTCGCGCAAAGTTATCCGACGCAAGGGCTGTTCTTCGATATCATCCTGACGCCGGATTGCGTCTGCCCCGCCTGCGTCGAGCGCATGCAATGCGAGGGTCTCGACCCGGAAAATCCGGCCGACCGCCTGAAGAACGACGAAGCCGTCAACGAGCAGTTCCGTCGCGAGACCAGCGAGGCGCTATTTGCGGAATTTCCGAACCTTCGCGTCTTCTACAATTGCGGCCACATCCACAAGCAGGGGCCGGAGCGCTTCTCCACCTATTCGCATCTCGAGCTGGAAAGCCTACCGACGGGTGGCTGGGGCTACGATCACTTCCCTTCGAGCGCACGTTATGCGGCAACGCTCGGCATGGATTTTCTCGCCCATACCGGCAAGTTCCATACGTCCTGGGGCGAGTTCGGCGGTTTCAAGCATCCCGATGCGCTGGAATACGAATGCGCCCAGATGATCGCGCTCGGCTCAAAATGCCTCGTCGGCGACCAGCTTCATCCGAACGGCGCGATCAACCCGGATACCTATGCCTCGATCGCTCCGGCCTATCACCGGGTCGAAAAGCTCGAACCCTTCCTGGAAGGCGCAAAGCAGATTTCCGAAATCGCGATCCTATCGGCGGAGCACATGAATCCGAAGGGCGCACGTAACCATCCGAGCGACGACGGCACCGCCCAGATGCTGCAGGAGCTGAAGCGGCCCTTCGACGTGGTGGATCTTTCCAGCCGCTTCGAACAGTACCGGCTCTTGATCCTGCCGGATGAAATCCCTGTCGACGCTGCACTTGCCGCGCGGCTGAAATCCTATCTCGCCGGCGGCGGCAAGATCCTTGCGTCCTGGCATTCCGGCCTTGGCGAGGACGGCAAATTCGCCGTCGATTTCGGTCTTGAACGGGATGCTACCCCGATTGCGTCGAAGCCGAGCTATATAAAGGCCGGCAAGGATCTTGATCCGTCGATGCCGGAAACAGCCTTCGTAATGTATGACGATGCGGAAACCGTCCGTTCGGTCGGTGCAACGGTGCTCGCTGGCGTCTATCCCTCCTATTTCAACCGCTCATACAAGCACTTCTGCTCACACCAGCATGCACCTGACAACCCGGATGCGGATATGCTGGGGGCGGCCGCCACCGAACATAGGGGCGCGGCTTATATTGCCTATCCGATCTTCCGCCTCTACCGGGCGATGGGTCAGCCGCTCTATAAATACGTCGTGCGCGGACTTCTCGACCGCCTCGTTCCCAATCCGGCGATGGTCACTGACCTGCCCTCGTCCGGCCGGGCGACGCTGACGCGGCAGATCGAACATGATCGCCATATCCTGCATCTGCTATATGGCCCACCGCAGATCCGCGGCAAGGATGTGCGCGGCGACGATGGCTCGACACGCGTGATGGAAATGATCGAGGACATTCCGGCGATCGGCCCGGTCAATGCCACGGTGCGCCTGCCGACGAAACCGAAGCGCGTCTTCGATGCCATGACCGGCGAAGACGTGATGTGGAATGCCGGCGACGACGGCGCCATCAATATCACGGTCCCGCGCCTGCGTATTCATAGCGCCGTGGTCTTCGAAGGCGCCTGATGCAGGTTGAGGCAAGGGAACCGTCGGACTTTGCTCCCGCCGCCAGCAATACTGGTGAGCGGCGGGGCACTGGGCTATACGACGGAAAGACGCCGGACCCGGCGCCTTCTCCCATGAATGCGTGCAGGAGCCCGCTCGAAATGAGACAGACGGACCAGATGGCCGGAAAGCGGCGCGGAGCTACGATCATCGACGTTGCCCGAGTGGCGAATGTCGCTGTCGGTACCGTGTCCCGCTACCTCAACGGCCAGGCAATCCGCCGCTCGAACCGTGAGCAGATCGAGCGGGCGATCCAGGATCTCGGCTACAAGCGCAATGCCGCAGCAGCCTCGATCCGCACCGATCTTACCCATATGATCGGCTTTCTCGTGCCGACTTTCGATGAGTTCCATGCCCGCATGCTGGAACATCTTGCCCATTCGGTACGCCAGACCGGCCGCGCGCTCCTGACCTACTGCCATGGCGGCGATCCGCGTGTGGTCGCAGAGGCGCTCGATTTCTTCGCCGCGCAACGCGTCGATGCACTGGTCATGGATGGTACGGCGGAAGTGTATGACCGTGTCGATGACCTGATCCATCACGACATTCCGATCATCTTCTATAACAATGACGTCCGCGGCCTGGCAGCCGACCGGGTGATGGTCGAAAACCATCGTTCAAGCTATCGCATCGTCAACCACCTGATCGATCTCGGCCACAGCCGTATCGGCATCCTCACCGGCGACCCGCGCAATTCCTCGGGCATCGAGCGATTGGCGGGCTATGAGCAGGCGCTGCGCGACAGAGGCATAACAATCGATCCGACGCTTGCGGCACGGGGCAACTGGCGCATGGATGGGGGCTATGAGGCGACCAAGCGGCTGATGTCGCTTGAACATCCGCCGACCGCGATTTTCTCCGCCAACTACGGCATGGCGGTCGGGGCGCTCAGCTGGCTGAAGGAAAACGGCCGGCATGTGCCCGAGGACATCTCGCTTGCAAGTTTCGACGACGTGGCAGTCTTCCGGCTCTACGAGGCCGGGATCACCGCTGTCGCCCAGCCTGTGGCAAGCATTGCCGAAACGATCACTGACATTCTTGTGGAACGGCTGACAGAACCTTCGGGAGGGGCAACGCGCAGCGTCGTTCTGGAATGCGACATCATCCTGCGAGGCTCGACGCGACGGATCACCTGACGCGTTCTGCCCGCCAAGCGGTTAAAGGGAGGAAGCTTTGGCCAGCGTAGAATTGCACAATATCGACAAGTCCTATGGGAGCTTCCAAGCGATCGAGGGCCTCAATCTGAGCGTGGATGACGGCTCTTTCACCGTCTTTGTCGGCCCATCGGGCTGCGGGAAATCGACGCTGCTGCGCATGATCGCCGGCCTCGAGAAGATCACTGCCGGCGATCTTCAGATTGACGGGCGGCGCATGAATGAGGCCGACCCGATCGAACGAGGCGTCGCCATGGTTTTCCAGAATTATGCGCTTTATCCGCATATGACGGTGGAGCAGAATATCGGCTTCTCGCTGCGCATGGCCGGCATGGGAAAGGCCGAAATCAGCAAAAGCGTTGCCGCCGCCGCCGCGACCCTGCAGATCGAGCCGCTTCTGAAACGCAAGCCTGCCCAGCTTTCCGGCGGCCAGCGCCAGCGTGTCGCGATCGGCCGCGCGATCGTGCGCAACCCCGCCGTCTTCCTGTTCGACGAACCGCTGTCAAACCTCGATGCAGAACTGCGCGTCTCGATGCGCGTGGAAATCGCCAAGCTGCACCGGCGCATCGGCGCGACGATGATCTATGTCACGCATGACCAGACAGAGGCGATGACACTCGCCGACAAGATCGTCGTCATGCGCGCCGGCAAGATCGAGCAGGCCGGCACGCCTGATGCGCTCTACAGCGATCCTGACAATTTCTTCGTCGCCGGCTTCATCGGCTCGCCACGCATGAATTTTCTTGATGGCCGGCTCGGAGCGGACGGCGTGATCAAGCTCGATTGCGGCACGGTTTTCAGAGCCGGAATCGTCGGCCCGGGCAAGGACATGCCGGTCAAGGTCGGCATCCGCCCGGAGCATTTCACCGGACAGGGTGAGGGCGGTGGCGCGATCGATGTCAAGGTTGATGTGGTGGAGAACCTCGGGGGCACGCGCTTCATCTACGGAACGCTTGCCTCCGGCCAATCCGTTATCGTCGAAGATCGCTCGGAAAGAACGCTGCGTCCCGGCGAAACGATAAGCGCCGGCTTTCCAAACCGGAAGGCCCTGCTCTTCAGCGTCGACGGCCTTCGCATTCGTGATGCAAGGTCGGCCAACACTATTCCGGCGGAGTGACCATGGTAGACAATCTGCTCTGGTATGATGCGCCGGCCAGGCTCTGGACGGATGCACTGCCACTCGGCAACGGTCGGCTGGGTGCTATGGTCTTTGGCGATCCCACTTCCGAAAGGCTGCAGATCAACGAATCCACGTTCTGGGCGGGCGGCCCCTACCAGCCGGTCAACCGCGATGCCTATGGCCACTTGGAAAGAGTGCGGGAATTGATCTTCGCTGGCCGCTACGCGGAAGCCGAGGCGTTGTCCGAAAGCCATCTTATGGCGCGACCGATCAAGCAGATGTCCTATCAGCCTATCGGCGATCTCAGTATCAATTTCATGCGCCGGCAAGCCGTGACCGGCTATCGCCGCACGCTTGATCTCGACAGCGCAATCGCCACGACGTCCTATGTCGCAGATGGCATCACCTTCTTTCGTGAGGCCTTCATTTCTCCTGTCGACGGCGTGCTTGTCCTGCGTCTCTCGGCAGACCAACCGCGCGCCATCCATTGCCGGATAGTCCTCGACAGCCCGCAACAGGGCGGCCTTCTCGAACAGGATGCAGAGCATCTGAGCTTCTCCGGTATCGGCAAGAGCGAAAGCGGCTTTGCTGCGGCCCTCCGTTTTGCCTTCGGCATCCGAGCAATCAACAAGGGCGGACGTTTGAGCTGTTCCGACGGCACAATTTCCGCTGAAGGCGTCGACGAGCTGCTCATCCTGCTCGATGCGGCGACGAGTTTCCGTCGATATGACGATGTCTCGGGCGATCCCGAACATATTATTGCCGAACGTCTTTCGAAGGCGTCACTACGAAACCCTGAAACGATGCGTCGGGACCATATCGCCGAGCACCGAAGGCTGTTTCGTAGCTTCGCCATTGATCTTGGCGCGACAGCGGCAGCCTCACAGCCGACCGATCGCCGCATTGCCGGTTTCGCCGACGGCGGCGATCCCGCGCTTGCCGCACTCTATGTGCAATTCGGCCGCTACCTGATGATCGCCTCGTCCCGCCCCGGCACCCAGCCCGCGAACCTGCAAGGCATCTGGAACGACGAAACCGATCCGCCCTGGGGCAGCAAATATACCGCCAACATCAATCTGCAGATGAACTACTGGCTGCCGGCCCCAGCCAATCTGCCCGATTGCATCGAGCCACTCGTCGAGATGGTGGAAGAGCTTGCCGAGAGCGGCCGTGAAATGGCCGAGGTCCATTACCGCGCTCGCGGCTGGGTCATGCACCACAATACCGATCTCTGGCGCGCGACCGGGCCGATCGACGGGGCCAAGTGGGGCCTGTGGCCGACCGGAGGCGCCTGGCTCGTGGCACAGGTTCTCGACCTCAGCGACTACATGGATGACGCCGATGGCCTCCACCGGCGGCTTTTCCCGGCGGCCAAGGGCGCGGCAGAATTTATCTTCGATGTGCTCGTTCCGCTTCCGGGTACCGATTATCTGGTGACGAACCCTTCGCTTTCTCCCGAGAACGTTCATCCGCACGGCGCATCGCTCTGTGCCGGGCCGGCCATGGATAGCCAGATCATCCGGGATTTTCTCAGTTCGCTCCGCCCGCTCGCGATCACCTTCAACGACACCGAGCTTGTCACCGAGATCGACCGCACCCTGCGGCGCCTTCCGCCCGACAGGATCGGCGCTGCCGGCCAGCTGCAGGAATGGCTTGAGGACTGGGATCTTGAGGCGCCTGAAATCCACCACCGCCATGTTTCGCATCTCTACGGCCTCTATCCGAGCTGGCAGATCGACATGGACAGAACGCCTGATCTTGCCGGGGCTGCCCGCCGCTCACTGGAAATCCGCGGCGATGATGCGACGGGCTGGGGCATCGGCTGGCGCATCAATCTCTGGGCGCGGCTGCGCGACGGCGATCATGCGCTCGATGTCGTCAAGCTTCTGATCAGTCCCGAACGGACCTATACCAATCTCTTCGACGCCCATCCGCCGTTCCAGATCGACGGCAATTTCGGCGGCGCCGCCGGCATTCTCGAAATGCTCGTGCAGTCACGCCCGGGCGAGATTCATCTACTTCCCGCTCTGCCTGACGCATGGCCACGCGGCACTGTGCGGGGTTTGCGCCTGCGCGGCGGATTGCTGCTCGATCTCGAATGGGAGAACGGCCGGCCAATGAAAATCGGCCTCACGGCATCCCGCAACGTGGGCACAATTCTTCGCTTCGCGAACAGGCGGTATACTATCGTCCTCGCCGCCGGAGAGAGTTTCGCCGGCGACGGAAGCGTGCTTTTTGAATGAAGGTTTACGGCTTGTCGCCGTGAAGATGCCGCTCGAGGAAGGGCAGGTTGTCCTGTCCCCAATAGAGTTCGTCTTCATAGATGAAGGTCGGGAAGCCGAAGACGCCCTTTTCGCGCGCGTGAATGCGATCTGCATTCCATTTCTGCTGGACATCGTCATCAGCCTGCCGACGGAGCAAGGCCGCGCCGTCAAATCCGGCCGCGTTTACGATCGCCTCGCGGATCTCGGGGCGGCCGATATCCTGGGCTTCGCTCCAGAAGGCGTGCTGCAGGGCGCGCGTCACGCCGATCCAGTCCATGCCATCGAGATAGGCGGCAATGACGAAGAAGGACGCGGGTGTCGGGTCGCTGAGATCAGGCCGATTTTCGAGGATGAGCGTCTTGCCGCGCACGCCGGCCCAGCGCTTGAGGTCGCGGATCCAGTAGGCGCGGCGAATCTCCGGGCGATTACGCGAGAAGATTCCACCATTCTCTTCGACGACCGTGGTCAGGTAGGGCTTGATGGTGACGTCGTTGCTTGCAGCAAGTTCGGCAAAGGCATCGAGACCGATATAGGACCAGGGCGAGCTGACGGAGATGAAGTATTCGACTGTTTTCGTCACGGAGAGACTTCCCACAATTCCGGCGCCTGCCGCGCCGATACACCTGCAAAAACATCCGACAGAACCAGGAGATGACATCAGACGGTTCGTGCGGCCACTACTGTCATTGATGGACCCGCGCGGTCGATTCTTTCAAGTGTTTCGACCTGCGATATTTTCGCTTTTGTCTTGCGAGAAGACTTAATCGATCCGAGATGCACGGACAGGTTCCGGAACCTGCCCGTTCAAGATCCTACCAATTGGTAACAGAGCCGTCGCGGCGCTTCAGGTGCGGTGCCTCCCAATATTCGAAGCTCTGCTTTGCGAGCAGCTCTTCGTTGACCTCGACGCCAAGCCCCGGAGCGTCGGAGACCACGTAATGTGCGCCCTCCAGCCGCGGCTGAACCGGGAAGAAGTCCGAATTATCGAAGCCGAGATGCGTTTCGGCCGGGCTTGCCCGGGTTTCTAGCCAGGAAAAATTGGCGACGGCCGCTGAGAAATGAACGGTCGCGGCGGTGCAGACCGGACCCAACGGATTGTGCGGCATCATATCCACATAATGCGTCTCGCTCCAGCCGGCGACCTTCATCGATTCCGTCAGGCCACCGACATTGCAGACATCGAGACGGTTGAACTGGTGAATGTCGCGTTCGATGTAAGGCAGGAACTGCCATTTCGACGAAAATTCCTCGCCGATAGCAAAGGGAACATCGGTCATGCGCCTGAGCGCCTCATAAGCGCCCGGCGTCTCGTCACGGATCGGCTCCTCGAGGAAGTCGAGCGTGCCCTTCGGCATTTTCTGGCAGAAGCTTGCGGCTTCGGCGACTGTCAGGCGATGATGATAATCGATGCCGAGCACGACGTCCTCACCGAGTTCTTCACGAGCCTTAACGCACCATTTCGCCGTCGTGGCGATATGCTCACGCGGCTCGTAGATCTCCTTGTTCTCGTGACCATCGGGCGACAGGCGCATCGCCGTCCAGCCGTGTTCGACAAGCATCTTGGCCTGTTCGATCATCGCTGGCCCGGGCTCGGCGAAGGTCGTTGCGAAGGTCGGAATGCGGTCGCGCTGCTTTCCGCCGAGCAGTTCATAGACCGGCACGCCGAGCGCCTTGCCCTTGATGTCGTGAAGGGCGATGTCGATGGCCGAAATCGCCGCCTGCAGCACGCGACCGCCCTCGAAATACTGGCTGCGGTACATTTCCTGCCAAAGCGCGCCGATCTTGAACGGATCGCGACCGCGCAAGAATTCCGCATAATGTTCGAGAGCGCCGACCACCGCTTTCTCGCGGCCGGAGAGCCCGCTCTCACCCCAGCCGAAAATGCCCTCGTCCGTCTCGACCTTCACAAGAAGCTGGTTGCGGATGCCGACCTTGACGGCATAGGTCTTGATCGCTGCAATCTTCATCTCTTCCTCCCCTTACCAATGCCACAGCGTACCGTCTTCCAGACGGTTCACCGGCAGGTAGGCGCGCTGATACGGATATTTTTCGGCAAGCTTCTCATCGATATCGACACCATGTCCGATGGCTTCGCCCGGATGCAGATAGCCATCATTGAGGCTCCATGCGCTCGGGAAGACTTCCAGGATCTCGGGCAGATAGCCGGAATATTCCTGAATGCCGAAATTCGGAACCCAGAGGTCGAGATGCAGGTTGGCACCGAGGCAGATCGGCGACATGTCCATCGCACCATGGCATGCGGTGCGGACATTATAGACGCTGGCGTAATCCATGATGCGACGGAGCGCCGTGATGCCGCCGGCATGCACCGTCGTCGTGCGGATATAGTCGATCAGCTGCTCTTCGATCAGCAGGCGCGCATCCCATATCGTGTTGAAGACTTCGCCGACGGCGAGCGGCGTCGTCGTGTGCTTGCGGATCAGGCGGAACCCTTCCTGATGTTCTGCAGCGACCGTATCCTCCAGCCAGAAGAGACGGGCAAATTCGAGATCCTTGCCGAGGCGAGCCGCCTCGATCGGCGTCAGGCGATGATGCGTGTCGTGCAGCAGTTCGATATCGGGACCGTGCGCATCGCGAACGGCCTCGAACAGTTTGGGGATGTGGCGCAGATATTTCGAGGTCGACCAGACCTCTTCATGCGGCACGGCATCATCGTCTGCATTGTTGGTGACGGATTTCTTGCCCGTGCCGTAGACATCAGGCAGGCCGGGAATGCCGACCTGTACGCGGATCGCCTTGTAGCCCTGTTCGATGCGGCGACCGACCGCCTCCACAGCTTCCGCGATATCGGTGCCCTGTGCATGCGTATAGCAGAGCACCTTCTCACGGCTCGCGCCACCAAGCAGCTGGTAGAGCGGCATATTGGCGGCCTTGGCCTTGATGTCCCAGAGCGCGGTATCGATGCCGGCAATCGCTGCCATCGTCACCGGACCGCGACGCCAATAGGCCCCCTTGTAGAAATACTGCCAGATGTCCTCGATGCGCGAGGGGTCGCGGCCGATCAGAAGCGGTGCCAGATGATCCTGCAGATAGGCGACGACGGCCTTTTCGCGGCCGTTCAGCGTGGCATCGCCGACGCCCGTCAAGCCTTCGTCGGTGAAGATCTTGACGGTGACGAAGTTGCGGCCCGGCGAGCAGACAATGATTTTGACGTCGGTAATTTTCATGACTTATCCGTTGGCTGAAACTGTACGTGTGGGGTCGTAGCGGAACCGGTTGTGAATGCGCCGGTCGCGCGGGTCGGGATGGGGAATGGCCGAGAGCAGCGCACGCGTGTAGTCATGCGCCGGATTGTTGACGACCTGATCGGTCTCGCCGGCCTCGACAATCTTGCCGCGATACATGACGGCGACGCGGTCGCACATGTAGCGGATGACCGACATGTCGTGAGAAATGAAGACATAGGAGAGCCCAAGCTCGTCCTGCAGCTTCATCATCAGGTCCAGCATCTGCGAGCGCAGGGAAACGTCGAGCGCCGAGGTCGCCTCATCTGCGATGATCAGGCGCGGCTTGACGGCAATCGCGCGAGCAATGCCGATGCGCTGGCGTTGGCCGCCGGAAAAGGCGTGCGGATAGCGCTCCCGCCATGCGGGTTCGAGGCCGACCTGCTGCATGAGTTCGGCAACCCGATCTTCAAGCTGCCTGCCCTTCATGCCTGCGAGCTTCAATGGTTCGGCGATGATCTGGCCGACCGTCTTGCGTGGGCTGAGAGAGCCGACCGGATCCTGGAAGATCATGCGGATATCGCGCCTGACATCCTTCAACGTCGCCTTGTCGGTGGTGCGTAACTCGACGGTGCTGCCGTCCTTGCGGCGGTAATCCATGGCACCGGATTGCGGATCGTAAATGCGCAGCAGGCAGCGGCCCATCGTCGTCTTGCCGGAACCAGACTCCCCAACGATGCCGAGCGTTTCGCCCGGGCGGACGATCAGCGAGACGTCATCGACCGCACGCAGGCCGGAGGGGAATGTCAGCGAGAGGTTCTTCACCTCCAGGAGCGGTGGCGCTTCGACTGGAATCGGCGGCCGCGAGAGACGTACTTCGGCCTTGCGCTCCAGTTTGACGACGGAGCCGATCAGCCGGCGCGTATAATCATCCTGCGGGGCATGGAAGATCTGCTCGACCGGCCCCTTCTCCATCACCTTGCCGCGATACATCACGAGTACTTCGTCGGCTATTTCGGCAACGACGCCCATGTCGTGGGTGATAAAGAGCACGGCCATGCCGTGGCTCTGCTGCAGCTTGCGGATCAGGTCGAGGATTTCGGCCTGCGTCGTCACATCGAGCGCCGTCGTCGGCTCGTCGGCGATCAGGACAGAAGGATTGCAGGCGAGCGCCATGGCGATCATCACGCGCTGACGCATGCCGCCGGAGAATTCGAACGTGTAGCGATCGATCGCCGTTTCCGGCCGCGGAATTTCCACCTGTCTTAGCAGTTCGAGCACGCGCTCGCGCTGCTGTTCGCCTCTGATGCCGAAATGGATGCGCAGCGCCTCGCCGATCTGCGTGCCGATACGGTGAACCGGCGAGAGCGAGCTCATCGGCTCCTGGAAGATCATGGCGATCTCCTTCCCGCGGACGCTTCGGATATCCTTGCCGCGCGGGTCGAGCTTGGCGAGATCGGTCGAGGAGCCGTCAGCTCGCGTCAGGACGATCGAGCCACCTTCGATCCGACCGGGACGGTCGACGATCTGCAGGATGGACCGCGCCGTCACCGACTTGCCGGAACCGGATTCGCCGACGACGCAGAGTGTCTTGCCGCGCTTCAGCTCGAAGGAGACGCCATCGACCGCCTTGAAGATGCCGGTGCGGGTCGGAAAGTAGGTCTTGAGGTCATCGACCTTGAGGATCGTATCATCAGTCATGGTCATGAAACCGACTCGTAAGGATCTGCGGCATCGCGGAGACCGTCGCCGAGGAAGTTGAGGGAAAGCACCGAGATGACGATGGCAGCAGCTGGCGTGAACAGAAGCCAGGGCGCCTGTGCCACGGCGCGGATATTCTGCGCCTCCTGCAGCAGCACACCCCAGGAAATGATCGGCGGCTGCAGGCCGATGCCGAGGAAGGAAAGCGCTGTTTCAGCAAGGATCATCGAGGGGATCGCCAGCGTCAGCGTGGCGATGATGTGGCTCATGAAGGACGGCACCAGATGGTTGAAGATGATGCCGATCTCGCTCATGCCGTCGAGACGCGCGGCGATGACGAAATCCTCGTTGCGCAGCGACAGGAACTTGCCGCGCACTTCACGTGCAAGACTGGTCCAGCCGATCAGCGAGACGATGAGGGTAATGACGAAATAGGTGCGCAAAGGCGGCCATCCGACGGGAATGGCGGCGGCAAGACCCATCCACAGCGGAATGGTCGGAATGGAACGCAGCAATTCGATCATGCGCTGGATTCCGAGATCGACCCAGCCGCCGAAGAAGCCTGAAATACCGCCGATCGTGACGCCGAGCACAAGGCTCATGAAGACGCCGACAAGACCGATCGACAGTGAGATCTTGGCGCCATGGACGACGCGCGAGAAGATATCGCGGCCAAGGCGATCAGCGCCGAAGATGTACATGCTGTCGCCCGGCATCGGGTTCTTGAGACCGAACAGCTTGGTCTGCATCGGAATGAAGCCGAGCAGATAATAGGGTTGCGGCGCCTGGACGAAGAAGCCGACATCGACAGGCTTTGTCGGATCGGGTGTGAATTCGCGCCGCATGGATTCCGTATTCAGCGTCATCTTGAGCTGGCTGACATGCGGACGAAAGGAACCGTCAACCAGCAAGGAAAGCCCCTGCGGTGGCGCGTAGGTGAAGCGCGCATTCGTCGCGTTCGGATCCAGCGGCGCGATGAAATCGGCGAAAGCCGCAACAAGATACATGAAGACGATGACGACGAGGCTCGCCAGCGCGATCTTGTGCTTCTTGAACTTCAGCCAGAAGAGCTGCCACTGGCCGGCAACGGCAATATCCTTGCCACTGAGATTGATGGACGGGCCGGTATCCGGCGGGAGATGGGTGATATCTGTCATTGGAACCGGATCCGCGGGTCAGTGATGGCGAGCAGGATGTCGGAAATCAGCGTGCCGATGATCGTGAGCACCGAAATCAAGAGGATGAGCGAGCCGGCGAGATACATGTCCTGAGCAAGCAGCGCGCGCAGCAGCAGCGGTCCCGTCGTCGGCAGGCTCATGACGACGGAGACGATGATTTCGCCTGAGATGACGGCGGGCAGGATCCAGCCAAGCGTCGAAATCAGCGGGTTGAGCGCGAGGCGCACCGGATAACGGATCAACAGCTCGAATTCGGACATGCCCTTGGCACGCGCCGTCGTCACATAGGGCTTCGACAATTCGTCGAGCAGGTTGGCACGCATGATGCGCACGAGCGCCGCAAGTGAGCCGAGGCCGATGATAATGACCGGCAGCCAGACATGCTGGGCGAAATCGATGAGCCTGCCGAAGCTCCAGGGCGCATCGACATAATCGGGCGAGAACAAGCCGCCGACGCTCTGCCCGAAATAGGCCGACATTATGTACATGGCCGAAAGCGCCATGAGGAAGTCGGGCACGGCAAGGAAAAAGAAGGCAAGGAAGGTCGCCGAATAGTCAGAGATCGAATATTGCCGCACCGCCGAGAGTATGCCGATCGGGATGGCAACCGCCCAGACGAAGCAGAGCGTCAGGAAGGAGAGCAACAGCGAGAAGCCGAGCCGACCCCATATCAGCTCCGTGACCGGCTTGCCGAGCTCGAAGGAGATGCCGAAATCGCCATGCAGCAGGATGCCGGCGATCCATTTGTAATACTGGAAGTACATCGGCTGATCGAGACCGTAGCGCTCGCGCATGGCGGCAACGGTTCCTTCTTCCACCGCACCACCCTGGCTTGCCCAGTCGGCCATGAGGGTCGTGAGGTAGTCCCCCGGCGGCAACTGGATAATGACGAAGGCGATGATGGAGACAGCAAACAGTGTCGGGATCGCGAACACCAGCCGCTTGGATATATAACGGAGCATGATTTCGGGCCGTTCGATAGGATCGAAGGGATGGCCGGCGGAGGCATGGTGCCCCCACCGGCTCTGGGAGGAGCCTTAATTGGCCTTGTCGAAATACCACTGGGTCAGCGTCGGAGCCGGATGCCAGAGGTTGCCGGTGATCGGGATACCGTTGACGACATTCTTCAGGTTCTTCGACACCATCATGTATTTCGGCATGGGGCGCGAGATACCGATATTGAGGAAGTTGTCGGCCGACAGATTGAGGAATGCCTTCATCTTGTCGCGGCGGTCGTCATCGGTGACGGCAGCATTGACCTTGTCATAGGCCGCCATCAGCGCCTTGATCTCAGCCGGCGGCTCTTCGCCCGTCGCGTGGTTGGAATACCATTCGCTCCAGCGCATCGCGAAGAAGATGTCAGCCTTCTGGAAGGGCATGTAGCAGCGCGGATCGGTATAGACTTCCGAGAGGCCGCCGACGCAGTTCCAGATATAGGCGTCCTGCTCGTTGGCAGACCACATCGTATTCAGACGGGCACGGTCCGTGGTGCGCAACTGAATGTCAATGCCGACTTCCTTGGCGTATTTCTGCACCATCTGCATGACGTCGGGATAGGAAAGGCCGAAAACGTCAGCAACCATGAAGTTGATGGTGAAGCGCTTGCCCGTCTCATCGAGACGGAAACCTTCGGCGTCCTTCTTCGGCATGATCTTGTCGAGCATGTCGTTGGAGAGCTTCGGATCGAACTCGGTATACTGCGTCGCCTCGCGCTCGTTGAAGAGCTCGTGCTCGGGCTGGGTCGCGACCTGGGCCGGGGCGCCCTGGCCGACATAAACGAGATCGATGATCTCCTGGCGGTTGATGGCGTGGCTGAGCGCGATGCGGAAGTCCTTGTTCTGGAAGAGCTTGCGCTTCACGTCATCGGTCGAGTTGAGGTTCAAGAGGATGACGGCGTCGTTGGCCGGCAGATCCTTGACATCGACGAAACGGTAGTTGCCGGTTTCCTGGCCATCGAACAACACCGACTTGAAGGTCGAGTTGTTGATATGGCGGAAGGAGAAGTCGAACTCGCCCGAGGTCATCTTCAACGCCATCAGCTGCGGGTCGTCGAGCTTGGCCCAGGTGATGCCGTCGATATAAGGAAGCTGATTCCCGTCCGGATCGACCTTCCAGTAATAGGGATTGCGGGTCGCCACGACGCGGTCGCTGTCTGCATAGGGAACCGTCAGAACCCATGGGTTCATGGTCGGCAGCTCCAAGTTCTGCCAGAAAGGCGGCTGGAAGGTCAGCGAAACCTTCGAATTGAAGAGCGCGACCCAGTCGCCGGCGGCGGGATTGGCCTTCAGGAGTGCCGGGATACCGTCCTTGTTATACTTCTCATGGAACTGGCTGAGATAGTGCTTGGGATAGATGACCGGCAGATGGCCCTGGCCGTATGCAAGCTGCTGCAGAAAGAGACCGTAAGGCGAGTCGAATTTGAATTCGACCGTCAAGTCGTCGATCTTGCGCACCTTGACGGGCTTGCCGGCAACGGTGAACGTCGGGTTCTTGGCTGGCGACAGCGCATCGTTCATGAACACGTCTTCGTACCAGAACATGATGTCGTCAGCCGTGAACGGCTGGCCGTCACTCCACTTCAGGCCCTTGCGCAGCTTGAACGTGTAGGTGGTCGCGTCTTCCGACGCGGTGAATTCTTCCGCCAGCGATGGGACAACCTTCTGCCAGGCTGGATCCCAACGCACCAGCAGCTCGTTGGCAATGGTGCGGGTCAGATTGTACTGGTCACCGTTGGCAAGGATCGTGGTGCGCAGCGTGCCGCCATATTTACCGATGCCATCGACCATGGTCTCGACATAGGGATGCTCCGGCAGACGGTCGGCAACAGCCGGTAGCTTGCCGCCCTTGACCTGCTCGTCGAGCATCGGCGCCTGTTTGAAATCAACTGCCCAGGCCGGGACTATCGATCCCATGATGGCAGCACCCAACAGCCCCGTCGATAGGACGAGGCCGCGCAGCTTTCGCTGGTAACCCATATTTTTCCTCCTGATAACCGGCCCTCTCCGCCGGCTTTCCATCCCTTGTTCACGATGGCCGTTGCTGCCTCGTGTTGAATGAAAACTTTCAGATCGTACATTCTTTGTCAATCTGAGTGTATAGATTTATTTGTTTTACTCTTGGCAAACACGGGGAAAGTGCATTAAAAGCAAACTCATGAGCACGATAACGAGCATGAGAGAGCCGGCGTCAGAGGGTGACGAACTGGTCGATGACGGTGGCGCTTCCATCTACGAACGCCTGCGCGACGACATCATTCATGGTCGCCTCAAGGCTAACGAACGCCTGAAGGTCGCGGAGCTTGCGAGCCGCATGGGAACCTCCACCAATCCGGTGCGCGAGGCGCTACAGCAATTGCGCGGGGAAGGCTTCGTCATCATGTCTCCTAATCGCGGCGCACGCGTGCGACCGATCGACGAGGAGTTCGTGCGCGATATTTGCGAAATCGAAGTATTGATCGAACCGGCCCTCACCCGCTGGTTCGTCGGCATCGCCACGAAGGAAGATGTCGAGGAGCTGGAGCGTATCCAGGCCGAAATCGAGGCTCTTAATTTTGCCGACGAGATGAAGCATTCCAATCTGGACATGCGCTTTCACCGGCTGATGTATGACAGGCACTACAACAGACATGCCGTCGATCTCTGGATTCGCCACCGCCAGATCCTGTGGGCCATCAGTCGGCGTTTCCCTACCTCGCTCAGCCGCCAGTCGAATGTGCTCGAAGAACACCGCGAACTGATTGCCTGCATCAAGGCGCAGGATGCGGAGGGCGCTGCGCAAGCGATCGCCAAGCACGTTGGCGGCTCCGGCTATCACATCATCGAGCGCATGCGCGTTTCGCGCCACGCCAAGCCAGTTTCGGGCTAATATAAAAGCGAATTTCCAGGGGCCGACAGCCACCGAAAATGATCTTGCCTGACAGCCCATAATTCACCTCAAGCGCGCTTGACAAAACAGAGGTGCCTGTATTTTATTCAAGCCTGCGGATTAGGCAGAAAGCGCCTCCGCATTTTTACATGACTTCGATAGTCGCTGGGCAGTTTCGCCCCATGATGGCCCCCGTTGCGGATGGGATGCCCTCATGGGGTTTTTGGTTTTTTGGCTTGCAAATGAACGATGCGTTGAAAATCGGCATTCTTTATTCCACCACCGGCCCTTACGGCTCGATGGGGCGTGATGCACGCGACGGCGCGGAATTCGCGATTGCCGAATTTGCCGCTGCGAGCGGGCGGCCTGTCGAACCGGTTTTCTTCGACCCGAAGGCGGATCTCGCCGCCTATCTCGACGGCGCACGTCATCTACTTCGTGCCGGCTGCCGCCATATCGTCGGCACCATTACCTCGGCTGCCCGCAAGGAGGTGATCCCGCTCATCGAAAAGCATGACGGGCTTCTCTGGTACATGTGCCCCTACGAGGGTTTCGAGGCGAATGAGAATGTCATCTATGTCGGCGGCTGCCCGAACCAGCATCTGCTGCCGCTCTTCGAGCACCTGATCCCGCGTTACGGCAACCGACCCTACCTCGTCGGTGCCAACTATGTCTGGGGTTGGGAGATGAACCGGCTCGCCCGTGAACTGACCACCAATGCCGGGGGCGAGGTTCTTGGCGAGCGCTACCTGCCGCTCGAGGAAACTGCAGTCGAGCGGATCGTTGCCGATATCGAGCAGCGCCGGCCGAGTTTCATTCTCAACAATCTGATCGGCCCTTCCAGCTATGCCTTCCATGAGGCGATCCGCCGGCTTGCCGATCGCGACGCGGCCTTCCTGCCTGAGAACTGCCCTGTCGTCAGCTGCGACCTGATGGAATGCGAGCTCGATGATATCGCTCCGGGCGCAGCGGTCGGCCAACTCTGCGCCGCCTCCTACTTTGATAATGTTGCCACATCCGAAAACGCCGAATTCAAACAGCGGATCGTCGCTCATTTTGGCGGCGAGCGTCGTATTTCCAGTGTCTTTGCGAGCGCCTACACGGCCACGCGGCTCTGCGTCGATGCGATCGTGGCGGCCGGCGGTGACGAGCCTTCGGCGGTGCGCGGGGAGCTCTATGGCAAGAGCTGGGCAACCCCGTTCGGTGCTCTCAGTATCGACCGCGAGACGAACCACGCCGCGCTGCCCTTCCATCTCGGCCGCATCAATGCCCAGAACGGTTTCGACGTGATCGCCTCGCGCCCACCGCTTGCCGCCGATCCCTATCTGACCGGTCGCAACAAGACGGCTTCGCCGAGATTGCGGGTGGTGTCGTGAAGGAAACACCGAACTTCACTGGCTGGCATGCCGTCGTCCTGCACCGCGAGGATGGCAACACCGAAAGGCTGATCCGTCAGCTGCGTCTTCTGGGCCTCTCGGCAACGCTTCAATGGGCGCCGCTGTCGGCTGCAAGCGTACCAGATCTCGTCATCGTCGATGCCGATCAGGGCTTTGACGATCTCCTGCCCTGGAGCGGGGCCGCTCCGACATGTCCGGTCGTAGCGCTGCTCGGCTCGGAAGCGCCGGGCCGTATCGCCTGGGCGCTCGGCCAGGGTGCGGGCGCCATCATCGCCAAGCCAATTGCGGCCTCGGCCGTCTATCCGGCCCTCGTCATGGCCGTCTCCATTCATCAGGAGCGCAAAGGCGTGGCCGAGCGCCTGCAATATCTTGAAGAGCGCGTGCGCCTGCGCCCGCTTGTGCACGCAGCCGTCGAAAGGCTGATGAAGGCGCACGGGGTCGATGAGGAGCGCGCCTATTCGATCCTGCGCAACTGCGCCATGCGCCGTCGCCTGCCGATGGAACAGATCGCCGCCTTCATTATCGGCGGCATAGAACCCCTGCCGGAGGCGGGCTGAATGCGTGTACTGAAAGCTATTCTGCGGCAGCCGACCGCCCTGTTCGGTCTTATCGTCGTGATTGTGGTCATCGGCCTCGCCGTGGCCGCACCCTGGATCGCGCCCTTCAACCCGGATGAGCAGATGTTCGACGGATTGTCGCTCGAAGGCGCGCCGCTGCCGCCCGGCGGCCCCTATCTGCTCGGCACCGACACGCTCGGCCGCGATCTCTTCTCGCGCATGCTGTTCGGCGCGCGCACCTCGCTCGTCATCGGCCTCGTCGCCAACGGCATTGCCGTTGGGATCGGCCTCCTGATCGGCATCCTTGCAGGCTATATGCGCGGCATTGTCAGCAATATCCTGATGCGCTTCACCGATCTGATGATGGCTTTCCCCGCACTGCTGCTGGCGATCGTACTTGCTGCCTTGCTGCGGCCAAGCCTCTGGATCGTCGCCATGGTGATTGCACTCGTCAACTGGGTGCAGGTTGCCCGCATCGTCTATACGGAGACACGCGGACTGGTGGAGCGTGACTTCATCATGGCCGAGCGCTCGCTCGGCGCCGGCCACATGCGGGTGCTTTTCCTGCACATCCTGCCGCATCTCGTGCCGACCGCGATCGTCTGGGGCACGCTCGGCATCGCAACGACCGTTCTGCTCGAAGCTACGCTTTCCTTCCTCGGTATCGGCGTACAGCCGCCGCAGCCTTCCTGGGGCAACATCATCTTCGAAAGCCAGAGCTATTTTCAGGCCGCCCCCTGGCTGGTCTTCTTCCCAGGCGCAATCATCCTGCTGACCGCGCTGTCCTTCAATCTCGTCGGAGATGCGCTGCGTGACATTCTTGATCCGACGCAACGCGGGAGGGGCTGATGTTTTTCCTCATCCTTCGCCGTCTGGTCCAGGCCGCCCTCATCCTTCTCGGCGTTGCCGCCATCACCTTCGTGCTGCTCTATGCGCTGCCGGCCGACCCGGCACGCATGATTGCCGGCCGCAGCGCCACAGCGCAGACGGTTGCCAATATTCGCCATGAACTCGGCCTCGACCAGCCGCTGCTCGTCCAGTTCAGCACCTATCTGAGCAATTTGCTGCACGGCAATCTCGGTCGCTCCTACGCGCAGAAGACCGAGGTCTGGACGCTGATTGCCGCCCGCCTGCCGGCAACGCTCGTACTGATGCTGGCCGGTATCCTGGTGGAGGTGGCTCTAGGCCTGACACTCGGCACAATCGCCGCCGTCCGTCGCGGCGGGTTCATCGATCGGCTTGTGATGACGGCCTCCTTCGTCGGGGTTTCAGCACCGCAATTCGTCGTCGCCCTGCTGCTTCTTTATGTCTTTGCCGTAACGCTCGGATGGCTACCCATGAGCGGCTACGGTACGTTCGCCCATGTCGTGCTGCCAGCCACCACCCTCGGCGTCCTTGGCGCCGGCTGGTATGCACGCATGGTGCGATCGGCCATGATCGACGTGCTTAATCAGGACTACGTGCGCACCGCGCGCGCCAAGGGCCTGTCCTCACGCCGCATCATCTTCCGCCACGCCCTGCCGAACGCCATTCTGCCGATCATCGCGATGATCGGTATCGATATCGGCCAGTTCATGGGCGGCGTGGTCGTGGTCGAGGCGGTCTATGGCTGGCCGGGCATCGGTCAGCTTGCCTGGCAGGCGATCCAGCAGGTCGATATTCCGATCATCATGGGCGTCACGCTGACGTCGGCACTTGCCATCGTCATAGGCAATCTGCTCGCCGACCTGGTGGCGCCGCTCATCGATCCACGCATCCGTACACGTTGACAGCAACCAAAGAAGGGGAACCCGAATGTTCAAACGCTGGCTTCGACACACAACCATGGCAACGATGGTGGCACTCGCCCCCCTCGCCGCCAAGGCGCAGGAAACGCCCAAGCAGGGCGGCGATATCGTCGTTACCTACAAGGACGATATCACGACGCTCGACCCGGCCATCGGTTACGACTGGGTCAACTGGTCGATGATCAAGAGCCTCTATTCGCGCCTGATGGACTATGCGCCGGGTACGCCGAACCCGGTTCCATCGCTCGCCGAAAGCTTCACGGTGTCGCCTGACGGCTTGACCTATACGTTCAAGCTGCACAAGGGCGTGAAATTCTCCAACGGCCGCGAAGTCGTTGCTTCCGACGTGAAATATTCTATCGAACGTGCCGTCAACCCGAAGACGCAAGGCCCAGGCGCCGGCTTCTTCGGCGCTATCCAGGGCTTCGAGGATGAAACCGGCGGCAAGACCGAGACGCTTTCCGGCATCGAGACGCCTGACGACAGCACCGTCATCTTCCACCTGTCGCGTCCCGACGCGACCTTCCTGCATGTGCTCGCGATCAACTTCGCTTCAGTCGTGCCGAAGGAAGCGGTCGAAGCCGCTGGCGGTGATTTCGGCAAGAAGCCCGTCGGTTCCGGCACCTTCATCCTGAAGGACTGGACGATCGGCCAGCAGCTCGTGTTCGAGCGTAACAAGGATTATTTCGTCAAGGGCGTACCCTATATCGACAGCTTCAAGGTCGAAGTCGGCCAGGAGCCGCTGGTAGCGCTCCTGCGCCTGCAGAAGGGTGAAGTCGATATCGCAGGCGACGGCATCCCGCCGGCCAAGTTCCTGGAAATCAAGAACTCCGCAGATGGCGCGCAGATGATCGTCGACGGCGAGCAGCTGCATACGGGCTACATCACGCTCAACACCAAGGTGAAGCCCTTCGACAACGTCAAGGTTCGCCAGGCGATCAACATGGCCGTCAACAAGGACCGCATCGTGCGCATCCTGAACGGCCGCGCAACGCCTGCTAATCAGCCCCTGCCGCCGCTGATGCCGGGCTATGACAAGTCCTTCACAGGCTATGGCTATGACGTTGCCAAGGCGAAGGCACTGCTGGCCGAGGCCGGCTTCCCTGACGGTTTCGAAACGGTGCTCTACTCGACCAACACCGATCCGCAGCCGCGTATCGCCCAGGCGATCCAGCAGGATCTCGCCGCGATCGGCATCAAGGCTGAAGTTCGCGCTCTTGCACAGGCCAACGTGATTTCGGCCGGCGGCACGGAAGGCGAAGCGCCGATGATCTGGTCGGGCGGCATGGCCTGGATTGCCGACTTCCCGGATCCGTCCAACTTCTACGGCCCGATCCTCGGTTGCTCCGGCGCCGTTCAGGGCGGCTGGAACTGGTCCTGGTATTGCAATGCCGATCTCGACAAGCGTGCGGTTGCGGCCGACTCCATGTCCGATCCGGCAAAGTCCGCCGAGCGTACCGCCGCCTGGGGCAAGGTCTTCACCGATATCATGGCAGATGCGCCGTGGGTTCCCGTCATCAACGAGCGCCGCGTCGTCGCCAAGTCGCTGCGCATGGGCGGTGCCGACAATATCTACATCGACCCGACCCGCGTCATCAATTACGACGCGATCTACGTGAAGCAGTAAGCCCTAAGAAAATAGCGCCTTCCCGGTTCAGCCGGGAAGGCTTCAGAAAATCGAGGGAGACACCTTATGTGCATTGCCTGCACCCACACGATTCACCGCGCCCAGCATAATTTCGGCTGGAACAAGGATTTCGCACCCGCTGTCGTCGCCAAGCCCGGCGAAACCATCCATTTCGAATGCCTTGACTCTTCCGGCGGCCAGCTCGGCAGCGACGCGACGCTGGATACGCTGAACAATCTGGATTTCGGCAAGATCAATCCGGTTTCCGGCCCGATCTATGTGGAGGGCGCCAAGCCCGGCGATGCGCTGAAGGTGACACTGCGCAAGTTCATTCCCTCTGGCACTGGCTGGACAGCCAATATTCCAGGCTTTGGCTTGCTGGCCGACCAGTTCAAGGAACCAGCACTGCATGTCTGGTCCTATGACGCAAACAGCATGACACCTGCTCTTTACGGCCCCGGCGGCCGTGTGCCGCTGAAGCCCTTCGCTGGCACAATCGGTGTCGCTCCGGCCGAGCCAGGCACGCATTCTGTCGTGCCGCCGCGCCGCGTCGGCGGCAATATGGATATTCGCGACCTCACAGCTGGTGTGACGCTCTATCTGCCGATCGAGGTTGAAGGTGCGCTTTTCTCCATCGGCGATACGCATGCCGCCCAGGGCGATGGCGAAGTCTGTGGCACCGCCATCGAAAGCCAGATGAATGTCGAGGCGACGATCGAACTCGTCAAGGATGCGCGCCTGCAGACGCCGCGCTTCACGACGACAGAGCCCGTCACCAGGCATCTCGATGGTATGGGCTACGAAGTCACCACCGGCATCGGCCCCGACCTGATGACCGGCGCACGCGAAAGCGTCATGCGCATGATCGATCTTCTGACAGCCGAGCACGGCATGAGCGCCGTCGATGCCTATCTGCTCTGCTCGGTCTGCGGCGATCTGCGCATCAGCGAAATCGTCGACATGCCGAACTGGGTCGTCTCCTTCTACTTCCCGAGGATCGTATTCGCGTGATTGAAGCCATGCCCGCCGCGCCCATTCTCAGCGTTCGCAATCTCAGTGTCGATGCGCGAACGCCGGAGGGACGCAAACCGGTTCTGAGAGATATCAGCTTTGATCTGGCGAGCGGCGAAACGCTTTGCCTGGCCGGAGAATCCGGTTCGGGCAAATCAGTAACGTCATTGTCGATCATGGGATTGCTGCCGAAGGCCTCCCTCCAGGTCGCCTCCGGCAGTATCATGCTCGGCGAACGTGATCTGCTGAAACTTTCCGACCGGGCCATGCGCGGCGTGCGCGGCGGCGATATCGCCATGGTGTTCCAGGAACCGATGACATCGCTCAACCCGGTTATGTCGATCGGCGCACAGCTGACGGAGGCGATCCGCGAGCATCAGGGCAGCGAGAATGCCGAAGCGATTGCACTGCAGATGCTCGATGCGGTGCAGATCACCGATCCGGCAAAACGCCTGAAACAATATCCGCATGAACTTTCAGGCGGCATGCGCCAGCGCGTGATGATCGCCATGGCGCTCTCCTGCCGGCCCAAGGTGCTGATCGCCGACGAACCGACTACGGCGCTCGATGTGACGGTGCAGGCACAGATCCTCAAGCTGATGCGCGAGCTGAAATCCGAATTCGGCACTTCGATCGTTCTGATTACCCATGATATGGGCGTCGTTGCCGAAATGGCCGATCGCGTCATCATCATGCAAAATGGTGGAATTATCGAGGAAGGCTCGGCCGTCGGCATATTCCGCACGCCGCGCCAGACTTATACGCAGCAACTGCTCGCGGCCGTGCCGCGCCTTGGCGCTTTCGCAGGCACGGATGCCCCTCCGCGCATCACCGCGCATACCGTAAAAACCCTGCATCCCGATCGCACACCGGTCTTGAACGTGCGCAGTCTCAATGTCACCTATGGCGGCGCTGCTAGCTTTCTCTTTAGGGGCAAGGCCCCGGCAGCAGCCGTCAGCGACGTATCCTTCGATATTCTGCCCGGTGAAACGCTTGGTCTCGTCGGCGAAAGCGGATCGGGAAAGTCGACGACCGGAAAGGCTGTGCTCGGCCTCATTCCCTTTACCGGCGATGTAATCATTGGCGGCCGCAACATTGCCGGCCTCGGCCATCGAGACATGCAGCCCATACGTCGCACGGCGCAGATGATCTTTCAGGATCCCTACGCCTCGCTCGATCCGCGTATGGCGGTAGGTCCTGCCATCGCCGAACCGCTGGTCATCCATGGCATCGCCAACAAGTCCGAGCGACAGGACAGAGTTGCGGAACTTCTGCGCCGCGTCGGCCTGACAGCGGACGCCGCCACACGCTATCCGCACGAATTTTCCGGCGGCCAGCGCCAGCGCATCTGCATTGCGCGCGCCCTTGCGCTTGAACCGAGGCTGATCGTCGCCGACGAAAGCGTTGCGGCACTCGACGTCTCCGTGCGCGCCCGCGTGCTCGACCTGATGCTGGAACTGCAGGAAAGCATGGGGCTCTCCTATCTCTTCATCTCGCATGACATGGCTGTCGTCGAACGCATGTCCCATAAGGTCGCCGTCATGCGCGGTGGCAAAATCATCGAGACGGGAACCCGGCGCCAGATCTTCGAACATCCCACAGAAGACTACACCAAGGCGCTGATGGCGGCCGTTCCGATTCCAGATCCGGAAGCCCGACGCGCACAGGTCTGAACCCTGAAAGGCGCGCAAGCGCCTGCTCCCGGATCCAGAACCGCCTGCGGGATCATGACCTTCCAAGCCCTCGAACGTGGTTTGAATCGATTCGTGACGCGGGCCGAAAACGGGCGGCTTGAGCCCGCCATAGGGCTACTCAGATGCTGCCGTGACAGCAGGTGGAACCAGCCCGCTCTGTGGATAAACACCCGCATGCGGCTAGTGCTTGACGATAAATCGACTAGAGGCGGCACGATCCGGGACTCGCCGGTGCCGGCCCCATTTCAGCTAAGTTGCTTCAATATAGCCATTTTTTGCCAATCTAATTTACTTCTTGTTAATTCCCGCATGAGGACTGTTGTACTTCTGTCACACACACGTCGGTTTAGTTAGAATTCTCTGTAAAATGCGAGCTTTCGTTGTTGAGCCAATCTGCCTTTTCGCTATTTTAGCCCTTACCGAAATTAATCGGGTTTATCTGAGGGACGTTCTTTCGTGGAACGCACTCGAACTTAGGAGATTGGCTTTCCATGAACATTCGTATGATGTTGCTTGGTTCTGCAGCAGCCCTCATCGCTGCACCGGCATTCGCAGCTGACGCTATCGTTGCAGCTGAGCCGGAACCGGTTGAATACGTTCGCGTCTGCGACGCCTACGGCACCGGCTACTTCTACATCCCGGGCACGGAAACCTGCCTGAAGATCGAAGGCTACATCCGTTTCCAGGTTAACGTTGGCGAGAACACCGGCGGCGACTCTGACTGGGATGCAGTTACCCGTGGTCAGGTTCAGTTCACTGCCAAGAGCGACACCGAGTACGGCCCGCTCACCGGCGTTATCGTTCTCCAGGCCAACGCTGACAACGCGTCGGACCAGGAAACGATCCTCGACTCCGCATACCTCGACGTCGCCGGCTTCCGCGCTGGTCTGTTCTACTCCTGGTGGGACGATGGTCTCTCCGGCGAAACGGACGACATCGGTTCTGTCGTAACGCTGCATAACTCGATCCGCTATCAGTACGAAACCGGCTCCTTCTACGCTGGCCTCAGCGTCGACGAACTGGAAGACGGCGTTTACCAGGGTGACGTTGATCCCATCACCGGCGACCTCGTTGCCAACGACGGCCCGAACAATGTTGGTGTTGCCTTCGGCATCGGCGGCACGGCAGGTGCGTTCAGCTACCAGATCACCGGCGGCTGGGACTTTGACAACGAAGACGGCGCAATCCGCGCCATGGGTACGGTTGACGTTGGTCCGGGCACGCTCGGCCTCGCTGCTGTCTACTCCAGCGGCCCGAACTCCTATTACTCGACGGCTGAATGGGCAGTTGCTGCCGAATACGCCATCAAGGCAACTGACAAGCTGAAGATCACCCCTGGTGTTCAGTACTACGGTAACTACATCGGCGGCGCCAGCGCGTTCGATACTGTTCCGGATGACTTCGACGGCACCGGCGATGCCTGGAAGGTCGGTCTGACGGTTGACTACCAGATCGTAGACAACTTCTACGCCAAGGCTTCCGTTCAGTACCTCGACCCGGAAGACAGCGACGACTCCACGACCGGTTACTTCCGTCTGCAGCGTTCTTTCTAAGCTGAATACTGAAGACCCCGGGATCGCATCTCGGGGTTTTTCATCAAGAGCTTCTGCTTTGGTGACCTCCAATTCAGAAGAAAGAGGTTGGTCCGGTTCCCTGCCGGACCGGCCTCGTCCATCGATACAGAACTCCACTCCTGTAGATGGTTATGGCTCGCCCTCTTTGAGGGCGAGCTTTTTACTCTGGAGGTCCGGATAGTTCGGCGGCCAGGCACCCTAGCCACAGACTGCGTGCTCGGCGAAGGCCGGCCGTCGATTTCCGATCAGATAATTTCATGATTGCAGCCGTCAAAGCCGGCCATCGCTTCGGTCGCGACTCGTCAACGTTCTTTAGCTGACGCAAAGACGACGCTGGCGTCACTGACGATTTCCACATGCGAATAGGCCGCCTTTGCAGCGGCGGCGCCATCTGCGCGCATAATCGCGGTCACGATCATGTCGTGCTCGTCGTAGGATTTTGCCAACCGACCCGGCAACCGAAACTGCGCGCGACGGAAAGGCGCAAGCCGCGCACGGCTCTGGGTTACGAGTTCGTATATGTGCTCATTATGGGCGCCGCGATAAAGCCGGGTATGGAACTCGGTATTGTGGACGGCATAGTCTTCCTCCGCGCCTTGATGCACAAGGCGGGCAGAGGCTCGGTGTTCGATTTCCAGTGCCCGGCGCTCATCGACCGTCATTCGCTCGGCCGCAAGACGCGCGCAGATTCCCTCAAGCTCAGCCATCGCCTCGAACATCGAGTGCAGATAGGTCTCGGTCACATTCGTGACGACGGCGCTGCGGTTCGGTTCGCGGTCGACAAGCCCCATCGCCCCGAGCTCACGAAGCGCCTCACGTACCGGCGTACGCGACACCTCGAAACGGGCAGCCAGCGAAATCTCATCAAGCTTGTCGCCCGGCAAGATATTGCCGGTCACTATCATATCGGCAATAGCTCGCACCATCTGCTCGACGGTTGTCCCTGCCCGGATGATCTCTTTGCGCCTGACCTGCTTCAAGAAACGATTCTATCCAGTGATCGATGCATACACATGCATTGTCGGCACAATAAAGTCAAACATCAAAACAACATGTTGTTTTTAATAACAAAAACAAAACGACGATCTTCCTTCCAATAAGGCTCCGGAGGATGCGGCGCGCAAACAAGACCAATTTATATGCTCTGCATAATTTTTGATCTTATGCGACAGAATATTGCATACACTTTTTGACCATCCGCACCGACACCCAAATAACTGCAATGAATTCAAGGAAGTAAAATCTGGCACAGCGGTTGCATACACTTTTCCTGTAACCGATCGAACCGGCAAAACGCCGCAAGGGAGCATTCCGATGACCAAACTCCTTTCCATGAACCGCCGCCATTTCCTTCAGGCTTCTGCCGCCACCGCCCTCGCCGGCGCAGCCCCTGGCCTGCTCTCCTCGCCCGCCCTCGCGCAGACCGCCCTCACCGTCGGCTTCATCTATGTCGGCCCGAAGGATGATTACGGCTACAACCAGTCGCATGCCGAGGGCGCGGCCGTCGTCAAGGCGTTGCCGGGCATCACCGTTGTCGAAGAAGAGAATGTGCCGGAGACGGTCGACGTCCAGAAGACGATGGAGTCGATGATCAATCTCGATGGCGCGACCCTGCTCTTCCCGACTTCCTTCGGCTACTTCGATCCACACATGCTGGCCATGGCCGCTAAATATCCTGACATTCAGTTCCGCCATTGCGGCGGCCTTTGGCAGGAAGGCAAGAACCCGGCCAATACCGGCTCATATTTCGGCTACATCTTCCAGGGCCAGTATCTGAACGGCATCGCTGCCGGGCACGCGACGAAGAGCAAGAAACTCGGTTTCGTCGCCGCCAAGCCGATCCCGCAGGTTCTGCAGAATATCAACGCCTTCCTGCTTGGCGCCCGCACCGTCGATCCGACCATTACCTGCCAGGTGATCTTCACTGGAGAATGGTCGCTCGCAGTCAAGGAGGCCGAGGCCATCAACGCGCTGGTCGACCAGGGCGCTGACGTCATCACCTGCCACGTCGACAGCCCGAAGGTCGTCGTCGAAACGGCCGCCGGCCGTGGTGCGTTCGTCTGCGGCTATCACGCCAACCAGAGCCCGCTTGCTTCCGAAAAGTACCTCACCGGTGCCGAATGGGCCTGGGGCAATGTCTATAGCGATTTCGTCAAGAAGGCGCAGGCTGGCGAAAAGCTTGGCAATTTCGTCCGTGGTGGCCTGAAGGACGGCTTCGTCAAGATGAGCGCGCTCGGGCCTGGCGTTTCCGAGGCGGGCCGCACGGCCTTCGAAGCCACCCATGCAGAGATGATGAAGGGAGGCTTCTCCGTCTTCAAGGGACCGCTGAAGGACAACAAGGGCAACACCGTCGTGACCGCCGACAAGAGCTACGCCGAAGACGCGATCGAGCTCGAGAGCATGAGCTATCTGGTCGAAGGTGTCGTCGGGTCCACGGCTTAAGCCGCAAGGGGAGAAGCGCCATGACTGTCCAGGCCAATGATCCCGCAATCTCAGTCGCTTCCGAAAAATCGGCGTCGCTGCGTCCCATTCTCGAATGGATGGCCCGCCGAGCCGAGCCAATCGTAATCGGCATTGGGGCCATCCTGATCGGCCTCGCGCTCTTCTCCCTCTTCATCCTGGCGATCGGAAAGTCGCCAGCGATGCTCTTCCAGCTTATGTATACCGGCGGTTTCGGCAGCTGGTTTTCGGTGCAGAACAGCTTAAGCCGTGCCGCACCCCTTCTCCTGACGGCACTCTGCGTCGCCCTTCCCGCCCGTCTCGGCCTCGTCATCATCGGCGGGGAAGGAGCGGTCGTGCTGGGCGGCGTTGCAGCCGCGGCCATGGCCATACCGCTTGCCGGTACCGCACCCGTTTTTCTGACTCTCATTCTCATGGGCATTGCCGCCATGGTTGTCGGCGGCATCTGGATCGGCCTTGCCGGTTTCCTGCGCCACTACCGCGGCGTCAACGAGACGATCTCGTCGCTGCTGCTATCCTATATCGCCATCGCCCTGATGAACCAGTTCGTCGAGGGTCCGCTACGCGATCCCGCCAGCCTCAACAAACCATCGACCAAGCCGCTGCCACCTGAATATATGCTCGGCAATATTCCCGGCATGGACGTGCATTGGGGCCTCGTCATCGGCATCGTCGCCTGCATCATCTCCTGGATCCTGATCGAGGTGACGAGTTTCGGCTTCGCAGCCCGGATCGCCGGCGGCAATGTGCGCGCCGCACAAATCCAGGGCCTGCCGGTCGGCAGGCTGATCGTCGGCTTCACGGCGATCGCGGGCAGTTTCGCGGGGCTTGCCGGCATGGTGGAGGTCGCAGCCGTGCAGGGCAGCGCCAATGCCTCGCTTGCCGCCGGCTATGGTTACACCGGCATCCTCGTCGCCTTCCTCGCGCGCCACAATCCGCTGGCGATCATCCCGGTTGCAATCTTGCTCGGCGGCATCGATGCCTCCGGCGGCCTCATCCAGCGCCGCATGGGCCTGCCGGATGCCACAGTGCTCGTGCTGCAGGGCACGCTCTTCATCGTCATCCTCTTCTGCGAGACCTTCTATGGCCGCTTCAAGATCTTCAATCCCGACCTCTGGAAAAGGAGCCTCTGATGGAAGAGACAGGTATAGGCCTATGGGGCGTGCCCCTCGCCATCCTCGCAGGCGCCATCCGCGTCTCCACGCCCTTCATCTTCGTCAGCCTTGGCGAGACGATCACCGAGCGTTCCGGCCGTATCAATCTCGGGCTTGAAGGAACACTGGTCTTCGGCGCGATGACAGCCTACGCGGTCGCCGTCATGACCAACTCTCCATGGCTCGGCGTGCTCGCGGCCATGGCGACAGGTGCAGTCTTCGGCCTCGTCCACGGCTGGATCTGCAAATGGCCGAAGGTCAATGATATCGCGATCGGCATCGCCATGATGCAGTTCGGGCTGGGTCTCGCCTTCTTCCTCGGCAAGCCCTTCATACAGCCGGCCGCGCCACATCTGCCAGCTATCCCGCTGGGTTTCTGGTCCAACATGCCGCAGATCCAGGCGGCGCTGAACATCAACGTGCTCTTCCTGCTCGGCGCTGCCCTCGCCTTTGTCCTCTGGTGGGCTTTCAAGAATACCCGCATCGGCCTGATCCTGCGTGTCGTCGGCGACAGCACCGATGCAGCACGCGCCATGGGCATCAATCCCGATCGCGTGCGCCTGCTGGCAACAGCCGTCGGCGGTTCGCTGGCGGCCATCGGCGGCGCCTATCTTTCGCTCTATTACCCAGGTTCGTGGAATGAAGGCATTTCCTCCGGCCAGGGCCTGATGGCCGTGGCGCTGGTCATCTTCGCTCGCTGGAACCCGATCGGCTGCTTCCTCGCTGCCCTGCTCTTCGGCGGCGCCGGCGCACTCGGACCGGCATTGCAGTCGGTCGGTGTCACGCAGGGCTACTACCTCTTTTACGCCGCTCCTTACGTGCTGACGCTGGTCATCATGATCGCGACCTCCTCGCCGACACGTTCGCTCGCCGGTGCTCCCGGCGCGCTCTCCCTGACGAAATAAGCATGAAAGGAGTCCAGCCATGAACGGTCTCGGCGGATTGAACAAGTCGGAACATGGCGTCGGCATCGGCCTCGTCCAGCTGCAGCTTCCTGTCACGGTGACGAGGGAAGACCTTGCGCGCCAGACGCAGCTCGTCGTCGACCTGGTTGGCAAGGCGCGGCGCAATCAGCCGGGCATGGATCTGGTCGTCTTTCCGGAATATGCACTGCACGGCCTGTCGATGGATATCAATCCAGAGATCATGTGCACGCTCGACGGGCCTGAGGTCGCAGCCTTCAAGAAGGCCTGCAAGGAGAATGTGATCTGGGGTTGCTTCTCGATCATGGAGCTGAACCCTGATGGTATGCCCTATAATTCGGGTATCATCATAGACGACAAGGGCGAGCTGAAGCTCTATTACCGCAAGATGCACCCCTGGGTGCCGGTCGAGCCCTGGGAGCCCGGCAATTTCGGCATTCCCGTCATCGATGGTCCCAAGGGTGCAAAGCTCGCGCTCATCATCTGCCATGACGGCATGTTTCCGGAGATGGCGCGTGAATGCGCCTACAAGGGCGCGGAGATCATGATCCGCACGGCCGGCTATACGGCACCGATCCGCGAGAGCTGGAAATTCACCAACCAGTCGAATGCTTTCTGCAATCTCATGGTCACGGCCAGTGTCTGCATGTGCGGCTCGGACGGCACCTTCGACTCCATGGGCGAAGGCATGATCTGCAATTTCGACGGTTCGATCATCGCTCATGGCACATCCGGCCGCGTCAACGAGATCATTACGGCAGAAGTGCGTCCCGATCTCGTACGCGAGGCGCGTATCGGCTGGGGCGTCGAAAACAACATCTACCAATTCGGCCATCGCGGCTATGTCGCCGTTGCTGGCGGCGCTGATGATGCGCCCTATACCTACATGCACGATCTCATCGCCGGCAAGTACCGCCTTCCCTGGGAGGATCAGGTGAAGGTCACGGATGGCACGTCCTGTGGCTTCGACAAGCCGGCGCGCCGCTACGGCGAAACATTCAAACTCGCGGGTGAATAGGAGAACAAGACGATGGACGCCATGGTCGAAACCAAAGGACATTATATCGACGCCGATCCCTACGCCTGGCCCTATAACGGCGCCCTACGACCGGACAATACCGCCCTCATCATCATCGACATGCAGACGGATTTCTGCGGCAAGGGCGGTTACGTCGATCACATGGGCTACGATCTGTCGCTGGTGCAGGCACCGATCGAGCCGATCAAGAAGGTGCTCGCCGCCATGCGCGCCAAGGGCTACCACATCATCCACACCCGCGAGGGACATCGCCCCGACCTTGCCGACCTGCCGGCCAACAAGCGCTGGCGCTCGCAGCGCATCGGCGCTGGCATTGGCGATCCCGGCCCTTGCGGGCGCATCCTTACCCGCGGCGAGCCCGGCTGGGACATCATTCCGGAGCTTTATCCGATCGAAGGCGAGACGATCATCGACAAGCCCGGCAAGGGCTCGTTCTGCGCCACCGATCTGGAACTCATCCTCAACCAGAAACGCATCGAGAATATCATTCTCACCGGCATCACCACCGATGTCTGCGTTTCCACGACGATGCGCGAGGCGAACGATCGCGGCTATGAATGCCTGCTGCTGGAAGACTGCTGCGGCGCGACGGATTACGGCAACCATCTCGCTGCGATCAAGATGGTGAAGATGCAGGGCGGCGTCTTCGGCTCCGTCTCCAACTCTCAAGCACTTGTGAGCCAGCTGCCATGAGCACCATCCGCGACACTCCCCTTCCACAAGCCGGCAAGGCCGTTGGCATCGACACGATCGACATGACGATGCGCTTCGGCAGCTTCACCGCGCTCGACCATGTATCGATCAAGGTACCGGCCGGCAGTTTTCATGCCTTGCTCGGCGAGAACGGCGCCGGCAAATCGACGCTCGTCAAATGCATCATGGGTTTCTACCACGCGACATCAGGCGCGCTTTCGGTCGATGGCCGCGAAGTGACGGTCGCGTCGCCCAAGGATGCCGCGACCTATGGGCTCGGCATGGTCTACCAGCACTTCACGCTCGTTCCTTCGCTGACGGGTGCCGAAAACCTCGTCATCAGCCGCGCCGAAGTGCCCGCCGTCATCAACTGGGCGAAGGAGCGCAAGGATCTTGCTGCCTTCATGGAGCGCATGCCCTTCAAGATCCCGCTCGATCGTCCCGTAAGTGAGCTTGCCGCCGGCGAGAAGCAGAAACTTGAAATCGTCAAGCAGCTCTATCTCGGTCGCTCCTTCCTGGTGCTTGACGAGCCGACTTCGGTTCTCACCCCTGCCGAAGCCGACGAGATGCTCGGCCTTGTGCGCGGTATGACGGAGCGTGGTGAACTGACCGTGCTGATGATCTCCCACAAGTTCCATGAGGTGACGAAATTCGCCGATGCCGTTTCCATCCTGCGTCGCGGCAAGCTCGTTGGCACCGGCAAGGTCGGTGAGCTTTCCACCGCCGATATGGCGGCGATGATGATCGGTGACGTCAAATTGGCCGAGCTCGATACCCGCGTTCCGATTTCCGAAAGCGCCAGGCCGGTACTCACGGTCGAGCAGGTCAAGGCGCCGGATCGTTCCGGCCTCAAGATCATTGAGATCGACAATCTCATGGTCCGCTCCGGCGAGATCGTCGGCATTGCCGGCATATCCGGCAACGGCCAGAAGGAACTGACGGAAATCCTTGCCGGCCAACGGCCGACCGATGCCGGCCGTGTCAGCGTCAAGGGTGAGGCTTACGGCGCGACGCGTCCCGAAACCCGCAAGAACAATGTCCGTTTCATCCCCGAGGAACCGCTGCAGAATGCCTGCGCGCCGCGCATGACGGTCAGCGAAAACCTCGCCTTCCGTACCTTCGATCTGAAGGCTGACGGCAAGGATGCGATCTGGCTCAGCAAGGGCAAAATGAAGAAGCGCGCGACCGCGCTGATCTCGGATTTCAAGGTGAAAACAGCTTCTTCCTCATCGCCAATTGCCGCACTTTCGGGTGGTAATGTCCAGCGCGCCGTGCTCGCTCGCGAACTGACCGGTGAGGTGGATCTGCTGATCGTGTCCAATCCCTGTTTCGGTCTTGATTTCTCGGCCGTAGCCGAAATCCGTGCCCGCATCATGAAGGCCCGCAATTCCGGCACCGCCGTTTTGCTGCTTTCGGAAGATCTCGACGAACTGCTCGAAATGTCCGATCGCATCATGGTGATTTCCGAGGGCAAGCTGGTTTACGAGACCCCGGCGCTTTCGGCCGATATCGGCGTTATCGGCGCTCATATGGCGGGGCATCACTGATGGCGGAGATCAAGGCAGAACCTTTCGCCTTCCCGGCAAAGCACGACCAGCTCGCCCTTATCGTCATCGACATGCAGCGCGATTTTGCCGAGCCCGGTGGTTTCGGCGCCAGTCTTGGCAATGATGTCAGCCGCATTACCAGGATCGTTCCGGATGTCAAACGCCTGATCCAGGGCTTCCGCAATGCCGGACTGCCTGTCATCCATACTATGGAATGCCACCGGCCCGATCTCTCTGATCTACCGCCGGCAAAGCGCGATCGCGGCAACCCGACCCTTCGCATCGGCGACGCAGGCCCAATGGGCCGAATTCTGATTGCCGGTGAGGCCGGCACGGCGATCCTGCCCGAGCTTGCGCCAATCAAGGGCGAAGTGGTGATCGAAAAGCCCGGCAAAGGTGCGTTCTATGCCACCGATCTCGGCGACGTCCTGCAGGAAAGGGGCATAAAACAACTCGTCTTCGCCGGCGTGACGACGGAAGTCTGCGTGCAAACGACGATGCGCGAGGCGAATGATCGCGGTTATGAATGTCTGCTCGCCGAAGAGGCGACGGAAAGCTATTTCCCCGAATTCAAGTCAGCCGCCATCGCCATGATCCGCGCTCAGGGCGCGATCGTCGGCTGGACCGCCCATGTCGACGATATCCTGGAGAGCATAACACATGCCTGAAACGACCCGCGAACTGCTGACGGCAGGTGGCTGGAAAGACCTGGAATTCGGCCCCTTCCGCGAGGACGTGACAATCCATTGGATCCGCCCCTTCGAAGGCGATCAACCGGGCGTGGCGCTGCTGAAATATGAAGCGGGCGCCAGCGTACCTCGCCACCGCCACGAAGGCTTGGAAACTATCCTCGTCCTCGGTGGCGTCCAGTCCGACGAGGCGGGCGATTACGGTCGCGGCAGCTATATCGTCAACGCACCCGGCACCGAACATTCAGTCTGGAGCGATACCGGCTGCGTGGTGCTGATCCAGTGGGATCGGCCGGTGAAAATTCTGGAAGAAGGGGCCGAATAACCCGGCAGCGTCAGCGCGCCTCCATGCCTGCTAGACAAGGCTGGTTTACTGATGACCAGCCTTGTCTTCACACTTATCAGGCCGATTGCACGCTCTTGATACGGTCAAGACCGCCGACAACGGGGGCGAAATCGTCCCAGACGCCCTGAGCGCCCTTCTGCCATTCCTCGAAAGCTTCAGGCTTCAGGAGCTTGCCGCCATTCTTCAACGAGATTTCAACCGAAGCCGCCTCGTCATCGACGATCAACTGGTTGAAGTAAGCAGCGCCTTCAGTGGAGGCCTGCTGGAAGACTGCCTTCTGCTCGCCATTCAGGCCGGCCCAGAAGGTCGAGGAGTAATAGATGATGCCGGATGCCCAGATGTGGCCGGTCTCGGTCATATACGGCACGACCTCATAAAGCTTGAAGCCGGCATAGGCCGATTTGGTGAGGTCCATCGCGTCGGCAACGCCGGTTGCCAGCGCATTATAGGTCTCGGTGATCGGGATGCCGATCGGCGTCGTGCCGAAAGCGCTCCAGAGCTTGGTATGCAGCGGGCTCTGGATGACACGGATGCGCTTGCCCCTCAGCTGTTCCGGACGCGTCACGGGCTCCTTGGTCAATAGATGGCGGGCGCCGTAATTGATGAAATCACCGACGACGAAATTCTGTGCCTGCAGCTTGCCTTTCAGATCGGCGCCGACATCTCCGCTGACGGTGCGGCGGACATGATCGGCATCGCGGAACAGGAAGGGCAGATCGAGGATCTGCAGTTCCGGCGCCCAGCCGGATAGCGAGGAGACCGTTGAAAGGCTGGCATGGATGGAGCCGAGACGAACGCCTTCCGCCACTTCCTTTTCGCCGCCGAGCGCGCCGTTCTTGACGATGTTGAATTTGAACTGGCCGGGCAGCTTGGCTTCGACCAACTCGCTGATCTTCACCCAGATCTTCGTCTCCGGCTTATCGTCGCCGAGCAGCGAGGCGATCGTGATCGTCGTCGCGCGGGCGGCGGCCGTGCGAACGAAGGTCGGCGTGGCAAGGGCCGTGCCGGCAATCGCGGCGGTCTTCAGGAAATTGCGTCGGTTGAGATTGTCCATGAATAAGGTCCTGTCCGTTAGAAAATGATCGCCCAGGCACAGAGGATTGCGAGGGAGACGAGAAGGGCAAGCAGATAAGGAACGACCGCCTTGAAGAGGGCGGAGGCCGGGATGCGGGTCACGCCGCTGACGACGAAGATCAGCATGCCGAGCGGCGGGGTGAGACCGTGGATCATCAGATTGACGACGATGATGACTCCGAAATGGATCGGATCGATACCGGCGGCGACGGCAGCCGGCAGCAGGATCGGGCCGAACAGCAGGATGGCAGCGCCGATGTCGAGAACGAGGCCGACGACCAGCAGAATGATGTTCGACAGCAGGATCACGGCAAGCGCGCTGCCGCCGAGCGCCGTCGTCAGATGCGAGATCAGGCCCGAGACATCATCGACAGCCAGGAGAAAGGCAAAGGGGCCGGCTGTGCCGATCAGCAACCCGATCGCAGCCGCTTCTACGGCCGCCTGGCGGAAGGCGGCATAGAGCGAGACCACACCAAGCCGAGCCCCGATGCCGAGCAGGAATGTGTAGAAGGCGGCAAGGGCTGCGGCTTCTGTCGTCGTGACGATGCCGATGCGGATGCCGACCACGACAATGACGCCGAGGCCGAAGGCCGGGATTGCCTGGATGGCCGATTGCCAGCGCTGCGCCGAGGTCGCTCGTGGCAGCGGCGCCTGGTCGCGCACCGTCAGGTGAATGGCAACGGCAAGGCAGATGGCCATCAGCCCACCTGCAAAGAAGCCACCGACGAGCAGGGATCCAACCGAAAGATTGGTGGCGGTTGCCAGGATCAGGAACGCGATCGATGGCGGAATGACATTATCCAGTACCGAGGTCGCGGCGATAATCGCTGCGGCCTTGGCCGGCGGATAGCCGTGGCGAACGAGTTCCGGCTGAAAGGTCGAGGCGCCGAAAGCAGCATTGGCAACCGATGACCCCGAGGCACCGGAAAAGAGTACACTTGTCAGCAGCGTGGTCTGGGCGAGGCCGGCGCGGCGATGGCCGACCATGGCAGCGGCAAATCGAACGAGCTGGTTGGCGACGCCTGACGCCGTCAGCAGGCCACCGGCAAGAAGGAAGAAAGGAATGGCGAGCAGCAGGAATTTCGAGATGCCTGTGACGGTCGAGGAGACGATTGCCGGTTCCGGCAGGCTGCTGCCGAAAGCGATCACCACATAGGCGGCGGCGAGGAAGGCGTGCGGCAAGGGTGCGGCAAGCACGAGACCGATTGCAGCAATGAGACCAAGGAAGATGCTGGGCGGCCAGTCGAGCTCGATCGAGACGAACGGAATGCCGGCATAGAGCACTGCGCCAACCGCGAAGGAGACCAGGACCGGCCAAAGCTTTCCTTCGGCGATGCGCTGTAGCAGAAGAACGACGATGATGAGCGCGCCGCCGGCGCCGAGGAAGCCAAAACGGATCCATTCCGGCACGCCGAGCGTCGGGGAGATGCCGCCGAGCATGGTCATGATCTCGCTGCCGCCGAAGCTCAAAATGAGACCCGACAGGACAGTAAAGACATCGGCTGCGACCTGTGTTGCCGGATGCAGCCGCTCCGGCATCATCTTGACGAAGACATCAAGACGCATGGCGAGCGCACTGTTGAGACTGAGCGGCGCACCGAGCGCGATCAGCAGCACATGCAGCCAGATGCCGAGGTCTTCCGCGCCGATGAAGCCGGCAGCGAAGAAATAGCGCATGCAGACCGTGACCAGCACCATGAAGAGCAAGACGGCAAGCACCGATGCGGCGGCAACGCCGAGGACGGCTTCGATCACCTTCAGAAGCCGGGCTGCAAGCCCGTCACCTGCCCCCAACTGTTCAGCCGGATGAAATTCGCTTGCTGCCACGATATTTGCTTTCTTGCCTGGGGATCAGGCGTTTTTGACGGTGGATAGGTCGCGATCGAAGAGCGTCGACCAGGTGTAGTTGCGCGCCTTCGACACTTCCCTGCTGACATCGAGACGCGGCAGAACCTTTTCGCCGAAACGATAGGCTTCCTCAAGCAGCGGCATGCCGGAAAGAATAAAGGTTTCGACGCCGGCCGTCTGATAGGCCTCCAGCGTACGCAGCACCGTATCGGGCGAGCCGACGATTGCCGTACCTGGACCGGGCCGCACGAGGCCGATGCCGGCCCAGAGATTGGGCGCGACTTCGAGCTCACGCAGGTTGTCCGGCTTGAGACCGCCATGAAGCGCGGTCATGCGCTGCTGGCCGACGGAATCGCTGCGGGCAACGAAGCGCTGGTTGGCAGCAATCGCCGCCTCGTCCATGCGACCATAAAGGTCAGCCGCAGCTTCCCACGCCTTTTCATCCGTGTCTCGCACGATCACGTAGAGGCGAATGCCATATTCGAGCTCTCGTCCATATTGGGCGGCACGCGCCTTCACCGCCTCGACCTTGCCCTTGATCTGCTCCGGCGTTTCGCCCCAGGAGAGATAGGTATCGACGTGTTTTGCCGCGACATCGAGTGCCTTGTCGGAGGAGCCGCCGAACCACAGCGGCGGCGGGGCGATGCTTTCGCCGACCGGAAGAGCGAGCTTGGCGCCATCGGTGGAAAAATACTTGCCCTGATAGGTGACGCTCTCGCCGGCAAAGAGCCGATGCCACAGCTGCAGATATTCATCCGCCATATCGTAGCGTTCGTCATGCGGCAGCATCATGCCGTAGGCGCCGAGCATTTTCGCATCGCCCGAGACAACATTGATCAACAGCCGGTCGCGCGCGAATTCCTGGAAGGTTGCCGCCATCTTCGCAAGCAGCGTCGGCGCGACGAGACCAGGATGGACGGCAACGAGGAAGCGCAGCCTTTCGGTATAGGAAAGCAGCGCGCTTGCCAGCACCCAGACATCGTGGGCGCCGGTGGCAAAGAGCGCGCCGGTGAAGCCGAGATGGTCATAGGCCTGGGCAAGCTGCTTGTAATAGCCGTAGTCGACCTGACGCGAGCCTTCCGGCTGCCACGGATAAGCGCCGTCAGGCGCGCACATATACCAGAAGACATTCATCTCCTGCTCCTCACTTCTTTGCTTCCAGCGGCAGGCCCATGGCAACCGCATGATCAAGATGACCGTGGCGGAAGAGCGTGTCGGCTTCCTCCTGCTGCTCGGCAAGCACTGCCGCATCGATCGGCACCACGGAGAAATCACGAAAACGCACCACCCGCTCCCAGGCAACAGCATCGGTTCCGCTGCGATCGCTCTCTGCCAGAAGATGGGCAGCCCTCACGGGATCGGCAGCGATCTCGCTGCCCAAGCGTGCAAGCTCCGAGACGACACCGCCGATTTCGGCGGAAGAAAGCCCGATGCGCGCAAGGCTCCAGAAGAGTGACCGGTTGGGAATCGTCGCACCACAGCGAACGATGAGGCGGAGATCGGCGCGCCCGATCGCCTTTTCCAGCCGTGGCGACATCGCAACCCATGCATCGACCCGGCCTTCGAGCAGTTCCGTCAGGGAATCTCTTGTGCCGCTCTCGATGCGCTTGACATCTCCAAGTGCCAGCCCCTCGCTCTCCAGGCTGCGGGCAAGGAGATAGGTGTGAAACGAGCCGTCGATCAGGGAAACGGCGCGTCCGGCAAGATCGGCGACCGAGTCGATATCGCTGTCGGCACGCACGAAGATCGCGCCGTTCGCCGGGCGCGGCGCCGATGCGGCGACATATTCGACATGAAGCCCACGCGCGTCCGCTTCGATCGGCGGCGTCGAGCCGGTTCCGCCAACATGGATCGCGCCGCTTTCCAGCAATGAGATCGTGTCGCGTCCCTCATCATAGGGAACGAAGATCGGGTCAAGCCCGGCAAAGGCGCTCGGCCAGACACTGGCGAGCCGCAAGTGGAGATTGTTGGGATGAACGCCGATTCTCATCTTCATTCCGCATAGGATCAGGATTGCAATCAATCTACTTTTTTATAAATTGAATGCGAGAAAAGCTGTCCCTAGCCGGGACGGAAAACCAGATCGAAAATCTATAAAATCTCTAGATAATAAAATCTTTTATCGGAGCCATCTATGCTGCAGACCACAGCATTGAATTTTCCACGTGCTCACTTTACTTTTTGATAGAACAAAAGAGGTGGCCATGACCAAGCCCACGTCATCCAGGGTCTGCCGCAGTGTCGGCGAGGCGAGTGATCTTCTGAAGCTGATAGCCAACACGAACCGCTTGGCGATCGTCTGCTATCTTATGGAAACCGACGCGTCGGTTTCCGCCCTCGAGGAAGAGCTTGGCATTCGCCAGCCGACGCTTTCGCAACAGCTTGCGGAACTGCGTGAGGCAGGTATCATCGAAGGGCACCGCGACGGGAAGGCGATTGTCTATCGTGTGATCGATCCGAGGATCGAAGCAATCGTCCATACACTCCGCGACATGTTCTCCGGCCTCGACGACGTTACCGGCCGTTTCGGCATGGCCAAGTTGCCGGTCGATGAAGTGATGTTCGACTGACCCTCCCGATGATCGATTTCTATACCTGGATCACGCCGAACGGCCTAAAAATATCGATCGCGCTCGAAGAGTTCGGGCTGCCTTACAAGGCCCACACGATCGATATCACGAAAGGCGATCAGTTTTCCGCCGCTTATCTGGCGATCAATCCGGGCGGCAAGATCCCTGCCATCGTCGACCACGACACAGGAATCACGCTGGCCGAGTCCGGAGCGATCCTGCTCTATCTCGCCGAAAAGACCGGACGGTTCCTGCCGCAACAAGGCGTTGCCCGCCACCACACCATCGAATGGCTAATGTGGCAGATGGGCGGGTTCGGCCCGACGCTAGGCCATGCCCATTATTTCCTGACCTATAATGAAGGCCGAGCGCCCTTTGCCGAAGAGCTTTTTCGCAGTGACACCGCGAGGCTCTACGCGACGCTCGAAAGCCGCCTCGACGAACGCGAATACCTTGTCGGCGATTATTCGATCGCCGACATGGCTATCTGGCCATGGGTTTCGCGGTTCGTGCGCCACAAGATCGATCTCGGCGATTTTCCGAATGTCCGCCGCTGGTATTTGCAGCTTGCCGCTCGACCACAAGTGCAGCGCGGCTACGAGGTGCCGCACTTCACTAGCCCGGTTCCGCATCCATCCGATCCCTGATCGGCAAGATTGCCCGGCCGGCCGCCTATCGCGTAAACATGAGCCGCATGCGCGCAACGATGCCCTTCATTCCCGGTATGGAGGCGGCCCTCAGATGGCGGGCGACGACACCAGCATCGACGCGGGCTCCAAAATGGCAGGAGCAGACGAGCCCATGCAATTGCCGGTCGTTCAGGTCGAAGAAGCTCTGGGCGTCGCCATAGGTATCGCCCTCAAGGCCGGCGGCACGCAGGACCGGATCGGCATAGGCTACGGATATGGGCGATCCGGCCATCCGCATCATCATCCGCTGGTCGCGAGGCAGATATTCGGTTTCACGAAGGGTAACCAGCGAAAGCATGGGATCGCGTTCCAAAAGCGCAACCCACCGGTCCAACCGCTCGGCGCGAGACAGTTGTGGCGTGGTGCGGCTGACCCTGGCAATAGCCTTGAGCTGATCGACTGCGTACTGTTCCATGGCGGCCTCCTATTTGAGAAAAATAGACTGCACGCCCCCGTAAGAAAATTGATCCCAACTGCGCTGCCTGTCCAATCACGTTTGGCAGCATCCTGCCTGCTCACGCAAATTCGCTCTGCCTCGCAAAGGTGCGCGGATGGGCGATATGCTTTTTGACGATCGTGTCCTTGCTGTCGAGTTCTTCCAGCAGGACGTCGTAGGTCCAGAGATCCGCAAGATGCTGCAGAACGAGCTTCAGATCCTCTTCTTCGAGGAATTCGTCATTGCTGGCTCGGTGCTGCAGCAGCAGTCGGCGGTCGCCGGCAAGATCGACATCGACGATTTCGATCGCCGGGTCGGTGTGGCCGATATCATAGCCGCGTGACAACTGTCGGCGGATGCGACGATAGCCGCGCTCGTCATGGATCGCTGAAACCAGAATACCCTCCTGGATCTCAGGATCGTCATGAAGCTGGAACATGCGCCAGCGCCGCATCAGGCTTGGGCTCAGGAACTGGCTGACGAAACTCTCGTCGCGGTAATTGGCCCAGATATCGCGCAAGACCGCCATCGGATCGCCGCGACCGGCGATGTCGGGGAACCAGTCGCGGTCCTCGCCTGTTGGTTCCGTCACGATGCGCTCGATGTCCTGCATCATCGCAAAACCGAGCGCATAGGGATTGAAGCCGGAGAAGCGCCGATCATCGTACATCGGCTGGAACACGACATTCGTGTGCGATTTCAGGAACTCGAAATAATTGCCATCGCTAAGCTGACCGGTTTCATGCAGGCGCTGCATGATCCTGTAATGGACATAGGTGGCGGTTCCCTCGTTCATCACCTTGGTCTGGCGCTGGGGATGGAAATACTGGGCGACGTGGCGAACGATGCGCAGGATTTCACGCTGCCAGGAATGCAGCCGGGGCGCCGATTTCTCGAGAAAGTAGAGAATATTATCCTGCGGCAGACCAAGTGCCGCGCGCCGGCGCTCATATTCCTGGTCGGATTTGCTGCGCTTGAGCCCGACCGGCACAGTGCGCCAGAGATCGTTGAAGATCTTCTCCTCGTGCGCACGGCGCTCCTGCAGCCGTTTTTCCTCCTGCCGCAGATCGACCTGGGTCTTGCCGGCATAGCGGTGCACGCCATGTGACATCAGCGCGTGAGCGGCATCAAGCGTGCGCTCGACAGCCACTTCGCCGTAGCGTTCCTCGCAGCGGGAAATGTAGCTCTTGGCGAAATCGAGATAGTCGAGGATGCCCTCGGCATCGGTCCAGAGCTTGAACAGATAGTTGTTCTTGAAGAAGTGGTTATGGCCAAAGGCGGCATGCGCAATGACCAGCGTCTGCATGGTCGCCGTATTCTCCTCCATCAGATAGGAGATGCAGGGCGAGCTGTTGATGACGATCTCGTAGGCGAGATCGCGCATCCCCTTGCGGTAGAAGGCCTCGTGGTGGGCAAAATGCTTGCCGAAGGACCAGTGGCGATAGAAGAGCGGCATGCCCGTCGAGGAGTAGGCATCAAGCATCTGCTCTGATGTGATGACCTCAATCTGGTTCGGATAGACATCGAGCCCGAGTTCTCCGAGCGCGATGTCTTCGCAGGCGTCATGAATGCGCTGCAGGGTCGGGAAATCCCAGTCGGCGCCTTCGAACAGAAGCTTTTCCTTGTGCCGGGTGCTGGTCTTCATGATGTCGCCCCTGCCTTGGCGGCCTTCTTCTGGAACAGATCGTGGAAGACGGGAAAGATCTCGTTCTTGCGGCAAACCTTGCGCATGGCGAGCGGTAGGGCCGCAGAGCGGATCTCGTTGTAAAGCATCCATAGCGGCGAGCGGGAAACGGAGGAATCGCCGCCCTCTTCGCCCACTTCGATATAGGCGAAATACTGGCAGACCGGCAGGATGTCGTGCTGCAGCAACTGGCCGGTCAGTGCACCGTCGGAATAGGAATTGTCGCCATCCGAAGCCTGCGCCGCGTAGATATTCCACTCGGTCGGATCGAAACGCGCTGCCACGATCGAGCGCATGACGGCGAGTGCGCTCGAGACCAGCGTGCCGCCCGTTGCCGGGCTGTAGAAGAAGGTTTCCTCATCGACTTCCTCGGCCTTTTCCGTGTGCCGGATGAAGACGATCTCGACCTTCTCATAACGCTGCGAAAGGAAGAGATAGAGAAGCAGATAAAAGCGCTTGGCGAGATCCTTCATATGCTCGCTCATCGAGCCGGAGACGTCCATGAGGCAGAACATCACCGCCTTGACGACGGGCTTGGGCGTATTCTCGAAACGCCGGTAGCGGACGTCGAGCGGATCGATATAGGGGATGCGCTTGCTCTTCAGCGTCAGCACCTTCAGCTTTTCTTCGAGGGCCAGGCGCTCTTCCGCGTCCTCGCATTCGTCGATCTCTTTCTGCAGCGCCTCGATTTCCTCCCGCCTCGGCCGGTGAAGGGCGAGACGCCGCATCATGGCGAGGCGCGTCGTACGCCCGACGGCGATATTGGAAGGGGAACCGGAGACGGAGAAACCGGCTCTGAGCGGCGTTACCTCTTCGGTCTCGCTCAGCCGGCGCTTGGCGAGATCGGGCAATTCCAGATCTTCGAGGAAGATGTTGAGGAATTCTTCTCGGGTGAGCACGAAGCGGAAACCGTCTTCGCCATCGCCCTCCCCGGCCTCTGACGAACGACCGCCGCCTGACGACGGCGGACGTTTGATGTAATCGCCTTCGACGAATTTCTGATTGCCGGGAAAGATGCGATCCTGAATTCCACCGCCGCCACGATGTAGGCCCGGTTCGGTCATGCCGCCGATCGGAAGAGTGACCTCACCGCCATCGAGCACATCGCGGATGGAGCGGTTTTGCAAAGATCGTCTTACCGCTTGTTCTACGGCGTCCTTGGCACGCCGTAGAAACCGTTGTCTGTTTTCCAAGCTCTTACCGCGCGGATTGAGCCGCCGGTCAATGATGTGCATGTTTGCTCCTACAAGGGTACTTGCTCGGACGGCCTACCTAACTCGCCTGCTTGACGCGCATGTACCATTCCACCAGTCGGCGAACCTGCCGTTCGGTATAATCCCGCGCGATCATGCGCGAGACGAACTCACTGTGTTTCTTCTCGGTCTCACTATCCTTCTTCGAGCCGAAGGAAATGACCGGAAGCAAATCCTCGACCTGCGAGAACATCCGCTTTTCGATGACCTCGCGGATCTTTTCATAACTCGTCCAGGAGGGGTTCTTGCCGCCATGGGCGGCCCGCGACCTGAGCGAGAACTTGACGATCTCGTTGCGGAAATCCTTGGGATTAGCGATTCCCGCAGGTTTTTCGATCTTCGTCAGCTCCTGGTTCAGAAGCTCGCGATCGAGCAACTGACCGGTATCCGGATCCTTGAAATCGGTATCCTCGATCCAGGCATCCGCATAATCGACATAACGGTCGAACAGGTTCTGACCGTAATCGGAATAGGATTCCAGATAGGCCTTCTGGATCTCGTTGCCGATAAATTCCGCATAACGCGGGGCCAATTCGGCCTTGATGAACTCCATGTAGCGCTTTTCCGTTTCCTCGGAAAACTGCTCACGGCGGATCGCCTGTTCCAGCACATACATCAGATGGACGGGGTCGGCGCCGATATCCGTCGTGTCGTGGTTGAACGTTGACGCCAGCACTTTGAAGGCAAAACGTGTCGATATTCCGTCCATGCCCTCATCGACACCGGCGGCATCGCGATATTCCTGCACGCTTCTGGCGCGCGGATCGGTTTCCTTCAGGCTTTCGCCGTCATAAGCGCGCATTTTCGAGAAGAGATTGGAATTCTCGTGTTTGCGAAGCCGCGACAGGACGGAGAAGCGGGCGAGCATTTCGAGCGTCGCCGGCGCGCAGGCCGCATCGGCCAGTTCCGAGCCCTCGATCAGCTTCTCGTAGATCTTCTGTTCTTCCATCACCCTCAGGCAATAGGGAACCTTGATCACGCAGATGCGGTCGATAAAGGCCTCGTTGTTCTTGTTGGCCTTGAAGCTCTGCCATTCCGCTTCGTTCGAATGCGCCAGGATGATGCCAGAGAAGGGGATCGCACCGATATTCTCGGTGCCCATATAGTTGCTTTCCTGCGTCGCCGTCAGCAGCGGATGCAGCATCTTGATCGGCGCCTTGAACATTTCGACGAATTCCAGCACGCCCTGGTTGGCGCGGTTGAGACCGCCGGAATAGCTGTAGGCATCAGGATCGTTCTGCGAATAATGTTCGAGCTTGCGGATATCGACCTTGCCGACCAGCGATGAGACGTCCTGGTTGTTCTCGTCACCCGGCTCGGTCTTGGCGATCGCGATCTGGCGAAGCCGCGACGGCTGGATTTTCACGACGCGGAAGCGGGAAATATCGCCATCGAATTCGTCGAGGCGCTTGAGGCACCACGGGCTCATCAAGCCACTCAGACGACGGGTGGGAATGCCGTAGTCTTCGAGCAGCATCTGCCCCATGGTCAGCGGATCGAAAAGATTGAGGGGGCTTTCGAAGACCGGGCTCAGCTCGTCGCCAGCCTTCAGCACATAGATCGGATTGGCTTCCATAAGCTGCTTCAGGCGCTCGGCAAGCGACGACTTACCGCCACCGACCGGGCCGAGCAGATAGAGGATCTGTTTGCGCTCTTCGAGGCCCTGGGCGGCATGCCGGAAAAAGGACACGATCCGCTCGATCGTCTCTTCCATGCCGAAGAAGCCTGCAAAAGCCGGATAGGTTCGGATGGTCCTGTTCATGAAGACCCGCCCGAGCCGTGCATCCTTGGCTGTATCGATGATCTCGGGTTCGCCGATTGCCGCGAGCAAGCGCTCGGTTGCATTGGCATAGGCCATCGGATCTTGCTTGCATAATGCCAGATAGTCCGCGATAGACATGTCCGTCTCGCGGCGAGACTCATAGTTACGCGTGAACGCATCGAATAGGGAGTTTGTCAGCATAGGCCCTCCTATAAAGGTCTGCCTCGGCGCTTTTCGCCTTCGCTAAGTAAGATGGTGCGCCAATGCTGAGAAAGATCAAGGGCTGTGTAGACGGAATTAAGTCATGGCTGGCATTCCTGCATCGCTACACAAAAAAGTGCGAGTCAGCCCCCAAATTGATTTCGGAAAATTTACCGCCTCTATGGCTTTGCAAGGCCGCCGGTAGTATTATTCGCGCGCGGTTTTATAGAGAATTCGCTGCTTTCATCCCCATGACGCAAACATGTGCAGCCACTGAATAAGCACAATCTGATTCGCGACCAGCGACAAATTCTGCTGTCGCAATCCAGCCGCGCGCCGCCTAAGGCACCTATCTGAGATCGGATAATTGCGACAAACGCAACCTATGCGCTCTGTGGTCGAGCCTCCCTGGACATGACTATCTCTACCGCGACCTGTTCGGCTTGTGTCCTGATATCGGGAACGGCGGTAATTTCCCAGAACTGACCGGCGGTCAGCGCGCCGACGGCATAGAGGTTCGATTGCACCACACCCTGCCTATTCAAAGCCCGCGAATTCGGATCGACCGCAATTCCAAGGCCAAGAGTATCTGCGACAACGAAGCCTTGCCGGCGCATCTCCTGCAGTAACGGTGAATGCGCCAGACCCGCACGCTCCATGCCAGTGCAATTGACGATCCAGTCAACCGATAGGGCACGGATCTTTTGGCTTCCTCGCTTGCGATACTCGATGTCTATCCCGTCACCGGTATCGGTGAGCGTCTGAAGATAGCCCGCATGAAATTCGATGACGCCACGCTCCCTCAGATGCTGGAACTGGTCATAGATGTCCGGCGCCACGCGATGGCGATGGATATTCCACCATGGCAGGGCATGCCGCAGAAACCGTGATCGCTCCGCCGGAGCAAGCCCCTGCCATATTTCCTGCGTCCGCGTCCGCAACCCGTCCATGACACTGCGCCAGGCAGTTCCAGATCTCACCTGCCGGCGGATGTTTCGCAGGATTTGGCTGAGTGTCGCCGCCTGCGGATCGATGTCGACGCTTGCAGGCGGTTTCGGATCGCGTGTGTGCCCATGCGGCGCGAGCCCGCGTCGCGAGAGAACATCGATATGACCCCGATGCCCGTGCGAGCGGAGCCCAAGAACCTGATCGATCATGGTCAGGCCAGAGCCCAGGATACAGACCCGATCCTCGGGACCGACACGTGTGAGCCAGGAGAGGCGCCAGGGATTGTCGATCACGTGCGAACGCGCACCGGCGCCGAGCCCTCCAATATCGACTGGCAGTTTCGCATTGCCCAGTCCGAGACAGAGAACGACCTGGCGACCGGCGATTTCGCCGCCATGCTCCAGCAGGAAGCCAAGTGCGCCCGGATAGCGCTCGACACAGCCCGTAGCCTTGGACTTGATGAAGTCGACACGGCAGCGCCCCGCCCGATTCCGCAAAAGGTCCGCAAGCGTGTCCCTGACATAAAGACCGTAGTCGCTTCGCGAGGCGAAATCGGCATCCCGCGACGGCCGGTCCTTACGATCGAGCCATTCCACGAAATCCGCGGGCTTATCGGTGAAGAGACTCATGCGGGCTGCCGGAACGTTCAGCCGATGCAGATGCATCTCGGTGCGATAGGCTGTGCCTCTGCCGAAGCCCGGATCGTCACCAATGACGGCAATGGACGCCGTCGGAGGTAGCTTCCGTACAAGATTGCAGGCGACCGCGATCGCTGAGAAACCGGAACCGACGACGACAACATCATAAATCAAACGTTCGTTCCATGATTGGCTGCATGAGGTACTATGGATCTAGAGTAGGCTCGCGGCTTGTCATCGTCAAAACCACTCAAAAGAGGTGTTTATCCGAATCCGTGTTTCGCCCGGCAATCGACAGACCTAGTTCTCAGCCTTCGAAGAGCTGAAAGCAGCGCGCTCTATACCGTGGCGTTGTAGCTTGTCGTAAAAGGTCTTGCGCGGAATACCCAAGGTCTCGATCGTTCGGCGCACGTCGCCATCGTTGCGGGTCAGCGTCTCGCGAATGATATCGGCCTCATAGCGGTCGATCCGTGCCGGCAGCGGCAGGGGAGCCTCGCTATCCCCCATCGCGTCTTGGCCAGGCTCGACCAATGCGGCCTCAAGGCCCAACACGAAACGTTCTGCGAAATGCGAAAGTTCGCGCACATTGCCCGGCCAATCGTGGCTTTTCAGATAGCGATGCAGCTCGGTCGAAGGCTCGGGAGCTGAGCGCTTGAAACGATTGGCGGCGCGTTCCGTGAAGTGGGAAAAGAGAAGCGGGATATCATCACGCCGGTCGCGCAGCGGCGGGATGCTGATCGTCACCACATTGAGGCGGTAATAAAGATCCTCGCGGAAATCGCCTCGCTCGCGCGGATTGGCAAGATCGATCTTGGCAGCGGCAACAACGCGCAGATCGACGGGCCGCACCTCATTGGTGCCGAGCGGCATGACTTCCCGCATTTCCAGGACGCGCAGCATCTGCACCTGTGCGGAGGCCGGCATGCTTTCGATCTCGTCGAGGAAGAGCGTACCGCCGCTCGAATGCTCGATACGGCCGACGCGTTTCTTCTGGGCACCGGTGAACGCGCCGGCCTCGTGGCCGAAAAGCTCGCTTTCGATCACCGTTTCCGGTAGGGCGCCGCAGTTCAGCGCCACGAAATTACCCTTCGAGCGACGGCTCCAGCGATGCAACAGGCTCGCCACCACTTCCTTGCCGCTGCCGGTTTCACCCGTCACCAGTACATCGACATCCGTATCAGCGATCTGCCGCAGCGTCCGCCGCAGGCGCTCCATGGCCGGCGTCTGACCGATCAATGGAAGGTCACCTTGCGCCTGCTCGGCAGCCTCGCGCAGCACGCGATTGTCGAGCACAAGGCGGCGCTTCTCCGCGGCACGATGTACGCTTTGCACCAGCCTCTCGGCGGCGAAAGGCTTGGTGATGAAATCGTAGACCCCGTCCTGGATCGCCTTGACGGCCATCGGAATATCACCATGGCCGGTGATCAGGATTACCGGCAGATCTTCGTCCAGCCGGCGGATGCGATCGAAGAGCTGCAGCCCGTCGATATGCGGCATGCGGATATCGGAGACCACGACACCGGAAAACTCCGCGCTCAACACCTTCAATGCGTCACTCGCAGCGGAAAAGGTCGAGACGGAAAAGCCGGCCAGTTCGAGCGTCTGCTTCGTTGCCTTCCGCAGATCCTTGTCGTCATCGATCAGCAAGACCGGGATCATGTCACTCATGCCTGTACTCTCTGCAGATGGATGGTAAAGCGCGTGCCGCTCCCATTGCTTTCAACCTCGATACGGCCGCCATAGTCGGAAACGATATCCTTGGAGATGACGAGCCCGAGACCGAGACCTTTTTCCTTCGAGGTATTGAAGGGCGAAAAGAGCGAACCGAGAATAGACTGCGATATGCCGGGGCCGTTATCGGCAACGGTCACGGCGATCTCGCCCCCTTCCTCCTCGCAGAAGATTTCCACCTTGGCGCCTTCCCTGCCATCAAGTGCTTCCAGTGCATTCTGGAAGAGGTTGATCAGCACTTGCTCCAGACGGATGCGGTTGCCGCTCACCTTCAGTTCGGCCGATGGCAGCCTGATATCGAGCGCATCCAGCCGGCCAGCAAAACGGCTGCGCAGCAGGACGACCGCGCCTTCGATGACAGCGCGCAGTTCCACCGGCTCCGCCGCGGTACGCCCCTTACGGGCGAAGGCCTTGAGCTCTTCCGTGATCGTGCCGATGCGTTCCGTCAAGCCGGCAATCGCATCGAGATTGTCGTCTGCCGATTGCGGCTGCTGGCGCTTCAGGAAGGTGCGGGCATTGTCGGCATAGGCCCTGATGGTTGCGACCGGCTGATTGATCTCGTGCGCCACGCCGGCGGCCACCTGCCCGAGGATTGCGAGGCGGTTTGCCTGGACGAGCTCCTGCTGCACCACCTGCAGCCTCGCTTCGGTCGTTCGGTGATCCGAGATCTCCGCCTGTAACCTGTCGCGGGCGCGGCTCAGATCCTCCGTGCGTTCCAGCACCCGCCGCTCAAGCTCCTCGCGCGCGGCGCGCTCGGTGGCGATGCGCATGGTGGCGATCTGGCGACGGCGTAGCAGAAAGGTCGTGATCGCCAGCACCGGAACGAGGGCCGCCAATGCCAGCAGCCGCCATTCGCGCACCGAGGAGGCGATCGCCGCTTCGGTCGGCACGAGATATTCGAGCTGCCATGACGTCGACGGCACCTCCGTTCGCAATCGCAGGAATTCGCCGTCTCCGCCACCTGGCATGACGGCATGGACAATCGCGGCACCGGGCCTCAGCGCCTGACGCTCATCGATCGGCAAAGGCAGGAGTGGCGCCTCGCCGAATTGAAGGCTGTTCCTGATCGCCGCAAGGTTTTCCTGCGGTAACGGCTTCGCCGTCATGAACCGCCAGGATGGCAGGCTGGTGATCAAGACGACACCGTGCTCATCGGTCACGTAGGCCGGACGGGCAGCGTCTCGCCAGTCGGCTTCGAGCTGGTCGAATTCCATTTTTACGACGACGACGCCCAGCGGGGTTGCCGCATCTCCAACCCGCCGGGAAATGTAGAGGCCAGGCCGGTTCGAGACATTGCCGAGGGCGAAATGTTCTGCTGTTCCCGTTTCCATCGCGCGGCGGAAATAATCGCGGAAGGAATAGTCATTGCCGACAAAACTCAAGGGTTCCTGCCAGTTGCTCGAGGCGATGGCGATGCCGTTCCTGCCGGTTACATAGAGAACCGAGGCGCGGGTGCCGGCAACGAGGCTCTGCAGTTTGCGGTCGAGCCCCATGACCGCCTCGCCCTGCCCTAACGCCAGAGCATCATGCACCTGCTGGTCATCGGCAAGCAGCAGCGGCAGGGCCCGAGGGCCTTCGAGCACGGCCCGCAGGAGCGCCACCTTGAGATTGGCATCGGTCTGTCCCTGCGCCTCCAGCGCCGCAATTGCCTGCAGCCGGCCATAGATGCCGGCGCCATAAAGCGCCGTACCGATAAGAAGCGCAGCCAACGCGGCGAAGACCAGCCAGACGTTGCGGGAACGCCTGCTCAGTTGTTCGGGCGTCAGGAAATAGTCTGATGCGGTCCTCTGGAGCATGAGGATATCGTGCATTTTTTCGCACGGGCCGCAAATCAATTTGTGTGAAATTCCGCACAACTTCAACGAAGTCGCTCGCCGCTCCAAACGATATCAATTACTTAGAAACGAGACAAAACTGGCACGCCCATTGCAAATCACACTCTCATCAGTCGGGAGGCTGTTTGACCATCATGACTTGCCCGTCGCCGCGCTGGCGTCCGGCACAGTGGAGGACACAATGGATATTGCAATGAACGCCGCCGCGGACCGCGGCAAAACTCCCCTTTACCGGCACCTCTATGTGCAGGTTCTCGTAGCCATCGCCGCTGGCATTTTGCTCGGCCATTTCTATCCCTCACTCGGCGCCTCGCTGCAGCCGCTTGGCGATGCCTTCATCAAGCTCGTCCGCATGGTGATCGCGCCCGTCATCTTCCTGACGGTCACGACCGGCATTGCCGGCATGGCCGACCTGAAGAAATTCGGGCGCGTGGTCGGCAAGGCGCTCGGCTACTTCCTCGTTTTCTCGACGCTGGCGCTCCTCGTCGGTCTCATCGTCTCGAATGTGCTGCAGCCCGGCGCCGGCATGCATATCGATCCGGCAACGCTCGATACCAAGGCCGTCAATAATTATGCCGCCCAGGCCCATGACGCGACCGTCGTCGGCTTCCTGATGAACATCATCCCGGATACGATCGTCGGCGCCTTCGCCAAGGGCGACATCCTGCAGGTTCTGTTCTTCTCCGTCGTCTTCGGCATTGCGCTCGGTTCCGTCGGCGAACGCGGCAAGCCGGTTCTCGACTTCCTGCAGGTTCTGACGACCCCGGTCTTCCGTCTCGTCTCGATCCTGATGAAATTCGCCCCGATCGGCGCCTTCGGCGCCATGGCCTTCACCATCGGCAAATATGGCATCGGCGCAATCGCCAACCTCGCCTTCCTGATCGGCACCTTCTATCTGACATCACTGCTCTTCGTCCTTGTCGTGCTCGGCGCGGTCGCGCGCTACAACGGCTTCTCCATCCTGGCGCTGATCCGCTACATCAAGGAAGAGCTGTTGCTGGTGCTCGGCACCTCGTCGTCGGAAGCTGCCCTGCCCGGCCTGATGAACAAGATGGAACGCGCCGGCTGCAAGCGGTCGGTCGTCGGCCTCGTCATTCCGACCGGCTATTCCTTCAATCTCGACGGCACCAATATCTATATGACGCTGGCAGCGCTCTTCATCGCCCAGGCAACCGATACGCATCTGAGCTTTGGTGACCAGATTCTGCTCCTGCTCGTTGCGATGCTGAGCTCCAAGGGTGCCGCCGGCATTACCGGCGCCGGCTTCATCACGCTTGCCGCCACACTCTCGGTCGTTCCCTCAGTTCCGATCGCCGGCATGGCGCTCATCCTCGGCATCGACCGTTTCATGTCTGAATGCCGCGCGCTGACGAACCTCGTCGGCAATGCTGTTGCCACCATCGTCGTCGCGCGCTGGGAAAACGAGCTCGACCAGACGCGCTTTACGGCGGCAATGGCAGGCAATCTGCGCGAAGATAGCGACCTGCTTGCCCCGGTAGCAGCGCCCGCCGAGTAGGCAGCAAGACAAAACAAATCCGCCGCCAGTCAGACGATTGGCGGCGGATTTCATTTGAGATGGATGCGGAGGTCTGAGAAGCCGGCCAGCTATCTCTTCGACTTAAAGTGCCAGACCCGTACCACGGTCGAAAATATGGACCTGATCGCTGGCAATATTGGCCTCGAAACGCGCACCATAGCGGGCAGCATAATCCCCATCCACCACAGCCGTGACCGGCTGGCCGGCAAGATCGAAGACGACATGTGTCTGGGCGCCAGTCGGCTCGACAAGCAGCGTCTGGCCGGCAAGCGCATTGCCGTCCTTGCCGCCGGGGGTCAGATGCTCAGGACGCAAGCCGACGGTAATGGCCTGGCCGGGACGGACCCTGCGATCGGCCGCGATACGGATTGCCGTACCATCCGAAAGTCGTGCGGCCGGTGCTCCACCCTCTCCTTCAACGACACCTTCGATGAGGTTCATTGCCGGCGAGCCGATGAAGGCGGCAACGAAAAGGTTGGCCGGCTTCTTGTAGAGTTCGAGTGGTGTCCCCTCCTGCTCGATCTTACCCTGGTTGAGGACGACGATACGATCAGCAAGCGTCATGGCCTCGATCTGGTCGTGGGTGACGTAGATCGAGGTCGTCTTGACCTTCTGGTGCAGCGTCTTGATTTCCGAGCGCATCTGCACGCGCAGCTTCGCGTCGAGGTTGGATAGCGGCTCATCGAACAGGAAGACGGCCGGATTACGCACGATGGCGCGACCCATGGCGACGCGCTGACGCTGGCCGCCGGAAAGTTGCGCGGGCTTGCGATCCATCAGTTTCGTCAGATCGAGCATGCGTGCGGCTTCCGCCACGCGCTGCTCGATCTGCGGCTTGGGAAGACCTGACAGTTTCAGATTGAAGCCCATGTTTTCGGCAACCGTCATATGCGGATAGAGCGCATAGGACTGAAAGACCATGGCAATGTTTCGTTCGCGCGGCGTCAGTTCGTTGACGACGGCGTCATCGATCATGATCTCGCCGTTGCTGATTTCCTCGAGGCCGGCAATCATGCGCAGCAGCGTGGATTTACCGCAGCCGGACGGGCCGACGAGGGCGACAAACTGGCCATCCTCGATGGACAGCGAGATATTGTGGATCACATCCAGCGATCCATAGGCCTTGCGGATATTCTTCAGTTCGACAGACGCCATGTGCGTGCCTCCGAATGCGAGCTCAGGACTTCACCGCACCAGCGGTCAGGCCGGCGATGATGTGCTTCTGGGCGAGGAAAAAGACGATGATGGTCGGCAGGATGGTCAGCGTGATGAAGGCCAGGATGAGGTGCCAGTCGGTGGCGAACTCTCCCCTGTAAACCATGATGCCGAGCGGCCAGGGATAAAGGCTCTCCGAATTGAGCATGATCAGCGGCACGATATAGCTGTTCCAGCTTCCGACGAAGGAGATGATGCCGACGGTAGCAACGATCGGGCGCGAGAGCGGCAGCGAGATATGCCAGAAGAAGCGCATATAGCCACAGCCATCGACGAAAGCCGCATCGAAGAGTTCCGACGGCAGGTTCCGGAAATAGTTGCGGAACAGCATGATGCTCATGCCTAGCCCGAAGGCCACTTGCGGCAACACCACGCCCCAATAGGTATTGAGAAGCCCGAGGTCGCGGATGCGGATATAGAGCGGCAGGATCGCGGTCGCGGCCGGGAACATCAGTCCGATCAGGAAATAATTCACCAGATACGTTGAACCGAAGAAGCGGATATGGGCGAAGCAGAAGGCGGCCATCGCGCCGAGCGTCAGCGTCAAGAAGACGGTGAGCAGGGCGATCAGCAGCGAATTGCCCATCTGCAGCCAATAGCGATGGCTGAAGATGATATCGGTATAGTTCGTCCACTGCCAGACCGTCGGCAGGCCGAAGGGATTGCCGCGCAGGTCCGAGAGCGTCTTGAAGCCGCCAAGCGCGGTGCTGATCAGCGGGATGACGACGAGGCCGGCGACGATCAGCAGCGAGACATACATATAGATCTGCGTGCCGGTGCGGACCTTGCGGCCGGCACTGCCTGCCGATGCGGCGTCGATGGGTGGTGCGGTCGAGATATCAGTCATTGCGCATGAATATCCGCTTGTAGCTGAAGGCGAGCGTGACGCAGATCACGAACAGCACGACGCCGACGGCGCTGCCGAAACCGACCTGCATGCGGGTCACCCCGAAATTGTAGAGGAAGGTCACCATGGTCTGCGTCGAGTTCGAAGGGCCGCCTCCGGTCAGCGGCATGATCATGTCGAAGAGCTGCAGGGAGCCGACGACGCCGAAGAAGACGGAGAGGCGAACGGTGGAACCGAGAAGCGGCAGCGTGACGTGGCGGAATTTCTGCCAGCCTGTTGCGCCATCGATATCGGCAGCTTCCAGCACACTCTTGTCGATCGCCTGAAGACCGGCGATGAAGAGCATCATGTGAAAGCCGAAATACTTCCAGACGATGACGCCGAGAATGGCGTACATGGCGACATTGCGATCTGCGAGCCAGAAGGGCGCCTCAATGCCGATCATGTGCGAAATGCCGGCCACGAGGCCGAAATCGCCGTCATAGACGAAACGCCAGATCATGCCGGCGGCAACATCTGCCAGAACGTAAGGCAGGAAGAATACCAGGCGGAAGACCAGCGCGCCCTTGATCTTGGTGGAAACCATCGTCGCCAACCATAGCGCCAGCGGGATCTGCACACAGAGCGAGACGAGGACGATCAGGCCGTTATTGATGAGCGCCTGCGTGAAGGCGCCATTGCGGAAGATGAGCTGGTAGTTGCGAATGCCGACCCACTGCGTCGGATCGCCGTAACCGTTCCAGTTATAGAAGGAATACCAGGCGGCTTCGCCCATCGGTACGATGACGAGCAGAGTAAAAAGCATCAATGCCGGCGGCAGAAACAGGATCAATACCGGCCATTTGCTGTGGGCCAGCGAACGCTTGTGCCGGCGCGGGGCCAATTTGGCGCTCGTCCCTGCCACATTTGCTGACATGAAAGTATCGCTCATCGGTCTCTAGGACTCCTCGGGCGGATTCGCGACTGCGCCGCGAGTGAGAAGGAGCCGGCGCCCTTACGAGCGCCGGCGGATGCTTTACTTCGCTTCGAGCGAGTAGGCGTCCTGGATCTGCTGGGCACCATCGGCCGGTGTTGCCGAGCCGGAAACGATTTCCATCGTTACGTCGTTGACGACGCCGCCGACATTCGGGCCGAGATCCTGATCGAGGAAGTTCTGGTGCCAGGTTTCCTTGTCCAGAGCCACAGCGCTGTCCTTCAGAAGCACGTTCTGCACGCCATCGGCCGCCCCCTTGGCCACCGGGATGATGCCTGTCTTGGCTGCGAGCAGCTTCTGGTTTTCTGGGCTGCCGAGGAATTTCAGGAATTCTTCGGTTTCCGGAGGCGCATTCTTGGTGACGACCCAGCCGTTCAGGCGGCCGAGATAGTCGGTTGCCAGACCCGGAGCGCCTTCGACGACCGGGAACGGGAAGCGGCCGATATTATCGTCCGGCTGGCCCTTGCCGCTGGTCGAGCTGGCGCGCGAGGTATCGTTGGTGTTTTCGAAGCCGAGCAGCATCGCGGCACGTCCGTCGCCGAAGGCGGCGAGCGCATCGTTCCACGTGGCGCCGAGATAGCCTTTCTGGAAGGGCTCGAGCTTGCCGAGTTCGGCAAGTTGCTCGCCGGCCTTCACAAAGGCTTCACCGGCAAAACCATCGCCCTCACCCGCCTTAGCCTTTTCGAAGCCGTCATGGCCGGCTTCGCGCATGGCGAGATAGCCCCAGTAGAAATGGATCGGCCACTTGTCGCCACCGCCGCCGGCGATCGGCACGATGCCCGCGGCCTTGATCGTCTTCACGGCATTCAGGAAGTCGCCCCAGGTCTTGATCTGCGAAGCGTCGACATTTGCCTTCTTGAACAGTTCCTTATTGTAGAAGAAGGAAACGAGACCCGTCTTGTAGGGCGCTGCCCAGACCTTGCCGTCAAAAGTCATGCCGTCGATCGTCGCGGCACTTGTGCCATTGCGCCATGCGCCGCCATCGGCGTCGAGCGCGGCGTCGATCGGCCGCAGCATGCCGGTATCGGCCTGTGCCTTCAGCACGCCGCCGCCCCAGGTGTAGAAGAAGCTTGGAGCCTCATTCGACTGCAGCAGCGTCGGGAGCTTGGCCTTGAAGCCCTGGTTTTCGAGGAACTGCAGCTCGATCTTGACGCCGGGGTGGCTTGCCTCGAAATCCTTGGCGAGCTTGTTCCACACTTCCAGGGTACCCGGAACCTGCTCCAGATGGAGCCAGCGAATGGTCGTATCGGCAGCGGCAGTCGCCGCCGAGGCGCAGTAGCCGGCGACTGCAATTGCAATTGCCGAAAGCATGTTGATGCGATGAGTTTTGGTGATCAGCACTTGGCACTCCTCCCGAGGCGCTTTATTTCTGTATCCGGATTAAATAATCGCAGCCTTTGCCATTCTGTCAATACCCTGCCCGAAAAAGCGGCAGCAGGCGTGCAAAATGATGCATTTGTGGAAATTCCTGTTGCACGATTGCGAAAATCAGTTCTACAACAAGGGTGATTTAATTTGCCTCTCGAAAAAAATCGCGAGGCTGATGACAGGGTTTGGGTGCCCGCTCGAAACGATGAAGACTGCTGATCCCGAATTGATGCGTGCCATCAACCGCTTGAACGTGCTGGATACGATCCGGCGCAACGGCCCGATCTCCCGCATCCAGATCAGCGAACGCACCGAGCTCTCCACGACGACGGTTTCCGCCATAACCGCTTCGCTGCTCGACGACGGGCTTATTCTGCCACTTCATGAAGGCGATATCCGCAATGAAGCAGTGCGCGGCCGGCCGCGCGTCATGCTGGAGGTCAATCCGGATGCCGCCCGCGTAGTCGGTGCCAAGATCGCCGCCAGCCGCATGGTTTTCGTCCTCACCAATTTTCGTGGCGATGTGCTCTCCAGGCTGACGCTGCCGATCCGCATCGACCGCCAGCCGATCGCCGTCATTGCCGATCTCATCGAGGATGGCGTGCGCCGTTGCGTCGTCGATATCGGCCTGTCGCTTGCCGATATCGACAGTATCTGCCTGGCCCTTCCCGGCGTTATCGAACATCGCACCGGCCATATCCGTTCGAGCCCCATCTTCCGTGATGTCAACATTGATTTTGCTGCGGAAATGTCCGCTCGCCTGTCGATACCGACGATCATCGAGAGCGACGCGCACGCCATCACGCTCGGCCATCACTGGTTCGGCAAGGCCCGCGACCTCGAAGACATGGTTCTGATCTCGCTTGAACAGACGCTGGGCCTCGGCGTGCTGCATGGCAACCGGCTCTTTCGCGGCGCCGGCGGCCTCAGCCATAATCTCGGCGACCTCGTTCTCGGAATGGGCCAGCAGGGCGTCGTCCGTCTTTCGAGCCAGGCCGGCGAAAGCGCGATCCTCGGTGAACAACAGGCAGACGGGCGCTTTGCCGAAGCGGTGCGCCTCGGCCGCGGTATGACGCTGGTGCAGGCGCTGATCCAGGCCGACGACGACCGGTTGATTGGCGCGGCCATGCGGGCCGGCGAAGCGGTGGGGCTGACTGTCGCCAATATCGTGACGCTGTTTGCGCCGCCGCGTGTCATTCTCGTCGGCTCGTCGCTTGCGCTCGGTGAGCCGTTCCTCAACAGCCTGCGGGATGCCTATGAACTGGCCATCCCGCCATCCCTCAAAGGCGTCAGCGAACTCGTCTTCGACGATTCGACCGACGATTTCTGGGCTCAGGGTGCGGCCGCCGTTGCCCTTTACGAACTCTACGAATCGCCCTGGAGCACCACAGGGCCGGCGCTCTGAAGCGCAAAACCTACATTTATCGGAGGATATGATGGAAAAAGTCGGTATCGGCATCATTGGATGCGGCAATATTTCGGGCGCCTATCTGAAGGCGATGACATCGGCCTTCCCGATCCTCGAGATCCGCGGACTGACCGATCTCAATCGCGAGCTTGCGGAGGCAAAGGCCAGCGAATTCAACCTTCCGGCCAAGACGGTCGATGAACTCCTCGCCGATCCGAAGGTCGAGATCATCGTCAACCTGACCATCCCGAAGGCTCATGTCGCCGTCGGTTTGCAGGCGCTGGACGCCGGCAAACACACCTACTCGGAAAAGCCGCTCGGGATTAATTTCGCGGAAGGGAAAAAATTGGCGGATGCCGCCAAGGCCAAGGGTCTGCGCATCGGCGCCGCCCCCGACACTTTCCTCGGCGGCGGCCACCAGACCGCCCGCGCGCTGATCGACGATGGCGTCATCGGCATTCCGGTCGGCGGTACCGCGACCTTCATGTGCCCCGGCCATGAGCGCTGGCACCCCAATCCGGCCTTCTATTATGAAGTCGGCGGCGGCCCGATGCTCGACATGGGTCCCTATTACATCACCGATCTCGTCAACCTGCTCGGACCGGTCGCCAAGGTTGCCGGTTTTGCGGTGACGCCGCGCAGCGAGCGAATGATCACCAGCGAGCCGCGCAACGGCGAGCGCATCCCGGTTCATATCCCGACCCATGTCGCCGGTGTCATGGCTTTTGCCAACGGTGCCGTCGTCCAGATCGGCATGAGCTTCGACGTCGCCGGCCACAAGCATGTACCACTTGAAGTCTACGGCACCGAAGGCACGCTGATCGTGCCGGATCCGAACCGCTTCGCCGGCCCGGTCGAATATCTGAAGAAGGGCGGCCAGTTCGAAGACCAGCCTGTGACATTGCCTTACGCTGACGGCAATTACCGCTCGCTCGGCGTGGCCGATCTCGCCCACGCCATCCGGTCGAACCGGCCACATCGCGCAAATGGCGATCTTGCGCTACACGTGCTCGAAGTCATGGAGGCCTTCCAGAAGGCGTCCGACACTGGCAGCACCGTAACGCTCACCACGACAACGGAGCGCCCTGCTCCACTTTCTCAATCTCTCGTCGACGGACTGCTCGGCAAGTAACATTCAGGAGGAATACACGATGCGTGAAGCACTGATCGTCTGGGGCGGCTGGGCAGGCCACGAACCCGAACAATGCGCCGCAATCATCAAGGACATGCTCGAGGAAGACGGCTTCAAGGTCTATGTGGAGCACAGCACGGAAGCTTTCGCCGATCCGTCGATCCACGATCTGAGCCTGATCGTACCTGTTATCACCATGTCGAAGATCGAGAAGGAAGAGGTCAAGAACCTCGCTGCCGCGATCGAAAGCGGGGTCGGCATTGCCGGCTATCACGGCGGCGCCGGCGACAGCTTCCGCGAATCGACCGACTACCAGTTCATCATCGGCGGCCAGTGGGTTGCCCATCCGGGCAACATCATCAACTACACGGTCAACGTAACCCGGCCGGACGATCCGCTGATGGAAGGGATCACCGACTTCCCCTATAATTCCGAGCAATATTACATGCATGTCGACCCCTCGAACGAGGTGCTGGCGACGACGACCTTCACCGGCGAGCATGCCTACTGGATCGACGGCGTGACTATGCCGGTCGTCTGGAAGCGCAAATACGGCAAGGGCCGCGTCTTCTATTCCTCGCTCGGCCATGTCGCCAAGGAATTCGAAGTACCGCAGATGAAGACGATCTTCCGCCGCGGCGCCAATTGGGCGGCTCGCTGATCCTGTCGATATCAAGGCTGCCGGTTCTTGCCGGCAGCCCACATGAAAAATGCTCATTTGAGCATAACACGGGTGCCAAAGCCCGCTGAATGCGTTACTGCTGTGAGGCGATTGAAACAGACAGCAAGACGATGAGCGACAACGTTATCAAGTTTCGCAAGCCGAAGCCCCCACCGAAAGCACCCAATCCTTTACTGCGCAAGCTGATGATTGTCGCCGCGGTGATTATCGTGTTCGCTGCCGCCTGGGTCTATGTCCAGGTCACCGGCGTGCCGTCGCAATAGTCCAGCAAGGGGTGGTCAGATGAGCGTTCGCCCGCCGCAATCCTTCAGGCAGTCGTTTTCGGCCGAAGGCGGGGTGAATGTTCTCGAATATGAGCTTCTGTCGGAACGCGCCAGTTCGCTCGGGCGCAACGGCCTGAAGGTCGAATCGGCGCTTGCGGCCCTGAGAGCCTGGAACCCGGATCGTCACGGTGCCGAGCAGCGCGAGACCCTGATCAACGAAGCCGCGGACGCCGTCTGGGCGCTTTTCGTCCAGCGAGAGATCTGCGGCCTGCGTAACAACAAGGATATTATCCAGCGCTACGGCATCCCCGGCGAGGTGCTGGCGCGCGTTGGCGTCGTCAGAAAATAATGCGCGGCCGCCCCAAAAATCTTTGAGGCCGCCGCTTCCGCAATTTCAGACGCCGGTACGAGCCGGCTGCAATCAGGCGACTTTCGCCTCCGGACCGTGCTGATAGACTGGGTAGTCGGTGTAGCCTTCGGCACCGCCGCCGTAATAAGTCTCACGGTTGGGCTTCGCCAGCGGCAGATCCTGCTCCATACGCTCCACCAGATCCGGATTTGAAATGAAGGGCTGACCAAAAGCCGCCAGGTCGATCAGTCCGTGCCTGAGCAACTGCTCAGCACGCTGCTTGTCCAGCGATCCAGCAAGGATGAGCGTGCCCGAATAGGTCTCGCGGAACTTCCGCAGGAAATCCGGGGAGAGTGCCGGAGCGTCCGCACGACCTTGGTCCTTCAGGTGAATATAGGCCAAACGGCGCGCATCAAGCGCAGCGGCAAGGTGCAGGTATGTCTCCTCGATCAACGGGTGATGCGGCATATCGAAGAGCTTGCCGAACGGCGAGAACCTGATGCCGACCCTCTCCGCGCCGATCCGGGCAATGACCGCATCGACGACCTCCAGAACGAAACGTGTCCTGTCCTCGACTGTACCAGCGCCGTAGCGATCGGAACGATCGTTGACATGTGGATTGAGAAACTGCTCGAGCAGATAACCGTTTGCGCCATGGATCTCGACGCCGTCGAAGCCGGCCGTAACGGCATTGGCCGCAGCATTGGCGAAATCGTCAACGATGCTTGCGATCTCATTGGTTTCGAGCGGTCGCGGCACGCTGGCCTCGACGAAGCCCGCCACACCCTCATCATTGAAGGCAAAGGCCGTGCTGTTGGCATCACGGGCCGGTTTCGCGCTGGAGCTGACGGGCTGTGCGCCGGCCGGCTGCAGGGATGTGTGGGACATGCGTCCGACATGCCAGATCTGGGCAAAGATCCTGCCACCTTCTTCATGGACGGCTCTGGTCACACCCTGCCAGCCGTGGACCTGCGCATCCGACCAGATGCCCGGAATGAACGCGAAACCCGTTCCCTGCCGTGAAATGGGTGTGCCCTCGGAAACGATCAGGCCGGCTGTAGCACGCTGGCGATAGTAAAGTGCGGTCTGATCATCGGCGATGCCGTCCTTCGCCCTTGCCCGGGTCATGGGCGCCATGACGAACCGGTTGCGCAGTGTCTGGCCCTGCATGTCATAGGTTTCGGAGAGAGATTTCATGATCGATGTTCCTCAAATTGGGCTGTTGTCATCGACAAGAGATCTATGAGCGCCTATATTATAAATCCAATTCATGGAGATCATAATGTCAATCGACCACGCTCATATCATGAAATTCGATCTGAACTTGCTGGTCGCCTTCGACGCCTTGATGAGCGAACGCAACGTCACGCGAGCAGCCGAACGCATCGGTATTTCTCAATCGGCGCTGAGCCACAATCTGGGGCGCTTGCGGACCCTGCTTTCCGACGAGCTGTTCGTTCGCTCCGCACGCGGCATCGAGCCGACACCGCGTGCGCAGGAACTCGCTGAAACCGTGAGCAGTCTCCTCTGCACCATTCAGTCACGCCTGATCGAGCCGGAGCAATTCGACCCGGCGACGGATGAGAGAAGCTTCACGCTCGGAATGACGGATTATATCGAAAGCCTGCTCATGGCACCGCTGCTCGCCTCCGTGCATAGGCAGGCGCCTCGCATCAGTTTCGATATACGGTCGATCGATCAGTCATACCCCACAGAACTGCTCGACAGTGGCGAGATAACGCTTGCGATCGGCAAGGTCGAGACCGGCAGCGAATTGCACAAGCGCCGCAAGCTCTGGGCGGAGCGCTATGTGGTGCTGACCACGCCCGAAAAGATCGGCGGGTCCGGTACGATCGATCTCGAAACCTTCCTGTCCAGCCCCCATGCCATGATTGTCGCCAAGGATGGGCATTGTCGCCTGGTGGACGACGCATTGGCGCAAATTGGTCTGAAGCGGCACGCTGTCGTCACGACCCCACATTTCTTCACGCTTCCGATCCTCGTTCAGCAAGCGCAGGCAATCGCGACCGTTCCCGCAAGCTTCGCCCGCATCTGGGCGCCGGTCTTTGGACTGGCGATCAGCCCGATGCCGATCGACGTGCCGCCATTTGATATATCCATTGCATGGCACAGTTCCTCCGACCGCAACGCGGGCCATTCCTGGCTTCGCAAGCAGGTTCTCGACGTTCTCGACCCGATCCGCATCAGGCTGTCTCAGGCGAATGCCGCAACCGGTCACGCCGCGATCGCGGCTGAATAAACCAACGGGAAGAGCAGATCTCGTAGGGATTGGTCAGGCAGGCCGCACAGCAGCATCTGCTGAACCGGATGGCTGCGCCGGCGCGGGATGCGAGAGCGCGAACTCTTGTGCCTCTTTCTCCAGCCACTCGCAGAAGAGCGACGATTTGCGGTTTCGTCGTGCGCGGCGCAGCGCCACATATTCATGGCCGCTTTCCAGAAAGCCGTGGGGCGCGGCCAATCGGCCGAAGCGGATATCATCCGTCACATAGGGCCAGGGCACGACGCAGACGCCGAGCCCGGCATTGGCCGCCTCCAGCATGAAGTAGAAATGCTCGTATTCGACACGGCCGCCCGCTTCGATGGCGACACCTGACCGCGCGAGCCAATCGCCCCATGCACGCAGACGGCTGCGGGTATGAAGCCGCGCGGCACCGGCAAAACGATCGCCAACGGCTTCTGCAAGTGCCTGCGACAGCACCGGGCCGGTCTGCTCGGGGAATAGCGGGATCACATCGGCACCGGCCGGCCAGGGTGCAGTTCCGACGCGGATCGCGACATCGAAACTGTCGCGGGCAAAATCCACCGCTCGCGAGGAGGCGGTCAGGCGCACATCTATATCAGGATATTCCGCCTGAAACCGATAGAGCCGTGGGATCAGCCAGCGCATGGTGAAGGTTCCGGGGCAGGATACATCGAGCGCACCATCCTCGGTATCGGCGACCGCGCGCACCGACGTATCGATCTGGTCGAAGGCTGCATCCAGGCCGGCCAACAGCGTCGTGCCCGCCTCGGTCAGCCGCAACCTGTTCTTCGGTCCTTCGAAGAGGGGAACGCCCAGCACATCTTCCAGATGCTGGATCTGCCGGCTGACGGCGCTATGGGTGACATGGAGTTCATCGGCGGCCAGCGTCATGCGGCCGAGACGACCGGCGGCCTCGAAAGCGCGGAGGGCATTGAGCGATGGAATGCGGCGAGCCATGTGCGTTTTCCGAACAATATTTGTTCGATCATATCGATTTTCACTCTGCGTTCCATCGTGTTTCTTGCGCCTGTCGAATTATCGAATGTCTTTTCAGGAACAACAGACGCCGGACCGCTGCGCGTTCCGGCGACCACGAAACTTTGCCTTTCGAAGCACTTATGGAGACTGATCGTGAAAAGCAGACACAGTGACGGCAGTGCCGGCGATGCCAATTACGGCGTGATCGGCACGAATTACACCAGGTACCGCCAACCCGATCCGCATATTGCGGAATTCATCCGCACTGCGCTCGGCAATGCCGAGACGGTGCTGAATGTCGGTGCAGGCGCCGGCTCCTATGAACCGGTCGACAGGAAAGTAACACCTGTCGAACCCTCCGCTTCCATGCGTGCACAGCGCCCGGCGCACCTGCCCGCAGCGATCGATGCGACCGCCGAAAAGCTGCCCTTCGCCGAGGGGTCTTTCGATGCAAGCATGGCGACTTTCACCGTGCATCAATGGTCTGATCTCAAGGCCGGCCTTGCAGAGATGCGTCGCGTGTCACGCGGCCCGGTGCTGGTGCTGAGTTGCGATCCGGACGAGTTGGAACGCTCATGGCTGTTCGACTATGCGCCCGAAATGATTGCCGTCGAAGCGAGCCGCTATCCGGCCATGCAGACCATTGCCGATCATCTCGGCGGCACCGTCGAGATATTGCCCGTGCCGATCCCGCTTACCTGCATCGATGGGTTCGGCGAGGCCTATTACGGTCGGCCGGAACGCATGCTCGATCCCGGGGCCCGGCTTGCGAATTCAGCCTGGAGCTTCGTCGATCCGTCGATCGGCGAACGGTTCGTGGCCGAACTCGACCGCGATCTCCAGGACGGCACGTGGGATGCGCGTTACGGACACCTGCGCACGCAGCCCTTCTTCGAAGGATCACTGCGCCTGATCGTCGCCCGTCCCTGACTGCTTCAACTGAAGAAGCGGTTCTCAGGTCGCGGCAATCCCAAATGTTCGCGTAGCGTCGTGCCCTCGTATTCTTTGCGGAACAGGTCACGACGCTGCAATTCAGGCACCAGCCGCGTCGTCACGTCGTCGAGACCTTGCGGCAGATAGGGGAAGACGACGTTGAACCCGTCGGAGCCCTCTTCGTACAGCCAGCGCTCCATCTCGTCGGCAATACTTGCAGGCGTGCCGACGAAAGCAAGCCCGGAATAGCCGCCGTAGCGCTGAGCAAGCTGGCGGACAGACAGGCCTTCCTCCTGCGCCAGTTTGATGACCTGGGCGCGGCCTGTCTTGCTGGCGTTGGTATCGGGAATATCATCAGGCAGCGGTGCGTCGGGATCGAAGACGGATGCGTCGTGGCCAAGCGCGATCGAAAGTGAGGCGATGGCGCTGTCGTAGTGAACGAGGCTGTCGAGGGCGAGCCGCTTGGCGCGCGCCTCCTCGATGCTGTCGCCGATGACGACGAAGGCGGCGGGCAACAGTTTCAGATGATCGCGATTGCGGCCGACGGCCTGCATACGGCCCTTGATATCTGCATAGAGGGCCTTGCCGCCATTAAGATCGCGCGGCGAACAGAAGACCACTTCGGCGGTTTCCGCAGCAAGCTGCCGGCCGGGATCGGACTGGCCGGCCTGCACGATGACGGGCCAGCCCTGAACCGGCCGGGCGATGTTCAACGGCCCGCGTACGCTCAGTTCCTCGCCCTTGTGGTTCAGCACATGCATTTTTTCGGGATCGAAATAAATGCCGCTCTCCCGGTCGCGGATGAAGGCGTCGTCGGCGAAACTGTCCCAGAGACCGGTGACGACATCGTAAAATTCACGCGCCCGCTTGTAGCGTTCACCATGTTCCACATGCTCGTCGAGACCGAAATTGAGCGCGGAGTCGGGATTGGACGTCGTAACGATGTTCCAGGCGGCTCGCCCATTGCTGATGTGATCGAGCGAGGCGAAACGGCGGGCGATATGATAAGGCTCGTCATAGGTCGTGGACGCCGTTGCGGCGAGCCCGATCCTTTCGGTGACGGCGGCCAGTGCCGAAAGCAACGTGAAAGGCTCGAAGGAGGTCACGGTATGGCTGCGCTTTAGTGCCTCGACCGGCATGTTCAGCACCGCGAGGTGATCGGCCATGAAGAAGGCGTCGAACTTGGCGGCCTCGAGCTTCTGCGCAAATGATTTCAGATGGGCGAAGTTGAAATTGGCATCCGGATATGAACCTGGATAGCGCCATGCGCCGGTATGCAGGCTGACGGGACGCATGAAGGCGCCGAGGCGCAACTGCCGGGAACGGGTCATGTTTTCCTCATGGATCGGGGCGAAGCGGCCGCCTGCCCTTTGCTGAACGGGGATGCCGGAATGACGTGTGCTTGCTTTTACCTAGGGGTTCGCGAGCCCTTATTCGAGATTGGCCTGCTTTTTTCCCGCGGCGATTTCGCTGGCTATTGGTCAATTCCAGGCGAGATGGACGGAAGCGGACGTTAGCCGCCCGTCTGCGCCCCGGATAAGCAAGCGATTTCCATTTTCCATCACATCTATAGAATTTATAATCTTACCTGTTGCTTCGATTTCTTTCACCCATATCACGGTCAGAACTGGAGAAATCGATGACGACCGTGCTCAGGCAGCAAGACCAGATCCGGCCCGTGGCCGCCCACATTGCCAGCGACGAAGAAGCGCTTGAGACGGCCCGCAGGCTTGCCGCCCAATTCGCCGTCACGGCCGCCGCGCGCGATGCGGAGCGCCGGTTGCCTTTCGCCGAGCTCGACGCGGTAGCGCAATCCGGCTTGCTGGCGATTGCCGTTCCCGCACAATATGGCGGGCTCGATGTTTCGAATGCCGTGCTGGCCGAAGTGACAGCGATCCTGGCGGAAGCCGACGGTTCGATCGGCCAAATCCCGCAGAACCATTTCTACATTCTGGAAGCACTACGCACGGACGGCAGCGAGGAGCAGAAGCGATATTTCTTCGGCCGGGCGCTTGCCGGCGATCGTTTCGGCAATGCGCTTTCGGAGCGTGGCACGAAGACTGTCGGCCACTACAATACCCGCATCGTCAGGGATGGCCCCGGATATCGCATCAACGGCCAGAAATATTACTCGACGGGCGTGCTGTTTGCCGACTGGGTCACCGTTTTTGCCCTTGATGAGGAAGACCGGCTTGTCATGGCCTTCCTACCAAAAGGCACTGAAGGTATCGAGATCGTCGATGATTGGGACGGCTTCGGCCAGCGCACGACCGGCAGCGGCACGACGATCCTCAACAATGTCTATGTCCATGCCGATTCCGTCGTCCTTCATCACAAGGGCTTCGAACGGCCGACGACGATCGGTTCCGTTGGCCAGATCGTTCATGCCGGAATCGACCTGGGCATCGCACGGGCAGCCTTCGCCGAGACGCTTGAATTCGTACGCACGAAGTCACGCCCTTGGATGGATAGCGGCGTGGAACGCGCCTCAGAGGATCCGCTGACGATCTCGAAGGTCGGGCAGATCGCCATCCGGCTGGAGGCTGCAACGGCACTCCTCGAACGCGCTGGCCGCAAGGTCGATGCGGCGCAGATCGAAACGACGGAAAAGACCGTCGTGGAAGCGACGCTTGCAGTCGCTGCCGCCAAGGTGCTGACGACCGAGATCGCCATCGAGGCGACCAACACGCTCTTCGAGCTCGCCGGAACCTCTGCCGTCAAGAGCGACCTCAATCTCGACAGGCACTGGCGCAACGCACGCACCCACACGCTGCATGACCCCGTGCGCTGGAAGTACCACGTCGTCGGCAATTACCACCTGAACGGCGTGATCCCGCCGAAGAACGGCGCGCTGTGAACCCTCTCCTCAACTAGAAACCCCATTTCCGTCACCGGAAATGGGGTTCTTTTTCGTCAGTATTCCCGAGCTTAGCTGTAGAGGCTGACTTCCGGAATCTTGCCGTTCAGCACGAACTCGCCGACTTCCTTTGCTTTGTAGAAAACCGGATCGTGCAACGTGTGAGTTCGCACGTTGCGCCAGAACCGGTCGAAGCGATATTTCTCCGCCGTAGAGCGTGCACCTGTCAGCTCGAAGACACGAGAAGTGATATCGAGTGAAACATGGGTGGCGTGCACCTTGGCGGCATAGGCTTCCGCCGCCGCCTCGCCGCGCTCGCGGGCGGTGACCGCATCACCCTTTGCAAGCCCCGCCTGAACAGCGGCGGCGGCGGCATCGGCAAGAGCGGCGGACGCTTTCAGGGCAGCGGTAAACTCGCCCACCCGCTCCAGGATATACGGATCATCTGCCGCGCGTTCGACACCTGATGTCACCCAGGGTCGTGTCGTCGTGCGCACATAATCGACCGCAGCCTTGAGCGCGCCTTCGGCGCTGCCAAGATAGAAATTGACGAAAACGAGCTGGATGAGCGGTGTATTGAAAGTGGAAAGCACCGCCGGCACGGCATCGGGAGCGGCCGGCGCACCGACGAAGTCTTCTTCATAGACAGGGAAATCGTGGAACTCGACGCTGCCGCTGTCGGAGAGCCGTTGGCCAAAATTGTCCCAGTCATCATTCGCCTGGTAGCCGGGCCGGTTGGTGGGTATCGCGAAGCCGACGATCTTGTCGTCCAGCGTGGCGTTGGCGTTGATATAGTCTGATACATGGGCGGCGGTGGAGAAGGATTTCCGTCCGTTCAGCACGTAGCCGTTGCCGCGACGGGCGAGGACAAGACCGGGATCGCGCGGATTGACGGCAGCACCCCAATAGAGGTTCTTGGCGACGGTTTCCGACCCAAGCGCATGCGCGCGGGCTTCCTCAAGCGCCCAGTAGATATACTGGCTGTTGACGAAGTGATAGCCGAGAAGCTGGCCGATCGAGCTTTCGCCGCGCGCAAGGATACGCACGAGCCGCAGACCATCCACCCAGTCGAGTCCACCGCCGCCGATCTTCTGATCATGCAGGGCGTTGAGCAGACCCGCATTCTTGAGCTTGACGATCTCGGCAAGCGGCGGCCGGCCCTCTCGGTCGAGTTCGGCGGCGCGGCGGGAAAGATCGGCCGAAATATCCTCGGCGCGGGCAAAAAGATCCTCTCGCGTCGTGCTGCGATTGGTCGCGAAGACGACATTGGACTGGCTCATGGGTAGAGACTCCGGTTTCCTAAAAATGGGCCGGCGGGGGCCGCACAACCCCCGCCGGAAGATCGAGGCAGGCAGCTTAGAAAAGCTTGTCCGGGATCCAGCTTGCGGTTGCCGCGTCGCTCGTGCTGAAGGCCGGGATTTTCTGCGCCAGGTCCTCGATCGTCTTGACGCCGGCGGCACGCAGGCTTTCCTGCGTGAGCAGCGTCGGCTTGACCGTGATCTGATGGGGGATGTCCTGCCCGGCGATCTGCAGGGCTGCGGCGCGAACGGAGACGGCACCGACAACAGCCGGATTGGTGGCGACGGTCGCGACCCACGGGCTACCTTCTTCGGTGATCTCCTGAATATCGGCGGTCGAGACATCGGCCGAATAGATCTTCAGCTTGCCCGCGATACCGAGATCGTTGGCGGCAAGCTTCACGCCACGGGCAAATTCGTCATAGGGCGCAAAGACGACGCTGATATCGGGATTGGCAGTCAGAGCTGCCTTGGCCTGATCAGCCGTCGAGGTCGCAGTCGTGTCGCTCACATTGCCGAAGCGCGCCTTTTCAACGACGCCGGAATTCTCCGACTTGAACTTCTCCCAGACCTCGTTGCGGCGGTCGAGCGGCGCGAAGCCGGCAACATAGACATAACCGGCATTGAAGCTCTTGCCGTTGTCCTTCACCACCTGCTCGAGCCCGAGCTGAGCGAGCTCATGGTCGCTCTGCTCCACCTGCGGCACTTTGGGATTGTTGAGGTTGACGTCGAAGGCGACGACCTTGATGCCCTTGTCCAACGCCTGCTGGACGACGTCGCCGAGCGATTCCGGCAGGCCGTGATCGACGACGATGCCGGCAACACCGAGATTGATCGCCTGCAGGATCTGCTCACGCTGCTCGGCTGCATCCTGTCGGCCGGGGAACACACGCAGGTCGATGTCGAGTGCCTTGGCCTGGGCTTCCGCACCGGCCTGATAGGCCTGGAAGAAGTCGCCCGCCGAGATATAGCTGATCAGCGCGACCTTGACGCCGCCCTTGTCGAAGGGGGCGGGAGCACCGTTGAGACCGCCCGCAAAGGAGGGCTGATAAAGGGTGAAAGAAATTGCGGCTGCAGAGAGCGCCAGCGCTGCGAGGGATTTCATCGTCGCGATCCTCTAATCAATCGGGAGCGTCGTCTGACAGGTTGGCAGCTCCCTGCGACGCATGAATTAATTAGATATAAACTCTATGTTTTTTGTAGATTTAATGATGCGATTTTTGCGGCTTCCGGAGATTCTTTGTTCCCGTCGCCATGGCGCTGCGGCAAAGGCTTGCCTCGCAGTTCGGGCGCCCATCAGGCCAATATTGCGGCTCAAAAGCAGACCCGGATATGCCCGATGCCGCTCCTTCATGTTGACAATATTACCCGCAGTTTCGGGTCAACGCGTGCACTTTCAGGTGCCCGATTCTCTATCGAACGGGGCGAAATCGTCGCGCTGATGGGGGCCAATGGCGCCGGCAAATCGACGCTGGTGAAAATAGTCTCGGGCGTGCTTTCGGCTGATGGCGGCACAATCAGCCTGAACGGCCAGTCCTTCTCGCCAAAAACACCGGCCGAGGCGGCGAAAGCCGGCGTCGTGACGGTGCATCAGTCGACGGATCTTGTCGGAGCGGCCGGGCTCACCGTTGCCGACGCCCTGCTACTGCATCGCTTCGCGGATGGCAGCACGCCCTTCTTTCTCTCTCAGTCAAGCGTGCGCCGCGAAGCGCGTGCCATGCTCGAGGCTGCCGGCTTCTCGCTGCCCCTCGACAGGGATTTCGGCGATCTGACCGCCGCCGACCGGCAACTGGTCGCCATCGCGCGAGCCCTCGCCAACAAGGCCGAACTGCTGATCTTCGACGAGCCGACGGCAAGCCTTTCGGCGGACGAAGGCCGGCGCCTGTTCCACATCCTGCTTGGCCTCAAGGCGCAGGGCCTTGCCATCCTCTATATTTCCCACCGCACCGCCGACCTGGAGGCGATCGCCGACCGGGCGCTCGTCATGCGCGGTGGCCGCATCGTCGGCAGCTTCAACCGGCCGATCGATTTTTCCAGTGCCATCGAAACCATGATTGGCCGCAGGTTCGATGCGGCACGCCCGGATGCGCGCCCGACGACAGGCGCGGCTGTTTTCGAGATGCGTGGCATCCGCCTTCTGCCGTCTAGCACGCCCTTCGATCTGACCCTGCACGAGGGGGAGGTCGTTGCCATTACCGGCGTCCTCGGCGCCGGCAAAAGCCATCTGCTGTCGGCGATCTTCGGCGTGCGCGGCCTTGCAGAAGGCATCATGTCCCTCGATGGCAAACCATACCGGCCGGCATCGCCGGCGAAGGCGATCGCCGCGGGCGTCGCCATGGCCGCCGAAGATCGCCATCGTTCCTCGCTCATGCCTGCGGCCTGGCCGGGCAATTCGCTCGCCGCCACCATCAGCCTGCCGCATCTCGCCAAATGGTATCCCTACAGCTTTCTTTTCGGCGGCCGCGAACGACGCGAAGCGGAACAGGCGATATCCCGGCTCGGCATCAAGGCAGCCGGTCCGCTTGCTTCCATCTGGACATTGTCGGGTGGCAATCAGCAGAAGACCGTGATCGCTCGCTGGGAAGCCGAACCGAGCCGGTTGCTGTTGCTCGACGAACCATTCCAGGGCGTCGATGTCGGCGCTCGCCACGACATTATCAAAGCGATCCGAGCGCGGACCGACCGCGCCACGCTGATCGCCACATCCGATCCAGAAGAGGCCTATGAGGTCGCCGACCGCATCCTGACGATCGACCACCACAGCCTGCTGCGTGACGCGATCGACGCCGCCTCTTCCTCACCCCGACAGGAACTTTCCGCATGACGACCATCGACGAGGATGCCCTGCCAAAGGCGGGCTCTGCCCCACAGAGTCGCGCTCAGGATAACCGCTTTCCCACGCTCGGCAGTTTTCTGCGCGCCGGCGCGGTGTTCATCCTGCTCGGCCTGATGGTGATCGGCTTTACCATCGCCCAACCGGCATTCATCAATATCGGCAACCTGATGAGCATCCTGCAGGCCGTATCCGTTGTTGCGATCCTCGGCGCCGGTGTGACGGTGACGCTTGCCGTTGGCGGCTTTGATCTGTCGATCGGTGCGGTGGCCGCCTCGAGCGTCATGGCCGCGAGTTATGCGATGATCGTCTGGCATCTCGATGCTTTCGCGACCGTGCCGCTGGTGCTTGCTTTCGGCGCCGCAGTCGGGCTCGTCAACGCCTTGCTCATCGTGCGCCTGCGCGTGCCGGATCTTCTGGCCACTCTCGCCATGATGTTCCTGCTGTCAGGCCTGCAGCTCATCCCGACCGCCGGGCGGTCGATCTCGGCGGGCCTTGTCCTGCCCGATGGGTCCAAGGCAACCGGCGCCTATGATCCGGCTTTCCTGCTGATCGGCCGCTACAGCCTGTTTGCCACCCTGCCCGTTTCCGTCGTGCTGATGGCCGTCGTCGCGATCGTCCTTTTCGTGCTGACCGAGCGCACCCGCATCGGCAGACTGCTTTTTGCCACAGGCGGCAACGAGGTGGCGACGCGGCTTGCCGGTGCGTCCACAACGCGGCTGAAAACGCTTGCCTATGTCATCTCCGGAACGCTTGCCGCCCTTGGCGGCATCGTGATCGCCGCCCGTGTCGGGCGCGGTGATGTGTCCTCCGGCGGCTCGCTGCTGATGGACTCGGTTGCGGCGGCCCTGATCGGCTTTGCCGTCCTCAATCTCCGCCGTCCGAATGTGCTCGGCACGATCGCGGGTGCAGTCTTTGTCGGCGTGCTGCTGAATGGCCTGACCATGCTGAATGCCCCCTATTACACGCAGGATTTCGTCAAGGGCGCCGTGCTCGTAGGAGCGCTGGCGCTGACATATGGCCTCGGCCGCAACAGCGACCACTAGTCTCCAAGGAAAAGTAACATGACCCGTGAAATCAGGCTCAATGCCTTCGACATGAATTGCGTCGGACATCAGTCACCGGGGCTCTGGCGCCATCCGCGCGACAAGTCCTGGACCTACAAGGATCTCGATTACTGGGTGCATCTGGCAAAGACGCTGGAGCGCGGTAAATTCGACGGCCTCTTCATCGCCGACGTGCTCGGCGTCTATGACGTGCTGAACGGCAATGTCGATGCCGCGTTGCGTCATTCGGCACAGGTGCCGGTGAACGATCCGCTGCAGCTCATTCCGACCATGGCCTATGAGACCGAACATCTCGGCTTCGGGCTGACGGCTTCGCTGTCCTTCGAGCACCCCTATACGTTCGCCCGGCGCATCTCGACGCTCGACCATTTGACCAAGGGTCGCGTCGGATGGAACATCGTCACTTCCTATCTGAACAGCGGCGCGCTCAATATCGGCCAGGCCGCACAGACCGGCCATGACGACCGTTACGACCTCGCCGACGAATATCTCGAGGTCTGCTACAAGCTCTGGGAGGGAAGCTGGGAGGACGATGCCGTTGTGCGTGACCGCAAAACGGGCATCTTCACCCATCCGGAAAAGGTCCACCCGATCAATCATTCCGGCAAGTATTTCATCGTTCCCGGCATTCACCTGAGCGAGCCTTCGCCGCAGCGTACGCCTGTACTCTATCAGGCTGGCGCCTCAAGCCGCGGCAAGGATTTTGCCGGCGCTCATGCGGAATGCATCTTTGTGGCCGCTCCCTCCAAGGCGGTGCTAAAGCGCTATGTCGCCAATGTCCGCCAGGCAGCCGAGCGTCTTGGCCGCAATCCGCGTGAAATTCTCGCCTTCAACCTTCAGACGGTCGTGCTTGGAGAGACCGATGCCGAGGCGCAGCGGAAGTTCAACGAATACCGCCAATACGCCTCCTTCGAAGGCGCATTGACGCTGATATCAGGCTGGACGGGCATCGACTTCGGCCAGTTCGGCCCGGATGAGGTATTGCGCCATCGCTATACGAATGCGGTGCAATCCGCCGTCGAGACCTTCACCACTATCGATCCGGACAAGGAATGGACGGTGCGCGAAATGGCGGATTGGGTGGGTGTCGGTGGCTTCGGCCCGGTCTTCGTCGGTTCGCCGTCGACCGTCGCCGACCTGATGCAGGAATGGGTCGAGGATACCGATGTCGACGGTTTCAATCTTGCCTATGCGGTGACGCCCGAGAGCTTCGAGGATACCGTCGACCTGCTGGTGCCGGAACTGCAGAAGCGCGGCGTCTACAAGACCGAATACCGGCAAGGCACACTGCGCGAAAAGCTCGGGGCCGCGGGGCCGCGGCTGGCTGCGCCGCATCCGGGAGCGGCCTACCGCAGGTTAGGGCTCGAAGCGCCGCGGCTCGCCGTCGGCAACCGCTGAAAAATAATGGCTGGGTGACAAAAAATATCTCGCCTGGCCATCCTCTTCGAATTTAATTCCTGTCACACTTACGGTTTCAATCCGAATATAGATCATTGAATTTTCTAGGGATCAGGAGGGGGCATGACTATTGCGGATATCTCTCGGCGCGGCCTGCTGAAGGGCACGGCACTGCTGCTCGGAACGACGGCGCTTTCACGCATCGCACTGGCGCAGGATGTGCCGGCCGGAGGACGCCTGATCGTTGCGGCCGATTCCGAGCCGAAGAACCTCAACCCCGCCATCGTCGCTTCCAACGGGGTCTTCTTCATCTCGAGCAAGGTCATCGAACCGCTGGCCGAGGCCTCCTACGAGGGCGCGGATGGTCTGTCCCCTCGCCTTGCCACATCCTGGGAAGGATCGGCAGACGGACTGTCCGTCACCTTCAAGCTGCGTGAAAATGCGACCTGGCACGATGGCAAACCATTTACGTCGGCTGACGTCGCTTTCTCGGCGCTCAATGTCTGGAAGCCGCTTCAGAATCTTGGCCGCCTGATTTTCGCCAATCTGCAGGCCGTCGATACGCCTGATGACCACACTGCAATCTTCCGTTTCTCCAAGCCGACACCCTTCCAGCTGATCCGCAATGCGCTTCCGGCTGTCACCAGCGTCGTTCCCAAGCATATTTTTGAAGGCAGCGACATCGCCACCAATCCCGCCAACAACACGCTCATCGGCACTGGCCCCTTCAAGTTCGCCGAATACAAGCCAGGCGAATATTACCGGCTGACGCGCAACGAAAACTACTGGCAGAAGGGCGAGCCGAAGCTCAACGAGATCGTCTACCGCGTGCTGCCGGATCGTGAATCGGCCGGCGCTGCGCTGGAAGCCGAAGAGATCCATCTTGCAGCCTTCTCGGCCGTGCCGCTCGCCGATCTCGACCGTATCTCGAAGGTCGACGGTATCAAGGTAATCTCCAAGGGCTACGAGGCGCTGACCTACCAGCTCGTCATCGAGATCAACCATCGCCGCAAGGAACTCTCCGATCTGAGAGTACGTCAGGCGATCGCCCACGCGATCGACAAGAAGTTCGTCGTAGATACGATCTTCCTCGGCTATGCGACTGAAGCAACCGGCCCCGTTCCGAAGAATTCCAAGGAATTCTACACCGCCGATGTCGCGAACTATAATTTCGACGTGCAGGCGGCAAACGACCTGCTGGATCAGGGCGGCTATCCCAAGGGCCCCGACGGTAATCGGTTCCAGCTCAAGCTGCGCCCGGCGCCTTATTTCAATGAGACGCGCCAGTTCGGTGATTATCTTCGCCAGGCACTTGCCGCCGTCGGCATCGACGCCGTCATTGTCAACGCTGATGCCGCCGCTCATCAGAAGGCCGTCTACACCGACCACGACTTCGATATCGCCGTTGGTCCGCCGGTCTTCCGCGGCGATCCGGCCATCTCCACGACGATCCTCGTGCAATCCGGAACGCCTGACGGCGTGCCTTTCTCCAACCAGGGCGGTTATGTCAGCGCCGAACTCGACAAGATCATCGCGCAGGCGGCCATAACGGTGGACACAGCCGCTCGCACCGACCTCTATTACAAGTTCCAGCAGCTTGTGGTGGCCGAATTGCCGCTGATCAATGTCGCCGAATGGGGCTTCATAACGGTCGCCCGAGATACGGTGCTGAACGTTTCGGACAATCCGCGCTGGGCGGTTTCGAACTGGGGCGATACCGCACTGCAATCGTGATAGGGTCCAGGGCGCAAATGCTGCAGAGGCCTTTTCCGGCGTGAAACGTGCACTTCTCCTCCTGAAACGCAGGCTCATCAGCAGCATCCCGGTGCTGCTGATCGTTGTCATCTTCAGCTTCTTCCTGCTCGAATCCGCCTCCGGCGATGCCGTCGATGCCTATCTGGGCTCCATCGGCGGCGGAGACGCGGCACTCATCAAGTCTCTGCGGGAGAGTTACGGCCTCGACCAATCGGTCCTTGCCCGCCTCTGGCTCTATCTCTCGTCGCTCGCCCGCCTCGACCTCGGCTGGTCTGTGGCGTTCAACCGTCCGGTGCGGGATCTGATCGCGGAACGATTGCCAAACACGTTGCTCCTCATGGGGAGTGCGACTGCTCTTTCCTTCGGGCTCGGTTCTGCACTGGGTATTCTCGCTGGCGCAAGGCCGGGCAGCCTTCGGGATCGTTTTCTCTCGATAGGCTCATTGATCGTCTATGCCATTCCAAGCTTCTGGCTCGGTCTGGTGCTCAGCATTCTCTTTTCCGTCAAGCTGCGCTGGCTGCCAATCGCCGGCATCGAGACCATCGCCTCGGGCAAGACAGGCTTCGCGCGTGCGCTCGATATCACAGAACATCTGGCCCTGCCGGTGGGCGCCCTCGCCTTCATCTACCTCGCCCTGTTCCTGCGTGTGATGCGCTCGGGCATGTTGGAGGCCTGGAAGCTTGATTTCGTGCTGTTTGCCCGGGCAAAGGGCCTGTCGCGCAGTCGTATCGTGCTTCGCCATGTCGCGCGCAATGCGCTGCTGCCGCTCATCACCATGCTCGGCCTGCAATCCGCGGCCATGCTCGGCGGCAGCGTCGTCATCGAGAGCGTCTTCGCCATTCCGGGTTTCGGCCGGCTGGCACAGGAGGCCGTCAACGGTCGCGATGCGCCGCTGCTGATGGGCATCATCCTCACCAGCGCTGTTCTCGTCATCTGCGTCAATTTCATCGTCGATCTGGTCTATGGCGCGCTCGATCCGCGCATCGGCGCATCCGAGGGACGCGTATGACATTGCTGCGCCGTCTCCTGCAAACTCCTGAGGGTGCGTTCGGGCTTGCAATTCTTACGGCACTGCTCCTCGCTGGCCTCTTGGCGCCGGTTATCTCGCCCGGAGATCCGCTGCGGATCGCCGGCCGAGCCATGCTGACGCCATTCACCGATCCGAACCTGCCGCTCGGCACCGACCGTCTGGGGCGCGATGTGCTTGCCGGGCTGCTTCACGGTGCACGGACGTCCCTCGCGGTGGGCATCGCCGCAGCCCTATCCGCGATGGTTCTCGGGATTTTTGTCGGCATGGCTGCGGGTTTTGCCGGTGGTCTGGTCGACGAAGCCTTGATGCGTGTTGTCGATGCCTTCCAGATCGTACCGGGTTTCCTGCTGGCGCTTGCTTTCGTCAGCATCCTCGGCGTCTCGACGCCGGTCGTCGTCTTTGCCATTGCGCTTGGAACCTGGGCAGACCCCGCACGGCTGACGCGCGCCCAGGTGCTGTCCATTCGCGAGCGCGACTATGTCGCCGCCGCGCGGGTGATCGGCATGCATCCCGCCGAGATCGCCTTCAAGGAAATCCTGCCGAATGCGCTGCCGCCGGTTCTCGCACTGTCTGCCACCATTGTCGCCGGGGCGATCCTGACGGAAGCGGCCCTTTCCTTTCTCGGTCTCGGCAATCCCAACTTTGCCACATGGGGTTCGATGATTGCCGAAGGCCGAAGCGTGCTGCGCTCAGCCGCCTACCTTTCGGTGCTGCCTGGCCTGGCGCTCGCAATCACCGTGCTCGGCGTCCATCTCTTCAGCGAGGGCTTGAGCAGGGCACTCGCCCGTCAGGAGGGGCGCGATGGATGATTTCCTCTGCAGTCTGAGGGGCCTTTCCGTCCATTACGGACGCGACGCTGCTCTCAAATCCGTCGACCTCGATATCGTCAGGGGCGAGCGGCTGGCAATCATCGGCGAAAGTGGCTCCGGGAAAAGCACACTTGCCCGCGCGCTTGCCGGGCTCCTTCCCGACCGCGCCAGGGTCGCGGGCGACATCACATGGCCGGCGCTTGGCCGGGCGCCGCTTCCCGGCCGAGATTTCGGTTTCGTCTTTCAGGATCCGGGCACCAGCCTCAATCCCGTGCTGGCGATCGGTGAACAGGTCGCGGAAGCGGCCCGACAGCATCTGGGGATGGGCTGGCAGCAAGCCTATGCCAGGGCAGAAGAGCTGTTAGAGCGCGTACGCATACCCCAGCCCGCGCACACCATGCGCGCCTTCCCGCATCAGCTTTCCGGAGGACAGCGACAGCGCGTCGCGATCGCGGCGGCGATTTCGGCAAAACCGGCACTGCTGATCGCCGACGAGGCGACCAGCGCACTCGATGTCGTCGTTCAGGCCGAGATCGTGAGTCTTCTCGACGGTCTGGTACGTGAAGAAGGCATGACCCTGCTTTTCATCACCCACGATATCGCGCTTGCGTCGGGCTTCGTCGATCGTGTCGCCGTCTTCCGTACCGGAGAGCTGGTCGAGGCCGGGCCGGTTAGATTGGTCCTGTCATCGCCGTCCAACAGCTACACCGCCGCCCTCATCGCCAGCCATCGGGATCTATCGACCCCGCCCCTGGTTGCGGAGGCAGCGCCATGAGCGAACTCCTGAAGGTTGAGGCGCTGTCTAAGGCCTATCGTACTGCCGGCCGGCAGATTGCCGCTCTCGACAATGTTTCATTGGCGCTTGAAGCCGGCGAAACATTAGGACTGGTCGGTGCCTCCGGCAGCGGAAAATCGACACTTTCCCGCGTGCTGCTGCGCCTGCTGGAGCCGGATTCCGGTACGATCCGTTTTGCCGGACAGGACTGGCGTGCGCTTGGCGGCGCTGATCTGCGTCGCGGCCGGGCGCATATGCAGATGGTGTTTCAGGATACGCTCGGCGCTTTCAATCCGCTGGCATCAGTCGCGTCCGTTCTCGACGATCCGCTGCGCATCCACGGTATCGCGGACAGAATGCAGCGGCCGGCCGAGATCGCCGCCCTGCTGGAGCGCGTCGGTCTGCCCTCGGCCTTCGCTGGCCGCCCGGTTCGCACCCTCTCAGGCGGCCAGCGCCAACGTGTCGCGATCGCCCGGGCCATCGCAACCCGACCGTCACTGCTGGTGCTGGATGAGGCCGTTTCCGCGCTCGACGTGACCATTCGCGGCCGTATCCTCGAATTGCTGGTCGAGCTGCAGCGTGAGCGTGGCCTTGCCTATCTCTTCATCTCCCATGACCTTGCCGTGATCAGGGCGATCTCGCACCGCATCGCCGTCATGGATGCCGGCAGCATAGTCGAAGAGGGGCGGGCGGCAGATGTTGTCACCGCACCACAATCCGAGGCAGCTCGCCGGCTCATAGCCGCAGTGCCGCGCCTTATGACCGAACCCGTTTGAAGGAGCTGCCGATGACTGAGGTCGCCTGGAACCCGCTCTCCGCCGCACCCGCCTATCCGGCGGAACGTTACGCCGCACTTGCCAGCCGCATCGGCACGATCCTGAAGACTAACAATGATATTCTGCTGGTGCAGGCCGAGGCCGTCGTGGCACTCGAGGCGGTCGCAACCAGTCTTTCCAGACCCGGCCTTTCAGCCTTGAATGTCATTACCAGCCCCTATGGCGGCTGGTTCGGACAATGGCTGCGGCGTGGCGGTGCAAACGTTGCTGACGTCGTCGCTCGCCCCAGTCTGCCCATTGACGCGAAAGCGATTGCCGCAGCGCTCGACGCCGACCCGCGCATTGCCGTTCTCGCGCTGGTCCACGCGGAATCGGCAAGCGGCATTCTCAATCCATTGCCCGAGATCATCGCGCTTGCTCGGGCGCGGGGTATCGTCACCGTCGTCGATGCCGTCGCCTCCGTTGGCGGCCACGCGCTCGATGTCAGCGGGTCCGGCATCGATATCGCGGTCATCGGCCCGCAAAAGGCACTCGGCGGGCCGGCTGGCGTTTCCGCATTGTCGGTCAGCCCACGTGCCTGGGAGCTGATCCTGCGGGACGGTGCGCCACGCGATTCCATCCTGTCGCTTGCCGACCTGAAAACCTGGGTGGACGGCGGCCGTGGCGCTTTGCCGGGAACACCGGCGCCCCTGGAATTCTTCGCACTGGAAGCAGCGCTCCACCGTGTCGAGGCCGAAGGCATCGATCGGATCGTTGCCCGCCACCAGAGGGCGGCCTCTGCAAACCGCGCCGGCCTTCTCGCGCTTGGAGCCAGCCTTTGGGTGCCGGACGAACAGGCATCGAACCTGGTAACGACAGTTTCGGTGCCGGAGGGCGTCGAACCCGCTTCGCTGATCGGCCTTACGGCAAGCCTCGGTATCGAATTGACGGCCGGTGTCGGTACCGGCTCGTCTCACCTCATACGATTGAACCATACGGGGCCGCGTGCCGCCTTCCAGACCGTGCTCGCAAATGTCGTAGGCTATGGCTTGGGTCTGCGACGGGCGGGCCTTCCGGCCGATATCGGCGCCGCCTCGGAAGCGGTCGCGAAAGCCTATAGCGACTGATGGGTCAATACCAGGAGAGCGGCGTCGGCTGCCAGAAGAAGAGTTCTTCCTCCCGCAGGCTGCGCAGACGGCCTTCAGAGTCTCCGGCAGTTGCATTTGTGGATATTTCGAAAACGGCTTGCTCGTGGCTTCGCAAGAGCTTCGCGAGGAATGTTTTGAATGCCGTAAACATACGCCACCTCCGGGAAAAACCGCTGATGATCTTCGCACGGTTCGTGTGATCGCGATATATTGTCTACAAAATTACTATTCTAATTTGCGGCCTTGGCCTGCACGATGATACCCCGGCAAGAACGGCGCGCGAAAATACCCTCCTCCCGACGCCGCGCCAATCTGTCGCCGGCTCTTGAGAATCGGACCCATCCGATGCACGAAGGCACCAGGACGAACATGCCGAGGATATTCGAATGGCCGATACAGGCGGGCTTCAGATAGAGTTTGAGGGCCATCCCACCTTGCTGAAATGGCATCGGCTGCGGCGGCGCATGGCCGATCCGCTTTTTTCCGCCGATGTCATGGCCGAAGGCTTTGCGGCCGGCGCCTCGATGGAACTCGATCTCAGAGTGCGCGCCGATGGTGGTTTCGTCGTGCTGCATGACGAGGAGCTGGAAGGCGAGACGACCGGCCACGGCCTCATTGCCCAGACGGGCCTTGCGGACCTGCGCAATGCGCGCATGAAAGAGGGCAATCGCCCTCTTCTTTTCAGCGAGGATCTGGCGGCCATGTTGCAATCGGCCCATCCGGACGCGTTGCTGCAGTTCGACATGAAGGATGACTATGCGGCAATCGGCGAAAAGGGCATTGCCCATCTGGCCGAGCATCTGCAGCAGATTTCGGCCTCCGTCATCGTCAGTGCCGGCAGTCTGGAGCTGATCCTGGCCGTCAAGCAGAAGCTGCCGCACCTGCGCCGGGGTATCGACCCTACCGACAAGCTCGGTGATCTCTGCAAGGCGGAAGGCTGGAAAGCGGTAGAGAAAGAATTGCTTGCCGATCTGCGCGGCCCGACGGAACCGGAGACAATATACCTTTACTGGCCGATGCTACTGAATGCAGCAAAGGCCGGTCTCGACATGATTGCGCTCTGCCACAGCGAGGGCAAGAAGGTCGATGCCTGGACCTTCACATTGAAGGATCCGGATGGCGGTTTCAGCGACGCGGAAGGGGAGAACTTTGCCGCCTTGATAAGCCTGAGGCCGGATCAGGTCACCACGGATGAAGCCCCGGCGACCGAGCGTGCATGGCTGAAGCGAATGGCAGGCTGATCAGCCCGCCAACCCCTCGAATTCGAGCAGGAAGGCGAATTCTTCGGCAAGACCTGGCGAATGGGCGATAACCGGGCCGCCGTGTTCGAGCAGCGTATCGACCGGCGGAATGGCGACCTTCGCACCGGCTTCGGCTGCAATCAAAGCGCCGGCAAGCATATCCCAGGCATTGAGGTGGCGCTCGTAGAACAAGTCTGCGACACCTTCGGCCACGCGCACGAGATCGACTGCCGCAGCGCCCATACGGCGGTAATCCATGCCGCGCTCATAGAGCCGCTTTGAGAGCGCTGCATAGTCGTCGAAGCTCGTCTTGCGCGAATGGCCTAATACGACGATCGCATTGGCTGGATCGTTTGTCTGCGCGGCCTGGATCGGCTTGCCTTCCTTGAAAGCGCCCCGGCCGCGGATTGCCGAGAAAACCTGATCGTAGGCGGCATCATAGACAACGCCAATCTCTATCCTGCCCTCGAATACGAAAGCGATGGACACACCCCAGTGGCGGAAGCCCCTGATGTAATTGGTGGTGCCATCGATGGGATCGACCACCCAGGTGCCGGCCGCGCCGGATTGACCGCCAGTCTCCTCACCCATGAACGTATCGTCGGGAAACCGCGCCAGCAGCCCTTCACGGATCGCCTGTTCTGCCTGCCTGTCTGCGACGGTAACGAAATCCTGCAATCCCTTGTTTTCGACATGCAGTGCGCCAGGGTTTCCTTCGCGCCTGAAGCGCGCGGCCTCACGTCCAACCTTGCGGGCCACGTCGATTGCGACCTCCGCCCGTGCGGCAAGCGCGGAGGCATCGAATGCGGAATTCATCAGGCAGTCCTTCTTCTAATCAGCGTCACGGGCGTGAATTCGACGCGGGCGGTCATATCCGGTTCGGCCATACGGCTCATCAGCAGATCGACGGCTTGCTCGGCCTGGAAATCGCAGGGCTGGCGGACTGTCGTGAGGTCGTAGGCAGCCCAGCTCGCCTGAGGAATGTCGTCATGGCCTATGATGCGGAGCGGCGGATGGTCCTCGCGGCCAAGCCCCTTCATCACCCTGTCGATGACGCCACAGGCCATGTAATCGTTGGCGCAGAACAGCCCGTCTATGCCCTCCGAAACAAGGTCTGCTGCGGCATCGTAGCCGCTCTGATAGTTGTTGACCTTCAGCTCGATCATGCGCGGTTCGATACCGAGCTGACGGCAAGCCGCCATGAAGGCTTCGCTGCGCCGCCTCGCCGTATAGGAAATGCCGGGAGCGGCCATGACCGCCGGTGCCTTCACGCCGGTTTCGACCAGATGCGTGGCGGCCAGATGCCCGGCCATGCGATCATCGGAGATGATACGGTCGACGAAAGGAATATCGTCTCCCTTATTGATGAGCACGATCGGCACACCTTCGGCAGCACATTGCTCGCAGATCTCCGTCGGCGGCGCATCCGATGTGACGATGACGCCGGAGACGGCATAGTGCAGCAGTTGGCCGATGACCGTTGAGGTATCCGCCTCCTTCGACGTCGGCAGCAGGATGGGCCGGAAATTGCGGGCAATCAGCACGCGCGCCAGATGCTCGATCTGCATCGTGCGGAACGGATTGTCGAGACCGGCGGCAACGACGCCGACAAGGTCGGAGCGCTTGTTGGTCAAGCTGCGCGCGAGATAGTTGACCCGGTAGCCGAGGTCCTTGGCGGCCTGATAGACCTTTTCGCGCGTCTTCGGCGACACGCTGGCATCAGGCGTGAAAGCGCGCGAAACGGCAGCGCGAGAGACACCTGCCACACGCGCCACGTCGAAAGACGTGACCTTTCTCGGCCCTTTGTTATCCTTGTCTGCCATGCTTCTCATCCCTGGCGGTCGGGCGCATCAGATCGGGCAAATCCGTACAGATGCCGAGGACCGGAAGCTTCATGATGTCGGAAAGAATTGCCGGCCGTTCCTCGTGCCAGAGCACGATCTCGCGTCCCTCATTGAAGGCTCTCTGCATCAGCGCTTCGGTGACCAGATCCTGCGGGCGTTCACCGGCCCGTTCCCAACAAAGGTGGAGAATATCGGCGCCGGCCTCATCACCAGCCGCGTGCGGATCGTGGCCGACGCGGATCAGCACCGAGAGCGGATAATCGCAGCCGGCTTCGCGAAGCTCGCGCACCTGTGCGGCATCGAAGGAGCCGAGACACGCGAAGCGCTGGTTCTTGTCGCGCAAATGCTTCCAGCACAGAAGCCCGGTGCCCGGCGCCTTCAGTTCAATGTAGAGGCCGGTATTGGTCTGCCGTCCGAGAGCGGCAACCGCCTCGAAGGTCGGGACATTGACGCCGTCGAGGGCTGCAAGCTCTGCTGCCGTCATCTCCGAAATGCGTCTGTCTATACCGAAGACGCGCTCGAGATGATCGTCGTGCGAGACCACGACCACGCCGTCCTTGGTCAGCTGCGTATCGAGCTCCCACATTTCGGCGCCGAGTTCGGCCGCGCGCTGGAAGGCTTCCAGCGTATTTTCGCGCTCATGACCGCTCGCACCGCGATGCCCGATGCAGAAGGGCAGGTTACCCTTGCCCGAAGGCCAGCCGTAACGTTCGAAGAAAGACGAGAAATCACGCATTGTTCAGAGCCTCCGGCCGTCATCGTCGAAAACGAATACGCCCTTGCTGTCGATTGCCCATTTCACCTCGTCACCGACGGTGACGTCGTTACGAACAGGCTGGATGGAACGCAGCAGCGAACCGCCGGCGATCTGCACATCGTAGAGATTTTCGCGGCCCTGCGTTTCAGCGAAGGTGACCTTGCCGACAACGGAGACATCACCGGCCGGATTGAAATGTTCCGGGCGCACGCCGAGCGTCAGCTTGGTACCTTCGGCGGCCTTGATCGACACCGGTACGCGGATCTCGCTCTCCGGCATGGCGAAAGAGCCCTCCTTCATCACGCCGCGCAGGAATGTAATCGGCGGGTTACCAAGGAAACCGGCAACGAAGGCCGTACGCGGATCATTGTACATGTCCGCCGGCGTGGCGAGCTGAACGATCTCGCCTTCCTTCATGATGGCGATGCGGTCGCACATGCTCATCGCCTCCACCTGATCGTGCGTGACGAGAATGGCGGTGATGCCGGTCTCACGCTGGATACGGCGGATCTCAGAGCGCATTTCGAGGCGCAGCTTCGCGTCCAGGTTTGCCAAGGGTTCATCAAGCAGCAGCACATCCGGCTTGCGGATGAGAGCGCGGGCAAGGGCGACGCGCTGCTGCTGGCCACCGGAAAGCTGCGCGGGGCGGCGCTCCATCAGGTTACCGATATGCACGAGGCCGGAAATACGCTCGACCTCCTTGCGGATATCGGCCGCATTGACGCCTTTGACCTTCAGCGGAAAGCCGATATTTTCGGCGACCGTCATATGCGGATAGAGCGCGTAGGACTGGAAAACGACGCCGACATTGCGCATCTGGCTCGGCAGGTCGGTGACGTCGCGATCGCCGAAGAGAATGCGCCCGCCAGTCGGACGATGAATGCCGCAGATGGCAAACAGCGTCGTCGATTTACCGCAGCCGGAGGGGCCGAGCAGCGCCAGCATTTCGCCGCTGCCGACTTCGAGCTTCATATTCTCGATGACTTTGGTGGAGCCGAAGCTCTTCGAGAAATTGTCGAGGAGGATGCGCATCAGCCTTTGCTCCCGCCGCCATAGATGTTCATGAGATATTTGTGAAAGAGTGCGTAGGCGATCAGAACCGGAATGACGTAGAACACGCCGACCGCCTTGAACATGTTGAAATCATAGTTGTTGTCGTCGCCGAGGAAGCCGGCGAGATAGACCGAGAGCACCTGCACCTGATTGCCGGGTGCCAGCACCTGCGGCAGGATATATTCGCCCCAGCCGGACAGGAACGAGAAGAGGCCGAGCGCCATGATGCCGGGGCCGACCTGGGGCAGGACGAGGCTGCGCCAGACGCGGAAACGAGAGGCGCCATCAACGACGCCGGCCATTTCGATTTCCCAGGGCACGGTGTCGTAGAAGCCCTTCATCAGCCAGATGCCGAGCGGCAGATCGATTGCCGCCTTCACCAGGATGACGCCGATCAGCGAATTATAGAGGCCGATCATCTGCAGCACGATGAAGATGGCGATGATCAGCGTCACCGATGGGAAGGCATGCAGCACCATCACGCCTGCAAGAAAGAAGCCGCGCGCCGGGACGTTAAGCCGCGACAGCACATAGCCGGCCATCGACGAGACGATGACGACAACGCTCGTGGTGCTGGCTGCGAAAAGCAGCGTGTTGAGCGTCACGACCCAGATATTTGGCTTGCCCTCAGTCGTCTGCCACAGGAAGCGCCACGGCTGGAGGGTGAAGCCTGACGGCACGAGCGAGCCTGCCTCCTTCACCGTTACCGTGTCGACGAAGAAATAGACATACATCAAAAGCAGCGGCAGGCTGACGACCGCCAGCGTGGCAATGACGGGCCAGCTGCTGAAATTCGCGGAAGGTTGCGCTTTTTCGGCCATGCTCAGTCCTCGATCAGCGGCTTGGCGACAAGCGTGCCGTAGTTAAAGATGCGCAGATAGATCAGCGACAATGTCACGCCGATGACCACAAGCACGAGGGCCATGGCGGCGCCCAGCCCATATTCGAGGTTGCCGGCATAGTTGTTGAGCGCCGTGTGATAGGCCGCGAGCGCCCAGATCTCCGTCGCCCTGCCCGGTCCACCGTTTGTCGAAAGCAGGATTTCGTTGAAGGAGGCGAGCAGCGAGAGCGTCTGGTAGCAGGTGACGAAGAGGATCGGCCAGCGCATCTGCGGCAGGATGATGTAGCGGATCTGCTGCCAGCGCGATGCGCCATCGACCTCGCTCGCATAGAACTGGCTCTTCGGAATGGCTTTCATCGCGGATGAAAAGACCAGCATGCCCATGGAGGCGCCGATGAAGCCGTTGATCATGACGACGAAGACCCAGGCATTGAAGGCATTGTCGAGCAGGTAATTCTTCGGCGGATAGCCGAAATTGCCCATTAGCGTGGAAATGAAGCCGGTATCCCAGGCGAGCCACTTCCAGAGCATCACATAGATCACGACGGGCGTGATGCGCGGCAACAGCCAGACACCGCGGAAGAAGGATGCGGGTGCGGCCGGCATATAATGCGTCCAGATGGCAAGCAGCAGCGCGTAGCCGACATTGAAGATGACCAGCACCAGTGCGACATAGAGCACGGTGTTGAATAGCACGCGGGCCATATCGGGCGACGAGGCCATGCGCGAGAAATTGTCCGTCGTCCAGACCCATCCCGTATAGGTTGCCTTGGCAACAGCATCCTTCTGTTCCGGCGTCAGCTTGAAGCCGAGCGTATCAAGGGCGGCGAAGAGCTCATCCTTGCTGTCGAAGCGCGCATTGACGACCGAGCGGTTGAACTGGTCGGAGATCTGCTTGACCTCGCGCGTCGAAGGACGGTCATTGAGATCCTTGATCATGCGCTCGATTTCGCGGCGTGACGGAAAGACCTCGCTCATATGCTTTTCGCGCAGTTCCGAGACGATGCCGGAGGAAAGGTTCAGCCCTTCGACGGCCTTCAGGCCGGCCTCGTCGATCGTGTAGCGCGGCTCGCCGAGCTGATCGGCGATATCGGGCATCGTGGATTTGAGCGTGATCAGCGAATTCGGCGCGACCTGGTAGACGCCGCCGGAAATGCCGGTCGCGGTGGTCATGTTCGTCATCGAAAAGACCGCTGTCAGAACGACCGGCAGCAGGAAAAACAGGATGATCATGATCGCTGCGGGCGCGATCATCACCAGCCCGAGCGTTCTGGACGATTTCATGGAAGTCCCCTCTTGGACGACGATCCGGGAGGCGGCATGCGGCCGCCTCCCGGCAAATACGTCGATCTTAGCGGATGACGATCTTGTCGCCGAGCGTGCTCTTCAGCTCGCTCTCGGCATCGTTGACAGCGGCGTCGACAGTCTTGGCGCCGGTCCAGGATGCTTCAAGGTTCTTCCACATGATGTTCCAATAGGTGCCGAAGTCGGAGTTGTTCGGCATCGCGTTGGCGTAGGGCAGCAGACGTTCGGTCGCTTCGCGGGTCCAGCGGTCGGCCGAGTAGAAGTCGACGGCAGCTTCGGACTTGGAAACGCCGAGGTGAGCCGACTTGACCGCGTGCAGCGCATTGATGCGCGGCTCGGAAGCGATCGTGATCAGCTGGGCGGCGATCTGCGTGTCTTCGTCGCTGTGGCCAGCTGTCAGCAGGTAGACGAGCGGATGGGTCAGTGTGTTGGCCTTGCCGCCTTCGCCAGCCGGGATCAGCGTGAAGACGATGTTGCCGAAGAAGTCCTTCAGACCTTCCTGATTGACCATGCGGGCGTAGTGCCAGGTGCCGGCATCCCAGATACCGGCCTTGCCGCTGGAGATTTCCTTCCACCACTGGTCACCCGGCATACCGATGTGGTTCTTCTTGGTAACGCCCGTGGAAACGGCATCGGCGAAGAACTGATAGGTGCGCTTCATTGCAGCCTTGTCGAAAACGAGCTTGCCGTTTTCTTCCATGACACCGCCGAAGGAGGTGTAGAACTGCCAGTAGTCCGGGCCGTTGCTGTTGCGCGGATAGAAGCCGTAGCCGGGCTGTACGAGGCCCTTGTCCTGCATCTTCTTGGCGTCTTCGAGCAGGTTCTTCATCGTGTACTTGCCGTCCTTGACGTTCTGCGGCAGCGCGTCAAGGTCAGCATCGCTGTAGCCGATCGCCTTCATATGCGGCTTCCAGAACAGCATCGGGCGGGACTCTGCATCCTGCGGGATGCCGTAGACAGAGCCGTTGTAGGAGGCGATCTGCATCAGGTTTTCGTAGATGTCGTTGAGCGGCCAGGAGTCGAGGTCGACATAGTCTTCGACCGGAACAATGAGGCCTGCCTGCGACCACGGTGCGATGTCCTCATGGCCGCTGACGACGATGTTCGGAGCCTTCTTGGCTTCGGCAGCAAGCGTCAGAGCCTGCTTGAAATCGTCCCAACCCGAGTAAGGGGTCTTTTCGACGATGATCTTCAGGTCTTCGCCCTTCAGTGCTGCTTCACGCTCGAGCTGGCGGGCAGCAATATCGATGGCATCGACGCGGTAAACGTCGTTCGGGCCGGTACCGCCGGCCCAGACGCTGATGTGAACGTCCTTGGCAAGTGCAAATGCAGAGGTCGAGGCCAGGATGGCGGCCGCGAGAGTGAGGGATTTCAGTGTCGGCAAAATGGTCATCTTCTTCGTCTCCCTGGAAGAGCAGTGTGAGGCCTCTTGACGGGTTCATCACTGATGTTGATGGCCGTTCCGCAAGCCCCACGAAAACGTGGCGTATCCCGCTCTAGGGGGCGAACGTAACGACCGAATGACAAAATTGAGCACGTGTACAAAATTATTATGACGATGTTTCCGGCGTGGTCAATTGCCGATGAAACGCTCCCGTCTGTTGTCGTTGGAAATCGCCATCGCAAGACATGAAAGTCCGCCTCCAGCCGCGTCACAGACACCGCATTCGAATTCGCACTCTTGCCTGGCTTTTCTCAATCGGCTAATAATTGCGCCGGAACTCATCAACAATGGAGGCGTGCAATGGCAGATATTTCTTCGTCCCACGCCTCTTTGGCATAGGCCAGAAGCTCCCAATCTATCCTCGACCGCAATCGAGACCTTTCAAGCTTCCCCACCCAGAGACGGCAACCGTTTCGCGCGCAGCGTCCCCGCACTGTAATTCGTGCGCGATGGCGATGCGCATTATTCAGCTTGAAAGAAGGGCGGTCCAGATTTCTGACCGCAGATCACCATGACCAATCAACACGCCGGCGAAAGCCTGGCGTCATCGATGAGCGAACTGTGCTCGCGGTTCAGCTTCAGGGAAATTCTTCTCGCAACCATCATCGCCCGGTGGAGACGTCAGCGCAGGGTAAACAGCGCCAGCACCTTTCCGGCGTGGCTGCGCCACGACCTTGCTCTATTCGATGATTAGCCAGCTCGTAACGCAAATGCCGACAAGGCTCGGCAGGGGTCATACGATATCCCCTGCCGGTGCCCAATGGTGATTGTGATCAGATCCCCGCCCAGAGATCGAGAAGCATCTGCCGAAGCAGTAGTGCTTCTTCCCATCGATCCGTGCTGTCGTTGCCATCTCGCCCGGTGATGGAATAGGGCTTCGGCCCCAGCTCGCAGGTGAAGACAAGCGCGGCATCCGCAGCGGCGCGACGACGCCAGTCGCGCATGCCGTATTCCCACCATTCAAGGAACTGATCGACCCAGATCCGGTGATGCGGGAACGAGATTTCAACCTGCACCTGCTCGCAGGATGCCACCCTGCCGTGAAAGGCATGGGCATTGCGCAATATACGATGGATCATGGTATGGGTCTCGGCGTCGACCGGATAGGCGAATTCGCGCGCGACCGTAAAATGCGAGAGGTCGGCAAGCAGCGGCAGATCCGGCCGCTGCTCCAGAAGATCGAGCGTAAAGAGAAGATCCGTCGTCATCCGGTTGCGATGCGTTTCGATGAGGACGGGGATGCCAGCATCCTCGGCAAGCTGCATCCAGCCATCGAGTATGGGCAGGCAGTCCTCGACGCGACGCAGCCTGATATCGGGCTGCAGGCAGATGTGGCTGACCGGGAATTCAACGGCAAGCTCGAGCGGCAGGCGCATATCCTCGACCGTGCGCGGAAAGCAGACCCCTTCGATCGCCAGCCCGGTACCGCGGATTTCGTCATTCAACCTGACGACATCAGCACGGTTCGTATAGTGGGCGCTGATGCCGTCGAAGCCCGCCTCCCCGATCATCGTGATGTTCTGATCGAGGCTGCGCTCATATCCATCCGCATGCCGGCGCTCCATGGCCCAGAGTGACTGAAAGATCCTGAGCGTGTGCATCATGCCGCCCGCGCGCTCTTCAGGAGGATCTTCAGGTTAAGGCTGCGATCGGCAAGGGCGGCTGGATCAGGGCTGGCCCCGGCAGCGATCAGCATCTCGGCAAGCTTGATCTCCTTGGCGAGACTATTGCCGACCCCGAGACCGGCTGCAGCGACGAGGCGCCCCGCGTCCAGATAGAACTCCATCTCGCCATCGGGTGACGAACGAACCACACTTTGATGCGTCGGCTGCGGCAAGCCGGCAACCTGCAGGCCGAGATCATATTGATCGGACCAGAACCAGGGGATTGCGGCGAAGGCTTGAGCCGCACCGGTCATGTTACGCGCGGCAAGTTCCGCCTGCACCCTCGCATTCCGCCAGCTTTCGAAGCGAATGTTCCCGCCGCCGGGCTGACTGACGGCAGCACAATCGCCTGCTGCAAAGATATTGGGTGCGGTGGTGCGAAGATGAATATCCGTCAGAATACCGTTGCCCGTCGCCACTCCGGCCTGCTGCGCCAGCGCCATCTCCGGCATGACGCCGATAGCGCTGATGACAAGCTGTGCTCGAACCATACTGCCGTCGGTCAGAAGAACACCGTCGTCGTCGATGGCGATAACGTCGTGGCCAAGGTGGAAACTGACGCCCTCCGAGAGGTGCCGGTCATGCAATTTCCTGGCAAAGCGCGGCGGAACGGCGCGTCCGAGAATTGCGGGCGCCGCTTCGATGACACTGACCGTGACACCCTTTGCGCGAAGCACGGATGCGAGTTCCATGCCGATCAGGCCGCCGCCGACAATGGCGACAGGACGACCTTCCCCGATATTGGAGAATATCGCTTCGGCATCGGCATGCGTACGGAAATCAAGCGCCCGCTCCGCGCCTGGACAAGCAAGCCTCCTTGGGCGTGCGCCGGTAGCCAGCAGCAGCTTTTCATAAGTCAGTATGCGCCCATCGCTTAGCGCCACCGTGCCGGCATTGGCATCGAGCTTGACGGCCCACGCGCCTCTCAAATAGGCGATGCCGGCGGCTTCCAACATGTCTTCGGTACAGATGAGCTTCATCTGCACTTCGCCACTCATCGGCTTCGACAATGGCGGCCTTTCGTAAGGCAAATGCGGCTCCGCGCCGACGAGGGTGACGGAACCGGAATATCCGCTCTCGCGCAAAGCGAATGCTGCGCGCGTACCGCATTCCCCCGCCCCGATGATGACAATGCCGCTCATAAAGCTCTCCATGAAAAGGGGCCGGCGCCCGTGAGGAAGAGGCGCCGGCCAGGGAGGATCAGTTCTGGTGGGCGTAATCGGCCATGTTGATCGGCGTGACGAGTTCGAAGGGCACCATGACCTGCTTGTCGACGCTGTGACCACGTATGAGGGCAACAGCCGCATCCATCGCGCCGGCGGACTGGCCTTTGGCATTCTGGAATACCGTCACGTCGAGATCGCCGTTTGCCATGGCCGCAAGACCGTCCTGCGTCGCATCGATGCCGACGACCACAACGCTGTCCATCGAAACACCTGCGGCTTTGAGTGCCTGAATAGCACCGATCGCCATTTCATCATTATTGGCGAAGACCGCATCGATCGGACGGCCGGCGGTGATCCAGTTCGTCGTCAGGTCCATGGCATTGGTGCGGGTCCAGGCAGCCGACTGCTCGTCGGCGATGGTCACACCCTTGCAGTCGTCTGCCGCGAGCGTTTCCTTGACGGACGAGGTGCGATCGCGTGAGGCCTGATGTGCGAGATCGCCCATCAGGATATAGGCCTGCGCATCGCCTGCCTTGCCGTTCGTCTTCAGGATCTGACAGGCGGCTTCCGCGCCCAGACGTCCGGAATCCGTCTCCTTGGAGCCGACATAGGCCTGTTTCGCGGGCAGCTTGTCGACATTATCGGGCTGCAGATTGAGATAGACGAGCGGAATGCCGGCCTTCTCGGCCGCCTCGCTGATACCCGGAGCAGCCGAGGTATCAGCGAGCGTCACAATGATTGCATCGACGCCGGCGGCGATGAAATTATTCACCTGATTGAGTTGTTTGGAGACATCCGTCTGCGCGTCCTCGATCTGCAGGGTGACGTCGCCTACCTGCAATGCCCTTGCACTCAGGCCCTCACGCAGCAGCGTCTGAAAGTTGTTGTCGAAACTCTGCATCGACACGCCGATGGTCTCGGCCGAGGCAGCACTGGCCGTCAGGGCGGCCAGGACGGCCGCCAAGCAAAAGGACTTCATGATTTCCTCCCATTGGGCGCCGGTCCACCCGTGACATGCCGGAGGGCGCTCAGGCCCGTTGATGTTGCAGGCTCAGGCGAGAGCCACGCGGACTTCTCCGTCGATCACCTCGACGGGATAGATTTTCAGGTTCTCACAGGCGGGAAGCCGCAGTGCCTCACCGGTCCGATAGTCGAAGGCGCCGGAATGTTTGGGACATTCCACTTCGAAATCCATGACCAGACCTTCTGCGAGATGGATGGCCTCATGCGTGCAAAGGCCGGCCGTGCAATAGACGCTGTCATCGGGGCCTCGATAGATGGCGTAGGTGCGGCTGCCGTGATCGAAACGAATGGCGCCTTCCTGTTCGATCTCATCAAGTTTGCAGGCGGTGATCCAGCTCATTCGGCCGCTCCCTTGGCTTCCATGCCGGCCTTGCGGGCAGCAAGCTTTTCCTTGCGGCGGCGATAGCGCTCCTGCATGCGGGCCTCGCCTTCGGGCGAGCCGTCGTGCCACGTGCCGAACCACTTATCGAGCGGGATCAGGGCATCGCCATAGTTCACCTCGAAATACTTGTGGTGCAGGTAATGCGCATAGGCATGGCTATCGACGAGCTTGTGCTCACCGACCTCGACCTTGTCGAAACCCACGTGACCGGGGATGGCGCCGAAGCCCGCGTAGTGAAGCTGGTAGAGCATGAGGATCGGATTGGACGGCAGGATCAGGTGATAGACGGCCGTTCCGAGATAGAGCAGATGCTCGACCGGGTGCATCGACAGCGACGACCAGGGGGATGGGTTGACCGAATTATGGTGGACCGAGTGTACCCACTTATAGAGAAGCGGCGTGTGGATGAGCCGATGAATGCAGAAGAAATGGAATTCGTGGATAATTGGCACGACCAGTGCGACGAGTGCCAGCGTCCAGGGATGTTCGGCAAAGCTCAGCCACGGCGCGTAGCCATTGGCATAGGCCCATAACATGCCCGCCTCGATCGCTGTCCAGATCGTCACGCCGGACAGGAAGGTGCGCAATATGTTGTCGAGGTTCTGGTTTTCAAACCAGAAGGCCTTGTTTTTCTGCTCGGACGGAAATTTTCCATTGTATTTGAAGCGGTTTTCCTGCCGCTTCAAAACGTAGAGATGCAGCTCGAAAGCACCGTAGAACAGGAGCACGCAGATTGCGTTGATGGCGTAGAGCCAGGCGATCCAGCCGAAGCCGAGCGTTTGCATCGTTCCCATCGGCGGGATGATCCAGCCCCAGTAGGCGACGGCCGAAGCGGCGAAGATCGCATTCCACGGAAAGAAATAATGCGGCAGCCATTTCAGGACGCCCATCAACCGTGGCGGAAATGCAAACAGCGGCGCGGTCTCGACAGGCTGGTTCGGCGCCCAATCGCCGCGCTTGTTGCGCGTGCCGAATTTCAGATCGTCCATTGCACTCTCCTTCGGGCGGACCCGATATCTGTCCGCACAGGTTCCGTTGAAGGAGAGCGCCTGGTGCGCCCTATCCGGTGTCGCCCCTCTCGACGCTCCGGCTCTCCTCCCTGATGCAAAAGTAGCAGGCGAGCGCGCTGGTGCCGAAAGCATTCTTGATCAAATCAGATCAAAGCCCCTCCTTGGTAATGGTAATGAAACGGATAGGCGCTCGATCCGGCTCGATATCGGTGATGCCGATGCGGCGCAGGATGAGATCGAGAGACCGCCTTGCCTGCGCTTCCGGTGCCTGATCGAGAACGACATCCATGATGCCATCCTGGAGGGCCTTGCGGGTGTACTCGGTGAGTTCGTGTCCGACGAAGAAGATATTGCGCTTGGCAGCCTGGCGACGAAGGACATCGATCAGGGCGGAATTGGCACCTCCGGCATTATAAAGGCCGGCAAGATCCGGATAGGTCTTCAGTGCCGAAGCAAGAAGTTCGGCACTGATATGCTCTTCGTCGTGACCGAAGCCCAGCCACTGGAAACTGGCTGGGCCTGGATGCTCGAGAAAATACTCGGAAAATCCACGGATGCGATCGCGGTGGACCTGATAGATCGGATGGCAGATCGCAACAACAGGGCCTTGCCGACGGGCCATGCGGCTGATGTAGAGGGCGGCCGTTCGACCGGCGGCATAGTTGTCGATACCGACGAATTCGCCCGAACGATCCGACGCGCGGGTAACGACATGAACCACCGGCAGTCCTTGCGTGATGACCTTCTCCACCGCTGCCTTGATGACCGGACTGCTCGGTACCGCGACGATGAGGCCCGCGCGCGGAAGATCCGTCGACAGGATCCGCCGGGCGATCTCCTCTGGCTTCATCTCCTCGGTGAAGCTGCGGTGAACGACAACGAGTGGATCGAGCGTCGCGGCGATCCGCTCGAATGCCTGGGACAGCCGCTGATAAAACGTCGTTTCGGGACGAACCATCAACACTTCGATGCGCAGCAGGCCGCGATGGGTCTCAGGAAGCGTGCGTGGATATTCCAGGCTGCGTGCAGCAACGATCACCTTCTCGACCAGTTCGGGTCGCACACCCCCGCGCCCGTTCAGGACACGCTCGACGGTCGCGGTTCCGACACCCGCCAGGCGAGCGATATCCCGATAGTTCGCTTTGCTCACTCAATTGCCCTCGTTGGACGGCACCAGTTTTTCCAGCAATATCCATGACTTAGAAATCAGGAACAATCCGGACCACATTTTGACACGACCCGAAATCGCCTTTCGACAACTAAGCAATTGAATTTTCTAAAATTTAAATATTAAGTTGGGCTCTTCCGATCTGTTGTTCCGTCACAAGTATCCCGTCCCATGAGCCTCGAATCCGTCCGCGCCTTCTTTGCCGCCAATGCCCCTGACATAACGATCATCGAAACGGCCGACAGTTCTTCAACGGTTGCCCTTGCCGCTGAAGCACACGGTGTCGAGCCCGCGCAGATTGCCAAGACGATCTGCCTGCGCGTCGGCGACCGCACTATGCTGATCGTCGCAAGCGGCACCGCGCGTCTCGACAACAGGAAATTCAAGGACACGTTCGGCGGCAAGGGCCGCATGCTGGACGCTGAAGAAGTGTTGGCGGTTACGAGCCATCCGGTCGGTGGCGTCTGTCCCTTCGGTCTGCCGGCGCCCTTGCCGATCTATTGCGATATGTCGCTGAAGCAGTTCGACGAGGTCGTTCCCGCCGCCGGTTCGACCCATTCGGCCGTGCGTATTTCGACCGAAAGACTGGCGGAAATCACCAGGGCGGAATGGGTAGACGTCTGCCAGTAGCAGTTCACAACTTCACAGGGCAAAAAGAATACCTATATTAACTCCTGACATGCCGCTCCGCGCATGAGAGGAGATTGAGAGAAATGCACACTGCAGTTTCGCGTTTTGCCAGGATCGCGGCGATCGCCCTACTTGCAAGCACCACCGTCCTTGCCACGATCGGCGATGCCGATGCGCGCCGCGCAGGCGGCTCCAGCGGCTTCGGAAGCAGAGGCACGCGCACCTTCAGCGCACCTCCGGTCACGCAGACAGCCCCCTCTCCGGTTGCGCCCATCGAACGTTCGATGACCCCGCGCCCGCAGACGAACGCCCCCTATAACACGCAGCAGCCTGGCTATGCGCAGCAGCGCCCCGGCCTCTTTGGCGGCTTCGGCCGTTCGATGATCGGTGGCCTGATTGCCGGCGGTCTGCTCGGGATGCTGCTTGGCCACGGTTTCGGCGGCGGCTTCGGCTTCCTTGGCATGCTCCTGCAGATCGCATTGATCTTCGGCGCGGTCTTGCTGGCCATGCGCTACTTTGCCAATCGTCGCCAACCGTCCTACGGTGCCAGCGGCCAGAGCTTTGGCGGAGCGCAGACCTATAATAATATGGCTCCGGCCAACGGCGGTTCGTCCTTTCATATCCCGACAATCGGTTCGGGCTCGGGCAGCCAGCAGCGCAGTTCGCGTCCAAGCGACGAAGTTGGCCTTGCCCAGGCGGATCTCGACCAGTTCGAGGAATTGCTGACCAGGGTTCAGACCGCCTATGGCGCGGAAGATTACGGCACGTTGCGCGGGCTGACGACACCGGAGGCCATGTCCTATCTTGCCGAAGAGCTCGGCGAGAACGCCACCAACGGCGTGCGTAACCAGGTTTCCGACGTCAAGCTGCTGCAAGGCGATATTGCCGAAGCCTGGCGTGAGAACGGTCAGGAATATGCAACGCTTGCCATGCGTTACTCCTCGATCGACGCGATGGTGGAGCGGGGCAGCGGACGCGTCGTCTCGGGCGACAACCACCGCCCGAGCGAAAGCACCGAGGTCTGGACCTTCGTGCGCAAACCCGGCGCCGACTGGAAGCTTTCCGCTATCCAGGGCACCGGCCAGCGCGCAGCTTAATTTACAGAGACGGGTTTGGAGCGCATGCGGGACACCGTTTCGCGCTCCGCCCGTTTGCAGCGCATCGGCGGCAAGCCACGATCCATCAGATCCATGTCCTCGAGCACCATGTCGCCCATCCTCTTGAAGGCGATGTCGAGCGCGCCTGCGCGATGGGCCGAGCGGATGAAGCCCTTGAGGCTGCGCACCGGATGGTCAGATGGCAGCGGTTCCTGCGGATAGACATCGCTTGCCGCAACAATATGGCCTGATGCAACGGCCGCCATCAGCGCATCGAAATCCACGACATCGGCGCGGCTGAGCAGGATGAAAGCGGCCCCCCTGCGCATGCCGGCGAATGCATCCGCGCCGAGGAAGCCCCTGTTCTCGCTGGTCACGGAAGCGACGACGAAAACGAAGTCGCTCTGCGTCAGCACTTCGTTCAGGCTCGCCGGTTCCACTCCATTTTCCTCCAGAATCGAGCGCGGCATCCAGGGATCGAAGACCCTGATCCTGGCGCGAAAGCCCGTGAGTACCCGTCGCAGCGCCTTGCCGAGATCACCGAAGCCGATAATGCCAATCTCCGAGCCAGACAGCAGCCGCGCGCTCGTATTGCCCTCTCCACCCCAGAGCTCATGTCCCTCGCGAAAGGCCACATCGGCATCGACGATGCCGCGCGCGAGGCTGAGGGCAAAGCCCAGACCGATCTCTGCCACAGGTTCGGCAAAGACCTGCCCTGTCGTCACCACATGGATGCCGCGCTGGAACAGGATCTCATAGGGCATATTGTTGAGGAGGTTGCTCTCCACATTGAGGATCGAGCGAAGTTGCGGCATGCGGGCGAGCGTCTCGGCCGAGAGCGGCGGTTGGCCGATGATGTAGCGCGCTTTGCCCAAGACATTATCGCTGAGTCCGGCAATGTTTTCAGGATCGGCTTCAACGATCTCATATTTGGCATTGAGTTCGGCGCGTGCCTTATCGCTGAAGATCAGGTCGAGCGTGCGCGGCTCCGGCGCGCTGATCGCCAGCGGCCTTTCGGTATTCGTCATGGAATCCTCCTCAAGATGCGGGCAGTTCTCACCGCCGCAACACGATTGATAATACCGTTGGGCGGCACTTGTGAATACGCCTTTCAAAACGGCAATTGCCTACGATATAAGCACTTGAAATTCCTGCCTATTCTCTTGCTTTCCGTTGACGCTGAAATCCTGCTCGGTTAGCCTGCGGAAACGATCTGAAATCGGGACTGAGCGATCGGCAGCCGCAGGATCTAGAAAAACAGAGGGAATTCCATCATGAAATCAGTCTTCAAGAGCGGTCTCCTTGCGCTCGCCGTCGCAGCGCTCCCGGCAGCCGCCTATGCCCATACCGGCGTTGGTGAGACGGCCGGCCTCTTTCATGGTTTCAGCCACCCGATATCCGGCCTCGATCACATCCTTGCCATGGTCATGGTCGGCGTGCTCGCCTTCCAACTTGGTGGCCGCGCCATCTGGGCGCTGCCGGCAACCTTCGTGCTCGTCATGGCGTTCGGCGGCGTGCTCGGCATGGCCGGCATCAACGTACCATTCGTGGAGACCGGCATCGCGCTTTCCGTCATCATGCTTGGCGCTGTCGTCGCTATGAACATCCAAGCCTCGACGGCAGTCGCGATGGCTGTTGTCGGCCTGTTTGCTGTCTTCCATGGCCATGCGCATGGCGCCGAGATGCCCGAAAATGCCGGAGGCGCTGCCTATGCTGCAGGCTTCATGACCGCAACTGCCCTGTTGCATGCGGTCGGACTCGGCCTCGGCTTCCTTATCGCCCGCTTCGGCGAGCGTCAGGGCGCCTTCGTCGTACGTAGCGCAGGCGGCCTTGCAGCAGTAGCAGGCGTCGGCATCCTGACCGGCCTGATCTAAGACCGACCTCGATCTAAAATTTATCCGGCATTTGACGCCCGGCAGACATGTGTCTGCCGGGCGTTTTATGTTTGCGGGATTTGACCCAAGTCAATTCCAGACGCGCGACGCCGGGCTATGAAGAAGCCGACCACCGAAATACATCCAAATTGACGCAGGTCAGGCTCCGCGATTGCGGCATAAACGCGAAAGTCTGTATAGTGATTTCAGAAATTTCTGAAATCACAGACGCAACGGAAATGACAATGAACCTTCCGCCTCTCGTTCAGTCCTTCGTCCTGCACTTCGGTGAAATGGGTTCCCGCTGGGGAATCAACCGCACGGTCGGCCAGATCTATGCACTGCTTTACGTCTCGCCAGCCCCGCTCTGCGCCGAGGAAATCGTCGATGCGCTCGGCATCTCGCGCTCGAATGTTTCCATGAGCCTTCGCGAGCTGCAGGCCTGGAACCTGGTGCTGCTGCGTCACAAGCCGGATGACCGGCGCGACTTCTTCACGACACCTGACGATGTCTGGCTGATCCTCAGAACGCTTGCCGAAGAGCGCAAGAAGCGCGAGGTCGATCCTACTCTTTCGGTGCTACGCGAAATCCTCATGCAGCGCCCGGCAAGCGAAGCCGAACGCCATGCGCAGGAGCGCATGAGCGAGATGCACACGCTCATCGAGCAGCTGACGCACTGGTATGAGGACGTAAAACAACTTGAAACAGAGAGACTTGCAACGCTACTCTCGTTAGGCGCGAAAGTGACAAAGCTGCTGGAGGCCAAGGACAGGGTCGTTTCGCTTGGCCGCCGCCGTCCCAATCCTGCGAACAAGAGTTAGCGCCATGAGCAGTGCTTTCTTTGACGCGAGAGGCGAGCAAGAGACAAGGGCACGCAAGCCGGCCGCAACCAAGCGGCGCTTGCGCAGCGCGGCAATGTTGCAGTCACTTGCGGCTGCGCTCTGGATCCCGCAGGCGGGCCTGCTCGCCTGGTCGGTCGGCAAGCTGGCCGATGGCGGCGTCTTCAACGATATTCTTTTGCCTGCTGCGTTCATCCTGCTGACCGGCATCGCGAAAAGCTGTCTCGACGCGGCCGGCGGCCGCCTCGCTTTCCGTGCCGCTCGCGCCGAACTCAGCGAAAAACGCGCTGCAGCCGTCCGTCTGCTCGCCCGCCTTTCGCCCATCGATAGCAACCGCCCGGCTTCCGGCGAAGCGGCAAGCATTCTCGGCGAACAGGCCGAGTTGATCGTGCCCTATCTCGCCCGCTTCCAGCCGGCCCGCATGAAGGCGAGCCTTGTACCGCTCGTCATTCTGGTCTGCGTCTTCCCGATCTCCTGGATTGCCGCACTCGTATTGCTGTTTGCAGCACCGCTCATACCGATCTTCATGGCGTTGATCGGCTGGCGCGCCCAGGCTGCAAGCGAAAAGCAGCTCGTCGCGACAGGTGGCCTCAACGCCTTCCTCCTCGACCGTCTGCGTGGCCTTGCAACCATCCGTTCGCTCGATGCGGTTGACGCCACAGCACTTCGGCTGCGCGCGGAAGCGGAATCGCTGCGCACCCGCACCATGGCCGTTTTGAAGATCGCCTTCCTCTCCTCGGCCGTGCTCGAGCTTTTTTCGGCGCTCGGCGTGGCGATGACCGCAGTCTATATCGGTTTCAGCCTGCTCGGTGAGATCCGCTTCGGCGCATGGTCCGGCGGTCTCGATCTTTCGCAAGGGCTGTTCATTCTTTTGCTCGCACCCGCCTTCTTCGAGCCTTTGCGGGAACTCTCCGCCGTCTGGCACGATCGCGCCTCGGGTGAGGCCGCGCTGAAAGCGCTGGATGCTATTGCTGCCGAGGGCATGGCGCTTGCGGAATTCGCAGACGCCGAAACCGCAGCCGTTGCCGACGCCTATGGCATTCGCCTGGAAAATATCGGTTTTCGTTACCGGCCTGAGCAGCAACCCATCCTCAATAGCTTCAATCTCGATATCGCTGCCGGCGAGCACCTGGCGCTGCTCGGAGCCAGCGGCAGCGGCAAGTCGACCCTGCTTTCGCTGATCTCCGGTCTGGCGCCCTGCGAAACGGGCCGGGTGCTGATCGGCAACGGATCGGCGGACCGCGGCAGGATGGCCTGGATCGGTCAGAAGCCGCATATTTTCGCAGGCACGATATCGGGCAATGTCGCGCTTGGCCGACCCGGCATCACGAAAGCCAAGATCGACGGCGCCCTTGATCTGGCGCAACTTGCCGATGTCGCGCAGACCTACGGCCATCGCCCGCTCGGCGAAGGCGGCATCGGCCTTTCCGGCGGCGAGGCTTTGCGGCTGGCGATCGCACGCGCCGCCTGCGATCCCGATATCCGCATCATCCTCACCGATGAACCAACTGCCCATCTCGATGCCGAAACGGCTGCAGAGATTACCGAAAGCCTGCTTGCCCTCGCCAAGGGTCGCACTCTGATCGTCGCCACGCATGACCCGCTGCTCGCCGCGCGTATGCAGCGCAGTATCCGCCTTGATGCGGAACTTCTCCAGGAGGCCGCCGAATGACCCCGTTTCTCCGCGATCTCAGACCAGTTCTGCGCCTTTTCATCGAGATACGTCGTCGGGAACTGCTGCTCGGCGCAGCACTCTCGGCCGCAACCGTGACGGCGGGCATCGCGCTGCTCGGCCTGTCGGGCTGGTTCATCACTGCAACCGCGCTCGCCGGACTTTCTGTATCCGTTGCAGCAACCTTCGACGTGTTTGCGCCATCGGCCGGCATCCGCTTCCTTGCTCTTCTGCGTACCGCAGCTCGCTATGGCGAGCGGTTGACCACCCATAATGCCACGCTTGCCGTGCTTGCTGCCCTGCGCGAGCGCCTGTTTCGCGGCTGGGCGTCCGCCGGCGCCGCACGCGCGCTTCTCAATCGCCCGGCCCGGCTGCTTTTCCGTCTGACGGCGGATATCGATGCACTGGAATCGCTTTATCTGCGCGTATTGGTACCTGCCGCAGTGGCTCTCGGCGCAGCGCTGATCGCCAGCGTCACGCTCGGGCTGATGAACCCGCTGTTCGGCCTCCTCTTCGGCCTTTGCCTTGCTCTGGTCGGGCTCGGTCTGCCGCTCATCTCCGGCCACGCAGCCCGTGAGCACGCACGCCGACGTGCCTACGGTATCGAAACCCTGCGATCGCGGACCATCGACCTCGTTGCCGGACAGGCCGATCTGCTGATGGCGAACCGGCTGGCGGCGCAACAGCAGGCAATAGCCGCTGCAGATGCCTATGCCGCGCAAGCCGACGACCGGCTCAACCGGATCGAAACCGGTGTGGCCTTCGGCTTCGGGCTTTTCTCCACTGTCCTCCTGGTCGCGGTCCTGCTGACGACAGCGACCCTGATGCATGCGGGCGCGATCAGTGCCCCGGTCGCAGCCCTCGGGATACTCGTCGCCTTCTCCGCCACCGAACCCTTTGCCGCATTGCGCCGCGGCGCCATGGAATTCGGCAGAACATTGCTTGCAGCCAGGCGTATCGCGCCGCGCCTTTCGGCCATCGAAGTAGACTTCACGCCCAAGACACCCGCGCACGACCTCGCCTTCGCGCTGCAGAACGTAACCGTTGTCCATGACGGCGCAACCCTGCCGGCCTTACGGGACGTGACGCTGGAACTTCGCCGGGGCGAGCATATCGCCGTCGTCGGCTCGAGCGGTGCCGGCAAATCGACCCTCCTGTCGCTGCTGTCAGGCGAATTGCCGCCAGCCACCGGCATGACCGCAGCGCTCGAAGGCACCCTCCTCACCCAACGGACCGAACTTTTTCAGGACACGCTGCGCGGCAACCTCCTGCTTGCCGCACCGGCCGCCGATGACGACCAATTGCGCGATGCGCTTGTCTCTGCCGGCTTGCTCGCCGATGTCGATGCGCTTCCATCAGGCCTCGATACGCGGCTCGGCGAAGGCGGAATGGGGCTCTCGGGCGGACAATCGCGCCGGCTCGCGCTCGCCCGTCTCTTCCTGCGCGACACGCCGCTCTGGCTGCTGGATGAACCGACCGAGGGGCTTGATGGCAATACCGCACGCGACGTGCTGCATCGCCTGGAATTGAGGGCCGAAGGCCGGGCGCTGGTTATCGCCACGCATATTCGCCGCGAAGCGGCGCTCGCGGACCGCATCGTCACCATCGATGGCGGCTGCATCACAGAAGTTTCGCGCCGTGGAGAGGCGGCGTTCGAAAAGGCGCTCGATCGGCTTCGGCCGGATTGAGCGAACAGGCCTACCCCGTATGGCCGTCCGGCCATGCGGAAACACTCGATACCCCGTGGGACCGTGGGAGTAAGACAATGGAACTAGACATCGTAGCGCTATCGCGCTTCCAATTCGCGCTGACCGCGCTTTATCACTTCCTGTTCGTGCCCTTGACGCTCGGCCTTTCCGTGCTGCTCGCCATCATGGAGACGACCTATGTCATGACCGGCCGCCAGATCTGGCGGCAGATGACGAAATTCTGGGGCACGCTGTTCGGCATCAATTTCGTCCTCGGCGTCGCAACCGGCATCGTCATGGAATTCCAGTTCGGCATGAACTGGAGCTATTACAGCTATTATGTCGGCGACATTTTCGGTGCGCCGCTAGCGATCGAGGGCCTGATGGCCTTCTTCCTCGAAGCAACTTTCGTCGGCCTCTTCTTCTTCGGCTGGGACAAGCTGTCGAAGGTCGGCCATCTCGTCGCCACCTGGGCGGTGGCACTCGGCTCGAATTTCTCGGCACTCTGGATCCTGATCGCCAATGGCTGGATGCAGAACCCGGTCGGTTCGGCGCTCAATCCGCAGACGATGCGCATGGAGATAACAAGCTTCTTCGATGTGGTCTTCAATCCCGTCGCCCAAGCGAAGTTCGTCCATACCGTCTCGGCGGGATACGTCTGCGCCTCTATCTTCGTTCTCGGTGTTTCGGCCTGGTACATGCTCAAAGGTCGGCATATCGAAATTGCCAAGCGCTCGATGACGGTCGCCGCATCCTTCGGTCTCGCCTCTGCGCTTTCGGTCGTCGTTCTCGGTGACGAAAGCGGCTATCTTGCCACCGAAAACCAGAAGATGAAGCTCGCTGCGATCGAAGCCATGTGGAAGACGGAGCCGGCGCCGGCTGCCTTCACCGCCTTCGGCTTCCCGGATCAGGAGGCACGCGAAACGCATTTCGCCGTGCATATTCCCTGGGTCATGGGCCTGATCGGCACCCGCTCGCTGACGACGGAAATCCCCGGTATCGACAAGCTGGAGCAACAGGCCGAGGTCCGTATCCGCGACGGCATCAAGGCCTATGACGCGCTGATGCAGATCCGCGCAGCACCGGCCCAGGATCAGGTAGCCCAGGAAGTGCGCTCCTCCTTCGAGGATCTCGGCCACGACCTCGGCTATGGCCTGCTCCTGAAGCGTTATGTCGACGATCCGCGTCAGGCGACTGACGAGCAGATCACGCAGGCTGCGCGCGACACCATTCCGCATGTGCCGACGCTCTTCTGGTCATTCCGCATCATGGTCGGCCTCGGCATGTTCTTCATCGTGCTGACGGCAACCTTCTTCTGGCTGTCGGCCCGCCGGCATCTGGACAAGTATCCGCTGCTGCTGCGCGTCGCGGTCTTTGCCATCCCGCTGCCCTGGATCGCCATCGAGGCCGGTTGGGTGGTCGCCGAAATCGGCCGCCAGCCATGGGTGATCGAAGGCGTCCTTCCGACAGCAGTTGCCGTCTCCAACCACGGCGCCTGGGCAGTTCTGCTTACCATCATCGGCTTTGCTGCCCTCTACACCACGCTGATCATCATCGAGATGAGCCTGATGCTCAAGGCGATCCGCCAGGGGCCGGAACCGGACCACGAGCCGGAAGCCAAGCTCATTTCCGAAACCCTCGTTCCCGCGGAGTGACCTGTCATGATCCTTCACCAACTCATCGACTATGATACATTGCGCATCATCTGGTGGGTGCTGCTCGGCGTGCTCCTGATCGCCTTCGCGGCCACCGACGGTTTCGACCTCGGCGTCGGCACGCTGCTTCCCTTCGTCGCCAAGACAGATACGGAGCGCCGTGTCGCCATCAACACGATCGGCCCGGTCTGGGAAGGCAACCAGGTCTGGCTCATCCTTGGTGGCGGCGCCATTTTCGCCGCCTGGCCGCCGCTCTATGCGGTCTCCTTCTCGGGCTTCTATCTGGCGATGTTTGCGATCCTCTTCGCTCTCATCCTGCGTCCGGTTGGCTTCAAGTATCGTTCGAAGCGCGAAAGCGCTGCCTGGCGCAACGGCTGGGACTGGGCGCTCTTCATCGGCGGTTTCGTACCGTCGCTGATCTTCGGCGTCGCCGTCGGCAACGTGCTGCAGGGCGTTCCCTTCCGTTTCGCCGATGACATGCGCATCTTCTACGAAGGCTCGTTCTTCGCGCTTCTGAACCCCTATGCCCTGCTCTGCGGCGTGCTTTCGGTTGCCATGCTCATCATGCATGGCAGCGCATGGCTGGTGCTGAAGGCAACGGGGCCGGTTGCCGATCGCGCCCGCCGCTTCGGCAGCATCGCAGCGCTTGCCGTCATCGTACTCTTCGCGCTCGGGGGCTTGTTCCTGTGGATCGGCGTCAGCGGTTATCGCATCACCAGCGATATTAGCCCGGTCGGCCCGTCGAACCCGCTTCTGAAGACGGTGGCGCTGGAAGGCGGGGCGTGGCTTGCCAATTACGGCGCCCATCCCTGGATGATTGTCGCTCCGGTGCTCGGCTTCCTGGGAGCGGCAGCCGCCTTCCTTGCCATGCAGGCTCGGCGCGAGGTCGTGACCCTGCTCTTCAGCAAGGTCTCGATCCTTGGCATCATCTCGACGGTCGGTCTCTCGATGTTCCCGTTCATCCTGCCCTCTTCGCTTGATCCGAAGTCGAGCCTGACGGTCTGGGATGCATCGTCGAGCCACCAGACGCTCTTCATCATGCTTGTGGTCACGGTCATCTTCCTGCCGATCATCTTTGCCTACACCGCCTGGGTCTACAAGGTGCTTTGGGGCAAGGTCGACGAGAAGAGCATCACCGACAAGAACAGCCACGCCTACTGAGGAGACGAAACGATGTGGTATTTTGCATGGATACTCGGCCTGCCGCTGGCAGCCGCCTTCGCTGTCCTCAACGCCATGTGGTATGAGCTGATGGATGATGAGGCCAAGAAGAAGGCTTCGGGCGATCGCCGATAAAAGCAGAAAGGGCGCGGTTCACACCGCGCCCTTTCGCTTTCAGGCAGTCGCCGTATGGCTGTCAGCCAAGCCGGTTCTGAGACCGCTCGGCCAGTTCGACGATGATGCCATCGGGATCGCGGACAAAGCTGATCCTGTTCAGCATCTCGGAATGGACGGCAAAGCGCGGACGTTCCTTGATCTCGACACCTGCCGCCTCCAGCCGGGCGAAGGTTTCTTCGACATTGTCGAAATGGAAGGTGATGTGCTTGACACCCGCCGTCCCCTCCGGGAGATCGACCGCTCTCGCAGCACCGCCGGGCGGCGCAAAAACCTCCAGCATGCCACCGCCGGCGTCGAGGAATGCCACCTGCATGCCATCAGGCATCTGTTTGCGCAGATGCAGCTTCAGCCCGAGCAAACCGCAATAGAATCCGATGGCCCGGTCCATATCGCTGACCGTCATGCCTATATGTTCGAAGGATTTCAGCATCTTCTTCTCCTCAGAGACTGGCGGCGAGCCGCCGGTCTTCTTCGGGCAACCAGGAGCGGTAAAGCGGATGATCGGCCTTGATCGGCATCGGCGTCGGCAAGCCAGTGCGCTGCGAATAATAGGCCGCGGTTACCAGTTCCAATGAGTTGCGGGCATCCTGCAGGGTCACCGGCGGATCACGATCCTCCATGATTGCCTGATGGAAAAGCTCGAACTGGCGGGTATAGCCGTCTTCCGTGGCTTCGTAGCCGGCGAGTGCCGCATCGATGCGGGCCTGATGCTCCTCGTTTCCGGCGATGAAAGTCCAGGGATCGCGGCCCATCGTGTAGGGTTCCAGAATGCTTTCCGCGACGAGATCGCTGAAGCAGAAGCGCAGCCTGGAGATTTCCTTGCGCGAGCCGAGCGTCATGGACAGTGTTGCAAGCGAGCCATTCTTCATCTTCACCGACAGCGCAGCGGTATCCTCCACTTCGATCGGATTGACGAGTGTCGCGCCATAAGAAAACACCTCGGCGCAGGGGCCGTGTACATAGTTCAGCATGTCATGAGCATGGATCGCGTGGCCGAGCAGGCCGCCGCCGAGTTCCGTCGCCCATTTGCCGCGCCACGGCACGGCATAATAATCCGGCCCGCGCCACCAATGCGTTTCGATGGTGGTCAGGAACGGCTTTCCGGCCAGCCCGCGCTCGATCAGGAGCTTCAGCTTCTGCAGGCCGGTGCCATAACGATACTGGAAGATCGGCATAAGCTTGCGGCCGTTCGAGCGCTCAAGGATCTTCGCCATCTCATCCACTTCGGCAATGGAGCCGAAGAGCGGTTTCTCGCAGATCACATGCTTGCCGCTTTCGATCGCCTTCTTGCAAAGCTCGAAATGCGAGCTTGGTGGCGTGGCGATATCGATGATGTCGAGATCGTCGCGCGCAAAGAGTGAATCCGCATCCTGCGTATATTCGGGGATCTTGTGCTCCTCGCAGAGTGGCTGGCCGCGATCTGCGTCAAGTGAGCAGAGAACAGGAACCTCGAAGAGATCGCTGTTCCAGCCGAAGCCTGTCAGATGCCGTGCGGCTATGCCTGCGCCGAGGACGCCGACCCGTAGTTTCCGTGTCATCATATCTTCCTCAGCCGTTACCGATGCGCACGGCCTTCGTCTGCGCTTCGAGCGACAGGCGGCAGACCTCATGGACGTGATCCTGTGTCATCGCCGTTTCGCTGCGGTCGCGCACGTCAGCGGCAAAGGCATCGAAATAGTCGAGCTTCTCGCCGCTGCAATCGATATGCGTCATCTCCTTGCCGTTGACGAGGAAGAGATGGTCCTTGCCCGGGCGGCCGGCGATATCGATATATTTTCGAAGCTCTATATAGCCCTCGGTGCCGAGAATGGTCAGGCGCCCGTCGCCCCAGGTGGGCAGGGCCTCCGGCGTGAACCAGTCGACGCGGACATAACCGCTCGCCTTGTCTGAGCGCAGCAGCACTTCGCCGAAATCCTGGAAAGCAGGCTTTTCCGGCATGCCGAAATTACCAATAGAACTTGCGACCACCTCGCCGCTCGTCGAACCAGTGTAGAACAGGAACTGATCGACCTGGTGCGAGGCGATATCGACGATGATGCCACCGAAGGCTTCCGGGTCGAAGAACCAGTCCGGGCGCGTCGGCAGCTGCAGCCGGTGCGGGCCCATGCCGAGCGTCTGGATGACCTTGCCGATCGCCCCTTCCTTCACCAGCTTGCCGGCCTTGACGGCAGAGCGCACGCAATGACGCTCGGAAAAGCAGATGGAGAAGATCTTGCCGGTCTCGGCAACCGTGCGCTTGACCTCTTCGAGCTGGGCGAAGGTCGTCACCCCCGGCTTGTCGGTCATCACATCCTTGCCGGCCTTCATGGCGCGGATGGCAAGGCCGGCGCGGTCGCACGGGATGGCGGATATGCAGATGATATCGATCGTGGGATCGGCAAAGATCTTTTCGCGGTCGATCTGCGGTGCATCCGGATAGGTCTTCTCGAAATTTTCGCGGAGCGCAGGCACTGATGTTTGCGGGCAATAGCCGACGAATTCGGCGCCTGCGGCCAGCAATCCCTTCACATGATCGAACGTGTGCCCATGGTCGATCCCGACGACGGCAAATCTCAGCATCGCGATAATATCCTCCAGCAGAATTTCTTCGGGGTCGGCCTGAGCCGCCCCTCCTCCTGAGGCAAAACAGACAGCGAAAGAAAGGCCCTGTCAAGGCGAGATCGGCGGCAAAAAACCTGCATCTCTTTTGTAAATATCTGAAATAGAAAGGTTATTTTGTATCTAAATAGTTATAAGTTATGATGAAATGCCGCTGCTCCGCCCATACTGTCGCAGATGCAAACGGCGGGTGCGAACCGCTTTTTGCCTGTCGAGACTTGCCCTCGGCCGGTGAATATGCTCGATTTTCACAAGCCGTCGGGTAGGAGGACGGCCACTATCCCATTCTGCAGGAGCGCTCCCCGCTCCGCCTTGTGACGGAAGATCACCATGTCCCAATCTCCCCTCGATGCTGCCGCTTCGGGCGGCCTGTTTGTCGGCCGCGCCTGGAACCCCGATGGTGCCGGACCGAGCATCGTAGCGCTGCGTGACGGCTCGCTCTTCGATATCACCTCCGTTGAGGCACCGACGCTGAGTGCCCTCCTGGAACGATCCGATGCGGCGGAGTTCGTTCGTGCCGCTGGCGGCAAGGCGCTCGGCACGCTGGACGCGATTGCCGCCAACAGCAACGGCAAGCCGGATACGAGCAAGCCCTATCTATTGGCACCTGCTGATCTGCAGGCGGTCAAGGCCTGTGGCGTCACCTTCGCGCAATCGATGATCGAACGGGTCATCGAGGAGAAGGCCGCCGGCAATCCGGATCGTGCCGCCTCCATCCGCGAACGCGTCAGCACGCTCATCGGTGGCAGCCTGACAAACATCAAGGCTGGCTCGCCTGAAGCGGCCAATGTCAAGCAGGCGCTGATCGAGGAAGGCATCTGGTCGCAATATCTGGAAGTCGGCATCGGTCCGGATGCGGAAGTCTTCACCAAGTCCCCCGTGCTCTCGTCGGTCGGCTGGGGCTCGGATGTCGGCCTTCACCCGATCTCGACCTGGAACAATCCGGAGCCGGAAATCGTGCTGGCGGTCAACAGCCGCGGTGAGATCAAGGGCGCAACGCTCGGCAACGACGTCAACCTGCGCGATGTCGAAGGCCGCTCCGCCTTGTTGCTCGGCAAGGCAAAGGACAACAACGCCTCCTGCTCCATCGGCCCGTTCATCCGCCTGTTCGATCAGAGCTACAGCCTCGACGACGTGCGCAAGGCCGAACTCGATCTCAAGGTGACCGGCCAGGACGGTTTCGTCCTGCACGGCAAGAGCTCCATGTCGCAGATCAGCCGCGACCCGACCGATCTCGTCAAGCAGACGGTCGGCGCCCACCATCAGTACCCCGACGGCTTCATGCTGTTCCTCGGCACGCTCTTTGCGCCGACGCAGGACCGTGACGCGAAGAACCAGGGCTTCACCCACAAGATCGGCGACGTCGTCGAAATCTCGTCCGCCGGTCTCGGCGCACTGGTCAACACCGTCAGGCTTTCGACCGAATGCCCGCCCTGGACATTCGGTATCTCCGCCCTGATGAGCAATCTCGCAAAGCGCGGGCTGCTCTGATCTACTGATTGCGCCTGATGCCCTGCAGGAGGTCGAGAACGGAGTTCGCGGCCTCCAGCACATTGGTGCCGGGACCGAACACGGCGGCGACGCCGTGCTCATGCAGGAATTCGTAGTCCTGCCGGGGAATGACACCGCCGCAGACGACGATGATATCACCGCCGCCCTGCTCCTTCAGCCGGTCGATCAGTTGCGGCAGCAGCGTTCGGTGACCGGCCGCCAGCGACGAGACGCCGATGACATTCACCTTCTCGCCGAGCGCCATGCCCGCGGCCTCTTCGGGCGTCTGAAACAAGGGGCCAGCAAGCACGTCGAAGCCGACATCGCCGAAGGCCGAGGCGATCACCTTGGCGCCACGGTCGTGCCCGTCCTGGCCGAGCTTGGCGACCATGATCTTCGGCTTGCGGCCCATGGCCTCGGTCACGTCAGCCATGCGGGCTTTCAGAACATCCAGCTCCGGTTCGTCTTGATAGGCGCTACCATAGACGCCACGGATAACCTTGGGTGTCGCGAAATGATCGCCGAAGATCTCTCGCATCGCATCCGAGATTTCGCCGACAGTGGCGCGCGCCCGCGCTGCCTCGACGGCCGCGGCAAGGAGGTTGCCGGTACCGTTGCGGGCGATATCCGAGAGCGCGGCCAGCGCTTCCTTGACCTTTACGCCGTCGCGGCGGCGCTTGGTCTCCTCGATGCGACGGATCTGCGCGGCGCGCACGGCGCTATTGTCGATTTCGAGAATGTCGATCGGCTGCTCTGATTCGAGCCGGTACTTGTTGACGCCGACGATGACCTCGTCGCCCTTGTCGACGGCGGCCTGGCGACGGGCAGCGGCCTCCTCGATCAGCCGCTTCGGCAAGCCCTCGTTGACGGCCTTCGTCATACCGCCGAGCGCTTCGACTTCCTCGATCAGCGCCCAGGCCTTGTCGGCCAGTTCCTGCGTCAGGCTCTCGACATAGTAGGAGCCGGCGAGCGGATCGACGACCTTGGTGACGCCGGTCTCGTGCTGCAGGATGAGCTGCGTATTGCGGGCGATGCGCGCGGAAAATTCCGTCGGCAGCGCAATTGCCTCGTCGAAGGAATTGGTGTGCAGCGACTGCGTGCCGCCGAGCACGGCCGACATCGCCTCGAAGGCCGTGCGGATGATATTGTTATAGGGATCCTGTTCCTGCAGCGACACACCCGATGTCTGGCAATGGGTGCGTAGCATCAGCGAAGATGCTTTCTTCGGGTGGAATTCCTCCATGATGCGGGTCCAGAGCAGGCGCGCAGCGCGAAGCTTGGCCGCCTCCATGAAGAAATTCATGCCGATCGCGAAGAAGAATGAGAGACGACCTGCAAAATCATCGACATTCAGCCCCTTGGCGATTGCTGCGCGTACATATTCGCGCCCGTCGGCGAGCGTGAAGGCAAGCTCCTGCACCAGCGTCGCGCCGGCCTCCTGCATGTGATAGCCGGAAATGGAAATGGAATTGAATTTCGGCATCTCTTTTGCCGTATATTCGATGATATCGGCAACGATGCGCATGGAGGGTTCCGGCGGATAGATATAGGTGTTACGGACCATGAACTCCTTGAGGATGTCGTTCTGAATGGTCCCGGAAAGTTCAGCCTTCGAAACGCCCTGCTCCTCGCCGGCAACGATGAAATTCGCGAGAATCGGGATGACCGCGCCATTCATGGTCATGGAAACGGACATATCCTGCAGCGGAATGCCGTCGAACAGGATCTTCATGTCCTCGACGCTGTCGATCGCTACACCCGCCTTGCCGACATCGCCGACGACGCGGGGATGATCGCTGTCATAGCCGCGATGCGTGGCGAGGTCGAAGGCGACGGAGAGGCCCTTCTGGCCGGCGGCGAGATTGCGACGATAGAAGGCGTTGGATTCCTCGGCGGTCGAAAAACCGGCATATTGCCGGATCGTCCAGGGACGACCGGCATACATGGTGGCGCGCGGGCCGCGGGTGAAGGGCGCAAATCCCGGCATGCTGTCGGCATCCGTGCCATCGAGATCAGCAGCCGTGTAGAGCGGTTTGACGTCGATGCCTTCGGGCGTATGCCATGTCAGCGTTTCTGGCGTCGCACGCAGTTCCTTCTCCGCCAGCGCCTCCCAGTCCGACAGCGTCTTGTCAGTCATATCATCCTCCGCATCGTCTGCGCGCCACGCTACCATTATGCGGCAACGCGGCGCGATACAGCCTTAGGATAATTTGATCGGCAAGGCGATGATAGACGTTCAGCGATGTGCCGCCCAGGGCACGAAGATCCGCTCGATCAGCCGCGCCAGGATTTCCAGCAGGAACGCGATCGCGGCGATCACAATAATGCCGCCGATGACGATATCCGTCACCAGGAACTGCGCCGCAGACTGGATCATGAAACCAAGGCCCTGGCTTGCCGCCACCAATTCCGCTGCAACCAATGTCGACCAACCTGCGCCGAGCGCGATGCGCGTTCCCGTCAGGATGGATGGAATGGCGGCCGGAAGTATGACATGCAGCAGCACCTGCAGGCGGCTTGCTCCGAATGATCGGGCGGCGTTGACGAAATCGACCGGGGCGGATTTGACGCCCGATGCCGTCGACAGGATGATCGGTGGCAGCATGGCAAGCGAAATGACCGTGACCTTGGAGGCCTCGCCGATGCCGACCCAGATGATGATCAGCGGCAGATAGGCAAGCGGTGGCAGGGGCCGCAGGAATTCGACAATCGGATCGAGAATACCCTTGCCGATGCGGCTCGTGGCGATGGCAAGGCCCGCGGGCACGCCGATGAGGATCGAGACGGCAAGCGCGGCAAAGATGCGCAGCAAACTTGCCAGCGTATGCTCGGCAAGCGTGGAATCGACGAAGCCGTTGACCGCGACATTGACGAGCGACTTCGCTACGACAAGCGGCGACGGCAGGAAGACCGGCGAGACCGCACCATAGGCCGAGGCAAGGCTCCAGCCGGCAATGAGGACAGCGATGGTCGCAAGCGAGATCGGCAGCGTGCCGCGGCGTTTGGGCCGTACGTCTGCCGGCCGATCTGGCATTGCGGTCGTGAGTGTTTCTGCCTCGACACTCATGCGGCAATCTCCTCTTCATCCGCGTGGATGAGTGCGGTCAGTTCGTCGTGCAGATTCTTGAATGCAGTAAGCGACTTGATCTCCTTGACGCTTTTGCCTTCGAGCAGAGCCTTGCCGAATTCTGTCCTGATGTCGGCGACGATGCGGCCGGGATCGGGTGCCAGCACGATGACGCGTGTCGCAAGCAACAGGGCTTCATCAATGCTGTGAGTGATCAGCAGAGCGCCCGTCCTGCTCTCGGTCCAGACATCGAGCAGGAATTTCTGCATGCGGCTGCGCGTCAGCGCATCGAGCGCGCCAAGCGGTTCGTCGAGCAGAAGGAAACGTGGGCCGGAGGCAAGGGCGCGAGCAATGCCGACGCGCTGGCGCATGCCGCCGGAGAGTTCCCAGATATTCTTGCCGCCCGCATTATCGAGGCCCACCTTCGCAAGCAGCTCCTCTGCGCGGCGCTGCCTCTCACCTTTCGTGACGCCTTGAAGCTTCAGCGGAAAGGCAACGTTGCCGGCGGCGGTCAGCCAGGGATAGAGCGCGTCGTCCTGGAATACGACGGCCCGGTCCACGCCCGGCCCGTCGATCTCTTTACCGTCCACGAGCACACGGCCTTCGGTCGGCTGGGTGAAACCGGCCGCGAGGTTGAGAAGGCTGGTCTTTCCCGAGCCGGAACGCCCGATGACGACGACGAACTCATCCGAGGCGATATGCAGGTTGATGCCATCGAGGACGCGTCTGCTTTGACGATTGCCCTTTTCGGCATAATCGAGCGACAGAGACTGCAGTGAAAGTATGCTCATGGCATCACCTGTTGATAAAAAACCGGCGCAGCCGAAGCCGCGCCGGGATCCTTGGGAGGATCAAAGACCTGCCTTGGCTGCTTCCTTGACCCAGCGGTCGGAAACATAGGGGCTGTAGTCCTTCAGTACGCCGGGGATTTTGCCCTGCTCCAGAAGGAAGGCCGAGGTTTCAGCGACCGCCTTCGTCGTGCCGCCACCGAGGAGATCGGCGCTCGCCTGCTCCTTCAGGCTCGGGAACGTGTAGCCCTTGAGAAGAGCCGGCACTTCATCGGTCTTGGCACCGGTGAGCTTGGCAATCTTTTCGGCTTCCGGCGATTTCGCATTCCAGCTATCCGGATTGGCGAGGTAGGAGGCGTAAGCCGCACCCGTAACCTTCACGAAGCCGGTAACGATTTCCGGATGGGCCTCGGCAAATTTCTTGCTGACGATCCAGGCGTCGAAGGTCGGGCCACCCCATTTGGCGACATCCGCGGAGGTGGCAAGCACGCTGCCGCTCTTCTTGATCTGCGCCAGGACCGGGTCCCAGACATAGGCGCCATCGATGTCACCGCGTTCCCAGGCGGCAGCGATTTCCGGCGGGCGCAGGTTGAGGATCTGCACGGACTTCGGGTCGACCTTCCAGTGCTTCAGCGCCGTCAGCAGGCTGTAATGCGCGGTGGAAACAAAGGGGGTAGCGATCTTCTTGCCCTTCAGATCCTCCGGCTTGGTGATATTCTTGACGGCGAGCGCTTCCGCGTCGCTGATCAGGCCGACGACATAGATCGTCTCGATCGGCAGCTCACGGCTGGCGGCAGCAGCCAGCGGCGACGAGCCGACATAACCGATATCGATCGAGCCGGAGGCAATGGCGGTTATGACATCGGCCCCGCTATCGAATTTCTGCCAGTTGATCTTGACCCCGGTCTCTTTTTCATAGGTACCATCTGCCTGCGGCACGCGCGACGGCTCGACGATCGGCTGGTAGCCGATATTGAGCGTCACGTCAGCCGCGTGCGCTGGATAGGTGGTCAAGGTGAGGACAGCGGCAGCGGCCGTACCCAGAAGGTTGCGTCGGTTGATTTTCATATCCCTCTCCCGCAATGTTCAAAATCATTCCGCCCCGGGAATGTGAATAGATCATTGTAAAATTCATAGATTTTATAGAGATAGAAAATTCCTGGAATCGGGCATGAGGGATAATTTGCTTCTAAATAACGAGAGCGAAGCGGTGGTTTCCCGATCTGCCCGACAATTCCGCCAAAGTGACCGATGAAATCTCAGGACAGCATTCGATGAAGAAAATGCAGATCTACGCCTTCGACATGAACTGCGTTGGGCACATAAACCACGGCATGTGGACGCATCCGCGCGATCGTTCGGTCAATTACACCGATCTCGATTACTGGGCGGAATTCGCGCGCACGGCCGAGCGCGGCAAGCTGGATGGCATCTTCCTGGCGGATATTGTCGGTGTCTACGATGTCTACAAGGGGAGCCCGGCCCCTGTCATCGAGACGGGCGCACAGATCCCGGTCAACGATCCGCTGATGCCGATTTCGGCCATGGCTTACGTTACAAAGCATCTTGGCTTCGGCGTCACCGTCAATACGACCTACGAGCCGCCCTTTCTGCTGGCGCGGCGCATGTCTACGCTCGATCACCTGACGAAGGGGCGCATAGGCTGGAATATCGTGACAGGCTATCTCGACAGCGCTGCCCGCAGCATGGGCTTCGACAAGCTGCCGGAGCATGATGCGCGTTATGACGCCGCCGAGGAATATCTCGAAATCCTCTATAAGCTCTGGGAGGGCAGCTGGGACGATGGAGCCGTGCTGCGCGACCGGGAGCGCGGCATCTTTGCCGATGCCTCCAAGGTCCGCGCTGTCAGCCACCAGGGCCAATATTACAAGATGGAGGGCATCCACCTCGCTGAGCCCTCGCCGCAGCGGACCCCACTGCTCTTCCAGGCCGGCGCATCCGCACGCGGGCAGGATTTCGCCGCTCGACATGCCGAATGCGTCTTCATTGCCGGACCGACCCCGCAATCGGCGCGCCCGACCGTCGATGCCCTGCACGCCAAGACGCTCGCCAATGGCCGCGGGGGGGATGCGATCAAGATCCTGAGCCTGATCACCGTCGTCGTCGGCAAGACCGAAACAGAAGCGCAAGAAAAGCTCGAGGATTATCGCCGGCACGCGAGCGTCGAGGCGTCGCTTGCGCACTATTCCGCCTCTGTCGGCATCGATTTTTCAAGATACGGGCTCGATGACGTGATTGACCAGAACTCGACCAACGCCAATCAATCGGCGCTGGCAGCAATCACCAAGCAAGCGGCAAAGCCGGTGACGAAGCGAGAGATTATCGACCAGATGGTGCTCGGCAGCCGCATGAAGCCGATCGTCGGCTCACCGGAGCAGATCGCCGATACGCTGCAGCGCTGGATCGAGGAAGGCGGCATCGACGGTTTCAATCTGGCCCGCACCGTAGCACCCGAAAGTCTCAACGATTTCGTCGATCTCGTCGTACCGGTGCTGCAGGAGCGCGGCCTGTTCAAGGCGGATTATACGGAGGGTCCGTTGCGCCAGAAGCTGTTCGGCGGCAATGGCCGGCTTTCAGCCAGCCATCCCGCAGCACAATTCAGGAATTAGTCGATCCTACTTATGATCCAGCCGGGCGACGAGCCGGTCGCCCAGCCACTGGATGCCACAGACGAGAATGATGAGCACGACCACCACGGCGATCATCACATTGGTCTCGAAACGCTGGTAGCCATAGCGGATGGCAAGGTCACCGAGACCGCCGGCACCGATGGCGCCGGCCATGGCCGAGGCGCCGATCAGCGTTACCAGCGTAACGGTAAAGCCGGCGACGATGCCTGGAAGGGCTTCTGGCACCAGAACCTCGCGGATGATCGTCCAGCGATTTCCACCCATGGCGCGCACGGCGTCGATCAGGCCGCGATCCACTTCGCGCAGCGAGACTTCGGCGATACGGGCGTAATAGGGTGTCGCAGCAATTGCGAGCGGAACGATCGCCGCCCATGTGCCGATCGCAGTGCCGACGATCAGGCGCGTCAACGGGATCAGCGCCACCAGCAGGATGATGAAGGGCACGGAGCGAAAGCCATTGATGACGGCGCCGAGGATGCGGTTGATCCAGAGGTTTTCAGCAATGCCGCCGCGGTTCGTCAATACCAGCGCCAGCCCGAGCGGCAGGCCGGCGACGAGCGAAATCAGGCCGGATGCGGCCGTCATCAGCACTGTCTCCCAAAGGGAGCGCAGCAGCAGATTAATCATGATCGGTGACATAACCAAGCACCTCCACCCGGGCAGTCCGGGCCGTCAGAAATTGTTCGACCTTTCCGGCAAGCGCGGGGTCGCGTCTGGGAACGGCAATGAAGAACCGTGCCACAGGCTGGTTCTGGATATGATCGATGCCGCCATGCACAAGGCGGAAGGAATGCGGCAATGCGGCCGAGAGATCGGCAAAGAGCGAGCCCTGTGCCTCGGGTCCGGCAAGATCGACGCTGAGGATCGCTTCCGTGCCACCCATCTGAGACAGGCGCGTAGCGATATGCTCGGGCAATTGCGGACGGATGCCGCCGAGCAGGCTTTTTGTGATCGCCGCCTGTGGATCGGCAAAGATCGACCAAACCTGCCCCTCCTCGACAATGCGCCCGGCATCGATGACGGCGACGCGATCGGCAATGCCGCGCACGACTTCCATCTCATGGGTAATCAAAAGGATGGTAAGACCAAGCTTACGATTGATATCCTTTAGAAGAGCCAGGATCGAGCGTGTCGTTTCCGGATCGAGGGCCGAGGTCGCTTCGTCGGACAGCAGCAAGGCCGGACGGGCGGCGAGCGCGCGGGCGATGCCGACACGTTGTTTCTGACCACCCGAAAGCGACGATGGATAGGCCTTGGCCTTGTCGGAGAGGCCGACGAGCTCCAGCAATTCCTGCGCCCGCTTCAGCCGCTCGTCCTTGGCTACTCCCTCGATCTTCAGCGGCAGGGCGACATTCTCCTCGACTGTCTTGGCCGATAGGAGATTGAAGTGCTGGAAGATCATGCCGATGC
>UCGV01000016.1 GCA_900471925.1 Hyphomicrobiales bacterium
TAATCCATGACATACATGGCGTACTTCTTGGCGCCGAGCTGGGTCATCAGCGCATCGACGATGTCGGCATAATGGCCGAACGTATAGGCGAACTTGGTGTGATCGGGAGCATCGCTCTGGCCGAAGCCCGGGTAGTCGGGGGCGATCACATGGTACTTGTCGGCCAGAAGCGGAATAAGATTGCGGAACATGTGCGAGGAGGTCGGAAAGCCGTGCAGCAGGAGCACGACCGGTGCATCGGCAGGGCCCGCCTCGCGGTAGAAGACATTGACGCCGTCGATCGTGGCAGAACGATAGTGCGTGGTCACGATCGCAGGGTTTTCCTGAGCTGCGCTATTGGCTACAGCGGATGTCGCAAACATGGCAGGCATCACCAGCGTCGTTGCGAGCAGCAATGAAATTATAGATCGGCGCATTGTTATCCCTCCGTAATTTTCGATATCGAAAAGGTATTGGTGAAAACTATGCACAGCGGTCGGGAGAGGGACGAGTTAATAGTCGTAAATCCGCGGGAAACCGACAATGCGTGTGCCCGCGAGAAGTGTGCGAGCGTGCGGACTAGCCGGCAGCTCTATCCTTCGTTCTTTGTCGATGATTGATGAGAATAATCTTATTTTCGAACATGCTGCGGCATGTCGTAGCAGGCCGCATATTGCCGCTAAATTGACCTTATTGCTCCGCGATTTTTTCCGGACCGGGTGCTGTTTCACAAGGCGTCCGGCACGGCGCATACCCCCGTGCGCCATGAAAACCGGAGGAGAAAAACATGCATAGACTTGCTTCTCTCATCATCGCTGCGGCGCTTGGTACTGGCGCTTTCATCGCGGCATCAAGTGCTGACGCAATGACCATGCAGGATTGCAGTGCCAAATACAAAGCAGCGCAGGCAGCCAACAGTCTGAACGGCATGAAGTGGAACGACTTCCGCAAGGCGCAATGCGGTACGGATACCGCAGCAGCGACACCGGCAAAGCCAATGGCCGCAACACCTGCAAAACCAACCGCAAGCGATGAGCCGACGGCGGCCAATACCGAGAATGCGGCTGAACCGGCGGCGACCAAGGCCGTGGCGCCGAAGGGCGTCGTCTTCCCGGCCAAGATCGATGCAAAATATGCCAGCGAAACGCCGGGCAAGGGCCGAATGCATACCTGCCTCGATCAGTACAATGCCGACAAGGCAAGCAACAGCCTGGATGGCCTGACGTGGATCAAGAAGGGCGGCGGATATTACAGCATCTGCAACAGCAAGCTGAAATCCTGAGATTGCACATCGCATTGGTAGGCGCCGCGGCGAAGCGGCGCCTCATCTGTGCGCAAGGAGGACGTGATGAGCTTTTTCGACAATATCAGCAGCCTCATCGGCAATGCGATCAACAATCATCCGGGTGGCCTGAGCGGCCTTATGTCGGAAGCCTTCACCGATTTCGGCGGGCTTGACGGTGTCGTTGCCAAATTGAACGAGGCCGGCCTCGGGCCACAGGTCAATTCCTGGCTCGGCCGCGGCGACAATCAACCGATCAGCCCGGACGAGATCCGCTCGGCGTTGTCGAACGAGTATCTGGGCTCGATCGCCCAGCGTCTCGGTGTGCCAGTCGATCAGGTCGCCAATATCCTGGCGCAGCATCTGCCGGCCGCGGTCGATCAGGCCAGCCCCAATGGTGCCTTGCGGACACCCTGATCGCGCGCTGCGGTAAACCAGTTGAGGCTCTGTTGTGCTTTCATCGCCTTATCGATGATGGAATAAGCACTAGTTTTCGATCAACTGGTCCGACACGACGCTGACAACAACTTCGTCGCTTCCGTTCGGATAAAGAGGCAGGTCGAGTGTGATCGCTTCCCTACGCTCCGCAGACGATGCCTCGAAGAATTTTCTGACGCGTCCCTGGCCGTTACCCACGCCGGCAGCCTTGGCACGTGTCGCGTCGACCAGGCGCTGCTCGAAGGCCGCCGCATCGATTTCCGCAAAAGCCAGTGTGCAGCTCTCGACAATATTCTCGCCGACGGACGCCCGTGCCACGACCAGCGCCTGAAATGGAACATTGTCGCCCGCGCTCAGGTTCCAGCCTTCCAGCGCGACGGGATTTTCGAGGGGTACAAGGCTTGTCGCCATATCCGCAGCAAGAGCAGGCCAATCCTGCTCCTTTGCCGCAGCGACCGTTCGCTGGAAATCCGGTCCTCTGGCAAGGCAGCGTTCATTGAATCGGTCGAACGGGTCCGGCTGGTCTGCAACTGCGACACCGGCAATGCTGGCAAGAAGCAGTACGGTTGAGAGGCCACATGTCAGCTTTAGCGTTAGAGCCATGGGTTTGCCTGAAGGCCTTTGCAGGTTGTTGCTGGCTCCTGTTTATCATCGGAATGAAAAAGGAAAAATCATGTTTCCAATGCCTGCCAGCCTGGAAAAGGATTCTGACCGGCCAAGGCAACCTCTCTTCCTTTTGAGGTCGTAAGCAGTCAACATCAAAGAACCCGGGGTCGCTCGCGTTTCTCGTGAGTTACCATTGGTGAATGCTGTGAATTGAGAATGGAATAGGTTTCTATAAACAATCCCCGGCTGCCTAGATGGCGGCAGAGTTCCGTCTCATTGCCCCGGGACGAATGGTGTAGCGCCGGAATATCGCCCGACTTAGGGCCGCTTCAGTTTGATAGCCCACATCTACCGCAATCTGCCCGAAATGGTCCGGCGTATAAAGGATACGGCTTCTTGCAAGGCCTAGCCTCAGCTCTGTCAAGAAAGCGAGAGGAGGCATGCCGCTCAAGCGACGGAATGCGCGGACAAGCGTTGCCTTGGACACTGCAGCAGCTGATGCCAGTTCTTCCAACGTCCAGGCTTTCGACGGATCTGCGACCATACCGGCGGCTGCCCGAGACGTATCGCGCGCGACCAGCAAGGCAAACAACCCCGTCGTCGGCGGATCGATTTCGATGTGCTGGCGGAGCACCATCACAAATAACGCACTCGCGAGGCCCGAAGCGACGCTTGTGGAGCCTGCCTTTCCACCATCGAGTTCTTCGCGGATGAATTCGATGAGATCCGCATAAAGTCTTATGCCATTTGCCTGAAGCAGGATGATGTTTGGAAGGGCACGCAGGATCAGATTCTGAGTTGCGTTTTCCAGATGGAGCCTGCCGCAGATAACTTCCGTCTCGATATCGACATCCAAGCTTTGCGCGAAGGTTATGTGGTCGCGGTAAGCCCTAGTGACCCCAGTGGGCTGCTGAAGATGGTCGCCGCCGTAGACAACATGTTCGTCACCATGCGGAAGGAGGAGAACATCTCCCGCAGTCAGCGATACAGGTTTGGCGCCTTTGCGCTCGACCTTGCACTCGCCCTTGGTCACGATGTGAAATGCGGCCCAGCCGGCATCGGTCGGTTCATGGGCAGAGCTCCAATGCCCTCCAAAACGGCAGAAATTTTGAAGTTCCGGGCGCACCTTCAACACGGGTGCGACGTGGTCAAAAGCGTCCAGTGGTGCAGACATAAATTCCCATAGTCCTTTGCATTCCGCTGTCGTGCCACCGCCGCGTCGATACCGATCGAGACCGCTATGTATTGGCGATGCGATCTCTTTTCGTCGGCATTGAAGGCGCAATCAAAAGCTTTTCGTTTGCAGCCACCGCAATCACCTAGCATTCGGGTATCGCGGTGTCTGCAGTCTACATCCGTCTTGAGTGGCCGCAAAACGTACGGTTCCGCGCGAAGATCGAGCGGCGCCTACCAATTCCTCACACGCAGATCGCTGCGCGAAGATTGATCCTCTCGGACATGCGTTTGAGCGTTCAGGCCATCCAATACAAAGCTTCATACGGGTATCTTCATTTCAACAAACCGACCACGCTTTACAGGAGCCGTGAAACTCTCACAGATCACCATCAAGGCGACCCAAAATGAAGGTACCGGATACGATGGATAACTCATTTTCGAACCTTACCCGTCGCGAAGCTCTGCTGGTGGGAGCCGCAGCTATCGGCACGGCCATCACGATATCAGCGGATTTTGCCTTCGCTTCCGATCCGACCACCACCCCAACAGAAGGAGACATTGAAATGGGATACGTACAGACGAAAGACGGTACCGAAATCTTCTACAAGGACTGGGGTTCGAAGAGCGCCCAGCCGATCATGTTCCATCATGGCTGGCCATTGAGCTCTGACGATTGGGACGCCCAGATGCTGTTCTTCCTGTCGCAGGGCTATCGTGTTGTCGCTCATGACCGACGTGGCCATGGCCGCTCGGCGCAGGTTTCCGAAGGTCACGATATGGATCACTATGCTTCGGACGCCTTTGCGGTGGTCGAAGCGCTGGATCTGAAGAATGCCATTCACATCGGTCACTCGACCGGCGGTGGCGAGGTTACTCGTTATGTCGCGAAGCACGGTGGACCGGCCGGTCGCGTTGCAAAAGCGATTATCGTGTCCGCCATCCCGCCGCTGATGCTCAAGACTGCAGACAATCCGGAAGGACTGCCAATCGACGTTTTTGACGGGTTCCGTAAGGCATTGGCCGCCAACCGGGCTCAGTTCTTCCTCGACGTCGCAAGCGGCCCGTTCTATGGCTTCAATCGACCGGGTGCGGCCAAGATCGAAGCGACGGTTCGCAACTGGTGGCGCCAGGGCATGGAGGGTTCTGCTCTAGCCCATTATGAAGGGATCAAGGCCTTCTCGGAAACCGACCAGACCGAAGATCTCAAGTCGATCGATGTTCCGACACTCGTCCTGCATGGTGAAGATGATCAGATCGTGCCGATCGCCGATGCGGCGCTTAAGTCCATCAAGCTCCTCAAGAAGGGCACTCTCAAGACTTATCCGGGTTATCCGCATGGAATGCTGACTATTCATGCCGATGTCCTGAATGCAGATATGCTTGCCTTCATCAAAGGCTGATCTGCCGCGGAGCAAGTCATTCGCCCGCGGCGAGTTCGCGAGGCGGAGGAAGACGCGCGAGCCTTTGTGCTCGCGCCCTATCTCGATGCTCTATCCATTCCACGAAGCTTTGGCGATTCACGCTATCCTAAGGAGGAATTTGTCCATGACGATCTTTTCCCGCTCATCCGCAGTCGACAAGATACACACGCCTGCAACAGAAGCCGAGCAAGCGAAGGTATTGCTTTCGCGCCGTGGCTTTTGTCTTTGCTGCATCGCTTCCGGCACCTTCGCTGCTACCGGCTGGCTGACGCCCCGTGAGGTTTTTGCCAAGGCGCAGGGCATCGTTGATATGATCAAGTCGGAAGCTGCAAAGGCGTCGATCGACGTCACGAAGCTCCGCAACAACGTTTCGGTACTGATGGGTTCCGGCGGCAACATCGCTGTTCTCAACGGACCTGACGGTAAGGTACTTATCGATGCCGGTATCGGTGTCTCCAAGGAGCATATGATCACGGCCCTTGACGGTCTCGGCAAGGAGCCGATCACGACGCTGATCAACACCCATTGGCACTTTGACCACGCCGACGGCAATGACTGGCTGCATTCGGCCGGCGCGACGATCTATGGGCACGAGAATACACGCAAGCACCTTTCGGAAGCCCAGCGCGTCGACGATTGGGACTACAACTTCCCGGCAGCTCCGTCCGGCGGCATTCCAACCAAGATCCTCGGCGATGCCACAGAGATGAAGCTCAACGGTGAGACGCTTCTAATCAAATATTATGGTCCCTCGCACACGGATGGCGATCTTTCGATCTATTTTGCTGAAGCCGACATTCTTCACACGGGCGACACGTTCTGGAACGGAATCTACCCCTTCATCGACTATTCGACAGGGGGAAGCATTGACGGCGCGATCAAGGCAGCCAAGGCGAATGTGGAGATGACCACGGACAAATCGATCGTCATTCCGGGTCACGGTCCGATTGGCACTCAGGCCGATCTCGTTGCATTCCGGGATATGCTGGTCACGATCCGCGACAACGTTGCGGCTTTGAAGGCCAAGGGCCGTTCGCTGGACGAGACGATCGCTGCAAAGCCGACTGCTGCTTTCGACGACAAGTGGGGCAAGTTCGTTATTGACCCGGCCTTCTTCACTCGGCTCGTTTACCACGGCATCTGAGCGCCGCGCGATCGCAATCACGAATGGGCCTCACGGGATAAAGACAGTTCCGTGAGGCATTTGTCTGAACCGGCACGTGCGGACTGTGCGGCGAGCCGGCAAAGGCACATATTCACAACCTCTATTGATGCAGAACCTTCAGTAGCCTCAGTCGGTTGCCGGAAGCGAATTCAACGATGCGATCCTGCTCGAGTGCGGATAAAACGTCAGCAATCTCTTCCTGCGAGAAGCCAGCAGCATTCAACGGGACTACGACGTCAAACAAGTTGACCGTCATTTCAGGAGCGGCCTTCATCGTGCGGAGCCTGTCGATGACGGCTGCTTCGGTGTCTTCAAATCGGCTCATATCGGTTTCCGAATTGTTTCCATGAGGATCAATGCGTGCCGACACCGTTCAAAGCGAACTAGCCGCCAATCTCCATTGCCTAGATTTTGTCGAGCAGGATTATTCCTCAGGGGATGGAAATTCGCACCTGCTCAGTGAGGCTCCGATTTTTCATATCGGTTTGCTGGAGAAAATCTGCAGGCTCCAGACATTTTTCATTTTCCTGCACGGAGATACGCCTTGACGACAATTAATCTTTGAGAAATGCTAAGATGTCAGACCAATTTCAGCGGTCGACTGCCTTAGAGAATAACTTGGGGAACCATGAAGGCAAATGGTAGCGACAGGCCGATAATCCGGCCGCTTCCGGCAGTCGACCGTGCCCGTCAGGTGACGGAAGCGTTGGCGCATTATGTCGAGGATGCCCGGCTTCAGGCGGGTGACCGGCTGCCGGCAGAGCGTGAGCTGATGGCGGCACTTGCGGTCGGGCGCTCCACCATTCGCGAAGCGATTCGGCATTTTCAGGCGCTCGGCGTCATCGAGACGCGAAAGGGTAGCGGAACTTATCTGCTGAAACCGGTTTCGCGCGACACGATCCATGTGCCGCTTCAGTTCGAGACGCCGCATTTGCGCGATGTGCTGTTGCAGACTCTGGAGGTGCGCCGCGGCATCGAATGCGAGGCCGGCATGGTGGCGGCGCGGCGGCGCAGCGCAAAGGATCTCCTCGTTATCGAGGAAAAGCTCTGCGAGATGGAGCGCGTGCATATCGCCAAAGGCGCTTCAGGCCCTGAGGATCTTGCCTTCCATCTGGCGGTCTACGATGCCACGCATAATCCGCTGTTCCGCCAGCTTCTCGAGCAGATGCGAGAGACTTTCGAGCGGTTCTGGACACATCCTTTCGATCGGCAGGATTTTGCCCGCCGGTCCTTTCCCTTTCACCGCACCCTTTTCAACGCCATCGCTGCCCAGGATACGGAAGCGGCGCGGCGTGAGACACTGAAAATCCTCGACGTGGTCGAGGAAGACATCAAGGAAATGTCCCGATGACTGACGGCCTCGAACCGTTCGACCTTGCTTCGCTGATCACCGCCCATGACGAAGGCAACTTCGCCGAAGCGGTCGTTCCGCCGATCTTCCAGACATCGCTTTTCACCTTTTCCGACTACGACGACATGATCGCGTCCTATCGCGGCGAAAAGGTGCGGCCGATCTATACGCGCGGTCTGAACCCGACGGTTCGCATGTTCGAGGAAATGCTGGCGAAGCTCGAAGGGGCGGAGGACGCGCTGGGTTTTGCGAGCGGCATGGCGGCGATCTCGTCCGCGGTTCTGAGTTTCGTGGAACCTGGCGATCGTATCGTCGCTGTGAACCATGTCTATCCCGATGCTTTCCGGCTGTTCGGCACGATCCTGAAGCGGATGAAGGTCGAGGTGACCTATGTCGACGGCCGCGACGAAGAGGCGGTTGCCAAGGCGCTTCCGGGCGCGAAAGTCTTCTATATGGAGAGCCCGACGAGTTGGGTGATGGAAGCCCATGATGTCGGTGCGCTGGCGGCACTCGCCAAGAAGCACGGTGTCGTCACCATGATCGACAACAGCTGGGCAAGCCCGTTCTTCCAGCGGCCGGTAACGCTCGGCGTCGATCTCGTCATCCATTCGGCTTCCAAATATCTTGGCGGTCACAGCGATGTCGTGGCTGGTGTCGTCGCCGGCTCCAAGGAAATGATCGCGCGCATCAAAGCCGAGTCCTATCCCTATCTCGGCGGCAAGCTATCGCCTTTCGACGCCTGGCTCTTGATCCGTGGCTTGCGCACGTTGCCGATCCGAATGAGAGCGCATGAGACAGCGGCCATGACGATCGCGCAGCGCCTGCAAGGCCTCGATGCGGTCGAGCAGGTCTGTCATCCGGGCCTTGCCAATCGCCTGCCTGCCGGTCTCAACGGCACGTCGGGCCTCTTTTCCTTCATATTCCGCGAAGGCGTCGATGTCAGAGCCTTCGCAGATCACCTCAAGCTTTTCAAACTGGGTGTAAGCTGGGGTGGACATGAAAGCCTGATCGTACCGGGCGAGGTGGTGCTGCAGCAGAAAGCACAGCCGAATTCCGCACAGACCTTCGGCATCAGCCCGCGATCTGTGCGCCTCCATATCGGCCTCGAAGGAACCGAGGCCCTGTGGAGGGATATCGAGGAGGCGATTGCCGCCGCCTCATAACCGAAACCTCACAAACAACGACGGAGGGGAACCGAAAATGAAAAAACTTATTCTTTCAACGCTCTTTGCGACAACGATGATGGCAGGCACCGCTTTTGCGGATACGACGCTGAAGCTCGTCGAAGTCATCACCAGCCCGGAGCGCACCGAAACGCTGAAGTCGATCGTCAGCAAGTTCGAAGCCGCCAATCCCGGCACCAAGGTCGATATCATCTCGCTGCCCTGGAACGAAGCCTTCCAGAAGTTCGCAACCATGGTCTCGGCCGGCGATGTGCCTGACGTGATGGAAATGCCTGATACCTGGCTGTCGCTCTATGCCAATAACGGCATGCTCGAAAGCCTCGAGCCCTATCTGGCAAAATGGGAGCATACGAAGGAACTGACGCCGCGCGCGCTGGATCTCGGCCGTGACGTCAACAACACAGCCTATATGCTGCCCTACGGCTTCTATTTGCGCGCCATGTTCTACAACAAGAAGCTGCTCGCGGAAGCCGGCGTCAAGGAGCCGCCGAAGACGATGGAGGATTTCACCAAGGCCTCCGAAGCCGTCTCCAAGCTGCAGGGCAAATACGGTTACTGCATGCGTGGCGGTCCGGGCGGCCTGAACGGCTGGATGATCTTCGCCGCCTCCATGGCCGGCGACAACAAGTACTTCAAGGAAGACGGCACCTCGACCATGAACAGCGAAGGCTGGGCAAAGGGCATCGAGTGGATGGTCGATCTTTACAAGAAGGGCTACGCGCCGAAGGATAGCGTCAACTGGGGCTTCAACGAAGTCGTCGCCGGCTTCTATTCCGGCACCTGCGCCTTCCTCGACCAGGATCCGGATGCGCTGATCGCTATTGCCGAGCGTATGAAGAAGGAAGACTTCGGCGTTATTCCGCTGCCAAAGGGCCCGGCCGGCAAGTCCTATCCGACCATCGGTTACGGCGGCTGGTCGATGTTCACCACGAGCCAGAACAAGGATCTCTCCTGGAAGCTGATCGCCACCCTCGAAGGACCGGAAGGCAATATCGAGTGGAACAAGAAGATCGGCGCGCTGCCCGCCTACACGGCCGCAGAGAAGGATCCCTTCTACGCTGGTGACCAGTTCAAGGGCTGGTTCGAAGAGCTGGCCGACAAGGACACAGTCCCGACCGTCATGCCGACCTACCTTGAGGAATTCGCCTTCTTCAAGGATTCCATGGCGATCAAGACCTCGCAGCAGGCGCTGCTCGGTGACATCTCTGCCAAGGATCTTGCCGACCAGTGGGCCGACTATCTCACCAAGGCTCAGCAGAAGTTCCTCGCGAAGAAGTAAGCGAAGTCTTCAAACGGCGGCGGAAATCTTCCGCCGCCGCTCATGCAAAGACGGACGGCGCGCCGAAGCGCCGCAAGGGGAAGTATCGGATAATGACCATCACCGCCGACACGCTTCAGACGCGCCCCGACCGCCGGCCATGGCTGCGTCGACTGGCCGATGCCTCGGAGCCCTATCTCTACAGCGCGCCCTCGCTGATCCTGATCATTGCTGTCATGCTGGTGCCGCTTGTCGTCGGCGTGTCCTATGCCTTCCGCGATATTCAGCTGCTTAATCCCTTTTCCGGCGGCTTTGTCGGCATCGAACATTTCCGCGAGCTTTCCCAGGACACGGCATTTTACGGCGCGCTTCGAAATACGCTCTGGTGGACGGGTGCTTCCGTCATTCTGCAGTTCGTCTTCGGTCTTATTCTCGCCCTTCTGCTCGACAAGCCGTTCTGGGGCAGGGGCGTCATTCAGGCGCTGGTCTTCCTGCCCTGGGCCGTGCCGTCATTCCTTGCTGGCCTCAACTGGGCCTGGCTTTTCAATCCGGTCATCGGGCCAATCCCGCATTGGCTCTTTGCTCTGGGGCTGATGAACGAGCCGGGCAATATTCTCTCCGATCCGCAATATGCGATGTGGGGACCGATCATCGCCAATGTCTGGTGGGGCATTCCCTTCTTTGCCATCACGCTCCTTGCCGCCCTGCAGGCAATCCCGCGCGATCTCTATGAGGCGGCCTCGATCGACGGAGCCGGCTGGTTCCAGCGCTTCTGGTCGATCACCCTGCCTTTCTTGGCGCCGACCATCGCCATTACCGTCATGCTGCGCACCGTCTGGATTTCGAATTTTGCCGATCTCATCGTCGTGATGACCGGCGGCGGACCGGCTGACAGGACACAGATCGTCGCCAGCTACATCTTCACCCAGGCCTTCAAGCGGCTCGATTTCGGCTATGCCTCTGCGATCGCACTGGTGCTGCTGATCCTGCTGCTTGCCTATTCCATGCTGATCATCCTGCTGCGGCAGAGCCTGCTGGCCAAGGATTGAGCCATGAGACGTTCCATTCTCCCCACCATCGCGCACCGCCTGGCGATCTTCGTTTACGTCGTCTTCGCGCTGTTCCCGCTCTTCTGGCTCTTGAAGGTCTCGGTTACGCCGAACGACCTGCTTTATACCGAGGGTGTGCGCATGTGGCCGTCGCGGACCACATGGGAACATTACAGCTTCGTGCTAGAGCACAGCGCCTTCCCAACTTTCTTCAAGAACAGCCTGATCGTCTCGGCGTCGACGGCGGTGGCGGTGACGATCTGCGCTTCGCTATCCGGCTATGCGCTGTCGCGCTTCACATTCCGGGGAAAATACTGGATCGTGGCACTGATGCTGCTGACCCAGATGTTCCCGCTCGTCATGCTGGTGGCACCGATCTTCAAGATCCTGTCGCCACTACATCTGACCAACAGCCTGACGGGTCTTGTCATCGTCTACACTGCCTTCAACGTGCCCTTCGCGACCTTCCTGATGCAGTCCTTCTTCGACGGCATTCCGAAGGATCTGGAAGAGGCGGCGATGATCGACGGCGCCACCCAGTTCGTAGCCTTCCGGCAGATCATCCTGCCACTGACGCTGCCCGGCATTGCGGCAACACTCGGCTTCGTCTTCACGGCTGCCTGGAGTGAACTGCTCTTCGCGCTGATGCTGATCAACGGAAATGATGCGGCCACCTTCCCGGTCGGCCTTCTTACTTTCGTTTCGAAATTCTCCGTGGATTTCGGGCAGATGATGGCGGCGGGCATCATGGCACTCATTCCGGCCGGCCTCTTCTTCCTGCTCATCCAGCGTTATCTCGTCCAGGGCCTGACGGCCGGCGCGGTCAAGGGTTAGTCACATGGCATCGATCGACATCAAGAATATCAAGAAATCCTATGGTCATTTCCCGGTGCTGCATGGCGTCGACCTGGAGATCAAGGACGGTGAGTTCGTCGTCCTCGTCGGCCCGTCCGGCTGCGGCAAGTCCACCCTGCTGCGCATGATCGCTGGCCTTGAGGAGGTAACCGACGGCGAGATCCGCATTGCCGGCAACCGCGTCAACGAGTTGCATCCGAAGGATCGCGACATCGCCATGGTGTTCCAGTCCTATGCGCTCTACCCGCATATGAACGTCGCCGGCAACATGAGCTACAGCCTGAAGCTCCGGAAGACGGCGAAGGAAAAGATCGCCAGTGCTGTTGCGGGGGCCGCTTCCAAGCTTGGCCTCGACCCGCTGCTCGAACGCCGGCCGAAAGCATTATCCGGTGGCCAGCGCCAGCGCGTTGCCATGGGCCGCGCCATCGTGCGCCAGCCGAAGGCCTTCCTATTCGACGAGCCGCTGTCAAACCTCGATGCGCGCCTGCGCGAGCAGATGCGCGCAGAAATCAAGAAACTGCACGGTGATCTCAAGGCAACCTCGATTTACGTGACCCACGACCAGATCGAGGCGATGACGCTGGCGGATCGGATCGTTGCCATGCATGGTGGGGTCGTGCAGCAAGTCGGCAGCCCTCTGGAACTCTACGATCGCCCCGCCAACCTTTTCGTTGCAGGCTTCATTGGTTCACCTGGCATGAATTTCCTCGACGCCAGCTATGAGGCAGGCGGTGTGAAGCTGAAGGACGGCACGATCGTGCCGCTCGACAAGTCGTTGCCCTTGTCAGTTGGCGAAAAAGTTACGCTTGGCATTCGGCCGGAGCATGTCGTGATCACCAATGGGGCCGGTATCGCCGCCGATGTGGAACTCGTCGAGCCGACAGGCTTCGGCATCATCCTGCATCTGTCGTTGCATGGCCTGCCGTTCAAGATTTTCACCCTCGATCGCGAGGCGCTGAGCGCGGGACCGAAAGTCAACGTTGCCTTCCCGGCCAAACATCTGCACGTCTTCAACGGTGAGGGTCGTCGCGTCGATTGATTGAGGGGAGGCGATAGCATGCAGCTATCGCCTTCTGCATACTGCCCTCCTTGAGGAAGAGAGGGGCGGCATGATTGTTGCGCAAATATCCGATATCCATGCGGAACCGGGCAGTTCGTCATTGCTTGTGTTCGAAAGGGCGATCGAGTGGCTGAGGGAATTCAGGCCGGACGCGCTCGTTGTGACCGGCGATCTGGTGGATCGTGGGTGGCGGGACGGCTACCGAAGGATCGCGCAACGTCTGCAGTCGCTTCACGTCCCGGTCTATCTCTTACCGGGCAATGGCGATGATGAAGCCGCGATGCGCGCCGAATTTACCGGGATCGGCGGATGGGCGGTTCCATCGGGGCCGATGCATTTTTCCGCAAGTTTCGCTGACGCCACCCTTATCGGGGTCGATGTAACGGTTGCCGGTGAGAGTTACGGCGATATCCGGCCGCATCTGTCATGGTTGCGAGGCGTGTTTGCCGGTGTATCCATGCCTGCTCTGCTCTTCATGCATCAGCCACCTTTCAGTATCGGCATAGAACCGTTGGATCAGGTCGGATGCCGGAATGGGGATGAGTTGATGGCGTTTCTCGAAGCAATGGAAAATCCACCGCTCGGAATTATCTGCGGCCATGTGCACAGACCTGTTTTCAGTCGAGTTGGATCGATTGCGCTTCAGACATGCGGCTCGCTTTGTCCGCCTAATCCGCTGGTTCTCGGAGGCCGGGACGGTCTTTCAGTTTTGGATGGTCCTTCGTTCCTGCTGCATGAGGTGAGGAACCGTCAACTGCTGTCACATGTGGTATCGATGCAATCGTTCACCGAAGGCGAATGAGATCAATTGCGGATTGCTCCGAGCGGAAAAAAGCTTTCGTCGCAGTCTCTTCGAGGGCTATATGATCAGACGATGATCATGCTGGAATGGATATTATGACAGACACTGTTCTTGACCGCTTTCTCCGCTACGTCGTCATCGACACCCAATCCGATCCCGCCTCTTCCACACAGCCGACAACCGAGAAACAGAAGGATCTCGGCCGGGTTCTGGTCAAGGAGCTCCTGGAGATCGGTCTTTCGGACGCGCATCTCGACGAGCATGGCTACGTCTATGCGACCATTCCGGCCAATACGGACAAGAAGGTGCCTGTCATCTGCTTCTGTTCGCATATGGATACGGCCCCCGACTTCACCGGCAAGAACGTCAAGCCGCAGATGGTGAAGGCCTATGCCGGCGGCGACATTCGGCTTCCCGGCGATCCGAGCCGGGTGATCCGTGTCTCGGAGCACCCGCAGCTCAAGAACCAGATCGGCAACGATATCATCACCACCGACGGAACGACGTTGCTCGGTGCCGACGACAAGGCAGGTCTGGCCGAAATCATGGCGGCCGCCAAAATTCTCATCGACAATCCGGAGATTAGGCACGGCACGATCAAGATCCTGTTCACCCCGGACGAAGAGGTGGGGCGCGGTGTCAACAAGGTCGATCTGAAGAAGCTCGGCGCGGATTATGCCTATACCATGGACGGCGAGACCGCCGGCCATATCGAGGATGAGACCTTTTCCGCCGACAGTGCCGATATCATCATCGGCGGCGTGGCCATCCATCCGGGCTTTGCCAAGGACAGGATGGAAAATGCCATCAAGATTGCAGGCGCCATCATCGACCGGCTGCCGAAGGAAATCGCGCCTGAAAGCACTGAGGGAAAACAGGGCTTCGTTCATCCAACGGGCGTGGCCGGCTCAATGGAAAAGGCTGCGATCAGCCTGATCATTCGCGATTTTACGGACGAGGGCCTTGCCGAAAAGGAAGCGATGCTCGAAGCGATCGTCAAGGACGTGATGAAGGCCTATCCGGGCTCGACCTATCGTTTCGACGTGAAAGAACAGTACCGCAACATGAAGGTCGTGCTCGATCGTCACCCCGAAATCGTGGATAACGCTGTCGAAGCCGTGCGCCGGGCAGGCATGACGCCGGTTCGCGGCAGCATCCGTGGCGGTACGGATGGCTCGCGCCTCTCCTTCATGGGGCTGCCTTGCCCGAACATTTTCGCGGGCGGGCATGCTTTCCACTCGCCGCTTGAATGGATCAGCCGTCAGGATATGGAAAAGGCCGTCCAAACGATCGTGGAACTCGCCAAGGTCTGGGAAGAGCGCGCCTAGCGCTCTTCCCGAAAAGCATCCGGCGGCGTCAGCCGCCGTTCGCAGTCATGCTTCCACGCAGCATCACGCTGTCATAAGCGGGGCGAGGCGTCGGGACCGCAACCGGTACGCCGGGCTGCGGCTCGATGGTGGCCGCTGGTTCGGCCGTGGTCACCGGTTCATCAAGAATCGGCATTGGCTGCATATTCGCCGTTGCCGGGGTGTTCGGGGCCGGAATCGGCACAGGAACTGCTGACGGGATCAGCGCTTCAAACTGCGGTGGCAGCATGCTCTCGCCCGGCACGTAGTTCATCGCGACTTCGTAGGAGGGGAGAGGCGGCGGCGTTTCAAGCGTGCCATCCTCATCGCGCTTTTCGTAAAAGGCATTGCCGCCCGCAACCGTTACGTAGTGCATGTTATTGTAGGGGAATCTCAACCCTGCGGTGTGGAAGAACATGGCGTCGCCGATCGCCGGATGGCGCTCGCCGCTCAAGATCGCATCGGCTGCGGTCGCCAATTCAGGCTCTGCCTGCGGTTTGACCTCGCGTGTCATCACGCCGGGTGCAAACTGCTTCTTCTGGGCAACGACGCCGCAGATCGAATCAGCATAGGCGCCGGAGGTAAGCCGGTTCATCACCACGCTACCAACCGCCAGGTACCCATCCTCATCCGAATGCTGTGATTCGAAATACATGGCGCGCTTGAGGCAATCACGATCCTTGGGGGTATAGTTAAACGTAACTTTCGCCGGCTGAACCTGCTTTTTTTCGGTCTTGACCGGCGCTGTCGCCGGTTTTGATGTCGTCGTGCAGCTTGTTGCTGCCAATCCTGCGAACAAAATCCCGATCAGGGATTTTCCAAAGGAAATCTCCGCCCTCAACGCCAGGTGCCTCCTATTGGATAAGTCTAGCCCTTTTCGATCCCAGCGAAAACGTTTTACTCGGCATGTGACAAAAATACAAACAACCTCAGATCACAAAAATAACAAGGACTTCCGGCCGGAATGCGATTCTGGCGGGAACCGTCACTCCGTTATCTCAATTTCGAAACAGCTTCCAGCGGGTAGGCTTGAAAGCGACGTGTGACCGGTCGAGCCTGTCGGCTTCGCTCGGAGGAAGCTCGATTTCGATATGCGGACGATCCTTGCCGATGTCGAGTTCGATATGACGGGTGCCCGCGACACGACGGCTGGCGACCGGCTGGCCGGCAATACAGGTCTCGGCAGATTCGCAAAGCCGGACGTCGTGAGGACGGAAATAGAGCTGGGCGGGGCCGTCCGTCTCAGCCTCGGCATTGAGGCCCAGAGAGCGGCCTTCGAAGCGGATATCGCCGCCGGCGACTTCCACCTGCAGGCAGTTCGACTGGCCGACGAATCCGAAGACGAATGGCGAATTCGGACTGTCGTAGACCTGGTCCGGCGTGCCGACCTGCTCGATTGCGCCCTGACTCATGACGACGACGCGATCGGCCAGTTCCATGGCCTCATCCTGGTCGTGGGTGACGAAGACAGTCGTGTGCCCGGTTCGGTCATGGATTTCGCGCAGCCACTTGCGCAAGTCCTTGCGGACCTGTGCGTCGAGCGCGCCGAAGGGCTCGTCGAGCAGCAGCACGTTCGGCTCCACCGCCATGGCGCGGGCAAGCGCGACGCGCTGACGCTGACCGCCGGAGAGCTGTGCCGGGTAGCGCTTTTCGAGGCCCGACAGCTGCACGAGATCGAGGAGTTCAAGGGCTCGTTTGCGAATATCAGCCTTCGACGGGCGACGCGCGGAATTGCGCACCTTGAGGCCGAAGGAAACATTATCGAGCACCGTCATATGGCGAAACAGTGCATAATGCTGGAACACGAAGCCGATATTGCGCTGCTGGACGGTCTTTCGCGATGCATCTTCGTCACCGAAGAAGATCTGGCCTTCCGTCGGGCTTTCGAGACCGGCGATCAGACGCAGAAGCGTGGTCTTGCCGGAGCCGGAAGGGCCGAGCAATGCGATCAGTTCGCCGGAGCGGATGTCGAGCGAGACATCGTGCAGTGCCGGAAAGCGGTCGAATTCCTTGCGTAGGTTCTGGACGCGTACTTCCATTCTATTTCCTTCAGTGCCGCCGGCTGGCGGCTATTTCCGCGCTGTAGCGCATTTCCAGCAGCGTCTTCAAAACAAGTGTGACAAGCGCAAGCAAAGCCAGAAGCGAAGCGACCGCAAAAGCCCCGGTGAAATTGTATTCGTTGTAGAGGATTTCCACCTGCAACGGCATCGTGTTTGTCTGGCCGCGAATGTGGCCCGAAACGACGGATACCGCGCCGAACTCGCCCATGGCGCGGGCGTTGCAGAGCAGAACGCCGTAAAGCAGGCCCCATTTGATATTCGGCAAGGTGACGTACCAGAAAGCCTGCCAGCCGCTGGCGCCGAGCGAAAGCGCTGCCTCCTCATCCTGCGTTCCCTGTTCCTGCATCAGCGGGATGAGTTCGCGCGCCACGAAGGGGAAGGTGACGAACATGGTGGCGAGGATCAGCCCCGGCACGGCAAACAGGATCTTGATGTCGTTGGCGCTCAACCACTGGCCGAGCCAGGTGTTGGCGCCGAACAGCAGTACGAAGACGAGGCCCGAAATGACCGGCGATACCGAAAACGGCAGGTCGATCAGCGTCGTCAGAAACGCCTTGCCCTTGAATTCGAACTTGGCGATCGCCCAGGCGGCGGCAAGGCCGAAGGCGAGGTTCAGCGGCACGCTGACGCCGGCGACGATCAGTGTCAGGCGGATCGATGAAAAGGTCTCAGCGTCCTGAAGTGCCGAAAAGAAAGAGCCGGCACCCTTGCGGAAAGCTTCGACGAAGACGGCCGCGAGCGGCAGGAACAGGATCAGCAGCAGGAAGACGAGTGCGATGACGACAAGCGTGATCCGCGCGACCTTGCTTTCGGTAACGGCCGAATGGACCTTGTGTGCCCTTGCTGCCGAGACGGTTGCAACGGAATCAGACGCCATAACCGTACCTCCGCCTGCTCCAGCTCTGGATGAGATTGATGACGAGCAGCATCATGAAGGAGATGATCAGCATGATGGCAGCAATACCCGTTGCGGCCGCATAATTATACTCTTCGAGCTTGATGACGATGAGCAGCGGCGCGATCTCCGACCTGAACGGAAGGTTGCCGGCGATGAAGATGACGGAGCCATATTCCCCGACGGCGCGGGCAAAGGCCAGCGCGAAGCCCGTCAGCACGGCCGGGGCAAGGCCCGGCAGCAGTACACGGGTGATGGTCTGAAGACGGTTGGCGCCGAGTGTGGCGGCGGCCTCTTCGACTTCCTTGTCGATCTCTTCCATGACCGGCTGGACCGTGCGGACAATGAAGGGCAGGCCGACGAAGATAAGCGCAACGACGATGCCGGCCGGCGTGAAGGCGATCTTGATGCCGAGCGGCGTCAGGAACTGTCCGACCCAGCCGTTCGGCGCGTAGAGGGTCGTCAGCGCGATGCCGGCGACGGCCGTCGGCAGAGCGAAAGGCAGGTCCACCATGGCATCGATAATGCGTTTGCCGGGGAACCGGTAACGCACCAGCACCCAGGCCAGGATGACGCCGAAGATGACGTTGAGGCATGCCGCAATGAAGGCGCAGCCGAAGCTGATGCGCAGCGCACTCAGCGTTCGTTGGTCAAAGGCGATACCGAAGAATTTATCCCAGCCGAGTGCGCTCGACCGCCAGGCAAGACCGGACAGCGGGATAAGGACGACGAGGGTAAGCCAGATCAAGGTAAGGCCGAGCGCCAGTCCGAAACCCGGAATGACACTCGGCCGCTTGAACCGCCACCGTGTGGGATTATGTGCGCTCATAAGACCTATTATTGGGCAGGCTTATAGATCTGGTCAAATATGCCGCCGTCGCCGAAGAATTTCGGCTGGGCATCTTTCCAGCCGCCGAAGTCGTCGATGGTTGCGAGCGTCAGCTTCGGGAAGCGGGCGATGTCAGCCGGATCGGCGGCTTCCGGCTTGATCGGGCGGTAATAATGCTTGGCCGCGATCTTCTGGCCTTCGTCCGAATAAAGGTAGTTAAGATAGGCTTCGGCAACCTTGCGGGTGCCCTTCTTGTCGACATTGCCATCGACGATCGCAACCGGCGGATCGGCACGGATCGAATAGGCGGGCGTTACGATCTCGAACTGGTCTGGACCAAGTTCTTCGAGCGAAAGATAGGCCTCGTTTTCCCAGGCGAGCAGGACATCGCCGAGGCCGCGCTGCACGAAGGTCGTCGTTGCGCCACGAGCGCCGCTGTCAAGAACAGGGACATGCTGCAGGAGCTTGGTGACATATTCCTGCGCCTTGGCCTCATCGCCGCCATTGGCCTGCTTGGCCCATGCCCAGGCGGCAAGGAAGTTCCAGCGGGCGCCGCCCGAGGTCTTCGGATTGGGCGTAATGACCTGGACGTCGTCCTTGATCAGATCGCCCCAATCCTTGATACCCTTGGGATTGCCCTTGCGCACCAGGAAGACGATCGTCGACGTATAGGGCGTCGAATTGTTCGGGAATTTGGTCTTCCAGTCGGTCGGGATCTTGCCGGTCGCCTTGGCGATCGCGTCGATATCGCCTTCGAGGGCGAGGGTCACGACATCGGCGTCGAGACCGTCGATGACGGAGCGTGCCTGCGCGCCAGAGCCGCCGTGCGAGGCCTGGATCGTTACCGCTTCACCGGTGTCGGCCTTCCACTTTGCGGCAAAAGCAGCATTGAAATCCTTATACAATTCGCGCGTCGGATCATAGGAGACGTTGAGAAGCGTCTGGTCTGCGAATGCCGGCGCGACAGTGCCGATCGCAAAGCTGCCTGCCATGACCGCGGCCGCAATCAGCCGGGTGAGCCTGTGAGTGTGCATGGGAACCCTCCGTGGTTATAGCTTAAACTCTATCAACTAGGTCGTATAATGAAACGAAGATTGTTCCGGTTCCCCGGACTGGTCGTAGAAAGCCATCCCATTTGCATGGCCAATTGCGGATCGGACATTCTGCCAGTTGGCCGCGGCCAATTGCGGCGCCGTGTCGCAACCCCGTGTTTTTTCTGCCACAGTTCGACCGCCAAAGTGACATTGGTGTGTCGATTTTTAGTCTTCTTTTACAGCGCTGACGTTTTCGAATGACTACATGGCTCGTGGCCGTTGGGATTCGACGGTCGCATGGCAGGGGTGCCCTTGAAGCACTGCTTGCCTCTTTCAAACCGTAAAAGGTCTTTCTGATGTCTATTAAAACTATCCTTCTTGGCTCTGTTGCCGCCCTTGCAGCGGTTTCCGGAGCGCATGCAGCCGACGCTATCGTTGCGGCTGAACCGGAACCCGTAGAATATGTTCGCGTTTGCGACGCTTACGGCACCGGCTACTTCTACATCCCGGGCACCGAAACCTGCCTTCAAATTGGCGGTTACATCCGTACTGAAGTTCGTTTCGGCGATAACATTGCCGGTGATTCCGACGTAAACTTCTGGACTCGTGGTCAGGTTACCTTCCAGACCAAGAACGACACCGAGTACGGCACCCTCACGGGCGTAATCACGCTGCGTACCAACGCCAACAACGCCACCGATCAGGTGACGACGCTTGACGAAGGCTACATCGACATCGCTGGCTTCCGCGCTGGTAAGCAGTACAGCTGGTGGGACGATGACATGAGCAGCGAGACGGATACGCTCGCGAGCAATGAGACGACCCACAACTCGATCCGTTATCAGTACGAGACCGACAGCTTCGCAGCTGGCGTCTCGGTTGACGAACTTGAAGAAGCCTACGCTTCCAAGCCGGGCGATGAGCCGAACAACTTCGGCGTTGCAGCCCAGGTTTCCTTCAAGAGCGGCGCCGTCAGCGGCTACCTGCTTGGTGGTTACGACACGGATGCCAGCGAAGGCGCAATCCGCGCAATCGTTTATGCCGATATCGGCCCCGGCACCCTTGGCCTCGCTGGCGTTTGGGCTAGCGGCGCTAACTACTACTACGAAGAGTCCGAATGGACGGTTGCTGCCGAGTACAAGGTCAAGCTGACCGACAAGTGGGCCGTTACCCCGGCCTTCCAGTACTTCGACAAGATCGACCTCGATGCTGACGGCGACTTCACGGGCGGCAGCGCTTACACGACGGGCGTCACCATCGACTACCAGATTGCTGAAAACCTGCGCAGCAAGCTCAGCGTTCAGTATCACGACGAAGAAGACGGCGACGACGAAACCTTCGGTTTCCTCCGCTTCCAGCGCGACTTCTAATAAAAAGGGGCCGATGCGGCCCCTTGTTTTCCGATTTGCCTTCCCCCCGCTTCGGCGGGGAGAGGGTCGAAAGCTGATTTTTCAGACGCGTGAATCCGCGATGAAGTCCGAATAGAATTCATCGTTGCTCCTGGCCTTGCGCATGGCCGCCAGCACGCCATCCGACTGAAGTTTGCGGGCGATGGCGGCGAGCACGTTCAGATACTCCCCGCGATTGTTTTCCCCGAAAAGCAGAACGAAGGCGATATCCGTCGGAATGTCGTCGATCGCTTCGAAATCCAGTGGCTGGGCGAAGCGGATCAGCAGCCCGCGTGGGCTGGTCATGCCGTCGATCGCCGCATGCGGAACGGCGATGCCATTGCCGATGCCGGTGGAGCCGAGCTTTTCACGCGATTCAAGCGCTTTCAGCACGCCCGAGCTGTCGATGCCGAAAGCCTTGCCGGCCTTTTCCGAGATCGCCTGTAGGGCGCGCCACTTGGTCGCCGCCGACAAGCCGATGAAGGTGTGTTCCGGCCGTATGATGTTGGAGAGGTTCATTTCAGTCTCGATACTGTTTTCGGCTGATGTCAATCAGGCTCACGGAGCCGATAGCCGACACCGGTCTCGGTGGTAATATAGTGCGGCTGGTCCGGAATCTGCTCGACCTTTTGCCGCAGCTGGCGCACATAGACACGCAGATACTGAACATCCGCTGCCGGACCCCATACCTGTTTCAGAAGAAACTGATGTGTCAGCACCTTGCCGGCGTGCTGGGCGAGAACCCGCAGGATGTCGTATTCCTTCGGCGACAGCTTGATCTCCTTGCCGTCCACCTTGACGATGCGCTTGACGAGGTCGATCGAAAGGCCACCCGTCTGGAAGATCGCCTTTTCGCCCTGCTGTTGCAGCCGGTGGCGGAGTGCTACGCGAATGCGGGCGCCGAGCTCGTTGATGCCGAAGGGCTTCGTGACATAGTCGTCGGCGCCTGTTTCCAGCGCCTTGACGATGCCGGCTTCATCGGTGCGGCTCGACAGTATGACGACGGGCATCGTCAGCCCGTCTTCACGCCATTCCTGCAGCAGGTCGTGGCCCGGCATGTCGGGCAAGCCGAGATCGAGCACGATGAGATCGGGCTGGTCGTCCTTGACGGATTGGCGGGCCGCGCCCGCGTTCGGCGCCTCGTGGACTTCATAGCCCTGGGCGGTAAGGCCGACGCGTAAAAGCTTGCGGATTGGAGGTTCGTCATCGACGACGAGGATCTTGACGGCTGAACCGGTCATTTGAGTTCATCCAATTTGGGAATGTCATTCGGTTTGGGAAGGCGGATGGTAAAGACGGCGCCGGATCTGTCCGTCCGGTTGCCGGCGGTGATCGTGCCGCCCATCGCCTCGATAAAGCCGCGGCATATGGATAGGCCGAGGCCTGTGCCGGCTCGCACCTGATCACCCTTGCGCACGCGGTAGAAGGTGTCGAAGACACGGTTGAGGTCCGTGGGAGGAATGCCAGGGCCTTCGTCGGAGATTTGGACGACGACATTGTCGGCATCCGCCCATCCCTCGATGCGGATGACGGAGCCCTCGGGCGCATATTTCGCGGCATTGTCGAGCAGGTTAAAGAGAACCTGCTCGAAGAGAACGGGATCGACACGCACCATCGGCAGGTCGGCGGCGATCGTCATCTCGGTCTTGTGATGGTCGAGGATCTTGGCGGCGCGACGCAGTGCACTGCCGGCGATATCGCCGGCATAGTGCAGCGCATAATTCGGCTCCATGGCACCGGATTCGATCTTCGTCATATCGAGCAGATTGGCGATGAAGCGGTTGAGCCGTTCGGATTCGTCGACGACGGTTGAGAGAAGATCGATGCGGTCGTCTGCGGACATGGAATCGAAGTAGTCACGCAGCGTGCCCGACGCGCCGAGGATTGCTGCAAGCGGTGTCTTCAGGTCATGCGAAATCGAGGTCAGCAGGGCAGAGCGCAGGCGGTCGGCCTCGGCTGCAAGCTTGGCCCTATCGACATCGGCGACGAGCTGGACACGTTCGATGGCAAGCGCGGCCTGATCCGCCAATGCATCCAGAAGCCGCTGCTGCTCGGGTGTCAGAAGCGGGCCGTCGCGGCGGTCGCTGTCGAGCCCGATGACGCCAACGGCGGTGCGGCCGGTGCGCAGCGGCACATAGAGGCGCTTTGCGCCGGGCAGGGTATCGGCGCCACGACCAGCCGCGTGATTGTGCTCCCAGGCCCAACGGGCAGCGGCAATATCGGCATCGTCGAGCGTGTCGTCGGGCGGATAGCCAGCCTTGACGGCGATCGAACCGTCCTCCGGCAGAAGCAGGACGACGCGCACCTTGAGCATGGAGGCGATCTGGAACGCGGTTGCCCAGAGAACGTCGTCGAGCGTGCCGGTGCCGGCCAGCTTTTTCGAGAAGAGGTAGAGATCCTCGGTCGTTCGCGCCCGTTGCCGGGCGGCGGCGGCCTGTCGCTGTACCGTTGCCGTCAGATTGGAGGCGATGATGGCGACCCCCAGAAAGAAGAAGAGCGCCAGCACACTTTCGGGATCGCTGATCGTCAGCGTGTAGCGCGGCGGCAGGAAAAAGAAGTTGAACGAGAGAGCGCTGACGATACAGGTATAGAGCGCCGGCCTGAGGCCGTGGATGACGGCTGACGTCAGCACCGCCATCAGGAAGACCAGCGCCAGATTGCGCACGTCGAGCACCTGATCGAGCACGACGCCGGCGACAAGCGCAATGGCGACATAGAGTGTCGAAAGCATATAGGCACGGAAATCGAGCGTGGGCGCGCTCGATGCCGCCTTTACCCCACGCTGCGCGGTCGGGTCTTTTTCGTTTCCGGAAATGACATGGACGCTGATATCGCCCGCACGCCGGATCAGCTCGTCGGTAGTGGAACGGCTCCACCACCAATCCCGCCAGGTCGGTTTTTTCGGAGCACCGATGACGATGTGGGTGACGTTATTGCCCGTCGCATGACGCACCAGCTCCTCGGTCACCTCGCGACCGGGAATGGTGATTGCCTCGCCGCCGAGCTGTTCGGCCAGCCTGAGCGTGGCTGCGATCGTGTCGCGCTGTGCCTCCGACAGATTGATGGAGCGATTGGTCTCGACATAGACGGCGGCCCAGGGTGCGCGCAGGCGAGCGGCCATGCGCGAGGCGTAGCGTACCAGCGAGGCGGAACGGGGATGATCGTCGATCGATACCAGCACACGTTCGCCGGCCGCCCATGGTCCGGAAATGGCATGCGCCTGCATATGGGTCAGCAACTGGTCATCGACGCGTTGGGCAGTTTTGCGCAGCGCCAGTTCGCGTAGCGCCGTCAGATTGCCGGGCGTGAAATAGTTGGTCAGCGCCCGCTCGGCGGTCCTTGCCACATAGACCTTGCCGTCGTGCAGGCGCTTGATGAGATCGTCGGGCGTCAGGTCTATGATCTCGACATCGTCGGCCATGTCGATCACCGAGTCCGGCACGGTCTCACGTACCCGGATGCGGGTGATCTGCGAGACGACATCGTTCAGGCTTTCGACATGCTGGATGTTCAGCGTCGAATAGACGTCGATGCCGCGATCGAGCAGTTCCTTGACGTCGAGATAGCGCTTCGGATGGCGGCTGCCTTCGGCATTGGTATGGGCAAGCTCGTCGACGAGTACGAGATCGGGGTGGCGCACGAGGATGGCGTCGAGATCCATCTCTTCGAGCTCTTGGCCGCGATAGGCGACCTGGGTACGCGGCACGATTTCGAAGCCGGAAAGCAGCGCCTCGGTTTCCTTGCGGCCGTGGGTCTCGACGACGCCGATCACCACATCGAGCCCATCGGCCAGTTTGGCGTGGCCGGAAACCAGCATTTCATAGGTCTTGCCGACGCCGGGGGCGGCACCCAGGAAGATTTTCAGGCGTCCGCGCGACTCCGCCCGGGCTTTCTCGAGAAGCGCATCGGGCGAGGGCCTGCCGGCCTGGTCGCGATTGTCGTCTGGCATGCGGTTCGGTCTTTCTTCACGAGCAAGCCCCGGCGCGCCTTGCAGCGCTCCGGGGCTCTCAACCTTTACTGAGTCATAGAAGCATCAAGGCTCTGGTTCAACGCCAGAACATTGACGGTCGGTTCGCCGAGCAGGCCGAGTTCGCGGCCGGTAACGGCTGCATCGACCAGGGACTTGACCTTGGCTTCATCGATACCGCGAGCCTTGGCGACGCGCGGTACCTGGAAGTAGGCGGCATCGGGCGAGATATGTGGATCGAGGCCGCTGCCTGAGGCCGTGACGAGGTCAACGGGAACCTCGGCATTTGGGTTGGTCGCCTTGGCCGCTTCATAGTCGCTCTTCACACGGTCTATCAGCTTCTGGCTGGTCGGGCCGAGGTTAGAGCCGGAGGAAGCAGCGGCATTGTAGCCGTCACCGGCGGCCGACGGACGGCCGTGGAAATACTTGTCGCTGGTGAAGGCCTGGCCGATCAGCGTAGAGCCGATAACCTGACCATCCTTTTCGATGAGGCTGCCATTCGCCTGATAGGGGAAGATCGCCTGAGCGGCGCCCGTCATGGCAAGCGGATAGAGAAGGCCCGTGATGGCAGTGGTGGCAACGATCATGACGATTGCCGGACGAAGTTCTTTCAACATTGTCTAGACTCCTTAGGCGAGGCCGACGGCCGTGATGACGATGTCGATCGCCTTGATGCCGACGAACGGAACGATGATACCGCCGAGGCCGTAGATCAGCAGATTGCGGGAAAGCAGCGCGCCGGCACCGATCGGACGGCAACGGACCCCCTTCAGCGACAGCGGGATCAGCGCGATGATGATCAGCGCATTGAAGATGATCGCCGACAGGATGGCGCTTTGCGGCGTGGCGAGGCCCATGATGTTGAGCACGCCGAGCTGCGGGTAGAAGGTCAGGAACATCGCCGGGATGATGGCGAAGTACTTTGCGATGTCGTTGGCGATCGAGAAAGTCGTCAGCGCGCCGCGAGTCATCAGCAACTGTTTGCCGATTTCGACGATTTCGATGAGCTTCGTCGGGTCGCTGTCGAGGTCGACCATGTTGCCGGCTTCGCGGGCTGCGACCGTGCCGGTATTCATGGCGACGCCAACATCGGCCTGGGCGAGCGCCGGCGCATCGTTCGTGCCGTCGCCGCACATGGCGACAAGCTTGCCCTTGGCCTGTTCCTCGCGGATCAGCTGCAGCTTGTTTTCCGGCGTTGCCTGGGCGAGGAAATCGTCTACGCCGGCTTCGGCGGCGATGGCCGCTGCCGTCATCGGGTTGTCGCCGGTGATCATGACAGTGCGGATACCCATGCGGCGAAGCTCGTTGAAGCGTTCGCGGATCCCGCCCTTGACGATATCCTTGAGCTGGATGACGCCGAGCAGTTTCCCGTCGCGCGCAACCGCGAGCGGGGTGCCGCCGGCCTTGGCAATCTCGTCCGAAATGGACTGCAGTTCGCGGACGACCTCGGCACCATTTTTCGAGGATGCATCGCCATTGACATAAGTCAGCACGGCCTCGACCGCACCCTTGCGGATTATGGAGCCTTCGAGATCGACACCGCTCATGCGGGTTTGGGCGGTGAAGGGCACGAAAGTGGCCTTCAGGCTTGCCATGTCGCGGCCGCGGATCGCGTATTTTTCCTTGGCAAGCACGACGATCGAGCGTCCTTCCGGCGTTTCGTCAGCAAGCGAGGCGAGCTGCGCCGCATCGGCGAGGTCCTGCTCGGAAATGCCGCGAACCGGGCGGAAGTTGGTTGCCTGGCGGTTGCCGAGCGTGATGGTGCCGGTCTTGTCGAGCAGCAATGTATCGACGTCACCGGCGGCTTCGACGGCGCGGCCGGACATGGCAAGCACGTTGAAACGAACGAGGCGGTCCATGCCGGCAATGCCGATGGCCGAGAGCAGGGCGCCGATCGTGGTGGGGATCAGCGTGACGAAGAGGGCAACGAGTACGATGATCGGGATCGAGCCGCCGGCATAGGCCGCAAAGCTCGGGATCGTTGCCGTGGCGAGCACAAAGATCAGCGTCATGCCGGCAAGCAGGATGTTGAGCGCGATTTCGTTCGGCGTCTTCTGGCGCTCCGCACCTTCGACGAGCGAGATCATGCGGTCGAGGAAGGTCGACCCGGCCGCGGCGGTGATGCGTACGCGGATCCAGTCGGAAAGGACTTGCGTACCGCCTGTTACTGCCGAACGGTCGCCGCCGGATTCACGGATGACGGGGGCGGATTCGCCGGTGATGGCTGCTTCGTTGACGGAGGCAACACCTTCGACGACTTCGCCGTCGGAGGGGATGATATCGCCGGCTTCGACGAGCACGAGATCGCCGACCTTCAGGCTGGTGCCGGGCACCATGCGATAGCCGCTGCCGTTGTTGGCGGTGAGCAGCTTCGCCTGGGTTTCGGTGCGTGCCTTGCGCAGCGAGTCGGCCTGCGCCTTGCCGCGGCCTTCAGCGACGGCTTCGGCGAAATTGGCGAAGAGCACGGTGAACCAGAGCCAGAGGTTGATCTGGAAGGAGAAGCCGAGATTGCCGTTGCCGGCGATCAGATCGCGGACGAAGAGGACGGTGGTCAGCGCCGAGACCGTGGCCACGACGAACATGACCGGGTTCTTGGCGAGGGTGCGCGGGTTGAGCTTGGTGAAAGCAGCGCCCACGGCCGGAATGAGGATGCGAGAATCCAGGATGCTCGCGGATTTTGCCTGGCTCATAAGAGACTCCAGCTTTGAAACGAGGATGGCGAACCGGACAGCCGGTCAGCCCTGTAAAATTCTGATGGCGCAGACGATCACGAGTAGGCCTGCCATCATCACCAGGATGATGTCGGAGGCGCGGGGCGTCCGCTGGGCTCCACGCCCCGGCAGACCGGGACGTGGATGGAAGGCTTTTCGAAGCCTGTGGCGGATGAGCATGATGCCTACCTCAGAAGGTCTGGCCGGCGATCATGACCAGGTGCTCGACGACAGGGCCGAGGGCCAGGGCCGGGAAGAAGGTGAGACCACCGACGATCAGGATCGTGCCGATCAGCAGGCCGACAAAGAGCGGGCCGTCAGTCGGGAAGGTGCCTGCCGAGGCCGGAACCGTCTTCTTCGTGACCAGCGAGCCGGCAATGGCAAGCGCCGGGATGATGACGAGGAAGCGGCCCATCAGCATGCCGAGACCAAGCGTGATGTTGTACCAGGGCGTATTGCCGGTCAGGCCACCGAAAGCCGAGCCGTTGTTGGCCGCAGCCGACGTATAGGCATAGAGGATTTCGGAGAAGCCGTGCGGGCCGGCCGTGCCGACCGAGGCGACGGCAGACGGCAGTACCGTTGCTATTGCTGTGAAAACCAGCATGGCGAGCGGCAGGCAGAGGATGGCGAGAACGGCCATCTTCATTTCCTTCGCCTCGATCTTCTTGCCGAGATATTCCGGCGTGCGGCCGACCATGAGGCCTGCCACGAAGACGGCGACGATGATGAAGAGCACAATGCCGTAGAAGCCTGCGCCGACGCCGCCGACGATGACTTCGCCGAGCTGCATGTTGATGAGCGGGATCAGGCCGCCGAGCGCGGTGAACGAACCGTGCATGGCATTGACCGCGCCGCAAGATGCGGCCGTGGTGATGACCGCAAACAGCGAGGACATGGCGACGCCGAAGCGGACTTCCTTGCCTTCCATGTTGCCGCCCTGCAGGCCGAAAGCGTGCATCAGTGGATTACCGGCAGCCTCAGCCCAATAGGTGATGCCGACGCCGACAATGAAGAGGACGCCCATCGCGGTGAGGATCGCCCAACCCTGGCGCTGGTTGCCGACCATGCGGCCGAAGACGTTGGTGAAGGCTGCGCCAATCAGGAAAATAGACACCATCTGGATCATGTTCGAGATATTGTCGGGGTTCTCGAAGGGATGAGCCGAGTTCGTGTTGAAGAAGCCGCCGCCATTGGTGCCGAGCATCTTGATGGCGAGCTGCGAGGCGACGGGGCCAACGGCGATCGTCTGCTTGGCGCCTTCGAGCGTCGTCGCATCCACATAGGGGCCGAGGGTCTGCGGTACGCCGAGCCACACATAGGCGAGCGTCAGCACGATGCAGATCGGCAGCAGGATGTAGAGTGTGGCTCTGACCATATCGACCCAAAAATTGCCGATCGCCTTGCCGGACGCGCGCGAAAAGGCGCGGATCAGGCCGACGGCAATCGCCATGCCGGTCGCAGCCGACACGAAATTCTGAACCGTGAGGCCCATCATCTGCGTCAGGTAAGACATGGTGCTTTCGCCGCCATAGTTCTGCCAGTTGGTGTTGGCGACGAAGCTGGTGGCGGTGTTGAAGGAGAGTTCCGGCCCAACCGCGGCCATGCCAGCCGGGTTATAGGGCAGCACGTCCTGGAACCGCATCAGCAGATAGAGGACGATGGTGCCGATGAGATTGAACATCAGCATCGCGAAGGCATAGGAGGTCCAGTGTTGGTCTTCGCGCTCGCTGGTGCCGGCAACGGCGTAAAGCCCCCGTTCGATCGGAACGAGGACCGGTGAAAGGATTGTGCGCTCGCCGTTGAAGACACGCGTCATGTAACCGCCGAGCGGTTTGACGAGCACAAGGACGATCCCGCAATAAAGCAGGATCTGAAGCCATCCGTTGAGGGTCATGGGAGGAAACTTTCAGTACCCGGCTGCTTCTGGATTGGAAGCGCCGGCGCTTTAGAAACGTTCTGGGCGGATGAGAGCGTAAGTGAGGTAGACGGTGAGAAACACGGTTACGGCACCGCTCAAGACATAATCGAGGGTCATCAGTGTTTCTCCTGTCAAAGCCGGTCACAGGCGCGCGTATAGGCAAAGCATAGCCCGAAGAATATGATTGCTGTGCCGAGTAGAATTATATCCATCATCGATCGTGACTCCGGTTTGTTATTCTTGGAGTCAGACAAGACAAAGGGCGCCGGCTCGCTGGAGGCGGCACCTTTATGCTTTCTGGCGTGGAGATGATCACTGTGATCTCTCGGGCATTAATATGCGACCGAAGCGCATAAAGGATCGAGATTGCGTCGGGCGCATCAATATAAAAATCTTATAAATGCCTTTATGCGGCTAAACCTGGCTAAAGGGTGCTCCGGCAAACGAAAAGCGCCGTGTCCTGATGGCACGACGCAATATCGGACAACGGAATATCGCAGCGTTCAGGGATCGACCCGAAACTGATAATGGCCCTCGGCGCTGTGGCCATCCAGGGAAAGCACTCGCCAGTTGAGCGTATAATTGCCCGGCGCCATCGCAGGATCGAGCGGAACTTTGAAGATCGATCCTTCCGGACCGGAGAGGAAAGGCTTACCCGTAGGGAGTACGAGACCCTGAGCGTCCAGCAGGATCGCCGATGAGCGATCAAGGTCGACAGGGCCGGTGAAGGTCAATTCGAGATTGGCCGGCACCAGCTTTTCTTCCTGCTGCAGCGGCGGTAGCGATGCTTCTTCGATCGCCGCAGACGCCCCGCTTGCGGTAAAGAGAAGGGATGCGAACATGCAGAATGACACAATCGGCTTCATGACGGTCCTCCTTACATTGCCGTCCGCACGGTGCCGGGCGCGTCATGCTCCGGTCACGCCATGCTGGCGTATGCCTAATAACGCTGTGAAGGGCGATTTCGATCCAGTGCACGTGTATTAACGCGTACCGGCTGGAGCAGCGGCTGCGGTTGGCTGTACTGGGGAAGAGCGGCAACGGCTTCCGTCACCAGCATTCGCCAGAATTCACGGAGCTTTCTTCTGAACGGCGAATGATTGGACGACCGGTTTTTACCGATGTTACGTTCACTGCGCTGCATTCTCGTTCTCCTTCCGATCTTGGCACGGTCACTAAACTGAAATGTAGTCCTGACCGGGCATTTCCGGAATCATACGGAGGTCTATGACGCGCCTATCTTTCGGGTGATGGGCAGACGAGCATTTCGTCACTTGCCGGGCAGAAGCCTTCCGGAAGCATTTGAATTACTGCGCCTTAAGGTCTTATAGTTGCCGCAACGGCACCCGATGAATCGCGGGAGCCATAGGGAAGGAAACCGATCATGACCAAAGTCCGTGCGCTGGTGCTGGAGCGCCAGCATGAGCTTGCGCTGCGCGATATCGATCTGCCTCTGGAGACGGGGCCGGGGCAGGTAAAGATCAAGATCCATACCGTCGGCGTCTGCGGTTCCGATGTGCATTATTATACGCACGGCAAGATCGGCCCGTTCATCGTCAACGAGCCGATGGTGTTAGGTCATGAAGCCGCCGGTACGGTGGTCGAGGTCGGCACCGGTGTGACGCATCTGAAGGTTGGCGATCGTGTGTGCATGGAACCCGGCATTCCCGATCCCAACTCAAAGGCAAGCCGTCTCGGCATGTACAATGTCGATCCGGCCGTGACCTTCTGGGCAACGCCGCCGATCCATGGCGTGCTGACCCCCGAAGTCGTCCATCCGGCCAATTACACGTTCAAACTGCCCGACAATGTCAGCTTCGCAGAAGGCGCGATGGTCGAGCCCTTCGCAGTCGGCATGCAGGCGGCGACCAAGGCAAAGATTGCGCCCGGCGATACCGCCGTCGTGCTCGGCGCCGGGCCGATAGGCACGATGGTGGCGATTGCAGCCCTTGCCGGTGGCTGTGCCCGTGCGATCGTTGCGGACCTTGCCCAGCCGAAGCTCGATATTGCCGCGCAGTATCAAGGTGTCATCCCGGTCAATATCCGCGAGAAGAACCTTGCAGAGGAGGTCAGCCGGCTCACCGATGGCTGGGGTGCCGATGTCGTGTTCGAATGCTCCGGCTCGCCGAAGGCCTGGGAGACGATCATGGCCTTGCCGCGTCCGGGCGGTGTCATCGTTGCCGTCGGACTGCCGGTCAATCCAATCGGTTTCGACGTTTCGACGGCCTCGACGAAAGAGATCCGTATCGAGACGGTGTTCCGCTACGCCCATCAGTATGAGCGTTCAATCGCGCTTCTCGCGTCAGGCCGCGTCGATCTGAAGCCGCTGATCTCGGAGACCTTTGCCTTCAAGGATTCGATCAAGGCCTTCGACCGTGCCGTCGAGGCGCGTCCAACCGACGTCAAGCTGCAGATCGTCATGGAATAAGGCCCGCTACGGATACTTGGTTCCAAACTTGCTCTTGCGAAGCACCAGTGCTGCGGCTGCGATCACAGCCGCGGCGCCAAGTGCGATAAGCAGATGATGGTGTAGCGGCAGGTAGCCGAATATCTGGTGAATGCCGTGTCCGAAGGCATAGCCGAGCGCCGTGAAGAGCTGGCCCCAGACGATAGCGGCCAGCAGGTTCAGCACGAGGAAGCGCTGCGTCGATATCCGCGTCGTACCGATGACGATCGGGCTGATCGTCCGCAATCCCACCAGAAAGCGAAATGCAAAGATGAAGCCGGTCGGATATTTTTCGAGTAGCTGCGTGACGCGTGTCAGCGCCGGCGTCTCCATGACGCGGCGAACGATCTTCCATCGGGCGGCATACCGTCCGGCAAAAAACCACATCTGATCGCCGGCAAAAGATCCTGCCGTGGCGGCCATCGAAGCGGCCCAATAGGGCAGAAGGCCACGATGGGCGATGACCCCGCCAAGAAAGGCTGCGGTTTCGCCTTCGAAGGCGGTGCCGAGAAAAATCGCGGGAAGGCCGTAACCCTCGATCAGCAGTTCGATATTCAAAAACCGGCCTCCGACTGATTATGGAGCTTGCGGATCAGATCGACTTCAGGTCACCCAGCAGCGTCGGGATCAGTTCCGAGACTGTCGGGTGGATTGGCACCGACCATTTAAGCACCGGATAGGTCGTACCCGCATTCATGGCGTCGATGAAACCGTGGATCGCCTCGTCGCCTTCGATGCCAAGAATGGCGGCGCCGAGAATCTCCTTGGTCTCGGCATCCGCTACCACCTTCATGAATCCCTTGGTTTCTCCGCGCTCATTGGCACGGCCGACCCGGTTCATCGGGCGGGTCGAAACCATGATCTTGCGGCCGGAGGCGCGCGCCTGCTTTTCCGTCATGCCGACGCGGCCGAGTGGCGGATCGATGTAGAGGGCATAGGCCAGAATGCGGCTCGAGAGCTTGCGGTCTTCCCCATCGAGCATATTGGCGGCCGCGATCTCGAAGTCATTATAGGAGGTATGGGTGAAGGCCCCGTGGCCGTTGCAGTCGCCAAGCGCCCAGATGCCTTCGACATTGGTGGCCAGCCGGTCGTCTACAGTGATGAAACCGCGCTTGTCCGTGACGACACCTGCAGCATCGAGGCCGAGGTCGTCCGTATTCGGTACCCGCCCGGTGGCAACGAGCACATGACTGGCTGCAACCGTCTCGGAATCGATCGTAACGGTTGCGCCATCGGCCCTCTTTGCGAAGCGGATATCCTTGACGTCGGTGTGGATCTTGATGCCTTCGGATCTCATGATATCGGCGATCGCATCGGAAATATCCTCGTCCTCGCGGGAAGCGAGTTTCGGGCCGCGCTCGATCACCGTCACGTCAGCGCCGAAGCGTCGGTACATCTGGGCAAATTCCAGGCCGATATAACTGCCGCCGATAACGGCAAGATGTTTTGGCAGGCTGTCGAGATGGATGATGCCGGTGCTGGTGAGGTAATCGATATCGGCAAGGCCCGGCATGTCTGGAATGACAGGGCGTGCTCCGACATTCAGGAAGATCTTCGGCGCTGTCAGCATCTCGCCGTTGACGGTGATTTCTTTCGGGGCCGTGAAGCGTGCATGGCCATAGATGACAGTCATGGTTTTCAGGCCACTGAACCAGTTCGCAAGCCCATTGCGCGAACTCATGGTGACCGCCTCGGCGCGTGCGCGCACGGTCTTCATATCAATGGCGATTTCGCCCGATATCTGGACGCCATATTCGGCGCCGTGCCGCGCCACATGGGCGGCACGCGCGCTTGCGACAAGCGTCTTGGTCGGCATGCAGCCTGCGTTGACGCAGGTGCCGCCGAGGAACTTGCGTTCGATCAGCGCCACCTTCATGCCCTTTGCCGCCATGCGGGCGGCGAGGAATGGGCCGGCTTGGCCGGCACCGATGAAGATTGCGTCGAAGCTTTTCATCAGACTGCCCACGCAATCAGGATGGCGCCGATGACGGCAACGGCATCTTCGATCAAGGCCGCCGGACGATCCTGACCGAAGGAGGCTGCGAGCCTGCCACGAACGGCAGCGCCGCCGAGTGTGCCGATGACGGCGCCAATGACGCCGGCGATCAGGCCGCCGAAGAGAAGGCTACTCGCAACGCCGATAACGGCGCCGCAGAGTGCACCGACGACGATGCGGGTACCGAATTGGATCGGCACCTTGCGGGAGGGGGTAGTCGGCAGCTGGTCGGTGATGAGCTCAACGATGGCAAGCGCCGTCAGAATCCACGGCGTCCACTGGTAGCCCATGAAGGCGAGCGGTGTCTGAGAAATATCGAACCAGCCGAGCGCCGCGCCCCAGGCAATGGCGGCCGGTGCGGTCATGGCGCGAAGACCGGCGATGACGCCGATCAGAAGTGCGAGCAGCAGAAACATATACAAATCCCCCTTGCCCCGCAGGCCTCTCTGCCGCGGTGAGGGGAGGTTTGCATATTGTTATCTAGCTTGCAATTCGCCTTGTGCCCGATCGATTCAGTTGGAAAAGGCGGCAATGCCGGTGATGGCGCGGCCGAGAATGAGCGCATGAATGTCATGCGTTCCCTCGTAGGTATTGACCACTTCGAGATTGACGAGATGGCGGGCGACGCCGAATTCGTCGGAAATACCGTTGCCGCCAAGCATGTCGCGGGCGGCGCGGGCAATGTCCAGCGCCTTGCCGCAGGAATTGCGCTTCAGGATCGAGGTCAATTCGACCGGTGGATGGCCTTCTTCCTTCATCCGGCCAAGGCGAAGGCAGCCCTGAAGTCCGAGGGAGATTTCCGTTGCCATATCGGCAAGCTTTTTCTGGATCAGCTGATTGGCGGCGAGCGGCCGGCCGAACTGGTGGCGGTCGAGCGTATATTGCCTGGCCGTCGCATAGCAGGCTTCTGCGGCACCCAGCGCTCCCCAGGCAATGCCGAAACGGGCGGAGTTGAGGCACGTGAACGGTCCCTTGAGACCACTGACGTTCGGCAGAAGGTTCTCCTCCGGCACGAAGACATTGTCCATGACGACTTCACCGGTGATCGAGGCGCGTAGCCCCACTTTGCCCTGGATCTTCGGCGCCGAGAGACCCTTCCAGCCTTTTTCCAGAATGAGGCCACGGATTAGGCCGTCCTCGGTCTTTGCCCAGACGACGAAGACATCGGCGATCGGCGCGTTGGAGATCCAGGTCTTGGCACCGGTTAGGCTGTAGCCGCCATCAACCTTCTTCGCCCGCGTTGCCATGGAGCCCGGATCGGAGCCGTGGTTGGGCTCGGTCAGCCCGAAGCAGCCGATCCATTCGCCCGTCGCAAGCTTCGGCAGATATTTCTTCTTCTGTTCTTCGGAGCCGAAAGCATCGATCGGCACCATGACGAGCGAGGACTGTACGCTCATCATCGAGCGATAGCCGCTGTCGATCCGCTCTACTTCGCGGGCGATCAGGCCGTAGGCGACATAGCCAAGGCCGGCACCGCCATATTCCGGATCGATCGTCGGGCCGAGCAGGCCGAGCTCTCCCATCTCGCGAAAGATTTCCGGATCGGTCTTCTCATGGCGGAAGGCTTCGAGCACCCGGGGGCCAAGCTTTTCCTGCGCATAGGCCTGCGCGGTTTCCTGCACCATGCGCTCTTCGTCGGTCAGCTGCTCCACGAGCCGGAAGGGATCGGCCCAGTCGAAAACTTCGCGCGTATGCGGCATGTCCAGTCTCCTCACCATCGTTCAGGTGCCGTTGTTCAGTCGTACCTGATTTAAGGTCGCATAGACCCGCCCGTTTGCGGCGTCAACAAGGCGGCCATCGCGCCAAAGATGCAAAACCCATCTTTTCAAATCGCGGCGGGTAGGCCAGTTTGCGCGCGACAGATTCTAGGAGGAGGCAGATATGTCATCGAGCGATCTTTTCGTCTCGGCCGAAGGCGCCGAATGGGTAAACCCGGAGCCGGGCGTTGTCAGGCGCATCATGACTTATCTGCCGGAAATGATGATGGTGGAAGTGGTCTTCGAAGCCGGTGCCGTCGGAGCTGCCCATTTCCACCCGCATATCCAGGCAAGTTATGTCGCCGAAGGCAGTTTCGAGGTGACGATCGATGGGCGCACCGAAGTCCTGAAGCAGGGCGGCAGCTTCATTGTGCCACCCAATCTGGTCCACGGCGTCAAGGCGTTGGAAAAAGGCCGGCTGATCGATGCGTTCACCCCGCATCGCGCCGAGTTCCTCAAATAGTCAGACCTCGGTCTTCGCCTTTCGCGGCGCGCGCATATAGGGCGGGATAAAGCCAGCATCGTCACTGTGCACGGCTTCGTGCAGGAAATCGATGACGGCGCGTACGCGCGGCTGCTGCTTGAGATCCCTGTGGCAGGTGATCCAGTAGTGTCGCTTGAGGTCGACCTCGTCCGGCAGCACCGGCACCAGTTCTGGATAACGACAGGCGAAGAAATACGGCAGGATGCAAAGGCCTAGGCCGTTCCTAGTCGCGGTCAACTGCGCGAAGATGCTCGAACTCTGGAATTGCGGCTTGATGCGTGGATGCACATCGCCGAGATAATCGAGCCCCGGCGCGAAGATCATCTCCTGGATATAACTGACAAAGGGATGCATCAGCAGGTCGTCGCGCGTGCAGATGGGCGGTGCCTTGGCGAGATAGTCACGCGAGGCGTAGACTTGCAGATGATAGTCGGTGAGCTTTTCCGCGAAGTAAGGGCCGCCCTTCGGCTCATCGAGCACGACCGAAAGATCGGCTTCCTTGCGTGAGAGGGAGATGATCTGCTGGATCGTCACGAGTTCCAGCGACAGATGCGGATGCCGGGCGGCAAATTCCGGCAGCACCGTCGCAAAGAAGAAATTCGCAAAACCTTCCGGAGCGCTGAGGCGTACGAGGCCGCGTTGCGTCATAGGCCCCTCGACGAGATCGGCACGGAGCTTTTCGGCCTCCTGCTCCATCTTTTCCGCCGTCTCGATGAAACGCGTGCCCATGGCGGTCAGCACATAGCCGCGCGGGTTTCGCTCGAAGAGCTTTACTTTCAGTGCGAATTCCAGGCGGTCGATGCGCCGGGAGACGGTCGCATGGCTGGATCGCAGCTGCCGGGCGGCCGTCGAAAGCTGTCCGGTTCGGGCAACGGCTAGAAAAAACTGCAGATCGTCCCAAGTAAATTGCGAGGCATGGCTCATCGGCATCGCCTATCCGTCTACGTCTTTGGTCTAATGCCGCCGGTCATAAGAGCGCCGGGATTGTTGCCGCAGCGGCATTATAACGAGTTCTGTTCAAAAACGAACAGATACTGTTTGGAATTAGATGTAAACTGCCAGTTGCCTCATGGAGGAAATTCCGTGATCGTAAGGGTAGAACGGCCGCTTTGAGGAGAGTGGGTCGCCAAATTTGAACAGATTCACGTTCTGGCCAATCTCTGGGAGGAGAGACTATGCGAAAGAATCTCATTGCGACAGTTGCATTTCTGCTGGCAAGCAGCACCGCGGTGTTCGCCCAAAGTGCGGCCATTTCCGATGGCAAGGTCAAGATCGGCATCTTGAACGACCAGTCGGGCGTCTATGCCGATTTCGGCGGCAAATCCTCCGTTGAGGCTGCCAAGATGGCTGTCGAGGATTTCGGCGGCAAGGTGCTCGATATGCCGGTCGAGATCGTCGATGCCGACCACCAGAACAAGCCTGACATCGCCTCCAATATTGCCCGCCAATGGTACGACACCGAGCAGGTCGACGCGATCATGGAGCTGACGACTTCGTCCGTGGCGCTCGCCGTACAGGCTGTCGCCAAGGAAAAGAAGAAGATTGATATCGTCACCGGTGCGGCGACCACAGACCTGACCGGCAAGGCCTGCTCGCCCTACGGTTTCCATTGGGCCTATGACACCCACGCCCTTGCCGTCGGAACCGGCGGCGCGCTCGTCAAGCAGGGCGGCGACAGCTGGTTCTTCCTGACGGCAGATTACGCTTTCGGTTATTCGCTGGAGCAGCAGACGAGCGATTTCGTCAAGGCCAATGGCGGTACGGTCGTCGGTTCGGTGCGCCATCCGCTGTCGACCAACGACTTCTCGTCCTTCCTGCTGCAGGCGCAGTCTTCTGGCGCCAAGGTCATCGGCCTTGCCAATGCCGGTCTCGATACGTCGAACGCCATCAAGCAGGCGGCTGAATTCGGCATCACCCAGGGCGGCCAGCGTCTGGCGGCATTGCTTTTCACCCTTGCCGAAGTCCACGGTCTTGGCCTCGAAGCGGCGCAGGGCCTGACGCTGACGGAAGGCTATTACTGGAACCGCGACGACGACAGCCGTGCCTTCGCCAAGAAGTTCTTTGCTCGCACCGGCAAGATGCCGAACATGATCCATACCGGCACTTACTCGGCGGTTCTTCAGTATCTGAAGGCGATCCAGAAGGCCGGAACCGATGAGACGGAAGCCGTCGCCAAGCAGCTACATGAAATGCCGGTCGACGACGTCTTCGGCCGTGGTGGCATTGTCGGTCCGAACGGCCGCATGATCCATGACATGTACCTGCTGCAGGTCAAGAAGCCCTCGGAAAGCAAGGAACCGTGGGATTACTTCAACGTTCTCGCCACCATTCCGGGTAAGGAAGCCTATATCGATCCCGCCAAGAGCGGCTGCGATCTGGTGAAATAGGATATGGCGGTTACCGCAAGTGAAAGTCAGGCCAAGCCGCGGGTGGTGCTTTCCGCCCGCGGCCTGCGCCGCGATTTCGGCGGCTTCACGGCCGTCAAGAATGTCGATCTCGATGTACATGATGCGAGTGTGCATGCGCTGATCGGGCCGAACGGTGCCGGTAAGACGACAGTGTTCAACCTGCTCACCAAGTTCCTGCAGCCGACATCGGGCACGATCATGCTGATGGGCACCGACATCACCAGGACGCCGCCGGATCGCGTGGCGCGCATGGGATTGGTTCGGTCTTTCCAGATATCAGCGGTCTTCCCGCATTTGACCGTCCTCGACAATGTCAGGGTGGCCCTGCAGCGGCCGAACAATCTCTCCACGCAGTTCTGGCGTCCGCTTTCGGCGCTCGACAGGCTGAACGACAGGGCCGAACAATTGCTTGCCGGCGTCGGGCTTTCCAAGGAGCGCGATCATATCGCCGCCGATCTCTCCTACGGCCGCAAGCGCGTTCTCGAAATCGCCACCACGCTGGCGCTTGATCCGAAAGTGCTGCTGCTCGATGAGCCGATGGCCGGTATGGGGCAGGAGGATGTCAGCGTCGTCTCCGCCATCATCCGCGATGTCGCCCGCGATCGGGCGGTGCTGATGGTCGAGCACAACCTCTCTGTCGTTGCCAATATCTGCCAGCATGTCACCGTGCTGCAGCGTGGTGAAATCCTCGCTGAGGGCGACTATTCGACCGTTAGTCAGGACGAGCGGGTGCGTCAGGCCTATATGGGCACTGAGGAGCACCACTGATGGCGGCTCTTCTCGAAGTTCAGGGGCTGAATGCCTGGTATGGCGAGAGCCACATACTGCACGGTGTCGACATGACGGTCGGCGAGGGCGAGATGATCACGATTCTCGGCCGCAACGGTGTCGGCAAGACGACGACCTTGCGCACCATCACCGGCATCGTGCGCGCCCGGAAGGGCCGGATCAGCTTTGCAGGCACGGACATGATGCGGGTGCCGCTGCATAAGACCGCGCACAAGGGGATCGGTTTCGTGCCGGAAGAGCGCGGCATTTTCGCGACGTTGACCGTTTCGGAAAACCTGACGCTGCCGCCGGTGGTGGCCCAGGGCGGCATGAGCCTCGATGAAATCTACGAGCTCTTCCCCAACCTCTATGAGCGGCGCGCCAGTTCCGGCACCAAGCTTTCGGGTGGTGAGCAGCAGATGCTGGCGATCGCCCGCATTCTGCGCACCGGCGTACGCCTGCTGCTGCTGGATGAACCGACCGAGGGGCTGGCGCCCGTCATCGTCCAGCGCATCGGCGAGGTCTTGAAGACGCTGAAGGAGCGCGGCATGACCATCGTGCTTGTCGAGCAGAATTTCCGTTTTGCCAGCCGTATTGCCGATCGCTTCTATCTGATGGATCATGGCCAGATGGTCTCGGAATTCCCGGTTGGTGAACTGCCGCAGCGCATGGATGTGCTGCACAAGGTTCTGGGAGTGTGACGCGATGACGATGATCTTCGGCATTCCCCTGCAGGCGCTGCTCGGCCAGCTGCTGATCGGCCTGATCAACGGGTCCTTTTATGCGCTGCTCAGCCTTGGCCTTGCGATCATTTTCGGCCTGCTGCGCGTCATCAATTTCGCGCATGGCGCCCAGTATATGCTCGGCGCCTTCGCCGCCTATCTGCTCCTGAATTACCTCGGTATCGGTTACTGGCCGTCGCTGATCCTGGCGCCCGTGATCGTCGGGCTTGCCGGTGCCGTCATCGAACGGCTGTTCCTGCGCCGGCTTTATGATCTCGATCCGCTCTATGGCCTGCTCTTCACATTCGGCCTGGCGCTCGCGATCGAAGGCACGTTCCGCTATCTCTACGGCTCCTCGGGCCAGCCCTACGCGACACCGCCTGCACTTGCCGGCGGCATGAATCTCGGCTTCATGTTCCTGCCGATCTACCGAGGCTGGGTGGTCATCGTGTCGCTGGTTGTCTGCATCGGCACCTGGCTGCTGATCGAAAAGACCAAGCTCGGCGCCTATCTGCGTTCGGCAACGGAGAATGCCACGCTGGTTCAGGTTTTCGGCGTCAACGTGCCGGTTCTTCTGACCTTGACCTATGCACTCGGAGCTGGCCTTGCCGCCTTCGCCGGCGTACTTGCGGCACCGATCTATCAGGTCTCGCCGCTGATGGGCTCGAATATGATCATCGTGGTCTTCGCCGTAGTCGTCGTCGGCGGCATGGGCTCGATCATGGGTGCCATCCTGACCGGCTATGTGCTCGGTATCGCAGAAGGCCTGACCAAGGTCTTCTATCCCGAAGCCTCCAACATCGTCATCTTCGTGATCATGGCGATCGTGCTTCTCATCAGGCCCGCGGGCCTCTTCGGCCGGGATGCGTGACATGGCTGACATCACCGAAACCATCCGAACGGAAAAGAGCCGCACCGCCCTTTCGGTGCAGACCGGCTTCCTGATCATCGGGCTGCTGCTTCTCTTGCTTGCGCCCTTCTTTTTCTATCCGATCTTCCTGATGAAGCTGCTCTGCTTCGCGCTCTTTGCCTGTGCATTCAACCTGCTGCTCGGCTATACGGGATTGCTCTCCTTCGGCCACGCGACCTTCTTCGGCGGGGCGGCCTATTTCACCGCCTATACGGTGAAATCATGGGGTTTTCCGCCGGAACTCGGCATTCTTGTCGGCGTTGCCGGAGCGGCACTTCTCGGTCTCGTCATGGGCTTCTTCGCGATCCGCCGGCAAGGCATCTATTTCGCCATGATCACGCTGGCGCTCTCGCAGATGTTCTTCTTTTTCTGCCTGCAGGCGGAATTTACCGAGGGCGAGGATGGCATCCAGTCCGTGCCGCGCGGCCACCTTTTTGGTCTTATCGATCTGAACAACTCGACCAATATGTATTATTTCGTGCTGGCGGTGTTTCTGATCGGGCTCCTGATCATCTGGCGTTTCATCAATTCGCCCTTCGGCATGATCTTGAAATCGATCCGCGAGAATGAGCAGCGGGCGATCTCGCTCGGCTATTCCGTCGCCCGCTACAAGCTCGGTGCCTTCGTGATGTCGGCTGCCCTTGCTGGGCTTGCGGGATCGGTCAAGGCGCTGGTCTTCCAGTTCGCGACGCTGACGGATGTTGCCTGGCAAATGTCGGGCGAGGTGATCCTGATGACGTTGCTCGGCGGTATCGGCACGCTGATCGGCCCGGTCTTCGGCGCCGGTCTGGTCGTGACGCTGCAGAATTATCTCGCCACTTCGGAATTTCCGGTGACCATCATCACGGGCGTGGTCTTCATGGTCTGCGTGCTGATCTTCCGCCGTGGCATTATCGGTGAATTCTACGCCTCCAGGCTCGGGCGGAAACTGGGCTTTGTCTACCGCCGCTGAACGGGCGGACCTCTTTTCCTGCAATGGGAAGAGATGTGCAGCGGCGCCGCGCAATCCCGCCTCCCCGGCCTCGGGGAGGCGGGACGCAGCTTTTTTGGAGTGCATGATCCATGGATCGCTACGACTATATCATTATCGGAGCAGGCAGCGCTGGCTGTGTGCTCGCAAACCGGCTGTCGGCCGAGCGCAATACCAGGGTCTTGCTGCTGGAGGCGGGTGGCAACGACAATTACCACTGGATCCATATTCCGGTCGGTTACCTTTACTGCATCAACAATCCGCGGACAGATTGGTGTTTTACGACCGCACCCGAGGATGGGTTGAACGGGCGGGCATTGAACTACCCGCGCGGCAAGGTGCTTGGCGGCTGCTCTTCGATCAACGGCATGATCTATATGCGCGGCCAGGCCCGTGACTACGATCTCTGGCGGCAGATGGGCTGCACGGGCTGGGGTTGGGATGATGTGCTGCCTTACTTCCGCCGGTCGGAAGATCACTACATGGGCGAGGACGAAATGCACGGTGCCGGCGGCGAATGGCGCGTGGAAAAGGCGCGTGTGCGCTGGGACGTGCTCGACGCCTTCCAGCAGGCGGCCAGGGAAGCCGGTATTCCCGAAACGGCGGACTTCAATCGCGGCAGCAATGAAGGCTCCGGCTATTTCGACGTCAACCAGCGTTCCGGCATCCGCTGGAACGCGACCAAGGCGTTTCTGCGTCCGGCCATGAAACGCGGCAATCTGACAGTGCTGACGAAAGCGCAAGTGCGGCGATTGCTGGTCGAGGAGGGTGCCGTTGTCGGCGTCGAGTTCCAGCATGGCGGCACGGCGAAGCGGGCCTATGCGGCGAAGGAAACCGTGCTGTCGGCCGGTTCCATCGGCTCGCCACATATTCTGGAACTCTCCGGCATCGGCCGGGGCGAGGTTCTGCATCAGGCCGGCATCGATGTGCTGACAGAGGTCAAGGGCATAGGCGAGAACCTGCAGGACCATCTGCAGCTTCGGCTCGCCTACAAGGTAACAGGCGTGCCGACGCTCAACGAAAAGGCGTCGAAGCTGATGGGCAAGGCGGCGATCGGGCTCGAATATCTTTTGCGCCGCTCCGGACCGATGGCAATGGCGCCGAGCCAGCTCGGTATCTTCACCCGTTCCGGTCCAGACAAGGAAACGCCCGATCTGCAGTATCATGTGCAGCCGGTGTCGCTCGACAAGTTCGGCGATCCTGTCCATGCATTTCCGGCGATTACGGCAAGCGTCTGCAATCTCAGGCCGGAAAGCCGGGGATCGGTGCATGTTTCCAGTCCGGATTTTGCCGCCCAGCCGACGATTGCGCCAAAATACCTCTCGACGCAGCGTGATCGCGACATAGCTGTTCGTTCAATAAAGCTGACGCGCCGGATCGTCGCTCAGCCGTCCTTTGCCCGCTTCCACCCGGAGGAGTTCAAACCGGGGTCGAGCTATCAGAGTGAGGCGGAGCTGGAAAAGGCGGCTGGTGATATCGGCACGACGATTTTCCACCCGGTCGGCACCTGCCGCATGGGCATCGACAGGGACAGCGTAGTCGATCCGCGTCTGAAATTTCGGGCGCTCGGCAAATTGAGGATCGCGGATGCCTCGGTGATGCCGGCGATCACCTCTGGCAACACAAATTCGCCGACGATCATGATCGCCGAAAAAGCGGCAGCCATGATCCTCGAAGACAACAGATAGGAGACAAGCATGGCAAGGATCGCTTTCATCGGCCTCGGCAATATGGGCGGGCCGATGGCCGCCAATCTCGTCAAAGCCGGCCACGAGGTTCTGGGTTTTGATCTGGCTGCGCCCATTCTGAAGGCGGCCGAGGAGAGCGGCGTCAAGCCAGCCAGCCATGCCAGCCAAGCGGTTAAGGAAGCAGAAATCGTCATCACGATGCTGCCGCAGGGAAAGCATGTGCTGACGGCCTGGGCTGATATATTGCAATCGGCAGCGCAGGGCACACTCGTTATCGACTGCTCGACCATCGATGTCGAGAGCAGCCGCAAGGCACATGAAATGGCAAAAGCCGCAAGCTGCCTGTCGCTCGATGCGCCGGTTTCTGGTGGAACGGGCGGCGCAAGCGCCGGCACGCTGACCTTCATGGCCGGCGGCTCCGAAGAAGCCTTTGCCAAGGCGAAACCGATCCTCGAGGCCATGGGCAAGAAGATCGTCCATTGCGGCGAGGCGGGTGCTGGACAGGCGGCCAAGATCTGTAACAACATGATCCTCGGCATTTCCATGGTCGGTGTCTGCGAAGCCTTCGTCCTTGCCGAAAAGCTCGGCCTGTCACATCAGGCACTCTTCGATGTCGCTTCCACGTCGTCAGGTCAGTGCTGGTCGATCAATACCTATTGCCCGGTGCCGGGACCGGTGCCGACCTCGCCTGCCAACAATGATTACAAACCGGGCTTTGCAGCAGCATTGATGCTGAAGGATCTGAGGCTTTCGCAGGAGGCGGCCCTCGCAAGCGGTGCCTCGACGCCGCTGGGTGCCGAGGCTGCGCAGCTGTATGCGCTGTTTGAAAAACTCGGCAATGGCGGCAGGGATTTTTCCGCCATTATCGAGATGTTCCGCGAAAAGGTGTGAGGCAGGCCTACCGTTCCCAGTAGGCGCCGATGCTCATCTTATGGCGATCGTGATTGCGTTCCGTTTTCAGATAATCCCGGATACGCTTGGCCTCGGATCGCTCACAACCCGCCCAGACGAACGTGTCGGCATCGGCGCCATCAAGCGCATTCTTGATGGCGGCCTCGACCAGCCCCATCGTGCCGGCCGGTGCGCCATTGCGATGCATCCAGGTGATGGCAACCGATCCGGCTGAGGGTAGCGGCAGCTCTTCCGCGGCGCCATCGACCTCGAGAAAGATATGCAGACGCGTTCCCGCGGGAGCCTCGGCTGCGATACGGGAAATAGCGGGAAGCGCCGTCTCGTCTCCGGCAAGGATCATAGATGTCGCATCGGGAACCCCGCCGCCACCGGGACCGAGCGCGCCGGCGATATCGCCGGGCTGCGCGTTCACCGCCCATTCGGCGCCGGGCATGTTTTCGCCCTCATGCAATACGAAATCGATATCAATCTCTCCGCGCTCCAGATCGATGTTCCGGAACGTATAGATGCGCACGATCAGCGCATCGTCGTCCTTCGCCCATTCGATACGGCCGTCCGCGCGCAGCTTCGGCCAGACAGGTTTCCGGCCCTTCGGCGGAATGAGCAGGCGAAAATGCAGACCACCGTAGGCGAAATGTTTGGCATCGTCGCAGGCAACCGTCACGCGGCGCATGTGGGGGCTGATGTTGCGGGCGCCGATCACGCGGATTTCGCGCAGATCGGGCAGGCGATCGGCCTTGGGCGCATCCGACCATGTCAGCTCCAGAGTCTCCTCGCCGGCGAACTGGAAAAGATGGTCGGCAAGCACCGAACGCACGTTCTGAAGGGCGCGTGCACTCTTGCAGGAGAGTTCGATTGCGAGCTTAGGGCCCTCGTGGCGGATATCGGCCTTGCCGATCGTCATCTCCAGCGTCACCAGGTCGCCGACGCGTTTGACGGTACTGTGTTCGACGAAATGGGAGCAAAGCTCGTCGAGCATCCTGCCTGGATCGACGGCGATTGCGACGCCGGATGCGGTAAAAGGTGCAGCCATCATTGCTTGATGTCCTTTCGCGAAAGCAGCCAGATGAGATAGGGCCCACCGATCAGGGCCGCGAAGAGGCCGACCGGCACCTGATAGGGATAGATGACGACGCGTGAGAGCCAGTCGGCCGTCATCAGCACGCCGGCGCCGAAGAGCACGCTTGCGGCGAGCTGCTGCCCCGGCCGATGGAAACCGGCAAGGCGTGCCAGATGCGGGGCAATCAGCCCAGTCAGGCTGAGCGGGCCTACGAGGAACGACGCGATTGCCGTCATCAGCGCGGCAAGGACTGTCAGAACCAGACGGCTTGCGCCGACGTGAAGGCCAAGGGATCGGCTGGAATTGCTACCAAGTGGCAGCATAATCAGCCAGCGGCCGAGGAAGGGCAGTGGCACCAGCAGCACGACGAGCGAGATGACCGCCGTCCAGGCTTCGAAGGCGCCGGCGCGACTGGTCGAGCCCGAGAGCCATGTCAGCAGGATATAGCCGCGTATGTCACCTTGCGCGAGCACTATGGTGACGACAGCCATGGCGAAGGCGCCAATGCCGACACCGGCAAGCAGCATGCGTTCCGGCGAGAATTGCGCACGAGCGGAAATGGCGATCATCGTCCCGAAGGCGGCGAGTGCGCCAAGCGCCATGGCAAGCAGCATGATGACAGGTGACGGGAAGCCGAAGAGAAAGAGCGCGACTGTCAATCCGGCGCCGGCGCCGCTGCTAATGCCGAGCACTTCCGGACTGGCTATCGGATTGCCGGTGACGCGCTGCATGATAAAACCGGCTGCCGCAAGCACGCCGCCGGCCCCGACCGCGACGATCGTTCGCGGCAGGCGGAAAGGCAGGAGATCGGCGAAGAACGTGCCGGTCGCCAGATGCCAGCCGTCATCGGCTGGCCCGAGCGAGAGGAAGGTGACGAAGAGCAGCAGGATCGCAGCCGACAGCAGGGTAAGGGCAGCGAATGGTTTCGCCATTCTCGTGATCGGCTGTGTCGAACGCGTCGCGACGGACGAGACTGAATGCACGCGCGGTAGCAGGAAAAGCAGCAGCGGTCCGCCGAGCAAAGCCGTGGCGGCGCCTGTCGGGGCGAGATCGGTAAAGCCGTGGCCGAGAATCTGTGTCAGGCAATCGGTGAGGAACAGCAGACCGGCGCCGGTCAACGGTGCTGCCATCATCAGGCTTCCGGTGCTGCGTGCACCAAGCAGCTTGGCGATGGCGGGAGCAGCGAGGCCGAGAAAACCGATGACGCCGACTTCGGCGGTAACCGAGGCGGCGAGCCAGACAGCGAGCGCGAGGATGGCAAAGCGTGCTGCATGGAGTGCGAGGCCGAGGCTCCTGGCGCTGCTGTCGTCGAGCGTCAGAATGCGCAGCGGACGCATTAGGATCAGGGCCGCGACGAAGCCGAGGGCGAGCCGGGGTGCTAGTGTAATCACGCCATTCCAGTCCTGCTGGCTCAGCGAGCCGGCACCCCAGATATAGATCGACATGGCATATTCGCCGCGCGCCAGGATCAGTGTAACGCTCAGGGCTGCGGCGATCATGCTGACGATCATGCCCGACAGCGCGACGGTCACCGGATCGAGCCCGCGCCGCCAACTAAGCGCCAGCACGATCGCGACGGCACCTAGCCCGCCGCCGAAGGCGACGATCTCCCTCGAAAGGCCGATCAGTAGCGGCGAGAAACTGAGCGCTGTCGTCATCGCCAGTTCTGCCCCGGAGGCTATACCGAGCGTGGAGGCATCAGCGATCGGATTGCGCAGCACGCGCTGCAACAGCAAGCCGGAAAGGCCGAGTGCCGCACCGGCGATCAGCGCGAGGATTGCGCGAGGAAGGATGCTGTTCCAAAGCAGAACGCCATCGAGCATGGCTGCCTGAGTGGCGTCCGCCGGCACTTGCGGGCGCGTTGCAATCAGGAGCGCGAAGGCGACTGCACAAAGGGCCGGAAGCGCAATCGCCGCAAGCGGAAAATTGGTGCCTCGGGCGGGCTGGGCGATACTAGCCATCCCATGCATGGCTTAGCCCCTCCTGCAAGAGATCGGCGAAACGCATGGCTGCGGGCAGCGCGCCGTAGGGATTGATCGAGCCGAGCACAAGCACGCGCTTTTCGCGCACGGCCGGCAACGCATTCCAGAAGGCGCTGGTCGAGAGCGCGGCGATCGCATCGGCGGGATGCGGCGGGATCATGACGATCCAGGCATCCGGCATCGAGGCCAGCGTCTCGATGCCGACGGGGGCCGCAGCCGAATAGCTGGTCGCACCCTGCCAGGCATTGGTCAGCCCGACGCGCTTCAGCACCTCGCCGAACATGCTGTCGGAGCCGAAGACGCGGAAATGCTTGGAGTCGCCGAGATTGATCGGGATGACTGGTCGTCCGTCGCCTACCGCAAATGCCGCCTTGTAGCGTTCGAGTTTTCCCGCAAGCTCTTCGACTAGCTGCCTTGCTGCGGCAAGCTGCAACCGTTCGCCGATCGCAAGCGTTGCCTGTTCGGCAAGCGCATAGGGGCTTTCGCCCGGCTTGTAGATCGCATGGCTTTCGACGGGCGCTATCGGCTGCATAAGGGCATCCGCCCAGGTATAGAAATTCGAATTGAAGATCAGGTCCGGTCGGGCAGACCGCAGCACCTCGAGGTTCGGTGTGCCGCGCAGGCCGAGATCGGCGACATCATCCGGAACCGCTGGTGTTACAGCCACCTCTCGGAACTGGCGCAGTTCCGTTCCGGCGACCACATTGGCGCCGACCGCCAGCAGGGTTTCGAGGAGAGCCCAATCGAGGCTTGCGACACGCAGCCTGTCAGCCGCCCGCAGAAGTGCTGGGGCCGACAGCGTAGCCGCCGCACCGGCCAGGAACTGCCTGCGGGTGAAGAATGCCATGGCTTACAACAGATAGCTGACCGGCTCGTTGCGAACCGGATGCGGGAAGACGCCCATACCGACGCCGAAGATCGACTGCAGCATGTCGGCCTGCATGATATCGGCCGGCACGCCTTCGGCAGTGATCCGGCCGCGGTTGAGCGCGATGATCGCGTCGCAATAGCGCGCCGCGAGATTGATGTCGTGCAAGACGATAACAACGGTCAGCCCGCGTTCATGGCTGAGTTCCTGCACCAGCGACAGCACGCTTGCCTGATGTGCGAGGTCGAGCGCCGAGGTCGGTTCGTCGAGCAGCAGGCAACGGGCATTCTGCGCGAGCATCATGGCGATCCAGGCACGCTGGCGTTCGCCGCCGGACATGCTGGCGACGAGACGATCTGCAAAATCCTCGAGTTCGGTACGGACAATCGCTTCCTCGACCATATCGCGATCCGTAGCGCTGAAGCGGCCGAGAGTGCCATGCCAGGGGAACCGGCCGAGCGCCACCAGTTCCCGTACGGTCATGCCATCGGTTGCCGGCGTGAATTGCGGCATATAGGCGACATGGCGAGCGAAGGCGCGGCTGCCCCAGTCGGCAGCGGCCTTGCCGTCAAAGGAGACCGTGCCATCTTTCGGCGCGATCTGCCGGGCGATGATTTTCAGAAGCGTGCTCTTGCCGGAACCATTCGGGCCGACAAGGCCATAGATGCGACCGGCCTCGAGCGTCAGGTTGATACCATCAAGAATGGGTCTGGTGCCGATCGCATAATCGATCCCGGCAAGGGTCAGGAAGGGCGTGGACACGAGGAAACTCCGGCTTTGCTGCGAGGGGTTCGGGAGAGACGAGCCCTCCCTTTATCGCAGCTTCCTGGAAAACTAAACTCTATTTGTCAACTTACCATTTCTTGCTGAGCTTGAAAGTGACCGTGCGTGCATCGCCATAACCGCAGACCGTGAGGCCGCCGCAGCTCTCGACATATTCCTTGTCGAAGAGGTTCGCGACGTTGAGCGAGGCACCCCAATTGTCCTTTTCGTAGCGGATTGCCGCGTCAACGAGGGTGGCCGCCGGCACCTTCTCGGTATTGGCTTCATCCGCCCAAGACGTTCCCTGATGACGGACGCCGGCGCCGAAGCTCAAGCCCTCCATCGTGCCTGTCGTGACCGTATAATCGACCCAGAGCGATGCCGTCACTTTCGGTACGATGTAGGGCGACTTGCCGACGAGGGCGGGATTGGCGTCGTTCTCCGTCACTTCCATATCCGTATAGGCAAGCGAAGCGAGAACCTTCCAGTTGTCGGTGAGGTTGACCTTGCCCTCCAGTTCCGCGCCGCGCGAAACGACCTCGCCAAGCTGGCTCTGCGCGAAGGTCGCGGGGTTGGTCACCGTATTGTTGCGCTTGGTGATGTGGAAGACCGAGGCAGTCAGCGTGCCGTCGATGAAAGTCGGATCATATTTGATGCCACCTTCGAACTGTTGGCCTTCTTCCGGCTTCAAGGCGCCAGAGACGCCTGTGCCGATCAGAGGATTGAAGAAGGTTGCGGCGCTGACATAGGGGGTCAGGCCGTTGTCGAATTCGTACGCCAGACCGACACGTCCGCTGACGGCATTGTCATCCGAATTATAGGTCGTTCCGACAATCGCGTCGGAATCGGTGTCTACATAGTCATAGCGGCCGTTGAGGGTCAGCAACCAGCCGCCACCGAAATGGATCTGGTCCTGGGCATAGAGGCCGAGCTGCCGTTGCGTGACGGTCTGATCGATCTGCGTGCTGTTTGCCGGCTGCGGCAGGCCGTAAATCGGATCGGTAGCGCTGATCGGCGTCGCGGAGATCGGCCAGGTCGGCCATTTCTGCAGATTGTCGAGATTGTAGTATTTGTAATCAAGGCCGACGAGCATGTTGTGGGTGGCGCCGCCGAATTCGGCTTCGCCTTCCAGTCGGTTATCTATGCCGAAGGAATCGACGCCGGAGCGGCCTTCGAAGCCGATACGTGCCAGTTCGTAATCCGGGCCTGTCGGCACACCACCGACCCACCCGTTGAGGTACGGACCGATCTCGTGCTTGTCGAGTCGGCCGTAACGAAGGTTCTGGGAGAACTTGATGCCATTGTCGAATTCGTGTTCGAATTCGTAGCCGATCATCTTCTGGACATAGCTGCCGTCGTCGATATCAGGCTCGCCGTAGAAAGCGTCGCGCGGGATCTTGCCGAACGGGGCATCCTTGACCGTGCCGACATAGGGGAAAAAGCCATTGCCGGTATGCACCTGATCGAGGCCGCCGAGATAACCCCAGACCGTGAAGCGCGTTGCGTCGTCAGGAGCGATTTCGAGCTGCGGCATGATAAAGCCACGGAAATCATGGGAGAAATCGGAATAGTTGTCGCCGCCGGCGACCTTGCCGGTGAGGCGGTAGGTCATGGTATCGCTGGAGCCGACCTTGTCGGAGATATCAAAGCCAGTGAAAGCGTTGCCGTTACTATTGATGCCGATATCGGTGTAATAGAGCGGCTCGTCGAGCGGGCGCTTGCGCACGAGATTGATGATGCCGCCCGGATTGGCGCCACCGTAGAGCACTGAGGCCGGGCCTTTCAGCACATCGACACGCTCCAGCATGAAGGGATCGATTTGAAAGCCGCCGAACCCATAGCTGAAGAGGGTCAGGTTGTCGAAGAAGACACCGGTCTGTGTGGCGTTGAAGCCTCTGATGTAGAACCAGTCGGTGTCGGGATCGTTGCCATAGGGCTGAGCAATCACGCCGGGCGTATAGAGCAGCGCTTCATCGACCTTGTTGGTGATGCCGCGATCGTCCATTTCCTGCTTGCCGATGACAGAGACCGACTGCGGGATTTCGTTGATCGGCGTATCGCTCTTCGAGCCGGCCGAGGAGTTCTTGGCGACGTAACCTTTTACCGGAGCCGTATCGCTGTCACCGCCGCCCTGGACGACAATCGGCGCCAGCTGTGTTGGATTGGCGTCCTGCGCAAGAACTGGTGAGGCCGCCGTGATGCCGGCGACGGCCGTTCCTGCCAGTAGATATGCCCGGAAGATGAGCCCCTTGGCTTGTGCTCGCATAGATTACCCCACTCGTGCCGCGGCTTATGTTGCCGCAGTATGGCCTTGAATAAGTCGAGTGTTTAACTCAAATTTAATCAGGCGGATTGTCGTGATCGGGTGGAAATTGAACGTTCTTGGGCAATTTTCCGCGCTGCACGCAAAAGCCCTGATGTGTTGCAATTACGCGATCTGCGCCTTTTTCCAGTTCGCCGGCGTGGTTCCCAGATTCTTGCGGAAGACGCGGGTGAAATGGGCCTGATCGGCAAAGCCGGTTTCCACGGCAATCGTCGTGAGAGGATATTCGCTGCGCACCAAAAGGTGCTTTGCGCGCTCAAGGCGCAGATTGGTCTGATACTGATGCGGCGCCACACCTGTCGACGCCTTGAAGGCATGGCTGAAATGCGATTGCGACAGGCCGGCGACCGATGCCAGCTCTTCAAGGCGGATATTGCGCAGGCAATTTTCCTCGATGAAGTCGGTGGCGCGGCGCAATTGCCAGGCGGCAAGCTTGCTGCGCTTGCGTGGTTGCACCCGTGTGAGCTTCAGCACATCGATGATGAGCGAAAGCGAGAGGCCGTCGCCGTAGAGATCATGCAACGGTTCCGGATTGATGCATTCGGCGGCGATTAGTTGGGCGAGCGACAACAGGCGCTCGTCGGAAAACAGCAGTTGCGCATTGGCAAGCCGTTGCGGATCGAGATCGTCGCCGAGCCGTCGGCTGATGGTCTCGACATCGAAATGGATGTCGAGATGGCGGACAGAATGCACATCCACCAGGTCGGCCCAGACTTCCATGTCGGCGGGTACATAGGAAATCGGTCGTCTTTCGGTATCCTGCACCGTGCCCTGGGCACGCGGCGAGAGTTTTACCCGCGAATTGCCCGGCCCGCGTTTTTCGAGGAGGATGAAAAGTCGCGGGTCGCGCGATACGTAATAGCCGCCGGAATGCGGTGCGCAGTCCACATCCCAGACATCTGCCACTATGCCGTTCCACACCCGGCGATTGACGCCCTTGGTGACGGAAAAGCCGTGTATCTTGTTCTGCATGCGCGGTTGAAACGTCATTTCCACTTCCGCCTCCGGCCATGCGGCCGAAATAAACCTTCGTAATAAACTCAAGTTTAATACAGGAGGCGGAGCGGTATGACAATCACCCAGTTCATGCGGGCCGAAAAGCCGATATCAGACGACCGAGAAGGTCAGCCTCGCATCGTCCCCGAAACGGATATCGATCTCGCCAGGCTCGGTGAGTTCGACGGCGCCGCTCAGCGTACCCGTTGTAATGACTGCACCTGCTTTCAGCGAATCTGCCGGACGCAACGGGTCGTTGGCATAGGCGAGCAGCCAGGACACCACGTCGCCCTTCGGGTGCTTGGCAAGATCGTCATAGATCGTCTTGCCACCGTGAGTGACCTTCAGCGGCGTCTCGGCGGCGGTATCGATAAAGCTCTTCGGGATGGAGGGCCCGAGCACATAGCCGCTGTTGGCAAGACGATCCACCAGGTAAAGGTAGACGGAGATCGCGTTGGCTTCCTTGACCGCGTTGACGAGCAGCTCGGCGCCGAGATAGGCCGTGGAAATAGCATCGATCACTTCGGCACGGCTGTAGGGGGCGTCCTTTCGATAGGGCAGATCCTTGCCGAAGCGCACGGCAATCTCGGCTTCGAACTTCAGTCCCGGATACCAGGGAATGGTGGCGCCGGAAACGGCTTCCGCAAAGGGATAGATAGGGGCGGTGACCGGCTGACCGTCTGGGAAGACCGAGACTTTCCAGGCGTTGCTGGTGCAGCCGTCATCAGCTTTCACGATATCCTGCGCTTCCATAGCCTGGTGAAGACCTGCCGGCAGCTGGAACGCGCTGGTTGGCTCCTGCTTGGCGGCTTGCCGCAGACCGCGGAGCTTGGTGGCGAGCGCCCGCGGGTCGAATGATTCAGTCATGCTGTTTCCTCCATCAAATCGAGAGGTGCCACACTAGCGGTGAAGCCGAGGTGAGCAAGGCCAGTCTTGGAAAGACTGTTATTCCATCGCGGCGTGCCAGCGCTCCCGATAGGCGGAAAGACCCGCTATTGCCGAGGGTGCGAAGTGCTTTTCCGCACCGGATACCGGGCTGATGCCGGCAAGCAGGGCAGCACCCTGACTGGTGCCGGTCGAACCCGGCAGTGCCATCGTATCGCGGCCGGTAATGGCGGCGAGCAGGGAGAGATAGGTCTCGTTCAACGCAAATGGACCCTCGACGATATTGGAGCCTTTGGCGCCGATCAGCCCGAGGCAGGCATCCGTCATCAGCGCGAGATAGAGACAGGCTGCAGCATATCGCTCCTCGCGGCTGGCGCCTTCCGCGCCGATCCAGCGGCTGACCTTGCCGGGGAACGGGCCGGAGCCCGGCGCCACGTTCGGCAGCAGGATGATGCCCTTGCTCACGACATCAGCGATGGCAGCTTTTGCCTCGACATCGCCGACCTGACCGATCTCGGCCGAGAGAATTTCGAATTCCCGGCCGCCCATGAAGCGGGAGGAGGGCACGGCGCGTCCATAGGCATCGACATTGGCAAGCGCGTCACGTTTGGCGTCGAGATGATCGAGATCGCCGCCGACGCCGAAGTTGATGACCCAGGTGCCGGTGGAAACGACGGCAAACGGAGCCTCGCGGCCGACGAGATGCGGCAGCAACGACGCGTTGGAATCGTGAATGCCGCAATAGACCGGCACGGAAATGCCGATCTCTTCGGCGATCTCAGGCAAGACGGGACCAAGCGCATCGAATGCCGAACGGATCGGCGCCATCCGATCGCGGATGGCAAGGGCGTCAACCAACGAGGAATAGGCGCCGGTCTTCGGGTTCCAGAGATCCGTATGGCAGCCGAGAGAAGTCGTCTCGTTTGCAGTAATCCCCGTCAGTCGCGCCGACCAATATTGCGCATAGGTGAGAATGGTGGCGACTTTTGCGAATTCCTCGGGAAAGGAGGTCTTCTGGTAATGGAGCTGTGCGCCCACATTCAGGCCCATCGACAAGCGCGGCGAAAAGGTCTCCACAAAAGGCGGCCGCAACGCATCATAGGCGTCGCGGATCACTTGCGGGTATTCATGCTCGTAGTCGATGACGGGCATGGCCAGCGTACCATCGGCCCCGAGCAGGGCCGCGGCCGCGCCATGCGTTGTGATCGATATCGCGTCGAAACCCGGTTCCATCGCTAAAGCCTTTAGCGACGCAAGTGTGAAGCTCCAGAGGGCCTCGATATCGTAATGCGGATAGAGGCCATCGCCGATGACCGTATTCGGCTGTTTGCGAACGGCAATTTCGGCACCCGTCGCACTGTCAAGCACGACGATCTTGGCGTTTGTCTTGCCGATATCGAGAACGGCGATGCGGCGGTAGTCGCTCATGGCATATGGAAGACGGTAACGAGGTCGCTTTGGACGGGAGAATTGTCGGGGTTTGACGCCATGATATCGGCCATATGTGCCCACCATCTTTTCATGACGGGATGGTCCGGCAAGCTCGCCATGGCGTGATCCTTCGGACGCGTCAGCACCCCGAAGAGCGTATTGGTCTCGCGGTCGAGATGGATGGAATAGTCGCTGGCGCCGGATTGGTGCAGCAGATCGACCAGGTCCGGCCAGATCTCGTCATGTCGCTTGCGGTATTCGGCCTCCATGCCGGGATTGAGCTTCATCTTGAAGGCGTGTTTTTCCAGGTTCATTTGGCGCTCATGGCTTTGATGCGGCGGGCGATGATCGGGATTGCGATGGTGATGATCAGGAGCAGGCCGATGAAGATCGACATGACGATGCCGGGTACGTTCAGGAGGCCGAGACCGAAGGTGACGAGGCCCATGACGAAGGCAGCGATGACGACGCCGCCGATCGTGCCGGAGCCGCCGAGGATCGAAATGCCGCCGAGCACGACCATGGTCACGACTTCGAGTTCCCATCCTTGAGCGATCGAGGGACGGGTCGAGCCGAGGCGCGAGGTGAGGCAGACGGCAGCGACACCGCTCATCACGCCGGTCAGCAGGAAGAGGATGAATTTTACGCGCTCGACCGGGATACCGGAGAAGCGGGCGGCAAAATCATTGTTGCCGATCGTATAGACTTGCCGGCCGAAATTCGTCGCGTGCAGCAGGATGGCAAAGAGGATCGCCAGCACGATGAACAGCACGAATTCGAAGGAGAAGACCCAGACGACGTAGCCCTGGCCGAAATAGGCAAAATCCGCCGGATACTTTCCGTAAGCCTGGTCGCCGAGCACGATATAGGAAATGCCGCGAAACAGGCTCATCGTGCCGATGGTAACGACGATCGAAGGCAGTTTCAGCACCGAGACGAGCACGCCGTTGAAGATACCGCAGAGAAGGCCGGTGCCGACACCGATCAGCACGAGGCCCGGCGTGCCGACGCCGACCTGCGCTGCAGCTCCCATGGCCGTCGAGGCAAGGGCGATGATGGCGGCAACCGAGAGGTCTATCTCACCGGCAATGACGAGCAGCGCCATGGCAAAGGCGATCATGGCCTTTTCGGTGAAGTTGAAGGTCGCGTCCGAGAGGTTCCAGGCATCGAGGAAGTAAGGTGAAGCCACGGAATTGAAGATGAAGATAAGGACGGCGACGCCGAAGAGCAGCACTTCCCAACTCGACATGATGCGCTTGAAGGGCGTGCCAAGCCGGTCGGGAATGACGCGTTTTTCGGGCTTTTGCGTTTCGAGAGGAGCGGAAACCATGCTCATGCTGCGACCTCCGCTGCTGCGCGGTCCCGCAGGATGATACGCCCGCGATTGCGCTCGCGCCTTGCATTGAAGACGACGGCGAGGATGATGACGGTTCCGGAGATCGCCATCTGGGTGAAAGGCGAAATGCCGATGACGGGCAGGGCGTTCTTGATGACGCCGAGAAAGAGTGCGCCGAGCACCGTTCCGGCGACTGAGCCGACGCCGCCGGCGATGGAAATGCCGCCGATCACGCAGGCCGCGACGCTGTCTAGTTCGAAACCGTTGGCGATATCGACATAGGCAACCGCATAGCGGGAAACCCAGAGATAACTTGAGAGGCCGGCAAGCGCGCCTGAGAGGACGAAAGCCAGGAATTTCGTCTTGCCGGTATCGATACCGGCATAAACGGCCGCCGTCGGGTTGCCGCCAGTCGCGTAGGCCGAGCGGCCGAACTGGCTGTAGCGTAGCAGCATATACATCAGCGCCACGATGATGATCGCGACCCAGCTCAGAACCGGCAGACCGAGGATCGGGGTGCGCGGAACGGAGAGGAAGATTGGCGTCATCTGGTGTGCATTCACCCAGGCGCCGCCCGAGAGCACGAAGGCCATGCCGCGATAGATGGTGAGTGTGCCGAGGGTGACGACGATCGGCGGGATTTCCAGGCGCCAGACGAGAAAGCCGTTGATCGAACCGAGTGTCGCGCCGATCACGATCGCTGCAAGGATCAGCACGATGAGCGGCAAGCCTGGGAAGGCTGCATTCATCATCGCGATTGCCATGCCGGTGAAGGCGAGGTTCGCCGCGACGGAGAGGTCGATCGATTTCGTCAGGATGACCGTCATCTGGGCAAGCGCCAGAATGATGAGGATTGCCGTATCGTTGAAGATGCCGGCGAGATTATCCGGTGTCGCGAAGTCGGCTGCGCGCGTCGAAAAGACGGCGATCATCACCACGATGATGACGAAGAGCAGGGTTTCGCGTTTTCTGATCAGTCTCATCATGCCCGTCACCTCATGCATTTCCGGTCGCCGCGCGCACGAGCGCTTCCGGCGAAAGCTGATCGCGCTCGTAAAGCCCGGCCGACAGACCTTCCTTCATGACCAGCACGCGGTCCGACATGCCGATGATTTCGGGCAGTTCGGAGGAGATCATGATGATGGAGAGGCCTTCGGCGGCAAGCTCGCTGATAAAGCCATGGACGGCCGCCTTCGAACCGATATCGATACCCTTGGTCGGCTCATCGAGTATGATGACCTTGGGCATGGTCGCCAGCCACTTGCCGATAACGACCTTCTGCTGGTTGCCGCCCGAAAGGGTACCAACGGGTACGGAAAGGGCAGCAGCACGCAGGTCCAGCCGCTCGGCATATTTGCGGGCGAGCGCGAATTCTTCCGCCGCCTGAAGGAAGCCCTTGCGCGAGGTGCGCGTCAGCGACGGCAGCGTCATGTTTTGATAGATCGGCATCGGCAGCGCCAGGCCGTGGCGGCCGCGCTCTTCCGGCACATAGACGATGCCGGCGCGGATGGCGTCATGCGGGGAACTGATCGAAATTTCCCGGCCTTCGAGCGTCAGCCTGCCGGAAAGCGGCTTGGTGATGCCGAAGAGCGATTGGGCCAGTTCCGAACGTCCGGCGCCGATCAGGCCATAGATGCCGAGAATTTCGCCCTTGCGCAGCGTCAGCGAAATATCGCGGAATTCGGTGCGATGGCTGTATTTCTCGACCTGGAGTACGGGTGCGCCGATCGCCACGTCGATCTTCGGAAAGGCGTTCTCAACGTCGCGGCCGACCATCATGCGGACGATCTCGTCCTGCGGCGTCTCCTTCAGCTTGCCATGGCCGACAGCGCGGCCGTCGCGGAAGACGACGTAATTGTCGGCGATCTCGTACAGCTCATCGAACTTGTGACTGATGAAGAGGATGGCCTTGCCGCTTGCCTTCAAGCCCTCGACGATGCGGAACAGATCGTCGATCTCCTTGCGCGAGAGCGCGGCTGTCGGTTCGTCCATGATGACGATGCGGGCCTCGATCGACAAAGCGCGGGCGATTGCCACGAGATGGCGCTGCGCAATCGAGAGATCCTTCAGGCGGATCGTCGGATCGATATTGCTTTCAAGCGAGGTCAGCAGCGCTCTGGCGCGGCTGTTCATCTCGCTCCAGTCTATAGTGCGCCAGCGGGTGCGCGGCGCGTGACCGAGGAAGATATTTTCAGCGACCGAAAGCTCGTCGAAGAGCACGGTTTCCTGGTGAATGGCGGTTACACCCGCATCGATAGCCGCCTGCGCCGTCGCAAAGGTCACGGCGTGGCCGTCAACCAGGATTTCGCCTTCATTGGGGCGGTAGATGCCGGTCAGGATCTTGACGAGCGTGGACTTGCCCGCGCCGTTTTCGCCGATCAGTGCCGTCACCTTGCCGGGATAGAGCGCGATGCTGACATTATCGAGCGCCTTCACGCCCGGAAAGATCTGCGAGATGCCACGCATTTCCAGAATGGCGGGTGCGTCGTCGGCTTTATGGTCCGCGACGGGATGTTGAAGGGCAGGGGTCATCAGCAAGCTTACCACCATCGAAAGAGAAGCCCGGCGGCAAAGCCGCCGGGTGTCCGTTCATGATCTCTGGAAATTAGAAGACTTTGGAGAACTGGTCGATGTTCGAGGCATTGTAGACGAAGGGGTCTGCCATAGCGGCTTCGCCGTTTTCGCCAATCTTGATCTTGCCCATACGGCCGGCTTCGATTTCGCTGCCCGGCTTGCCATCGGCATCACCCTTTGCGAGGTGATAGGCGATCTGCGTTGCGGAATAGCCGAGGTCGATCGGGTTCCAGATGGCGAATTCCTTCGTGGCACCCGACTTGATTGCGCCTGCCATTTCAGACGGCAGACCGAGACCGGTCACGTAGACCTTGCCGACCAGACCCTTGTCTTCGACAACCTTGGAGGCCGCGAGAACGCCAACCGTCGTCGGAGCGACGATGACCTTGACGTTCGGGTTGGACTTCAGGAGGCCTTCGGCTTCACGGTAGGACTTGTCCGAGAGGTCGTCGCCGTAAACGGTGGTGACGAGGTTGAGGCCCGAGAAGTCCTTGAGTTGCTTCTTCATCTGGTCGATCCAGATGTTCTGGTTCGTCGAGGTCGTCGTTGCAGACAGGATGGCGAAGTCACCCTTGCCGCCGTCGAGATGATCCTTGACGAGCGTCAGGCACATCTTGCCGATCAGCTCGTTGGACGACGGGTTGAGCTGCAGGATGCGGCCTTCCGGAGCGACGCCGGAGTCCCAGGAGATGACCTTGATGCCGCGCTGAGCGGCCTTCTTCAGGGCCGGAACAACGGCATCCGGGTCGTTTGCCGAGATGGCGATGGCATCAACACCCTGAGCGATCAGCGAGTTGATGACTTCGATCTGGCCTTCGGCCGTCGTGCTCGTCGGGCCGGTATAGATGACTTCCACACCGCCGAGTTCCTTGGCCGCTTCCTGAGCGCCCTTGTTGGCGGCATCGAAGAAGCCGTTGCCGAGCGACTTTACGACGAGGCCGATCTTGATGTCCTTGGCGCTTGCTGCGCCGGCCATCATGGCGACGGCAAACGCCACGCCGATTGCAAGTGTCTTTGCAAGTTTCATGTCATGTCCTCCCAATGAGTTTTAGACTTCCACACCTCGACGGCGCCTCATGCGACCGACGAGGAATCCTCCTTCACAACCTGCGCCACCGGGCTCGCCACCACGAGCCGGACGCCGGCATTCTCGACCATGCGAGCTGCTTCCTCCGAGATGCCGTCATCGGTGATGACAACAGAAACGCGGTCGAGCGGGCAAAGAATAAGGCTCGACCGGCGATTGAATTTGCTTGAATCGACCATGACGACGAGTTCGTCGGCCTGGTGCATCAGCTTCTGTTCACTCTGGATGATGAGGGCATCCGCCTCCATGATGCCGAGCGGGCCGACGCCCTGGGCGCCGATGAACATGCGTCGCGCATAGAAATTGCGGATCGCATCATTGTCGAAAGGCGATAGGATCAGGCTCTGCTCGCGATAGATCGCGCCGCCCGGTACCGTCACGGTATTTTTGGAATGTTTCACCAGATGTTCGGCAATGGCGAAGGAATTGGTCATGACCTGCATGCGATGGCCGGCCATGTAGTGCACCATCTGGAAAGTCGTGGTGCCGCCATTGATGATGATGGCATCGCCTGCTTCACAGAGATCGACGGCTGCGCGCGCGATTGAGCGTTTTTTATCGATATTGACTGATTCTGAAACCCTGAACGGCCGTCCTGCAAGGTTTCCGAGCTGCGGCGGATGAACGGCTTCCGCACCGCCGCGAACGCGCCGGATCTTGCCCTGCACATGAAGAGCCGCAATGTCGCGCCTGATCGTCGCTTCAGAAGCGTCCGTCAGTTCGGAAATGTCCTGAATCGTGACGACGGACTTTTCCTGAACGGCGCTTAAGATAATGCGATGGCGTTCGCGTTCGTGCATTGGGCTCCTCCTCTTGTCATATTTATTTCGTATCCGTTAAAGCCTGTCAATCAGAAACGATCATAAATTTTCATACTGCGATGCAACATAATCGAATTTGATCGTTTTCGATTGACAAGCGCCATTTTGATGCGCGATACCGTGAGCGAAAGGGCGGGCTTATCGCCGCGCCCCGCATGCCTATACACAGGCCTATATGGGAGGATGACATGGCGGCAAAGGTTCGACTTCTCGAGAACCGGTGGGATGATGCATATGCGGCGGGCCTCGATGAGCCCGGCAAGCTTCTCTATCGCTCGAATCTGCTCGGAGCCGACAAACGCATCACCAATTACGGTGGCGGCAATACCTCGGCCAAGGTCATGGAAACCGATCCCCTGACAGGCGGTACGGTCAAGGTTCTATGGGTCAAGGGCTCGGGCGGCGATGTCGGCACAATCAAGCTCGATGGTTTCGCGACGCTCTATCAGGACAAGTTGGAAGCCCTGAAGGGCATCTACAAGGGCGTTGATGACGAAGACCGCATGGTCGGCTTCCTGCCGCATTGCACCTTCAACCTGAATGCGCGCGCCGCTTCGATCGATACGCCGCTGCATGGTTTTGTGCCCTATACGCATGTCGATCATATGCATCCGGACGCAATCATCGCGATTGCCGCCTCGAAGAATTCCAGAGAACTGACGAAGCAGGTCTTCGGCGACGATATCGGCTGGCTGCCGTGGCGCCGTCCGGGCTTTCAGCTCGGCCTCGATCTCGAAGCCTTCGTCAAGGCGAACCCACGCGCCAAGGGCGTCGTGCTCGAAAGCCACGGTCTCTTCACCTGGGATAACGATGCCAAGGCCTGCTATGAGCTGACGCTCGACATCATCAATAAGGCAATCGAATGGTTTGCCGGCCAGACCGAGGGCAAGACAATCTTCGGCGGCGCCGTCGTTGAAAGCCTGTCGGTTGCGGAGCGTCGTGCCATTGCTGCCCGCCTCATGCCGGAAATTCGTGGTCGTATCGGCAAGCAGGAGCGTAAGCTCGGTCATTTTGACGATCAGGATGCGGTGCTGGAATTCGTCAATTCGAAGAACCTGCGCCCGCTCGGTGCGCTCGGCACCAGCTGCCCTGATCATTTCCTGCGTACCAAGATCCGTCCGCTGATCGTCGATTTCGACCCGGCAAAGCCTGATGTCGACGCCATCATTGCCGGCCTCGACAAGGCGCTCGAAGACTACCGTGCCGATTACGCCCGCTATTACAACACTTGCAAGCACGACAATTCGCCTGCCATGCGCGATGCCAATCCGGTCATCTTCCTGGTACCGGGCGTCGGCATGCTCTCCTTCGCCCGCGACAAGGCAACCGCCCGCATTGCCAGCGAATTCTATGTCAACGCCATCAATGTGATGCGCGGCTCCTCGACGGTTTCAGAATATCAGGGCCTGCCGGAGCAGGAAGCCTTCGACATCGAATATTGGCTGCTCGAAGAAGCCAAGCTGCAGCGCATGCCGAAGCCGAAGAGCCTGGCCGGCAAAGTTGCCTTCGTCACCGGTGGCGCTGGCGGCATTGGCCGCGCAACGGCGGCCCGTCTTGTTGGCGAGGGCGCCTGCGTGGTGCTTGCCGATATCGATCAGGAAGCACTTGAAAAGACCGAAGCCGAATTCGTGAAGAAGTATGGCGCTGATGCAGTGCGCACCTTGAAGCTCGACGTGACCAAGGAAGACGGCGTCATCGCCTCCTTCGCCGAGTCCTGCGTCGAATTCGGCGGCATCGATATCCTCGTCTCCAATGCCGGCATCGCTTCGTCGGCGCCGATCGAAACGACCGAGCTGTCGACGTGGAACCGCAATATCGACATTCTGGCAACCGGCTATTTCCTTGTTTCGCGTGAGGCCTTCCGCCTGTTCCGCCGTCAGGCGCTGGGTGGCAACGTCGTCTTCATCGCGTCGAAGAACGGTCTTGCCGCTTCGCCAGGTGCCGCAGCCTATTGCACGGCAAAGGCTGCAGAAATCCACCTTGCCCGTTGCCTGGCGCTGGAAGGCGCAGAAGCCGGTATCCGCGTCAACACGGTCAATCCGGATGCGGTGCTGCGCGGCTCGAAGATCTGGAGCGGCGAGTGGCGCGAACAGCGCGCCGCCTCCTCGAAGATCGAAGTGGATGACCTCGAGGAACATTACCGCAAGCGTTCCATGCTGAAGCTCAACGTCTTCCCGGAGGATATCGCTGAAGCCGTGTATTTCCTGGCGTCAGATCTTTCGGCCAAGTCGACCGGCAATATCATCAACGTCGATGCAGGCAACGTTCAGAGCTTCACGCGCTGATCGCGAGCGGCGGGCAGCGCCCGCCGCAACACAATTTCTGGGAGGACGACATGGCTGAATTCAGGATTGCGCCGGATCTGGTCGCAACGGAAAACGACAGGCGCGCTGCCGCGCTGAAGGCCGACTATGAAGCGTTGGGCGCAACGCTTGCCCGCCGCGGCGTCGATATCGAAGCGATCACCCGCAAGGTGGCGGAATTTACAGTTGCTGTGCCCTCCTGGGGCGTAGGCACTGGCGGCACGCGCTTTGCCCGCTTCCCCGGCACCGGCGAACCACGCGGCATTTTTGACAAGCTCGACGATTGCGCCGTCATTAATCAGCTGACACAGGCGACACCGACCGTGTCGCTGCATATCCCCTGGGACAAGACCGATGCGAAGGAACTGAAGGCGAAGGGCGACGCGCTCGGCCTCGGTTTCGACGCGATGAATTCCAACACCTTCTCGGATGCGCCCGGCCAGAAGCTGACCTACAAATACGGTTCACTCAGCCACACGGATGCAGCGACCCGTCAGCAGGCGATCGAGCATAATCTGGAATGCATCGAGATCGGCAAGGCGATCGGCTCCAAGGCGCTGACCGTCTGGATCGGCGATGGTTCCAATTTCCCCGGCCAGAGCAATTTCACCAAGGCATTCGAGCGCTACCTTGCCTCGATGGCCGACATCTATAAGGCATTGCCCGACGATTGGCGGCTCTTCTCCGAGCACAAGATGTACGAGCCGGCCTTCTATTCGACGGTCGTACAGGACTGGGGTACGAACTATCTGATTGCCCAGACGCTTGGTCCCAAGGCGCATTGCCTCGTCGATCTTGGCCATCATGCGCCGAACACCAATATCGAGATGATCGTCGCCCGCCTGATCCAGTTCGGCAAGCTCGGCGGCTTCCATTTCAACGACTCGAAATATGGAGACGATGATCTCGATGCCGGTGCGATCGAACCTTATCGCCTGTTCCTCGTCTTCAACGAGCTTGTCGATGCGGAGGCGCGCGGCGTCAACGATTTCCATCCGGCCCATATGATCGACCAGTCGCATAATGTCACCGACCCGATCGAAAGCCTGATCAACAGTGCCAATGAAATCCGCCGCGCCTACGCACAGGCGCTCATCGTCGATCGCAAGGCACTCGAAGGCTACCAGCAGGACAATGACGCGATGATGGCGTCGGAAACGCTGAAACGCGCTTTCCGCGCCGATGTCGAGCCGATCCTGGCCGAGGCACGCCGCCGCGCCGGCGGCGCAATCGACCCGATCGCCAGTTACCGTGCCAGCGGCTACCGAAAAAAGGTCGCCGCCGAGCGCCCGGCTTCCGTCTCCGGCGGCGGTGGCATTATCTGACCAGTAGGAAGCCGCGGATCACGGCTTCCATTGACCCGCGACCTGCCGGGTAGCGACGTTCAGCCGGTTCCAGACGTTGATATTGGCGATTGCGATGACAAGGGCTGCAAGGCTCTTGCCATCGTAGTGGCGCGTGCATTCGTTCCAGACCTCATCGGGTACGGGATCGGCGCGGTCGCTGAGGCGGGTCACGGCTTCGGTGAGCGCAAGCGCTGCGCGTTCGGCATCACTGTAGTAGGGGGCGTCGCGCCAGCCTGCCACGGAAAATAGCCGCTCGTCGCTCTCCCCGAGCTTGCGGGCGATGCGCCAATGGCCGTCGATGCAGACGCCACAGCCATTGATCTGGCTGGCGCGCAGATAGATGATTTCCAGGAACGCCGGCGAAAGTCCGGCCTTGGCCGGCACATTGCCGAAGGCCGCCAGTGCCTGCATGGCCTCCGGGATCACGAGGGCCGGATTTCCCATTCTTTCTTGCATGTTCAATCTCCTGATGAAGCGGTCAATGCGACGCGGGGCCGTGTTGTTCGGCTTCCATTCGTCACTGGCTTGACGGATCAGGATGAGAAAACGTGACCGAAGTCCGGGAAAAATTATCGTTGCTATTCTGCGGGGCCGGCTTTGCCGGGCGCCGGCCCCGCTGCTCTTGCGTCAAGTTTCCCTGAACGCACGCATCATCTGATCGTAGAAGGGCTTGACCAAATAGGAGGCAGCACTTCTCTTTCCTGTCTGAATGAACGCCTCTACCGGCATGCCGGGTACGATCGCCACATTGCCGAGGCGGCCGATTTCGGCCGCGGGAATGCCGATCCGCACGCTGTAATAGGTGGCGCCCGTTCGGGTATCGGTGGAAATATCGGGCGAGATGCTGCTGACGATACCGTTGACTTCCGGGGTCGTGCGCTGGCTGAAGGCGGTAAATCTCAGCACCGCGCCCTGCTCCAGATGCATCTGGTCGATGTCCTGCGGCTTGACGCGGGCTTCGACGGCAAGCAGGTCGTCAACCGGCACGATCTGCATCAGCACGTCGCCCGGGGCGACGACGCCGCCGATCGTATGCACCGCAAGTTCGTGAACATAGCCATCCTGCGGCGCGCGAATATCGATGCGCTTCAGCTGATCCTCCTCGGCGATCTGGCGTTCTTCGAGTTCTCCGATCTTGCCATCAATCTCGCGGAGTTCTCCGGCCACCTCGCTTGCCAGATCCTCATCGATCTGGATGATCTGCAGGCGGATTTCGCTAATCCTGACGCGTGCCGAAGAGATCGAGGACGACAGTTCCGCGTGTTCGCCGCGCGTGCGGACCAGGTCGCGATCCAGCGTGTTGATGCGATTGAATTCGACGAGCTTGAGTTCCCAAAGGCGGCGGGCGGCATCGGCTTCTTTGCCAATCAGCTCGCCTTCCTGATCCTTGGCGGTTTGCTGGGCGGCGAGCCCGTTGATCTGCTCTTCAAGCTGCCCGATGCGCTCTCCGAGCTGGCGGCGTTGCCCGTCGCGGGCGGCCTTGCGGATATCGAAGAGCCGGGTTTCGGCGCGGACGATTTCTGCGACATCAGTCTCCGCCATGCGTCTGGTCAACTCGCTAGGAAACTCGACCTGATCGCTATGATCGCGTTCGGCCTGCAGGCGCGCCTTGCGGCCGCGCATCTGGTCGAGTCCCTTGGTGACGATGGCAAGATTGGCGCGCAGCACCGTATCATCCAGCCGGATGAGCAAGTCGCCGGTTTTGACCAGCGTGTCGTTCTTCACCAAGATCTGATCGACAACGCCGCCGGTCGGATGCTGTACCTTCTTGGCATAGCTGGCCGATACGATCATGCCGGGCGAGATCAGCGCGCCTGCGAGGTCGGTGGTTGCGGCCCAGCCGCCGACGCCACAATTCAGTACGACGATAAGGGCAACGCCGGCGATGATATGGCGCCGGATGGATTTGCGGATCGATCGGGGATTGTTTTCGTTGATTTCCTGCATGTCGTTACACCAGACTTGAGACAATTGTTCGGAAAGGCATCATGGCCGGTTTCGATCAGTTCTAGACTTCGAAGCGGAAATCGCTTGCCGTCAGGCTCGAGAGCGTGACGTGACTGAGCAGCAGCGTCGAGCCGTCGTGAAGCGTCAGCATCACGCCTGCATCCGTTGCCATCAGATTGTGGGAAAGGGCTGCGAAATCGGCAAATTCGCTCTTTGCCACAGATATGACGTCGAGATCGCCATTCGCCTTGAAATCGGTGATCGTGTCATGGCCGTAGCTCGAGCGGAAAAGAAAGGTGTCGGCCCCGGCGCCGCCCGTCATCTCGTCGTCGCCCTTGTCGCCGACGATAAAATCCTTTCCGGCTCCGCCGGAAAGCGTGTCGTTGCCGTTGCCGCCGAGCAGCCGGTCGTTGCCGCCGAGCCCAAGCAGCAGATCGGCACCATCGCGGCCGAAGAGATAATCGTTGTCGGTGGTGCCTTGCATGATGTCGTTGCCATCGGTGCCAAGCACGACATGCGCGTCGTCTCCCGGCAGCGATTGCGATGGCGGGACGAACGGTTTGGACGGTATTCCGCTATCGTCGGATGCCGCTCCCCCCGACGTGCCGACTTGCCCGCCGTGCGGGCTGCCAGGAACCGAGCCGTGCCCGCCGCCACTAGCGAGATGGCGGGCTCCGGCAACGCCGAGGCCGATGTGAGCGAAGGCGGCACGATCGCTCTCGTTCGAATGGCGAAGCGCACCGACATCGAGATGACTGAAGTCGGCAGAGCCTGAAAAGTCGTCATCCGAATTGTCGGAGCGATCGATGCCTGGATTGCCGACAATGTCGACATGCGTGTCGGGCAGCGGTTCCGAACCGCCGAGCGGACGGCCCTTCCTTGCCGTGTCGTTGGCGAGGCCATGCTCCTTGGGATCTTCTTCCTCGGCCGTGATGGCGCTCATCGCCGCCGCCGTGCCGAGCAATCCGGTTTCGAGCAGGATGAGGACTGCCGTCCCGACGATGGTGTCGCGGCGAGCCGAGCGGACGAACGCGTCCGAACTGAATTTCATCGGCTTCTTCATGATGCCGCCGTCGGCTTGGGGATGACCTTGAGACCCGGATTGGGCTGAAGCACCCTGGCAAGCACTTCTTCCTTCGGGCCGAAGGCTTGTTGGCGTCCTTGCTGCACGGTCAGCACCAGATCGCAGGCGCCAAGAGCGCTTGGCCGGTGCGCGACGACGACCACGATCCCCTGGCGCTGGCGCACGCCGAGCATGGCGCGTGTTAGCGCCTCTTCGCCATCGCCGTCGAGGTTGGAGTTGGGTTCGTCGAGAACGACAAGGAAGGGATCGCCGAACAGGGCGCGTGCGAGCGCGAGGCGTTGCCTCTGGCCGGAGGACAGGTTCTCGCCGTGTTCTCCGATCGGCGTGTCGTAACCCTGCGGCCAGCTGAGGATGAGTTCGTGGATGGAGGCAGCCTTCGCTGCCGCGATGATCTTGTCCGGGGTCGCGGCCGGGTCGAACCGGCAGATATTTTCCGCCACAGTTCCTTCAAGCAATTCGACATTCTGCGGCAGGTAGCCGATATGCGTGCCAAGCGCTTCCGACGACCAGAGGTTCAGCGGTGCGCCATCAAGGGCGACCGTACCGCGCTGCGGGCTCCAGACGCCGACGAGGAGACGCGCGAGCGATGATTTGCCGGAAGCGCTCGGGCCGATAACGCCGAGGCCGTTGCCGGGCTTGAGGACGAAGTTGATATCCTGAAGCACCATCCTCTGCACATCAGGCGGGGAAGCGGCGACGTTCTGGACGGCCACTTCGAACTGCGGCTTGGGAAGCGCCATGGGATCTTTCTGCTCCGGCAGCAGCGCGAGCAGCTTGTCCAGCCGCGCCTTTGCCTGACGCGCCGCCGCAAAACTTTTCCAGTTGGAAATCGCCAGGTCGATCGGAGCGAGCGCACGGGCCGAGAGGATGGAGCCGGCGATAATGACGCCTGATGTCGCCTCCTGGCCGATCACCAGATAGGCACCGACGGCCAGCACGCCGGACTGCAACAGCATGCGGAACACTCGGCCGAGACCGGCGAAGCCGCCTGACGTGTCGCTGGTCGATTGCTGGGCCTGAATGTACCAATGGCTGACATCCTGCCACCGCTGGCGCACGCGCCCGGTCATGCCCATGGCGACGATTGCTTCGGCGTTGCGCCGGCCCATTTCGAGGATGCGGGTGCGCGCGACGCCCTGGCGGGCGGTTTCTTGTGTCGGCACACGCGACATGATTTCGGTCAGCAGTGTGAGGAAGATCAGGAAGATCACACCTGAGAGCACGGCGAGGCCGAGCAGTTGGTGAAACAGGAAGCAGATACCGAGATAGAAGGGCAGCCAGGGCATGTCGAAAAATGCGCCCGGTCCCGAACTCGACAGGAAGCCCCTAATCGTGTCGAGATCGCGCAGCGGCTGGCTGCTTTCGCCGGCGCGCGGTGCCTTGAGCTGCAGGCCGATGACGGCATCGAAGACGCGCGAGCCGAGCGATTGATCGAGACTGGCGCCGATCCGCGTGAGCAGCCTCGTTCGCATCAGTTCCAGCGAGCCCTGGAAAAAGTAGAGAATGGTGACGAGGGCAAAAAGCCCCGCAAGTGTCGGAAGGCTGCCGCTCGGAATGACCCGGTCGTAGACCTCCATCATGAAAAGCGAACCGGAAAGGGCCAGGATATTGATGAAGCCGCTGAAGACCCCGATCCCGATGAAGGCGCCACGATAGGCGCCCAGTGCGGCCGCAATCTCCGACCCTGATTCATTCTTACGCATTGTCACAACCGGTACTCTTCAAATGACAGTTTAAGAATTGCCTTGAACACGGAAGTGGAGGTCGCCGGATGTGCCGGCGGCCGTCCTGTTTGAAGCAAGGTGTGGAACCTGTCGAAAGGTCCCGCGCCTTTTGGCGCGGGACCTTGTCACCGCTATTAAGCCGAGAAGACGAAGTGATCGGCAGTCAGATCACCCTTTTCGACATGGGCGAGCGTCAGCGTCGAACCGTCGTCGAGCGTCAGGACCGTGCCGAGATCGGTATCGGTCAGATGGCTTGCGAGATCGGCGAAGTCGGTGAAATCGGTCTTCGAAAGATCGATCACGTCATGACCGCCGAAATCCATGACTGTGTCGTGGCCGAAGCCGGAGCGGAACATGAAGGTGTCGTCGCCGTCGCCACCGGTGAGGCGGTCATTGCCCTTGTCGCCGATCAGGATGTCGTTGCCGAGGTCACCGAACAGCGTGTCGCTGCCTTCGCCGCCGTTCAGGACATCGTTGCCGATGCCGCCGAAGAGGTAGTCATTGCCGGCGCCGCCGTCGATAACGTCTGCACCATCACGACCCCAGGCATAGTCGGCACCGCCATAGGCGGTGATCGCATCGTCACCATCGGAGCCGAGAAGGACGTTGGAGCCCTGGTCGCCGAGGATGACGTTCTGCGCTTCACCCTCGCCGTTGACGGTCAGCGTGAAGTGACCGGTGTCGGTGTGGGTGCCGTCGCTGACGGTATAAGACAGGGTAACGGTTGCCGTTTCGCCGTCATGCAGACCTGCAAAGAGGCTGCCTGGCGCGAAGCTCAGCTTGCCGTCGATGATCGAGAAGGCTGCCTTGGCAGCATCCGGGCTCAGCGAAATGCCATCCACGCCGTCAACGGTGAAACCAGAGAGCGACAGCGCGTTGCCATCGTTGTCATGGTCGTTGGCGATAAGGTCGAAGACCTTCGTTTCGCTTTCCTTGACCGAACCGGTATCGTCGACCGCAACCGGACCGTCATTGACCGGATTGACCGAGATCGCGATCAACTGCTCGACAGTGCCGCCATGTCCGTCCGATACGATGACCGTGAAGCAGTCGCCGCCATTGTAGTCGGTCGCCGGAACATAGGTCCACTGGCCGGTTGCCGCATCGAGCGTGAGCGAGCCGTGAGCCGGGCCGAAGCCGTTCTTCACCGCGAAGTTCAGCTGATCACCATCGGCATCCGAAGCTGCGATCTGGCCGGTGATCTGGCTGTCCTCATCACCCGATGCCGTTGCCGGAGAGGTGACGACCGGGCCGCGGTTGACGGCAGCGTCGGCGAGCTGAGCACCCGTCAGGCTGGTGCCGTCTGCGAAGTTGATGACCTCGATGCCACCGCCGGCAAGCTGATCCTTCAGCGTGATGATGTCGTTGCCGATCTGGATCTCGATGTCGGAACCATGGCGGTGGATGACCACGTCGCTGAGATTTACGTCGTCGAGGTCGAGCTGATCCTTGTCACCCATCTGACCGGCACCTTCCACGATCGTGTCGGAACCATAGCCGGCGGCGTATTTGTAGATGTCGGAGCCGTTGCCGCCGGTGAGGATGTCGTCGCCTGCGCCACCGTCGAGCTGGTCGTCACCATTACCGCCGAGGATCTGGTCGTTGCCGCCGTCGTTGCCGATCAGGACGTCATTGCCGTCGCCGCCATCGATCAAGTCGTCGCCGTCGCCGCCGAGGATGCGGTCGTCGCCCGCATCGCCATAGAGCTTGTCGTTGCCGGCAAGGCCCATGATGATGTCGTCGCCGTTGCCGCCATGGATTTCGTCCACGGCGTCCGTGCCGGTCAGGATGTCGTTGCCATCCGTGCCGTGACCATCGACAGGTGTGCGATAGCCGAAGGTGTTGAGGTAGTTGACGGCGATGTGCAGTTCGTCCGTCTGCAGGATAGACACACCGAGATTGGCCCAATAACCGTAGACGAGATCAGGACGGGTGAGGGCGACATAGTCACCACGGCCGCCGCTCATCGAACCGTCGGCGTTTCCCTGGCCGGCGAATTCCATGTTCATGAACATGCGCACGTCGTATTTGTCGAAGACCGCCTTCATCGCATCAGTGAAGAACGGGCCTGGCTCATCCGACCAGCCATCGGCCGGCGGGTTGACCTGGAATTCGACGGCATCCGGGTGGAGAGCCTGGAAGACCTTCTCGGCAAATTCCGGCGTCGTGTTCGGAGCGAGTAGCGCCATGAAGTGCGTGCCCGGAGCGCAAGCGGCGAGCGCGGCCTTGACGGCGGCGATATCGGCATCCGACGAAATGCTCGTCTTGAAGATGAGCTGCTTTTCGACGCCATACGTGGCGGCGAGCGCGGAGAGGGCGGCAAAGTCTGACGGGGCTACCTTGTCCATGTCGATCATGGCCTTGCCCTTGACAGCAGCGAAGATTTCTTCGGCCGTCGGCACCTTTTCGTCGGTAAGGGCGCCGGTGTTTTCGATCTTGAGGTTCAGTGCGCGGATCTGCTCGAGCGTCAAGTTGTTGACGTTACCGCTGCCGTTGGTGGTGCGGTTGACGCTGTCGTCATGCATGACGACCCAATGGCCGTCGCTGGTGCGGCGGAAGTCCAGCTCCAGGATATCTGCGCCGAGCGACATGGCATGAGAGACGGCCGAAAGCGAGTTTTCCGGACGGACGATCGAACCGTTTTCGTAGTAGTTCGAACGATGCGCTTCAACGAGGACGTTCTTGTCCTGGGCGTTCTCGTAGGATGCGATAATATCCTCGATGGACTTGCCGATAAAGGCCTGGTCCACCTGATCCAGCATATGGTCCAGTCCGTTCGGGATGACGGAGTTGCCGGCATCTTCGAGCTGGCCTGTCGGGAAGTCGCGGGTCTGGATGATCCAGCCCTTGCCATCCGGGGAGGGGGCGTAGGAAACGACGTTGTCCATGTTGGCGCCGTCGAGACCTTCTGCGGACAGGACAAGCGCACCGTCAGCCGGGGTGTGGCCGGCGATGAGGAGCTTGTACTGGCCGGTACCGATGTGCTCAATGGTGTAATCGCCGCTGGATATCGGGGCCGAGCCGTCGCTCAGGACATGGCCGATGACGGCGCGGGGATCGGTCTTCGGGATATAGGTGAAGCCGAAATCGTCGTTTTCGAAGGCATAGCCGTCCGACGTGTTGTTGTGCACGCCGATCACCCAGCCGCTGCCGTCAGGAAGCGCATGGGCGGCTGCATACTGTGCCTTGTTTTCGCCGCCGGTGACCAGCAGGACGCCGTCCTCGGCACTGTTCACGCCATCGATCTTTACAGTGTAGGTGAAGTCGGCGTTCTTGGTGACGTGGATCTTGCTTGCACCTTCGCCGCCAGTGACGACACCGCGGCCGTCATTGCGCACCCAGGCGCCGATGAAGCGGGTGAAATCGAAATAGGCGGCGGAAATATTGGTGTTGTATTCCTGACCCTTCGAATTATTGACCGAGACGAACAACGACTGGTCGTCACGATAGCCGATCGAGGCCGTGCCATACTCCATTTCGTCGTTGAAGCCCCAGTCGACGCCGTTCGAGGCGATGGTGGCGATGAAGATGCCGTTTACGGCGTCATTGGTCGCGCTGCCGGAGCGGATGTGGTAGTCGCCGCGGTTGGAATTGTCGATGCGGCCGTGGTCGAGCGCGAAGAATTCGCTGTGGCCGTCGAGCGTCAAGGTGACGTTGTTGCCGTCGCTGGACGGAGCGGTCTGCACGACGGAAATGTTGCCGGCGTCGATCTGGTTTTGGCCGTTGACAAACGGCACGAAGGCAAAATTGAAAGCACCACTTGAAGTTGTCATAATATACCCCCTAGGGATAATCCCAAGAACAATCTTAAAAATTTGACCAGACGTGTTCGCGCGGCTCCGAAGGCCCACCGAACGTGTCTGTCGATGCCTATAAAGATGGTTTATGACAACTTAATTGCATTGAGCAATTTAATTGGTGCGACTACGTCTTCGCCGTTCTCTGAAAGGTCGGAATGTGAAACGGGTCAACCTGTCCTATAATGAACGTCGTTTTATCGAATTGATTTTTCGAGAGAAATCGATCTCGCGGAGCGAGATTTCCGAACGCCTTGGGTTGACCGGTTCGAGCGCTTCGCGGATGGCCGCCCGCCTGCTGGACATCGGCCTGATCGCGGATGAGGTGGAAAGATTGGGGGCGATGGGCCAGCCTCGGCGTCCGATTGCGATCGCGCCACGCAAGGTTTTTTCCGCCGGGATCAACTTTGCACTCAATACGATCGATGTTGCCATCATAGATCTCTCGGGCAAGGTCATTTCCGTCAAGCGCGAGGAGTTGAGGCGATCCTCGCCGGAGGCGGCAGCCGAATGCGCCAATCAGCTTCTCGAAGTCATGCTGGTCGATGCCGGCATCTCGAAAAGCGATGTCGTTGGCGCCGGCATTTCGGTACCCGCGAACTTTTCCGGCAAGCACGGTACGGTGCTGCCGAATGCCTTGTTTTCCGAATATGACAATGTCGATCTCGATGCCGTGTTCGGCGAGATCATGGGGCTCGAAACGACGATCGAAAACGATGGCGCCTGCGCTGCGCTCGGCGAGTATTATTTCGCCGAAGGGTACCGCCATGACATCTTCTTCGTCTACCATCTCGGCCATGGTTTCAATGGCGGCGTGATGCTGAACGGGCGCCTTTATCGCGGCGCTCATGGCAATTCCTGTGTGACCGGAGTGCTCTTTCCCTATGGTGAGCCGCGTCCTACCGGCACGGATCTGGTCAACGAACTCGGGCAGCACGGGGTGGTCCTCGATGACGTTGCTGATCTCGCCAATCTTCCCGCCGCTGCCGAAAGCGTGGTGTCCGAATGGGTCGAGCGCGCGGCCGGCCAGCTTGAACAGGCCGTGCGCATAGCAACCGGCTTCTTCGATCCGACGATCATCGTGATCGGCGGAAGGCTTCCGTCGCCGCTGACGCAGAGACTGGTCGATCGTATCCGCTGGCGGGAGCTTCCGGGACCTTCACGAGGGTTGGGCGTCGCACCGGTCGTTGCGTCGAAGCTCGGTGCGGATGGTGGCGCGATCGGCGCTGCCTGTGTGCCGTTCTTTGCCCAATTTTTCCCGGGCTCGATGGACGATGGCCACAACAACTACGCGAATGGCCGGCGGGGCTAGACCTGCTTGCCGGTAGCGGCAAGGTCGGATCGACCGCCGTATGCCAGCGAAGACATGGCCTCGTTGGCTGCGCGCTGTCCGCTTTCGTAGGCGCCATGGGCCGTCGAGAAATCGGTGTGATGCGTTGCTTCGCCGGCAAAGAAAATCCTGCTGTCGAAGGGCCGGGCGAGTTGCAGGCGTGCATCTGCGTGTCCGGGCAGGGCGTGGCTGTAGCCGCCGCCGATGGAGGGTGTGCCTGCCCAGTTCGACGCAGCAAGGGGCTTCAGATATTTCCGCACGCCTGAACCGAACAGGCCGGCAAGTTGGCTGAACGCATGATCGAAGGCCGCTTCACCGCTCATCGCGGATGCGATCCGCGCTCCTGCGCCGCCGAGGAAGCATTCGAGCACCGGCTTGCCGAAAGGACGAATGTAATAGGTGCCGGTCCTACTGTCATGGGGATCGCCGAGCACATGGGTTTCGTCTTCGAACGGACCGCCATCGAGGGTTTCGAAATAGAGTTTTTCGTTCTTGCCGAGCGGCAGGAGAGACGCTGCCTGTCGCCACGGATCAAGCGCCGAAGGAAGCTTGATCGCGTCGCCTGCCAGCACATTCGATGCAATGGTGAAGATGACGACCCGTGTTCGGATCGTTCCGGCAGATGTCTGCAGGACGATATTGCGCCCGGTCAGATCGAGGCCTTCCAGAGCCGTGCCAAGCCGCAGTTCGGCATCGGAAGGACGTGCGGATGTGATCAGGCGGCCGTAACCATCAGGAACGCGCCAGTTGTCCTCCGTCGACGCGTCGTCATAGGCGACATAATCTGCTATTGAAATGTGCTCCAGCTCGTCACCGGAAATATAGCCACTCAGTGCCTGCAGGAAAGGCGTCCACCGCGAAGCCGGATCGATTGCATCGGCTGCCCGGTCGGATGCGGGGGGATTGCTGCGGATCTGCTTATTCCACTGCGCAAAGGCGTCCCATGCTTCGGCGCGATCCGCACTTGAAAAGCCGAGATCCCTGAATTGCTCGCCCCAGGCAGTGAGACGGCGATCGACGGTAAAGCCGAGTTCGGTTGCAATCTCCGTCCAGGGATTGCGGCCTGCCGAATGCAGCCATCCGCAACCGAGATCGACCGGTCCGACGCTTGTGGCGCAGGTCCAGGCTCGTCCTCCGGCACGCGGCAGTTGCTCGATGATGGCTGTGGAATAACCACTGCCGCTGAGGTGGCGCGCAGCCCCGATCCCGGCGGCTCCGGCACCGATGATAACGATATCCGGATCAGAAGTGGTCATAAGCGTGGATATAGCGCCTTGCTGCTTCGACTGTCCATCGCCCGGATCAGGCGTGGACCTTATAGCGCAGGGCAACCGCGCCATTATCTCTAGTCTCGGCCGATATCAGTGAAAGCTGCGTCTTGCCTGCGAGGCCGCCGTCGAATGTAACGACAGGCTGACCGCCGCTGCCGTCCAGCGCCGGCGCGACAAGCAGATAGAACTCGTCGATGAGCCCGGCCGCGAAAAAGGCGCCGTTGATCGCAGCGCCACCTTCGAGCAGCAGCTTGCGAATGCCGAGTTCCTGTCCGAGCACGTCGAGCGCCGCAGGCAGATCTATTTCGCTGGAGGATGATACGATGTAGGAAATGCCATCGGCGGCAAGTTCGGCCAGATGCGTGTCCGGCACCGCGCCGCCCAGGATGACGACGATATGATCGCCATCGACATCGGGACGCGTGAAGTGCAGCTTGCCCGATGTGTCCAATGCAATCGCATAGTTGCCTGCCGCGCGATCGGCAAAATGGTTCGGCCGTTCCACAGCGCCGGCTGCTTCCGGCGGATGCGGATTTCCCTTGGCCATTTCCGCCATGGTCACGCGCCCGACGATCCATGCATCGCCGTTGAGTGCTTCATGTGTGCTCTGATAAAGCGCTGTCCACTCCTTGCGCCCGCCATCAGGACTTTCGGTCCACTTGCTCGGGTGCAGGCCGCCGTCGAGCGACGACATCATCAGGCAGACGATTTCCGGTTTCATCTTAGTCCCTTTCCGGCGAACACGGCAGACGATCAGAACCTGATCGAAAGATGGCCGCTATCGGCAATCACAACGGTCGCGTCGGCATAATGTTCGATTTCCGGATAACCCGTGAGCGCGTGTTTGTGACCGGCAGCGGTGATGACCATGATGTCGGCGCCTGCTGCCGTGCCTGCCTGTACGCCCGCTTCGACATCCTCGAAGACCAGGCATTCATGGGTAGCGAAGCCGAGCTTTTCGGCGCCGAGAATATAGCATTGCGGGTCGGGCTTGCCGACCACCACGTCTTCTGCGGTAACAATCGCCCGTGGCATGGGAAGCCCGGCTGCCTCGAGCCGGCGCTCGGCGAGGCGGCGTGGTGAGGAGGTTACGATCGTCCACCGCTCCGGCGGCAGGGAGGCAAGAAAGTCGGCAGCTCCAGGGAGGGCGATGACACCTTCGACATCGCGGATCTCTTCTTCGGTGATCTGGGCGGCTTCCGCTTCGGCATCGACGCCGGGAAGGTTCAGTCGGCGGATCGTGTCGATGCCGCGCGATCCATGCATGATGGGTAGGAATTTTTCCACATCCAGCCCGTGCCGCTCGGCCCAGCGTCCCCAGACGCGTTCTGCCGACGCCGTCGAACTGAGGATCGTGCCGTCCATGTCGAACAGGAAGGCGGAATATTGTTTGGAACTGTCAAATCGGGAAGACATGAAAACACCAGTGGGAGGGATCTATAAGCCATCAGCCAATGAAAAATGCGGCGGGTCAAGCCATCGGCAAAATTTCAGCGGGACTTGATGCGATGCGGCTCCTGTCACATCGTCCTGTTTCCGTTCGTCATAGGGTCTGACGCAACAGGATGAGGACTGGACTGATGGACGAGAAAACATGGCTGGCCACTGAATTCGAGGCAAACCGGACGCACCTGCGTACGGTCGCCTATCGGATGCTCGGCTCCCGCGCGGAAGCGGAGGATGCGGTGCAGGAGGCCTGGTTGCGTCTCACACGCTCCGACAGGGACAGCGTCGACAATCTTGGCGGCTGGCTGACGACTGTCGTGGCGCGTATCTGCCTGGATATGCTGCGATCTCGCAAGACGCGCCGCGAAGAGCCGCTGGAATTGCCCGCGCATGGCACAATCGCCGATATCGCCAGCAATCCGGAGCGGGAAGTCGCGTTGGCCGATTCGGTCGGCGTGGCGCTTCTGGTCGTGCTGCAGACCCTGTCGCCTCTCGAACGCGTGGCCTTCGTGCTGCACGACATGTTCGATCTGCCCTTCGAGGAAATAGCCACTGTCATCGGCCGCAGTGCCGCCGCTACCCGCCAGCTTGCGAGCCGCGCACGACGCAGGGTGCGCGGTCAGCCGGAAACGCCTGAGGCCGATCTCGCGCGCAGACGCAGTATAGCGGAAGCTTTCCTGGCCGCGTCTCGTGACGGTGATCTGCAAGGACTGATCACCCTTCTTGCACCTGATGCCGTCTTCCGCCCGGATGCGACGGCCGCTCGCTCAGGTGCAGTCGTCACGCTGCGTGGCGCCGATGCCGTCGCCGGGACGTTCAAGGGGCGGGCGCAGGGGGCGGAAGTTGCCCTCGTGGATGGCGAGATCGGCCTTATCGTCCGCATCCAGGGCCAGCTCCGAGTGGTGTTGTCGCTGAGTTTCGAGGAGGACAGGATCGCCGTTATCGATGCGATTGCGGACGCTGGCCATATCAGCGAAATCAATTATTCGACCTTCGAAAGCTGAACGATTTCAAATTTATCGGCTTCAGACAAGCAGCCCCCGCAGGGGCTGCTTCGGCAAAATCGCCGATATCGAACGGCGCCTTGCCGTTATTGACTTATGTCAAGGAAGCTATTGTCGAATACGTCTAGTTATTTGGCGTGAGCTGGCAGCGGAATCGGCGTTGTCTGGGTTCTAGCATTCTTTCAACCCTATGAAAAGGTTGGAGAAACAGCAGCAATTTGTCGCCTTAGGCTTTTATTTTTCTCGTCAATTCGTATCCCATCGAGACTTCTCATTTTCATGTGATTGTGCTGCGGAGGAAGCGTAGTGCTCGTACGAAGAATCTTCTGGGCAGGCTGTCTTTTCTTCCTGGGTGCCGGCCTCGTGCTGGCCCAGGACGCAGGCAGGTCCTATCCGGCCGACATGGCAGAGCGCGTCCAGGCCTGTACTCCCTGTCATGGGGTGGAAGGCAAAGGTACGAGCGATCCCTATTTCCCGCGCCTTGCGGGCAAACCTGCAGGATATCTCTACAATCAGCTGGAGGCCTTCAAGTCGGGCCGGCGCAAATATCCGCCGATGAACTATCTGCTTGCCTATCTGACGGATGATTATCTCAAGCAGTTTGCGGAATATTTCGCCGACCAGCGGCCGGCGCTGCCGGAGCAATCTCCTCCCGACGTCAGCCAAGCCGTGCTGGATCACGGGCATGTACTGGCCACGCAGGGTGACCTCGACCGTTCGATCCCGGCCTGTGTCAGCTGTCACGGCGGCGCGCTGACCGGGCAGTCGCCGGGTATTCCAGGGCTTCTCGGGTTACGGGCCAGCTATATCAGCGCCCAGCTCGGCGGTTGGCGTTACGGCACGCGCACGGCGATTGCGCCTGACTGTATGCAGCTCGTGGCCGGGCATTTGACGGAAGACGACGTGCGCGCCGTTGCGGCCTACCTCGCCAATCAGCCTCAGTCTGCCGATCCGGCACCGTCTCCGGCCGGATCCTATTCGCTGCCTTTCGCATGCGGCAGCCAGCCGGAGGGAGGTAGCAAGCCATGAGCGCACATATGAAAGTCTTGTCCGCTTTTGCCCTGTCGTCCGTCATGGCGCTTGTCGTAGCTCTTTCACCCGTGGCGGCTCAGTCACCGCAACCGGTCTCCTCCTCCGATATTGTCAAGAAGGGCGAATATCTCGCGCGCGCCGGCGATTGTGTCGCCTGCCATACGGCGCCCGAGGGCAAACTCTTCTCAGGCGGGCGCGCCATGCCAACGCCATTCGGCACGCTCTATACGTCGAACATCACACCTGACGACACTGGCATCGGCAAGTGGTCGGCGGATGACTTCTACAATACGATGCATCATGGCCGCTACCCGGATGGGGGCCTGCTCTATCCCGCCATGCCGTTCGCGTCCTATACCAAGGTTACGCGCGAAGACAGCGATGCGATTTTCGCCTATCTCAAGTCGATCGCGCCGGTTCACCAGCCGAACCGCCCGCACGAACTCGACTTTCCCTACAATAACCGCTCGCTGATCCTCGGGTGGAGGACGCTCTTCTTCAAGGAGGGTGAGTTCAAGGCGGATGCCAACCAGTCCGACGAATGGAACCGGGGGGCTTATCTGGTCGAGGGTCTGGGGCATTGCGGCATGTGTCATACGCCGATCAATGCGCTCGGCGGCAGCCGTGAATCGGAAGCCTTCCAGGGCGGTCTGATTCCGATGCAGGACTGGTATGCGCCGTCGCTGACCTCCAACAAGGAGGCGGGGCTTGGCGAGTGGTCGATCGAGGAAATTTCCGATCTCTTGCAGAAGGGCATTTCGACGCGAGGCGCCGTCTACGGCCCGATGGCGGAAGTGGTGTTCAACAGCCTGCAATATATGACGGATGAGGACATCCGCGCCATGGCCGTCTATCTGAAGAGCATCGCGCAGGACGAGCCTGCGCCGCCGCGCTCCTCTGTCAGGACGGAAGAGGCAAGCCTGCTCATCAGCCTCGGGAAGTCAGTCTATGACAAGCAGTGCGCGAGCTGCCATGGCGTTCAGGCCGAAGGCCGGCCGCCACACTATCCGCCGCTTGCCGGCAACCAGTCGATCCAGATGGAATCGGCCGTCAACGGCATCCGCATGGTGCTGAATGGCGGCTATCCGCCCGCCACCGAGAAAAATCCCATGCCGCACGGCATGCCGCCCTTTGCCGTGACCCTCTCTGACGACGAGGTGGCTGCCGTGGTGTCCTACATCCGGACCGCATGGGGCAATCGCGGCACGCCGGTCAGCGCGGCGGAGGCGAATAAACTTCGCTCTGCTCCACTCCAGTGAGGACGTCATGATCAATCCGGAAGATCCCGCAGACGTTCCCGACGACGCCCTCGTCGAGAGGATCGTCGCCGAAGGGCCACGCGGTGCCATCGTGGTCGCGGGGATCGCAACCGCGATCGTCGTTCTCATGTGGATCCTTTTCTATCTGCTCGTGTTCGTGCCGAGGAGCGGTTGATGTCCGATATGCATAACCAGGCAGCGGCAGTGTCGGAACGCGTCGAACGACGTTGGGCGACTGTTGCCGTGCTCATCATCGTCTTCCTTGCGGGAATGGCGGCATTTGCGGGCATCCACAACGCGACGATGCCGCAGACGAGTGTCGAGACCATCGACCCGACCACGATCCACCTGGCCGGGGAATTCATCGAATCCAATCTCGGCAGCGCGATCGAAGCCGATGGTTCGGTGACGGTGCGTGCGATCGGCCAGCAATATTCCTTCTCGCCGCCCTGCATCGTGGTGCCGGCTGAGACGCCGCTCACCTTCCGAGCCACCAGTGCCGATGTCGTGCACGGCTTCCTCATTCAGGGCACCAATATCAACACGATGCTGGTGCCGGGCTACGTGTCGGTTCAGAAGGCAAGCTTTGCGGCGCCCGGCGACCACCTGATGCCCTGCCAGGAGTTCTGCAGCGTCGGTCATGAAGGCATGTGGGCAAGGGTGAAGGTGGTGGACAAGCAGCAATTCCTCTCGGAAATGGCGGACAAGAGGAGGCTTTCCTGTGCTCCATAATCGCAGACTGATCCTGGCGCATTTCTGGCTCGCCTTTGCCACTTTCGGCGTGGCGCTGCTGCTCGGCGCCTGGCAGATGTATGTCCGCAGCCCGCTGTCGCCCTGGGTCAACAATCCGGAATGGTATTACCGCTCACTGACGGCGCATGGCACAGTCATGGGCTATGTGTTTCCGACGCTGGTGGCGATGGCCTTCGGCTATGCCATCAGCGAATCCTCGCTGAAACAGAAGCTGATCGGCGTGCGCTGGGCCTGGGCCGGTTTTTGGCTGATCGCTGTCGGTTCGGTGATTGCGATGATCCCGGTTGCCCTCGGCATGGCCTCCGTACTCTACACCTTCTATCCACCGCTAATCGGAAGCCCGTATTATTACATCGGCGTGGTAATGGTCGTCGTCGGTTCCTGGATCTGGGTCGCGTTGATGTCGGTCAATCTGGGTGTCTGGAAGAAGGCCAATGCCGGTGTCCCGATTCCGCTGCCGATGTTTGCCAATGTTGCCGGCTCCTATCTCTGGGGCTGGACGGCTGTCGGTGCCGCACTCGAACTGCTGCTTCAGATCCTCCCGGTGGCGCTGGGTCTCAAATCGACCATCGATGCCGGCCTTGCCCGCATCTTCTTCTCATGGACCTTGCACGCCATCGTCTATTTCTGGCTGATGCCGACCTATATCGCCTACTATACGATCGTGCCGCGCTCGATCGGCGGGCGCATCTACAGCGATACGATGGCGCGGATTTCCTTCATCCTGTTCCTGGTGGTGGCGATGCCGATCGGTATCCATCACGCCTTCGCCGATCCGCAGGTTGGCGCCGGCTTCAAATTCATCCACTCCGCCTTCACTGCGCTGGTCGCACTGCCGACCCTGCTTACCGTCTTCACGATCTGCGCGTCGGTGGAGATCGCTGCCCGTGCCCGCGGAGGCCGGGGCATGTTCGGTTGGCTGACGGCTTTGCCGTGGCGCAACCCGATGATGCTGGCTGTGACATTCTCCTTCATCATGCTCGGCTTCGGCGGTGCCGGCGGGCTCATCAACATGAGCTACCAGCTCGATGCGTCGATCCACAATACGCAGTGGATCACCGGGCACTTCCATCTGATCTTCGGTGGTGCGATCGTCATCATGTATTTTGCGATCGCCTACGATCTCTGGCCGCACCTGACCGGCCGTCCCCTTGCCAGCCTCGGGCTCGTCAGGCTGCAGCTCTGGCTCTGGTTCATCGGGATGATCGTCACGACATTCCCCTGGCACTATGTCGGCATCCTCGGCATGCCGCGCCGGATGTCGTTCTTCGATTACACCGATCCGGCCCTCGCCAATGAGGCTCTGTCGGTGGTGTTCTCCGCCTTCGGCGGTTTCATCCTTGTCGCAGCGGGCATCCTGTTCATCGCCATTCTGGTTCGCACACAGTTTGCAGCGCCACAGCAGGCCGAGGAATATCGCTTCGCGGTTGCTGTCCACCCGCCGACCAGGGTACCCGCGGCGCTCAACAGCTATGCGCTGTGGATCGCCCTGATGATCGGGCTGACGATCACGAATTACGGATATCCAATCCTGCAGCTTGCCGTGCGCGACGATACGTCCGTACCGGCTGTCTATGTCGGAGAACGATGATGGCTGGTGACAAGCTGATCAGCTTCCGCAATCGATGGACGGTCACGAGCGTGACCCTCACTGCGGCCGTCTTCGTCGTTGCTGCAGGTTTGGGTTTCGTGCTGCTTCCTCGTCTGGAGGCAGGAAAGCAGGTGGCGGGTATCTGGGATTCGATCTGCCGCGCTGCCGGGCTGCCGCAGGCAGCAGCTCCATCCGAAACGGTCGAGCCCGACTACAAGACGTCGCTAGTCAAGGTCGCAACCGCAGTTCCGAGACAACGGAATGAAGAAGCGATCGGGCGTGGAGCGACACTCGCGCAGCAATGTGCGATCTGCCATGGCCCGACTGGGGTTAGCCGTGCCGATTCTCCCAATCTCGCGGGCCAGTATGCGAGCGTCGTCTACAAGCAGCTTCGCGATTTCAAGGATGGCGTGCGTGTCAATGCGGTCATGAGCCCGTTTGCCGTCAAGCTCTCCGAGCAAGACATGCAGGATCTGGCGGCCTACTATTCCTACCTGCCGCGGCTTCCAGGCTTCCATCCGCCTGGCAGCAATCCGGTGCCGCGGATTGTCGCCAGCGGTGCGCCGACACGCGGCATTGCGCCTTGCGGCTCCTGCCATGGCAGTATCGAAAACAAGCTCGGCAGTCCATGGCTTGAAGGCCAATCGGAATTGTATCTGAAGACCCAGCTGCTGGCCTTCGTATCCGGTTCACGGCAGAACGACATCAGCAGTCAGATGCGCAATGTTGCCCGCGCAATGACGCCGGAAGAAATCGATCAGGCAGCGAAATACTACGCCAACAAGGAACCGCCCTATCTTGCCGCCGAATAAACGGCCGCGTCGAACGACTTGTCGTAGAACTTGCGCCAGCACTCAGTGACCGCGCCAGCCCATCAGTTTTTCGATGCGTTCTGCCGAACTGCGAACGTGGGCAGTGTAATGGCTTTCGTCCGAAAACGCCTTCTGCTCCGGCAGCACGATGGAAATGGTGGCGACGCACTGGCCGTCACGATCGCAGATCGGCGATGCAATACAGGCGACCGCATAGTCGGATTCGCCTGCCTGGATCGACAGTCGCGATTCAAAGGCCTTGCCCGCGGATTCCGATAGGGTTGCAGCGTCCATCTCGGCGCGTCCTGTCGGCGAAGTTTTAGCGCATCGCTTGAAAAGCTCGATACGCTCGTCTTCCTGAAGGTGGCCGACCAGCAGACGGCCGGACGCCGTCCAGTTCAGCGGCACGCGGGTGCCGACGCGCGAGGCGACCTGAAAATGGCTCGGACCATCGGCCATGGCGAGAACCAGCATGAAATCGCCGTCGCGGCCGCAAACCTGAACGGTTTCACCCGCCTGCCGGCAAAGGTCGTGCATCTCATGCGTGGCAACACTCATGAAGTCCAGGGAGCGCGCATAGGCGAGGCCATAGTGATAGAGCCGGGAGCCGAGCCAGATCGAACCGTCGGACTGGCGCGTCAGCATGTTCTTTTCGACCAGATCATCGACGATGACATAAACGGTCGAAAGGGGTGCCTTCACCGCCTTGGCGATGGCATAAACGCCAGCCGGCGATCCCGTCTCGTAAAGATGGTCGATCACCTGCAGCGCGCGATCAATGCCGCTGACGCGGGCACGGCGAGCGCCCTTGGCGCCGGCCTCTTCAACAGAGCCTTCATCCTCTGCGTGGATTGCGGGTGATGTCGTGCCGTCCAATTCAACCTACCTCTGAAACCAATGAGTTTGTTACATTACTATGGCATAGCTGCTCACGAAGCAAATCGCAAAATCTTTGGATATGAAAATCTTTGACTGCCCGTTGTGGAGCGTCGAGAATGCGCAAGCCAATGCTTCACGGAGCATGTGAGATTGAAGGCAGGTAAGGCCGCAGCTTGAAGCCTTTCCACTGCTGCCAGAGCTTGATCGGAACAACAAGCCGCAGCCAGAGTTTCTGTCTCATCAGAGCAGATACCGACTGATCGAATGCAGGCTATGTCTCCGGCAGGCGTTATGGTCAGCGGTGGCAAGCTGACGCCCTTTGCGGCTTGCCGTAGCCACCGCCGGCAGAGGTCGTCATGACGACGGCGTCGCCGGCGGCGAGCGTCGTAGACGGGCTTTCAGTTGTTGGAAATGGAATCCGCGCACAACGGCCTACAACAAGGGCTGCCGCCGGTTGATAGCGGCAGCCCGTCTGGGAACAGGGCTTATCCCCAGTGCAGATCGGGCCTCGTCAGGGACCAGCGGTCAGATCAGCCGAAGCAGGGCATCGCCGGCAGATTGGCGCGGCTGGCAAAAGACCCGATCATATCGCTCACCGTGGAGGGTTTCGGCTCGCGTTTGCGGGCAGCCGTCTCAAGGAGTTGCTTGAAGTCTTCAAGCTTCACGCCGTCGGCGCGGAGCACCATGGCGATCAGCGGGTCGCGAAGGGCTTCGGAAATGGTCAAATCTTCTCTGGTCTTTCTCATGGTTCGTCCTCCTTTCGTGGGCGGTCGCCCGTGTTCCACTCCCGCTGCCGAACGCTCCAGCATTGACTTCCGCGAAGAGTGGTGTTACCGGTAAGTAACAATGCATTTGTTACCGATCGGTCACATCGATGTCAAGGACTTCGTCCGCGAAAAAATCAGAATCATCAAACGAAAATTCCGCAGCCCCTTCAGACGATCGAATCCCTCCGCGGGAGCGCATCGTTTCGACGGCTTCGGAGCTTTTTCGCGAGCACGGCATTCGCGGTATCGGTGTCGATGCTATTGCGGATGCGGCGCTAACCAACAAGATGACGCTTTACCGGCATTTCGGCTCCAAGGATGAATTGGTCTGCGAAACACTGCGCCGCGCTTCCGAAAAGGCAGAGAAGATCTGGCGCGATCTTGAGGCCGCCCATCCCGGCGATGCCCGCAGCCAGTTGCTTGCCTGGGTAGAGGATCGTGCGCACTGTCTGGACGGCGAGCCCGCAGGTTGCGATCTCGCCAATGCGGCCATCGAACTTAAGGGCGAGGGCCATCCGGCCCACGAATTGATCGAACGCCACAAAGCCATGCAGCGGAACCGGCTTGCCGAGATTTGCGTGGCTGCCGGTGCCCGCGAGCCCGGACTTCTTGCCGACACACTGACGCTGCTGCTCGAAGGCGCACGCGTTACCCGCCAGGCCATGGCGGATGGCGGCTGTTCCTGCCATTTCGAAAAAGCCTGCAACGTGGCGATTGCCGCCTTCGGCTGACGGACTGCGGCCAGGATGCTCAGCCAAGGGTTTCAACATGGGAACCTTCGGCTTGCATGATCGTTTCTGCTGATCTGGGAGCATTCAGGAGGCAGAGATGAACTATACCTATCTCCGGCGCCTATATGTCAAACGTGCCGAGCTTGAGGCCAAGCTCGAGCTGCACGATGCGCGTTATTGCTTCGGTGAAGAGGAAGTTGATGACGGCACGGAAAACGATCTGAAGCAGCGCATCGAGGAAATCTCCAAGGAAATTGCTGCTATGGAGCATTCGCCCAGCTGATTTCGCCTAGTTGTTGGCGGCGCTCAGAATAGCGATCGTCCGATCGTCGAATTTTCCGTCATAGAAACGCTCGATCGTCCTGTGAAAGGACGAGTCGTGATCGCTGACGGCGGCAAACAGCGTCATTGATGAGCAAAGTTTCAGGTCGTCAGGTGAGCCTAGAATATCGTGAGCACTTCTACCGCTGACTAAGAGAATTGCCTCGACGCAGCGCAAAAGTCGGCTACCGAGGATGGGATCGGCAAGATAGGCTGACGCTTCCTCGGCAGAACGAATGGCGTATTTCTCCGCCATGGAAGACGTTCCGAGACCAGCGATCTGGGGAAAGACGAACCACATCCAGTGGGAACGTTTGCGGCCTGCTTTCAGCTCCGAAAGGGCCTGTTCGTATATGCCGTTCTGCGCTTCGATGAAGCGGTGAAGGTCGTAGTCCACGTCACCGGCCATGGGTCTTTCCCTTTCCTATGCTTTTCATGCACGTCAGACGAAAGATTCCATGCCCGGCGAAAAATCGCTGGCCCTCAGCAGACCTTGTCTGCGTATGGGCTCGTTTCGCGGCAGTGGCCGTAACGCTGGTGATGTGGCACCAGACTATCACCCGGAGGTGTCGGCTCTTCAATGGCCGAGGTGGTCATCGGATCGGTCGCTGTCGTCTGGGCCGAAGGTGCGGTGAAGCCGATAAAGCTCAGCAGCACGAGCGCGCCCACGACCACGACCCGTTCCAGGACCGACAGCTTTTGTGCGCTGACATGGTCGGCGTAGCCACGTTCGGCTTCACCGTAACTCACGTCATCTTTCACGTGCTGGTGCACCATATCCTGGTGACCGGAGGTCCAAGTTTCAGAATGTGTCATTTCAAGTCTCCTGCAATGCACGGGGAATGCGGCTTGGGAAGGCAAGCCAATGGCTGCGCCTGTCCGCTTTCCGCGTGCAGTTCCGCATGTGTGTCTTAATTGCGGTAAATTGAAGAGCGCTAATTCAAACTCAGTGTTCACAATTTCGTACTAATCTTCGTGAAAAGCCGTGCAAGGGCTGGCAGGGCCAAATGATCCGCGATAATTCCTGTAATGTTTTCCACAGGACACCCCTCATGGCTCTCTCTTTCGGTGCGATGTCGATCGCTCAGCTTTCCCTTCTCATCCAGAGCGGCGAGACCGATCCGGTCGCTGTCGCCGAAGCGGTATTCGACGGGATCGACCAATATGCCGACAAGACGGTCTTTACCGTGCTGTTGCGTGAACGGGCGATCAGGGAAGCACAGGCATCTTTGAAGCGTATCCGCGATGGCCGTTCGCTCGGCGCGCTCGACGGCATTCCGATTGCATGGAAAGATCTTTTCGATATCGAAGGCATGGCGACGACGGCGGGTTCGGTCGTTCTCGCCGACAGCGCGCCGGCAAAACACGATGCGGCTGTTGTCGCGACATTGAAAAATGCCGGCATGGTGGCTGTCGGCCGCACCAATATGAGCGAGTTTGCCTTTTCCGGCCTCGGCATCAATCCGCATTACGGCACGCCGGAAAATCCGCACAGCAAGGATGAGCCGCGCATTCCGGGCGGGTCGTCTTCGGGCGCGGGTGTCGCGGTGGCCGCCGGCCTCGTGCCGGTCGCCATGGGTACGGATACGGGCGGTTCTGTACGTATTCCGGCCGCCCTGAATGGCATCGTCGGCTACAAGGCAACGCGCGGGCGCTACGCCATGCAAGGTGTCTTCCCGCTGGCGACAAGCCTGGATTCGCTGGGGCCGCTCTGCCGTTCCGTGCAGGACGCGGTGTGGGTCGATGCTGCCATGCGCGGGCTGACGGCGCCGACTGTTGTCGCGCAGTCGCTCAAGGATGTTGAGATCGTCATCCCGCGAAATGTCGTATTTGATGGCCTAGGGTCAGGTGTCGCCGAAGCGTTCGAGGGCGGTGTCGAGCGGTTGCGCGCCGCTGGCGCGTCGTTCAGCCAGATCGATATACCGGCCTTCGACGAAATCCTCGCTTTGATGGCAAGATATGGTGCGCTCGTCACAGCCGAAGCTTTTGCGCTTCACCGCGAACGGCTGGCAGGCCCAGAGGCCGCACGTATGGACCATCGCGTCGTCATGCGTACCCGGCTCGGTGAGAAGACGACCATGCCCGATTATATCGCCACTCTTGCCGCACGCGCCCGCCTGATTGCCGATACGGAGAGGCTGGTCGGTAACCGTCTGATCGCTTTCCCCTCGGTTGCCCATGTCGCTCCGCCGATCGCTGCGCTTGAGCGAGACGACGAGCTTTTCATCGCCACCAATGGCAAGACGCTCCGCAACACGGCGCTCGGCAATTTCCTGGATTGGTGCGGGGTTTCCATTCCTTGCGGCAAGGGCGATGCGGATATGCCGGTCGGCTTCCTGTTGTCGGCGCCCGCAAACCGCGATGAGGCGCTGCTTGCCGTTTCGCTTGCGGCAGAAGCGATCATTCGCGGCGAACGGAACTAGGCGATTGCGGGCTTGATGCCGCGCGCCATTCTTGCCAATCTCCTCTCGAGGAAATGGGAGGAGTTGAATGATGCAGGCTTTGCAGAACGGCCGGTTTGCGGTTTCCACATGGTCACTTCACCGGATGTTGGGGCCAACCTACCCCTATAGTCCAGATCCGCAGAAAAGCGCGGCGCGGCAGGAACCTTATGGGCCAGGTACCGTCAGCCTGCTCGAGGTGCCCGGCATGCTTGCCGAGCGTGGTCTTGGTCGGCTCGAGGTCTGCTCGTTCCATCTGCCGAGCCTCGATCCCTCCTACCTCGCCGAATTTCGCGATGCTCTGAAAGCTTCAAACATCCTCTTCCAGACACTGCTCGTCGAGGATGGTGACCCCAGCAATCCCGAAACGGCAGAGCGCGACATCGGCTGGATCGCAGGCTGGATCGATATCGCAAAATCGCTCGGTGCCGAGCGCATCCGCGTCATCGCGGGCAAGCAGGCGCCGAATGAAGAGAACCTTGGCCGTTCCGCCAGACATCTGAAATGGTTGGGCGGGCAGGCGGAGGGGAGCGGCGTGCGCGTCGTGACCGAAAACTGGTTTGCCCTGCTGCCTTCGCCAAAGGAAATGAACTGGTTGCTTGATGAGCTCCAGGGCAGGATTGGCCTGAATGGCGATCTCGGAAACTGGGCAGCACCCTCCAAATATGAAGGATTGGCCGATATCATGCGCCGGGCTGAAATCTGCCATGCAAAGGCCGATTACAATGCCGCAGGCCTCGATGCCGCCGATTACCGCCATTGCCTGGAAATGAGCGAGAAGGCCGGTTATGCTGGACCCTATACGCTGATTTACGACTCGCCGTTCTTTGCCGACGAATGGGACGGTATCCTGCTCCAGAAGCGCTTCATCGAGGAATTCCTGCAGGACGCGCCGGCGCGCCGCACCGCCTGAAGCCTGTTGCGCAAAACGTGCGGAGCGCGCCGCTATTTAGGCTCGCTCCAGCCTGATCCTCTCACGCTTGCGCCAGTCCTTGGGCGTCTCGCCGGCATGCTTGAGGAAAAAGCGGGAGAAATAGGCAGGGTCGGCAAAGCCCAGCCGGTAGCTGATTTCCTGGACGCTCGCGAGTGTAAACACGAGTTCGCGCTTGGCCTCGTCGACAAGCCTGCCGGCGATCAGGTCATGTGCGGTCTTCCCGCTCGTCGCGCGCACGATGCGGTTGAGATGAGTGGGCGAAACGCCGATTTCCCTGGCATAGAAAGATGCCGGCCTGTGTGAACGGAAATGCTGCTGGATGAGGCCGGCCAGCTGCTCCATCCGCCGTTCGTTTTCATCGGCAGGGAACTGGCTGATATCCTCCTGGTAGGAAATTCGCGCTGTCAGCCGCAGTGCTAGGGCGACATAGGAGGCCAGAAGCTCGCTTCGGCCGCTGCGGTTGTTGCGATATTCCTCGTCAAGCCGTCGCAGACTCTGCATGAGATAGGCGGCATCGGGATCGGCAGTATCGAGCGCCGTCAGGTGCGGAGCTGCAAGCCATTCGCCGAGCTGGCTGCGATCGCCCGGAAGATGGCTGAGATTGGCGCTCAGCATGGTAATGACGAGACCGTCGATATCCTTCGAAAACCGGAAACCATGATCGAACCCAGGCGGTACGGTGACTACCGCTGGTGGTTGGATGGCGTGGCTTTGCTCACCGAAAACCGCATCGCCCGCACCGGTATCGATGTACAATATCTGAAAGAAGCTAGCATGCCGATGGAGCTTGATCTCCCAATGGTGCAGGCTGCTGCGCGACGGAATTGTTTCACAGTGGAGCCAGAAATCGGGTTCCTTGCCCGATGTCTCGCCGTAGAGCTCATAGGTCGGCACATGCCTCGTCACGGATTTTCTCCCTCTCCCATGCTCGGTTTGTGCAATTTTTCGGTGGGAAAGTCCATTGTCGCCTGAGGCGTGACAGGTCAGAATTTGGCAAAAAGCAAATTGCAGGGAGGAAGCAATTGCGCACCCAAATCGCCATCATCGGCTCCGGCCCCTCCGGCCTGCTCCTCGGTCAGTTACTGACCGTTGCGGGCATCGACAATGTCATCCTCGATCGCGTGGGCAAGGATTATATCCTCGGGCGCGTACGCGCCGGTGTTCTGGAAGAGGGTACTGTCGGCCTGCTGGACGAAGCGAAGTCGGCTCGGCGCCTGCACGCCGAAGGCTTGCCGCATGACGGTTTTTCGCTGGCATTCGATGGGCGCGATCACCGTATCGATCTTCATGGTCTGACCGGCGGCAAGCGGGTCACGGTCTACGGTCAGACGGAGGTAACGCGTGATCTGATGGTCGAGCGCGAGGCGAGCGGTACCCTGACGATTTATGATGCGGTCAATGTCACCCTGCACGACTTCGGCGGCAATGCGCCCTATGTGACCTATGAAAAGCATGGCGTCACCCATCGCATCGACTGCGATTTCATCGCCGGCTGTGACGGCTTCCACGGCGCCAGTCGCAAAGCGGTTCCGGAAAAAGCGATTGGAACCTTTGAGAAGGTCTATCCCTTCGGCTGGCTTGGACTGCTTGCCGATGTCGCACCGGTCAATCACGAGCTTATCTATGCCAACCATCCGCGCGGCTTCGCGCTCTGTTCCATGCGCTCGGCCACTCGCAGCCGTTATTACATACAGTGTTCCTTGGATGAGAAGGTCGAGGACTGGAGTGACGACCGCTTTTGGGATGAGCTGCGCCGTCGCCTGCCGGCCCATCATGCCCAAGCGCTGAAGACCGCGCCCTCCTTCGAAAAATCGATCGCGCCGTTGCGCTCCTTCGTCGCCGAACCCATGCGTTTAGGCCGCCTGTTCCTGGTCGGTGATGCCGCCCATATCGTGCCGCCGACCGGGGCCAAGGGGCTGAATCTCGCTGCGAGCGACGTACATTATCTGTTCGAGGGCTTGAGGGAATTTTACGGCGAGCGCTCGGGCGCCGGCATCGACGCCTATTCGCAAAAGGCGCTGGCCCGCGTCTGGAAGGCGGTGCGCTTCTCCTGGTGGATGACGACGATGATGCATCGTTTTCCCGATACCGGCGATTTCGACCAGAAGATCCAGGAAGCGGAACTCGATTATCTCACCCATTCCCGCGCCGCCTCGACGGCGCTTGCGGAAAACTACGTCGGATTGCCGTTCTGACGGGATGATTTAAGACCGGTGCTTGCGCCATGGAGGGCTGCACCTTTGACAAAGGGAGGAACTGTTTCAATGAAAAAGCTACTTGTCGCCGCCGTCGCGGCCATGGTCCTTGGCGGGACCGCCTACGCCGACACGATCAAGGTCGGCGTGATCGGGCCGTTCTCTGGTCCGTTTGCGCTGCAGGGCAAGAATTTCAAGGCCGGTATCGACACCTATATGGCGTTGAACGGCAACAAGGTCGGTGATGATACGGTCGAGATCGTCTACCGCGACGTGCCGCAGGCCGATCCGGCTCAGTCCAAGGCTCTGGCGCAGGAACTGATCGTGAAGGAAAAGGTGCAGTATCTCGCCGGCTTCTATTTCACGCCCGACGCCATGGCGGTTACGCCGATCCTGAAGCAGGGTAATGTGCCGATGGTGATCATGAACGCCGCGACCTCGGCGATCGTCACCAAGAGCCCGCTCGTCGTGCGCACGTCCTTCACCACCTGGCAGACCTCGACGCCGATCGCCAAGGTCGCCTTCGATTCCGGCGTCAAGAAGGTGATCTCCGTGGTCAGCGATTACGGTCCGGGCATCGATGCCGAAAACGCCTTCAAGGCCGGTTTCGAGAAGGCCGGCGGGCAGGTCGTCGAGGCGATCCGCATGCCGCTTGCGACCAATGACTTCAGCCCGATCATGCAGCGTATCAAGGACTCCGGCGCGCAGGGCGTCTTCGCTTTCTTGCCGTCTGGCCCGACGACGCTCGGCTTCGTCAAGGCTTACAATGAAAACGGCCTGAAGGCTGCCGGCATCAAGTTCTTCGCGCCTGGTGACCTGACGCAGGAATCCGACCTGCCGGCGCTCGGCGATGCAGCACTCGGCATCCAGACGACCTTCCACTATGCGGTGTCGCATGACTCTCCGGAAAACAAGGCTTTCGTCGATGCGGCCACCAAGGCGATCGGCAACAAGGCTGAGCTCTCCTTCCCGGCGGTCAGCGCCTATGACGGCATGTATGTCATTTACAAGATGATCGAGGCGACCGGCGGCAAACAGGATGCGCAGAAAGCTGTCGATGCAGTGAAGGGCCTTGCCTGGACAAGCCCGCGTGGTCCTGTTTCCATCGATCCGGAAAGCCGCCATATCACGCAGAACATCTATCTGCGTGAGGTCGCCAAGGCTGCTGATGGGACCTACATCAACAAGGAAGTCCAGACTTTCGAAAAGCAGGGCGATCCGGGCCTTGCAGCCGCTCAGTAACGGCCACTTCCTTCGAAAGAGACATGCGACGGACCTGGTAGGGTCCGCCGCATAAAGCGGGATAGCTCCATGCAGACAGTCTTCAGCATAGCCGTGGATGCGCTTGCCTATGGCATGGTGCTCTTCGTCATATCGATCGGTCTTTCGGTGACGATGGGGCTGATGCGCGTCGTCAACCTGGCGCATGGCGCTTTCGCGATGATCGGCGGTTATATCGCCTCCTATGTCGCACGCGATCTGGGCCTTGGTTATGTGGTTGCGATCATCGCGGCTGTGGCGGCGACCATCATTATCGCCATTCCGATCGAGCGCTTCCTCTATCGGCGCATCTATGGCGCACCGGAACTGACGCAGGTGCTGATGACGATCGGCATCACCTTCTGCGTCATCGGTCTCGCCAACTACATCATGGGGCCGACGCTGAAGACCATTCCGCTTGCTGCTGCGCTGCAGGGATCGGCCGATCTCGGTTTCCGCACCATTCCCATCCATCGGCTGTTTGCCATTGTATGCGGCCTTGTTGTTGCCCTTGGCCTCTGGTTCGCGATCGAGAAGACGAGTTTTGGCGTGAAGCTGCGCGCCTCCGTTGACAATGCACCGATGGCCGCAGCGCTCGGCGTACGCACCGAGATCATCTATGCCGTCAGCTTCGGTGTCGCGGTCGGCCTTGCCGCGCTCGGCGGTGTCGTCGGCGCCGAACTGCTGCCGGTCGAGCCCTATTATGCGCTGCGCTACATGGTGACCTTCCTCGTCGTCGTTTCCGTCGGCGGAGCAGGCTCGATCCCCGGTGCGCTGATCGCCTGCCTGCTGCTCGGCGCAATCGATACGACAGGACGTTATCTCATGCCGGAATTCGGCGAATTCTTCTTCTATCTCGCCGTTATCGCCATCATCTGCATCTTCCCGCGCGGCCTTGCAGGGAGGGCGAAATGACGCTTGCCACGCAAGACAAGGAAATCCTGGCCCAGCGCCGACGCAGTGCCCTGAGCCGCGACCTTGCCGGCATTGCCGTCATCGTTGTTGCCGCTGTCATTGGATACTTCTTGTTTCCTGACAACCTCGCGCTCCTCACCCGCATTATCGCGATTGCGCTTCTGGTCCTGTCGCTCGACCTCGTCACCGGCTATGCCGGCATCGCCACACTCGGCCATGCGGCGCTGTTCGGTTCGGGCGCCTATGCGGCCGGTATTCTGTCGGCCCATTACGGCATCAACGATCCGCTGCTGATGACCATTGCGGGCATTTTGGGCGGGGCGATTGCGGGCCTCGTCTGTGGTGTTGTCATTTTACGTGCCCACGGCCTGCCGCAGCTTGTGTTGTCTATTGCGCTCATCAATCTCTTCCATGAATTCGCCAACAAGGCGTCCTCCTGGACGGGCGGAAGCGACGGCCTGTCGGGCATATCGCCCGATCCGATTTTCGGCATGTTTGAGTTCGACCTTTATGGTCACACGGCCTATCTCTTCGGCGTCGTGCTGCTCTTGATCGTCTTCGTGCTGCTGCGCCTCCTGGTTCGTTCGCCTTTCGGCATGCTCTGCCGGGGCATCAAGGAAGATCCGCTCCGTATCCGTGCCATGGGCGCCTCGCCGAAGGCCGCGCTTGCGAAAATGTATGTCCTGTCAGGCGCGGTCGCTGGTGTCGGCGGTGCTTTGAACGCGATTTCCACGCAGGTCGTCGGCCTCGACAGCCTCTCTTTCACCCAGTCGGCGGAGGCACTGGTCATGCTGGTACTCGGCGGCACCGGCTCGCTCTTCGGCGCGCTGTCCGGCACAGTGATTTTCATGCTGTTCGAGGATTATGTCTCGGCCGCCAATCCGTTCCACTGGCTGACGATGATCGGTGCCCTGCTGATTGCCGTCGTTCTCTTCGCACCCAAGGGCCTCTACGGCACGGCCGCAGCCCTCGTCGGCCGCCGCAAGGAGGCCCGTCCATGAGCGCCATTTTCGAAGTTGCCCATCTGAAGAAGGCCTTCGGCGGCCTGGCCGTGACCAACGATGTCTCGCTCTCCATGTCATCGGGCGACCGCATCGCGCTGATCGGGCCGAACGGCGCCGGCAAGACAACCTTCGTCAATCTGGTCACCGGCAATCTGGCACCTGATTCCGGTGATGTGCGCCTGGCCGGAGAAACGGTGACGAATGTGGATGCGATCGGCCGTGTCAGGCGAGGGCTCGTACGCTCCTTCCAGGTCACGCGCCTGTTTCAGGACATGACGCCCGCTGAACACGTGGCGCTTGCCGTCCTGCGCCGGAAGGGGCGCACCGGTCGCCTCGTCGGCAATTTCCTGGCCATGCCTGATGTCATGTCAGAGGTCGACGAACTGCTCGACAAGCTCGGTCTTGGGCCGCTCATGCATCGCCGGGTCGCCGAAATCGCCTATGGCCAGCAGCGCTTGCTGGAAATCGCGCTCGCACTTGCGCTCAAGCCGAAGGTCCTGCTGCTCGACGAACCGGCAGCCGGCGTGCCGCAAAGCGATACCGGCCGCATCGAACAGGCGCTGGCCGACCTTCCGGCCGATCTCGCCGTCCTGATGATCGAACACGACATGGACCTCGTCTTCCGCTTCGCCAGGCGCGTCATCGTGCTCGCTGCCGGCGCGATCATCTTCGACGGTGCGCCGTCGGAGGTGACAAAGGATGCGCGTGTCCGTGAGGCCTATCTGGGGAGCTATGCCAATGCCAGCCATGTCGCTTGAGGTCGAAAATCTCTCTTCCGGCTATGGTCCGACGAAGGTGCTCGAAGGTGTTTCCTTCTCGGCGCCTTCGGGCTGTCGTCTAGCCGTACTCGGCCGAAACGGCATGGGCAAGACGACGCTGCTCGCAACCCTTGCCGGTCAAACGAAACGCTATGAAGGGCGTATCCGGCTCGGCAAGACAGATCTCACCGATGCGCCGAGTGCCACCCGCGCCCATCGCGGCCTCGGATATGTGCCGCAGGCACGCTGCATCTTCCCGACACTGACGGTCGAGGAAAATCTGTTCGTCGGCCTGAAGGGTCGTCCAAAGACGGCACTGGAGGAAGCTTATGCGATGTTTCCGCGGCTGAAGGAGCGGCGCAGGAACCTCGGCAATCAGCTCTCGGGTGGTGAGCAGCAGATGCTTTCGACGGCCCGCACCATTCTCGGCCGCCCCTCCGTGCTGCTGCTCGACGAACCGCTGGAGGGCTTGGCGCCCGTCATCTGCGAGGAACTGATGGCAGCCTTCACCGATCTTGCCAAGGCCGGCGACATGACCATCCTGCTGGTCGAACAGCGCATCCAGAGCGCACTCGACTTTGCCGATCGGGTCATCATCCTCGAGCGCGGTCGGCTTGCGTGGAGCGGTACGCCGTCGGAATTGTCAGCCGATCAGGACGCCGTGGAGCGGCTGCTTGGGGTCGGCGGGCTGCACTGATCGCGGCTCAGCGGAAGGGACGTGCCCATTGCGTGCTCGCCAGCCGCAGATAGGCTTCCTTTGACGGCTGGATATGGCGGCCGACGATCTCGACGAGTTTCTCGCGGTCGCCCTTTTCCATGTATTCGATCATCAGGCCGTGCTCCTCGCGCGCGCGGTTGACGAGCTTTTCGTCGGTGATGGCATGAAAACGGATCGCGTGGGCGCGTGAGGCGAGCGCATCGATCTGTTCGGCAAGATAGGGATTGCCGCAGGCGCCGAAGAGCACCCGATGGAATTCCAGGTTGGCGCGGAAGACGGTGCGTGGTTCCTGGTCGTCGACGGCCTTGCTGTGGCGAGCATGGATGACACGCAGCCTGTCCAGCACTTCGGGGGCTGCCGGAAGCGGCATGATCGAGGCGGCGTGGCCTTCGAGCAGCAGCCGGACGTCATAGATCTGCTCGACCTCCAGCGGCGAGAAATCGCGCACCGCCGCGCCCTTGTTCGGCTGGCGAACAATGATGCCCATCGTCTCCAGCTCGGCAAGGGCGGCGCGTATCACGTGGCGCTTTGCATCGAAATGCTTGGCCAGTTCTTCCTCGAGAAGCCGCTCGCGCGGCCTCAGCCGCCCGAGTACGATTTCCTCCTCAAGGCTGCGCACGATCCGTTCGATGGGGGCTACAGATGAAGTGTCATCCTGCGTCTCGATCTGATCCACGCTGTCTCCTGTCGCATATTCGCATTGTCTTTCGCGCCCTACACGCGTGCGGCGAATATCGCAACAATATTGTTGATAATCTTGGCAGAGGGTACAAGAACTCAACAAGCTTGTTGCGCCGAAAGTTCAAATCCGGCGCTGGTAATTCAGATTCGCACGCCGTTTTCGGCCTCGAAGAAGCTTACGCGTTCCGGCGGAAAATGAAAATCGACCGTATCTCCAGCCGCAACGGTCGGATCGCCGGCTATGCGCATGCCGCGCAGATCACCGCCGAAATCGATCCAGATGACCGTGTCCGCACCCATCGGCTCGACCACTTTCACGACAGCCTTGCCAGCATGCATGCGATGTTCGGTGGCGGGTCCGAGAACCATGTGCTCCGGACGGATGCCGAGGACGACCGGCTTGCCGACATAAGCAGCGATACTTGCGTGAGAGCTGACGTCGAAGTGGACTCCAGCGGTGCCGATGAAATTCACCGTCTCGCCATTCTTCTGCAGCGTTCCCTTCAGGAAATTCATCGTCGGCGAGCCGATGAAGCCCGCGATGAAGGTGTTGGCGGGGCGGTGATAGATTTCGTGCGGGGTTGCGAACTGCTCGATCACGCCCTTGCGCATGACGGCGATGCGGTCTGCCAGGGTCAGCGCCTCGATCTGGTCGTGGGTGACGTAGATCATCGTGTTGCCGAGCTCCTGATGGAGCCGCTTGATCTCGACGCGCAACTCGTTGCGGAGCTTCGCGTCGAGGTTCGACAGGGGCTCATCGAACAGGAAGACATCGACATTGCGCACCAGCGCGCGGCCGATGGCGACACGCTGGCGCTGGCCGCCTGAGAGTTCAGACGGCTTGCGATCGAGCAGGGCTTCGAGCTGCAGCATGGCCGCGGCCTTGCCGACGCGCCGTTCCGTCTCTTCGCGCGGCAGGCCGGCAACCTTCAAGCCGAAAGAGAGGTTCTGGCGCACGCTCATCTGCGGATAAAGCGCGTAGGACTGGAACACCATGCCGATGCCGCGGTCCTTCGGTTCGGCCCAGGTCACGTTCTTGTCCGAAATCCAGATTTCGCCGTCGATGATGTCGATCAGGCCGGCAATGGCATTGAGAAGAGTGGATTTGCCGCATCCGGAGGGGCCGAGCAGCACGACGAATTCGCCGCGTCCGACACTGAGATCGAGCTTTTCGATCACTTTGACGGCGCCGAATTCGATCGCCAGATCCTTGATCGCAACTGAGGTCTGCATGTCTTTATCCCTTGATGGCGCCGGCTGCGATGCCGCGCACGAACCAGCGGCCGGAGAGGAAGTAGCACAGCAACGGCACGGCGGCGGTCAGAATGGTCGCGGCCATGTTGAGGTTGTACAGGCGCTCGCCGGTTACCGAATTGACGATATTGTTGAGCTGCACGGTCATCGGCTGGTTCTCGCGGCCGGCAAAGATCAGGCCGAGAATGAAGTCGTTCCAGATACCGGTGACCTGCAGGATGACGGCGACGATGATGATCGGGGTCGACATGGGGATCATCACCCACAGGAAGATGCGCCAGAAGCCTGCGCCATCGATACGCGCCGCCTTGAAGAGTTCCACCGGCAGGCCGGAATAGTAGTTGCGGAAGAGCAGCGTCATCAGCGGCATGCCGAAGATCGTGTGTACGACGACGATGCCGGCGATCGAGTTGTAGATGCCGATCTTCGAGGAAACCAGCACCAGCGGGTACATGAAGACCTGATAGGGAATAAAGGCGCCGAGCAGCAGACAGGCGAAGAGAATATCCGCGCCCTTCACGCGCCAGAAGGACATGGCATAGCCATTGAGCGCGCCGGCAGCGATCGAGAAAAAGACGCTCGGCACGAGGATCTTGATGGAGTTCCAGAAGCCGACGCTGATACCACTGCAGGCAAGGCCGGTGCAGGCACTCGACCATGCAGCCTTCCACGCCTCAAAGGTCAGTGTATGCGGAAAGGCGAAGATCTGGCCGTCGCGGATTTCGTCCATCGGCTTCAGCGAAGTCACAACCATCACATAGGCCGGCAGCAGGAAGAAAGCGGCCGAGACGAGCAGGAAGACATAGAGGCCAACGCGGCCGGCCGTCAACGTCCGACGCTTGCGGCCGCGCGCAGTGACTACGCTTCCTTTGGTAGAGGTTACGGGCGTGGTTGCCGTGGCGGAGAGGCTCATGCCGGGCTCCTTCCGGATTTGCGGAAATACTGGAAATACAGCCAGGGAACGAGCACGGCGAGCACGGTGATCAGCATCACGGTGGAGGCTGCAAGTGCCAGGCCGATGTTCTGGCGTTCGAAGAGGTAGTCCATGACGAACTTGCCGGGCAGTTCGGAGGACATGCCGGGCCCGCCGCCTGTCAGTGCCACAACGAGATCGTAAGACTTGACGACGCCGATACCGAGGAGGACGACCGAGGTGACGATCATCGGGCGGATCAACGGCAGGACGATCGACAGATAGACGCGCCAGGCTGGAATGCCGTCCACGCGGGTCGCCTTCCAGAGCTCGGCATCGATGCCGCGTAGACCGGCCAGCATCAGCACCATCACCAGACCGGCCGCCTGCCACACACCGGCGATGACGAGTGCATAGAGGGCGAGATCGCGATTGACGATCCAGTCGAAGGTGAAGCTTTCCCAGCCGAGATCACGCACACCCTTCTGGATGCCGAGCGTCGGGTTCATCAGCCATTGCCAGATAAGGCCAGTGACGATGAAGGACATGGCGTGCGGATAGAGGAAGATGGTGCGGAAACCATTTTCGAAACGGATGCGCTGGTCGAGCGAGACAGCCAGCAGGAAGCCGAGCACCAGACAGATGACGACAAAGAGAATGCCGAAAATGACGATGTTTTCGAGCGACAGCAGCCAGCGCGAAGTGCTGAACAAACGCTCGTACTGGTCAAAGCCGACGTAGTTCGAGACCGGCAGAGCCCTCGACGAGGTAAAGGAAATCTGGACCGACCATATCATCGATCCGGCATAGGCGACCAGCAGTACCGCCCATGCAGGCAGCAAGCTCAGCGTTGCCATGATGTTTTGCCAGAACCTGGGCTTCATCACCGTCCTCAAAAACAGGGAAAGATGCCGGCGGGCGTCGGAAACGCTCCACCGGCTCGTTCATGGAGCGATCAGCCAGCCGACTGGATGGCGTCGGCAAAGCGCGCGACAAAATCATCGGCCGAAAAGTTCGGGTCGGTGAAATATTCACTGACCAGATCCTGGATGCTGCCGACGACGTCAGGCGGCATGACGAGACCGTAATCGGGCAGCTGGTTTGCCGGATCCTTGATGTAGGATGCTGCATCCTGCGCGCATTGATCGAAGGAGGACATGTCGACGTCGGTACGCGTCGGGATGCCGCCTTTCTTGAGGTTGAAGGCGATCAAGGCTTCCGGCGTCAGCAGCGTCTTGGCAAGCAGATCCTGCGCTTCGGTCTGCTTGGCGTCCGTGCTCTTCGGGAAGATGAAGACGTCGCCGCCGATAATGTAATTATGCGTGCCGGGGCCGACGATACAGCCGTAGTCGGTGCCCTGCTTCTTTTGCGCGACGGTGAATTCACCCTTCGCCCAGTCGCCCATGAACTGTACGCCGGCAGTATTCTTGATCAGCATCGAGGTTGCGTCATTCCACAGGCGGCTGGTGAAGCCGGCATCGGTATAGGCGCGGAACTTGCCGAAGCGCTCGACGATCTTCTTGAATTCGGGAGAGTTGACGGCGTCGGCGTCATGATCGCGGTAGACCTTCAGATAGAGGTCATGGCCGCCTTCGGTCAGCAGCAGCGAGTTGAAGATCAATGCCATGTGGCGGGCCTGACCGTTGAGGGCGAGCGGCACGATACCGGCTGCCTTCAGCTTGTCGAGGTCGGCGAAAAGCTCATCGAAATTGGCGGGCGGATTGGTGATGCCGGCCTTTTCGAAGGCGGGCTTCGAGTACCACATCCAGTTCTGGCCGTGGATATCGATCGGCGCGGCATAGATGTGGCCGTTGCGGGTAATCGAATCCAGGACCGGCTTCGGAAGCGTTTCCTTCCACTTGTTGGCGGCAGCGATGTCATCGAGATTGCGCAGCAGGCCCTGATCGACGAGGTCGTCGAACTGCTTGCCGATGTTGAACTGCACGGCGGCCGGCGGGTTGCCACCGATCATGCGGTTGACGGCAGCCGCGCGGGCGTTGTCGCCGCCGGCGATTGCCGCATCGACCCAGACACCACCGGCCTTCGTATAGGATTCGGCGAAGGTCTTTACGGCAGCGGATTCACCGCCCGATGTCCACCAGTGGATGACTTCTGCATGCGGGCCGTCCTGGGCGATTGCGGCACCCGTTCCGGCAAAAATCACGACGCTTGCGAGCGCCGACTTCATAAAATGTTTCACGTCTCTTCCTCCCATTTTGCGGAATGCCGCTCTGCCCGTTCCTCGTCGGGCATTTGGCCCGGACATGACATGCCGGGCCAAATTCGTGGTCTTACGCGGCGGCGACAGGCCGCTTCAGCGTGCGCAGATAGTTGGCGCTGACGATGGCGCTCTCGTAGGGTGGCATCGTCGGGCGATCGACTTCGGCGATCAGCCAGCCGTCGAAATCTGCGCCGAGCTCGGCGATCATCGCCTTGATGTCGAGATTGCCGTTCCCGGGCTCGGCCCAGAGGCCGGCGAGTGCAGCTTCCGGATAGCTCTTGCCGGCCTTGATCGATGCTTCGCGCACATCGAGCCGGATGTCCTTGAGGTGCATGATCGAGATGCGGTGGCGGTAGCTGCGGAAAAGGCCGATAACATCGGCGCCTGCCCAGGACAGATGGCCGCTGTCAGGGCCGAAGTTCAGCGTGCCTGCACCGATCGCGTCGAGCGTCTGGCGGGTTTCGTCTTCGGTTTCGATCCAGGTGCCGACATGCGGGTGCAGGGCCGGCATGACGCCTTCGGCCTTGATGATTTCGGCAGCCTTGCCGAGTTCATCGATGACCTGGTTCAGGCGAGTCTGGTCGAAGCCGACACCGATGGCGGGCGTGTCGACGCGCGGCCGCACGACCGGCGGCATGTGAACGGCGATGAACGTGTCCTTCAGGCCGAGCGAAGCCTGACGGGCACCGAAGGCCTTGGCTTCTTCCAGCGTGGAGGCGAGCGGAACGCCGGCTTCCGGGCTCGGTGTGCCGAAATAGGAGGGAGCGGGCAGCATGCCGGCATCGGCATAGGCCCTTTTGTAATCTTCAAGCGAAACGCCCGGCGCGGTGACGACGGCAGCGGGAAAGCCGGCTTTCTTGATCTGCGCGAGCAGATCTGGAAGCGGCGGCTGAAGGCTGCGATCGAGATGGCCGTCGTCGGATGCGACCCACTGAATGGGGTTGATGGCAATACGATATCCATCGGGTACGACGCGCGGCGAAAGGGCAGTCATTATGCAACTCCTCCAAAGACATTAGCTGTACGGACTGGCAGGCATGCTTTCTGCCGGGCGCTTCGGCCTGTGCTGCCAGCGCCGGTCACCCTACAAGGTAAAGGTCGGGTTTATAACCATGCCTAAATGCATTTTTTCTGGTATGCATTTATGGCAACAGGATTGTCAACATTTATGATGCGCAACAAGCCACAAAAATCCGGGGCCGTCAACCCATGTCCGAACGATGCGACGATCACATTGCCGCGCCAGGGCTAGGAGGCTCAAAAAGAAAGCCGGAGCGGATCGAAATGATCCGCTCCGGCTCGGGCCGTCAGTCTTGGGAGGGTGGATTTCAGACGGTGAAGACTTCTTCGTCCGTGCCTTTTGGTACGGCGGCCGGGCGCTCGCAGGGTGTCGCTATATCAACGTGGCGCCCTTCGTTGGAAGAGCGTTCGAAGCCTTCGAGGACTTCGAGGACGTGCATGCACATATCGCCATTTGCGCGATGCGGGCGATTGTTGCGGATCGCCATTGCCATGTCGACGACGCCGATCATCCGGTAGTCGCCTTCCGAGCGCCCGTCATCCATGACACGGTTCGGCTGGCCGAAAGCGTAGGCTGACGTATCAATATCGGTCCAGTCGCCATTGGCCTTGGTGATTTGGGGCGTGCCGCCGAAGAAATTCGGGTCGGTCATCGTCAGGCTGCCTTCCGTGCCGTAGATCTCGGTATGCGAGCGGCGGTGACGGTGAACCTCCCAGGAAAGTGAGATCGCGACATTTGCGCCATTGGCGAACTGGATGGCGCCGTTGTGGAATGTCGGTACTTCCACATCGATAACCGAGCCTTTGAGCGGCCCCTCGATGACATCGCGGCGCGGAATGCCGTTGGTGGAGACAGCTGTGACTCGCTGGACCGGACCCATGATGTTGATCAGCTGGGTGATGTAATAGGCGCCCATATCGAGCATGGGGCCGCCGCCCTGCTTGAAGATGAAGAATGTCGGGTTGGCGTAGCGATGTGCCGAACTGCGGGTCATGAAGGTGACCGCGCCGCCGACGGGGCGGCCGATCGCGCCAGCGTCGACCAGGCCGCGGGCCGCCTGATGCGCGCCGCCGAGGAACGTATCCGGAGCGCCGCCGATGCGAAGGCCCTTTTCCCTGGCAAGCTTCAGGATCGGGCCGGCTTCGGCGAAAGTGGCCGTGATCGGCTTTTCGACATAAACATGCTTGCCGGCCTCGAGAATCCTGCGGCTGACCTCGGCATGCACCATCGGCAGCGTCAGGTTCATGATGATCTCGATTTCAGGATCGGCCAACAGGTCTTCGACGGTAACGGCCTGCGTGCCGAAGGTCTCAGCCTTGGCCTTGGCCACGTCGAGGCGAATGTCGGCGATGGCCTTAACCTTGATCAGGTTCGAGCGGGCCGCGCCGCGAAGATACCAGTCACTTATGTTGCCCGTGCCGATAATGCCGATATTTACAGGTTCCACGTCTCACTCCCATGGTCATCGCGGCGGAAAACGCCCGCCGCCTTTCAATTGAAAAACGAAAGAGAAATCAGAGCCGCTCGACCCAGTGCTCCGTCACGAACGGAGCGAGCTGTTCTTCCGTCAGCTCCAGGCCGATACCGGGGCCATTTGGAACTGAAACACAGCCGTCAGCCTCCGGATTGACCGCGCCGGCGAGCGCCAGCAGCGGATTGTGCGTCGCGTCGCATTCGATAAACGGATAGGGCAGCGGCCCGCCGCCGCGATAGGTCTTCAAGGTCGCCGCCATCTGCAGTGAGCTATAGAGATTGACGACCGTGCCGAAGACATGCGGCATGACCGGAATGCCATAGGCTTCCGCGAGCGCCGCGACTTTCCGGAAGCCGGTATAACCGCCGCAGATGCTGAGATCCGGCTGCAATATCGAGACGCAGCCGGCAGCGAGGAAATCACGGAAGCCCGCAAGCGAGGAAAGCGATTCGCCACCGGCGATCGCCGTCGAACTGCCCTGCGCCATACGCAAATAGCCCGGAATATCGTCCGGCCGCACGGGCTCCTCGATCCAGAGTAGCCCGGCTTCCTGCATGTGCCGAGCCGATTCCAGTGCCGCCGCAGCCGTATAACCCTGATTGATGTCGACCATCAGCGCCCGGTCCCAGCCGAGCTGCCTGCGCAGTGCAAGCGCCATGCGGCCATCGGCTTCCGGCGTATGACCGCAACGCGGCTTGATGGCCTTGAAATTTCGTTCCAGCAGCGCCTCGGCGTCCATTTCGAAGTCGCGATAGGGGTCTCCATCGGGCTTGAAGAAGGGGCCGCTCGCATACGCGAGCACGCGCTCGCGCAGTGCTCCGCCAAGCATTGCCGCGATCGAGATGCCCTGCTCGCGGGCGCTCGCATCGTGCAGCGCCATGTCGACAGCCGAGACGGCGAGCATTGCCGTGCCCTGCCGGTCGTAGCCGAAGCCTTCAGTCATTTCTGCATAGCGCTTGCCGGTCTCGTGCGCCGGCTTGCCGAGCACCAGTTTCGCGAGCTTCTGGCGGATGTAGCCGGATACTGCCTGCTGGACAGCGCTTGCCTCGCCCCAGCCGCTTACGCCGCCTTCTCCTTCGATGCGGAGCACGAAGGCTTCGCGACGGTCGAAGAAGCCGGTCGAATTTCCGACAGCCTCAGGAAGCCGGAAGGCGAGGTGATAGCCGTGAATGGATGTGATCTTCATGGGGTGACTTCGAGGGCGTTTGGCCGCTTGCTTGATAAAATGTTATCTGGTATGCAAGAGCGCATAAATTGTCGGTCACGTCAAGCGGGAGCCGGCAAAAACGACCATGGGCAATCTCAATCAACGGACTGGCGACGGTAGTATCTTTAATGGCGGACCCGACTTCTCCTCATCCAGGCACCAGTGCACTGCGTGTTTATCCGCATGATCTCGAAACACGGGTCGACAGGAAGGAATCGCTGGTCGAGGATGCCTATCGGGCGCTAAAGGCGAGCATTCTGGATGGCACGTTGCCGGCCGGATATCAGGCGGTTGAGCATCGCATCGCAGATCAGCTGAATATGAGTCGTACGCCGGTGCATGAGGCCGTCATTCGCCTGCAGCACGAAGGTCTCGTTCGTGTGCTGCCGCGCCGCGGCGTGCAGGTGCTGCCGATTTCGGCGATCGATATGGTCGAGGTCTATCAGGTGCTCGTCGCCATGGAAGGCATGGCGGCCATGCTGCTCGCGCAGCATCCGGAGCGCGCCGAAGCCTCGATACGCATGATGGAAGATGCGACGAACCAGATGGAGCGGGCTCTGAAAGGTGAGGATCTGCGCGGCTGGGCGCGCGCCGACGACCAGTTTCATCGTGTGCTTGTCAGTGAATGCGGCAATCAGCGACTGGCGAAGATGGCGGCGACGATGGTGGATCAGGCGCAGCGCGCCCGCACCGTAACGCTGCAGTTTCGCCAGCTGCCGCATGCCTCCGTGCAGGAGCACCGCGTCATCATTTCCGCAATCCGCGCCGGCGACACGCTCGGCGCCCGCACCGCGGCCGAGGCGCACCGCACCCGTGCCAGCGGTGAGATTATCAAGGCGATCGAGCGTCTTTGACGCTCGTCGTTACCCACCTTCTGTCCGCGCAGGCTCGCGGGCGACCAGACATCGAGCCGGGAGGAGCGGCATTCATATGGAGAGGACTCAGTTCCCGAGTCTCAGAGGCCGGACGGTTGTCGTCACCGGCGGAGCCTCGGGCATCGGCGAGGCGGTCGTTCGCGCCTTCGCCGGCAATGGATCGAAGGTTGCGTTTCTCGATTTGCAGGAAGAGGCCGGCAACGCGCTCGCCTCCGAACTTTCGGCAGGCGGCGCGAGCGTCAAGTTTCTGCAATGCGACCTGACCGATATCGAAGCGGTGCGCGCGGCAATGGCGGACGTGAAGGGCCATTTCGGGCCGATCGGCGCACTCGTCAACAATGCCGCCAATGACAAGCGGGCAAATTTTCTAGACGTCACCGTCGAGGAGTTCGACTGGATGATGGCAGTCAATCTGCGTCATGTCTTTTTTGCCGCGCAGGCCGTCGTGCCGCAGATGCGCGAACTCGGTCATGGCTCGATCATCAATATGACGTCTGGCGCCTGGGTGCGCGGTATCAGGGAGATGCAGGCCTACAGCACTGCCAAGGCTGCAATCGTCGGCTTTACCAATTCGCTCGCCCGTCAGGTCGGCGAATTTCGCATCCGCGTCAACGCGCTGGCGCCGGGCATGGTGATCACGCCACGCCAGAGAGAGCTCTGGTATCAGGATGAGAGCAAGGTTGCCGATGGCCTGAAGCTTCAATGCATTCCCGAGGAGATCAAGGTGGAGGATGTGGCCAATGCCTGTCTGTTCCTCGCCTCCGACGACAGCCGGATGATTACCAAGCAGATGCTGCTTATCAACGGCGGCCTTATCTGACGATGAATGGGGATCCCATGAACGCCAATACCAATTCGCCGCTCCGTCGCTATCGCATCGCATCCGTTCCAGGCGACGGCATCGGTCCTGAAGTCATCGCCGCCGGCCTTGAAGTGCTCGAGGTGCTGGCTGCCCGCAGCGGCGCTTTCGCGCTTGATGTAGAACACTATGATTGGGGCAGCGAGCGCTACCGCAAGACCGGCGCCTTCATGCCGGACAATGCGCTTTCGCTGCTGAAGGAGGCCGATGCGATTTATTTCGGCGCTGTCGGTGCGCCTGACGTGCCTGACCATGTGACGCTTTGGGGTCTGCGCCTGCCGATCTGCCAGCGTCTCGACCAATACGCAAATATCCGACCGACCCGCATCTTCCCCGGCGTGAAGAGCCCGCTCAGAGGTGTGGAGGAGGGCGATCTCGACTGGCTGATCGTGCGCGAAAATTCCGAGGGCGAATATTCCGGCCATGGCGGCCGTGCTCATATCGGCCTACCCGAGGAAGTCGCGACCGAGACCTCGATCTTCACCCGCCGTGGCGTCGAGCGGATCATGCGTTTTGCCTTTCGCGAGGCGCAGAAGCGGCCACGCAAGCTCCTGACCGTCGTGACGAAATCCAATGCCCAGCGCCACGGCCTGGTGCTGTGGGACGAGATCGCTGCCGAAGTCTCGAAGGACTTCCCTGATGTGACCTGGGACAAGGAGCTGGTCGATGCGATGACCTTCCGCATGGTGGCAAAGCCCAGGAGTATCGACACGGTCGTTGCGACCAACCTGCATGCCGATATCCTGTCCGATCTTGCCGCGGCACTCGCCGGCTCGCTCGGCATTGCGCCGACCGGCAATGTCGATCCGGAACGCCGGTTCCCGTCCATGTTTGAGCCGATCCACGGTTCTGCCTTCGATATTACCGGCAAGGGTATTGCCAATCCCGTTGCGAGCTTCTGGACCGCGTCGCTGATGCTGGAGCATCTCGGTGAAGCCGCTGCCGCAAAGATATTGATTTCGGCGGTAGAGCAAGTCTGCGCCACCGGCATTCTGACGCCGGATCTCGGTGGCAAGGCAACGACAGCAGACGTGACCCGCGCTGTTTGCGAGGCGCTGCGCGGATCTAACTTCGCCCCCGATGACGGGACTATTCCGGCTGCCTGATCCCCGGCCGCCGTATTTCATGGAAGGTATTCAGTCATGATCGATAGACTTTCGGGTTACAAGCTTCGCCGCCCGGAGCTTTTCCGCGAGGCGAATTACATCGGTGGTCAGTGGGTGCAGGCTGATAACGGCCGCACCTATGACGTTACCAATCCTTCGACCGGCAAGGTGATCGGCACCGTGCCGGCTATGAGCGCGGTCGAAACGAACCGCGCCATCGACGCCGCCTACAAGTCTCAGAAAGCATGGGCAGCGCTGACTGCCGAGCAGCGCGCCAACTACCTGTGGAAGCTCGCCGAACTGATGCACGAGAATCTTGAGGATCTGGCTGCGATCATGACGATCGAGCAAGGCAAGCCGCTTTCCGAAAGCCGCGGTGAGATCGTCTATTCCGCAAGCTTCGTCGAATGGTTCGCCGAAGAGGCGCGGCGTATTTACGGCGACACGATTCCCTCGCCCGTTCCAGGTCGCCGCCTGATCGTGCAGAAGCAGCCGATCGGCGTCTTCGCGGCGATCACGCCCTGGAATTTCCCGTCGGCGATGATCACCCGCAAGGCCGGCCCAGGCTGGGCGGCGGGCTGCACCGGCGTTATCCGCCCGGCAAGCCAGACGCCTTATTCGGCGCTGGCGCTTGCCGTCATGGCAGAGGAGGCAGGTTTTCCGGCTGGCGTCTGCAATGTCATCACCGGCCCTTCCTCTGAAACCGGCCCAGCGATCACCGGCAGCCCGAAGGTGCGCAAGCTCACATTCACGGGCAGTACGGCTGTTGGCGCCAAGCTGCTTGCCGAATGCGCGCCTACCATCAAGAAGACCAGCATGGAGCTTGGCGGCAATGCGCCCTTCATAGTCTTCGACGACGCCGATCTCGACGAGGCGGTCAAGGGAGCAATGGGCTCCAAATTCCGCAATACGGGACAGACCTGCGTCTGCGCCAATCGTATTCTGGTGCAAGACAAGGTGCATGATGCCTTTGCCGAGAAGCTCGCAGCCGCGGTTGCGAAACTGAAGCTCGGCGACGGCATGGAGGAGGGGGTCACCCTGGGCCCGCTGATCGACGAAGCTGCGGTCAGAAAGGTCGAGACGCATGTCGCCGATGCCGTCAGTCACGGCGCGAAGATCGTCTCCGGCGGCAAGCGCGACGAGCGCGGCGGCAATTTCTATCTGCCCACCATTCTGTCGGATGTCTCTCGCGAGGCGGAAATCTTCTCGGACGAGACGTTCGGCCCGGTTGCCCCGCTTTTCCGCTTCAAGACGGAGGAAGAGGCAATCGAAATGGCGAACGATACGCCCTTCGGTCTTGCCGCTTATTTCTACGCCCGCGACGTCGGCCGCATCTTCCGGGTTGCCGAGGCTCTCGAATTCGGCATTGTCGGTATCAACGAGGGACTCATCTCGACAGCGGTCGCCCCTTTCGGCGGCGTGAAGCAGTCCGGCATCGGCCGGGAAGGTTCGAAATACGGCATCGAAGAGTTCCTCGAGGTCAAATACATGGCCATTGGTGGCCTGGCGAACTGAGGAGAATGCCATGAGTGCAGTTGATATTAATGGCTTTGCAGCCCGGATCAGAGCCCCCGAAAGTCAGATGATTTCTGCCTGGGTGGGTATTCCCGATCCCCTGCTGGTCAATCACCTGGCTCAGGAAGCTTTCGATGCCGTCGTGCTCGACATGCAGCACGGCATGTGGGATCTGCCCTCAGCGGCTGCTGCCGTTAGCCATGTGCGCGTCGCCGGCAAGCCGGCACTCGCCCGTATTCCGGTCGGCGATTTCGCTTCTGCCTCGCGCCTGCTCGATGCCGGCGCATCAGGCATCATCGCGCCGATGATCAATTCGGCCGAGGACGCGAAGAACCTCGTGAAGACAACGAAATATCCGCCGGTCGGCGAGCGCAGCTGGGGTCCGTCTCTGGCGCTCAACCATACCGGCCTGTCGGCCGACGACTATCTCAAGACGGCCAATGACATGACGGTCGCCATCGCCATGATCGAGACGCGTGCTGCGCTCGAGGCGATCGATGACATCCTTGCGGTGCCGGGCATCGACGGCATCTTCATCGGTCCTTCGGACCTTTCTATCGCCCTGTCGAACGGCGATCAGGTGGCACCGAACGCCGCCGAGATCGACAGTGCCATGCAGCATGCCGTCGCGCGCTGCCGCGCGCATGGAAAATTCGCTTGCGCCTTTGCCGGTGACGGCGAACGCGGCGGCGAACTTCTGAAATTCGGTTTTGCCTTTGTCATCGCCGGTCCGGAAACGGCACATCTGCGTGCCGGTGCCCGGAGGGCGATCAATGCCGCCAGGAAAATTGCTTCCGGCGGCTGATTTATCTAAGTCCCTACGGAGTTCGTATATGCGTTCCATCAAAGGTCCTGCGCTTTTCATCGCGCAGTTCGTCAATGCCGATGCTCAGCTTTCCACTCTCGACGGGCTCTGCGAATGGGCTGCGGGCCTCGGCTTCAAGGCCCTGCAGGTGCCGACCTTCTTCCCGCACATGTTCGATGTGAAGAAGGCGGCCGAAAGCCAGGCCTATGCCGACGATTTCCTGGGAACGCTTGCCAAACACGGCCTCGAAGTCACCGAGCTGACCAGCCAGAGACAGGGCCAGCTCATGGCCGTGCATCCAGCTTTCGACGTGACGCAGGATGCGATTGCGCCCGTCGAGGTCCGAGGCAATCCGGAAGCACGTCGCCTATGGGCAGAAGAACAGTTGAAGCTCACGGCGACCGCCTCGCGTCGCCTCGGTATTGACCGTATGGTCACGTTCTCCGGATCGCTGCTCTGGCCCTACCTCTATCCCTATCCGCCGGTTCCGCAGGAACTGGTGTCTGCCGGCTTTGAGGAACTTGCGAAACGCTGGAGGCCGGTGCTCGACCATTGCGACAGGGAGGGTGTCGATATCTGCTTCGAACTGCATCCGACCGAGGATCTGCACGACGGCTCCACGTTCGAACGTTTCCTCGCGCTGATCGGCAACCATTCCCGCTGCAAGCTGCTTTATGATCCGAGCCATTTCCTGCTGCAGCATGTCGATTATATCGGCTTCATCGATCTTTATGCCGATTATATCAGGGCCTTCCACGTCAAGGATGCGGAATTCGTCAAGTCCGCTCGCACGGGAGTCTATGGTGGTTATAACGACTGGACCGGCCGCGCCGGCCGCTTCCGCAGCCCCGGCGACGGACAGATCGACTTCAAGACGATCTTCTCCCGCTTGACTGGCCTCGGCTATGACGGCTGGGCGACGCTGGAATGGGAATGCTGCTTCAAGAACAAGTATGACGGCGCTCGCGAAGGCCGCCAGTTCATCAGCGACCATCTGATCACTGTCACCGAATCCGCCTTTGACGCCGGCATGCGCAAGACGCTGGAAGACAAGACGGTCGCTTCGATCCTGGGGATCGGGAGCCGCTGATTTTCAGCGGCTCCGGCCTTCTTACCGCAGCGGCCTGACATCGGCCCAGGTGCCGGTTTCTGTCGATTCCAGGCACGCGTCGATGAAGGCGAGGCCATCGACGCCGGTCCACGCGTCCGGCGTCAGGCTTGCGAGCGGATTGGGCTCGGCGCCAGCGATGCGCGCAGCGACCAGCTCGGCGAAATCCGTGTAGATATTGGCGAATGCTTCGAAGAAGGCTTCGGGATGACCGACCGGCAGGCGTGTGGCGCGCTGCGCCAGCGCATGCAGCGATGGTAGGCCACGGGTGCGGATCTCGTCGCCTCGGTTGGCACGCATGACGCGGAGGTCGTTGGCTTCCGACTGGCTCCAATAGACGCCACCTTCCTCGCCATAGGCTTCGATCGCAACGACATTCTGGGCGCCCGTCGCGACCTTGCTCACCAGCATCTGGCCGCGCGTGCCATCGTCGAGCTTGAGGATGATCTGCGCTGTGTCATGGGTCGTGCGACCCGGCAGCGAAGGGCCGACATCAGCAAGCACGGAAGCGATGCGCCGGCCGGTAACGAAGCTCATCAACTGATGTGCATGCGTGCCGATATCGCCAAGCACATGGCTCTTGCCGCCCTTGGCCGCATCAAGTCGCCATTTGACGCGCGACGAAATCTTGTCCGGCTCAGCCTCGACATATTTGGCAAGGGAGCCCTGAACATAGCGGACATTGACGAGGCGGAGCGGGCCGATTTCGCCGGCTTCGATCGCCGCGCGCGCCTCGCGCACCATCGGATAGCCGGAATAGTTATGGGTGAGCGAAAGAATCTGGCCCTTTTCGCGGGCCTTGAGCGCAAGTGCCCGTGCGCTGTCGAAATCATTGGTCAGCGGTTTGTCGCAGATGACATCCAGTCCGGCTTCTAGGGCGGCGAGAGCATAGTCATAGTGGCTGTCGTTCGGCGTCATGATGGCGACGGCGTCGATGCCGTCGGCCCGTGCTTTCTCGGCCGATATCATCGAGGCGATATCAGCATAGCCGCGCGGAATGCCGAAGGCGGCAGCCGATTCCAGCGAGCGGGCAGCATCCGAGGAAAAGACGCCGGCGGCGATCTCGAAGCAATCGTCCAGACGGGCGGCAGTGCGGTGAACGGGGCCGATCAATGAGCCCTGCGCGCCGCCGATGAGGCCGAGCCGCACACGGCGGCCGAGAAGGTTGAGAACCGCAGCCTGCGACATTGAATTTACCTTTCCTCTAATCGAATGAAGGGGTTGGCGGAGAATTTCGGTCACACTAACAGTGGATTTCGAAATGTCATCTCTTTTATCCACAAAATTGTTGACAAAATTCAGCGGTCCTTGTCACGGTTGATTTATCGCATGGATCGGGAGGTGGGCAAAGGATGAGCTTGAAGGCGGAACTGCTGCTGGCGGCCGAAAACGAGACGGGGGAGTCTCCGGTCTGGGATGAGCGTAGGCAGCGTCTCTGGTGGACGGATATTCCGGCGAAACGATTACACAGGATCGATCCCGCGACTGGTCTTGTCGAGAGTTTCGCAATGCCCGGGCGTGTAGGTTGCTTTGCACTGCGGCGCAGCCGCGGGCTGGTTCTTGCAATGGAGCACGGTTTCTCCTTCTTTGATGCGGAAAACGGTGCGGTGGAGACCATTGCCGAACCCGAAGTCGGCCTCGTCAATCATCGTTTCAACGATGGGCGCTGTGACAGGGAAGGGCGGTTTCTTGCGGGTTCGATGAACCTTGCCCGAGATGCGGCCTCTGCGCGTCTGTGGCAGTTCAGCCGTGACAAACCAGTGCGGCCGCTCGCCAATGACAGCACGATCGCCAATGGCCTTGCGTTCAGTCCGGAGGGGCGCACGATGTATTGGGTCGATGGTGGCCGGCAGCAGGTGTTCCGGTTCGATTACAGCCCCGATGGGATCGCCTCCAACCGCCGCGTCTGGCTGGACCGCGCGGCGGCGCCGGGACGGCCCGACGGTGGCGCGGTCGATGCCGATGGCTGTTACTGGAGTGGACGCTGGATGGGCGGCTGCGTCGTGCGCTTTACGCCCGATGGCCGGATCGATCGTATCGTCGAGGTGCCGGCAAGCCGGGTGACCATGTGCGCGTTCGGTGGTGCCGACTACCGCACCCTGTTCATCACCACCGCGAACGAAGGCATGAGCGCTGCCGAGAAGGAGGCCGAACCTTTGGCGGGCGGCCTCTTTGCTATCCATCTCGATGTCGCGGGTCTGCCGGAGCCGCTGTTTGAAGGCTGATCAACGGCTGGCGGCTGCGACCGAGGCCTTGCCGCGTTCGTGGATCGTCTTCCAGTCTGCCTTCTCGATGAGATCGCGTGGCGCAAGGAAAGCGCCGCCGACGGCAAAAATGTTGCGCAGCGCCAGATACTGGCTGGAATTGTCATCCGATATGCCGCCCGTCGGGCAGAAACGCACGTCGGGGAAGAGCGGATCGACATGCTTGATGAAGCCCATGCCGCCGAACAGATCGGCCGGAAAGAACTTCTGTTCGAGGAAGCCGCATTCGCGCGCATAGAGAGATTCGCTCGGCGTGCAGATGCCGGGCAGGAAGGGAAGGCCGGAAAGCCGGATCTGTTCGGCAAGTGCCGGCGTCAGCGCAGGGCTGACCCCGAACATCGCGCCCGCTTCAACGACGGGCTTCAATTGGTCGGCTTTGGTGACCGTGCCGGCGCCGATGATCGCATCGGTGTTCATCTTGCGCATGCGGCGGATCACCTCGGGACCAGCAGCGCTGCGCAGCGTCACTTCGAGGATCTTGATGCCGGCGCTGACGAGCGCCTCCAGCAACGGCTCGGCATGATCGGCATTTTCCACATGCAGCACGGGGATAAGCTTGGCATGCGGGGCGATGAGGGCGGCGACGGGATATTGGGTCATGATGGGATCACATCCGAAACGAGAAAGGGTGACGGAAAGACCATATCACCACATTGCCAGGAAAAACTGACATGAATGGAAATTTTCGGCAACTATTTTGTTGACAATTTTGTGAGCAATTCGGAATGTGGGCACGACAGGAATTGTCCGCATCCAAGCGTCAAGGCCGATAGTGCAGAGATTATAGGCACATGGCAATGCTGGTGGAGGCAGGACAGGGAGGAATGATGACATACCAGGTGCCTGCGCTGATCATCGGCAACGAGCCCCGAAAGGGTCGCGGCCGCCGTGATTTTGCGGTGATAAATCCCGCGACCGAAGAGGTTCTTGGCGAGCTTACCTTCGCCGATGGTGCCGATGTCGCCGCGGCCCTGGCTTCGGCGGAGGATGGGTTTGCTGAGTGGCGCAAGGTCGGTCCCTGGGCGCGTTCAGATATGCTGCGCAAGATTGCCGGCCGGATCCGCGAGCGCACGCCGGAGATTGCCCGTCTGTTGACGATGGAAGTCGGCAAGCCGATCGGCGAGGCCGAAGCGGAAGTCATTTCCGGAGCCGAGCATTTCGAATGGGCGGCCGATCAGGCCCGTCAGCTTTCCGGCGAAACCGTCAGTTCGCGCGGTCCGGGCGGCCGTGGTCTCATGACCTATGAGCCTGTGGGCATCGTTCTGGCGCTGACGGCCTGGAACTTTCCGATCAACCTTTCTGCCCGCAAGATCTGCATGGCGCTCGCCGCCGGTTGCAGCGTCATCGTTCGCCCCGCCGAGGAAGCGCCGGCCTGCGTTGCGGCCATGGTGCAATGTTGTGTCGATGCCGGGCTGCCTCCGGGCGCCATCACGCTGCTCTTCGGCACGCCGGAAGAGGTGATTGCTCCCTTGATGGCGGCGACCTCGGTGCGCAAGGTTTCCTTTACCGGCTCCACCCGCGTCGGCAAGATCCTGATCCATCAGAGTGCCGATACGGTCAAGCGACTGACCATGGAGCTTGGGGGCCACGCACCCGTGTTGGTGCTGGAGGATGCCGATGTCGCCTTCGCGGCCGAAACGGCCGCCCTCGCCAAATTCCGAAATTCCGGACAGGTCTGCGCTGCTCCGAGCCGATTCTATGTGCATGAAAGATTGGTCGACGAATTCGCCGAGGGTTTCGTGAAAGTCGCCAAGCGGCTGAAGCTCGGCAACGGGCTCGATCGTTCCGTCTCCATGGGGCCGATGACCACGATCCGCCAGCGCGACCGCGCCGAAGCGCTGGTGGCGGACGCCCGCCAGCGCGGCGCAAACATTCTCTGCGGCGGCGGGCGTCCTGCCGATATCAATGCCGGCTATTTCTTCGAGCCGACCGTCATGATGAATGTGCATCCGGACTCGGAGATCCTCTACGAGGAGCCCTTCGCACCGGTTGCGCCCATCGTCGCCTTTTCCGATGTCGAGGAGGCAATCGCTCAGGCCAATGCGCTTGAGGCGGGTCTTGCCTCCTATCTCTTCACCAATTCGCTGAGTGCTGCGACCCAGGTGTCCGAACGCATCGAAGCGGGCATGGTCGGCATCAACACCTGTGCGGTTGCTATCCCCGAAGGGCCTTTCGGTGGCGTCAAGCAGAGCGGCTACGGCCGCGAGGGTGGGCCGACGGCAATTCACGACTATCTCAACATCAAATTCACGCATACGCGTCTGCTCTGAAGGCAAAGCGATGACAGAAAAGAAGAAGATTGCCCTTGCGGATCTGCGCAGCCAGCGCTGGTTCGGCGCAAGCGGCCAGCCCGGCAATCATAAGTCCTACCGCACCAAACAGATGGGTTATACCAGCGAGGATTTTCAGGGGAAGCCGGTTATCGGCATCCTCAATACCTGGTCCGACCTCAATTCCTGCCACACGCATTTCCCGCAGCGCGTCGAGGAAGTGAAGCGCGGCATCTGGCAGGCGGGCGGCTTTCCGGTGGAACTGCCCGCACTCAGCGTCGGAGAGACCTATGTGCGCCCGAGCACGCTGATCTATCGCAACCTGCTTGCCATGGACGCGGAGGAAATCCTTCGTTCGCATCCAATCGACGGCGCGGTGCTGATGGGCGGTTGTGACAAGACCACGCCTGCCCTGCTGATGGGCGCGGCCAGCATGAACATACCGGCGATCTTCGTGCCAGCGGGCGCGATGCTGAGCGGTCATTTCCGCGGCCGCCGCAATCTCGGTACCGGCTCCAGTACCTGGGCAGCTCTTGCCGATTATCGCGCCGGCAAGATCGACGAAAAGACCTGGCGCGCCTTCGGCGAAGGCACGGCGCGCTCGCCCGGCACCTGCAACACGATGGGCACGGCGTCCACGATGACCTCGCTTGCCGACGTGCTCGGCATGACGCTTCCAGGCGCAAGCTCAATTCCGGCCGTCGATTCCACCCATTCGCAGATGGCAAGCACGGCCGGCCGGCGCATCGTGGAGATGGTCTGGGAAGACCTTCGTCCGAGCGATGTCGTCAGCCGCGCAAGTTTCCTCAATGCCATCGTCACCGACATGGCGCTGTCGGGCTCCACCAATTCGCTGATCCATCTGATCGCCATGGCGCGGCGACTGAATATCGACCTGTCGCTTGATGATTTCTCCGCTGCGGCCGAAGCCGTGCCCGTCATCTGCAACCTGCAGCCTTCAGGCAAATACCTGATGGAGGACTTCTATTATTCCGGCGGCCTTCGCGCGCTGCTCTCCGTCATCAAGGATCATCTCGATCTCTCCTGCATGACCGTGACCGGCCACACGCTTGGTGAGGAGATAGAGGGGGCGGCTCCCTATGACGACGAGGTTATCCGCCCGCTGTCCAATCCGGTCTATGCCGCCGGCGGTCTTGTCGTGCTGAAAGGCAATCTCGCGCCACGCGGCGCCGTGCTGAAGCGCGCCGCCGCGAGCCCGAACCTTCTGCAGCACACCGGGCCGGCGATCGTCTTCAGGAATTTCAAGGAAATGCTGGAGCAGATCGACAATCCAGATCTCGACGTAACGCCCGATAGCGTTCTGGTGCTTCAGGATGCGGGACCGACCGGGGCACCGGGCATGCCGGAATGGGGCATGCTGCCGATCCCGAAGAAGCTGCTGGAACAGGGCGTGCGCGATATGGTGCGCCTGTCAGATGCCCGCATGAGCGGCACGAGCTACGGCACCTGCATTCTGCATGTCTGTCCGGAAAGCCGTGTCGGGGGGCCCTTGGCGCTCGTCAAGACCGGTGACTTCATCAGTCTGGATACGGATGGTCGCAGTCTTGATCTGCTGATCTCCGATGAGGAATTCGCCCGCCGCCGTGCCGAGTGGGTACCGCCGCCACCGCATTACGAGCGGGGTTACGGCGCTCTCTTCGCCCAGCATGTGTTGCAGGCGGATGAGGGCTGCGATCTCGATTTCCTGGCAAAGCCCGGCGCTACGCCGGACCCCGAAGCACGTTTCTCGTGAAAGGCCGGCACGCATGACGAAGACCGGAAAGGGTATCACCAGTGGGCTGACGAACTACGGCGATCCACGTTTCGCCGCCTATTTGCGTCGCTCCTTCGCATCTTCCATGGGCTATTCCCGCAAGATGCTGGAAAAGCCCGTCGTCGGCATCACATGGACAGCAAGCGGCTTCAACAATTGCCATCGCGGCGTGCCGGAACTGGTGGAAGCCGTCAAGCGCGGCGTGCTTGCGGCGGGCGGTCTGCCGCTCGATTTTCCCGTGACATCGCTTGGTGAGGTCTTCCTCAACCCAACCAGCATGGTTTTCCGCAACCTGATGGCCATGGACGTGGAGGAAATGGTCCGCGCCCAGCCGATGGATGCCGTCGTGCTCGTCGGCGGCTGTGACAAGACGCTTCCGGCGTTGGTTATGGGAGCCGCCTCCGCCAACAAGCCGGCGATCGTGCTTGCGACGGGACCGATGATGACCTCGCGCTACCAAGGTGAACGCCTTGGCGCCTGCACCGACTGCCGTCGGTTCTGGGCGCGCTATCGCGCCGGCGAACTGGAAGACAAGCAGATCGATCAGGTCGAGGGCTCGCTTGCGACGACAGCCGGCACCTGCGCCGTCATGGGAACCGCTTCCAGCATGGCGATCATGCTTGAGGTGATGGGCCTGATGCTGCCGGGTACGGCGGCCATTCCCGCCGTCCATGCCGATCGTCTGCGGGCGGCAGAAGCGAGCGGAGCGGCAGCCATGCAGCTCATCGATTCCGGGCGCACCTTCAAGGATACAGTGACGCAGGCGACGATCGACAACGCGCTGAAGACGCTTCTCGCCATCAGTGGCTCCACGAATGCCATCATCCATCTGGCTGCCATCGCCGGCCGGCTCGGTCTCAAGGTCGATCTCGACAAGCTGAACGCCATGTCGGATGCGACCCCAGTGCTCGTCGACCTGAAGCCGACAGGAGACGCGTACATGGAAGATTTTTTCTATGCCGGCGGTGTCGGCGCGCTTCTGCGTCGCCTCGGTGATCATCTCGATCTTTCGACGCGCACGGTGACCGGCGAGACACTTGCGGAACTCGTCCCGCCGGATGAAAGCTGGATCGACAGCAAGGTGATCCGACCATTGGAGACCCCAATTCGCGCAGATGGCGGCCTTGTTGCCCTCTTCGGTAATCTCGCTCCGAAGGGTGCCATCCTCAAGCGCGCGGCTGCCGACGAGCGCCTATTCGAAAAGACCGGCCGCGCCGTCGTCTTCGAAGGCTTGCAGGATCTATCGGACCGGATCGACGATCCCGATCTCGACGTCACGGAAGACGATATTCTGGTCCTGAAAAATGCCGGGCCGAAGGCATCGGGCATGCCGGAATCAGGCTATCTGCCGATCCCGTCCAAGCTTGCCCGCAAGGGTGTGAAGGACATGCTGCGCATTTCCGATGCTCGCATGAGCGGCACGGCCTACGGCACGATCGTCCTGCATGTCTCGCCGGAATCGGCTGCCGGCGGCCCCCTGGCGCTGGTTCGCAATGGCGACATGATCCGTATGAGTGTCAGGGAGCGGCGGCTGGAGCTGCTGGTCGAGGAGTCCGAGCTTGCCAAGCGCTTGCCGACGCCAGCGCCGACAGCCGAAACACGCGGCTGGCTTGGGCTCTACAATCGCCACGTCATGCAGGCCGAAAATGGCTGCGACCTCGATTTTATGCTGCCCGATCAGCAGGAAGCGGCGGAAGCAAGCGTCACGAAAATCTCTGCGAAAGCATAGTCCCGGCCAGAACAGCCGGTTCCGCGCGACAGCCTGGTTTAGAGGTCATCGCGCCGGATGACGAACTGAACGCGTTCGCCGGCAAAGCGAGTCTCGTGATAGACGATCGGCTGGGCGTCCATGTCGATATCGACGCTCTCGACGAACAGGACGGGTGAAGCTTCCGACTGTCTGAGATTCTTGATGTCGTCGGGCGACGGCATCCTGGCTGTGCAGCGGGTGACGTCGCGCTTGTAGTCCGTTACGCCGTAATACGCCAAGGCCTTGGTCATCGAAAAGCTCTCGCCGTATTTTTCACCGAAGCCCGGAAACCGTTTGGCTGAAAGATAGGTCTCGGCAACGGAGATCGGAATTTCGTCGGCCTCGCCGACCGTTGCGATGAGGATGACGGGCTCGCCTTCGACTATGTTCAAGGCGGCGGCGACTTTCCTGTTGGCCGGCCTTTCGTCAAGGGCAAGTATCGTATGTGCCGGGGCGCGGCCCTGGGCGGCAACGCTGGTGCTGAAGCGGGTGCGCGCGCCGATCGAATAATCCAGCATGCCCGGAACGACATAGGAGCCGCCGCCCTTTCGCTTGAACAGCACGCCGCGCTGCACCAGTGCGGCGATCGCCTGGCGCGCGGTATGCCGGTTCACGCCGAATTCCGACGCCAGGTCGAATTCCGACGGCAGCCTTCCGTTGCCGTTGAAGCGACCGTCCGTGATCTGCTGCAGCAGGGCCGTCTCGATCTGTTTCCAGAGCGGGCCTTCCTGTCCGTCCTGCCGCACGCCTTCTCCTGCCATTTTCAGCTTCCGTCATTCAATCTTCGACTCACCCGCATATTATGGCGGACGGGCGCTGCCCGGAACCACGCAATATGCCGCCGCTATTATCAGGCGGTTGTCACGAAGCTGAAACAAAATCTGTCTAGACAGCTTTCTGTCGAGACGATTTTGAGAGCTGCGGACAATTGTGACATGGCCGAACTAAGCCTGACCAACCTGACGAAAAGTTACGGCCAGACGCCGGTGCTGAGGGACGTGTCCCTCGACATCGCGCATGGGGAGTTCCTGACATTGCTCGGCCCGAGCGGCTGCGGAAAATCGACGCTGCTGCGGATCCTCGCGGGCCTTGAAGTCCAGGATAGCGGGAACCTCTCCATCGGCGGCAGGAATGTCGATGGCCTGCGCCCCCGTGCGCGCGATGTCGCTATGGTATTCCAGTCCTATGCGCTCTATCCGCATATGGCGGTTGCCGCCAATATGGCGCTGCCGCTTCGCATGCGACGGCTCTCGGCCTGGCAGCGGCTGCCGCTGATCGGCAGGTTGCTTCCCGGCACGGGGAGGACCAAGGCTGAGATCGAGACTGCGGTCGCCAGCACAGCTGAGGCGCTCGGTATCGGCCATCTGCTGAGCCGCAAGCCTGGACAGCTGTCCGGCGGGCAGCGGCAGCGCGTTGCGGTGGGGCGTGCCATGGTCCGCGATCCCGCCGTCTTTCTGATGGACGAGCCGCTTTCCAACCTGGATGCAAAGCTGCGCGTCCAGATGCGGACGGAAATCAAGGAGCTGCACAAGAGGCTGGGCGTCACCTTCGTCTTCGTGACGCACGATCAGGCCGAGGCAATGACCCTGTCGGACCGGGTCGCAGTCATGCTGGGTGGCGAATTGCTTCAGGTCGCAAAACCGCAGGATATTTATGCCGATCCCGCCGACCGTCGCGTGGCGGAGTTCGTCGGTTCGCCGAAGATCAACATGCTGAAGGCGGTCGTTCGCGAGCGCGGCCGGGCCGAAACCGCAGGCGCCACCCTGACGCTTCCCGTGGAGCAGCCGCCAGGCACGCAGCTAACGCTCGGTATTCGTCCTGAAGCGTTCCAGCTTGCCGGGCGCGATCGGCAGGACGTCTTGCGTGGATATGTCCGTCTTGTCGAGCATCTCGGCTCGGATCTTTTCGTGCATCTCGACCTGCCGGGCATGGATGAACCGTTGATCGCCCGTCTGCCGGTAGAACAGGCTGCGGAGGCTGCCGTCGGCCGAATGCTGGAACTCACGGTTCCGACCGAGCGGCTGCTCGTCTTTGACGAGGCCGGCCGGCGCGTCAGGCACAGCGCCCATGTGGTGTCTGTCCGGGAGTATGCGCGATGACATCGGCTCTCGGCGCTGTGCCGAAAGAACAGTCTCCGTCATCCGGCACGGCGGCGAGGGCGGCAGCCTTCGGAGAGGCAATGGCCGCGCTCTGGCTGGCCGGGCCTGCGACGCTGGCACTCCTCGCGCTCTTCATCCTGCCTGTGTTTGCCGTCTTCGGTATTGCCTTCACAGACTGGCAATTCGGCGGCGCGACCCTTCACTTCGTCGGCCTTGCCAATTTCGTCGATGTTCTCCGTGATCCGGATTTCCACGCCTCCATCGTCAACACCTTCGTCTACGTACTGATCGTCGTGCCCGTCACCGTCATACTGGGTTTGGTTGTGGCGCTTCTCATCGAAAGTGGCGAGAGCCTTCGGGCTTTCTACCGGGCTGTTCACTTCCTTCCCTATATGGCGATGCTTTCGGCCATGGCGATCTCCTGGGAGGGGCTTCTCCATCCGACGATCGGGCTGGTGAACCATGTCTTTGCCCTGGTCGGGTTGCCGACCGCCAACTGGCTGAGAAACGAGGATACCGTACTCGCCTCGCTCGCCGTGATTGGCATATGGCAGAATCTCGGTTTCGCCATGGTGCTGTTCCTGGCCGGCTTGAAGGCGATCCCTCGGGATCTCTACGATGCGGCAAGCGTCGATGGCGCCGATCTCTGGCTCGACAGGTTGCGCACGGTGACGCTGCCCATGCTCGGTCCAACGACGATGTTCGTCGTCATCGTCGTGGCCCTCAACGCCCTCAGGGTCTTCGATACGGTGCAGATCCTGACGCAGGGCGGCCCTGGCCATGCCTCCGACGTGCTGCTCTACACCCTCTACCGCGAAAGCTTCGAATATCTGCGCACCGGTTACGGCGCGGCCGTGACCATCATTTTCCTCGCGATCGTCGTTTCGTTGACACTCGTCCAGGCGCGCGTGATGGACAGAAAGGTGCATTATTCATGAACCCGTCTTCGCTCCGTCCAATCGCAGCCGGCAGGTTCGTCGCCGGTTTCGGCCGGCACGCCGCCCTGATGCCGACGATGCTCTTCGCGCTTATCCCGTTCATCTGGATGCTCAGCCTGTCGGTGAAACCGCCGGAAGAGATATTCGGCTCTCCCTTTGCGTTGATCCCCCAGCATTGGGATGCCTACGAGAATTACAGCAAGGCATTGCGGGCCGCGCCGCTGATGCGCTTCATGGTCAATGGTGGCCTTGTCTGTTTTACAATCCTCGTGCTGCAGATCCTGTTTTGCGCGCCCTGCGCCTATGCGCTCGCCAAACTGAAATTTCCCGGATGCGACCTGCTCTTCGCGCTTGTCCTCATCGGCCTGCTGCTGCCGCATCAGGTGCTTGCATTGCCGCTTTTCATCCTCTGCTACAAGCTCGGCATCCTGAACAGTTATGCCGCTCTGATCCTGCCCTTCATCATCTCGCCCTTCGGCATCTTTCTGTTCCGCCAGTCCTTCAAGTCGATCCCCGACGACATCGTTCAGGCGGCGCGGCTCGACGGATTGTCCGAAATGGCGATCGTCTGGCGCATCATGGTGCCGATGGCGATGCCTGCGGTGATCGCGTTTTCGATCTTCTCGGTCGTCGCCCACTGGAATGACCTCTTCTGGCCGTCGATCGTGGTCAAGACCAAGGATTTGATGCCACCCTCGCTCGGTGCTGCGGCCTTCCGCAATGTCGAAGCCGGGTCCGATTTCGGCCCGCTCATGGCCGGCACGGTGCTCATCGTGCTGCCGCTTCTGCTCGCCTTCATCCTCGCCCAGCGATTGTTCATCGAAGGGCTCGCTTCCTCCTCACTCAAATAATTAGCACGGAGCTTATTCATGCAATTTTTTGCCAGATCCCTTGCGCTTGCCGGTCTCTTAGGCCTCTCCACCGGGTTCGCGCACGCAGCGGACACCACGATCAACGTCCTCTACGCCAATGACCGCACGACGGCCGAGGCCCATGAAGAGATCAAGGCCAAGTTCGAAGCTGAAAATCCCGGTATCAAGGTAAGCTTCCTTGCTCCGGCTGAAAGCTATGAAGCGGCCACCCAGAGCCTGCTGCGCGGTGCGCTGATCGGCGATCTGCCTGACGTCGTTTTCCAGGGCCAGAACCTGATCCGCAGTCTGGTCGATCGTGACCTCGCCGTATCGCTGAACAGCTTCATCGACGCCGACGGCGGCGCCGACAAGCTTGGCTACGATGCCGGCATGCTGCGCATCGGTACGCTGAAGAACAGCTATTATGCGATCCCCTTCGCCGTCTCGACGCCGCTCGTCTATGTCAATCTCGACCTGGTAAAGGCAGCAGGCGTGGATCCGGACAAGTTCCCGACCACCTGGGACGGTATGGTCGATCTCGGCAAGAAGCTCAATGACCCGGCAAAGGGCGTGACCGGCTTCTACTTCCAGTGGGATGTCACCGGCAACTGGATGTTCCAGAGCCTCGATTTCAGCAATAGCGGCCAGATGCTGAGCGCTGACGAAAAGACGGCCACCCTCGATAATCCGGCAGCGATCAAGTCACTAGAAACGCTTGAAAGCTTCGCCAAGGCCGGCATGCCGAACCTGCCGTCGGCCCAGGCGCGTCCCGCCTTTGCCGCCGGCAAGATCGCGATCTTCGGCGACTCCAGCTCCAACCTCGGCAAGGCGACCGCCGCAATTGGCAAGAACTTCGCGTTCCGCACCTATCGCTTCCCGCTTGCCTCTGCCGATGGTCGCCTGCCGGCCGGCGGCAATGCGGCCGTGATGCTGACCAAGGATGCCGAAAAGCAGAAGGCTGTCTGGAAATATATCAAGTTCGCGACCGGCCCGATCGGCCAGACGATCATGGCGCGTAAAACCGGCTATCTGCCGAGCAACAACATTGCCATCCAGACCCCTGATCTGCTCGGCGATTTCTACAAGTCGCAGCCGAATTACCAGACCAACATCGCGCAGATCCCTGTTCTGACCGGCTGGTACGCCTTCCCGGGTTCGAACGGCCTGAAGATCATCGACGTCATCAAGGGTCATCTCGAAGCCGTCGTTACCGGCAAGAAGACCGCCGCCGAGACGGCGCCGGCCCTGAACCGCGACGTCCAGGCCCTGCTGCAATGACCTCGGCCGAAATCAGAGCCGCTACCGCCAGCCCCTATGAGGGGCTGGCTTCCAATTATAACGGCGCACGCCCGACCTACCCGGACGAGGCGATCGCCGATCTCAAGGGAACAACCGGTCTCGTCGTCGATGTTGGCGCGGGCACGGGTATCTTTACCCGCCAGCTTGCGCAGTGCCTGCCCGAAGCCAATGTCGTCGGCATCGAGCCGAGTATCGATATGCGGCGCATGGCCGAAGCAGCGTCCGCCCATCTCGGCAATATCAGCTTCGAGGCGGGCTCCGCCGAAAAGCTTCCTTTCGCCGATGCCAGCGTTTCGATGATGACCGTCGCAACGGCGGTTCACTGGTTCGACCGGCCCGTCTTTTATGCGGAGGCTCTTCGGTGCCTGAAGGACGGTGGCCGTCTCGTCATCGTACAGAACATCCGCCGCTGGTGGGCGAGCCAATGGCTGACCGCTTACGAGGAACTGCATGAAGCCACGGTCGATGGCTATCGGCGCGGTACCTTCCCATCCTTCAACGGGCAATATCGTGGGCTCGATGTTGCTGCAGAGCTTTCAGCCGAGCATGGGATATCATCGGTTACGACCGATGATTTCGAATGGCGCACCGTCCTCTCGGAAGCTGATTTCGTGAGTTTTAGCCTGTCCTCGACAATCACACAGCGTGCCGTCGCCGCAATGGGTGAGGCCGCCTATCGGGCGCGGCTGATGCAGATCATCCAGGATCATTCACAGGAAGGCGTAATGCTCATCGATTACGTCACCCGGGTGGTGAGCGCGACACGCACCGACGACCCGGTCGCCTGACACTCTCTTTCTTCGCTAACAAAGGCTTCCCATGCAAAACTCTTCCGACCGGCTTCGTATCATCCAGATCTCTGATCCGCATCTCGGCCTGCGCCGGCCCTTCTTCCAGCACAATTGGGAGGTGCTGGTCGATTTGCTCAATGCAGAAACTTGCGATCTCATCGTCTGCACCGGCGATATGACGATCGAAGGTGTGGAATTCGAAGACGAACTCGCCTTTGCCGCCAAGCAGTTCCAACGCCTTCGCGGCCCCGTTGTTTTCGTTCCCGGCAATCATGATGTCGGCAACAGCTTGCCGGACGTTCGCGGGGGCGAGCGGCTGATCACCGCCGCACGGCGCGAAGCCTATATCAGGCATTTCGGACCGGATTTTTGGAGCCGCGACTTCGGTGATATCTGGCGGCTGATCGGGCTGAATTCAATGCTGCCCGGAAGCGGCCTCGACGGTGAGGCGGAGCAGTTGTCGATGGTCGAAGAAGCCGCTGCGACCGCTGGCGGCCGTCGCCTGATGGTTTTCAAGCACAAGCCCTTCTATATCCGCACACCGGAGGAAACAGTTGCCAGCCAGAGCGCTCTTTATCCGGAACATCGCCACCGGCTGAAGGAGGCACTGTCGCCGACTGGCGCGGTGATCTGCAGCGGTCATATTCATGACTATAAAACGGCGAGCTGGGACGGACTCGATCAGATCTGGGCGCCATCGACCGCCTTCGTCATGGATCGCGACGGTGCGCATCGACCGGTACAGGGCATCCGCCGGACCGGTTATGTCGTGCATACTTTGTCAGGCGCGGATCACCACCACGAATTCGTCGAGCCGACGCATTTCATTAATATCGATCTCGGAAACTGGATGCGCGCTCCGGCGGGTTTCCATGCTCTCTATCATGCAGAGCCGCTACGCGGGCTTATACTGGCGAGTGAAGTCGCACGGTAAGAATTTCCAGGTCCTCGCAGATGGTGCTGGCGTGAATGCTCTTTTCGGGGCGTTTACGCCAGTTGTCATTTGGGTTTTCCTTAAAAAGATCTTTATAAAAAACTCGAGTTGAGATGACGACGGAAAGAATCCATATTGGAAAATGCAACGTGAGGTGAAGCGCGCGGTCGGTCGTGCGCCGTTTGAGTGATCCAGCGGGAGCGCGATCATGCAATCATGTTTTTCAAGACGTTTGGCAGCAATCGCATTGATCGGTTTACAGGTGATGGTGCCGTTTGGAGCGGAAGCCTGCACGCGCATCGTCTTTCTGGGGGAAGGCGGCAATGTTATCACCGCCCGGTCGATGGACTGGAAATATGATGTCGGCACGAACCTCTATTTATTGCCGCGCGGCATCGTGCGCAGTGGCGAAGCTGGGCCGAATTCTATCAGCTGGACAGCGAAATACGGCTCCGTCGTGGCAACCGGCTATGATGTCTCGACCACCGACGGCGTCAACGAAAAGGGCCTGATGGCCAATGTCTTGTGGCTCACGGAATCCGAATATCCGAAATTCGACGCCAACAGCAAACCGGGTCTGACCATTGCCGCTTGGGCACAATACGCACTCGACAATTTTGCGACCGTCGACGAGGCCGTTGCGACGCTCGAAAAGCAGCCTTTCACGATCGTGACGGACAATGTGCCGGGGCAGAACAGATTGACCACCCTGCATCTGTCGCTTTCCGATGCCAGCGGCGACAGCGCCATCATCGAATATGTTCACGGCAAACAGGTCATCCATCACGGGCGCGAGTACCAGGTGATGACGAATTCGCCCACCTATGACGAGCAGCTGGCGCTCAACAGCTATTGGAAGGACATTGGCGGCACGGTCTTTCTTCCGGGAACGAGCCGTGCGGCGGATCGCTTTGCGCGCGCTTCCTTCCTGATCAAGGCCATCCCCCAGAGCGGCGAACCCAATCGCCTGCTTGCAAGTGTCTTCGGTGTCATCAGGAATGTCTCCGTTCCACTCGGAATCTCGGCGCAGGATCAGCCGGAGCTTTCCTCGACACGGTGGCGAACCGTTTTCGACCACAAGCGGGGGCTCTATTTCTTCGAGTCGGCGATGACGCCGAACACCTTCTGGGTCGATCTGAAGGAGATCGATTTTTCCAGCGAGACGGGCAAGGTCAAGAAGCTTGATCTGGGTGTCGACCAAGACCACACCTTTGCGGGAGATGCGACAGCGGCTTTCAAAGATGCCGCCCCTTTCCCGTTCCAGGGCATTTGATGGAGTCCGGCTGGCCAGACGGGGAAATAGCCTGACAGTGTGAGGGGTGCGGATGATCAAACGCATTATGTTTGCCGGCATGCTTTTGTCCGGCGTTGCGGCAGGTGCAAGAGCGCAGGATACAGTATCCGCATCAGCAGCGGTTCCGATCAACAGCAATGCGCCTGGATGGGCGTTGCAGATCACCCCCTATCTCTGGGCCTCGGGGATCAAGGGCGAGATATCGCCCTTCAGCCGGGCGCCGACACTCTCTGTCGAAAAGTCCTTCTCCGATATCATGGAGGATCTCAACTTCGGCGGCTTCCTTGACGTCTGGGCGCGATATGACCGTTTCGTGCTGTCCGGCGACCTCATGTATGTCGATACGACCGACAGTCATGCAATCGGGGCGCTGCCTGTGGTCGGCGCGACGCCGGGCCTGACGGCGGATGTCGACACGACCGAATTTCAGGCGACCATCAAGGGCGGCTACCGTGTTTTCGCGGGGCAGGATGTTACGTTCGATGTGCTGGCCGGAGTGCGCATCTGGCATATTTCCAACGACCTGACCGTCAATTACGGTACCTTCCGCCGCAGCTATGGCGAGGATTTCGGCTGGGTCGATCCGGTCATCGGCTTTCGCGCCTTCTTCAACATCACGCCGAAGCTCTCGGTCCAGACGCAGGCTGATTTGGGCGGCTTCGGCGCGGGTTCGGACAGTACCTGGCAGGCGCTTGCCACGGTCAACTATACCTTCACCGACCATCTGTCGGTTTCCGCCGGTTACAAGGTGCTCGATGTGGACTATGAGGCCGACGGCCATGTCTTTGACACGACGCTGAAAGGCCCAGTGCTCGGCATGACCTATCGCTTCTAGCTGTCGAGCGATGTCGTCAGGTTATGGTGGCGCGATGCTCAAAGCGGATGATACGGAAGTCCTTTTCCAATGATGTCGCAATGTCTGCAGCACCCGGAATGCCCTGAACGGATTTCCACCTGATTTCATAGGTCAGTTCGCGATCGCCGTCTTCCCGATCGGCCAGTCCGGTAAATGTTGCCTCGGATAATTCGGGAGCGGCGGCCTTCACATCGGGGATGCCGGCACCGCTTTCCAGTCTGATTGTTACCATACCCTTCTGGTCGCCAGCTATCCAACGATCCACGCGTTTCAGGGGAGATAGGATGAAAACGGCAAGGATCGTTGCGATGGCGCCGATAGCGATCTGTCCTCCACCGAAACAAAGGCCGATCGCGGTTATCAGCCACAAGGTCGCCGCCGTGGTGATGCCGGTCGTGACATCGCCGCGCCTGAGAATGGCGCCGCCGCCGATGAAGCCGACACCGGTGAGAACGCCGAGCGGAAAACGCAGGATATCCATCGATCCGCTCATGCTCTGGCTCGTCGCCAGCAGAATATTCGCCTGGATCATCAATAGGCAGGCGGCGAGCCCGACGAGGATTGTGGTGCGCAATCCCGCGGCATGCCCTCCGCGCTCCCTGTCCAGGCCGATGAATGCGCCAGCAAAAACCGTCGCCGTCAGACGGACTGCGATGTCCTTCCAGCTTGGTGTTATCGGCATCAGGTCGATCAGGTCCAACACAGCCGTTTCCCTCAGAGGGTTTCAAGTGCGGGAAGCTAGAGCGGAGCCAGCCGGCGGGCCAGTGGAGCGCAAAAAATCAGCTGTCGACAGCAACGCTTTCGAGATCTGCATGTCGGTGCAGCCGCGCCGCGGAATGACGGATGACCTCGGATATCTGCAGCAGCTGTTTGGCGAGAGGCGTCGAGTTGCGCCAGATGATACCGATCGTCCGCCGGGGTTGCGGCGTGCGGAACCGGGAAATCGAGACATCCGCCGAACGCGTTTCCACCGGCACGGCCATCTCGGGGATCAGGGTCACGCCTATCCCGGCGCTGACCATCTGCACCAGCGTGGAGAGCGAACTGCCCTCCATGATCTCTTTGGGGCGGGTCGATTCAATGCCGCAGAAGGACAGGGCCTGATCGCGGAAGCAGTGCCCTTCCTCCAGCAGTAGCAGGCGCATTTCGCGCAAGGCCTCAGGTTCCGGCACCGGCTTGCCTTCGTCGTCACGGTGCCGCACCAGCACGAATTCCTCTTCGAAGAGCTTTATCTCGGTGAGTGATGGTTGGGATACCGGCAATGCGACGACAGCGAGATCCAGATCACCCTGCGCGACCTCGTGAACGAGCCGCGTCGTCAGGGTTTCGCGCACCTGTATTTCGATATTGTCGAATGTTCCGTTCAGATCGCCGATGATCGCCGGCAGCAGATAGGGGGCGATTGTCGGAATGATGCCGATTCTGAGCCGCGTCAGAAGCCGATCCTGTGATGCGCGGGCGAGGTCCCCAAGCTCGTCTACGGCCCGGAGAATGTCGCGCACCCGTCGTGCAAAGAGCTGCCCGAAGGCAGTCAGCCGCACTTCGCGTGCACCGCGCTCGAAGAGATCTCCGCCGAGTTCTTCTTCCAGCTCCTTGATCTGCATGGATAAGGCAGGCTGCGAGATCGCGCAGGCATCAGCCGCATGGCGAAAGCGGCCGTGGCGCGCCAGGGCTTCAAAATAGCGAAGCTGTTTGAGCGTAAGATTTGTCATAAGGTGAGCTTATCGCAGCGATCAGTAAATCCAACTTAAAATTATCACAGGCTTCCGATAAAAAGGAAATGAGGGAGGATGCGCGCCAAGCCTGCTCGACCAGCAGCGAGGCAGCAGGCACGCGATCAGGCCCAATAGTTTAACGGACAGGCGGCTCCAGGGTGACCGCTTGAAGCAACAGGAGAAAACTATGGACCAGAAACCTGAAAGCGCGGGCAAATGTCCCGTTGATCATTCCGGCGGCCGCGGCAGAGGCAATCGCGATTGGTGGCCGAACCAGCTCGACCTGTCGATGCTGCACCATCATTCGGCTCTTTCCGACCCGATGGGCAAGGACTTCAATTACGCCGAAGCGTTCAAGAAGCTCGATCTCGATGCCGTGAAGGCAGACCTTCGTGCGCTGATGACCGACTCGCAGGACTGGTGGCCGGCAGACTTCGGCCACTACGGCGGCCTCTTCATCCGCATGGCATGGCACAGCGCCGGCACCTATCGCACCACCGACGGTCGTGGCGGCGCCGGTCAGGGACAGCAGCGTTTTGCGCCGCTCAACAGCTGGCCTGACAACGTCAACCTCGACAAGGCCCGCCGCCTGCTCTGGCCGATCAAGCAGAAATACGGCAACAGCATTTCCTGGGCCGACCTGCTAATCCTCACCGGCAATGTCGCACTCGAATCCATGGGCTTCAAGACCTTCGGTTTCGCCGGCGGCCGTGCGGACGTCTGGGAACCGGAAGAGCTCTACTGGGGGCCGGAAGGCACATGGCTCGGCGACGAGCGCTATAGCGGCGAACGCGAACTGGCAGAGCCGCTCGGCGCTGTGCAGATGGGCCTCATCTATGTCAACCCGGAAGGTCCGAACGGCACGCCTGATCCGCTTGCCTCAGCTCGCGACATCCGCGAGACCTTCGCCCGTATGGCCATGAATGACGAAGAGACCGTGGCCTTGATCGCCGGTGGTCACACCTTCGGCAAGACCCATGGTGCCGGTGACCCGTCCTTCGTCGGCGTCGATCCGGAAGGTGGCGAGCTCGAGGCGCAGGGCCTCGGCTGGTCGAGCAAGTTCAACAGCGGCGTCGGCCGTGATGCCATCGGCAGCGGTCTCGAAGTCACCTGGACGACGACACCCACAAGGTGGAGCAATAACTTCTTCTGGAACCTGTTCGGCTACGAATGGGAGCTGGAAAAGAGCCCTGGCGGCGCCCATCAGTGGGTCGCAAAGGGCGCTGGCGCAACCATCCCGGATGCCTTCGATTCGACGAAGAAGCACCTGCCGCGAATGCTTACCTCCGACCTCGCACTGCGCGTCGACCCGGCCTACGAGGCAATCTCGCGGCGCTTCCTCGAAAACCCGGATCAGTTCGCAGACGCCTTTGCTCGCGCCTGGTTCAAGCTCACCCACCGCGATATGGGCCCGAAGGTTCGTTATCTCGGTAAGGAAGTGCCGGCCGAAGATCTGATCTGGCAGGACGTCATTCCGGCCGTTGATCACCCTCTTATCGACGACAAGGACATCGCCGATCTCAAGGTCAAGGTACTTGCATCCGGTCTCTCGGTGCAGGAACTCGTCTCGACCGCATGGGCGTCTGCTTCCAGCTTCCGCGGTTCCGACAAGCGTGGCGGCGCCAATGGTGCACGTATCCGTCTTGCTCCGCAGAAGGATTGGGAGGTCAACGAGCCGGCACAGCTCGCCAAGGTTCTCGGTGCTCTCGAAGGCATCCAGAAGGACTTCAACGCAGCTCAGACCGGCGGCAAGAAGGTCTCCATCGCCGATCTGATCGTGCTTGCCGGTGCAGCGGGCGTGGAAAAGGCAGCGAAGGACGACGGTCATGACGTTGTTGTGCCGTTCACCCCTGGCCGCATGGACGCATCGCAGGAACAGACTGATACCGCTTCCTTCGCGGCCCTCGAACCACGCGCGGACGGTTTCCGTAACTATGTGAACGACAAGCGCCATCAGTTCCTGAAGCTTGAAGAAGCCCTCGTCGACCGTGCCCAGTTGCTGACGCTGACCGCGCCCGAGATGACCGTTCTCGTCGGCGGCCTGCGCGTGCTCACGGCCGGCAAGCCGGAGCATGGTGTCTTCACCACGCGTCCGGAAGTGCTGACGAACGACTTCTTCGTCAACCTGCTCGACATGGGCACTGTCTGGGCTCCGCTTGCGGGAAAGCAAGGCGTTTACGAAGGTCGCGATCGCAAGACGAGCGAACTCAAGTGGACCGGTACGCGCGTCGATCTGATCTTCGGCTCGCACTCGCAGCTTCGCGCTCTTGCCGAAGTTTATGGCCAGTCCGATGCCAAGGCGAAGTTCGTGAAGGACTTCGTTGCCGCATGGACCAAGGTTATGAACGCAGATCGCTTCGATCTCGTCTGATCGAAAGATTTTCTGGACGCGGCTTTCCAGCCGCGTCCGGATATAAAGTGCGGCTTATCCCGCTCGCTTCTTCGCTCGATTTCCCGGTGCCGCCGGGCTCACCCGAACCCCTCCTGAAACCAATCCGGCAGCGGCACGTTTCCTGAGAGCCACCAGGGCTTTGTTGAGGCGACGTGATGAGCCGGAATCTTAAAACAGGCGACAAAGTCTCGTGGAATACGAGCCAGGGAGAAACCACCGGTAAGGTGGTTCGCAAACAGACAACCGCAACCAGGATCAAGGGACATCAGGTGAAAGCCTCGGAGGCCGATCCGCAATATATTGTCGAGAGCGATAAATCCGGCAAAAGGGCGGCCCATAAGCCGGGCCATCTCCATAAGCGGGATTGACTGGGAATATTACGACTGTCGAACCTGGCGGCTTGGAATTGCCGGCAGCGAAATTTGCTCTACGCCATTCCGTAACCATTGCGCGATAGAGAATTTCAGGTTTCTCGAAACCGTATCCCGCAAAAGTCTTATGTTAGAAGTTTCTTTAATTCTCCTTCAATCCCATTTCGCTATCATGGCCTTATGAGAATAAGCACCATCACCAACTGGGCCTACGGCATAACCGTGATCCTGACGGCGCTGTCGGCTGTTGCTTTCATCATGTCGTCGCGCAGCGCCGATGACGAGCGGCGTGCCGTTGAAGAGCATCTGGCGCTCGATACCTTGACCGAACAGCTCGAGACCGGAGCCGAATTTTCCAGCGACGAAGCGCGGCTTTACGTGATGCGTGGCGAACAACGCCATCTCGATGCGTTCACGGCGGATGCGGAGGCTGAGCGGCGTCGCGAGAAGGCAGCCGAACAGATCGCAGTGAGGGATATTTCCCCAGTCGAACGAACAATCATCGAGGCCATGGACAAGCAGGCCGAAGCGCTTGACGCGTTGGAAGCTGCGGCAGTCGATGCCTTCCAGAAGGGCGAAAAAGAGGCATCACAAGAGGCGCTCTTTGGGCCGGAACACGAGAGATTGCAGACCGCACTTCTGGAATCGGCCGGACGTCTTCGCGATATCACGGCCACCCGCACGGGCGCTGCACTCGATGATGCCCGACGGCGCAGTGACCAATGGAGCCTCTTCGCCAAGGTCGTGCTGGCTATTACGGGCCTGCTCTTCCTGGCCGTGCTCTACTTCATCCTACGGCGCCGCGTTGCCATGCCGCTGGTGCGCATGACGGGTATCGTCGCCAGGCTGGCGAGACAGGACTACGCTGTCGAAGTGCCCGTCGATCATCGCCGCGATGAAATCGGTGAGATGAACGAGGCCATCCAGATCTTCCGTGAAAACGGGCTTGAGCGCGAGCGGCTGGATGCCGAGCGACGAGCCGACCAGCATACCAAAGATCTCATCCTGCAGATGATGCATCGCCTTCAGGCCTGTGAAAACCAGCATGAACTGGCCGATGTCGTTGCGCGCTTCGCGCCGCAGATCTTTCCCGGCATTGCAGGAAGTCTTTACATTCTGAATGAGGACAAATCCGCTTTGGCGCAGGCCGGCACATGGCTGGAGCCGGTCAATGCACAAGCGGCTTTTCCCGCCAGCGCCTGTTGGGGCTTGCGGCGCGGGCGCCCGCATATGAGTGGGACGGGTGAGGGGGATGTGCCGTGTCAGCACATCGAAGGCAGCGGTGTTGCAGCCTCCTGTTTCCCGCTGACCGCGCAGGGCGACATGATTGGCCTGCTTTATCTCGAGGAGCGTCACGGAGCGATGCCGGTGCTGGACCATGCTCGCCTCTATCTGGAGCTTATCGCCGAGAATGTCGGTCTTGCGGTCGCCAATCTGCAACTGCGCGAAAAACTCACCGATCTGGCTGTCCGTGATCCGTTGACGGGGCTCTTCAACCGCCGTTTCCTCGATGAAACGCTGCACCGGCGCGGCCGGGACAATGGCGACACACCGCTCGCTTGCCTGATGATCGATATCGATTACTTCAAGCGCTTCAACGACCAGTTCGGCCATGATGCCGGCGATATGGTCATGCAATATGTCGGGCAGATTCTGCGTAGTGCCGCAGCCGATATCGGCTATGCATTCCGGTTCGGCGGCGAGGAATTCACGATCCTTCTGCCTGATTGCGAGGAGCGGGACGGGTTCCAATTCGCTGAAAAGCTACGTGGGCAGATCGGCATGGCCGCACTCTCCCATTCCGGCCAGATCCTCGGTGCGGTCTCGGTGTCGATCGGGGTGGCCGTTTCACCGGCGGAAGGCGGCGTCGATACGCTGGTGAGCCGTGCAGACGCGGCTCTGCTGGATGCCAAGGCCAAGGGGCGCAACCGGACGATCTTGGCGAGCAGCCTCAATAGACCGGCTCAAGAAACCAAGCGCGCCTGACATCGAAAGATATGCGCTCGATCGTCAGTTGGCGGCTACGCCCTGGGTTGCGAATTCGTTGATTTCGCGAGTTGCGCCGTAATCACGCTCATGTGCCGAGCGGAACCGATGTTCGTTGCGTCCCGTCAGGTCGCGATAAAAACGATCCGTCATGCCATCGGCATAGGTACCAGTATCGGCGTCGAACTCTTCGGCAGCCGGCCTGATCGAGAAAAATTTGAACATATTCAAGGTCCTCCACGGCGAGCTATTAACACGCGAATGCGCGGTTTGGTTCCTTCTATAAGACAAATGTAATTAAAAAATTAACCATGTTTGGATGTCGGCGGCAATACGCGAATAAGTTGCCGTTCTTCTCGGAAATCACCCAATTCTCCCTAGGCGAAAAAAAGCCGCTCTCAGCATGCTTGCAAGAAGTTGGATACTAATATATTACTTTCTTCGTCAGGCCGAAGGGAGGCGGTTCTCGATGATCTCAAGCACTCGATTTTCGATTCTTGCCGGGGAAGGAACGCGATGAATTCGCCAACCGGAATCGCGCGCAAGAAGCGCTCCCTTCAGGGCGTAACCGTGCTTTCGCATCAGCGGGCGGCGGCCCCGCGAGCGGCAACGCTCGTCTACAATGCGCTTCTCGATGACATCGTTTCGCTACGCCGCAAGCCGATGGAGCTCTTGAACGAGAAAGAGCTTGAAGCGCAGTTCGGCGTCAGCCGCACGCCGATCCGCGAAGCGATCATCCGGCTTTCCGATGACGGCTTGGTCGATGTCTTCCCACAGTCAGGCACCTTCGTTTCACGCATTCCGCGCCGCGCGCTTTACGAAGCGATCCTCGTGCGCAAGGCGCTGGAAGACACGACAGTTACAATCGCGGTCGAGAAGATGACGCCGGCTGGCCTCAGGGCTCTGGAGCGGAACCTCGCCGATCTCGATGCCTGTCATCGCGAGGGCGATGTCGCGGCTTTCCATGTCATCGACAATGATTTTCACCAGCTCATCAGCAATATCGCCGGCTACCCCGGCATCTGGGCGATCATCCAACAGGTCAAGGTTCACAGCGACCGCTACCGCCTGCTGACGCTGCCGCAGCAGGGGCGCCTGACGCGCGTCATCGAGGAGCATGCCGCTGTGATCGATTGCATGCGGACAGGCGACAAGGACGGCGCGAAGGCGGCGATGGAGTTCCATCTCGGCAAGCTTCTGCACGAAGTCGAAAAGGCCGAGATGCTCGATCCAGCCTATTTCATTGAGGATGCCCCGCAGACGGTGGCGTCCGGAGGAGAGAAGGATAATTCCAATGCAGATTGACGTTCGACACGCCTCTCATCCCGAAGCGGTCAGGGGCTTCGATACGGAAACGCTGCGGCGTCATTTCCTGATCGAGACGGTGTTTGCACCTGATGAAATCAGGCTCACCTATTCCCACTACGACCGTATGGTCATCGGTGGCGCTGCGCCCCTCAGCACGGCTCTTGCGCTGACGGCGCCGAAGGCGATCGGACAAGACACGTTTCTGGCGGAGCGTGAACTCGGTGTCCTGAACGTTGGCAGTTCGGGCCGCGTGATTGTCGACGGTACGGCTTACGCACTGGCAAAATATGATTGCCTCTATGTCGGCAGAGGTGCCGTCGATGTAAGCCTCGAAAGCGCAGACGCAGGCAGCCCGGCAAAATTCTATCTCGTCTCGACGCCCGCCCACGCCAGTCATCCGACGGTGCTGCTGACACGCGATAAGGCACGGCATTTGACGCCGGGCGAGGCCGCAACCGCCAACAAGCGGTCGATCTATCAGTATATCCATCCGGAAGTTTGCCAGTCCTGCCAGTTGACCATGGGCTTCACCAGCCTGGAGACCGGCAGCATCTGGAACACGATGCCGAGCCATACACATGACCGGCGCATGGAAGCCTATCTCTATTTCGATCTCGACTCCGACCAGCGTGTCTTCCATTTCATGGGTGAGCCGCAGCAAACGCGCCACATGCTCGTCGCCAACGAGCAGGCGATCATCTCGCCGCCCTGGTCGATCCATTCCGGCGCGGGCACCAAGAATTACAGCTTCATCTGGGCGATGGCGGGCGACAACAAGAGCTTCACCGATATGGACCATATCGCCATCGGCGATCTGAGGTGATGGCGATGCGGGCCCTTTTCGATCTCTCGGGAAAAACTGCCGTCGTTACCGGTGCCAATACCGGTATCGGTCAGGGCATCGCCGTCGCGCTGGCCGAGGCTGGTGCTTCGATCGTCGCCGTCGGCCGCTCGGCGATGGATGAGACCGAAGCCTTGGTGACAAAAGCGGGTGTGAAATTTCACGTCATCAAGGCCGATCTCGGCACCATCGAGCCGGTCAAGCCGATAGTTGCGGAGGCGTTGGAGCGTTTCGGAGCGCTCGATATCCTCGTCAACAATGCCGGTATCATCCGTCGCGCCGATGCGATCGATTTCACCGAGGAAGACTGGGACGCGGTGATGAACGTCAACCTGAAGACGGCCTTCTTCCTGTCTCAGGCGGCTGCCCGCCACATGCTCGAAAAAGGGCGCGGCAAGATCATCAATATCGCCTCGCTGCTGTCTTTCCAGGGCGGCATCCGGATACCTTCCTACACGGCCTCGAAGAGTGGTCTCGCTGGACTGACGCGGCTGCTTGCCTGCGAGTGGGCGGGCAAGGGTGTCAACGTCAACGCCATTGCGCCCGGCTACTTCGTCACCAACAACACGACGGCGCTGCGCGAAGACGCCGATCGCAATGCCAGCATCCTGGCTCGAATTCCGGCGGGCCGCTGGGGTGAGCCCGGCGATATAGGCGGTGCGGCGGTGTTTCTGGCGTCGGCGGCATCGGACTATGTGCATGGCACGGTCTTGCCCGTCGATGGGGGCTGGCTGGCGCGCTAACGCGACAGCCGAGGAGAGACATGCAGCCTTCCCGAGTGAAGGCTAGGTCGCGTCAGTGGAGTTGGCGCGGTCGGAATGGAGGAGGACATGCAATACCAGTTCGATTTTTCGGCCTTGCTGCCCTATTGGAGCGATTTCCTGTCGGGCGCGCTTGTCACGATCGAGATCACCGTCTTTTCGGTGATCATCGGTCTGGTGATCGGCGTCGCCTGCGCTATCGCCCGCCGCTCGGATATTGGACCGCTGCGTGCCCTTGTCAGCATTTATGTCGAGACCGTGCGCAACACGCCCTTCATCGTGCAGATCTTCTTCATCTTCTTCGGCCTGTCATCAGTCGGTATCCGCCTGCCGATCATTGCTGCCGCCGTCTTCGCCATGGTCATTAACGTCGGGGCCTACACGGCCGAGATCGTGCGTGCCGGCATGGATTCCATTCATCCGAGCCAGATCGAAGCGGCTGAGGCGCTGGGCTTGTCGAAGCTGCAGATTTACCGTGACATCATTCTGCTGCCGGCGATCGAGCGCGTCTATCCCGCACTTTCCAGCCAGTTCATCCTGATGATGCTATCCACTTCGATCGCATCGCAGATCTCCGCCGAGGAACTGACGGGTGTCGCCAACAACATCCAGTCGAATACTTTCCGATCGCTGGAGACCTACATGGTGGTCGCCGTTCTCTACATCGCCATCACCTATCTGATGCGGGCAGGCTTCTACGGCCTCGGTCTCATCGCCTTCCCGCGCCGTCGCCGGCTCGGCACGTCGCTCTAGAGGTCGCCATGCTCGGTGGATTTTCCTTCAATCATCTAATCTATCTGCTGGACGGACTTGTCTGGACGGTGGTGCTGTCAGCACTTGCCTTCCTGCTGGGCGGCGTTGCCGGCTTCTTCGTCATGCTGTGCCGCATCTCCCGCTTCCTGTGGGTGCGGAGAGCCGCTCTCATCTACATCCAGATCGTTCAGGGCACGCCGCTCCTGATCCAGATGTTCATCCTGTATTTCGGCCTCGGGGTCATCAATATCTCGGTGCCGCCGCTGGTGGCAGCCGGTCTCGGCATGATGATCTATTCGAGCTCCTATCTCGGCGAGATCTGGCGCGGCTCGGTCGAATCCATTTCACGCACGCAGTTCGAGGCGGCCGAATGCCTCGGCCTGACGCGCTGGCAGGCGCTGCGGGACGTGATCCTGCCGCAGGCGCTCCGGATCGCCACGCCGCCGACGGTCGGTTTTCTCGTCCAGCTCGTCAAGAACACCTCGCTCGCCTCGGTCGTCGGCTTCCTGGAGCTGACACGTGCGGCACAGGTCATCAACAATTCCCTGTTCCAGCCCTTCCTGGTCTTCGGTATCGCAGCACTTCTTTATTTCGCTGTCTGCTACCCGCTGTCGGTCTGGAGCCGCTCTCTCGAGAGGAAGCTCAATGTCGGTCGCCGTTAAACTCACCAATGTCGTCAAGCGCTTCGGCGCGCTGGAAGTGCTGAAGGGCGTCTCCTTCGAAATCAATGCCGGCGAAGTCGTGGCACTGATCGGCCAGTCCGGCTCCGGCAAGAGCACGGCCCTGCGCTGTATCAACCGGCTCGAGACGATCCAGGATGGCTCGATCGAGGTCTGCGGCCATCGCGTCGAGGATCCGAAGCTCGATCTCAGGACATTGCGCCGCGATATCGGCATGGTGTTCCAGAGCTACAATCTCTTCCCGCATATGACCGTTGCCGAAAACATCATGCTGGCGCTGCGCCGTGTGAAGGGCATGCGTAAGGACCAGGCTTTCGAGATCGCCAAGCAGGTACTCGCCAAGGTCGGCCTGTCGGAAAAGATCGATGCCTATCCGGAGCAGCTGTCCGGCGGCCAGCAGCAGCGTGTGGCAATCGCCCGCTCGCTCGCCATGCAGCCGAAGGTAATGCTGTTCGATGAGGTGACTTCGGCGCTCGACCCGAAGCTGACAGGCGAAGTGTTGCGCGTGATGGAAGATCTTGCCCGTGGAGGCATGACGATGATCGTCGTCACCCACGAAATGGGCTTTGCCAAGCGCGCTGCCAACCGCGTCATCTACATGCATACCGGTAAGGTCTGGGAGACGGGTGGCGCCGACATCTTGAGCAATCCGCAGACGCCGGAACTCAGAGAATTCATGGCTGCTGAACTTTAGACCCCGTCATCGCGGGAGGGAATTCCCTGTCCCGGATGAGCCGGGCAGGTTTGAGAGGAGGCCCGACAAAGAGCGGGCAGAGGCAATCAGGTAGAGGAGACTTGGAGTATGCCGAAGACAATGATTTCGAAACTGGCACTTTTGGCAGGCGCAGGCCTGCTGGCGTTGGCAAGCGTTGCCCATGCCGATGTACTCGACAATATCAAGAAGGCCGGCAAGGTGCGCATCGCGGTCGCGATGGGCATTCCGGAATATTCCTTTGTCGATGAAAATCTCAAGCCGACCGGCTCCGATGTCGAAACCGCGAAGCTGATCGCCAAGGATCTTGGCGTCGAGCTCGAATTGGTGGAAATCACCAATGCTGCCCGCGTTCCCTCGGTCCAGACGGGCAAGGCCGATATGGTCGTTTCCTCACTCGGCATTACGGAAGAGCGCAAGAAGGCGATCGATTATTCTGTTCCCTATGCGACGCTCGCCCTCGTCGTCGCTGCTCAGCCGAGCGTTGAGATCAAGAACTATGCCGATCTCGATGGCAAGCGCATCGGTGTTACCCGTGCCACGACCAACGACCAGGACATCACCGCTAATGCCAAGGGTGCCGATATCGTGCGCTTCGAGGATGATGCGACGCTCATCACCTCGGTGGTCTCGGGTCAGGTCGATATTCTTTCCAGCCAGTCGGCTGTCATCAACGGCATCAACAAGAAGATGGCCGATCATCCGCTGCAGGTGAAGTTCACGCAGAAGGAAACCAATCTCGGCATCGGTATTCCCAAGGGTGAGGCCGGTCTCAAGGCCTGGCTCGACCAGTGGGTGAAGACCAATTTCGACAATAAAGTGCTGCGCGATATCTATCGTAAGTATCACAACGCCGAACTGCCTGACGATCTGACCTCGCGTTGATCGGATAGCGGTGCCGGCGCGCCACGCATTCGGCATCGATTGCTCACTTCTATCAATTCTGTCGCCGCGGCCTTTAGGTCGCGGCTTTCGATTTTCTGCGTCTGAATATCCAGCGTGTGATACGCCCTCCGTCCATCGATACCTGCGGCGACTTTGTCCTCTGTAAAACGTTGACGATTTATCGATAATTTCTTAGTGATATTGGAAACGAACGGCGGAGGCGATTTTGTCGGGCATTGCGGCTGGTAGCTGGGACTTCTGGATCGACCGTGGAGGCACGTTCACCGATATCGTCGGGCGCGACTTGTCCGGTACCCTTCATGCCCGCAAAGTGCTGTCTGAAAACCCGGAAGCCTATCGCGATGCTGCGGTCCACGGCATCCGTCTGCATCTCGGCCTGACCGCGGGTGAGCCGATCCCTGCCGGGTTGATCGGCGAAGTGCGCATGGGCACCACCGTCGCCACCAATGCACTGCTGGAGCGCAAAGGCGAACCCTTGGCGCTGGTGACTACAAAGGGTTTCCGCGACGCTCTGCGCATCGGTTATCAGGAACGCAAGAAGATCTTCGCGACCGAGATCATCAAGCCGGAAGCGCTTTATCAGGACGTGGTCGAGCTGGACGAGCGGGTGCTGGCTGACGGTACTGTCGAGACTAAACTCGATGAAGCCGCCACCGAGGCGGCGCTTCGCGATCTGCGTGCCAAGGATTACCGTGCCGTCGCCATCGTTTTCATGCATGCCTACAAATATCCCGAGCATGAGGCGGCAGTCGCGCGCATTGCCCGTGCCATCGGTTTCGAGCAGGTTTCCGTCAGTCATGAAGTTTCGCCGCTGATCAAGCTGGTGGGACGTGGCGATACGACTGTCGTCGATGCTTATCTCTCGCCGGTGCTCGGCCGCTATGTGCGCCAGGTTTCGGATGAACTCGATATCGCACGGACCGGCGCGCGCGTCATGTTCATGATGTCCTCGGGCGGCCTTACCGCGGCCGATATGTTCCAGGGCAAGGATGCGATCCTCTCAGGCCCTGCCGGCGGCGTGGTCGGTCTTGCCAAGACCGGCGAGCAGGCGGGTTTTGGCCGCGTGATCGGCTTCGACATGGGCGGCACCTCGACAGATGTCGCGCATTTCGACGGCGAGTATGAGCGCGCCTTCGAGACCGAAGTCGCCGGCGTTCGCGTTCGCGCGCCGATGATGCTGATCCACACGGTGGCTGCCGGCGGCGGTTCGATCCTGCATTTCGACAGCGGCCGTTTCCGCGTCGGGCCTGATTCTGCTGGCGCTTTCCCGGGCCCTGCCTGCTATCGTAATGGCGGGCCGCTTGCGGTGACCGATGCCAATGTCATGGCTGGTAAGCTCTTGCCGGACTTCTTTCCGGCGATCTTCGGCCCGAACCAGGATCAGCCGCTCGATGTCGAGACGGTTCGGCAGAAATTTGCCGAACTGTCGGCCGAGATCGGTGATGGGCGCCGTCCGGAAGCGGTGGCTGACGGATTCATCCGCATCGCCGTTGCCAATATGGTCGAGGCGATCAAGAAGATTTCGGTGCAGCGCGGTTATGACGTGACGCGTTATGCGTTGAACTGCTTTGGCGGTGCGGGTGGTCAGCATGCTTGCCTTGTTGCTGATGCCTTGGGCATGAAAAGCATTCTGCTGCATCCGATGTCCGGCCTGCTGTCGGCCTATGGCATGGGTCTTGCCGATATTCGCTCTACTCGCCAGAAGGCGCTCGGCGCTCCGCTGGATGCCGCTGCGCCTGCAGCGATGACGGCGCTTGGCAAGGAATTGCAGGGCGAATGCCAGCCGGAACTGGTGGCGCAGGGCGTCGAGGCCGACAAGATCAAGACGGTGCTGCGTGCTCATATCCGCTATGCCGGCACCGATACGCTGCTCGCCGTCGAGGCACTATTCCCGCAGGATGATGATGCGACCCGCCTTCGTCGCGAATTCGAGGTGCTGCACAAGCGCCGCTTTGGCTTCGTCGCCGAGGACAAGCCGCTGGTCGTGGAAGCTGTCGAGGTCGAATGCATCGGCGGTGCTGCGGCCGAGATCGATATCAATCGCGATGAGACGGGTGCCGGCGAGGCTTCGCCGATCCGGCGGACCCTGTTCCATTCGCAAGGCGAAAGCCATGATGCGGCGGTGGTCATGCGCGATCGCATAAAGCCGGGCCAGACGGTGACCGGGCCGGCCATCATCATCGAGCCGAACCAGACCATCGTCGTGGAAGACGGCTGGCAGGCGAAGCTGACGGTGCGCGATCATGTCGTTCTGACCCGCATCAAGGCACTGCCTGAGCGCACCGCGATCGGCACCAAGGCCGATCCGGTCATGCTGGAGATCTTCAACAATCTCTTCATGTCGATCGCCGAGCAGATGGGCGTGACCCTGCAGAACACGGCCTATTCCGTCAATATCAAGGAACGGCTGGACTTCTCCTGCGCTGTCTTCGATGCGGACGGCAATCTCGTCGCCAATGCGCCGCATATGCCTGTTCATCTCGGCTCGATGGACGCGTCGGTTGCAACCGCCATCCGCGAAAATCCGGTCATTCATCCGGGCGACGTCTTCCTGATCAACGCGCCGTACAATGGCGGTACGCATCTGCCCGATCTGACCGTCTGCACGCCGGTCTTCGACGATGCGGGCACCCGCATCCGCTTCTGGGTGGCAAGCCGCGGACACCATGCCGATATCGGCGGTATCTCGCCCGGCTCGATGTCGCCGCTCGCGACCCATATCGAGGAGGAAGGCGTCTATATCGACAATTTCAAGCTGCTCGATCGCGGCAAGTTCCGTGAGGAGGCTCTCGCCGATCTGTTGACCGGTGCGCGCTATCCGGTGCGCACGCTGGCGCAGAACGTCAACGACCTGAAGGCGCAGGTCGCCGCCAATGAAAAGGGCGTGGCGGAGCTGAAGAAGATGATCGCGCTATTCGGCGAGGACGTGGTCGATGCCTATATGGGTCATGTGCAGGATAATGCCGCCGAAAGCGTGCGCCGCGTGCTCGACCGGCTGCCGGACGGTGAATTTTCCTATGAGATGGATCAGGGCTGCAAGATCGTCGTCAGGATTTCCATCGATCGGGAAAAGCGCGAGGCGACGGTCGATTTTTCTGGCACGTCCGCCCAGCGTCCCGACAATTTCAACGCGCCGGCACCGGTGACGCGCGCTGCCGTCCTCTATGTCTTTCGCGTACTGGTCGAGGCGGATATTCCGATGAATGCCGGCTGCCTGCGGCCGATCCGTATTGTCATTCCCGATGGCACGATGTTGACGCCGGCCTATCCGGCAGCCGTCGTCGCCGGCAATGTCGAAGTCAGCCAAGCCGTGACCAATTGCCTGATCGGTGCCGTCGGTGCCATGGCCGCAGCCCAGGGCACGATGAACAACCTGACCTTCGGCAACGACAAGTACCAGTACTACGAAACAATCTGCTCAGGTGCGCCGGCAGGCCCAGGCTTTAATGGCGCGGATGCCGTGCATACACATATGACCAATTCTCGGCTCACCGATCCGGAAATTCTGGAAAGCCGTTTCCCTGTCGTGCTCGAGGATTTCCATATCCGGCCAAATTCCGGTGGTCGCGGTCAGTGGCATGCCGGCAATGGCACGCAACGCACGATCCGCACGCTCGAAAAGCTGGAATTTGCCGTTCTCTCCGGCCATCGCCGCGTGGCGCCCTTCGGGCTGAAGGGTGGCGAGGATGGGCAGACCGGACGCAACTATGTCCGCCGAAATGACAGCACCATCGATGAGCTGATCGGTGCTGCCCACACGGTGCTGGAAGCTGGCGAAGCCTTCACCGTCGTGACGCCGACCGGAGGTGGATTCGGACCGCGCAAGGATTGATAGGCGTTCGGTTAAAACGATTTAGAATCAATGGAATAGATGCGTGTTCCCGTATGTCGAACGTACAGGAAGGTTGGGTCGAAGAAACGGTGGCGGAATAGGAGAATCTTAGCGATAATTTGTTGACAAATTATCGCTTACGGCTAACCTGCCACACGTACTTCAGTTCTGAGATGAGAGAGTTCATTGGATAAACCGAAGGAACGAAAAGCTCCCCGCGAATTGATCGTGTCGTCCGCCCACCTGGCGCTCGGCAGTTCTCCGGCCCTCTCCGAACTTGAATATGGATCGATCCTTTTTTCCCATGCTTTCAATCGCTGGATGATGCGTTGCATGGCAGCCGCCGGCGTGCCGGGCTTGTCGCCCGTCGAGATTCTCATCATCCATTCGGTGCGCCATCGCGGTCGGCCGAAGACGTTGTCCGATCTCTGCCTCGTGCTCGATATCGAAGACACCCATGTTGCGAACTATGCGGTGAAGAAGCTCGATGCGGCCGGACTGGTCAAGACAGGCAAGTCCGGCAAGGAAAAGGTGATCCAGGTTACCGACAAGGGGCTGGAAGCACTGACGCGCTATTCGGAAATCCGCGAACGGTTGCTGGTGGAGGCGACCAAGCTCTCGGGCCTTTCACAGGATGAACTCTCCGACATTGCCTCGCATCTGAGAGCCCTGTCGGGATACTACGAACAGGCAGCGAGGTCAGCGGCAACCTTATGAGTCAATCGACCGAGAGCAACAGCGTCGCCGCTTCCACCGTCCTCTCGGTCCGCTCATTGTCCGTCGATTTCAAGTCCGGCCAATTTCAGGCTGTCAAATCACTGAGTTTCGACGTCAGGCCGGGCAAGACGCTCGCGATTGTTGGTGAATCCGGTTCCGGCAAATCGGTGACGTCGCGGGCCATCATGCGTCTCACCGATTTCTCAGGCGGCCGCATCAGTGGCGGTGAGATCATCTTCCAAAGCCGCAGTGGTCCTGTCGATCTCGTCACGGCCGATCCCGGTCGCATCAGGCAGATCCGAGGCGGCGAGATCGCCATGATCTTCCAGGAGCCGATGACCTCGCTCGATCCGGTCTTTTCGATCGGCGACCAGATTGTCGAAGCCATCCTTCTCCATCAGAAGACCACGCGCGCGGAAGCCAATCGCATCGCGCGGGATATGCTCGAAAAGGTCCGTATCCCTGACGCCGATGCGATGATGAAGCGCTATCCGCATCAGTTGTCCGGTGGCATGCGCCAGCGCGTGATGATCGCCATGGCGCTTTCCTGCCGTCCGAAGCTTCTAATTGCCGACGAGCCGACGACGGCGCTCGATGTGACGATCCAGGCGCAGATCCTCAATACGATCCGCGAATTGCAGCGCGAACTCGGAATGGCCGTGATCTTCATCACCCATGACATGGGCGTCGTTGCCGAAATGGCTGACGATGTGGTGGTGCTGCGTCATGGCGAAAAGCAGGAAGAGGCGCCAGTGCGGGCGCTGTTTTCCAATCCGCAGCATCCCTATACGCAAACCCTGCTCGCCGCCGTGCCGCGTCTCGGCAGCATGTCGGGTAAGGCGCCGCCGAACAGCGAGGCGTTGGAAGCGGTTCGTTCCGACAGCAAGCCGCCGCTTCTGCAGGTTGATGGTCTCACCGCGCGTTTTGCTGCGCGCAGGAGCCTGTTCGGCCGGATGACGCACCGCATCCATGCGGTCGAGGGTATTTCTTTCGAGATCGCGGCCGGCGAGACGCTGGCTCTGGTCGGTGAATCCGGTAGCGGTAAATCGACGACGGGGCGTATGCTTCAGCAGATCATGGCGCCGACCGGCGGCAAGATCCGCTTTCGCGGCCGCGACATCGCCGAGATGAACCCAGGCGAGAAGCGCTCCCTGCTGCAGAAGATTCAGTATATTTTCCAGGATCCCTATGCGGCGCTCGATCCGCGCCAGAAGGTTGGCGCCAGCATCGCCGAGCCGATGATCGTCCACAAGCTGCAGAAGGACAAGGCGGCGATCGAGGCGCGGACGCTTGCACTGCTCGATCGCGTCGGCCTGCCGCACGATTACAGAACGCGCTTCCCGCACGAGCTTTCCGGTGGTCAGCGGCAGCGTGTCTGTATCGCACGTGCGCTTGCCAGCGATCCGGAACTGATTATCGCGGATGAATCTGTCTCGGCACTCGACGTTTCGATTCAGGCGCAGATCCTCGACCTGCTTCTTGAACTGCAGCGGGAACGTGGCCTTTCCTATCTCTTCATCACCCATGACATGGCTGTGGTCGAAAAGATCAGCCATCGTGTCGCGGTCATGTATCTCGGCCAGATCGTCGAAATCGGCACGCGGCAGGAAATATTCGAAAATCCGCAGCATCCCTATACGCGAAAGCTGCTGGCAGCGATCCCTGTGCCCGATCCGGATCGCAGCATCGACACAACGCTTTTGACCGGCGCAATACCGAGCCCGGTCCGCAAGATCGGCGACGAACCGGCACTTCTGGAATATCGCCGTTTTTCGCCCTCGCACTTCGTTGCGGCCGAGCCGCAGAAGCTGTCCGAAACCCTCCCATAGGACAGACCGCCGACGATCACGTTACTGCACAATAAAAATGGGGAACTACAACAATGAGATACCGAAATCTCTTCCTGGCAGCCGCAATGTCGGTCCTGCCGCTCACTGCAAGCATCAACGCGGCTCAGGCGGCCGGCACACTGACTGTTGCGCTTGAACGCGATGACGGCAGCTGGGATCCGATCGATACGTTCACGCTGACCTGGGGTCGTATCGGCAGCAACATCTTCGATGGTCTGGTCCAGCGCAGTCCGGATCTGAAGCTTCAGCCGGGCCTCGCCACAGCCTGGGAGTTTCTCGACGACAACAAGCGCATCCGCTTCACGCTGCGCAAGGGCGTGAAGTTCCACAATGGCGAAGATTTCAACGCCGCCGCTGTCAAGTTTACCTTCGACCGGTTGCTCGGACCGGAGGGTGCCAAGGGGCCACAGCAGGCCAATTACACCTCGATCGGTGAGGTGAAGGTCGTCGATGACTACACTGTCGACTTCATCCTCAAGAGCCCGGATCCGGTGCTGATTACCAAGCTTGCCGGCTACGGCGGCATGATCGTTCCGCCGAAATATATCCAGGAAAAGGGCGACGAATATTTCAACCTGCACCCGGTCGGTACCGGCCCGTTCAAGTTCGTCGACTACAAGCCGAAGATCAGCCTGACGCTGGAAGCCAATCCGGATTACTGGGGTGGCGCACCGAAGCTTTCGGGCCTCGTCTACCGATTCATCTCCGAAGCTGCGACCCAGGTTTCCGAGCTTCAGTCCGGCGGCATCGATATTGCCACGCTCGTGCCCATCAGCCTGATCGATACGATCAAGGGTGATCCCAAGCTGGAAGTCGAAAGCATCACCGGCCCTGACGTTGCCATGCTGCGCTTCAACAATACCGACGGCATTACCAAGGATCCGGCGGTGCGAAAGGCGATCATCCAGGCGGTCGATCGCGACGCTATCATCGAGCAGATCCTGCAGGGCAACGGCAACCCGATTGCGAGCCTCCAGAGCTCCCTGTCGCTCGGTTATGATCCGAACCTGAAGCCGTTGCCTTTCGATCCCGCAGCCGCTAAGGCAGCGCTCGACAAGGCAGGCGTCAAACCCGGCACGAGTCTGGAGCTTTCCTTCGTCGGCACGGATGCGACATTCCGCGAAGTCTCGCAGACGGTTGCCGCCTATCTTCAGGCAGTCGGCATCAATGCCTCGCTGAAGTCCTATGAAACGAACGTCTACTACACTGATATCATCGCGCACGGCAAAACCGGCTCGCTCTATCAGTTCCAATGGGGCGGCTGGACCTTCGACTTCGATAATACGGCCTATCTGCTCTACCACAGCGGTCAGTTCTGGAATCCCTACATCAAGGATGCCAAGCTCGATCAGTTGCTGGAAGCGCAGCGCTCGACCTACAATGTCGATGAGCGCAAGAAGATCCTGGGCGAGGTTGCAGCCTACGCAGCCGACCAGGCCTTCGAAATGCCGCTCTATAACGGCAATACGCTCTATGCGATCAACAAGCGTGTGAAGAACCTCGCGCCCACTCCGGACGTGCGTTTCCGCTTCGTAGACGTATCGGTCGAGTAACCGAACCCCGCTCGACTGCCTGCCTTGCGGCAGGCAGTCACATCCTCCGCAGGGTCATGCCATGCCAGCCTATATTGCCAAACGCCTCTTGCAGGCTCTTTTCGTCGTGATCGTCGTCACGCTGCTGGTTTCCTATGCGATCCGGCTCTCCGGCGATCCGACCGCAATGCTCGTCAGCGGCGGTTCGGCCGTTACCGAGCAGGATCTGCAGAATATCCGCGCCGGCCTCGGTCTCGACCAGCCGTTCCACGTTCAATATCTCAACTTCATCACGGGTGTCGTCAAAGGCGATTTCGGCAAGAGCTTCTTCGGCGGTACACCCGTATGGAACCTGATTGCCCAGGCGCTGCCGGCCACACTGTTGCTGTCCTTCCTGTCGCTCATCCTGTCCTTCGTGATTTCCATTCCGCTCGGCATTCATGCGGCGGTCAAGTCCGGTTCGTGGGCGGACCAGATCGTCCGTATCCTGTCGCTCGTCGGGCTTTCCTTCCCGAACTTCTGGCTGGCGATCATGCTGGTGCTGATCTTCTCCATCAAACTGGAATGGCTGCCGTCGAGCGGCTTTCTCGCCTATTCGGGACTCGTGCTGCCCTGCCTGACGCTGGCGCTGATCCTCTCGGCCGTCAATGTGCGCATCGTTCGATCGGCGATGCTGGAAACGCTGTCGGCGCAGTTCATCCTCGTTTCTCGGGCCAAGGGGCTGAAGGACAGGGTGGTGCTCTACAAGCACGCGCTGCGCAACTGCCTCATTCCGTTGCTCACCTTCGTCGGCCTGCAGTTCGGAGATTTGCTCGGCGGCGTCGTCATCGTCGAGCGCGTATTCAACTGGCCGGGCATGGGCAGCCTTGCCTTCGATGCCATTTCGTCGCGCGATTATCCCGTACTGCAAGGCACGATAACAGTGCTGGCGCTGTTGATCGTGCTGACCAACCTTGTGATCGATATCGCCTACGGCATCATCGATCCGCGCATCGGAAGGAAATAAGCAATGGCGCCTTCCCAGCCAAAATCCCGGTCCTTTTTCCGCCATACGCCGCTCGAGCTCATCCTGGGCATCCTCTTCACCGTCGGCATGGTCCTGCTTGTTGTCTTCTCCGAGGTGATCTTCGGAAACAAGGCCGACATGATGGATCTTCGTGCCCGCCTGCTGCCACCCTTCGTCAGCCTCAACCATATTTTCGGTACCGATCCGCTTGGCCGGGATGTGTTGGCGCGCATAGCTGCCGGCGGCAAGATTTCGTTGATCGTCGGCCTGATATCTGTCGCCGGCGCTACCATCGTCGGCACGATTGCAGGATTGATCGCGGGCTATTTCCGTGGCGTTGCCGACATGATCCTCATGCGCATCGCCGACGTACAGCTTGCCATGCCCTTCATGCTGATGGCGCTGACCTTCATCGCAATCGTCGGGCCCGGCCTGCCTATCCTGATTTCCCTGATGATCATCGCCCAGTGGGTGCAGTATGCAAGGCTGGTCCGCGGTCTCGTGCTGTCGCTGCGGGATCGGGAATTCATCCAGTCCGCGCGGGCGATCGGCGTCGGGCGCATGCGGATTATCCTTCTGCATATCCTGCCGAACATCATGGGGCCGATCATCGTGCTGATGACGCTGAACGTCGCCAATAACATTCTGCTGGAAAGCAGCCTGACCTTTGTCGGTCTCGGCGTCGATGCTTCCATTCCAAGCTGGGGCGGCATGCTCGCTGACGGACGCACTTATGTGCAGTCCGCGTGGTGGGTCAGCGTCTTTCCGGGCTTTGCCATCATGTTCACAGTCCTCGGGCTCAACCTGCTCGGTGACTGGCTCCGCGACTATCTCGATCCGACGAGGGAAAAATGAGCACCATCCTCAATCTCGATGTTCCGCGCACGCTCGACGTGCTGGTTTCAGACCTAGTTGCCAATCCGCCGGGAAAGCCTGTCGAGGCATGGGTCTTCGAAGACGCGGCTTCGCGGCAGGCTGCCGAGGAGAAGCTTGCTGCCGCAGGTATTTCGGCGCGGATCCGCAGCTCCTACAAGCCGTTGGTCTATTTCTTCCTCGAGGAGCTGCATATTCCCTCGCTCGCCAGGGTGGAGATCGGCTATCCCGTCCATGCGGCCGCCGATCCGCAGCGCTTCCTGATCGAGGCCTATCCGCTCGCAGCTCTCGTCGGCGATGCGGAGGTCGTCTTTCATGCCAATACGCTTGATCTCACCTACGATATCAAACTGACGACGAAGACCGGCGAGACGAAGACCTATACGGTCTTCGCGCCCAATGTGGTGGAAGATGACCATGTCGGCGTCCAGGTGCTGCGTTGCTGCGGCTGGCTCAAGGGCGAGAGGCTGAAGACAGATTTCGAGGTCATGTTCCTTGCGGCTGTCGATGCCGTCAAACAGCAGACATGGGAACGCAAGCAGCCCTATTTCGACAGGCTGCGCATCACGGTTGACCTGCCGGCCAACGATCTCGACCTCGATTTCTGCAGCGAGAGCATCAGCCTGCGCGAAGCCATGCATGAAGACCTGTTTTTCAGCCTGCGCGAATGCCTGGATGCCGAGATGGGTGCGATGGCAGGACGCGGCGGGGCTCGGCCGGGGCAGGTCGTTCCCGATATCCGCAGCACCGACGGCAATCCGCGTATCGTCATGACTGTCGAGACGTTCGGCGAACACGAGGAAACCGCGGGCGAGGATATCGATATCGCCACCGCAACGCGGCCGCTGAAGATAGACCAGATCCGCCGCGAGCTGGCGAAGATTGAAGGTGAGCCGATCAAGGCGATATCGCGCGAAGGTCGTGACGTGCTCGGCCGTTACCACAAGGGGCCGGGGCCTGCGGTCCTGATCTCCTCGGGCCAGCATGCCAACGAGACCAGCGGCCCGGTCGGCGCGTTGCGTGCCGCTCAACAGCTTGCCGCCGATCCGGACCAGCATTTCGCCATCGTGCCGGTCGAGAATGTCGATGGGTACGAGCTGCACCAGCGGCTGATCGTGGAAAACCCGTTCCATATGCACCACGCCGCCCGCTACACCGCCTTTGGCGACGATCTCTCCTTCACCGTGCCGCCGCCAATGTATGAACGCGAAGCACGCGGCAAGGCGCTCGAACTTTCATCCGCCAGGCTTCACCTCAACCTACACGGCTATCCCTCGCATGAGTGGACGCGGCCGATGTCCGGTTACCTGCCGCGCGGCTTCGAACTCTGGACCATACCGAAGGGCTTCTTCCTGATCGTCTGCACGCATCCGGGCTGGGAGGCGATCGGCGAGGCGCTGCTGGAAGAGGTGGCCAAACGTCTGGCTGAGGACAAGAATCTTGTCGAGTTCAACGCCAAGCAGATCGATTGCGTTCGCCTGCATATGCCGAACGCGCCTTTCGAGGTGCGCTATGGCATTCCCGTGCTCAAGCAGGTCGGATCGCTCTATCAGGCGCCGCTGACGATCATCACCGAAGCGACGGATGAGACAGTTTACGAGCAGATCTTTGTCGATTGCCACGACGCGCAGACGCGGACCGTGCTCTATGCCGTTGAAGCCTACCGCCGGCTGGCGGCAAGCCGCGACTTTCCGTCTGTGTGACGGAGGGCGGAAGCAAGAGTTGTTAGAGTGATGGTCTGCGCCCGGCATCGAGCACGGCCTCGATGCCGAGGGCGATCCGCAGGAGCTTGCCGTCACCGCCGACCGCGCCGGTCAATTGCAGGCCAAGCGGCAGGTGCCCGTCCATGCCGGAGGGCAGGCTGAGGGATGGTTGCCCGGTCATGTTGGCGAAGCCGCTCGAGAGCATTTCGCCCTCTTCACCATCTTCGGTGAATTCCGGATCCTCGATCGGGGCTGGAAAGGGCACGCTCGGTCCAATCAGCACGTCGACTTCATCGAATGCCGCCTCGACCGCATCGCGCAATTTGACGCGGAACTCCTGCGCCTTGATGTAGTCCACGGCCTTGGCTTCGAAGCCTGCTTCCACCTGCGACCGCGTGCGCGGCGCATAGCCTGCAGGATTTTCGGCATAGAGTCCGGCATGAATCACGGAGGCTTCCGGTAGGATGATCCGGCGAAGTTCGGAATTGGCGAGCGTCAGTTCCGCTATGTCGAGGCGCTTGATGGTTGCCCCTGCTGCCTGAAGTCGCTTCAGTGCCTCGGCCAGATTGGCGGCAACTGCCGGCGTCAACTCACGACTTTCGCAATGAAAGCCGGGCACGCCGATCCTGACGCCCGCAAGCGACGGTGATGAAAGTGGAAAAGACTTGCCGGTCAGTGCTTCCAGCAGCAGCGCCGCATCCGAAACGCTGCGTGCGAGCGGCCCGGCATGGTCGAGGCTCCAGGACGGCGGAAATACACCTTCGAGCGAGACCAGACCAAAGGTCGGTTTCAGCCCGACGATGCCGCAATAGGAGGCTGGGATGCGGATCGATCCGCCCGTGTCGGTACCGACAGAAAGCGGCAGGATGCCGGCAGCAACCAGCGCGGCCGAACCGCCGCTCGATCCCCCGGAAGTACGGCCGACATCATGGGGATTGTTCGTCTGGCCGACATCTGGATGGGCGATACCGTAGGCATATTCCAGCAGATTGGCCTTGCAGAGGATGATCGCACCTGCCTCGCGCAGATGTTGCACCAAAGGTGCGTCTTTGCTCGCGATTGCCGGTGGCCGAACCTTGCTGCCATAGCCGGTCGATGCGCCCGCGACTTCGATCAGATCCTTGATGGCGACGGGAATGCCGTGCAGCGGCCCACGATCCTTTCCTGCCTTCAGCTCTGCCGTTGCCTGCTCAGCTTCGGCGAGCGCAGCCGCATCCAGTCTCTGTGCCACGGCATTGAGGGCGGGTTCCAGCTTGTCGAGCCGTTGCAGACTGGCTCGCACCACATCGACCGGTGAGAGCGAACCGTTTCTATAGGCGCGTCCAAGCTCGGCCAAATCCATGAATGCGATTTCGTCCGCCGTCATCGTCCATCTCCCCTCGAAAACATGCTCCGCCGCGTCGGGTGCGGCGGAGCAAGATAACAAATCACTCGCTCAGTTCTTGACCGTATCTTCCAGGAAGAAGCGGCCGAGCGGGTTCTGGTAGAAGTTGTCGATGTTCTTGCGCGCCACGTTGATGTAGGGGCTGTAATAGAGATCGACCCAGTTGACGTCGTCCTTCGCCGTCTTCTGCAGATCGATATACATCTGTTCGCGCTTCTTGGGGTCGAGTTCCAGGCGGGCCTTGGCGACCAGTTCCTTGACCGCTTCGTTCTTGTAATTGGTCGAGTAGTTGTTGTTGGAATCGTGGCCGAGCACGAAGGTCGTCTTCTGGTCCGGGTCGAGAATGTCGTTGGTCCAGTAGTTGACCGAGATGTCGTAGTCACCGGCAACCGTCATGTCCCATTCCTGGCTGGGATCGACCTTCTGAAGGTTGGCTGTGATGCCGGCCTTGGCGAGCTGCTGCTGTACCAGAACGGCCGTCTGTTCATCCACTTCGTCGCCGGCGCGGATCAGGTAATTCAGGGTCAGGTTGGAGACGCCGGCATCGGCCAGCAGCTTCTTGGCCTGTTCAGGATCGTAGGGACGCTGCAGGTTGTCGGCGTAGTAATAGAGAGCGCCCTTCGGAATATAGGAATTGGCGATCGTGCCCTGGCCGAAAGTGACGGCATCGACGATCGCCTTCTTGTCGATCGCGAGATCGAGCGCCTGGCGGACTTCCTTCTTGCCGAGATCGCCGTGCGCGTGGTTGATCAACAGGTGATCTTCACGCGTCGACGGGTCGATCAGCACGTTGAGGCCGGCATCCTTCTTCAGCTCCTCGACGCGCGAGAAGGGCACGAAGATCGCCGCATCGAGCTGGCCTGCCTGCACGTTCAGCATGCGGGTATTGTCGTCAGGTACCGAGATCCACTCGACGCCGTCGAGCTTCACACGGTCGGCCTGCCAGAAATTCGGGTTCTTCTTCAGGATGACGCGGTCGCCGCGCCGCCATTCGTCGACGACGAATGCGCCGGATGCGATCGGCTTTTCACCATAGGCATCCGAGCCCATCGATTCCATGCCGGCCTTGGAGATGACGGATGCGTTCGGCAGCGCCAGCGTCGACAGGAAGGGAGCCGAAGGGTTCTTCAGCTTGATCGTCAGCGTGTGTGGGTCGGTCGCGACGGCCGTGTCGATCACCTTGTAGGAATCGCTCCAGAGCGAGCCTTCATCGTCACGGATGCGCAGCAGGCTGTAAGCGGCATCTTCGGCCGTCAGCGGCGAACCGTCGGAGAATTTCGCATCGCGGATCTTGAAGACATAGGTCAGGCCGTCGTCGGAGACGGTCCAGCTTTCGGCAAGGCCGGGCTCCAGCTTGGTGCCGGTCTTGTCGACGCGGATCAGTACGTCATAGACGTTTGAGAAGACCCAGTTGTCGATGTTCTGCGCGGTCTTGATCGGATCGAATGTCGTCGAATCTTCGCGACGGCCGATGGTGAGCACGCCGGCTGCTTCGGCGTAGGATGCGCTGAGCGTCAGGCCGGCGAGAAGCGCGGCAAGCCCGATTGATTTCCACCTGTTGATCATGAGTTCGTTCCCTTCGTTGTTATGGCATGCGTTTGGCAGACGGGGTCGGCATCGATGGCAGGTCGTCTTCCGGGTCCGCTCCCGCGAGAAGCGGCTTGTCCGGATCGATGTCGGGAATGGCGGCAATCAGTGCCGCGGTATAGGGATGTTTCGGGCGCGCAAAGACCTCTTCCGAGCGGCCTTCCTCAACGATCTCGCCGCGATACATAACGACGACGCGTTCGCAGAGATTGCGCACGATAGCCAGGTCATGGGCGATGAAGATCAGCGTCAGGTTCATCTTTGCCGCGAGTTCGCGGAAGAGCGCGATGATCTGGGCCTGGATCGTCACGTCGAGGGCTGCCACGCATTCATCGGCGATGATGAGCTTCGGGTCGACGGCAAGCGCCCGGGCGATGCCGGCGCGCTGGCACTGGCCGCCGCTCATGCTGCGTGGCTTGCGATTGGCAAACTCCCGCTCCAGTCCGACAAGGTCGAGCAATTCACCAATTCGCGACGGTATGGCGGAGGCCGGCACCTTACCCTGAACCTTCAGCACCTCGGCAAGCATCTGGCCGATGGTGAGGCGCGGATTAAGCGCATTATAGGGATCCTGGAAAACCATGGCCGTCTCTCGTCGCAATTTTGCGAGGCCGGCTGCCCGCTGTTGCGCCAGATCGATCCCTTCGAAGGAGACGTGGCCGGCGGAAATCGGCGTCAGCCCCAACACGGCGCGCGCAAGCGTGCTCTTGCCGCTGCCGGATTCGCCGACAATGCCGATCGTCTCGCCCTGCATCACCTGCAGGCTCACGCCGGCAACGGCGCTCACGGGCTTGGCGTTGCCCTTGAACAGGCTGCCGCCGACCTTGAAGCGCACATGCAGGTCGTCGATTTCGAGAACTGGCTTCGCCGCCGCCGTGGGCGACCTGACATCTGGTCCCGGTGCCGTGGCCTCGTCCGGCATCGACGGATGGCTGTTGATCAGGTTGATCGTGTAAGGATCCTGCGGCCGGGACAGGATCGCGCGCTTGGGCCCCTGTTCGAGCAGCTTGCCGCTGCGCATGACGGCGATGCGGTCGCAGGTCTGGGCGACGATGCCGAGATCATGGGTGATCAGAATGATCGACAGGCCCCGTTTGTCGCGAATCTCCAGCAGGAGTTTCAGGATCTGCGCCTGGATCGTCACGTCGAGCGCGGTCGTCGGCTCGTCGGCAATCAGGATTTTCGGATTGCAGGAGAGCGCTACGCCGATCATGGCGCGCTGGCGCATTCCACCGGAAAATTCGTGCGGGTAGCTGTCGTACTGGCGAACGGGATCGGGAAAGCCGACTTGCGTGAGGATCTCTATGGCTGCCGCCCGCGCTTCCTTTGCGCCGAGCCGCTGATGATAGCGGATGCCCTCGGAAATCTGGTCGCCGATCCGCATGACCGGGTCGAGATGGCTCGTCGGGTTCTGGAAGATCATGCCGATCTCGCCGCCGCGAACCTCGAGCATCTCGGCATCGCTTGCGGTCGTCAGGTCGCGGCCTTCGAGCAGGACGGTGCCGGACTCGATCTTGATGAGCGAGGAAGGCAGGAGGCGGACGAGCGAGCGGCAGAGCAAGCTCTTGCCGGAGCCGCTTTCCCCGACGAGACCCAGGATTTCGCCTTTGGCCAGATCGAGCGATACATTGTCGATCAGCGTCCGCGTGCCGCCATCGAGATGAACCTTGACCGTCAGGTCGCGGACGGAAAGCACGGACGCGCTCATTCATGAACTCCGAGAAGTTCGCCGAGCGCATCACCCAGCATGCTGAAACCGAAGGCGAGGCAGACGATGGACAGGCCCGGGAAAAGCGTGATCCACCAAGCCGTGGTGATGAAGCTCTGGCCTTCCGCGACCATGACGCCCCACTCGGCAAGCGGCGGCTGTACGCCAAGGCCGAGGTAGCTGACAGCCGCACCGCTCAGCAGGACCAGCGTGGCATCGGACATGGAAAAGACGATGGAGCCGGCAATGGCGTTCGGCAGCAGGTGACGGAACATGATCCTGAAACGGCTGAAGCCCAGGCTGACGGCGGCGACCGCGTAGTCGCTGCTCTTCAGGACCAGCATCTGTGCCCGGATGAGGCGGGCATAGGAGACCCAGCCGACCAGCGCCATGGCGATATAGAAGCTGCTGAGGCCCGGGCCGAGGATGGCGATGATTGACAGCATCAACACCAGGAATGGGAAAGCGAGGATGATATCGACGAGGCGCATGAAAACGGCATCAACGATACCGCCGAAGAAGCCTGCAATGGTGCCGACGGTCGTGCCGATCAGGAAGGGGAAGATCACGCCGATAACGGCAATCTGCAGATCGATGCGGGCGCCCCAGATGACGCGGGAGAGGATGTCACGGCCGAAATTATCAGTGCCGAAGAGATGGGAAAGGCTTGGTGCCTGGAGACGCACATCGGCATTCTGCAGGATCGGATCGTAGGGCGCGACCAGCGGGGCGCCAATCGCCAGAAGCAGGAAGAACAGGAGGATGCCGCCCCCGAAAGCCAGTGTCAGCCGGCGCCCGAGAAAGCGGCGCCAGGCGACGGGAGAAGGAGCAAGGGCCTCGACGCTCATAGCTTCACCCGCGGATCGACGGCGACGGTAACGATATCGGCGACGAAATTCACGAGTACGGTGGCACAGGCAAATGTCATCGCTACGCCTTGGACGACCATATAGTCGCGCGAAAAGATGGCGCGCACCAGCAACTGTCCCATTCCGGGCAGGGCAAATACGCTTTCGACGACCACGGTGCCACCGATCAGCCAGCCGATATTGACGGCCAGGAGATTGATGGTCGGCACCAGCGAATTCGGCAGTACGTGCCGCCAGAAGACGATGCTTTCCGGCATGCCACGCGCACGCGCGGCCGTTGCCACATCGGATTTCAGGGATTCGATCATGGCGGAGCGCAGGCTGCGGGTCAGCACAGTGGAAAGCGACAGGGCGACCGTCAGGCTCGGCAGGATGAGGTGGGAGAGCTTGTCGGCAAATGTCGTTCCGTAGCCGGAGACCGGCAGGACACCGAGTTCGACGCTGAAGAGGATGATCAGCATCAGGCCGAGCCAGAAGGGTGGAAAGCCGATGCCGAAGGTGGAAATGACGCGGACCGCATGATCGGGCGCCCTACCGGAATTGCGCGCGGCAATTGCCGCCATTGGCACGGCGATCAGGATCGACAGGATGACGCTTGTCAGCACCAGTGCGATCGTCGGCTCGATGCGGGTGGCGATCAGCGGCAGGACGTCGATCTTGTAGAGGATCGACTTGCCCATTTCGCCATTTGCAAGGTTCTTGAGGAAATAGAAATACTGCAGCCACATCGGCTGATCGAGCCCGTATTGGGCGCGAATGTTGGCAAGTGCTGTCGGCGTGGCGCGCGTGCCGAGAATGTTGCGCGCGGGATCGCCGGGGATCAGCCGCACGAGAATGAAAGTAATCACGCTGATGCCGAAGATCACGGGCAGAAACTGCACCGGTCGGGTCAGTATGAACTTATAGCGATGCATGGCGGCGCTCGCCCCCTTGTCTTCGTCGGGTTCCGATCACCTGATCCTGCATCAGCTTGCCTTGTGCCGCGATAGAAAATCTAACAATGCGGGATAATAATCATGCGGATTTTCGTAGAAGGGCATGTGGCTGGCATTGGCGAAGACCTTGAGTTCGGCATTTGGCAGGGCAAGCTTCATGCGTAGCGCACAAGCCGGCGTCAGTTCGTCATGCTCGCCCGTAGTGATCAGCACTGGCGTCGTCACGCCAGGCAGATCGGGAACGCGGTTCCAGTCTTTCAGATTGCCGATATAGAGGAATTCGTTCGGCCCCTGCATGGTCTCGTACGGACCCATGTTCCAGTCGTCGAGCGAGCGGCGCACGGGGGCCGGCCATTCCGGCAGGCGGCAGACGTGGCGGTAATTCAAGATCGTGACGGCTGCCAGGTATTCCGGGTGATTGTAGGTACCTTGCGCCTCGTGCTTCTGCATCATCGCCACTGTCTCCGGGCCAAGCGCGGCACGCAGCCGCTCCAGTTCCGAAATCAGGTGCGGCATGTCGGCGACGGTATCTTCGAGGATCAGCGTCTGCAGGTTTTCCGGATAGGTCAGCGCATAGTCGATCGCCAGCCAGCCACCCCAGGAATGGCCGAGCATATGCACCTTGCCGAGTCCGAGCGCCTTGCGCACGGTCTCCGTCTCGTCGACATAGCGACCAATCGTCCAGAGCGATGCGTCGGTTGGCCGGTCAGAAGCGCCTGTGCCGAGCTGGTCAAAGGCTACGACACGGTAGCCCTTGTCGATAAGGCAGGAATGGGCCTCGCGGAGATAATCACAGGGCAGGCCTGGGCCGCCGTTCAGGCAGAAAACCGTCTCGCTGCCGCTTCCGAAACTGTAGGCGACCACTTTGTAGCCGTCGACTTCGATTTCATGTCGCGCCTCAGGCTCGATTTCACGCCACATTGACCGCTCCGGCAGAAGATTTCGCTTGCTCAATAATTGGGCATGGCTAAATTTTTACCGTAAACCACAGTCTTTGCCAGCTATAAGAAGTGATAGGGTGGGGAACCACCGGGAGCCTGCCATGCTTGACGAAATCGGAACAATCAGACGGCAATTCTCAGCCCATCAGACCCTGGAGGGACGCATCGACCAGGCTTTCGCGGCGATGAAGGAAATAGGTTTCGAGGCTCTGATCTACGACTATACGCCGGTGCCTTATGACCTCGATGGTGGGATCATGATCCCATCACTCCTGAAACTGCGCAATATCTCTGAAGACATGCGGGAATACTGGTTCGACCGTGGTTATTTCCGTATCGATCCGGTGCAGCAAGTCGCCTTGCGCACCTCGGCACCGTTTTTCTGGAACTACGACAGGGACGCCGACACGTTGATCAACCGCTTCATGAGCGACGATACGGCGCCGGTGACGCGCTTTCTGAACGAGCGTGACATGTCGGCCGGTCTTACTGTGCCTGTCCATATGCCGCGTGGCGACTACGCGACCGTGACGGGCATCCGCTTCGGCGCCAACAGTGATTTCCAACAGCATGCGCTACGATACATCGCTGATTTCAATCTGCTCGCCCATGTCTTCCATGAGGCCGCCTATTCGCTTTTTGACGCGGATGCATTGAGCGTCGGCAAGATCCGACTGACGGAGCGTGAACGGGAATGCCTGCGCCATTCCGCAGAGGGGCTGTCGGCCAAGGAGATATCGCGCATCATCAATCGCTCGGTGCCCACGGTCGTCATGCATCTCAATGCGGCGGCCAAGAAGCTCGGCGCGCGCAATCGCACGCAGGCTGTGGTGCGCGCGACGCATTATCGCCTGCTGGAAGAACGCTCATCCTATAACTTCTGATAGCTGCCTTCCGTGTTTTTGCCACGTTATGCTTTTTCATCATTGCCCCAAAGGATGGAGATATCAGTGGCCGCAGTTTCGACGAAGGAAGCCTTTCTGCCGTTTCGCGAATACCAGATCTGGTATCGCATCACCGGTTCGCTCGATTCCGGAAAATTGCCGCTCGTCGTCGCTCATGGCGGTCCCGGCTGCACGCACGACTATGTCGATTCCTTCAAGGGCATCAGCGAACTCGATGACCGTGCCGTCATTCACTACGATCAGCTCGGCAACGGCAACTCGACACGCCTGCCGGAGAAGGGGCCGGATTTCTGGACGCCGGCTCTATTCCTCGAGGAGCTCGACGCGCTTCTGAAACATCTCGGCATCCAGGATCGCTACGCCTTCCTCGGCCAATCCTGGGGCGGCATGCTGGGTGCGGAACATGCCGTGCGCCAACCCAAGGGGCTGAAGGCGCTCGTCATCGCCAATTCGCCGGCGAACATGCATACCTGGGTGGCGGAGGCAAACCGTCTGCGCGGGGAACTGCCGCAGGAGGTGCAGGATCGGCTGCTGAAACACGAGGAAGCCGGCACCATCACCGATCCCGACTATGTCGCCGCCTCGCTTGTTTTCTACGATCAGCATGTTTGCCGCGTGTCACCCTGGCCGCCGGAAGTGGCGCGCACCTTCGCCATCATGGAAGAGGACAATACCGTTTATCGCAATATGAACGGCCCGACCGAATTCCACGTCATCGGCACGATGAAGGACTGGACGATCGAGGATCGCCTGCCGCTTATCGAGGCGCCGACGCTGCTGATCTCTGGCAAATATGACGAGGCGACGCCGCTCGTGGTCAAACCCTATGTCGACCGTGTAAAGGGCTGCGAGTGGGTGCTCTTCGAGCATTCCAGCCACATGCCGCATGTCGAGGAAAAAGAGCTCTGCCTCGACGTCGTCTCGGCCTTCCTCTCCAGGCACGATTGAGGTCGCCTCACCAATTCGCTTGTGCGGAGGGAGTGCCCGCAAGAACAGGTCGGGTCCGCCAGGAAAGGCTGCAGATGGTCTTATGCCCTTCACTGTCCAAGGATAATTAGCACGGGAAACAGCCACATCAGCCGCGACGCGACCTGTCCGGCTGGTTAAGGTTGCGTGCGGCATCCTTCAGCAGAATAGAGGACATTGATATGACGACCACTTCCTGGCATGCAGACCCGCTCGTATGGGGCACTGGACCGCGCGTTTTCGAGGCCTTTCTGGAGCCGACCTGCCCTTATTCCGTCAGGACGTTCAACAAGCTGGATGCACTGCTGGAGCAGGCCGGCGCCAACAAGATCACTGTCAAGATCCGCCTGCAGTCGCAGCCCTGGCATCTCTATTCTGGCGTAATCGTCCGCTCCATTCTGGCGGCGTCGACGCTGGAGGGCGGCAAGGAGACCGCAAGGAAGATCATGGCAGCCGTTGCCGCTCATCGCGAGGAATTCGAGTTCGAGCGCCACGCCGGCGGTCCCAACATGGATGTCACGCCGAACCAGATCATCGAACGTCTCGAGCGCTACAGTGGCGTCGCGCTGAAAGAAGCCTTCGCCATTCCCGATCTCGACCGCGAAATCAAATGGCACTGCAAGCATGCCCGTCAGAACGGCATCCATGTCTCGCCGACTTTCATGATCGACGGGCTCGTCCGTCCTGACATGAGCAGCGGCGACGATGTCGAAGTCTGGGTCAAGCTGCTGATTGGCTAGTCACTTCCGAGACAAGCTCACGAAACAGATCGGACAAAAAACTCACCGCTCAGGCGGTGAGGTCTTCGACCTTGCGCGTGAGATCGCTCACATAGGCGGTGACGGAGAGGTCTTCGCCGGTCGAATCCAGCAGCAGCTGGCTCGGACTTTTCGACCGGCCGAACTGATGGACATTGTCATTCAGCCAGGACTTCAGTGGCAGATAGTCGCCGTCTTCCAGTCCGCGCTCGATTGCAGTCTCCTTGCGGGCGGCGGCGAAAAACTGAGAGGACATGATGTTGCCGACCGTGTAGGTGGGGAAGGATCCCACCATGCCCGACGACCAGTGGACATCCTGCAGCACGCCGAGCGTATCGTTGGGAACATCGAGGCCGAGATAGGACTTGATCTTCTCGCGCCAGATCTCCGGCAGATCGGCAACGCGGATTTCGCCGGCGATCAGCCCAGCCTCGACCTCCGAACGCAACATGATGTGCAGATCGTAGGTCAGTTCGTCGGCCTCGACACGAATGAGGCCCGGGCGGGCCGCATTGACCGCCCGCCAGAAATCCTCCGGCGTGACATCTGAGAGCTGGTCGGGGAATGTCTTCTGCAGATCGGCGAAGTTGAGTTCCCAGAAACGGCGGGAGCGGCCGACGCGGTTCTCCCAGAGGCGCGACTGGGACTCATGCGTCCCGAAACTGGTGCCGCCGACGGCATAAAGATTGACGAAATCCGTGGTGAAGGTCGAACGACTGAAGGCTTCCGATATGCCCTGTTCATAGATGCCGTGACCCGCCTCATGCCAGACGGCGAAGAGGCCGCCGGGCAGCCAGGTTTCGCGGAACCGGCCGGTGATGCGCACGTCGGAACGCGTGAAGGAGATTTCGAAAGGATGGACCGTGTCGTCGAGGCGGCCGCGATTGAAATCATAGCCGAAGCGGGTGGAAATCAGGCTGGAAAATGCCCGCTGCCTATCGACGGGAAAGGCTCGCTCAAGAATTTCTGAGCGTACATTGGCCTCCTTAGCGCGCGCGAGCAGGGGCAACAGTCCATCGCGCAGTTCGCCGTAGAGGCCGCGCAGTCGCGACCAGCTCATGCCCGGCTCGTAGGTTGCGACCAGCGCATCATAGGGATGCTCGTCGTAGCCGATGTCGGCGGCGATCTCGCGTTGTATTTCCATCGTGCGTTCGAGCAGTGGCGCGAAACCGGCAAAATCGTTGGCGGCACGGGCCTTGCTCCAGGCTGCCTGGGCAACCGTTTTCAGTTCGGCCGCGTCGCTGACGAGAGAGGCGGAAATACGCGAGAGCGTTCCAATCGCGGTAGCTGCCTGCTCGACGGCGAGACGGCGTGGATCGGCGGCAGCCACGCCAGACAGTTCCGAGCGTGCGTCCTCGATGGCACGTTGCAATTTGTCGCTTGTGGCAAGATCGCGGGCGAGGCCGACGAGTGTCGATATCTGCTTGCCGCGCGCATCGACACCACCTGGCGGCATCATGGTGCGCGCGTCCCAGGTGAGCAGGTTCACGGCGCAAAGGATATCGTTGATCCTGGCGATCTCGGCTTCGAAAACGGCAATGCTCATGGTCATCTCATCCTGTCAGGGCGTGGGTGCCCCAAAATCTTCAAGGTGGCAGGCGGCAAGCTGGCCGTGGCCGCGCGGCGTCAGAAGTGGCCGCTCGATCCTGCAGCGGTCGAAGGCATGCGGACAGCGGCTGGCGAAGGCGCATCCCGGCGGCACTTCGAGCGGGCTCGGCAATTCGCCGCGAGCAGCAACCGTGCGGCTGCGGCGCGACGGATCGAGTTCCGGCGCGGCATCGAGCAGAGCCTTGGAATAGGGATGGCGAGGGGCGGTGAAGAGGCCTTCCGACGTGTTCACTTCCACCACCTGGCCGAGATACATCACGGCCACGCGATGCGAGATGTGGCGCACCAGCCGCAGATCATGAGCGACGAAGATGACGGTGAGGTGCAACTGCTCCTGCAATTGCAGAAGCAGATTGACCACCTGTGCCTGTACCGAGACGTCGAGCGCCGAAACCAGTTCGTCGGCGACGATGACATCGGGCTCGACGGCAAGCGCTCTCGCAATGCCGATGCGCTGGCGCTGGCCGCCGGAGAACTCGTGCGGGTAGCGTGCGGCTGCGTCCTGCGGCAGACGTACGAGTTCGAGGAGTTCGGCAATCCGATGGTCGATCTCCCCCGCAGGCCGCATCTTGTGAACCGAAAGCGCTTCGCCGAGGATCTGAGATACGGTCATGCGTGGGTTGAGCGAGCCGTAGGGGTCCTGGAAGATCATCTGGACGCGCCGGTTGAACGCGCGTCGTTCTCCGCCGCGGAACGTCCCGATATCCTTGCCCTCGAAGCGGATTGCTCCGCCATCCGGCTCATGCAGGCGCACCAGACAGCGCGCCAGCGTTGATTTTCCGCAGCCGGATTCGCCGACGATGCCGAGCGTTTCGCCGCGATGGATCTGCAGCGACACGTCGCGTAGTGCATGAACGGCGAGTGGTGGTTTCCCCTGAAGCCGGCGCGTCAGCGAATAGGGGCCGGCAAAACGTTTCGAGATGCCGTCGATCGAAAGAATGGGAAGGTTCGCGTTCAAATGATTGCCTCCGCCTCGGCCACGAGGTCATGGTGGAAACAGGCAACCATCCGGCCATCGGAAGTGATGGCTTCCAGCGATGGCCGTTCTCTAAGACAGTGTTCGGTCGCAAACTTGCAGCGCGGATGGAAGGCGCATCCTTCCGGCAGGTTGGTGAGGCTCGGCGGCGTCCCATCGATCGATTGCAGCACGGTACGGGAAGTGCCGGAACGCGGCACGGAGCCGAGCAGGCCGCGCGTATAGGGATGGTGCGGCTTGCTGAAGACATCCGCGACCGTCCCGGTCTCGACGATGCGGCCGGCGTACATGACTGCCATGCGGTCGCAGGTGGCGGCGACCACGCCGAGGTCGTGCGTGACGAGCACGACGCTCATCGACAGCCGGTCGCGCAGGTCGAGCAGCAGTTTCAGGATCTGGTCCTGGATCGTGACGTCGAGCGCCGTGGTCGGCTCGTCGGCCAGAAGGAGTTTTGGAGAGCAGGCAAGCGCGATGGCGATCATGGCACGCTGGCGCATACCTCCGGAAAACTGATGCGGATATTCCTGCAGCCGCCGTTCGGCGGCCGGAATGCCGACGATGTTCATCAGTTCCAATGCGCGTGCCTTGCGTTCCCTGGCATTCAGCGTCGTATGGGCGACGAGGTTCTCCTCGATCTGCATACCGACCGGCAGCACCGGGTTCAGTGCCGTCATCGGCTCCTGGAAGATCATCGCGATCTCGCCACCGCGAACCTTGCGAAGTTCTTCGGCCGGCATGGCGACGAGATCGCGGCCGCGCCATTCGACACGGCCGCTCACGTGTCCTGGTTCGCGGATGAGCCTCATGATCGAACGCAGCGTCACGCTCTTGCCCGAGCCGGATTCGCCGACGAGGCCGACGACTTCGCCCGGTGCCACATCGAAATCGACATCGGCCGCGGCAATCGCCTGTCCGCGAGGCGTATCGAAGGTCGTCGTCAGGCCGCGCACGATCAGCCCGCCATTTTCGTCCGGCATGCCCATCATCGTTTGACCCTCAACAGTTCGGCGACACCGTCACCCGCCAGGCTGAAACCGAGGCCGGTCAACACGATTGCGACACCTGGAAAGACCGAGATCCACCAGGCGGTGTTCATGAAATTCTTGCCGTCGGCGATCTGCACGCCCCATTCGGCGGCAGGCGGCTGGGCGCCGAGACCGAGATAGCCGAGGCTGGAGCCGAGCAGGATGGCAAGCGCCATATCGGTCATCCAGTAGACGATCGCGGGCGTGATCGCATTCGGTAGCAGGTGGCGGAAGATGATGCGCAGCGGCGCATATCCCATCACCCTGCCGGCGTCAGCATAGTCGAGCCGCTTCTGCACCTTGATTTCCGCTGCGATGAGGCGCGCGTAGAAGACCCAGCCGACCACGCCGACAGCGACATACATATTGCCAAGACCGGGGCCGAGAACCGAGACGATGGCGATCACCAGCACCAGAAAGGGGAAGGTGATCGTCGCATCGACGATGCGGCCGAAAATCGACTCCCAGATGCCGCCGGCATAGCCGACAAAGGCACCGACGATCGTGCCGATGATGAAGGGGCCGATCGTTGCAAAGATCGCGATTTGCATATCGATCGTATAGGCGTGGATGACGCGCGAGAGCACATCACGGCCGAAACTGTCGGTACCGAACGGATGCGCCCAGCTCGGGCGCGCGAGAAGCGCGTTGTAGTCGAAGGCTGTCGGGTCATAGGGGGCCAGGAGCGACGGCCAGATCGCAACGACAAGGCTAAGGCCGAGGATGATGCCGCCCCAAATCAGCGAGCGTGGCGGTCTGCGCCAGCTCACAACGGAGCGGGCAGTCTTGGTGCGGAGGACGGTCATCGGGCGATCCTCGGATCAAGCCAGGCCTGTACGATATCGGTGACCAGGAACGTCAGCGAGACGAGGATGGCGAGCGCAATGGTCAGGCCCTGGAGGACGGGGTAGTCGCGGCCGTAGATGCTTTCGATCAGAAGGCGGCCGGCACCCGGAACGGCAAAAACCGTTTCGGTGATGACGGCGCCGCCGAACAGCGTGCCGGTCTGCAGGCCGAACAGCGTCACGGTTGAGATCAAGGCATTGCGCAGGATATGGCGCATGAGGATGACGCGCGAGCGCAGGCCCTTGGCCGTGGCAAAATCCACATATTCGGCATTCATCACGCCGATGATCGAAGAGCGCAGGTTGCGCATCAGCACGGCGGCAAAACTCAGGGCGAGCGTCAATGCCGGCAGGAAGAGATGGTAGATGCGATCGCCGAATGTATCGCCGTAGCCGCCGACCGGGAAGATCTTCAGCTGTGCGGCAAAGACGGTCAAAAGCACGATGCCGACATAAAAGACCGGCATGGACAGCCCGACCTGGAACGTGCCTCGGATGATGCTGTCGGGCAGCTGTTCACGTTTCAGCGCGGCGACAAAGGCGAGCGGCACGGCAAGAACGAGGGCGATCACGGCAGACATGACAGTCAGCATCAGCGTCACCGGCAGGCGCTGCAGGATCAGCGACATGACGGATACTTTCAGGCCGATGGAATTGCCGAGGTCGCCGGTCAGGATGCGTTCGACATAATAAAAAAACTGAATGGGGACGGGCTGGTCGAGCCCGAGCTGCCTGTTTATGCGCTCTACATCCGCATCGATGGCGCGGTCGCCGAGCATCGCACTGGCAGGGTCACCCGGCAGCAGGCGCACGAGGACGAAGGTGACGATGAGAATGAAGATCACCGTCGGGATCATTTGAAGCATGCGGCGAATAATGAAACTGAAAAGGGGCAATAGCCGCTCCCGGTCTTCCTCTAGAGCGCTGCGCGTCCGTTCGGACACACAAGAGACGTTCCAACTCTTTGAATCTACGCATCCGGTTTTCAGAAAATCTGTTACGGTTTCTGGCCGATACTGTAGTCGAAAAGGCCGCGGGCCTCAGGGGAGGCCCGCGCAGCAGGCTGGGTCAGAGATTACTTGTCCTTCCAGGTCTTGGCGAAGATGTTGTTGCCAAGCGGGATCTGGAGGAAGCCGTGGACCTTCTTGCTGAGCGCGACCGGGTAGGGCGTCTCATAGAGCGGTACGGTCGGTCCTTCGGTATTATAGATATCCTGCATTTTCGTGTATTGCTCGGCGCGCTTCTTCGGATCCATTTCCTTCTGGGAGTCTTCGAAGAGCTTGTCAGCTTCGTCGTTCTTCCAGCCGGTGTGCAACGCGTCGATCGTCTTGGAATAGACGAAGTAGGAAGTGATTTCGTTCGGGTCGGCGATATCGTCGGTCCAGGCCGCGTTGCGCATCACGAAGGTGCCGTCGCGGTACTGCTGGGTGCGGGTCGGATTGTCGACTTGCTGCAGTTCAAGCTTGATGCCGATTTGCGACCACATCTGCTGGAGTGCGGTCGAGATGCCGATTTCGTCCTGATTACCTGCCAGCACGAGAATGCTCGTCGAGAAGCCGTTTTCAAAACCTGCTTCCTTCATCAGGCTCTTCGCCTTTTCAAGGTCGTAGGGGTAGAGCGGCTTGTCGCCGACATGCAGCGGGGTCGCCGTCGACATGTAGGAGGTCTGCGGCGTGCCGACGCCGTGGGTGACGATCTGGATGATCGCGTCCTTGTTGACAGCGTAGTTCATCGCCTGGCGAACCTTGGCGTTGGACAGCGGATTATCCTTGCCGGCAAGCTGCGGGCGAACGTTGAGCGTGATGTATTCGACGCGCGTGGAGGGGAAAAGTTCCATGTCGATATTATCGGCAGACTTCAGTTCGCTGACACGGGAATAGGGAATGAACTCGGCGCCGTCGATCTCGCCGGACGTCAGCTTCAGAATGCGGGTCGCATCGTCGGGGATAAGCTCGAAGTCGATGCCGTCGAGATAGGGCAGGGGTTTGCCGTCTTCGCCCTTGCCCCAGTAGTATTCATTGCGCACAAGCTTCATGCTGGAACCGCGGTCCCAGGATTTCAGCACGAAAGGACCGGAGCCGACAGGATGTTCACCGAAGGCCTTGGCTTTTTCCTCGTCGGTTGCACCCGGCGAAGCTTCGAAAGCCTTCTCCGGCATGATGCCGGTATTGAAGACCGTCAGCGCTGCAAGGATGGCCGGATCCGGGTGCTTGAGCTTGATGACAACAGTCTTGTCGCCCTCGGTCGTCACGTCATCGATGGACTCGATCATGAAGCCCCAGATGCCGTTATCCTTCTTTGATGCTCGCTTCAGCGACCAGGCGACATCGGCGGGGGTGATCGGCGTACCGTCAGAGAACTTGATCCCGTCACGCAGAGTGAGGGTTACGCTCTTGCCATCGTCCGCGAGTTTATAGTCGCTGGCGAGACCCGGCTGTACGCCCTTGCCATCGTCTGTCGGCAGGAGCAGAGTGTCGTAGAGGTTGGACAGGATCCAGATGTCGACATTGGCGTCGTTCAGGACCGGATCCAGGAAAAGGCTGTCGGCGTAGCGGCCATAGGTCAGCGTGCCGCCCCGCTCCAGGGCGAATGCTGAAACACTTGTGCCGAGTAAAACTGCAGCGGCTACGGCCGCACGAGCGATCGTTCTCATATCATTCCCCTTTTATGGACATTAACTGTTCTTATTGGCTATAACGATTTCATGCGGAAAATAGCCTGTCAACTGATTTTTAAGCGAAGTCATTAAGACGCTTGACTTGTCTGAGCGCCGGTTTCACGATAACCGTTATGGTGTTCTATAACAGATAGCGCCGAACGGGTTTCATGGATTTTTTCATCGACCGGGATCTGCCTGTGCCCTTGCGCACGCAGCTTCAGGGCCTCATCGAATATGGTATCGCCTGCGGTGAGCTGGCTCCGGGGGAGGCACTTCCCTCGGTTCGCGAGCTTGCCGAGAAAGTGGGGGTTGCGCCGATGACGGTCAGCCAGGTCTATGCCGACCTCAAGGCGGCGGGTCTCATCGATACGCGTCCCGGTTCCGGTACCTTCGTCAGCGACAGCCACCAGGCGCGGCTTGCGGGGCGGGCGGATGTGACCGAACTGCACCGCCAGATTGACCATCTGATCGACGAAAGCCTGCGGCTCGGCATTCGCTCGTCGGATCTGGTGTCGCTCGTCAATACCCGCGCCTTCTATCGCGACAGTATCGGGCCGCGGCTGCGTATCGTCATGATCGGCATATTTCAGGATGCTACGGCAAGTTACGCCCGCTTCATCGCCGCCCGTCTTGGCCGCGAGGTGACTGTCGAACCGCTGACCGTTTCAGCGATCGAGCGTAATCCGGCTGCCAAGGCGCGTGCCAATTCCGCCGATCTTGCCATTACGTTCGCCAATCGCCATCGCGAAGTGGCAACTTTGGTGCCGAATACAAAGGTGGTGACGATCAGCTTTACGCCGTCGGAGGAGACGCGCAGGGCGCTGGCCTCGCTTGATTCACTGGCGTCGATCGCGGTTGTCTCGCGTTTCCCGGATTTTTTGCCGATCATGAAGAGCGGCGTGCAGCGTTTTGCGCCGCATGTCAGCGAAATCACGGCCACCACGCTGGAGGCGCCGGGTCTTGAGGCGCTGCTTGCCAGTGTTTCCGTAGTTATCTACGCGTCGGGCGCTGAAAGCGTGACCGAGCTTCTGCCTACTGGAATGCAGGCAATCGAATACCGTCACGCACCAGATACGGGCGATATCGAAAGGGTGATCGTGCCGATCATCCGAGCGGACGGCGCCTCCTCCGGGCGCGAGGAAAATTCCAAAGAAAATCAAATTGATGCAAAGGTCTAGGAAAGGCAGAAGAGATGAGAGTATCTGAGTCCAACTGGCAGCAGATCGAAACCTATCTGAAAACCGATGACCGGGCGATCCTGCCGCTCGGAAGCACAGAGCAGCATGCCGGCCTGTCGCTCTCGGTGGATTCCATTCTGTCCGAGAAGGTGGCGGCTGATGCCGCAGCTCCCCTCGGCATACCCGTCTTTCCAGTCGTGGCCTATGGCATCACGCCTTACTTCCTGTCCTATCCCGGGACGATCAGCATTCGCCAGGAAACCTACATAAGCCTGGTCCGCGATATTCTTGATGGTCTGAGACGGCAAGGCTTCCGCCGCATTTTGATCGTCAACGGCCATGGCGGCAACCAGCCGGCCGGCAGCATGGCGATCGAATGGATGGCCGATAATCCGGATACTGCGGTCAAGTTCCACAACTGGTGGAATTCGCCGAAGACTTTCGCCAAGGTGCAGGAAATCGATACCGTCGCCTCGCATGCTTCGTGGATGGAAAACTTCCCCTGGACCCGTCTTGAAGGCGTCAAGCAGCCGACGCAGCAGAAACCGATGATCGATCTCGCCCGCATGCGCGTCATGTCGCCGGATGCCGTTAAAGCCTATCTCGGCGACGGCAATTTCGGTGGTTACTACGAACGGCCGGATGAGGAGATGCAGGCAATCTGGGATGTGGCCGTCGAGGAAACCCGGGCGCTTCTCGAAGGAGGCTGGGCATGAGCGAGCCGATCCTGATCTGGGGCGCCGGTGCAATCGGCGGCACGCTGGGCGCCGCCTTCATTCGCGCCGGCAACGAGGTGATCTTCGTCGATAGTGCCAAGGAGCATGTCGATGCCATCAACGAAAAGGGCCTGAAGATCGTCGGCCCGATCTTCGAGGACGTGGTGCGGGCCAAGGCCTATCTCCCTGAAGAGCTGGAAGGCACCTATGGACGCACCTTCCTTTGCGTAAAGGCTCATCACACCGAGGATGCGGCGCATATGCTCGTCGAGCATCTTGCCTCCGACGGTTATGTCGTCTCGGCTCAGAACGGTCTCAACGAGCGAGTGATTTCCCGTATCGTCGGTGAACACAGGGTGATCGGCTGCTTCGTCAATTTCGGCGCCGACTATCTTGAGCCCGGTGTGGTGCAATATAGCGGCCATGGCGCCGTGGTCATCGGCGAACTCGACGGAAGATTTACCGATCGCGCCGAGGATATCTACGAACTGATGAAGCAGTTCGAGCCGAAAGCCTTGATCACCAACAACATCTGGGGCTTCCTCTGGGGCAAGCTGATCTATGGTGCACTGCTCTTCGGCACTGCCCTGACGAATGACAGCATTGCCGACGTGTTGGATAATCCGACCGCTCGGCCGGTTCTGCGCAAGCTGGCGCTGGAAGTCGCGACGGTGGCGGCGATCAACAATATCAAGCCGGAGGCTTTCGACGGCTTCGACCCGGCAGCCTTCGGTCCGCTGGCGACAGCCGAACAGACCAATAAATCCTTCGACGATATGTCGGTCCACAATCGAAAATCTGTAAAGTCGCATTCCGGTATCTGGCGTGACCTCGCCGTGCGCAAGCGCAAGACCGAGGTCGATGCGCAGGTGCTGCCGGTCGTCGAGATCGGCCAGGAATCACGCGTTCCGACGCCACTTGCCGCTCGCGTCATTTCCATGATCCACGAGATAGAGGACGGCAAACGGCCGCTCGCAATGGCCAATATCGAAGAGCTTGCGAGGGTCGCATGAATATCTCTTTTGAGGGAAAAGTCGTCGTCGTTACCGGTGCGGCCCATGGCTTCGGCCGGACGATTGCACAGGGTTTTGCAAGCCGCGGCGCGCGGGTTCACGCCTGCGACGTGAATATGGCGGGGCTGGAAGAAACCGTGAAACTTTGCGGTGAAAAGACCACCGCACATGTGCTCGATGTCGGCAACCGCACTGATGTGCAGGCACTGGTCCCGACCTTCGGTGAGGTCGATATCCTCGTCAACAATGCTGGCGGCGTGCGCGGCCAAGTCGGGCGGCCGATCGAGGAGATTTCCGAAAGCGATTGGCAGACGATCTTCGATGTCAATCTCTCGGGCGCCTTCTTCATGGCGCAGGCGGTTGCTCCCGCCATGAAAAACCGAAAGGCTGGTCGCATCATCAACATTTCGAGTGGCGCAGGCCTCGGTATTTCGCTGACCGGCATCCAGGCCTATGCCAGCGCCAAGGCGGGTCAGATCGGTCTTACACGCCAGCTTGCCCACGAGCTCGGGCCCTGGGGTATCACGGTCAACAATGTGGCGCCTGGCTTTGTGCGATCCAACCCGACCACCGAGCGCCAGTGGGATGCGATGGGTGAGGAGGGGCAGGCCCGGCTTCTGCAGAATATCGCGCTGAAGCGCCTCGGCCTGCCGGAGGATATCGCCGCGATGGTGATGTTCTTCGCCTCCGACTATGCCGGTTGGATCTCCGGCCAGGTCATCAGCGTGGACGGCGGCAAATGAGCGTCGAGACCTATCTGGAAGAGAATTATCCGGCCGCCCTCGATGATCTCAAGGCTTTCTGCCGCATCCCGAGCGTCAGTACCGATCCAGCTTTTGCAGAGGGTATCCGACAGGCTGCGGCATTTGTGGCCGATCGCCTGCGCAAGGCAGGTTTCTCCGCTGTCGAAATGCTCGATACCGGCGGCCATCCGGCCGTTTATGGCGAAATCCTCTCCGATCCCGCTCTGCCGACCTATCTCGTCTACGGCCACTATGATGTCCAGCCGCCGGATCCTCTTGAGAAATGGAAAACGCCACCTTTCGAACCGGACGAACGCGATGGCAGGCTCTACGCGCGCGGCGTATCGGACGACAAGGGGCCGCTGCTGATCCCGATCATTGTCGCCGAGGCCTTCATGCGCGTCGAAGGGCGATTGCCGGTCAATCTGAAGGTGCTGATCGAGGGTGAAGAAGAATCCGGCAGCCCGCATTTCGCTCCGACGCTTGAAAAATACCGCGAAAAGCTGCGCTGCGATCTCGTGCTCTCCGCCGATGGTGCCATGTGGCGCCCGGACAAGCCGTCGATAACGGTGGCCAGCCGTGGACTGGCAGCCCTCGACGTCACCATCACCGGTGCTGCGAAAGACCTGCATTCCGGCCGTCACGGCGGCAGCGCGCCGAACCCGATTGCAGCCCTTGCGGCTTTGCTGGCCTCCATGCACGGTCCGGATGGACGGGTCACCGTCGAAGGCTTCCTCGATGGCGCCACACCGCCCGATCCGAAAATCATCACCGCGATCGAAGCGTCACAATTCGACAGCGCGGCTTATTATCGCGAGATAGGCGTCGCCGGCGGTGATCCGATCGCCAGCGGTCGTGAATTGCTGATCCGACAGTGGCTGGAGCCGACGCTGGAATTCAACGGTATCTGGGGTGGCTATCAGGGCAAGGGCACGAAGACGGTCATACCAAACATGGCAAGTGTGAAGATCACCTGCCGCCTTGTCGCCGGCCAGAAGCCGGATGTGGTGATCGCCGCTATCACTCGTCATCTGCAGGAGCGCCTGCCGAAAGGGTTCACGCTTGATATCCATGGCCACGGGCCGGGCAGCGAAGCCGATTTCGTCGATCCCAGCCTGCCGGCGCTGAAGATTTCCGAGGAGGTCCTCGGCGAATTGCTGGGTGCAAAGCCCTTGCGCGTCGCCATGGGGGCGACGATCCCGATCGGCAGCGCCTTTCGCAAATATCTGGGCAGCCCCTCGATCTTCTTCTCCTTCTCGACGGCGGACGAGGACTATCATGCCCCGAACGAATTCCTCCGGCTTGGAAATTTCAAGCTGGGAATGCGGGCCTGGACGATGCTTCTGAGGCGGCTTGCCACCGCCGCCTGAACGAAACCAAGACGAAGAGAACACCAACACCGCTATTGACGGAGGATCTTTCGATGACGTCCTTGCCTGCCCTGCGCAGCGGAAAACCGCGGTCGGAATTCGGTCACGTCCGCCCGACGAGGGAACTCGAAATCCCCTTCGCGATCATCGAAGGCGCGGAGGAGGGACCGTGCCTGCTCGTCACCGCTGGCGTTCACGGCTCTGAATTCTGCTCGATCGAGGCTGCCGTCCGCTTGATGAAAACGCAGCCGGAGGAGATCAAGGGCACGCTCATCGTGCTGCCGATCCTGAATGTCGAGGCCTTCCACCGCCGTAACATCTACATCATGCCGCAGGACGGCAAGAACCTGAACCGCATGTTTCCGGGCAAGCCCGACGGGACGACCAGCGAGCAACTGGCGCATTGGCTGGTTAGCGAGGTGTTTCCGAAGGCCGATGCCTATATCGATTGCCACGGCGGCGATCTCGACGAGGGCCTGGCGCCGTTTACGATCTTCCCGGCGGGCTGCGAAAAATCGCAGGCGTTGGCGGCTGCCTTCGGCATCAAGGTAGCCGTTGCGGCAGGCGGCTCGGGATACTCGGTCGACGCGTCCCACAAGCTCGGCATTCCGAGCATCCTGCCTGAGGTGAGCGGTAACGGCCTGTGGGGCGAGGCGACAGTGCGGCAAATGACGGATGGTATTCGTCGTGTCATGCAGCATATTGGTATGCTGCCGGGCGAAGCACCGGTAACCGAGCTCGACGTTGTCACCATGTGGGTGCCGGCGGCACCGGTGACGGGGCTGTGGTATCCGAAGAAAGATCTCGGCGAGCCGGTGGCGATGGGTGAATTGCTCGGTGAAATCAAGACAGTGTTCGGCGAGACGCTGGCGACTATCCATTCCGAGAAGACGGGATTCATTCTCTATCGGCTGACGAGCCTTTCGGTAAACGAGAAGGAAGCCTTGCTCGGTGTCGGCACGTCGGCATAAACAATTTGAAAGAGAAATTCCTGCATGCATTCGGAAATTGACGCTGCGACCATAGCTCGTGAACTTGCACCGACCGGCAGGTTGCGCCTCGGCATCGTCACGGCGCCTGCGGCTTCGGCCTTTTTCGCCGTTTTGAAAGACGGCGCCTATCACGGCGTGACCGTCGATATCGGCCGGGCACTTGCATCAGAATTTGGCCTGGATGTTGAGATCGTCAGTTTCCCGAATTCCGGTGCCTGTACCGAGGCTCTGGAGGCTGGCGTCATCGATGTGAGCTTCATGCCGGTCGATGACGAGCGGCGCAGACGCGTGGCCTTTGGGCCGGCTTATTACCTCATCGAAAGCACCTATCTCGTCACCGGCGCCTCCGGTATCGGACACCTGTCCGAGGTTGACCGCGCAGGTATTCGCGTCGTCGGTATCGCCAATACCACAACGATCCGCAGTGCGGGTCGTTCGCTCACCGCTATCCGGCCGGAGCCGGTGGAAACCGTCGTTGAGGCCGTGGAACGGCTACGGAACGGCCAGGCGGATGCGCTGGCTCTCTCACGGGATGCTTTTCGTTCGCTCTTGCCGCAATTGCCGGGATCACGGGTGCTGGACGGCGGCTTCCAGCAGACAGGCATTGCGATTGCAACTGGAAAGAACAAACCGGCCGTGCTGGCTGTACTGACCGATTTCATGGAGCGGGCAAAGGCAAGCGGTCTCGTGCGCAAGGCATTGGATGCCGCCGGTTTCGCCGATGAACCCGTCGCACCGCCACAGGGCTGAGGAGGGCGGCTTCAACGATTGTTGGTTCGGGGCCGTTTCCGTGCTTCCACCGATGCATCCTCCGGCGGTTGCTCCCAGCCGAAGACGCTGCGACCGCCGAAGGCGGAGGATTGCTGGAACTCACCGGCGACGATTTCCTTGAGATCCGGCCCGGTGACGTACCGCTCCATCGTCCGCGACTGATCGTCGAGACGACGCAGCGCCTGCAGTTCCTCCTCGCGACCGAGCTTTCCCTTGAGCACTGCCGATTTCATGACATTGATCGTCTCGTCATAGACCTTGAGCGGCACGGGAAAAGGATGCCGGTCCTTGCCGCCATGGGCGATGGAAAACCGCGCCGGATCGGAAAAGCGGCACGGCGCTCCATGCACGACTTCGGCGACGAGCGCGAGCGCCTTGACCGTGCGGGCGCCGACACCGGGCACGAGCAGCAGTTCTTCGAAATCGACAGGCCCGCGATCCGCCGCGGCGGCCAGATTACCGTGCAGGCGCCTCATGTTGACATCGCTTTCGCGGACATCGTGATGGGCGGGCATGATGAGGTGTGGCAGAAGCGGCTGCGCGACAGGCGCGGGCGGCGGCTCGGTTGCGGAAGCAAGGGCGGCAGCCTCCCGAATAATGCGGTCCGGCCCCAGCGTTGCGAGGAGATCAAGCTGATCATGACGGGATTTCTCCGCGCGCCTGTCCGCGAGATTGACGATCTCACCCTGTGAGCGGCCCTCGATGGCCGAGTGCGGGGAATTGACGAAGCTCTCCAGCCCTTCCGAGAACCAGTGATAGCGCCGCGCCTGCCGCTTGTCGCCGTTCATGCCCTGCTGGACGATCACCCAATGGCCATCATCTGCGACGATGAAACCGTGCAGGTAAAGATCGAAGCCGTCCTGAACCGCCGCACTGTCCACCTTGGCGACAAGGCGGCTCGTTCTGCCGAGCCCGGCGCCGTCCAGCCCCGTACGCTCGCCGATCATCATCAACTCGTCCGGTGTCTTGCGTGACTGCGCGCCGCGTCCGCCGCAAATATGCAAGCCGAGTTCGCCGGAGAGCGGCTTCAGCCCGCGCTTGAGCGCTCCCAGCACGCTGGTCGTGATTCCCGATGAATGCCAGTCCATGCCCATGACGGCGCCGAAGGACTGGAACCAGAAAGGATGGGCAAGACGGCGCAGAAACTCGTCGCGCCCGTAGTGGTGGACAACCGCCTCGGCAATCAGCGCGCCGAGCGTCGTCATCCGGTTGCCTAACCATGGTGGCACGCGACCTCCATGAAGGGGGAGGTCGGCGCTGCCCGCTCTCTGCGACATGCTTCCTCTTTCTGCCGGCCATCCGCTGCGAAGAACCCGATCACCAGATAGGACAGCTATCTGTCAAAAAGCGGGCGATGGCAATAAATTCCTATGCGGATCTTGTTTCTGACGACGTCGCTCCGCCCTCAAGCAGAGGCGACGCTCTCAAGTCTCGGCAGACGGCGATTTTTCATCCGCCGACGGAACTGAAGCCCTCTTTTCTCATTTCTATGCGGAACGGGGATGAAAGATCGTTTCATGAAGTCGCTTGCTACAGCATCTATCTGTCTCGTCGTGGGCGGAAGCGCCCTGATCGGCGGCGTCGCAATGTCGTCCGATGCATTTCGCGACCCGCCACCCCATCATTTCGCCAATCTCGACGCACCGCTTTGGACAACGATACCGACGCGCGTCGATCCCAAGACCCAGGACTACCAACGCCTGCCACCGCTTGCTGCCGATGACGGAGGTTCATCCGTAACGCCTGCGAACCTTGCCGGAATTGCAGCCATTGCGCCGCCCGTTGCAGCCGAGATAGCGCAGGTCGACCCGGTTCAGCAGGAATGGACGGCCGACAGCAGGCACATCGACCTCTGCCGGCAACGCTATCGCTCTTATAATACAGCTGACAACACCTACCAGCCCTTCGACGGCAGCCCGCGAAAGCCGTGCATAACCGAGGAAGAACAATCGTCAGCGGAGACGCCGATAGCAGTGAAAGCTTCGGACTCTCACATTTCCTGGTGTGCTGCCCGCTACAGTTCCTACCGCGCCTCGGACAACACCTATCAGCCATTCAGCGGGCAACGGCGCCAATGCGTTTCTCCGCTCGTTTAGAGAACGCAAGGCAATCGCGATCATGATGGATGCCTTCGCTATGGTCGACGGAAAGGTCAGGCACGCCATCATATTGACGCAGTGCGCGTTAACCCTTGAGAGGGAAAGGGGTTAAAGCAATGGCTGGACACGATAGCTACTATATCGAGATCACCACCCGCCTTCGATCGGTAAGATCGTTCTGCGACTTCCTGTCGAGCGGCGGCACAGTCGGTGTCGCCCAGTCGGACGGTTTGCGCTACGGGGATGTTACGACCGATCTGCTGGCCAGGACGCGCAAAGAGGCCGAGACCCTCGATCGCATGCGCCGACAGCTTTTTCCGGAGCGAGCCGACGAAGACGTATCTCCTTCGCTTTATACTTGCGAACTTACTGGCTCCAAGCGGCTACGTAGGGCAGGTCGAGCGCAATCGTAACAGATGCAGGGTTTGATCGCTCAAGCACGCCGTGCACTGTCTCGGCGAGGGGTACCTTTTTTGCCCTGGACCGTCTGCTCCCCGTCGAGAGCGTTTTGCATTTCTTCGAGAACCTGAATGAGTTCCCGGGTGGATGTCACCGTGCCGTCGAGAACGATGGAATCCGAAGCAACTTCCCTTGGCGCTCGCTGAGCCGTTCGCGATAGAGCCGGCAGCAGGCCCACGATGAACGAGGCGAAGAATTTCTTTCGTCGTTCGGCGACTTCGGCCAGCAGGAAGCAGAGAATGAGGCAGGCCACGAGCAGAGTTGCGGCCTCGATAACATGATCTTCCACGGGATGCAGGAAGGCCGAAAACATCAGGATGAGCGGCTGGTGGACGAGGTAGAGCGTAAAACTGCCGCCGGCCAGCCACTTGATCGCCGGACCTGTTCTCTCGAACAACGCAGGAACCCGTCGGAGCAACGATGCGGCACCGATGAGATGCAGGGAAACGGCAACACCGATGAGGTTGAAATAGACGAAGTTGATCGCCTCCTGTGATGGAGACCAGGTTTCGTACATATTGCTCGCGGCGCGATCGCCGAAGATCTTCAGGCTGAAGAAAAGCACAAACGATGCGGCGATCATCCCGATGGCGGTGCGGCGCTGAACAGATGGGCGTTCGAGCACGCATTTCATGGTTAGCCAGCCCATCAGCCACAGCGGCATATACATGAGGATCTTCGGCCCGACGACGGCGGCCCAGAGGCACAAAAAGGGTATCCTGACGCGTTTCGGCGAAAAGGCGAATATTCCGAAAAAGAGATAGTAGGGAACTTCAAAACCGAGCGACCAATAGGGTTCGCCGCTCCCGAAAACTGCATGGGCAAACCACAGCTGGTTGGTAAATGTGGCATAGGCGATAGCGGCGCCTGCTGACACCGGAACGAAGAAGCCGGTGTTGACGATGTCATAATAGGATGCGTTCGCATACATCCCGATCGTATCGGCCAGGAAGATCACGGCGATCGCGAGCAGAGCGACTGGCACTATTCGGGCAAGGCGGGCGACCAGATATATACGCCATTCCGTCTCGCTCGCTTTTCCGACGTAACTGATGACAAATCCCGAAAGAACGAAAAAGATGGCGACCGCTTCCCGTCCCCAGCCGAGCGGACCGATCTTGATGGTCGGGAGCAGGAAGACATGGGCATGGGAGAGGAATACGATAACCGCCGACGCCAAGCGGAGCAGATCGAGGTAGATGGAAAGATTGCCGTCGATCTTTCTGTGTCCGATGGCGCCCATGCCGAATTCCCGCCGGATGACAAAGCTGTCGTCGGCTGGAGGCCGTGCTTTGTTCAGGAGCTGATATTCCGCGACGATGCGCGAGAGCTCCATTCGACCAAGCAAAGCTTTTAAAAGTGTTTACTGAATAAGATAAATATCCGTAACCGGTTGATATCAAGAGGTATTTCCCGCAATGCGAGCGCGCAGCCGCGCGCTACAATCGCGCCGACCAGTGGCTTGCGTATTCGGACAGTCGGCGCAGATGGTCGCTGGCGGAATGACCGGAAATCTTCTTGCGCGGTTTCAGATCGTGGTCGCCATCTTCCAGCCAGAGAAGATCGATCTGCTCTGAAAGCGCATAGGACGAGACCTCCTCCTTGGATCCGAAAGGATCGCGTGTTCCCTGGCAGATCAGCGTGGGTGTGCGAAGCGCCTCCAGATGCGCTGTACGAAGCTGTTCGGGCTTGCCCGGCGGATGAAACGGATAGCCGAGACACAGCAGTCCGCGGATTTTACCTGCCGCAAAGGTTTCGTCGGCAATCATGCTTGCGACGCGGCCTCCCATCGATTTGCCTCCGATGATCAGCTTGCCGGCATCGAGTTCGCCGATTGCGGCACGATACTCGTCCAACAGATGATCGGCGCGCGGTGGAGGCTTTACCGCTCCCGTCAGCCGACGGGCCGCCATATAGGCGAACTCGAATCGCGCCACACTGAAGCCGCCATTTGCAAGCGCCGTTGCAAGACCGGTCATCGAGGCCGAATCCATTGCCCCGCCTGCGCCATGTGCGAGGAGAATCGTGAAGTCTGCCGTGTCCGGTCCTGTTATCAAGAAGCTTGTCATTTTGCCTTTCGCGCCTGCCCGTTGCGAATACCTATGCTGTGAAAGTACTTTGCGAGAACGCACGCGCCTTTAGCAAGAGCGGGGTTTCGAGGATGTATGCGATCTGGCGCAAGCTGGGGCTTTTTTGCATGAAAAATCATGATCTACGGGCCGGAAAAGTCCGGCGGAAGGGTGCTCACAACATCGCGGCGGCGCCCCTGTCACCAGGGTTTCGAAGGAGTCTTTTTAAGGCCTTCGAGGTCGATGTTAACGATTTGTTAACCATGAAGCAGCTAAAGGTTTTAAATCGAAATTAACCAAGTTTACTAACGTGTTAACCGAAGCGCGCTCCATTCGCATCAAAGGCCGATCGTTTCTTGCGGTTGTGCTGACACCCGATCTGCCTTTCGAGGACTGGCTTGTGCGCCTCGACGACCTTGCTCGGCGCTCTGCCGGGTTCTTCCTCGGCAGGCCGGTGGTCCTCGATGTGGGCGAGTTGTCGCTCGATCGGGTCGCGCTGAAGGCGATGGTGCAGGCGCTCGGTGAACGCGGCGTGCGGGTCATGGGTATCGAAGGCGCGCGTCCGTCGCAGCTCGATGCCACTTTGCCGCCCGGAATGACCGGCGGTCGTGCTGCGGGCGATGTCGACGTGCCCGCGGCCGAGGCCCAGAGCCAGCCTTCCGCGAAGGCGAAGCAGGCAGAAGTGCAGCAGATTGTTGCTCCGGTTGTACGCGCCGCGCCGTCGTCGCTGGTATTGCAGGAGCCGGTGCGTTCCGGCCAGTCGATCATATTTCCTGAGGGCGACGTGACGATCATCGGGTCGATCGCTTCTGGAGCCGAGGTGATCGCCGGCGGATCGATCCATGTCTATGGCGCGCTTCGTGGACGTGCGCTTGCCGGATCGATCGGCAATTCGGCGGCTCGCATCTTCTGCCGCAAGCTGGAAGCCGAGCTTCTGGCAATCGATGGAATTTACAAGACGGCAGACGATCTGCCGGCAGAGCTACGCGGTCATGCTGCGCAGCTCTGGCTTGAGAACGACGCGATCATGGCATCGCGACTGATTTAACGGGTTCAAACAGGAGAGGGATATGGGAAAGGTCATTGTTGTAACCTCGGGTAAAGGTGGCGTTGGCAAGACAACCTCGACTGCAGCGTTGGGGGCAGCGCTGGCGCAAAGGAACGAGAAGGTCGTCGTCGTCGATTTTGACGTCGGTCTTCGCAACCTCGATCTGGTGATGGGTGCCGAACGCCGCGTCGTCTATGACATGATCAATGTCATTCAGGGCGATGCCAAGCTGACCCAGGCGCTGATCCGCGACAAGCGGCTGGAAACGCTGTTTCTGCTGCCGGCGTCGCAGACCCGCGACAAGGATTGCCTCACCGAGGAAGGCGTCGAGCGCGTCATCAACGAACTGAAGAAGCATTTCGACTGGGTCATCTGCGACAGCCCAGCCGGTATCGAGCGCGGTGCCACGCTGGCGATGCGCCATGCCGATATCGCTGTCGTCGTTACGAATCCGGAAGTCTCCTCGGTGCGTGACTCCGACCGCATCATCGGTCTTCTGGATGCCAAGACGGAGAAAGCGGAGCGCGGCGAGCGCATCGAGAAGCACTTGCTTCTCACCCGCTACGATGTCACGCGTGCCGAACGCGGCGATATGCTGAAGGTCGATGACGTGCTCGAGATCCTGTCGATCCCGCTGCTCGGCATCATTCCCGAAAGCATGGATGTGCTGCGTGCTTCCAATCTCGGTGCACCTGTGACACTTGCAGATCAGAACAGCGCACCGGCCAAGGCTTATTTCGAAGCCGTCCGTCGCCTTAACGGCGAGGTTCTCCCGGTCTCGATCCCCGGCGAGAAGCGCGGCCTGTTCGGCAAGATCTTTGGACGGAGGGCAGCATGAGCGTATTCGATTTCTTCCAGAAGAAGAAGACTGCGCCGGTCGCACGCGAGCGCCTGCAGTTGCTTCTGGCACATGAACGCGTTTCTCCCGGATCCGATCTCGTATCGATCCTTCGCGAGGAGATCCTTGCGGTCATTGGCAAGCATGTTGAAATCGAGGGTGACCGCCTGCAGATCAGGATTGATCGTGGCGAGAACGTCTCGATCCTCGAAATCGACGTGGAGATTCCCGCAAAGGCTGCTCGCGCGGCTTGAGCTTCGAATAGCCCCGGCCGGGAGATCTGAATATCTCTCGGCCGGGAAGCGCTGATATCTCGCTACAGGATGACCGGCGA